>NZ_CP019962.1:0-1474279 GCF_000807675.2 Eubacterium limosum | reverse complement strand
ATGTCCAGACTTTTGTTAAACCGGACTACGAAAGTCGGCTCGCCCTCGCCCACTAAAACTTCCTTTCCGTTTATTTTAATCAAAAACGGATTTTCATCAAATTTCTTCAAAAATTGAATCATCAGATTGTCTTCAAGCTTCATATTCATTCTCCTTAATATTGTCATAGCTCAAATGCACGGTTGGGCGTGTAACACTTTAGAGCTTTACTTTATAGATTGTACACCCCTTTAAGAAGTATTGTCAAACTAACACATTTCAATGGCTTTTACCCATTTCATGGGTCTTTAAACGTTATTTATAATTTATATTTATATTAAAAAATGTTTTTCTTTTCGCTGAAAACGGATTCTTCTCTTTGACAGGACTATTTTTTATCCCCATCCCTTGGCCGTACTGCCTGTTCCTGTGCTATAATAAAATAAAAAGGAATGAATCAAAATGGCTTATCTAATCGCCCGACAATTCGACAAACCCGGCTGCATCGCCATCAAATCTGAGGCTGGTGACAAGCTGAAGGAGCAAGCGCGCCGCCTGGCAAAAATGACCATTCATACCGGCGTACAGGTCAGCGTCGTCTACAATGAAGAGGATTTTGAGGAATATGCTCCTCAGACCATTTATGAGGATCATGACGACTTTTTTACTGAGGTGCTGGATCTGGCCGAATGGTAGTTTATTAAAAAGCTTTTCTTAAGCTTTTTTAACAAGCGTTTCAAAAAGTTTCAATTCATTGTTTTTATTTCATTGAACGCAAAATTGCAATCGGATTCAGTAAAATTCCTCTAAATTGACGTTCTTGTTTTTTGTCCTTTATTCCGTTATCATATTATTTATAAGTGATCAATAAAAGATTGGAGGAATACTGCTTGACATTAAATAAGACGACGGTAAAAGCCGGATTTAAAACATTCTCTATCAATACGGCACGTTTTGCGTTCATCCTTCTTTTTATTAACCTTTTTGCGCGTTTCTTTGGTCAGGAAAATCTCTTGCCATCCATTGCCATTATCGTTGCCCTCTTGACCTTTCCAGTCTGTGATATGGAGCTGAAGCCCGGTTCCATGACCTTTCTGCTTTTCTTCTTTTTCGCAGGCTCAGGTCTGGTTTCTGCCCTTTCTCTTCTCAACGTGTGGGCGGGCCTTCTGCTGAATTTTGTTTTTATTTATCTGATGATGGCCTTCTGCTCGGAGCCCTCTGTGCTCAGACCGCACATTATCTTTTTACTCTGCTATATTTTCTGCCAATCCACTCCTGTGACAGGACACGCCTTTGTCCTCAGAATGGCCGGGCTTTTAACCGGCGCTGCCATCACAGCCGTTGTCACTGCGGTTTTTTGGAAAATAAAGGGCTTTGACCCTGCCAGACAGCGCAGTCTGAAGGAGCAGGCCCTGCTCTGCCGGAAAAAGGACCAGGCTTTTATTCTGAAAATGACGCTGGGCCTTACTCTGGCCATGTTTATCGGGATGGCCTTCGGCCTTAAGAAGCCGCTGTGGATCAGCATTGTGGTGATGTCGCTGACGCAGATTGACTACGGTGAAACCCTCACACGGATCAAGCACCGTTCCATCGCCACACTGGCGGGGATTGTTCTTTTCGTGCTGCTGTTCCAAATGCTGGTGCCCGAAGGGTATGGCGGCGTTCTGATCCTGGTTCTGGGCTATATCGGCAATTACCAGTTTGCCAAGCCTTATAAATATCAGCAGGTCATTAACTTCATGAGCGCTCTTTTCGCATCGCTGGTGCTCTTTGACCTTACCTCGGCTATTATCAACCGGGTGCTCTGCCTGCTGACCGGTATTCTGATCGTTGTTGTCATCCGCCATCTGGGAGCCTTTGCCCGAAAAACCTTTTTCAGCCCCATGGCGCCTGACCCCAAGAATTAGAAACTTTATATAAAGGATGGGTAAGCACCCATCTCAGAGTGGCAAAAAACCTGAGAGACGAAGTCTTTTACCTAAGGAAGAAAAAAGCGTCCTGCGGGCACCACCTTCACACGGATAGCTTCTTTACTAAATTGGATGCCTGATCTCGCCGGTGTCCGGCTGTGACGGTAAAGGGGCACGATTCCTGGCCGTTCACCTCAACGCCTAGACCTTTTTTCTTATCTGGATAAAAGGCGTAGTCTCGGTCTGTGCCACTTTTTTGACACGCTAGGATGGGTAAGCACCCATCTTTTTTTATTTCCAATTGAAAATCGGCACAAGTTCTGATAAGATTAAAGATACCCACAACATTTAGGAGTAAATGCTGATGAAACCACTAAAACTATGGAAACGAATGGCGCTTCGCGGTAAAGTACTCACCATTATTTTACTGCTTCTGCTGATTTCTGTGATTGCCGGGATCGGCGCCGCTGTTTATCATATACCGCTGTTGGTTCAAAACCGGGCGGTTCAGTCTGTCAACGCACTTTTCACTGAAAACGATGCAGGGCTGGCCGAAGGCGTTGCGCAGAATACCGGCCAGATCTCTGACAGCATTAAAAAAGCCAATCAGGTCAAGGACGAGGCCATGCGCAGCTTTCTGCTGCAGCGCACCTCCACTGCCCAGAAAATGGCCGATGCCATCAATGGGGTTTCTGCCCTTTATCAGACAAAGGAAGACGGGTCCCGCGTGGTCGTGAGGACCATACAGCCGTTCCAGATTGACAATATCAATAAAAATCTGGCCGAGCTGGACGCCATGGGAAAAACAGATTTCACGGCAGCGGTCCGGCAGGATTTTGCCGACGCTCAAAACCAGTACAATATTTACAAGCAGATCAACGATCTGCTCAACGCCCAGTTTACAGACGGGTCGGCCCGAAACGCGCTTTCTGAGGACGCCTCCTCGGATGCCTGCGACGAGGCTCAGGAGCTGGTGGCTCAGCTTGAAAACCCCGATACCCAGACGGATATGAATTTTGCGATCAGCCAGGTGAGAAAAAAGGTTGAGGAGCAGGAAGCCGCCCAGGAGGCCGCCCGCATCGCTGAAGAAGAAGCCCGCGAGGCCGAACGAAAGGCTGAGGAGGAGGCTAAAAAAGCCGAGGAAGAAGCGAAAAAGAAAAGTAATCCTGCCGATCAGATCAAGGACGCCATCAATTCGGTCATAAAACCCAATAAAACAGAATAATCAGAACCTCCCATATGGGAGGTTCTTTTTGTTTAAGGCGGCTAAAAATGGATATATTAAACAAGAATCTTTTTAAATCCAATAAAGGAGTGAATAACTTTGACTGAAAAAGAACTGATTGAAAAAGGCTATAAAAAATACACCGGCAAGGATATTGACGTTTTCTATAATAAAGACATGTGCTGCCACTCAGGTAATTGTACCCACGGCAACGGAGAGGTATTCAAGGTCTGCCGCAGGCCCTGGATTCTGCCCGACAACGCCCCAGCCGAGGAGGTAAAGTCTGTTGTTGAAGCCTGTCCCAGCGGCGCCTTACAATATATTATGAAAAAATAAATTTCTGAAATTGTTCTCATCTTTACACGGACAGCGCGTTCCGTTATAATGGTCTCAGGGCGATGGAGTTCGCCTAAACCGCATAATGCTGATGACTCCTGTTTCTTACGGAAGCAGGAGCTTTTTAATTTTTTGACAAGGAGTGTAACAGCATGTTTGAAGTTTTATCTGTAGGCGTGGGCGGCTTTGTAGGCGCCGCGCTCCGCTATCTTATCTCCAGCGGTATTGCCCGCTTTATGGACAGCCGGCTGCCTCTCGGAACCCTGTGCGTAAATGTGTTCGGAGGCCTGCTCATGGGCTTTATTATGCAGTGGAGCCTCCAGAGCGCCGGCCTCTCGCCCAGGATGCGTCTCTTTCTGACCACTGGTCTTTTAGGCGGCTTTACCACCTTCTCGACCTTCAGCTACGAGACCATGAGCCTGATCGGCGAGGGTGCCTGGATAACCGCAGCGGCCAATGCCGGGCTCAACCTGATTCTGAGCCTTGCCGGCGTCATCGCCGGACAGCTGCTGGCAAAAACAGTCCTTGCCTCTTAACCCGAGTTCAGGGACTGCACAAATTTTTTTCTTTTAAAAAAACATCCTCAAAAGACTCAAAAGGCCCGGGAATTTCCCGGGTCCTTATTTTTTATCTTCCTCCGGCGGCTTTTCTACCTTTACAGATACCTTAAACAGATAATCATCCGGGTTCCGGACAGCGATCTCATCCAATATGGATTCCCGGTAGCCGCAGCCGTCAATGGCCAGGCTATTTTCCTCAATATAAGCATTGATCCGCTCATACAGCTCATCAACGCTGTCATAATTTCCGTAGATGTAGCCCACTGCGTAATAGCCCGCAGGCTTGAGGCCAATGTGCGGCAGCGCCATGGGTTCATCCAGCCTTGCAAAATACCAGGTCGGGAAATGCCATTCACCCTTCAGCAGGCTCTCCATGGACACAATATCCCCCACCGGATAGCCATAGCTGATGTTGTAGAGCGCGCAGTACTCATAGAACTCCTGGATAACATCCCAGATCGACTCATCATCGACGTTTGAGATGTCCGGGCTGATAAAAATACGCTCAGCCGGCATATATTCTACGGAGATCCGTTCCGTGTCAATGGTACTGCTGGCGCGGGTCATCTCGATTCTGGACCCCATCATATCGCTGATCCTCTTGAGGCTGCGGATCTCCGCGTCAATCTTGGCCTTTCGCTCCTCAAAGAGCGCCACCAGCCTTTCAGGGGTTCTCTCATCCAGATAAATCTTGATCGCTTTTAAGGGCGTCCCAATTTCTTTCAGGGCATAAATCGCACTGATAACATCCAGCTGCGGATAAGAATAATAGCGGTATCCGCTTTCAGTATCCACTGCCTCGGGACAGAAAAGGCCGATTTTATCATAGTATATCAGTGTTTTTCGGCTGACACCTGCAAGCTTTCCAAATTCGCTGATGGTCAGCATTCCCTTGTTTTCCATGCTTTAGCCTTCCTTAAACCTAATTTTTTTCATCTTTCTGCTTGACTGTACAGTTACTCTACAGTTTATAGTAACATACATCAAACCGGAGTACAATACCTATGGGAAGGAGATAAAATGACTCGATTATTCAAATTTATAATTCCATATCGTAAAACACTCATCCTTGTCGTTGTGCTGTTGTTTCTGCAGACACTGGGAACCCTCTATATCCCCACCCTCACGGCAGATATCGTCAACAACGGTATCGTCTATGGGGATATCCCCTATATCATCAGAACCGGCGGCATCATGCTGCTTTTTGCCGTATTGACCGGGGTCTTTGCTATCTTAGGCACCTGGTTCTCGGCCATTCTCTCGTCCGGCACCGGGCGGGATATCCGAAACGCGCTGTTCAGAAAGGCCCAGCGCTTCTCCATCAACGATTTTAACAGCATAGGCACCGCGTCCATGATCACACGCAACACCAGTGACGTCAATCAGATTCAGCAGGCTCTGATCATGGTGCTTCAGATGATGCTGCCTGCCCCGATCATGGCCATCGCAGGCCTGATCCTGGCCTTTTCCAAAAATGCCTTTATGGGCGGCATTATCGTAGTGACCATGGCCTTGTTCATGATTCTGGCGGTCATCATTGAGCGCAAGACCATGCCCCTGTTCGGCCTCCTGCAGACCGGAATGGATAAGATCAACCGCTTTATGCGGGAGTACATTACCGGGGTTCGGGTGATCCGCGCCTTCAACCGGACCGATTTTGAGCGCAGGCGTGTCAACACCTCCTTTGAGGATTACGCACAGACCGCAATCCGCATCAACAAAATCTTCGCTGTTGCCATGCCTCTGGTCCTGATGCTCTTAAACCTCTGTACCCTGGCCATCATCTGGTTCGGAGGCATACAGATCGGACAGGGCGCCATGGAAATCGGCGATATTATGGCCGTGATCGAATACGCCATGCTTATCCTGTTTTACCTGGTCATGGCTGTGATGGTCTTTACCATGATCCCGAGGGCTGAAGCCTGCGCAAAGCGTATCTCTGAAGTTCTGGATCTCGATCCTGAGATCGCTGACGCTCCGGCCGAGCTGACCGCCATGCTTTCTGAAGAAAAGCTGGCTTTCCACCATGTGACCTTTTGCTATCAGGGCGCGGAGGAGCCTGTCTTAAGTGATCTGAATTTCAGCTGCAGGGCTGGGGAAACCACTGCGATCATCGGCGGCACCGGCTCGGGTAAATCAACCATCGCCAGCCTGATCCCCCGTTTCTATGATATCCAGGCCGGCACCATCGCCATCGACGGGGTAGATATTAAAACCCTGTCCCAGAAAGCCCTCCGGGATAAGATCGGCTTTGTCCCCCAAAAGGCCTTTCTATTCTCCGGCACCATTGCCGACAACCTGCGCTACGGGAAAGAAGACGCCACCATGGATGAACTGCGCCGGGCAGCCCGTATCGCCCAGGCTGACGCCTTTATCGGCGATTTGAAGTACGGCTACGAGACACGTGTGGCCCAGGGAGGCAACAACTTCTCCGGCGGGCAGAAGCAAAGACTCGCCATTGCCCGGGCTCTCGTAAAAAAAGCGGATGTCTATATCTTTGACGATAGCTTTTCCGCGCTGGATTTTAAGACTGACGCCAACCTCCGTGCCGCTTTAAAGGCCGAAGTGCACGGCGCTGCCATCATTGTGGTGGCACAACGGGTCAGCTCCATTGTGGACGCAGACCAGATTATTGTGCTGGACAACGGCATCATTGCCGGAAAGGGCACCCACCGCGAGCTGCTCGAAAACTGTCCGGTCTACCGTGAAATCGCGGAATCACAGTTAAGTAAGGAGGAATTAGCATGAGTGAACATCAGGAAACCGAAGTCCTCTCCTTTGATGGCGGCATGTCTGCCGAGAAGGCGCGCTATGCCGGAAAGACAGCCAAACGGCTTTTTTCAAAGCTCCTGGAACAAAAGGGAAAGCTGATCATTGTCATTATCTCTGTCATTTTCAGCTGTACTTTTACCCTGGCTGCCCCTATGGTAATCGGCCAGGCCATCAACCAGATTTTTGACAGCGTCCGGCACGCCGTTGAAACCGGCACCACTTTCACCATTAATTTTGGCGCCATGGGCCAGATACTGGGGCTGCTGCTGGGCTTATATGTTCTCAGCGCTGCCTTTAATTATCTGCAGCAATACCTTATGGCCAGCGTATCCCAGAAGCTGACCCTGACTCTGCGGGAGTCCCTGAGCGCCAAGCTTGCGCGGATGCCCCTGAAATATTTTGACAACCATAAAAAAGGCGATATCCTGAGCCGTACCACCAACGACCTTGAAAAAGTCGCGGACACGCTCCAGGAGGGGCTGATGCAGTTTATCATCACAGTGGTCACCATTATCGGCGCGGTGATCCTGATGCTGTCCATCAGTCCGTTGCTGACGCTGATCGCCTTTGTGATGATCATTATCGGTATGGTCATTACCGCTCTGGTGGCCCGCCGCAGCCAGCACTGCTTTGCCCGAAACCAGAAAACCCTCGGCGAATTAAACGGCCATATCGAGGAATTCTTCACAGGACAGGTGGTCATTAAGGCCTTTAACCGCGAGGACGCCTCCACCCAAACCGTTGAGGAGGTCAATGAGCGCCTCTACACAGCCAGCCGCAATGCCCAGTTCATCACCTTCGCGGTCAACCCGCTGATCCGCCTCATGAACCAGATCGGCTATGTGCTGATCGCGGTCCTCGGCGCGTTCTTCGTCATCCAGGGACGGCTGTCCCTTGGGGTTATCCAGGCTTTCTTCCAGTATGTCAACCAGGCCTCTGAGCCGATTACCGAGGCAGCTTATATCTTTAACTCCATGCAGGCTGCCATCGCCTCGGCCGAACGTGTCTTTGAGGTGCTGGATGAGGAGGATGAGGTGCCCGACATCTCTCCGGCTAAATCACTCACCGATCCCAAAGGCGATGTCCAGTTTGAACATGTCCGTTTTGGCTACAGCCCAAACCGTCTGCTGATGAAGGATATCAGCATTGATGTAAAGGCCGGGGAAAAGATTGCGGTTGTCGGCCCGACCGGCGCGGGCAAAACCACGCTGATCAATCTGCTCATGCGCTTTTACGAGCTGGACGGCGGCCGCATCCTGATCGACGGCATTGACATCCGCGATCTGCGCCGGGGCGACCTGCGTTCACAGTTTGGCATGGTGCTCCAGGATACCTGGCTTTTTGGCGGGACCCTCGAGGATAATATCGCCTACGGGCGGGGCGCCGCCACCAAAGAGGAGATTGTGAGCGCTGCCAGGGCCGCCAGGGCAGACCACTTTATCCGCACCCTGCCAAATGGCTACCAGACCATCCTGAACGATGAAGCCTCGAATATCTCACAGGGGCAAAAGCAGCTGCTGACCATCGCCCGGGCCATTCTGGCGGACCCGGCCATCTTGATCCTGGATGAGGCGACCTCCAGCGTCGATACGCGGACCGAGCTCGAAATCCAGAAGGCCATGGACCACCTGATGAAAGGGCGCACCAGCTTTGTCATCGCCCACCGCCTGTCCACCATCATCGACGCTGACCACATTCTTGTGATGCAGAACGGGACCATCGTGGAACAGGGCACTCACCAGGGGCTTCTTTCAAAAAACGGCTTTTACGCCGACCTGTACAACAGCCAGTTCACCGTCAGGGCGTCCTAACGCTCAGACAAAAGCTGACTGCTGAAATTTATTAACACACCGCCCCTTATGCTCAAAAGACTCAAAACCCTGCTGTTTAAGGTTTTGAGTCTTTTGAGGACAGGCTTTCTGTTTTAAAAAAACTTTTCCACCCGCCGGTTGGGAATAAACCAGATAAAAATAACCACATAGCAGCCCACAAGGGTGAGCACAGGATTGATAAAGGCAAGCCCCAATGAGATGACGTTGATCACCAGGGTGATCGGGACCTTCCGGTCATGCTCGATGGCCTTGTAGACCGCTGAGTCCACGCCGCCTGCCGCTGCCAGGATATGGTTCAGGAGAAAATAGGAAATACTGACGAGCATAAAAAGCACGCCGTAGGTGATCTCCGGCGCAAAGCCGCCCATAAAGGTCCCCACCCAGTTGGTGGCTGCTGGAATCAGGGACAGGAAAAAGAGCCAGAAGGAGTTGGCCCACATGACTTTTCCATTGATCTTCTCTGCGAGCTGGAACATATGGTGATGATTGTTCCAGTAAACCGTAAAGAGCAGAAAGCTGAGGATATAGGCAAAAAGCTGCTCCTTTATTTTAAAAAGCGCCTCAAAGGTAGGCTCATCCGGAATTTTTATTCCCAAGATTAAAATTGTCATTAAAATGGCCAGCACCGCGTCGGTGTAGGCTTCTAAACGTCCTTTTTGCATGCGTTTCTCCTTAATCGTATTGATTAAGGATTACCCAAATTTTAAAAATTGAACCTCAGGACACCGCCTGGCAGACGCCCTCCAGCGCCTTCAGATCCTTAACGCCGACATTCTCAGGACAATAGACCGAATAGGCAAAATCATCTGGTGTTACCCAGCAGGCCAGCGCCTCGCCCGCATCCTTGTTGACTGGGGTAAAGTAGACGTCAATGGTGCCTGTATTGGTGAGAATATCCCCTTTCTGCAGGAACACCGCCTGATCGCTGAAGCTTGTGTAGACCCCGCTGATATCCGCAGACCGTGAATAATGGGCCTTTCTGACAATATAAGTCCGGTTGTCGCGGATGAACTGCACCTGAGCCACTGCCCCGTCCACCACCGAGTAACGGGCAGCTCCCATATTTTCCGGCAGGCTGTCAAAGGTAAAATCCAGGCCGCCTTCATTTTGGAACGCCTCCGCGTTTGCCAGCTTTTCAGTATGCGGGTCACTCTGCTCTGACGGGCCGCAGGCCGACAGGGTAAAAATCAGGACCACTAGCATGAACAGACAACAAAATTTTTTCATCTTACTGCTTCCTTTTTCCTGTTTCAGGATTAAAATTTCTTTTCTCTCATCATAACAGCCCCTAATCAGGCTGTCAATGAAAGCCTTTAAAATTTTGCCTCTTTAAGGAACAATTTTTTACCTTTTCTCGTTTATAATGGTTATATTTTACTCCTGAACACAATTTTCTATCCTTTCTTTTCCTTGTTGGCTGAGTGTTAGAACAGTATAATTATATTGTATACTAGTTATAAGAGGTTATTTTAGAAAGCGAGGGGACAATATGTACCATTTCAAGGAAATGCGTGACCAGCTGATCAAACAGGCCCAGACCAAAAAAGCCGTTGTGGCCGTTGCCGCTGCCGGCGACCTGCCTGTTTTACAGACGGTTAAAATGATGAATGACTATGGCTTCGGAACCGCCATTCTGGTGGGCGACGCGGCCAAAATCGAGTATTTTGCCAAGGAAACCGGATGCAATCTGGAAGAAAACACAGTGGTTGACATAAAGGACGAAAACCAGGCAGCCAACGTGGCAGTCGGGCTGGCCCGCAACGACGCGGCCGACATTGTCATGAAAGGCCTGCTCCAGACCAAAACCTACCTGAAAGCCATTCTGAACAAGGAGCACGGACTGCGGACCGGCAAACTCTTAAATGCCGTTACCGCCTTTGAAGCCACCGCGCTGGGCCGGGTTTTCCTGGCAACAGACTGCGGCATGATCGTGTCCCCTACCCTTGAGGATAAAGTCGAGATGATTGGCAACGCCACCACCCTGGCCAATGCCCTGGGCTGTGAGATGCCGAAAATTTCCTGCCTGAGCGCCGTTGAAACCGTCAACGCCAACATGCCTGATGGCTATGACGCGGCAGTGCTCTCAAAGATGAATGAACGCGGCCAGATCAAGGGCTGTATCATCGACGGCCCCCTGTCCATGGACCTTTCCATCTCCGAAATGTCCGTTGAGCACAAGGGCATCACAAGCCCTGTGGCCGGCAAGGCCGACGTACTGCTCATGCCCAACCTCCAGGCAGGCAACATCTTCTGGAAGACCATGACCTATCTGGCAGGCGCCAAGAGCGGCGCAGTTGTCATGGGCACCGCAAAACCCGCCGTCCTGACCTCCCGCGCCGACACGGCCGAGGCCAAGCTCAACAGCGTCGCCATGGCACTGCTTCTGGCCGCCCATCAGAAACGCTGAGGTTCAGCTTAAACCATTCGATAAAAAGCATTTCTCCAAAACGGGAAGTGCTTTTTCTTTACCCTGTGTCTGTCTTTAATGTTAAAAACAACTTTTCCTTTTATGTTTTCGCTATACAAACAGAGTTGCCTTGCTTTGCAAACTCTCGCTAAAAGTATGAGATTTGCCTTTTCTTTTTAATCGTCCCACCATTTCATTTTAGTGAATTTTCTCCTTAAAAGTTGCTTTAAACCTTTACTTCCTGCGTTACATCCAAAAAAATGATGGGTAAGTAATAATTGAATTCATTTTAAATAATCACCAGAAAAGGAGTTTTCTTTATGAGTAGCTTTAACCCATTTGACGAAAAAGGTATTCCTGTTGAAAAGCAGGCCGAAGACTGGAAGAAACTGACACCGATTCCCTACGCAAAAGATCAGATTGACCCCTACACCAAGACGCGTATCATCCTGATGAACGGAATCGAAGTGGAGGCAGCTCTGTTTGCCCACCAGTTCCACCGCAACTGCACGGATAACGATCTGCGCCGGGAACTGGCCATGACACGCCGTATTGAACAGCAGCAGCAGAAAATGATCAACTGGCTGCCGCCGGCTGATGAATCTGTTCTGGAAATGGCCATCGGCTATGAACAGCTGGCCGTTGACCTGACCGCCTGGCTGGCGCAGAATGAACCGGACGACTATGTGAAGCAGGCCATGGACTTTGCCCTGCTGGAAGATTTTGACCACCTGTACCGCTATGCCGACCTGCTGGAAATGGACAAGGGCATCAAGGCCGAGGAGCTGGTCGGAGGCTATACCGAAATCATGCCTGGCCGCCCCACCATCGCCCATCACAGACATCCCTTTGACACCGTCAACCGCCCCATCGACTCCAAGACCGCCGACATTCAGACCAAGCTCAACACCATGATCATCGTCGCCGGCGAACAGCAGACCATGAACTTTTACATGAACGTGGGCAACCGTTATCCGGACGGTCTGGGCCGCAGCCTCTACCTTGAAATCGGTATGGTTGAAGAACAGCATGTCACCCACTACGGCGGCCTGCTGGACCCCAACTGTACCTGGCTGGAAAATCTGCTGCTTCACGACTATGTTGAAGCCTATCTGTACTACTCCTTCTACCGTGAAGAAAAGAATGAGATCATCAAGCTGTTGTGGGAAGAACAGCTTCAGAAGGAAATCGGCCATTTACACAAGGCCGCCGAGCTTCTGAAAAAATATGAAAAGAAAGAATGGAACGAGGTCGTCGACGGGCACTTCCCGAAGCTTCTGCACCTGACCTCCAATAAAGAATACGTCCGCGACGTCCTCGCCAAACAGGCGAACCTGGGTAAAAAGGGCGAAGATTATGAAGACAGCAGCAAACTGCCCAAGGATTACCGCTTCTTTAAATACCAGGAAATGGTCAACGGCGACTATGTGCCGTCCCATGAAGTCATTGAAAAATACATTGACAAAAACGGCGAGGATTACCGCTATGAAGACAAGGAATCCCCCGTAAAAGCACTCCGCGACCGAAAACATGACAACACCGAAGTGGGCCGCGGATAGGATTACCTCCTGCTGAAACATCTCCTAAAAGCGAAGGCCCCCGCAAAGCTGTGCGGAGGCCTTCTTTAATCGCAGACCATTTTTACAAGAAGTGTTAAAACGTTATAAAACTCAAGAGACGAAGCCTTTTACCTAAGAAAAAAAAGCGTCCTGCGGGAACCAGAGAACCCAAATCTTTGATTCGCGTGCCCCGAAGGGGTATGGTGTGAATCGGTTTCGCAGATGTTATCGGTTTGTTTCGTATGAAATACGAATCATAACAAACCGTGGATCATCTGTTTTCCTTGACGTGACCAGGTCCCTCTTAGGGTGCTACCGCTTCGCAGTAGCACTGAGAGCGCTGGTCGCTCTTGCTCCCAGCTTGCGCCTGGACCTTTTTTCTTATCTGGATAAAAGGCACAGTCTTGGGCGGCGCCACTTTTATTTTTACAGCAACCGTACCCACCTTACCAAAATAAAGACCCCCATTTCAACGAGAATATGGTACAATAGACCCGTCCCTGAAACAGGGGGTAAATTTTGCAGAAGGAAACATTCATGAAACGACTTTTAACACTCTTTTTAATCATATCCGCCTCCGGGCTCCTGATCACAGGCTGCTCGCCGGCCCTCACCCTGTCCCAGCTCTTTTCCCCAGTCACCTTTACAGGCTATGTGCTGAAAAGCGATGACGCCACCCTCACCCTCCTTTACCGGGCTGAGGACGCCCAGGAGCCTGTGACTAGCGTTTTTGACCTTACCGGGCTCCCGCAGGACCGCCTGCCCGAAACTGGCGCAGAGGTCAAAATCACGTTAAAAACCGGCACCGATCCCGAGAGCCTCCAGGCCGGGGACACCCCTCTCCCCGCCAGAAAGCTGGAAGTCCTGACGACTTCAGACGCGGCGGAGAAAGCCTTTTACAGCCTGCGGGCAGATAAGCTCCTGGCCGGCATGAGCCTTGAGGAAAAGGTGGGGCAGATGTTCTTTGCCCGCTATTCTGGCCCTGCCGCCCCCGAGGACGAAAAAACCTGGCAGTTTGGGGGCACCATCCTTTTCGGGCGCGACTTTAAGGATAAAAACCCCGACCAAATCCGGGCTGAAATCAACGCCTGCCAGGACGCGGCGAAGATTCCCATGCTGGTTGGAGTCGACGAGGAGGGCGGCGACGTGGTGCGTGTCAGCGGTAACCCCGCGCTCCGGGCCGAGATCTTCCCATCTCCCCAGACTCTGCTGCAAAACGGCGGCATGGACGCTGTCACCGCTGACGCTCATGAAAAGGACGCGCTGCTTAAATCCCTGGGCATCAACGTCAATTTCGCCCCGGTCTGTGACATTTCACAGAATCCCGCGGACTACATCTACTCCCGGACCACCGGAAGAGACGCAGCCACCACGGCCGACTACGCAAAAGCCACAGTAAGCGCCATGGACTCAGACGGCATGGGCTCTGTGCTCAAGCATTTTCCAGGCTATGGCCCCGGCGCTGATACCCATAAGGATTTCTCCCGGGACAGCCGCCCCCTTGAGACCTTTGAAGCCCAGGATTTTCTTCCCTTCAAAGCAGGCATCCAGGCCGGCGCAGGCAGTGTTCTGGTCAACCACAATGTGATTGAGGCAATGGACCCGGACCACCCGGCATCCCTGTCCCCAAAAGTACACGAGGTTCTGCGGGACACGCTGAGCTTTGACGGCGTTATCCTCACCGACGACCTGGACATGGAGGCCATCACCAAGGCCTACGGCGCCGATACCGCAGCCGTGCAGGCTGTGGCCGCCGGCAACGACATGATCCTGAGCTCCCGCTATACCATCGAGATCCCAGCGGTGATCGAGGCAGTAAAAAACAAAACCCTCTCCGAAGATCAGATCAATGCCTCCGTCAAACGGGTGCTCGCCTGGAAAATGGATCTGGGCCTCATTGAAAATTAAATCTGTTTTTAGAAACACCCGCTCAAAAGGCTCAAAACCGTATATGATTCTGGTTTTGAGCCTTTTGAGACTGTATTCTCTATATTAAATTTCAAAACAGGCACCCTTTCGGATGCCTGTTTTTATATATTAACGATCGCTGTAATTTTTATGCACCAATGCCTGAACCTTCTTATAAAATGCTTTGTCATCACTCAGGTGCATGATGATATTGCTGAGTTTCAGGATAATTTTGTCGGGAGACACTCTGTTTTCGAGCATTTCAATCGCGACGGATTTCAGTTCCCCGTCGACTTCCCTGAGGGTTTCTGCTCTTTGAATCTGTTCAGCTTCCAGCGCTTTGCTGGCGTTTATGTCCTCGAGAATGTTTTTAACCGTGCTTTGAATTTGATATTTTTGCGGCGAGCAGGCTGCCTCTGCCGTATTGGCCGGGGGCCTGCCGCCCTGTTGGATATCATAAACGGCCAGCGTATCGACATTGTTCATTAAACCGTCACCGCCCTTTCCTCCTGTATAAAGCCCCCCGGTTCTGCCGGTGTGATCACAGGCACGAGGGCATTGTGGTCCTCTTCCCCGGCGGCTTCTGTTTTGAGGAGTTCGGGGTGGATAAAATAACGGATGCTCCGGCGTCCGGTTCCGGCATATTCAGCCGGTACGGGCACCAGATAGTGGTGGGCTGCCAGCAGCGCCAGTGGCTATTCCACATCGTCTGCGTGCATGCCCTTCCCCTTACAGCGCTGAGCGATCTCCCGTTTGGTCAGGCTGTCTTTGCCCGCGGTCAGGATCCGTTTAAGGACGTAGGCCGCGGCCTGGGTTTCGGCGTCGCTGCTTGTCATGTTAAAGATCCGCAGCTTTTCTGCCAGATAATATTCTGCCAGGTCAATGGCTTTGGCCACGGTCGAACGGCTGATGCTGATCTCAGACGCCCGGGGGCCGTGGGCCGCGTAGTGAAGAATGCCCGCCATCCGCAGGACGGTGCCACTGACCTTTCCAGCAAAGGGCTCAATACATTCGTAGTCTTCTGTCAGGCGGCTCTCGGTGTCATAGTCGAAGTCAAAGAACAGGTCTCTGGCTTCCTCGGTCATCTCAAGCATCACGCCGCCTTTAATCCCGGCGTCCATGGCCAGAAGCTCGGTGACGAGCTCGCAGTAGGCTGCTTCCACCTCTGGCGGGACGTCGGGTGCCTCCCGGCTGTTTCTGGTGCCGACAAGGCTGTCGGGCATGGCGTACAGGAACCGGCCTGTCAGGCCCAGCTCCTGAAATTCTTTTTTGGCCTCAAATTCACACACCACATGGGGCTGTACGGCCATCACCATGGTGAGGTGGGCGTCTCTGAGGATGCGGGTCCGGCGGCCAACCCGGTCAACGGTCATCTTGTCCTGTGAATAGGCGTTGAGGAACACGTCGATGTTGACCGCGCCGCTGTAGCGGCCGCTCATGGTGCCGAAAAGGCCCCCCTCTGCCGCAAAAATCGCCATGCGCTCGTTATTCTCTTCCAAAAGGTTGACCAGCACCTCGGGGGTCACATCGCCTGCTGTCAGGCGCAGGGGGCGCGTTGGCTCAAGTGCTGCCAGCTCTTCTCTGGCCTTCTGGGCATCGGTGTAGTCAATGACGCCCCGGGCGGCTTTTCCTTCCAGATACTTGATCTTCTTCTTAAAAAACTTCTCCTGATTATCGTATTCCTCAATGTCTTCGGCCATCTTGGCATTGACCATCTCCTCATAAAGCTCGATGGGTTTGGTCATTTTACGCATAATCGGGGACTTCCGCTCCGATGAGCGGGCAATCAGCAGGATGTAAAGGCACAGGGACTCTGTCCAGTCTCCCTTGGCTTTCACCTTGGCCTTCTTCTGCACCGCGGCTGCAAGGACGCCCAGGGCCGCGCTGCCGGTCATGGCAACCGGCACCCCGATGCTGGCAGCGGCCGCCAGGACAAAGTCCTGTACTGCACCGGGCAGGCTCTCCACTGGAAATGCCGGCACGGTGCTGCCTGCGCTGTCATCAAACGAGATGATGGGCTTGAATTCAATGTTTTTCTTGGTCTCTTCAATGATCAGATCTTTTCGTTCTTCTTCGGTTAAAAGGCCTTTCATGGCCTCAATGTCATCTGTATTATGTCGCTGTGTTCTATCGTTTTTCATACTGTATAAGTTCCTTTCTTTTATACGCGCGGTAAAGCTCCACCCTCTCGGATGGCGTCCCGCTGTCCAGGATATCCAAATAGTAGGATACCACGGGTAATTGAAACATGGCCTCGACATACTTGTCTTGGACGGTTTCCAGTGAATTGCAAGGCTTATATTTCTCAGTATTTTCGCATAGTTCACGGTGTAGTCTGCTATAGTATGCTTCCATATCTGTCAGCCGGTCCCGGAGCGCCGCTGCCAGTACCGCCTCCGTGCTGTCCGTCGGAGCCGTCATACGCGAAGGGCTGTACAGGCTGTTCGTTGGTTTCGCTCTGCGCTGTGCGCTTTTCGTCCCGTTCGTTTCCTGCTTCACGCTTCTTGTATCCGCCTCTCCTTTCGCCGCAACGTCGTTGGCCTTATGGCTTTGACCTCTGACCTCCACCTTTAGATTGAAATCTTCCTGAAGTTTAACTGCCGCTTCTAATGGAGAAATATGGAAAATCTGCATAACCAAATCAATGACGCTCCCTCTGGCCCCACAGGCAAAGCAGGTAAACCGGTTGTCTTTAAAAGACAGACTGGGATGATGGTCGCTGTGAAATGGACACAGCGCCCTCCCATGCCGGTCAACTGCCATCCCGTAAAAGCGGGCAGCCGTCACAATATTGGTTTCTTCCTTGACCACGTCAAAGATTGATCGATAGTTTTTTATCAACACACCCCTTCAAAATAGTTTTATATCCGACCGTCGTCGTGATATGGTTTGCATTATATAATGAACTGCTGTTTAAGTCAACAATTGTTAAAAGTTTAACTGATGGATAATCTTTTGTTATCAGACTATTTTTTTATTACACCTCAGAGAAACCTGCTCAAAAGGCTCAAAACAGCCATTTTTATGCTTTTGAGTCTTTTGAGCACATGTTTAAATAATATTTTATTTTTTTTATGTAAAAGTCTTAATTTTTTACACTGCGGTTGACAAAAGCCCAGGAAAGGCTTATATTTAGTATAGCTGCTATACAGTATGCAAACAAAACAGTAAGGACGGCATATACATGAAAGACCATTCCCAGATCATTGAGCTCATCGGCCGGATCATCCACAAATATAACCAGTGGGACAATAAAAAAAGAACCTACGGTACCGATATCCCGCTGACCAAGGCTGAAATACACACCATCGCCGCGGTGGGCGACCATCCGGGCATTAACATCACCACCCTGGCCCAGGTTCTGGGCGTCACCAAGGGGGCTGCCTCCCAGATGATTTACCGGCTGGTGGACAAGGGCACTGTGGAAAAAAAGGTTTCCCCGGATTCAGACACCGAGGTGGTCCTCTCCCTGACTGAGGACGGACAGATCAACTACCAGACGCACCAGGCGTACCACCAGGAGGGCAATGACACTGCCCAGAAGCTGCTGGAGGAAATGCCCGACGCGCTTTACACCAGCATGGTAGCTTACCTGACGGCCTTTGAGGCGTCCATCGACGAAAAGCTGAAGGAATGAGCCGCGCCCTGCGGCGCCCTGATTCTTTTTTTACCCTTATTGTTTAGTATCTATACTTTATAGCACCTAAAATATTTAACTCCTAAACAGAAAGAAGGAAAAATCACCCATGAATGAAAATTCAAAAAGACTGGCCCTTCTGGAAACAGAAGATGTAAAAAAAGCCCTGCTGAGGCTGGGTATCCCTACCATGGCGGGCATGCTGGTATCCGCGCTTTATAACCTTGTGGACGCCCTTTTTATCGGGCGGCTGGGCACTCTGGAGACTGCGGCGGTTTCCATCCTCTATCCCCTGACCATGGTGGGCACGGGTATCGGCCTGCTGTTCGGGTCGGGCGCAGGCTCCTACATTTCGCGCCTCCTGGGACAAAAAGATTACAGGGCCGTAGCGGCCTGCAGCAGTACGGCCATCCTCACCGGGGTGGCGGTCATTGCCCTGCTGGCTGGCGCCATGCTCCTGTTTTTTGACCCGCTCATGGGCGCCCTGGGCGCCACTGATTCCATCCTGCCCTATGCCCGCGCCTATGGTATCCTCTATATTATCGGGATTGTTTTTAATGTTTTTAATATGATCCTCAATAACCTTCTGGTGGCCGAGGGGGCCGCCTCCATGAGCACTGCGGCCATGCTGGCCGGTGGCTTTACCAACCTGGTGCTGGACCCTGTCCTGATCTTTGGCGCTGGCATGGGCGTCGCGGGCGCGGCAGCAGCCACCCTGATCTCTCAGATGCTCTCCTCGGTGATTTACCTGTTCTGTCTGCGCCGGGGAGGAAGCCTTCTGACGCTGTCGCCCCGCTTTTTCAAACCCTCCCGGGCCCTTTACGCCCAGATTGTCAAGATCGGGCTGCCGGTCTGCTTTTTTCAGTTTTTGTCCGGCGGGGCTGTGGGCCTGACCAACGTGGCAGCCCGTCCCTTCGGCGAGGCGGCCATCGCGGCCATGGGCATTGTCAACCGGCTCATGTCCCTGGAGGTGAGCGCTCTCTACGGCTTTTTAAAGGGCTACTCGCCCCTGGTGGGCTACAGCTTTGGCGCAGGACAAAGGGACCGGGTGAACGCTGCCACACGCACCGCCGTACTGTGGAGCACTGCGGTCAACATCCTCTTTGGCCTGGGGTGCCTGGTCTTTTCCGGGCCGCTGATCCACCTGTTCAACCAGGAATCCGCTGAGGTGCTGGCCATTGGCCGGACCGCCCTGTCGGTGGATGGGGTGGCCTTTATGACTCTGGGGCTCCAGATTGTCATCGGCAACTACTTTCTGGCCACCGGCAAGGCGAAGCAGGGCGGTATTTTAAGCGTCTGCCGCCAGGGGATTTTCTTTATTCCCTTCCTGTTTATTTTTACAGGCCGGTGGGGTCTTACAGGCCTGATTTTTGCCCAGCTGGCCGCGGACCTCTGCGCCACAGCGGTCACCCTGTTTTTATGGAAGCGGGAACCCGCGCTTAAACCTGCATAAAAAAACATACCAGCGCCCTTAAGCTCAAAAGACTCAAAACCACCACGACGGCTGTTTTGAGTCTTTTGAGCATCTTTTTTACAGAATGGTTTTAAAATTCCGGCTGATACAGCACGTGCAGGAAGCCGCTTTTCGCGTCCTTTATCACCTCGGCCTGAATCTCGTAGACCTCCCGGATAAACGCCGGTGTCAGCACCGACTCCGGCGGCCCGCTCCTGATGATGCGGCCGTCTTTCATGACATAGATCTCGTCACAGTACATGGCCGCGATGTTGAGGTCATGGATAGCGGACACGACGGTGATGTTCAGTTTTTTCACAATGCTCATGAGCTGGAGCTGGTACTTAATGTCCAGATGGTTGGTGGGCTCATCCAGAATCAGGCACTGGGTGTCCTGGGTCAGGGCGCGGGCGAGGATCACGCGCTGCTGCTCGCCGCCGGACAGGGTGGAGAAGTTCCGGTCTTTCATGGCCTCCATGCCTACTGTTTCCAGGGCTTTCTGGGCCAGGGCATAGTCCTCGGCATAGTTGCGCTCCATGAGCTTTTTGTGCGGAGTCCGGCCCATGAGCACCACCTGCTCCACAGTAAAATCAAAGTTATAGTAATTGTGCTGGGCCACCACAGCCACTTTTCTGGCCGATTCCTTATAGCTGAGGCTGTCCACTGCCTCGCCGTCAAAATAAATGACGCCGCCGGTGGGCCTGGCTGTCCGGTACAGGCACTTCAAAAAGGTGCTCTTTCCGCTGCCGTTGGGACCGATGATCCCAATGAATTTTTTGCTCTGGACGTCAATGCTCACGCCCTTTAAAATCTCACAGCCGCCCAGTGTCTGGGTAATATCCTGGGATCTGATTTCCATTATTCGCCACCTCCAAAGCCGTAGCTCTTACGCATCATCATATAAATAAACACTGGCGCGCCCACCATGGACACGAGAATCCCGATGGGCACCTCGGTCTCGGGCAGCAGGGTGCGGGCCAGCACGTCGGCCCAGATCAGGAAAATGCCGCCGGTCAGGGCGCTCAGGGGCACCAGCTTGCGGTGGTCGGTGCCAAAGACCATGCGCACCGCGTGGGGCACCACCAGCCCGATGAACCCAATGGTCCCAGAGGCGTACACGCACAGGCCGATGATGAGCGAGGTCAGGACCAGGTACACATGGCGGTAGGTGTTCAGGTTGGTGCCCAGGGTGATGGACACATCGTCGCCCAGGAGCATGAGATTCATGGGGCGGTGCTGGCTCCAGAAAAAGAGCGTACTGGCAGCCACCACGGCAAAGATGACCAGTGTGGGGCCCCACTTGGCCCCGGACAGGCTGCCGAGCATCCAGAAGGTGATCTGCTGAGTGGTGTTGGGGTCGTTGGCCATAAAGACCATAAAATTGGAGAAGGCCAGGCACAGGGCGCCCAGGGCCATGCCGGAGAGGATGAGTTTGACGGAGTTGGCCGGCCCGCCGATGTTGGCCACTGCCACCACCAGCATGGAGATCAGAAAGGCCCCGATGAAGGCGCACACGCCCACACCGCTGCCGCCGAGCACAGCGCCCAGCCCGAAGAACAGGGCTGTGGTCGCCCCCAGTGACGCCCCGGAGGAGATGCCCAGCACATAGGGCTCTGCCAGCGGGTTCTTGACAATGGCCTGCATGACCACGCCGCAGATGGACAGGCCCATGCCCACAGCCAGCCCCATGACCACCCTCGGGAAGCGGATCAGCCACACCACGTTGTGGGCCGCGCCCCTGGCGTAGGCACTCAGACTGTCCAGGTGGAAGAGCTCGTAGCCAATGACGCTGTACACATCCCGGATGGACAGGTCCATGGAGCCGATGGTGACCGCCGCCAGGGCTGAGAGGATCAGTAGCCCCAGCATGACCAGGCATACAAACACATAAAAGGGCTGGCTCTGGAGCCGCCCTTTATCTTTGATCAGTGCGCTTTGTTTCATAAAAAAGCCCGCTCCCTAGTTCAGGTTTAAATCCGGGTACATCCCATTCGCGATGGTGTGAATGCCGTCGATGGTCCGCACACCGCTGCAGTACATCTGCCCCAGCTCGATGGGGATCACCCGGCCGTTTTTAACCGCGTCGATGTCGGCAAAGGCCGCGTTGTTCATGATGGCGTCCTTTGTCTGGGTGGCCATGTCCTGGTCGTCACGGTCCATATAGACTGCGAAAATGACTTCCGGATTGGCAGCGACCACGTCCTCCTCGCCCAGCTTGGACGCGTCCGGACTGGCCAGTGTGCCCTTAAGCTTGGTGACCATGTCGCCTGCCAGGGTGGTTGCCCCATAGTTGACAATCTGCCCGCTCTGGTCCTCCATCACCAGTACTTTGGGGCTCTTGTTTTCCTTCTGGGCATAGGTCTCTGTCTGTTTCACAGCGTCCTTGATCTCGTTCACCAGTTCCCCGGCCTTATCCTCCACGTCAAAGATTTTGCCCAGGTTCTCAAAATCCTGGTACTCGTTGTCCAGTGTTTTCGGGGACACTGCGCCGCTGTTGAGCATGTTGTAGCTGTTCACGCCCTGGCTCTGCCACTCCTTCATACTGCCCAGGTTCTTGTCCGAGAACAGGGAGGTCCAGCTCAGGATCATATCCGGCTCCAGAGCGGTGGCGGCTTCCTTGCTGGGTTTAAATTCGGACAGATAGTTGACCTTGGCAAAAGCGTCCTTGTAGGCTGGCTTCACCTCGTGATCCAGACCGCTGGCAGCCACAATTTTGTCCTCCAGGCCCAGGGCCAGCAGGGTCTCGATGGAATTCTGGTATACGGCCAGCACCTTTTCCGGCGCCTTTTCAAAGGTCATCTCCACAGGCTGCTTGTCGTAATCGTAGGTGGTGATGGTGACCGGATAATGGCCGTCTGTGCCGGCGCTCTGGCTGGCGCTGTCATTTCCCCCTGCGCTGCTGCACCCTGCCAGCACGCCTGCCGCCAGCACTGCGGACAGGGCAATCCCTAAAAACCGTTTCTTCAAGCTTTTCATTTTTCTACCTCTTTCTTAAAAAATCATATAAAAAGAGCCTGCCGACATATGCCGACAGGCTCCCATTTACCTATCTCAGGTTCTCTCAGTGACAATCCCCTCACCGGACAAACGCGCGTAACACTAAAGGCAGGTCTCCTGACTCACAGCTCCTCCGCACTCCGCTCCCTTCCCAGCCCGAGGCCAGTGGTTTACTGCGGCGCGTCCCTGTTTACAGTGATGGGTTCGTACCGGATTCGCACCGGTTTCCCTATTCTCCTTTTTCAAGGCACCCTCAATGGTTTGATTCAATTGTTGATATTAGTATAAGCGAACTTTTCAAAATTGTCAACTGCCGGCGCCTGAATTTTCTCAGACTTTCCTGAGCACGTTCCAGAAAGCCATGCCCAGCCCGTGGGGCACTACTTTGCCAAACACCCGCAGCCCAAAGCTGGCGAGGCCCGGTGTGGATACGGCCGCGCCCAGGCGGCTGTCCCTCATAGAGCGGCGCACAACCGTCTGGACGGTGCCCGCAAAGGGCAGGTGGCGCACCGCGGAACGGTCCGCGTTGGCGCTGGCCCGCGGCACAAACTCGGTGTTTTTGATCCAGTAGGGGCAGACCGCCGTCACCCGGATGCCCCGGCCGAACAGCTCCCAGCGCAAAGCCCTGGTATAGCTGAGCAGAAAGGCCTTGGAGGCCGCGTACAGATTCATGCCGGGCAGGGGCATAAAGGCCGCCACCGAGCAGATCTGCATAATTCTCGCGCCTTTCTGCATGTACGGCAGTACCCTCAGGGTCATATCGACTGCCCCCCGGCAGTTTAAATCAATGAGAGCGTTGCTGTCCGCCTCGGTCACCTCGGCGTAGTTCCCCAACTTACCCATACCCGCGGCGTTGACCAGCAGCCGCACATCCGGCTGCTTCTCGGCCATCAGGGCTGTCAGCTCCGGAAAGCTGCCGGTGTCTGTCAGGTCCATGACTACAGGCCTCACCGGTGTTTTTACTTCCCTGGCCAGCGCCTCCAGGCGTTCCCGCCTCCGGGCAACAGCCCAGATCTCATCCAGATGCTCACGTTCACTGATCTGTTTTACAAACTCGCGTCCAAGCCCGCTGGACGCCCCGGTCACAATGGCTATTCTCATAATCGCTCCTTCTTTCATCAGTGCTTCAGGCCTGCCTCTGGCAGCGCCCTTTTTATGTACATACCACTTTCAGCAAAAAATAACCGGGCGTGCCTTTTTTATAAGAATACCCCAAGATACAGGCTCAAAAGGCTCAAAACACCTTGGATACGTGTTTTGAGCCTTTTGAGGTTCAGATCTCAGTCTGTTTTTATATTTACAACGGCAGGTCCTTCCGTCTGAAGATCAGGATACCCAGGGTATACAGCACCACCGAGACTGCGGCCAGGGCGGCCATGCACAGGCCCACGGTATCGCCCCCTGCGATGATCTCGGCAGGGTCAAACAGGCTGTACAGGGTCGTGTAGCGCACAACGTCCAGGTCCTCGCTGACGCCGGAGAGCATCATGAGCACCAGAAACAGTACGGGCAAACCCCCGCCCAGAGCCAGGGACAGGCGGCTCTCATTAAACAGGCAGGAGGCAAAGAAGCCAATGGCGCTGACGGCCAGCTGCATGAGCAGGGCGCCTGCGTTGACGAGCAGAAAGGCGCGGATGTCCAGATCGCCCGGGAACAGGGCCTGGCTGACCGCGATCCCCATAACGGTCACAAAGGCCATGAGGAGGATATTGGACAGGATCAGGGCTGCGGCCTGGGTTGCGATCACCTTGGTCCGGGAGTTTGGGGCAGACAGCAGGCAGGCCATGGCGCCGCTGTCCACCAGCTTGGCCGCCGCGTTATTGCTGGCGATGATGTTAAAGATCATGGGCACCATGATGACGATAAAGCCGTAAAAATAGGAGCCCAGAAAGCCCACAAGGCTTGTCTCAGCGCCCACGTCCAGGTTCATGGCGTTTATCATCTGCTGAGGAAGCATATCCATCATCTCTTTTATGCCGTCCATGGAATCGGGGTTGAACATACTGATCTCAACGCCCATGTACATGGCCATAATGGCCGCGAAGATGACAAGCATCTTGAGCTGTGATTTAAAGGTTTTTCTGAAAAGCGGCCCGCTAAGCATGATGTTTACCTCCGTAATACTGCATAAAAATATCCTCCAGATCCTGGGAGACCGTGTCCAACTCCATGGCGTGGTAGCCGGTGAGCATTTTCAGAAAGCCGTCCATGCTTCCTGCCACCCGCACCTCCACGAGCTGGGGGTGCTCTTTCAGCTGGCGGGTGCCGTTGCACCGGGCCGCGAAGTCTCCGGCCTCCTGGGCCGTAGCGAAACTGACCCGGTAGACCTTGTGGCGCTCTGCCTTGAGAGAGGCCACGCTGTCCAGGGCTACCAGCTCCCCGGCACGGATAATGCCCACCCGGTCACAGGTCCGCTCGACCTCCTCAAAGCTGTGGGAGGACATGAGAATGGTCGTGCCCTTTTTCTTCTCATTGAGGATCAGACGGATAAACCGGTTCTGCATGAGGGGGTCCAGCCCGCTGGTGGGCTCGTCGAGGATCAGGACCTCGGGGTCGTGCATGAAGGCTGATACCAGGCCCAGCTTCTGCTTGGTGCCCTTGGACATCTTACGGATCTTGCCTTTCGGGTTCAGGTCGAAAAAGCTGATGAGCTTTTCCATTTTCGCGCGGTCCTTCATGCCCCGCATCTCGGCCATAAAGTTCAGAAACTCCACGCCGGTCATGCTGTCGAAAAAGGCGATCTCCCCGGGCAGGTACCCTAAAAATTCCTTGATCTCAGCCGCCTGCTTAAAGCAGTCCAGGCCATCGATCACACATTTGCCGCGCTTGGGCGAAAGAAAGCCCATCAGATGGCGGATGGTCGTGGTTTTCCCGGCGCCGTTGGGGCCCAGGTAACCAAAGACCTCGCCGTGCTTAACCTCCAGGGATAAGTCGAAAATCCCGCGGCCCTCGCCGTAGTCTCTGGTCAGGTGCTCGATTGCTATCATTGTAATGCCTCCTCTTTGTAGCAGTGTTGTCTGATAAATAGAACGAGTTCGGTAAACTCGGTATCCAGCTGTTCAATGTCCACTCTGCCAAGGTCGCTCTGGCGTTTCATAAAGCCCTCAGCCGCCCAGATCAGCCAGCGGATCACCTTCTCGGGCGGGGTCTCCTCCCTGAACTTGCTCCGGTCGATCCGGTCCAGGATCACCGCGGTGCTGGCTGTCTCCAGGTCGCCGTAAAAGCTCATGTTGCCCACATTCTCTGGCGCCTTGTCATAATAGACCCGGATAAAGAAGTCCATCAGATAAGGGTTGCGCATGATAATCTCGGATTTAGCCCGCTGGGAGCGCAGCCAGATCTCAAAGAAATCGGACTCATCGGGCGGCAGCAGCTCACTGATATGGCCGCGCATCACGTCGTTGCCATACCGGAACAGGTACTCGTACAGGGTCTGCTTGTTGCCGAAGTAGTGGAACAGCAGCCCCTTAGAAATGCCTGCCGCGGCGGCAATATCGGCCGTATTGGCTTTTTTGTAGGGGTTCTGTGCAAAAATCCTGAGGGCCGCGTTGATGATCCGCTGCTGCTTTTCCTCTGGCAGGCTGTAAAATTTGTCGTTTACCACTTAGTTTTCCTTTCATTAACCCAATCGGTTAATACCATTATAGACCGTTGACCCAATTGTTCAAGGCCTGTTAAGAAAAATTTATATAAAAAGGACCCGTACCGCCGCGATACGGGTCCTTTTGTATCAGATCCTTGAAAAATACTCAATGACCTTTGACAAATCCTTTAGTGTTTCCTCGGTATTTCCATGCTCGATGCTGTCCTTGACGCAGTGGTGCAGATGCCCCTCCACAACCATCTGCCCCACCTTGTGCAGGGCCGATTTGGCAGCGTTGATCTGAATCAGGATTTCATTACAGGGAACGTCCTTTTCCATCATGTCCGAAATGCCGCGGATCTGGCCTTCGATGCGTTTCAGCCGCGCCTGCAGTTTCGGTAAGTCTTCCATACATTCTCTCATCGTTTCTCCTTTATATCGGCTCGCTTAGTTCTCTTTAGCTATTTATCCTATCACAATTCTCTGAGAATAGCAATGGAGAGGCCGAAAAGTTTCTGCCAGGCTTTCAGGTGTTCTCCTCCAGAAGTCTGGCGAAGTCCGGCTCTGGCAGGGGTCTTGAGAAAATGAAGCCCTGGATCATATCGCAGCCCGCGCCTTTTAAAAAGGCCAGCTGCCCGGGCGTCTCCACGCCCTCCGCCACGGTCTGTATCTCCAGCTTTTTTGCCATCTGGATGATGCTGCGCACAATGATGGCGCCCTTGCCGGTATCGCCTTCATTCAGCAGGAACTCGCGGTCCAGCTTGATCACATTGACGGGCAGCTCCTTTAAGGCGTTGAGCGAGGAATAGCCTGAGCCAAAGTCGTCAATCGAACAGCCAAAGCCCGCCTCCCTCAGCTCGCGGATAATGCCCCCAATGCGGTCCAGATTTTCCAGAAAGATGCTCTCAGTCAGCTCCAGCTCGATGAGGCCATCGGGGATCCGGTAACGCTCCTTGATGCCCTGGTAAATGCTGACAAAATTCTCCTGACGCACGTGCACCCGGGAGACATTGACCGAGATGGTGACCACTGGCAGTCCCCGCTCCAAACGGTTTTTCAGGCTTTCACACACCCTTGTGAAAATATACTCGTCCAGCTGGAGGATAAACTGGTTCTGCTCAAAGACGGGGATGAATTCCCCAGGGCTTACCATTTTTTCCCCAGGCTGTATCCAGCGGGCCAGGGCCTCAGCACCCACAATCTTCCTGCCGTTCACGTCATATTTGGGCTGAATGTAGAAGGTGAACTCGCCGTCGGCCAGGGCCTTTTCCATAACTGCTTCCATCTCTGACCGGCGCAGCATCTCTGAGCGCATGCTGCTGTCATACTGGCAGTACTGGTTGCTCCGGCCGTTTTTTATGCTCTTCTGGGCCATATGCGCCCGGTCAACCATAAGGCTGATATCACCTGCGCCGGGGTCGTCCTCAAGGCAGAAAACCCCAATGTGCACAGACAGGGGCACGTTCTGCCTGCCGCCAATGGCCGGGCACCGCATCGCACCGATGATTCTCTGGCACAGTGCCCCGACGTCCTCCCGCCGCTCGTAGGCGTGCAGGAACAGGAAGTTATCGGCCGAGAAGCGGCACACGATGTCCTGTTCGCCCTTTTCCTTTAGCAGCACATCTGCCAGATAGCGGAGCACTTCGTCGCCAAACTGGAACCCCATGACGTCATTCACCAGCTTGAAACCTGTGATATCAATATATAGCACGCACCATCTGGTGTCCGGGCTTCTGGCCATAAGGCCGGCGCCCTCCAGCTTGAATTTTTCAAAGTTGGGCAGTCCGGTCAGGCTGTCATAGTAGGCGATCTGCAGAACCTCCTGGCGGTGGGCCCGGCGGCTCCGGTTATAGATAAACATGATGGCCAGGATCAACGCGGCGATAAGCCCACAGAGCATCAGCGTCCCGTTGATAATATTGTTGGCCTGTTTCATGACCACCCTGTTCGGGATAATGGAGACCAGATACCAGCCCTCCGCACTGGACATTGGCACATAGCAGAAGACATTCTGGGCGGTGTTATAGCTGAAAACTGCGGTGCCGGACTGCCCGCTTTCCAGGGCTGCCCTAAAGGATGCAAGGGCGCTCTCACTGTTCTTTCCGGACAAGTCAATGATGTCATACAGGTTTTTAAAGGTCCGGTTGCTGTTTTTGTTGGCGGAGCGGATCAGCACCTCCCCGTCATTTTTAACCACGTAACTAAAGCCGCTGCCACTGTAAAAGGACAGCGCAAAATTCTGGGCGATGTCCTCGATCCGGTGCTGCTTGAGCACCAGAGCGCTGTGGCCGTTGCTGAAGGTAAAGCGCTTGTACACCCCCAGAGACTGCACGCCGTCCAGCGAATCATTGTAGGGCTCCAGCACGCCCTGGCCGCTCAGCTTTGACAGGTACTCGGCTTTTTCCGGCTCAAGCCCAGTGACAGCGCCCTCTCCGTACAGACGGTTTCCGTCCAGGTCGATACAGTAATATTTTTCATAGGGAGGTGTCTTGAACCGCGTCAGATGCTCCTGTATCCATGCCTGGTCATCCGGGTCCTTCCTGGCCATCTCGTTGATAAAAACCTGCAGGGTATCGTAATCTTTTTCGATAAAGGTATCCAGGGTGTCGCTTCCCTGACGGGTCAGCTCCAGTATCTCTGTAACGGACCGCTGCCACAGAGAGGTATTGACACGCTCAATATAGAACAGCATCCCACCGGCCAGCAGGCTCAGGGAGAGGATGGCTGTGATCAGAAGCACGGATAGACGCTTATTGTTCATTGCGCACCTCCAGGCTGGCTCTTTTTAAGGCCTGCTTCAAAATCACCCAGCACTTCCTCTACGGACTGGCCCTTCAGCAGGCCGCGCACACTCTCCCGGGAGAGATCCCAGATAGGATATTTCAGGTTGCTGTCAGTGCCGAGGATGCTTCTGCCATTGGTCATATAGGCGTTCAGCGGCTGTACCGCCGGGTCGGTGGAAAGGCGGTTGTCCTCCAGGGGGCTGAAGGAGCTCTGGCTGTCCACAAACGCCCACATGACGTCCTTCTGGGTCAGGTACTCCAGAAACTTTTTGGCTTCTTCAACATGGGCGCCCCGGGCGTTGACCGCCACGCGGGTATCCACATTGGTCACCAGCACGCTGCCGTCCTCCTGCGCCGGGTAGGGGTATACCTTATAGTTCAGCCCCGGGTTCAAGGCTGCTACCCGCGGCGAGGCCCATGCGCCGGTGAGCATGAAAGGATAGCTACCAGTGGCAAAATCGGCCAGGTCATCCTTTGTTTTCTCTGTTTTCAGGGTACGTCCGGCGTCCACATAGCCCCGGTCAATAAAAAGATGAACCATCTCAAAGCCTGGGCGCATGGCCTCTGCCAACAGGCTGGGGTCTGCGTTCATCTGCTCCAAAGCTTTCTCGGCGCCGCCGCCCTTATAGACCTCAAACATTCCCCGGGAAATAGCCAAAGTCTTTAAGGAGATGTCGTTATTGGCCACGATGGGCGTGATGTCCTTTTCTGAAAAGACCTCGCAGGCAGCCAAAAATTCCGCAAAGGTTTCAGGAACCTCCACGTTGTTTTCTGCCAGCAGATCCAGGTTGCAGTAGAGCCCAAAGGCCGATATGCTGGTGGGCACAAAGGGCACCACACCGTCAAAGGTCATCTGGCTGCGCACGCCCGGGCTGAAGTCCTCTATGGTGGGCAAACCGGACAGGTCGGCGAGCTCGCCGGTTTTCATCAGTTCCAGCATGGTATCGTGGTTGATCATAAAGATATCGTCCCCGTTGCCGCTTTTTATCCGTTTCATCAGGACATCGAAATAATCGTCGCCCTTAACACTCTCGTAGGTGATGTTCACTTCCGGGTACTCTTCCATATAGGCCTTGAGAATCTCCTCAATGGCCACTACGTTCAGGGCTTCATTTTTATTCCCAAAAAACTTCAGGTTAACCGTCTCACTTTTCTCTGCCGCCGGAACGGTATAATTCTGGTCCTCCATGCTCTGGCAGCCCGAGACTGCCATCATCAGGCACAAAAGCGCGCACAAAAACGCCGGTCCTATCATTTGATCTTTTCTTTTCATTCTCTTCCCTCTTGTTATCAATTACACCTTTTCTAATATTATAATAAAACAGGGTTAAAAGCAATGTTTTAGCCAAATATATGGCAGGCTTTCCTTCTTCACCGTCCCGGCTGGCCTGAAAAGATTTTGAAACGCTGAAAATGTAAGAATTTTTTAATGTTCATTTATCGGGTGTTGTGGTAAAATATTACTCGGTTAAAAAATCAATACGTAAGGAGTTATCTATATGTTTTTAGAACTGCTAAAAGCGGCCTTTTTCGGGATCGTTCAGGGGATCACGGAGTGGCTGCCCATCAGCAGCACAGGCCATATGATCCTGTTTGAACAGTTCATCCATATGAATGTATCCAAGGATTTCTGGGACATGTTCCTGGTGGTCATCCAGTTTGGCTCCATTCTGGCCGTTGTTCTGCTGTATTTTCATAAACTCAATCCCTTCTCACCCAGGAAATCACCGGTGCAGAAACGGGATACCTGGTCCCTCTGGGGCAAGGTACTGGTCGCGGTTATTCCGGCTGCTGTTATCGGACTTTTATTTGATGATTTTATCACCGAAAAGCTCTACGGCTACGTGACGGTAGCCATCACCCTGATCGTTTACGGGATTGCCTTTATTGTGGTGGAAAACATGGACCGCACCAAGCGTCCGACCATCCGCAATTTTGAGCAGCTGGATTACAAAACCGCCCTGTTCATCGGCGTGTTCCAGATCCTGGCCCTGATCCCGGGGACATCCCGCTCCGGCTCTACCATCATCGGCGCCACCCTGCTGGGCTGCTCCCGCTATGTGGCTACGGAGTTCTCTTTCTTCCTGGCTGTGCCGGTTATGCTGGGCGCCAGCCTCTTAAAGATTGTGAAGTTCTTTGTCAAAACCGGCATTGGCTTTACGGGCACAGAGATCGGTATCCTCTTAGTGGGGATGATCGTAGCCTTTGTGGTCTCTGTCTTTGCCATCAAGTTCCTCATGGGCTATATCCGCAAGCACGATTTCAAGGCTTTCGGCTACTACCGCATTGCGCTGGGCATCATTGTCATTATCTACGCGGTGATGTTTGCATAAAAAACTTAAAACACATGCTCAAAAGACTCAAAACTTCCACACAGTGGGGTTTTGAGTCTTTTGAGTTTGCGCCCCTATGTTACAAAATTGTAAGAATATTGTAAGCCTGTGTTTAGGTTGCGGGGACGGTTCCATGATAAAATAGGCTTATCCAAAAGAATTGATGAAGGAGATACCGATGTTTTTAGAATTTTTGAAAGCCGCCTTTTTCGGCGTTGTCCAGGGGATCACGGAGTGGCTGCCGGTCAGCAGTACGGGCCACATGATCCTGTTTGAGCAGTTTATTAACATGAATGTCTCTAAGGATTTCTGGGATATGTTCGTAGTGGTCATCCAGTTTGGTTCTATCCTGGCGGTCGTCCTGCTGTACTTTCACAAGCTCAACCCCTTTTCTCCCAGTAAATCACCCGTACAGAAAAAGCGGACCTGGTCCCTCTGGGGAAAGGTGCTGGTGGGCATTATCCCCCTTGGCCTCATTGGCCTGCCCTTCGACGACCTGGTCACTGGAAAGCTCTACGGCTATGTCACGGTGGCCATCGCGCTGATTGTCTACGGGATCGCCTTTATTGTTGTTGAGAACCGGAACCGCGCTAAGACGCCTACCATCCGGAGCTTTGAGCAGCTTAGCTATAAAACGGCTCTGTTCATCGGCCTTTTTCAGGTGCTGTCCATTGTGCCGGGAACCTCCCGCTCTGGCTCCACCATCCTCGGGGCTTCCCTGCTGGGCTGTTCCCGCCATATCGCGGCTGAGTTTTCTTTCTTTATGGCTGTTCCGGTCATGCTGGGCGCCAGCCTCATAAAAATCGTGAAGTTCTTTGTCAAAACCGGCGTTGGCTTTACAGGCATGGAAATCGGCATCCTGCTCATCGGCATGGCTGTGGCCTTTGTGGTCTCTGTCTTTGCCATCAAGTTCCTCATGGGCTATATCCGCAGGCACGATTTCAAGGCTTTCGGCTACTACCGCATTGTGCTGGGCATCATTGTCATTATCTACGCGGTGATGTTTGCATAAAAAACTTAAGCTACACGCTCAAAAGACTCAAAACTTCCACGCGGTGGGGTTTTGAGTCTTTTGAGCATGTGGGCACGAATAAATTTTTATGCCGAACGGCGTCAAAGAATTGGGAATGGTTAGATGAGAATTGGCGCTGTCCGCGGATGCCACAATCCCCGTCCGGCCAACAACACATCACTTTGAAAATCATCAAACAACCTGAGAAGCGCCGTCTTTTACCTAAGCAGAAAAAGACACCCTGCGGGACGATCCAGGCAAGAGCCATAACCTCACACCACACCATAATTCGCATCAAACGAAACAGTAGTACAATCTTCCAAGGGCCAACTGCGCGTCAAAGTCGACCATCGCTTGGGTTCTTTTCCCGTCTGGATAAAAGACAGAGCTTCGCCCTCCACCGTCAAGCTCCAAAGTCATCCCTTGGCCGGACACCCGCGGCATCCATCTCTCAATTTGTTCTTTAACTTTAACCATTTTTCCCTTGACAAATTCGTTTAAAATGATTATGATTATCACAACACATTGATGAGGAATAGTAAGATTCCCGGAACATCCAGAAAGCTGCTGGTTGATGCGAAGCAGTTGGGAAAGGTATCTGAACTGGCCTCGGAGTGGCACGCTGAAATCCATGAGAGTAGGCGGCGCCGGTTCCTGACCGTTACCCCAGGAGGATATAAGGCCGAGTGCGGTCCGTATCTGCCAACGAGGCAGCGTTATGCTGTAAAATTAGAGTGGTACCACGTAGGATAAAATCTTCCGTCTCTATATTCTTAAGTGAATATAGAGATTTTTTTGATGTTTTGTCCAAATTTTTATAAAAAATTTGGCAGCGAGTAAGGAGCGTCAGCGGACGAGCGGCAACAAAACGAACGTCTTTTCATTCAATCATTCTCCGGACCAGTGTCAAAATGATTGTATGAAAAGATGATCCTTTAAACTGTCCAAATTTTTATAAAAAATTTGGCAGCGAGGAAGGAGCGTCAGCGGACGAGCGGCAACAAAACGAACGTCTTTTCATCACTTACTAAAAGAAAATCAAAGGGACGCCGCCTTCACCTAAGGAAGAAAAAGACATTCTGCGGGCACAAGAAACCGATTGGATCAGCATTTTATCCATCAGAACGCTGATCTCGCCCGTGTCCGGCTGCTCCGGCCAAGAGCCACTGTTCTCAGCCGTTACTCGCAGCGCCTGAATTCTTTTTCTTATCTGGATGAGAGGCAGAGTCCCAGCATCGTCACATATTCTTTAAAATTTTATCTTTAAAAAGGAGAACACCCCATTATGATGAACCCAACAAAATACAAACGCGGTTATTTTATGCCCCCTGAGGAATCCACTGACTGGGTGCACAAGGAGTATATTACAGAGGCGCCGATCTGGTGCTCTGTGGATCTGCGCGACGGCAACCAGGCCCTCATTATTCCCATGAGCCTGGAGGAAAAAATCGAATATTTCAAAACCCTGGTCGCTGTGGGCTTTAAGGAAATCGAAGTCGGCTTCCCAGCGGCCTCCGAAACCGAATATATCTTTTTGAGAACCCTGATCGAACAGGACCTGATTCCGGATGACGTCACCATCCAGGTGCTCACCCAGGCCAGAGAGCACATTATCCGCAAGACCTTCGCGGCCCTGGAGGGCTGTAAGAAATCCGTTGTCCATTTGTATAACTCCACCTCTGTTGCCCAGCGCGAGCAGGTCTTCCGCAAATCCAAGGAAGAGATCATCAAGATCGCTGTGGACGGCGCCGTCATGCTGAGAGATCTGGCGGCTGAGACCGAGGGGAACTTCCAGTTCCAGTACTCCCCCGAGAGCTTTACAGGCACCGAGGTCGATTTTGCCCTGGATATCTGCAACGCAGTGCTGGACGTATGGCAGCCCACCGCAGACAATAAGGTCATCATCAACCTGCCGGTCACGGTATCCATGTCCATGCCCCACGTGTACGCCAGCCAGATCGAGTACATGAGCAAACACCTGAAATTCCGGGAAAACGTCATTGTCTCCCTGCACCCGCACAACGACCGCGGCTGTGCCATCGCCGATACCGAGCTGGGCCTCCTGGCCGGCGCGGACCGCATCGAGGGCACCCTCTTCGGCAACGGCGAGCGGACCGGGAACGTGGACATTATCACCCTGGCGCTGAACATGTACACCCACGGTGTCGACCCCAAGCTCCACTTTGACAACCTGCCCGAAATCACCGAGGTCTATGAGCGCACGACCCGGATGCATGTGTACGAACGCCAGCCCTACAGTGGCGCTCTGGTTTTTGCCGCCTTCTCCGGCTCCCATCAGGACGCTATCGCCAAGGGCATGCAGTGGCGCGAGGAAAAACACTGCGACCAGTGGACCGTGCCTTACCTGCTTATCGACCCCACCGATCTTGGCCGCCGCTACGAAAAGGACGTGATCCGCATCAACAGCCAGTCCGGCAAGGGCGGCATCGGCTATGTCCTCGAACAGAAATACGGCTACGACCTGCCAAAGGGTATGCGCGAGGACCTGGGCTACACCGTCAAGGATGTCTCCGACCACAAGCATAAAGAGCTCTCTGCCGAGGAAGTCCGGGATATTTTCGAGAAAACCTATGTCAATATCCAGTACCCGGTCACCCTGCCCGAATACCATTTTGAACAGGTGAGCGAGCACATCAAGGCCACCATCACCATTGAGCGTGACGGACAGAAAACCATGGTATCCGCGGAAGGCAACGGCCGTTTCGATGCGGTCAGCAACGCCCTCAAGGATTACCTGGACACCCCCTACACCGATCTGATCTATAAAGAGCACGCGCTGGAAGAAGGCTCGACCTCCCAGGCCGCTGCCTATGTGGGCATTACCATGCCTGACGGCCGCACTGTCTGGGGCGCCGGCATTCACAACGACATCATCGTCGCCTCGGTAACCGCCCTGGTATCGGCGATCAACAGGGCGCTTTAAGCGGAAATTTCCCATTACTGAGAGCCTGATTCAAAGTTAAAGTCAAAAGCGATTTCAGGTGGAAGCTTGAAAGTGGAAGGTTAAAGAAAGCTTTTCCTTTGGCAAAAGCGATTAGAAAGGTAACCGCAGGCCGCATCCAATCAAATTCACATGGCGAATTTGTACCTGAACTTTCCACTATCCACTTTCAACTTTCAACTGAACCGTCCTCTCTTGAACGCTTCAGCTCTTCATAATAGCATTTACCCATACTCAAAGGGCTGCCCATTCAGGCAGCTCTTCTTTTTTCTTTTCGCTTGTGGTTTAGTTTCTTTAGCGGTATAATAACATCAATATACTGCGTTTTGAAAACGCTGTCTCTGTTTGAAAAAGCTGTTTCCCCATAAAGTGATTCTGAGGATAGTCACGATTATAATTTGTTAGAAGAGGTGTAAGGATGAGCATCGATCATATGGCAAGAGCCTTTGTCAAGGAATTACAGCGGGCCTATTTTGAGATGAGAGATACAGAAAAAATTCTCTCAATGGCCACAGAGGATGTGCTTTGGTCTGGCCTGTATCACAGCAACGTCCACGAGAGCGGACAGCTGGAGGCTGTCCTGGCAGCGGATTTCTCCCGCTTTCCCTGTCCCTTTACCATTTTGGACGCATCTGTCGAGACCCGCGCCCTGTCCGATACCCACTGTCTGGCAGACTGCCAGCTGCGTCTGCGCGCAGACACCCCCGGCCAGCCCACGCCCGAGGTTCAGCTCTCAGGCAGCCTGGTCTGCAGCCTGATTGACGGAGAACTGCGGCTCCGTCAGCTGCACATTGCCCGCATCGACAGCCGAGCCCATCTGCCCGCCCTCAGCCAGAACATACTCACGGCCTCCGACCCCCATATCCAGGGGTTCATTGAAAAAACCACCCGTGAGCTGGAGGCCCGGAGCCAGGATTTACAGCAGCTGACTGAAAATATCCCAGGCGGTATCTTCCGCTGCCTTTATGACGAAAAGCTGACCATTCTCCAGGTCAACGACGGCTTTCTGTCCATGTTCGGCTACACCCGCGCCCAGATCCGGGAGCGCTTTGACGACAGCTTCATGGCCATCATCGACCCCCGTGACCGCTCCTCCACACTGCTGGAGGTCAAGCGCCAGCTTCGGCAGAACAACACCAAGCAGATCGAGTACCGCGCAGCCCGCAGCGACGGCAGCACCATCTGGATTCTGGACAAAGGGCAGCTCATTAAAAGTGAGAGCGGCCCGGATTCCTTCTACTGTATTCTCATCGACGACACCGCCGGCAAAGAAGCCCAGGAGGGCCTTCGGCTGAGCCTGGAACGCCACGAGATCATCATGGACCAGACCACAGACATTATCTTTGAGTGGGACATCAAGAAGGACACCTTTATCTTTTCCCACAACTGGCAGAAAAAATTCGGCTATGAACCCATGACTGAAAATATCAGCACAGGCAGCATTGCCCATTCCCATATTCTGTCCTCAGACCTCCCGGCCTTTACCGGGATTCTCGAAGACATCCGGCAGGGCAGCCCCTATGTGGAAACCGAGGTTCGGATCAAGAAAGCCGACGCTCTGTATATCTGGTGCCGCATCCGCATGACCGCCCAGTACGATGAAAACTGCGAGCCCTTCAAGGCGGTGGGTGTGATCGTGGATATTGACAGTGAAAAGCGTCATTCCCAGGAGCTGATGCAGAAGGCCGAGCGTGACGCCCTTACAAAGCTGTACAATAAAGGCACCACTGAGAGTATCATTGAGAACTACCTGTCCTGCTGCCCGGAAAACAGCCTGTGCGCCCTGCTGATCATCGACATCGATGACTTTAAGATCGTCAATGATACCCGGGGGCATTTGTTCGGGGACGCTTTTTTGATGGAGATCGCCGGCAAAATCCAGACCTTGTTCCGGAGCGGCGACGTGGTGGGCCGCATCGGCGGCGACGAGTTCATCGCTTTTATCCGCGATATTCCGGATCTCCGGGTCGCCACAGAAAAGGCACAACAGGTCATCGAGAACTTCCATACCCTCGATATGTTTAATGAAGACAACACCCAAACCTCCTGCAGCATCGGCATCGCCTGCTGCCCCGACCACGCCAGAGATTTCCACAAGCTGTACAAGTGCGCAGACTACGCCCTCTACCAGGCCAAACGCCAGGGCAAAAACCAGTATGTGGTCTTTGACCGGGAGCTGGAGGACAAGGCGCTTAAAAACGCTGCCATCGGCGTCTACAGCGCTGTGAACGAGCGCATTGACTCTGACAGCGAGGTGATCCCGCAGACAGTGAACAGCCAGCTGGTGGAGTATGTCTTCCGGATTTTGTACAAATCCATCGACATCGAAAGCGCTGTGCAGCCAATCCTCGAGATTGTGGGCCGCCAGTTCGATGTCAGCCGCGTCTATATTTTTGAGAACAGCGAGGACGATACCCACTGCGCCAATACCTTTGAGTGGTGCAATGACGGCGTGGCACCGGAAATCCAGAACCTGAGCCATGTGTCCTACGAGACAGACCTGGGCGGAAGCTACCTTGACAATTTTGATGAGAACGGCGTCTTCTACTGCCGGGACATCGCCAGCCTCCCGAAGGCTCAATTCGAGGTGCTGGCGCCCCAGGGCATCAAGTCCATGCTCCAGTGCGCTATCCGGGACAACGGCCGCTTCAAAGGCTATGTGGGCTTTGACGAGTGCCGCAACAACCGCTTCTGGACCCAGGAACAGATTGCCGCCCTGTCCTTTATCTCAGAAATCCTGAGCACCTTCCTGCTGAAAAAGAGGGCCCAGGACCGGGTCGAACAGTCCGCCGCGGCCATGAAAACTGTGCTTGACAACCAGAATTCCTGGATCTACGTCATCGAGCCCGGTACCTGCAGGCTTTTGTACATCAATCAGAAAACAAAGGATCTGGTCCCTTCCTCAGAGGTCGGCATGTACTGCTACGAGGCTTTTTTCGACAGGACCGCTCCCTGCGCGCGCTGTCCTGCCCGCAGTGTCGGAACGGAGCGTAAAAACTGCACCATGGAAATCTACAATCCGCTGCTGCGCGTGTGGTCCTCGGCCGACGCCTCCCTGATCACCTGGAAGAACCGTCCCGCCTTCCTGCTGTCCTGCCATGACATCACCCGCTACAAAGAAAATCAAAAATAAAAAAGAAACTTAAAAACAAAAGCTCAAAAGACTCAAAAGCCCCACTCCTGGGGTTTTGAGTCTTTTGAGCCTGTTTTTTACCGTTTCAAATATTTTAACTGTTTTTATATTTTTCCCAGAACGTCACGCCGCCCCGCAGCACCCGCAGGTCAGTAAAACCCTCCTGCTCAAGCAGCTTCTGGGCTCTGGACGCCCGCATGCCCGACCGGCACACCAGCACAATGGTCTTGTCCTTAAAGGGCGTGAGCATTTCCAGCTGTGAGGGCAGGAGCTTCAGCGGAATGTTGACCACACACTCCTGATCCTCAAATTCATTGTGAATTTCCATTTTGTCCCGAATATCCAACAAGACAGTGTTCCCGTCATTTTTTTCCAGTAAAGCTTCCAATTCGTCCGGTTCAATATTTTTTAATTCCCGACTCATGTCATTCACTCCTTTATATTTTCAATTTTAATTTATGAATCTTCCAAATCCTTAACCGTGATGGTCTCGCTCTGTTCAGCCGCCTGCTTTCTGGCAATCCGGTCATTGGTCAGAGTCCGCACCACAGAGTACAGCACTGCGAAGCCCGGTATGCCCAGGATCATGCCCGTAAAGCCGAAGAAGCTGCCGCCCAGCAGCATGCCGATCAGCACCCACAGGCCCGAGATCCCGACCGAAGTCCCCACCACTTTGGGGTAGATCACATTGCTCTCCACCTGCTGCAGGCAAATGATGTAAATGATAAAGATCAGGCAGTACACCGGCTTGACCACCAGCAGAATCAGCCCGCTGGGCACAGCGCCCAGAAAGGCCCCGAAGATGGGGATAATGCTTGTCACCCCCACCAGCACGCCGATAAGCAGCGCGTAGGGCACCCGCAGGATCGCCAGCCCAGCGGCGCACAGGGTTCCGAGGATAAAAGCCTCGGTGATCTGCCCGGCGATAAAACCGTGGAAGGTCTGGTTGGCCGTATGGCCTACCTCATTGATGAACGCCCTGGCCTTATCCGGGATATAGGCGTACATGAGCTTATCCTTGAGCGCCAGCAGGCGTTCCTTGTCTGCCAACATGTAGACAGAAATGATAAAGCCCATGAGAAAATTAAACACGCCCTGGGTAATGCTGACCGTTGTGTTCACGATCTCGGGCATGGCACCAATCAGGCCGCTGCTTATTTTGGGAAACAGATCCTGCCACTGGCTCGAGAGCTGGTTCCAGGCGTCCTCGGGCAGGTGCAGCCATTCCAGAACCTGGTTGACCCAGAGGTTAAAGCTGGCCACATAGCCCGGAAATTTGGTAATGAGCATCTCAACACTTTTCTGGAGCTGGGGGATCACAAAGGTGACCACTCCGGTGATCAGAAGCCCGATAAAGATAAAGGTCAGCACAATGGCCGCGGCCCGCTTCCCCTTTTCCCGGAGTCTCCTGCCCCGTATCCGGTCCATGAACTTAAAGACATAACGCTCAAAGAAGCTCATGGGGATATTGAGCACAAAGGCAATGGCGATCCCGATAAGGAGCGGCATGGCAATATCCACCAGAATCCCCAGGCCGTTCCAGATATACTTGATATTGACAAGTGCCATGAGCAGGCAGACAGCATACGTGATCAAAAGGATATAGTCCTTCAAATTTTTCTTCTTAAACACCATCTGCCACTCCTTTCATTTTTCTTCTCCCTCTAGTATACCCACTTTGTATTAATTTTGTCTGAGAAAAAAGGCTGAAATACCGGCAAAGTCCGAGACTCAGCCGTTTATCCAGATAAGAAAAAGCATCCAGGCGCAATCCGGAAGCAAGTGCGACCGGCGCTCTCAGTGCTACTGCGAAGCGGTAGCAACCTAGGAGGGACCTGGTCACGTCAAGGAACACAGATGATCCACGGTTTGTTATGATTCGTATTTCATACGAAACAAACCGATAACATCTGCGAAACCGATTCACACCATACCCCTTCGGGGCACGCGAATCAAAGATTTGGGTTCTCTGGTTCCCGCAGGACAGCTTTTTCTTCCTTAGGTAAACGGCACCGTCTCTCAACGCAGAGCACAGCGCCTCGGGGTCTGCCCCAAGGCTTGTCGCCTTATGGACAATCCAAAGCGGGTATCGTGCCGCCAAGAGGATCAAACGCCACAATCATCCCGGCTGCAGGCCGCCCCAATCAAATCTGCCAAAGACAGATTTGCACCATCATTTTCCATTCTCAATTTTCCATTATAAAAAAAGAACCCGTATCGCCGCGATACGGGTTCTCTCTTTTTTATATTAATTTCGTCTGTCTCTTCTTCTGTCAAGCTCAGATAAAATCTTCTTGCGGATACGGATGTCTGTGGGGGTGATCTCAACCAGCTCATCGTCATTGATAAATTCCAGGGCTTCTTCCAGCGTGAAGATCTTTGGATCAATGAGCTTTAAGGCTTCGTCCGCTCCCGAGGAACGGGTGTTGGTCATCTTTTTATTTTTGATGGGGTTAACCACCATGTCATCGCTGCGGTTGTTAATGCCGATGATCATCCCCTCGTAAACCGGGGTTCCCGCGCCCACCATCATGGTACCGCGGTCGCTCAGGTTAAACAGCGAGTAGGCCATGGTCTCTCCGGAAAAACCGGAAACCAGCACGCCGTTCTGGCGCTGTGGAATCTCCCCGAAATAAGGCTCGAAGGAGTCAAAGCGGCGCACCAGGGTGCCCTCGCCGTGGGTGTCGTTGATGAATTCGCTCTGGTACCCCAGCAGGCCACGGGTCGGTACCAGGTATTCCAGTTTGGTCCAGCCCTCCTCGGCGGACATGCTCACCATGCTGCCCTTACGCACGTTCAGCTTAGAGATAACGGTCCCGGAATATTCGTCCGGGACGTTGATGATCACGCTTTCCACAGGCTCCAGCTTGTGGCCCTTTTCATCGCGGTGCATGATCACCTCTGGCTTGGAAACCGCCACCTCATAGCCCTCACGGCGCATGTTTTCAAGCAGAATGGATAAGTGCAGCTCGCCCCTGCCCGATACGCGGTAGCCCTCTGTGCTGCCCTCCAGCGGCTCAACGGTCATCCCGACATTGACCTCCAGCTCCTTCTCAAGGCGGGCCTTGATGTGACGGGTGGTCACAAATTTACCGGTTTTTCCGGCAAAAGGAGAAGTGTTGACCAGGAAGTTCATGGACAGGGTCGGTTCTTCAATCTCGATGAGCTCCATGGGCTGTACCTGGTCCACTTCACCGATGGTTTCCCCGATCATAATATCCGGAATCCCGGAGACCACGACGATGTCGCCGGCCTTTGCCTCCTTGACCTCAACCCTTGAGAGGCCGCGGTATACAAAGATCTGCCCGATCTTCACCCGCTTAAAGCTGCCGTCACGCTTACAGACTTCCAGGCTGTCCCCGGTGTGGATGGTACCCTTGTCGATGCGGCCAATGCCCAGACGGCCGATATAATCGTCATAGCCAAGGGTGGATACCTGCATCTGCAGCGGTTCCAGGCTCATATCCTCTGGGATACCCACATGCTTCACAATGGTTTCAAACAGCGGGGTCAGGTCTGTGCTGTCGTCATTCATGTCATATTTGGCAATCCCCTGTTTGGCTACCCCGTAAAGAATTGGGAAGTCCAGCTGTTCGTCATTGGCCTTGAGCTCTACAAAGAGGTCGAAAACCATATCGACCACTTCCTCGGCACGCTGGTCCTTCTTGTCAATCTTGTTGATGAACAGAATCGGGCGCAGTCCCTGCTCCAGAGATTTGTTGAGGACAAAACGGGTCTGCGGCATGGGGCCTTCGCTGGAGTCTACCAGCAGAATAACTGTGTCAACGGTCTTTAAGATACGTTCAACCTCAGAGGAGAAGTCGGCATGGCCTGGGGTATCCACAATGTTGATCTTAATATTATCGTGCATGATAGAGCAGTTTTTGGAATAGATGGTGATCCCACGCTCTCTCTCCAGGTCATTGCTGTCCATGACACAGTCCACAACTTCCTGATTTTCTCTAAAAACCCCGCTCTGGCTCAGAAGGGCGTCCACCAGCGTAGACTTTCCGGCATCGACGTGGGCAATAACAGCGATATTTATAATCGGCTCTTGTTCTTTCATGTTTTTCCTGCTTTCTATATTAATCCGTATCCGTATTTCCCGGGAAATTACCGGTTAACCGGATTGCTGCCCCTTTACATCAGGGCTATAATTACAAAAAGATACCCAGGGTTCCCCCCTGGATATCTTCCCAAAATTCAATCATTGAAAATTAATCCGCCTTATATTATATCGCAAGTATTGCCTTTACACAAGCATTTCATAAATTTTTTTACACGCTTTCAGAATTCAGCCCATAGCATCTTTGTTTTTCTCACCTGTTTTATCGCTTATGTGCTATAATAAACACGAATTAAAAGGAGAACCCTATGAAACAACATATACCAAAACATTACAATGCCTTTACCTGCCTTGCTTCGGACTGTCCTGATACCTGCTGCGCCGGCTGGGAGGTGGTCCTTGATGAAAAGAGTCAAAGTCTGTACAAAAACACCTCCGGCGAATTTGGCAAGCGTCTCCAAAGCGCAATGATTTTGGATGAGGAGGGCGACATTATTTTTAAATCCGTCTTTGGGCGCTGTCCCTTTCTATCCTCTCACAACCTGTGCGAAATATACAGCACACTGGGTGAATCTTCTCTTAGTGAAACCTGCCGCCTCTATCCCCGGTTTTTTAACCATTATGGTGCCTTTCAGGAGGCTGGACTGTCTCTTTCTTGTCCCGAGGCCGCCAGACTGATCCTTGATGATCCACACCCTATGTCCTTTATGAGCTCTAACAGTACCATAACATTCTCTCTGGAAGAGAAGCTTGATGCCAAATTGCTGAGCCGATTGCTAAACGCCCGAAGCGCTGGTATTGCCCTGCTGCAAAACCGAAGTCTGGCCTATCCGCTTCGTCTTGGGCTGCTTTTAGACTTTATCGTCCGGCTGACCGCCAGCCTTTTTACGGCTGATCCCAATACCGAAGCACCGCTTTGCTCTGAATACCAGCGTAATGTCTCACTTCAAAATCGCTTAAATGACCTAAAAAGGAATCTCCCCACCCCGGATACGCCGTTGCTCAAAACGGTTTTTCAGCTTTTAAAAAGCTGTGAGCACCGCAGCGTTTCTTTTACACATCGGATTGATACCGCCATCAGCCTGATCGATTCTGAACCCTTTACGGTGTCAGAGCTTTGGCCCATTTCCTCTACTCAAAGCCATTACGCCGAGCACCTCGGTGTTTATACCCTGTTTCGCTATTTTCTTGAATCGGTCTTTACCTACGAGCCTCTTATACACGCTCAGTACACAGCGTTCGCCAGCCTTTCTACAGCGGTATTGGCGGCAGCCGCTCAGCGCCAGGCCGGTCGTGTATTAACGCCCGTTGAACACCAAAAAATTATTTTTTCCTTTTCACGGGAAATTGAGCATTCTATCCCTAATATGGCGCGTATTGAGGACAGCCTTGTGGCAGATGAGCGGCTGAGCCCAAATCGTTGGATCGCCTTTTTGCTTTTGAAGCAGTAAAAAAGACAGAATCTCAGGACGCTGTCTTTTTTACATCAGCTCAGGCTCCTATGTGTTACGGGCTTATCCTCCCCTTTGCCTTTTCAAAAGACCGCTGACGTTGCAGGTGGCCAAAATACTTCCCATCACAATCAATCCGCAGCCAAAGGCATTGACCATTGTAATGGGTTCCGGGCTTTCAAATACAGCGGGTACAACCGCCATAAACAACACGGTAAAAATGAGCTGTACCGATAAAATAACAGCTGTCTCCACTTCGGTTGTATACTGCTGTACCAAAATAACCATGGAATTTCCAATGACAATGGATAAAAGCGCAAACCCTAAAACAGGCAGCAGGGTTTTTGCCCCAAAACCAAAGCTTACAATTCCTCCAGGGTCCAGAACGAGCCAGACAAGGGCTGAAAAAAGCGCCACAAGCCAGATGATTTCCACAATCATTTTTCCGCCATCCACCTTCTTAGATGCACGGTTGAGAGCAATCAGAAAAAAGGCTCGAACCACTGCCCCCAAAAAGGATAAAACACCTCCCCAAAGTTCATCGCCGTTATACACCGCTCCCGAGGCAAACCAAACCCCTCCAACAATTATCGCCACCCCCAGCCAAGTGGATAGGGGATAGCGTTTTCCCAAAAATAAATTAAAAATCGGTACCAAAGCCACTGTGAGTGAAAATATAAATGAGCTGTCATTTACCCCAAGGTATCTGAGTGACAGAATATTCAACGTATTAAACAGGGTGAATCCCCCTGCCATCAAAAAAATACGGACATGCTCCCGAACTTCTATTTTTTTCCTGAGCCGCTTTTTGAAGCAAAGGGTCAATATTGGTGCCGCCAACCCGCAGGACAACGTCAGCACCCCAAAAGGACTGGTCCCTTCCGGCAGCGCTTTTAATAGAATATTGTCTAAGGCAAACAGTACCACAGCCAAAAGTAAAATTCCGCACCGCTTAAAACGACTCATCCTTTTCCTCTGATAAAAAGTGTTCAAGCTCCTCCACGCGCTCTAAAAACAAGGCCTCCCCGGCGTTTTCGCGCAAAGTATTAAAGATTTCAGGTGCCGCCAGTCCCCAGCCGGCCAAAGCCGCCTGTACACCGCAAGCTCTGGCCATTTCGATGCCATTGAGCTTGTCATCTACCACTAACAGCTCCTTTGGCTCCAAGGTATAGTGTTCCATAATGGCCTCTAATGGATAGGACGAAGGCTTATGCTTTTTTTCATCAAGCTCCAGCCCAAAAATTATATCCGGTTCAAAAAGCCCATTTTCACGGTAATCCCGACGGATATATTTTTCGGGTGATTGAGACACCACACAAAGATAGCCGCCTGCCGTCCGATGTCTACGGATAATCTGCTCCATTCCCTTATAAAATCTTGCAGGGTGAATCTCAAAATAAGCATAAAAGGCTTTTTCTAAGCGTTTTAAAACGTCCTTATCCAGCCTCAGTTCTATTTTCAGATAGTGCCGAAGGCCCTTGTATTCTTCCCGTATAAAGGCATCCTCCGTAAGCTTTGGTTCAAGACCACAGCTTTGAAAGCTTTTCACATATGCGGGGTATTGAATATCCGGGGTTGTTGCCGCTGTAGTATTATCATGGTCCAAAACCAGACATTTATATTTCAATTTTAAACCGCCTTTCATCCGTATTTTTTACTGCTCAATCACGCGGCGCCATTTACCACGCTCATTTAAACCAATCAAATCCTGTTCCTTTATAAAGCCAATATCAAAGCTAACAGCACCATCCAAAATTTTGCTGCGAAGGGCAAGGTTCGTTTCAAGCATGGCCGAGGTAACCTGCTCAAGCGACCAGGATCTGGGCTCATCTACAATATTCATCTGCACATGCTGGGGGTTCTTATTGGGGTAAAACAAAGCCTGAAAGGTTGTGTTAAAACCCAGGGCCTTTGCCAAATGCTCAAAGCAGTCAGAACTTACCTTCGTACCGCCAAGATAACAGGTATCTGAAATTCTCCCCGTCAGGCAAAATACCCTTCCTTTGTGTCCGCAGCTACATTGATCCCGCAGATACCCCATATCACCAGTAACATAACGCACCAAGGGCATTCGTTTATTATGCAGTCCGGTCATCACACATTTTCCTTTTCCCCTTTCATCACGATCCACTATTTCCAGTATCACCGTTTCAGGCTCATGCAGATGAAAACCCTCACAGCCTTTCTCTTTAAGACCAAAGACGCACATCTCTGTTGAACCCAGCAAATCCAGGACTCTGCACCCTAACTCGGATTCGATGCTTTCAAGATCTTTTACAGAGGACATTGCGCCTCCTACCACAACAATCTCTATGGATTTCAATGCTTTTTTCTTCAACGGACTGTAACATAATTCCAAAGCTAACGCCGGCGTTGTAAACAAAAGCTTTGGTTTGTACTTTTCGAATAAAACCTCGGCAATTGCGTAACTTTCCTTATGGAGTCGTTCCATTTCAATATGCCTTAGTCCCAAATTTTTATTAATGACTTCAATAAGCACCCCATAAATCGACATGCCTACCGGAATGGTTGAAAACATAAAGTTGCCGGCCAACACACCAAGTTCACTGAGGCGCTTTTCTATCTGCCCAGTCATAATGCCAACATCCTCGTCGCACCATTCAATCACATTGGAAATACCACTGGTTCCGCCAGTCACCATCAGACGAGAACAGCGTCCATCATCAATACTGGCGCTGGCTATTGATTTCACCTCATTCCTTGTCAAAAAGGGGAGTTCATAAAAATGATCAACAATATAATCCATTGCCGCATTGTTTGACAATCCCTCTATCTGATATTTTTTTCGGTAAAAAGGCATGGACACAATCGCCGGTAAAACAGCAAAAAGCTTTTGTTTCAGTAATTCTTTCTGTTCCCCCTCCATCTCATCATACCTCCTGTTGTTTTATAAAATAAAAAAATATTGTATCACAATTTATGCTTATGTATCTTAAAATTCAAGGGATAAAATTGGTATTTTTTCAACCATTGTTTGCAAATTCTTTTATCTCATTATTTTTTACAGCTACAAAGCAGGCAGAGGTTTTATAGTATTTATCACCGCTGCCTGCTTTGTAATGCTTCTCTGTTCCGATTGATCCGAATCCCCTTCATAAAATCCGATGCGTTATGAAAGGCATCAATTGCATCTTTTTCTGCTTCTGTACAACCAAGCAGCAGCTTGATTTCAGAATCCTGCTTAACCAAGTCCACAATACAAATTACCGCATCCAACACTCGGTCTGCCCGAGAGCCCACACAAACATCAATCCCGCCGCCGTCCATGGACTTCGTACCTTTCAAATACCCATAGGAAACCGGGTAAATCAAATTAGAATACCGAGGATGTACCGAACCCAAAGGCCTGTCAATCACTATTTCACATTTATTAATGAGCCCATCAAAAGCCTGCCAAAAGGCTTCACTTGTTTTCATTGGTACCTCCCAATTTATTTTGTTCCATAGGTAACCAGCATTCCCGCCAGGGTTGTGCATGCTAAGTCCTCAATGTCCCACTGTTGGTGAACATATCGCTCAACCGTCTGTTGAAACTGGCAGTAATCCATGGCTTCTTCACGCGTCATTCCACGCTCCATCAAATTTGCTAAAGCCCTGCCCATCATATCTTCTGTTAGGACTTTATCCCATCCATTGGCAACAAAAAAAGCGTTCATTCGCTCATCACTGTCGGGCATCTGAGTATGAAGGTAATCCACACGGTCACTCAATCGACATCCAATGGACCTTAGCCCTATTTTTGCCATTATATTCGGAATACGCATTGCGATGGCATAGTCCCGGCCTTCCTTCTCAAACTCATTTTTCCACAACCTCCGCAAAGCATTTCCTGCGCAAAGCTGGCTGTAATTGATACCGTCTATCCATATGCCTGCACATTCGAGCTCTCTATTAGCCTCAATACATACCACTAAACCGCCCACAGAAGCGCAAGCTGCCATCTTTTTTATAAAGTCTAAAGGCTTTTTATTATGTCTAAGCACTGATTGGCAAATAACCAGGTCATAAGTTTCATTCATTTCACACGTTAAAAAATCATCTTGAATTAATCGAATATTCTTGTTAAGCCCAGAAAGGTAGGATTTTGCTTCTTTAATAAGACCTTTGGATAGATCAATTCCCGTATAAGTACTGCCATTTGGCAGCTGCTTCAGCAATTTATCACCAAGATATCCAAAACCACACCCACAGTCTAAGACACGCACGGGTTTACTAAGCTTCCATACATCTCGAACTAAAAAAGACAGATAGTCATCATTCCATAGATATGAACGGGTCGCTTTTAAAAACTCAAGACGCGCCTCCCAGTATTCGCCTTTATCTGTATTCACTGGCTTGTACATTTCCTCTGGCATGGGACACAGTCCCATCAAAATATCAACCGACACACAAAAGTAATCTGCTAAAATCGGCAGCATCGTAATATCAGGCATGGTTAAACCGGTTTCCCATCTGCTAACCGTCTGAAACGAAACACCTACATCTTCAGCCAGGATTCGCTGACTAATCCCTTTTCTTTTGCGCAATTCTCTGATTCTGAATTTGATCTTCTGCATTAAATCACTCTCCTTCGCCTTTATCGTAACATATTCACGATTATTCTACCAATACCTAAAAAGTGATTCTATTCACCTGGCTGGCGATAAACCTTTATTGCTTTAACTAAGCGCAGTCCCTTCTTGCCTGTTCCTTTTATTCGATTGCCTGATCTACCAAACGTTGCTCTCTGATAAAAAGCTTTTTAAAATACAAAAAACCCCGGAAATAAGCCATTCCGGGGCTTTATGATTTTGGTATAATTATCTCTTGGTTAACGTTTTGAGAACTGTAAAGGCCCTGAAATGCTTGTTTTTTCGCAGGGTTTGTTGCTTGTGTGTTTTATGTTCTGTACGTTGTCGTTCTTTTTATTTTTACTCAAAACCACTATGTTTTTTTGACAGCAAAACTTTTTTTAGTTTTTTTTGTGTTTTTCTTTCTTATTATCAATCGGTATCAGGTATTTCCTTCTTCCATTTTTTCATTATAGTATACTTAATTCAATGTCTATGTCTCATAGTATTCCCTCAAGTTTAGATATTCCATGCAGTCCGACAAATAAAAACGGATAGACGATACGGCACTTCTCCAAATATTTCTGCCATCGTCTTTAGTTTTGAATCTTTTTCGTTTGTCCAAATCTGGATGACGTGATTAAGGAGATTTTTCATAAGCCAATTTGACTCTTCTACGTGGTCAGGATACCTTTGATTTCCTGAACATTTTATTTCCTCGATTCCATTACAATCCGATTTGCCATCAGGAACGAAAAGCCGGAAAGTGAAATCCGGCTAATCTTCTCATTTTGCAATCCATGGGTCATATATACCAAACTCTAAGATATCAGCAATACGCTCACAGGCATGCCCATCACCGTAGGGATTACATGCGTGGGACATATTTTCGTATTCGTCTTTGTTCTCCAGCAAAAGTTTAAAGGTTTTGTAGATTGTCTCCTCATCTGTTCCGACCAACTTTAGCGTCCCGGCATCCACGCCTTCTTGTCTTTCTGTGGTATTTCTCATAACAAGCACCGGTACACCATAGGATGGGCATTCTTCTTGAATTCCACCAGAATCGGTCAGACAAAGAAAACTTCTAGCCTCAAAATTATGGCAATCAAAAACTTCGATGGGCTCAATAATATGAATCTGTTTGCAGTCACCAAGTTCTTCATCAGCAGCCTGTCTTACCACAGGGTTCATGTGAATAGGGTAGACAGCCTTGCATTCAGGATATTCATCCAGCACACGGCGTATAGCTCTAAACATGTGACACATCGGCTCTCCCAGGTTTTCACGTCGATGTGCGGTGATGAAAATTAATTTTCCATCTCCAACCCACTCAAGTTCAGGATGCGTATAGTTCTCTTTAACAGTATATTGCATAGCGTCAATGGCCGTGTTGCCAGTGATGTAGATGTTGTCAGGATTCTTTCCCTCTTTAATAAGATGATTCGCGGCTAACTGCGTTGGCGCGAAGTTATACTGACTTACAATGCTGACTGCTTGCCGATTGAATTCCTCTGGATAGGGAGAAAAAATATTGTACGTCCTCAAACCGGCTTCCACATGACCAACGGGAATCTGAAGATAGAAGCAAGACAAAGCTGTCACAAATGTGGTACTCGTATCCCCATGTACTAGTACCACGTCGGGCTTCTCTTTCTCCAGTATCTCCTTAATTCCATTTAAGATGTTGGTTGTTATATCAAAAAGGGTCTGTCTATTCTTCATAATATTAAGATCATAGTCTGGCACAACACCAAATGTTTCGAGAACCTGATCCAGCATTTGACGGTGCTGGGCGGTCACGCAGACAACAACGTTCAGCCCCTTCCTTTTCTTCATTTCGTTGATCAGAGGACAAATCTTAATAGCTTCTGGACGGGTTCCAAATACGGTCATTACTTTTTTCATAGTCTTACTCCTATTTCATCCTTCTTTGTGCTTTATCATCGATGTGGTAGTAGATATGCCCTATTTCCTATCATCAGGACAATTGACACAGTGTTATCGTATTTATAGAATGGTTTTCAGCCTATCTATCCAAATGCGATATCCATTTCCGTTCAGATGAATTCCATCTTCACTAAACAACTCCATGTTAGGCGATCCGTCCTCAAGAATGAATTCAGGGAAAATATCACAATATTCCACATTTTTTCGCTCTTTAGATAGTTGTTCTATTCTTTCATTTACTTCCTTAACTTTATCTATGGAAATATTTGGCGAAGGCAAAATACTAAATATTAGAACTCTTGCTTCAGGAAGATTTTCCTTTATTCTTTCACATACAATATCGATATTTCTAAGAATCTCGGCCGGTTGTATTTTTTGAGCAATATCATTGATTCCAACCATAAAAATAATCGTAGAAGGGTTTCTTGAAATAACTTCATCTAACCTATGCAGTACTCCTCCCCATGTATCTCCTTCAATACCCCTATTTAATAACTCCTCTTCAGGAAAAAACTCGTGCCAATCAATGTATGCTGTAATACTATCTCCAACGAAGACAACTTGAGTACTTTCATTGTTAAGCTGAAACGTTGATAACCTCGCAACATATTTGGGATTATCCAAAACTATTTCTGCATTTTTTACAGAACTGAATTCGCCAACGAATTTCAGAAAAAAATATAATCCGCAGAAAATATTAATAAAGAGAGAAGCAGCTAAAACAAGACAAATTGATTTTTTCCTTTTCATATTCATAACCCCTCCTATTTATAAGTATATTCTTTAACACGATTGATTCGTTTATTCCCATAAATCTTCTCGTAATACTTCTGGTATTCATCAAAAATTATCTCTTCCCACCATTCACGGTTTTCCAAATACCACTCGATGGTCTTTTTGAGCCTACCCTCAAACTTCGTCTTAGGCAACCAGCCTATTTTGTTATGAATTTTGGCGAAACCATTTACAATGATTATCTACATAAAGCCTATAACGTATGTTTAGTCCTTCTCCGTAAACCGGGAGACGCTTGTCATTTAGAAAGTAAATACCTTTAAATGTTCTTATACGGACTCTTCACATACTGCGATATGAACTCCATAAGTTTTTCCTTGCTGATACATTCATATCTGAATACAATCTGTTCCGACGCAAAAATCTTTACGACCTGGCAAACTTCTATCATACACACAAAATCTGCAGCATCCACAAGGCTATCCACTGTTCCTGTATCTAACCAAATAAACCCACACCCATCAATTTTGCCTCAAGTTTCCTTTTATTCAGACATATCTTATTTAAAGAGGTGATTTCAAGTTCCCTACATAATGATATCTTTACCTCTTTTGCAAGATAAGATACGCCAACTAGATAGAGGTAAATATATGTATAATAAGCACAATCCAACTTCTCTCTTGTTATTTCTCTTCTATATAGATCCCTTTACCATTTTCACCAAACTCTACGATACCAAAACTTTTAGGACTATTTACATAATATTCAAAAACAGTTGCACATCCATTTTTCGCTGTTTTGATACCATTCTTTAACATTTCAAAGAAGAGATTCCCATAAAATACATTATCTCTAAGTGTCATTTCACAGGACTCTTCACCCCAAATAAATACCTCTGTAAGATCTTTAGGGCCTTCTTGGACACAGTAAGATAGACTCACACTGAACTACAGATACTCGAACCTTGGAGCGTTATTCGGCGTAGATATGATCAGAATATCCTTTATCCCCCCAAGCATTAGCGTGAAAAGTGGATAATAACTCATCGCCTTATCATAGATTTGTAAAAGATATTTGCTCGTTACCATTGTGAACAGGTAAAGGCGACTTCCATCCATCTTCGAAAATAATTCCTTTTATATTTATTTTTTCTACAATTCTCAAATATGGTACACGCCAGGTAAGTTAGAAATATTATGGCAATCCAGCACGACCTTGCCTACCAGCTTGTCCATATTTTCCTTAATCTCATTATGCTTAACCATGATAACCACGAAGTCAACAGCATCAAGGAACTCATCAAGATTATGATACTGATTTCTCACGACGTCCCTCTCGATGAAAGGATCGTAGACTTTCAGGCCAGTAGCGAGATGGCGCTCTTGGCTTTCCAGCAGTTGAAGGGTTGGAGACTCACGCATATCATCCACGTTCTCTTTATAAGTCAAACCATAAAGGCCGACACGGTTGATATCAGTCATGCCTTTTTCATTCATGATTTCGTAGATGCGATTAAGAACGAAATCAGGCATGCCATCATTGGCCTTCATGGACTCATCAATGACCTTGGCAAGAGAGGGATAATCGCCTACCAGGAACCACGGGTCAACAGAGATGCAATGACCGCCAACACCAGGACCCGGTTGTAGAATATTAACACGGGGATGCATGTTGCAAATCTTGATGATCTCGTACACATCCATATTGTCATGACGGCAAATCTTGGCAAGCTCGTTCGCAAAGGCGATATTAACCGCACGGAAAGTATTCTCTACAACCTTGGTCATTTCAGCCGTCTTTATGTCGGTCACTACGATCTCACCCTGACAGAAGGAAGCGTAAAGAGCTTTAACCCTTTCACCGATAGCCCTATCATCAGCACCGATGGTACGGTTATTATGGAGAAGTTCATAAACCATATTACCAGGAATAATGCGTTCTGGAGCGTGAACAAGATTCAAGTCTTCACCAATGGTAAATCCGTTTTCTTCAATCACTGGACGAACATACTTTTCAATCGTTCCGGGAGAAACCGTTGATTCGATAACTACCGTCGCCCCTTTTGGGCACACTTTCATAACATCCTTTACGGCAGCAACGACGTAACAGGCATCAACCTTTTTACTGAATTTATCATAGGGAGTTGACACAGAAACAATATATGTATCTGTCACCTGATACTCCGTTGAAAACTTAATTCCAGCCTTTAGAGCGTTTTGAAAAAGTTCATCAAGTCCTTCCTCTTTGAATGTAGTCTTCCCCGCATTAAGTGTAGCAACCAGTTCCTTGTTGTAGTCTGAACCGATAACCTCGATTCCATGAGTTGCCATCATAAGCGCGGTAGGAAGTCCGATGTAGCCAAGTCCTATTATATTAATCATTTTCTATCTCCTTTTTTGGATTTTTCCATACCCATTAGAAAAAAAACCGAATTCAGTGTACTCAACAAATTTAGCGTTTGAATAGTCATTAATCACAATCTTGCTCTCGAATAACTCAAATGTTCGAATTACATATATGTCTTTACACTTACAAGATACCTTGATAAAATTGTCTTTGAGTTCTATAAGTTTACAGATAGTGCGTTGTCTTAATTCAAAGCAGTTATTACCTATCTGGTTTTGTTCATCACCAAAATATGGACTGTTATGAGCTAGGGAGGACCTAAACTTATTTCTCCACTCGCGTGATTCTGTATAAACATAGGTGCCAGGATCTCTTTCATACTCAGTACCATCTACAAATAATTCAAATGATAGTTTATCGTTATGTGAATGTCCTCCTCTTCCATTTTGTCCAGCATCAGTAAGCGATATCCCTAGATAGAAAGAATCACTTTTTAATCCTACTAAGCCAAAGTCAGAATAATAGAAAGAATTCAACTTATGTAAATCAACAGAAGAAGAAAACTTAATTATTCGTATCTGTTGATATGGTAATTTACAGAGTAGCTTTTGATTATTCAACTTCGGCGTATCATGCGCAGCTCGTTCAAAAGAATCACTGATTATAGAGAATATAGCTGATGATTGAAAAACATTTCCAAATAATCCGCTAAAGAAAGAGTTTGCATAGCTTTTTTTTAAAATAGTGTTAATCAGGCATTCTATCTCGCTACAACTTAATTCGTTCTCGTCCCACACAAACTCTTCATTTTGTTCAAGCGATATTTTCCCATATCGACTGACATATTTATCAAAAGATAAATACTCTCCAAAGTGATAAAATCGAAGCAAATGACCACTGTCATTATCACCAAGTTGGTAGATATTCCCATTGGGCTTGATAGAATCAAGCAACATTCTAAACGCTTTCCCGAGTTTCTCTACTTCTCTCTTATGAATATGAATAAGACTAACACATTGATAACAAACATCATTACAGTCTGCCAATAAAAGTATTCTCCAGATACCATAAATAACCATTTCAAGCGCTAGCCGATGATATGGCAAGGAACTCTCAAAATTACCACCATCCATATAAAACTGTTCGTTTATCGAGCAAAACAATTGTTTTATAGCGAATTCTTGTATTCTCTTAATCTGTCCTTTTGGATAAAAATACAGGCTTGAAAAGAGAAGCCCTACAATATTCGACAGATAGTGGTTGCCTCTATAATCGCGATAATCTTCTAAATGATATCTAATAAAAACACAATGTTGATAAATTGATTTTGAAATAACCTCATAAACAAATTGATCTGTATCCTCATTGATACCAGAAGAAATAAGATCCAAAGCCATTATCCAATTCACAACACGAATTCCTACATCCATAGTACACTTCCAATTAACCCCATATCCTATGGGGTTAAAAGTAATAAAATCTAAAATTTCACATAGAATTTCGTTTTTATAACTTAAATTTCCAGTTGTCCTATATATTCGCGCTAGAAACGGAAGATGCTGACATCGAGCCAATTCCCACGGGATCTTTATATCATACCCATTAGATTCACTATTTTGAATATCATCACTCTTTTGTCTTTCACTAAAAAGGTAATCGTTTTTAAAGTCTAACTGCCACTCTATCGGCTTATATCCAGAATTCAAAATTCTAATTTCATCAATTATATCTTGTAATTTAAATTCGCTTATTATTTGGAGTTGATGAATGTCGTATCCTTGTTTCCTACATACTTTTTTGGGACCGCTTCCTAACAAATCATACACATGTTTGCAAAAAGATTCCGCTAAAAACAACTCTTCCTTATTTATCTTTTCCAAATTAAAACTAGGCAGCTGATAATAATTTCGGGATGGTTCTTTTTTCATAATTGTTCTATTGTATAAAAACTTTCTTTTGCGTTTAACAATTTTTTCATTAATGTAAAGATATATATCTTTTACACTTCTTTTTTGCAACCGATTCAGTACGCTTATAGACATTAGGTTAGCCTCTTATCTTTTCCTTAATAATCATCTTTGCATGAACTCTGGAAGATAGATTAACAATTCCATATGAAATCAATGTAGAGATAGCTGTGCCGTTTACTCCCATTCTAGGAATCAAAATATAATTTCCTGCAATCGCAACGATAATACCAATGATAAACCTAGTACAAATGCTCAAATACTTCTTTTCTTTAATGAGCAAATTATTATAGGGTGACCCCCAGAACGAGATGATCGCTGAAATACAAAGTATTCTAAACACGCCAATTGCTTCAGGATATTTACCGCCGTCAATTATAGGCAAAACGCAAGGTGCTATAACTATTGCTATAACTATCCCCACAAGCAAAGCAATAGACAATATATCTTGTTGCTTATACATTTTGCTAATATTATAATAATTTTCTTCCGATGAAATCTTGGGAAGGAGAACGCTATTTACAGTATTCAAAAGTAATAGCATCATGTTGTAGTACTTAAATGCCGAAGCGTACGTTGACACATCATAGTCAGTACTCCAGGTTTTAAGTGCAAGCACGTCAATCTGAAGCAAAATCGCCATTAAGGCTGCGTAAACAAACAAATATAATTGCTCTTTTTGAAGCAGGAATTTGAATAAACTCTTAAAATCAAGTTTTTGGAAAATGGTTATATTTGTTCTCCTTTGGGACAAAAACGGAATACATAATGCTAATGAGATTGTTTGAAAAATAATAACGACAAATGCGGACAATTCTGTTTTAGCAAAATAGTGGCATGTGAACACTAATGCGAGAAAAGAGGCAACTCTTATTATTTCCAGAATTGTATATACTTTAAATTTGCATTGTTGTTGATATATTACTCTCGCATAGCCAAATACACATGTGGAAATCATCAACAGTACAAGCGCAAATACATTCGATCTCACCACCGGCTGAATTATCCAAAACATACCTGTAATAAAAATAGATAGGCTCATCTCAATCGAGAGCAGTGTTGATTCTTTGCCTTTCAGACTTGCATGATCAACAATATACATCTTGCCAAATGAACTAATTGCAATTTGATTAAAGATGTTTGTGCTTGCTACAAATATTGTATAATCAGCATAGTTATGATCAGACATATAACGAATCAGCAGTATCGTCGTAATCATTGCCACAAATTTGGCAGCCATATCTGCTGAAAAGACCTTTAAAATTGTCTTCATGCTTTATTCCTCAAACTTTTGCGTAAACTGCTGAATATCAGAAAACAAATGTGATTTGAACACAAGATCCTCGAATTTGGAATCCCACCAACGGGACTTAAGCAGAAAAGAAATATCTTCCTCAGAAAATCTACTGCCTATCTTCTTTGCAGGAACGCCAACGTATATTCCATAGGGTTCTGTATCTCTTGTAACGACCGCACCTGCGCCAACCACAGAGCCATCTGCAACTTTGATTCCACCCAAAATTGTGACTTCATCGCCAATCCAAACGTCGCTACCAATTGTACAAACATATTTCCCTTTCAATTGCTTATCCGATTTCCATATATCTCTTTCACAGAAAGTAAAACCCGCTTGTTTTTTCGTTGAAAAAAATGCTGGATGGATGGAAACAAATTTATGTAGTGGATGATCACCCAACGATACTCGGATTCCTGCGCCAAGCGCACAGTACTTACCGATATAAGTACTGTTAAAAACGCATTCATCCCCCATATATGAACCTATCCCAATGTGAGCTCCATAAAGATGACAGTTCCGATGAACATTATTATACCCCTCGAAAACTGTCGATTTGTTAAAAAGCGTCCCTTTTCCAACAGCAACTTGTTTTTTTCGCAGATAGAGGCGCTCACCCCATCTCCATCCCCAAGATAAAATCTTTCTCATCTCAAATTCTCATCCGCAATAAAAGTAATCTTTGATGTCGCTAGTAGTGATACCAAAGGTATCAAAAACCTTTTCCCAGATTTAATAGACTCTGCAAACTCGACAAGCTCGTTGTAGTGTCCTTTGTCTGCAATTTTCGTCGTAAATGTCTCCGTTCTAGAACTGTATATCTGAGTTTCCTTGTAATCATTCAATACATAAGTGCTGTTATCACAAAATATTTGACAGAATTCCTTAGGGTATTTAGAGTTTCCATTTGCACAGTATGTCAGTGTAGCAATGGATCCGCCATCATATTTCACCGTAATTACGCAGTTGTCGATCTTCCCAATGTTTTTTGTCTTTGGCGTAATCGATTCTACAGTTACAGAAACTGGAATTTCGTCAGTAAAATAGTTGAAAAGGTCAATTATATGACAACCTTCTCCGATGATTCTTCCGCCGCCTTCTCTGCCATGCACCCAAGCATCCGGAGCAATATAGCCTGCGTTCATGACATAATTAATGATCATAGGATTAACACGATTTGTTAGATATCCCTTAATCTTCTGCGCATGAGGAGAAAATCTTCGGTTATATCCTACCATTAAGCCGCCTTTAGTTGACTTCAATGTTTCTTCAATGGCTGCCAGTTCTTCCGAATTCATGCATAAAGGCTTTTCGACAAATACTGTTTTCCCTGCCTTGAGAGCATCAACCACGTATTGAAAATGTAAATTGTGACGCGTTGTAATCACTATAACATCCACGTTGGGATCATTTAATATGTCGTTATAATCAGTGGTTAACTTTGAAGCGTGATAATCTGTTGCCGCTTTAGTCGCATTTCCACCATCCCTAGACATTATTGAATAAATTTCATAATCTACTATTTTATCCAAATTAGGAAGATGGAACATTTTTGCAAAGTTACCAACACCGCACAATGCAACACGAATTTTATCGCTTTTATTCGTTGTGAGTTTAAGGGAAATTTCAGTATTTTTTTTTTCTTCTTTTTCCTCCCCGTACTTAAATGTCTGCATTAAAGGTCTATACTGACCTTCTGCCAAAGATTCATATACCGCATCAGCATCATCGACGTTCACATCCTCGGCAAACATATAACTAAGATTGATCTTCTTCTCTCCAATGAGCCTAAGATAGTCTTGCATGTTGCGATTCTCTGTGAATCTGACCCAGTGGTACGGGTAATCAATGCCTCCTTCTTCATAAGTGCTGTCATATCGTCCGGGTCCATAGGATGTTGACATAAAAAATTCTAGTTCTTTTTGATAAATATCATCGCGATCAATATTTAGATCTACAACACCTACAAGCACAACGCGTCCACGTTTTCTGCAACAATTAAATGCCTGCTTTAAAGGTACAGATGAATTCGTGGCTGCCGTGATAATTACGCTATCAGCTCCATGACCATCAGTCAGAGAATTTACCGCATCAATGAGATTCTCTTTTGTAGAATTTACAACATGAATCACACCCAGAGATTCAGTTTCAGCAATTCTTTCAGAGTTGACATCTGATGCAATTACTCTAGCTCCAGCTGCATTTAACATTTGAACAGTCAACTGCCCAATTAATCCCAGGCCAATAACCACAACAACTTCGCCAAGTTTAACATCTGCACGTCTTATTCCCTGCATAGCAATACATCCGATTGCAACGGAAGATGCGTCACGAAGTGATACAGAGTCAGGAAGTTTTGCTATTAAGTTTTTTGGTACTATCATTTCCTCAGAATGCGTTGCATAATTACCGCCGGCGCAAGCCACTCTGTCTCCCGGATAAATGCCAGGAACTCCTTCGCCGACTTCAGTAACGATGCCAGACGCGCTATATCCCAGAGGAATCCATTTATCGAAGGAATTGTCAATAGCACCTTTGGTGCCACCAATTCCTTTCTCTTTAATCATTTTGAATCCACGTTTTATCAAATCGGGATTTTCTTTAATACGATCCAAAATTGACTTGCCCGATGAAGCAACACTAGCGAGCTCCGTGCCCATAGAAATACATGAATACGATGTTGCAACCTTCACACAGCCACTTTCGACTCTTTTTACCGGAACCTCACGGGTTATAATTTGACCTTTGTTTACAAAGACCTGTTTCATTTTCATTTCCTCCTAAGAGTGAATTATATTCCTGAACTTTTTGAAAACTCAAAATCATCAGTGTTATTCATGATATAAAGCATTATTATTCCTATAATATAACCATATACTAATAAAACAGAAGAGATCGTGCTACCCACAATAACGTACACCGTAACCATTATGAATGGGATATAGAATTTAGCTTCAACAAAAATGGTAACTTTATCTAATAGCCTAAATAAAAATCCATACGCCAAAGGAGTTATAAACAGAGATAATATTCCATACGCGTATGCACCAGCAAACCCTCCTGTGTTTGCACTAATTGAGACACTTCCAAAATAATATTTGCCAATAAGGAACGGCAGTGATACGTCTGCGTACACATAATTTTTTATAGCACCTATACCTTGTAAAAACGAAGAAAGCAAAACCATGTTTCCGTTTGTTGTTACGTACTCATAGTAGCATCGCCCTATTATCGCGGGGAGAAAATAAATTCTTTTTACAAGATACTCGATAAGCAACAAATTACCAGTAATCAGATAAAAAAGAATTACAAAAAGGTTAGCAAACAATAGCCCTCTAATTAATGTGTTTGAAATCTTGTTTTTAATAATATGTGCAACACCAAAAGAAAGAATTGCTAACATCAACACAGCTTTTTGAGAGTCAACACTAAATAAAAGTAAAAGTACAATAAAACTGATTCCAAACAAGCCATATTTTCTTTTAATAAGAAAGATATTCGCGATCAAGGGGATAATAACGTACATGGCGTTATTTCTAAAATAGTTTAAAAAGGTTCCAAATGAACCTCTAGCAGATAATCTTAACTCGTATACATCATTGTCAGCAAAACTTAAATTGATATGAAAACCGCCATAATATCTATATGATAAAACTATGCTTCCAAAGATAAATGCTAAAACAATAATCCAAAATAGATACCACGCTGTTTTTTTTGAGAATATCCCTATTGAGCCACTTTTCTGTTCACCACGATCTATTATATCTTCATCTTTTTTGTTCATTAAAATGACAATAGTATAGAACCAAATCCAAAAGATTGTTAACAATAAAATGAACCGCCACTCAATATTAGAATAAGCAAACATAACCATATTTGGTAATATACTAATGCCAAGCAATCCGACACATATCAATTCATGTGGCTTATCATGACGAATAATACATCTAACAAGAAGTTCTATAAAAAGGAAACTTGCAAAAAATGAATAAGCAATTCTTCCAGCATCATAATGAAATGAAAATGCTCCATTTGCATACCCCATTGATAAAATATTAATGTTGTTGTATTCTTTCTGAATGATATAAATATACATAAAATCCAGTGTTAATCTGAACAATAGCAATAATAATGCCATAAGCTGTTTATCTTTTCTGCTATAGAACGCATCATGCATAACTTACCCTCCCAGAATCAAACTATTAAACTTTGACGCAACACTAGTAATGTTATAATCATCAACATTAATCAAATATTTTTGGGAATAATTTGATGATATAAATTCATAAAATTTATCATTCGGAATCTCGTCTTGTTTAAAACTAAGAATCGGACGGCCCGATAAAGTATAATCAATCAACTTTGATGGTACTTGTACATTAACAACATTATCAATATTTATCAAAAAATCATTTTCGCTAAGCAGCCTGATGCACTCTAACCTTGGAACCATATCTTTGATAACCAGTTTTTCTTTCAATAATTTTTTATATTTTAATAATATATTCTGATACATTGGACCATGCTTTATTGTATAAATCGTAAATACAAAATCATCTTCAACCTCTGAAAGAAAATCTAAGAACTTCTCTGGATTCCTTTTATCATGGTAAAAAATCCCTGCATATGCAAAATGCGGTATCCTGTTAGGTCGGTAATCTGCTATTTCAACTTCCGAAAAATCAAATCCTTGTGGAATTACTCTAATATTTTTTTTGTTATCCTTATACTTTTCATAGTATGAAAGTGCATTTTTTGTAGGAGTTACCACATAATCAAAGGTATTGCAAATGCGTTTTTGAATTTTTGTAAAATAATTGGCAATTTTCTTTCCCTGATCTTTGTCAAAAGGATCTCCCCAATCAGATATCGATATAATGTTTCCTTTATAATTTCTAATTTTTTTTGATGTGATCCAATGGACATAAAACGGAAGTCCTATAGATATTACCGCATCATAATTCTCTAGATTAATAGACTGATATAAAAATTTACCACCACTTAGGAGATATCTATCACCAATAAAGAATTGCACTACTTTTATTCCTGTTTGAATTAATTTCTTATTTGAGAGTTTTGCATTTCTATTTGCTATTTCTTGTGCAGAATAGCAATCAAGTACATGATAATCTTCTCCTGATTTCAAAAGAAATTTCCAATCACCTATCAGTACATCAACCTTATGTTCTTTACTTAGCTCTCTATATAATTCAAAACCTCTAAACGCTCTTGGATTCTGTCTAGGATAAAACCAATGTGTTACAATCAGTATATTACTCATACCTTCTTCCACCAACTAACCTCTATACATTTAGTAATGATCTTTTCGTTTCAATTGTTCTTCGAATTCCTTCATCCAATGAAACTTTCGCTTTCCATCCAATTTCATTCGCAATCTTATCATTTGAAAGAACGATGCTGTTGATTCCGCTTGCCATGAATTCCTTGTAGTCGCACTGCACCTCTTTACCAAGCTTCTCTTCAATTAGATTAATTATTTGCATAAGATTAGTTCCGATACCTGTTCCAACATTATATATTCGCAGATCATTAAAATCAGTCTGACAAATGTCTGCAATGGACACCGCAACATCTTCTAAGTATATATAATCGCGAACGGATGACCTTGCATTTCCCCAAATCGTTATTTTTTCGCCGCGTAACGCATTCTGGATGAAAACATCTATAACTCCTTGTGCCTTGCTTCTGATTCTAGGTGATCCATACACGTTTCCGATACGAAGAATGCAAGCAGAAATGCCACATTTTTCGTAGTAATAACGAATAATTTCCTCTGTCATTTGTTTGCCTACACCATATGGAGTAGTAGGTCTGAGAACATCCGTTTCATAGGCAAACCCAAACTCCTTGTTTCCATAGATAGCACCTCCTGATGAAGGGAAAATATACTTGCTTATATTACAATAATTCATTGTTGAGAGGATATAATCATGATATCTTAGTGTATTATTAATCTCATTATTTAGTGAAATATCATTTGTATTTGGCATACTAGTAGATACAAAGTCCATTACGCAGGAAACCCCTTTTAGGGCTTTCTGAAAGAATTTATTATCCCAAATGTCCCCAATACAATACTCTACAGAATCGTACCTAAATTGATCCTCAGGCCAGTTTATATCTAAATATTTTACATTTATTTTCCTTCTTAAGAGCTCTATTATAACGCTAAAACCTATAAAGCCATTCCCACCAATCACGATTACAGTATTATCCACTCCATATCCTCCAATTACACTCTGCTATACCTTTCTACTCAACTTACTTATTGAGTCCTCTGCGATTTTTTCCCATGAATAGTGGTTCAGCACATACTCCTTACATCTTGTATAATACTTTTTTCCATTGATTTTATACTCATTTGTTGCCTTGATTATCGTTTCTGCAATTATATTTGGCGATAGTTCAGAATGCCATCCAATCAGATTCTCAGATACTTCATCTGATACATTTGTACCTGGTGTAACTATACATGGATTTCCATATGAGAGCCCATCTAATACTGTCATAGGAACTCCTTCATATCTTGACGTCAATATAAGAATATTACACGACTCTAACGCCCTCTTTTTTTTCTCCCCATATATTGTTCCACAGTTAGTTGCCTTTATATAACTGTAATTCTTTATACGATCATTAACATATTTAACCTGTTTATCATTTCCTGTGCCATAAATGTTTATTTTTATACTCTGCTTTTCATTTTCAAGAATATCCAAAGAATCAAATAGATAATCTAACCCCTTATGATGTACATCAAATCTCCCAAGAAAATATAATGTCGGGTTAGAAAAGGAATCTTCCGTTTTCATCTTTGAAGATCGGATTATGTTAGGACACACTCCATTTGGAATGACTAAATCATTATTCGTCCTGTAGATTGCATCTTTTAGTTCTGCCTTATTAGTAAAAATATATCCGATACTTTCTTTAATCTGTTGTCTGAAGACTGTAGCATTTGCTATTCTCTTTTTTAGAGTAGATTTTTTCATTGCCTGACGACCGAACGAACCATGAGGTTCTATATAAAACTGTATCCCAGCCTTTATTAACGCTCGCACTGCTCCAATATATTCCACATGGAAAAAACTGTGAAGTATTGCAACATCAGGTGTATAGTTATTAAGAAAAGCACGTACCGAATTCTCCCCTAAGGAAAAAAAATATGGAGAGCCAATTTCATTTACTTCCGCCTTCAAAGAAAGTACAAAGGAGTCAACACTTGGTATTGCGTTTTGAGCGTCCGTTAATTGCTTTAGCACAGCAGGAATACCACTATTTGGACTTAATGGTTCCATCGCAGTTATATGCAGTATTTTCATAAGTTACCTTCTGCCTTTTCTACTATCATTTATAAATTATTTTTGCATGGACTCCAACTACCGTACAATCATCGGGGACATCATAAAGTACTACAGTATTTGCTCCAACCTTAACATTGTTTCCTATTGTAATATCTCCAAGAATACAACATCCGCAGCCCAAAATACAGTTTTGTCCAATTCGCGGACCATTTCCTGACCCTATAGTGACATTTTGATATATCTTTGTCCCACTCCCAATAACAGAATTTTGATGTATTACAATACCTATTCCATGTGCGATATTGACACCACCTTCTAAAACTGCTGTAGGAGGAATTGAGCAATTAAATAATATATAAATGAGTCTCCAGACTATCTTGGCCAAGAAATGTAGCTTATGGTTCCAAAGCCATCGTTCAGCCTCATAAAATTTAATTACAATAGATTTATTTCCAAGTTTTGTAATGCTATCACTTTCCATAAACAATCCCCATCATCAATAACATCCAGACAAAGCCTGTTTTTTAGGTTTCAAGATTTCAAGAAACAAACCTAGCTATTGGATGTTTTTTCATACTTCCTTTTTTTGTTTAAACCGTACCACATATTCCAACACGCATACCAGAATGCTATTAGTGCTGGTTTTTCATCACACAAATGGAAGAGATCATAATGGCTCTTTAGCTTTTTAATTAGCTTATCGTGGCTAATGCTCTTCTTTCTGACGCGGTATTTAGCAAGATTTTCCTTCAACAGATGGCACTCTGTTCCGTCCTTCTTATAAAGCTGAAGCCTAATTGCATAGTCATTGTTCTTTTTTATGTCCTTTATCTGGATAAGGCCAAAGTGCTTCGCACTGTACATCATGGTTAGTTGCCCGATATAGTCGTAATTATACATTTTGTGCTTGTTAATCAGGTCTGGACCAGAGACGTAGATATTCAATGGCTTATCCTGCTCATCTATCTTTTCGTATTCATGATAGGAAAAGTTGTACCCGTGAGTATTCATGAATGCTATCTGCTTCTCCAGCTTATCTGGCATCCACAAGTCATCTGAATCTAGAAATGCTACCCACTCGCCTTGTGCCTCTCTCATAGCTTTATTTCTCGTCAGTGCTGCACCGCTGTTCTTCTCATTCTTAAAATATTTGATACGAGTGTCTTTGAATGATGCAACTACTTCCTCAGTATTATCAGTCGAGCAATCATCCACAATAAAAAGCTCCCATTTCGTATAGGTTTGGTCTATAACGCATTGAATTGATTCGCTTATAAAGTTTGCTGTATTCCAAGAAGGCATAATAATTGAAACCATACCATCTACCATTATCTTAATCTCCCTCAGCTATAATCCTTTCCCAGAACAGCAAACACCGTCCGGAATATAGTCAATATTTCTCGAAAAACTCCGAATTTTCTAATACTTTCCAGGTTCCATTTCATCTTTTTTGGTAATACCTGGTTCACATAAACCTCATCAACCTTGCCCGCAGCATCTAGCAATTTACACTCATCTTTGTACCTAATACTTGCTTCGGATGTAATCCCTGCCGGCATAAGTAGTGTGGCATTGAACTCCGGCTTATACTGTTCTACATACTTCACAGCTTCCGGCCTTGTACCGACGAAACTCATATCTCCTGCCAGCACATCGAATACTTGCGGCAACTCGTCAAATCTCAAATTTCTCAGTTTTGCTCCAATCCTTGTGATGCGACTATCATCGTCAACTGTGACAGCTGCGCCTATCTTGTCAGCATTATCCACCATCGTGCGAAATTTATGAATCCGGAACTTCTTCCCATATGCTGTGACCCTCTCCTGCCTGTAAAAGACCGGTCCTTTCGAATCCAGTTTTATTACAACAGCGATGAATGCCATCGGAATTGCCAGAACCACAAGCATGATGCCGCTCACTACTAGATCAAAGCCTCTCTTCAATCGTAGACTGGTTTTCTTCTGTGCCAGTATGTTGTAATATTCCCTGACTTCTTCACATTTCATGAATCTTGGCAGGTCATCCCATTCTCTAAGCATATTCTTTACCTTATGTAGTTTTAATAATTTCCTTTAACATCACACATATACTCAACATCTTCATCGCTCAGTTTTATGAGGCGCGATAAAGTGATTAAATTATGATAATGATAATAATTATACACATTTGGAGATTTTTCAATTCTCTATCCCAACCTTTTATATTCGGTCATTATCGGCAACGACTTATGACTTATAGTAAAGATTTGTTTTAAATCCCATCTCTTCCATTCTTTCAATAATCTCGTTACGCTGTTCCACATCATCTATTCCAGAGTCACGGATCAGATGGCGATAATTAAAACTGTCCATAAAGTCAGTATGATAAGTCATATAGCGAAACCAAATTCAGCACAACTCACATCATACTTACTTATAATCTTTACTCTCTGGAAAAACAAAACAGGATAGCAATAAGGTTGCCGAAGCCCAGTAGCGACCATAATGTTTGTCATATTGCATTTATACCATACTCCCATGAACTAATCTTCATCTTCATAAAAGGGCAGCAGTTCCTGAAGAGAGTGCAACAACGTACTTTATACCAATTTTTCAACAATTAGCTTTTTGACTTCATCGATATTTTCTCCGACAGTAGACATCCAATTTGTTTCATATTCCCATTGAATATATTACAATTCACCTCCATACATTATCGGGGGTGACAGCCAGACTTTTTCCTCAAACAATCTAATTTTTGTACCTCTAAACATGATCTTTAATGTTCCTTATAACTTAAGTCTCTTTTTTAATCTCTTCTAAACTGATCTCTTGTATAAACTTTTTCAATCACATCTTCCAGACAAGGATCATAGCGATTCGCAAGGATGCAAGAACTTTTAGTTTTAAAAGCACCTAAATTATTGATTACTATTGAACCAAAAAAGGTTTCACCATCTTTAAGGGTAGGTTCATAAATTATTACTGTTGCACCTTTTGCCTTAATGCGCTTCATTATTCCCTGAATAGAGCTTTGACGGAAATTGTCTGAATTACTTTTCATAGTCAGGCGGTAAACCCCCACGATCACTTCTTTCTCCTTACCTTTATTCCAATCCTCATTTGCTTCATAGGCGTCAGCTATTTCTAAAACCCGATCAGCAATAAAATCTTTTCGGGTTTGATTACTCTCTACAATTGCAGAAATCATGTTCTGTGGAACATCATGGTAGTTTGCCAAAAGTTGCTTCGTATCTTTAGGGAGACAATAACCACCATAGCCGAAAGATGGATTGTTATAATACACGCCAATTCGTGGATCCAGGCAAACACCTTCAATAATCTTTTTGGTATCTAATCCTTTTATCTCTGCATAAGTATCAAGCTCATTGAAATATGAGACACGTAAAGCCAGATAGGTATTGGCAAAGAGTTTTACTGCTTCGGCTTCCGTAAAACCCATAAATAAAACATCAATATTTTCTTTTATGGCACCCTCAACTAACAGCTGTGCGAAAGATGCTGCTCTTTCTTTACTTTCGTCATCACAACCTACAATAATACGTGATGGGTAGAGATTATCGTAAAGCGCTTTTGATTCTCTCAGGAATTCTGGACTAAAGATAATATTTTTAGTCTTATATTTTTCTCGGATACTTTCTGTATAGCCGACAGGAACTGTGGACTTTATGACTATTGTCACCTCAGGGTTTACTTTCAATACCATCTCAATGACTGCTTCGACGGCAGAAGTATCAAAAAAGTTTTTTTTGCTGTCATAATTTGTCGGTGCTGCGATAACGATAAATTCCGCATTTTTATAGGCACTTTCTCCGTCAAGAGTAGCTATTAGACTAAGAGTTTCTTTTTTTAAAAATTTTTCAATAAAATCGTCATGAATTGGGCTAATACCCGCATTAATCTGATCTACTTTTTCTGGAATGATGTCAACGGTAATGACTTCATTGTGTTGTGCCAACAGCGTTGCAATTGAGAGTCCCACATAACCCGTTCCAGCGACTGCAATTTTCTTTTTCATGTCCTATTTTTCCTCTATCTTTTATACAATTATCAAACGCTAAAAATTCTTTGTACTACTTTGTGAATCTCCTAAGACCTGTACGCTAATCAGCATTCGGTTTAAATTCAAGTGCTCTCTCTAATTTTCACATTTCTACAGATGTAACCAGCGCATCTTCGGGTTGCATTGTCATGAGCTCTTTATACTTACAACAAATGATCAAAATAGAATTAGAAAATTTTAGCTCTTCCCAATTTTGTTTGTAAACTGACTCAAGCGCATTCTTTTATCTAAAACTAATAGCACTCTTGATTAAATTGCGTTCCTATTATCCTTACTTTAATAAAATCAAATGTATTTAAACATTCAGAAACATCTTAAAGATAGGTATAAAAAGATGGTGCTATGCCTGTACCTTGACTCTTTAGATGAAAAGTACACACATAAATTTTTTATAGACTATCAGTACACACATACTTTTCGGTTGTATATTATCAATCATCTGAATTTAGGTTTATCTTTATAAGCAATGCAAGATACAATATATCTTTTTTCAGGAACAGTTAGATGTTCAAGAAATTTGTCGATTTTTCCAAAAAATTTATTTAAGTATTTATTTTTTATAAAACAAGCAAATAAACCAAAACTTTTATATTGAATAAAAAACTCATCTAAAAGACTATCAAATTTATTATAATTGAGATATTCCCAACCATTTTTATATGCTTTAGAAAATTTACTTCTCATCATTCTGTGAAGTTTAGTCCCAGATAAATTATCACAAAAAAGAAGACATCCACCAGATTTTAATGCTTGATAAATGCCGGCAAACATTTCCTTTTGGTTTGATATATTTCCATTTCTTCCAACAGCACCACAGACACTTTTAAACGTAATTATGTCAAACATTTCTTTTTGATTAATTTTACATGCATCAATATTTCGGTAAGTTATTCTTTTATCTACTCCGTATTTTTTATGTAATTTCTTTGCCTCTTTCCAATATTCTTCTTCATCTATTGTTTCTGGAATATAATCTGAACAAACAACTTCGCCTCCATTTAAAGCAAAATATAAAGACAATCCACCTTTATTTGCACCTAATTCGAGTATCTTTTTTCCTTGAATATCATTAATATCTATTGACTCATTCCAAAATTCAATTGCGCGTTTCCAGTTAGCTATATCCCACTGTACAATATCATCAAATAAACGATTATTAGCCATTTGTTACCTTCCTTAATATATTTTTTATAATACATTCAATTTCCCCGTCACTCAGACAGGTATGCAGCGGCAGGGTGATCTCGTTTTTATACATGGTATAGGCCCAGGGATACTGCTTCATGTCAAACCCCAGGTTTTTATAGGCAGTGTGCATGGGCAGTGGCTTATAGTGGACGTTTGTGGCAATGCCACACTCTGCCAGTTCTGTGATCAAGGCGTTTCGGTAATCGCTGCTTTTATCTTTTAACCGCATGAGATAAAGATGCCCGCTGGAGTATTTGTCTCTGGTGTCGTGGGGCATCACTTCGACGGGAAGGTCTGTAAATGCGTCGTTATATCTTTGAATGATTTCTTTTCTTCGCTTGATAATCCCGTCGTACCGTTCGAGTTGTTTCAGGCCTAAGGCGGCCTGCAGATCGGTCATATTGCATTTATAGCCGGGATAGATGATGTCGTATTCCCAGGCGCCTTTTTGTGTTTTTGCCAGGGCGTCTTTGGACTGTCCATGGAGGGACCAGAGCATGAACTGGTGATAGATGGTTTCATCATCGATGCCTTCGATGGGTTTCCAGGTCACGGCGCCGCCTTCGGCGGTGGTCAGGTTCTTGACCGCATGGAAGGAGAAGGTGGTGAAGTCGGCAACTTCGCCGCTCATTCTGCCTTTGTACTGTGCTCCTAGGGAGTGGGCGCCGTCGGCGATGACGGCTACCCGGCCGATGGCTTGCTGAAGGTCGTTTTTTCCGGGTTTAAACAGGCTTCTTTTGGCTTCGACGGCTTCGAAAATTTCGTCGTAATCGCACATGACTCCGCCGATATCCACGGGGATAACGGCTTTGGTGCGCTTGGTAATGGCTTTTTCGATGGCTTTGGGATTGACGTGAAAAGCGTTCGGAGCACTGTCTACCAGCACGAGCTTTGCCCCCACATGCGCCACCACGCTGGCGGAGGCGGTATAGGTGTAGGCAGGCACAATGACCTCATCGCCTGGGCCAACGCCGAGGATTCTCAGGGTCAGTTCCAGGGCGGTGGTGGCTGCGCTAAGGCAGGCGGTCTTTTGGGTATGGCAGTATTCTGAAAGCTTTTTTTCAAAGGCCTTTGTCCGAGGGCCGGTGGTGATCCAGCCCGATTTAAGGGCTGCGATGACTTCGTCAATATCTTCCTGATGAATATCCGGTGGTGAAAAGGCTATGTTCATTTCAAGATTTCCTTATGATTAAATTTAAAACTCGTAGCACTCATGACCATAAATGGATCCTTTAGTCCTTACTTTCATCGCATTGTTTTTCCCTCTTTACATATTGAAAAGACACAAGCACAATGCGATGTGAAATAAAAACAGGTGGTGCTAAACCTGTACTTTTGACCCTATAGGTGAAAAGTACACCTATAAATTTCTTTATAGGATTTGAATATAGATTTAAAATTTCAGTTATATATTATAATTCATCTATTTTTTATGTTATATTTTAGGCTACATCTTTATAAAACGTTTCGTAAAAACTTTTTCCGATATTTCGGGCCGTGTTCAGTGCCGTGCTGCCGCAGTGTTTATTAGGGCATTTAAAGTTTTTCCCACCTATAAAATTTAAGCTCGGCGTTTGATATTCAGTATTAAATCTATATATCGGTGCGCCACATTGATAGCAAACTTTTTTAGCATTGCCTACACTGTTATGCTGAACAATGATTCCAGCTTGCCATGCTTTATAGGTTGTATAACGGATGATTCTTCGCCCGATAAATTCCATGCTGTTGGTTTTAAGATAAAACAAGGAGCCTTTTTCAAAGGTATCTCCATAACTAGGCATTACAATAAGTTTGGCGCCTTCTTTGAGTGCATAATCCACAATTTTCCGGCTAACATCATGTGCAAAGTGATCTGTTAGACGTGTGATTTTTTCATAATATTTTGCATAGGCTTTTTCAGTATTGTTATTCTGATGCTGACCTCCACGTTTTATATAACCTAAGAGCTGCTTCCTACGGTGTGCCAAAACTTTACCGCCCTTAATAAAATAAGGATGCATGGCTCTACCGTTAGCTTCAAAGGTTGTACAAACTGCTAAAGCGTCAGACATGGTAAAAGCTACGGACACAAATTTTTCGTTTTGTTCCACCCGCTCTTTGGCTGTTCGAATATCTTCCACGGACACTTTTACCGGTACGTGCATCATGACTTTTTTCTTATTCATTACAATTCTTGGACTCATCAATTCAGCATCTTCTGGAAATGGCCTGACTGTGTAACGATGTTTCACCCAAGCCCAGGAATTTCCTGTGAATAATTTAAGAATGATGCTTTTTTCATTAAACTCTTTGTACATGCCTTTATAATAGAGCATGGACATATGCAGTTGTTTAGGTGCGCTTGGTTTACTCCCCTTGATCTTTCCCTCTTCCCAAGCTTTTAATTTGCCTTGATAACTTCGGAACATGCTGATCGCAGAATTAATGGCCGCACGTCTAAAATACAACGGTACTTTTTCATAGGGTAAAGGAATCTCAGGTAGGTTACCATTACGCTGTTTTATGGTCTGAAGTTCCAGATGACGCAGCAAATTCTGATTTGACAGTCCCAGAACCTCAGACTGCTCTTCAAGTAAGTGATAATAGAAAGCTAAAACGGCATCAAACAAAGACTGGGTCTGTTTAAGCCAGTCTAAATGCTTGTAATTCAGCTGTATTTTGTACGTCGTGATGGCGTATCCGGCACTCATAATTTACCTCATTTTTATTCGCAGACCTTTGATAGTCTGCGAACGAATCGCCCGAGTCTTGAAAATATAAGTGTTTGAATGAATTATGACCAGAGTTTTGACCATAATGAAAAATAGAAATAAAAATTGAAAAGATCTGAAATGCTCATAAGTACTTGCTTTCCAAAAAAAATTGACCAGAATTTGACCAAATCATTTTTTTAAAAACAATGCTTTAAAAAACAATAATATTGTGAAAATAAAAACATAAAATGATTTTAAAGAAAATTATTTAAATTTAAAAAAAGGGGATGGATTTTTAATGAGGAAATGTTATAATAGATAACGCAGTTGAAAGACAAATCATTTTCTTAAAGGATTTTTTTGAAAAAGTTCGCAGACTATCAAAGGTCTGCGAGCTTTTTTTACTTGATTTCAATAAAAAAACGAGCTCATCTGAACCCGCTTTTTGGCTATTCTATCTAATTTTTTTGAATAATTTAATAATCTCAAGAGATCTTCTAACCTTTAAGTAGTATTCTAAAAAAATCTACAAACCTGTTTGCTGTACTTTTTCCTAACATCATTTATCGAATTCTATCTTCTCTATGAATACTTTCTTTTTCTTTATTCATAGCCCTGTCTGTGGCTTTGATCCGATCGACCATGTCTAGTGAACGTTTTTCCACACCAAGTGCCAACTTCAAATCTTTCCGAAGTACTGAAATCTGATCCGTCAAACCTTTTTTCTGCTGGCTTAAGGTCTCTTTTTCCTCAGGTGCAGCTCGCCGCATCTTGTTTGTAAGTTTCTTTCTTTTGTCGATCAAGGCATCCAACTCTGTACGAATTTCTGCCTCTTTTTCCTTAAGCTGTTCATAGGTATCAATCTGATATTTGCATAAAAAGATGGTCTGCTGGGATATTTCTTCCATGCGGCGCACTTCTTCTTTGATCTTGGGGCTCATTGAAACCTGTCCTTTGTTTTTGGGGTAGATCCCCAATTGGTAGCAGAAGAACAGGTAAAGGTTGCGGAGTTTTCGAAACTCCTCACCAAACCCCAGTATGTCTTCAATCTGCAATTTCTTTGGTGTGGGCACAAAGAATAAAATGGGTTCTTTGCTTTTTTCCCGAACTTCTGGTCCTCTTTGCCGGTAAATCTGATCCTGAATTTGCAGCACGGAGTAGGCTTCTCCGAGTGTTTTAAAGCGTGTGAAGCGTGGATAATGTGGCAGCTTCAGCGCGCAGGAATCGACTTTTCCTTTAATCTGGTAGCCTTTTCGTCTCAGGTAGTCATAGAATTCTTTCATCGTCATTGAGCGTTCAATGGCTTCGTCGATATCGGAGCGATAAAGTGCATAGCGTGTCAGCTCTCCCCGCTTTTCTGCCTGGTAAAGGCCTTGACTCCGTTTGCGTTTTGTGGGATTTTCAATCACGGATAGATGGTACTCTCGGCAGAGTGCGTCGGAGGTATCCCGCATCCGCTGGTATTCTGCTTTGCGTTCATTGTACTTCTTTCCGTCAATAAAAGAGACGGAATTGATGACGAAATGGTTATGCAGGCAGTTGGTATTGAGGTGGGTGCTCACGATTACTTCATATTTGTCACCCCACATTTTTTGTGCAAGCTTGACCCCGATCGCGTGGCACGCTTTGGGGGTAAGCTCGTCGGGTTTGAAGCTTTGACAGGCGTGATGGGCCAGGGTTCCTCCTGTTTTTCCAAACCTTTCTTTGGTGATCTGCATCTGCTGGCCGGCGGTTTCCACGGCACAGTTGATGCCGGTTACGTAGTATTGTCGCTCAAATCTGGTCTTGTTTTCATCGGCTGCGTAGTGCAGCACCTGGTATAAATCGGCGTTTAGGAAGTCAGGATTTTCGGTTTTATCAACGTTTTTGGCATACTCAATGACGCGGTTCAGGCTGTCCTTGACGGGCCAGATTTTGGTGATGGCCATTGTCTTTTCTCCTTTCCGGGGCTAAAACGGCGTGCATTTCTAGCAGGGTTTCTTCTAAAACAGCGATGGCTTCTGGGGCGTCATAATCGCCCAAGGCATAGCGTATATCGTATAACAGTTCCATCATTTCATTGTATTGGATGGGGGGCAATGGCTTCGGTTCATACCCTCTGGCCAGCATCCGCAGGTATTCGGAAACGCTTAATCCACACTTTTGACTATTGGTAATGATCTGATTTTTTTCATCTTCCCGCACTCTTATTTGAATGGTTTCTCTTCGATTTCTCATGGTATTCTCCTTTTATAAAATGGGGGTTGCAGGGGGCTTTGCCCCCTGTTTCGGCGGCGTGGCAACACAAAGCCAATGCTTGTTACACCCTGTGACATTTGGCTGCTTCTTTATTCTTTGTATCTCTGGAAAAGGATGCAAGATTGCACACTCTTTACAAAATGCAATCTTTAACAAAGTATTTTAAGATTGCATTTATATAGAAGCGTACAACCTTGCATCCTTAACTTTCGGCTGGATGATCCAGATACCAATACCAGATATTATACTCTTTGGCTGATAGAATATTTAGTTCTTTCTTGGCTTTATCTGCGGTTCGTTTCCCGATCCCTTCATCAACCAGTCTTTGAATTATCTCAGTAGATGGCATTCTTAAATCTGACTGCTCGGATAAAATTTCTGGAATCCGTTTAAGTGCTTTATTAAATTTTTCAGCTTGTGATTTTTCTTGAAGCTTTTCCATTCCTTTCAAAAAAGTTTCTGCAGGAATATCTGTATAGCCCAAGAAGTGTACTGCTTCTCCAAGTTCAAATTCTATTCCGGGACACATTGGCGCTAAATTATTTTTAAGCTGTAACAGAACTTTACGCCCTTTATTTTCTATTGCTTCTGTAACCAGCAGGACACTGCGAACAGCTGCCGCAATGTCAATTGAACCGAGTGCGCGATATAAATCCTTAGTGCCTTCTTTTTTGTTAAGGTGACCGATTAAAATAATTGAACAGCCTGTCCGCTCTGCAATACTTGCCAGTCTTGCAAACTGCGGTCGAACTTTATTGGACTGATTCATATCAACCATCTCACCGAGATATGCCTGTAAGGGGTCTAGAATTAAAAGGCGTGCCTTCTGTTGAATAATTGCCTGCTCAATTCGTGCATCAATAAATGAAAGTGGATTTTTACTTTCATCAATCACAAACACTTTTTCACAATCTGCCCCTGCCTGTTCCAGACGGGGTTTGATTGTATCTGCTATCCCATCTTCTGCGGTTTGATAAATAACATTAAAGGGGGGCAAAGGCTCTCCCTTACATTCCGGCAAAGACAAACCGCGTGTCAATAATGCGATTAACTTTAAAATAAGAAATGTTTTGCCACATCCCGGATCCCCTTGTAATAAAGTGATTTTCCCAAAAGGAATAAAAGGATACCAAAGCCATTCGACTTCCTCTGCCTGTATCTCAGACAGCTGTACAAGCTTAAGCTCCTGTGAATCTTTCAAATTTGCATCTGATCGTTTCTCATCCAATATTATCCCTCCTCGTTAAAATAGCCTGTTTCCTCCCACACCTTACGGTCAGGGCAATAATAATTATATTCGGATGAATCCTTAAGCTTAAAAGCATAACCAAATTTGAAAATTCCTTGCTGTAATCCGATACGAATATACTGGGCATCCTTACCCATAACTTTTGCAATCTCTGTAATCGGAACGTTTCGCCCTTTAAATTTTGGCAATTCCACATATAATTTCTGATAATCCAACATTTTCCCTCACTCCTTTAAAATTTCTTCCATCTCAACGTCAAGAGCTTTCGCCAGTTTACACACTGTAATAGGTGTACAGCTTTTCCCGGCCTTAATACAGGAAATCGTCTGTCTGGAAACATTGCTCTCTTCTGCCAATTTAGAAATATTAAAATTTTTCTGAGCCATTAAAATCTGAAACTTCATTAAATCGATCTGCATGTTTATCCTCCTTATTTATATGCATTCTAGTTCGTATAATGAAATTATAATACATATCTTTAAGGCAAGTCAATATAATTATGTATTTTTATTTCATAATATGTACTTGAAATTCGTTTTTCTTTGTGTTAATATAAATGTAAAGTGATCACTTTACATTTAAAGACCTTTAGATTGTCTCAAAATACATTTATTTAAGAAAGGATTAAGAAAATGTGTAAATCTCAAGAAATTGGAGCTCGTATTAAGGAATCCCGCAAATTATTGAAACTGAGTCAAACAGATCTCGCCGATGCTCTTAACAAGTCATTACGGACGGTTCAAAAATACGAAAGCGGAGAAATTGAGCTCAACATTGCAACAATCAATGATATTGCCAAAGTTTTAAAAACGAGCCCTGCCTATCTATTAGGTTACTATTCAACAAGTAATATTGAAGTCACATGTGTTGCCGATTTAATCAATTTTTTGTTTCAGTTAGATGACAAACAAGAAGTGCATTTTGACCTTGACATAAAAAAGCCAAAAAAAGATGGCAAATGGAGTTGCTCAATTGTTTTTGACGGGCAGGACAAAGAGCATAAACATAATTCTTCCATTTGTCTAATTTTAGAAGACTACGAAAATCATCGCGATCTCTTAGAAACTGACTGGATTTCTAAAAAAAGCTATACAGAATGGCAGGAGAAAAAATTAGCTCATTATTCAGATTCACTTTTAACGGATAAATCCGATAATCATGATGAATAAGCTTAAGGCTGTTATCAGGACGCTTGTCCTATAACATAAAATTTATTATGAAAGGAATGGTATGTATGAGGCTACCAAATGGTTACGGCAGTGTCGTTAAGCTCTCCGGCAAGCGCCGAAAGCCGTACATTGTCCGAAAAACAGTCGGATGGAAAATTGATGAGGATACAAAAAAGAAAAAACAGGAATATGTCATTATCGGTTATGCTCCCACAAAAGCGGACGGTCTTCAAATGTTGGCAGACTACAATAAAAACCCCTATGACATCAACGCTTCAAAGATAACCTTTGAGGAAGTTTTTGAAAAATGGTCTGAAAAGAAATTTTCAACCTGTTCCGAATCAAATATTAAGGGCTACAATGCTTCCTACAAGCTGTGTGACACTTTGTATAACAAAGTTTTTAAGGAGATTAAACTGTCCGATTTGCAGTATATTATTGATCATTGCGGAAAGAACTATCCAACCTTGAGAAAATTAAAAGTTTTGTTCAATCAGCTTTATGATTATGCTTTAATGAATGAAATCTGCAACAAAGATTACTCACAATTTGTCGATATTTTGCAGTATAAAGATAAAAATCCCAACCAGTTTAATCGCAAGAAATTTAGTGATGAGCAGATTAAAACTCTCTGGGATTTAGAGAATGATCGATACTATCAAGTTATTCTTATGCTTATTTATAATGGCGTAAGAATATCAGAATTTTTAAATTTAAAAAAAGAAGATGTTAACCTTGAAAAACGTTTCTTTGATGTTATAGACTCAAAAACGGAAAATGGTATTCGCAAGGTGCCTATTGCTGAAAAAGTCTTTTCATTTTATCAATGGTGGTATGAAGATCACCCTGAATGCCCTTACCTTATTCATACTGAGGATGGTAAGCAATTTAAATATCGAAATTACTATGACAGTTATTTCAAGCCCATTATGGACAATTTCAATTGGGATCAGACACCCCACTGCTGCAGGCATACCTGCATTTCACTTCTGGCCGCAGCGAATGTCAATGAAACAATTATAAAGAAAATTGTGGGACATTCTGGCGCAATGTCCTTGAGTGAAAAAGTATATACACATTTTGATCCCCAGGAACTGGTCAATGCCATCAACAAAATATAAAAAGGACATTTTCCAAAGAACCGTGTCCTGGAAAATGTCCTGAATATCTAATACTAATGTTGCATGCTTGTTGCATTTGTGTTGCATACCATCAAAAATCCAATGCAGCTGACAACTTTTCACAACGTCTATAAACCTTGTATTTCCGGGCCTTTACAACAAAACCCAGCCATAAACAATTCCTCGAAAAAGTGTAAAATCTATCTCTTGGAGAACTGTGGCGCACGACGTGCTTTTTTGAGACCGTATTTCTTTCTTTCGGTCATTCTTGGGTCACGGGTTAAGTAACCGGCTTTTTTCAGTTCTGGTCTTAAGTTGGCATCGGCTTCGAGTAAAGCTCTTGCGATACCGTGACGGATTGCACCAGCCTGGCCGGTGAAGCCGCCGCCGTATACATTGACGATTACGTCAAAAGTATCAGTGGTTCCTGTTAAGGTTAATGGCTGTTTTGCGATCACTTTTAAAGTTTCCATACCGAAGTATTCATCGATATCGCGGCCATTGATGACGAATTTGCCTTCGCCTGGTAATAAACGAACTCTGGCGACAGAGGTTTTTCTTCTACCTGTTCCAAAATATTGTACTTTTGCCATTCTATTTTTTCTCCCTTCTTAGCATTAAATTTCTAAAGCTTCTGGTTGCTGTGCAGCATGCGGATGTTCATTGCCTGCATAAACCTTTAATTTGGTCATGATCTGGCTGCCCAGTTTATTGTGGGGAACCATGCCTTTAACAGCTTTGGTAACCAGTAATTCTGGTTTGTCTGCTAAGAATTTTCTGTATGTTACTTCCTTTAATCCACCTGGATGTCCGGAATAAGTTTTGTATAATTTCTGATCTAATTTGTTACCGGTTAATACAATCTTGTCGGCATTAATAATGATCACAAAGTCACCGCAGTCTACGTGTGGTGCAAAATATGGTTTGTTCTTTCCTCTTAAAATGTTGGCTACTTCTGTTGCTAAACGGCCTAATACTTTTCCTTCGGCGTCAACAACGTACCATTTACGCTCTATTTCATGAGATTTTGGCATTTTTGTTGCGTTTGAATTCATCTCAAGCTCCTCCTTCATTCTTCTAAAAAACTCAGTTATTCTATGTTTAATCTATAGTGTCTTTCCGGTAAAAGTGGGGGTTACCGGAACACGTTCATCAATGTATCGGGGCTAGTGATACAATAACGTCCACGCTATATTCTATTACATCTCACCTGGTGTGTCAATTCTTTTTTGCTTAATTTTCAGGCTTTTTTGATGTTTTTTCAATACAGCACTTCCCGCAGAAAAAGGCCCTGGGGCGGCGCGGTCATTCCGGCCTGTTTTCTGTCACAGGAGGTGATGATTCCCGGCAGCGCTTCAGCCTTTATCCTGCCCATTCCTATTTCCGCCAGGGTGCCGGTCATGATCCGGACCATGTTGTACAGAAAGCCATTGCCCGTATAAGTCATGCGCAGCAGCGCCCCATCCTGCTCAAAGGTAATGGCACGGACGGTGCGGACGGTTCCCCTGACGCTGCTGCCGGCAGCCATAAAGCCGCGGAAGTCGTGCTCACCCAAAAAGGCCGCTGACGCCGCCTTTATTCTGGAAACATCCACAGGATAGTTAATATGCCAGCTGTATTCGGCGTAAAACGGGCTTGAAACCGGATTTAAATCGAGCTGGTAGGTATACACCTTGCCTTTTGCCGAATAGCGGCTGTGAAAGCCTTCTGGGGCCTCACAGCTTGACAGCACACGAATGTCCTCTGGCAGCTTGGTGTTGAGGGCGGCCGCAAAACGTTCCGGCGGTACCCGGCTCTCGGTATGGAAGTTTGCGCTTTGCCCAAGGGCGTGGACGCCCGCGTCGGTACGGCCGGAGCCGTAAAGGGTGACGGTCTCGCCGGTTATGGCCTCGATGGCGCCTGTTAAGACTTCCTCGATGGTAAGGACATTTGGCTGGCGCTGCCATCCGGCGTAGCGGGTGCCTTTGTAGGCGATGATCATCTGGATATTTTTCATGGTATGATTCCTTTAAATAAATCGGGACCGGCAGATTTTACCGGTCCTGGATGTTTCTATGATCACGCTGGAAAAATCAGCGGTATGGTAATCAACCGCGACAGGATAAAGACCGCAATCATGACGAACATCATGGCGAACGCAAAACCGTCGCGCTTTGCAAATTTCAGCTGGTTCATACGGGTGCGGTTTTCGCCGCCCCGGTAGCACCGCGCTTCCATGGCGGTTGCCAGCTCATCGGCCCGCCTGAAGGCGCTGATGAACAGCGGCACCAGTATGGGGATCAGAGCTTTGGCCCTTGAAATGATATTGCCGGTCTCAAAGTTGGCGCCTCTGGCCTTCTGTGCTTTCATGATCCGGTCCGTTTCTTCCATCAGGGTCGGGATAAACCGAAGGGCGATGGACATCATCATGGCCAGCTCATGGGCATAACGGCGCACAAAAGGAATGCCCTTCATACAGAACTCCATGCCGTCGGTCAGGTCAATGGGTGAGGTGGTCAGGGTCATGATGCTGGTGCCGACGACTAAGAAAATCAGACGCATGGCCATAAAGACGGCGACCTTTACCCCTTCCATGGTAATATGCAGCGGTCCAAGGCTGGCGATTTCAGTCCCCGGCGTCATAAATAGGTTGAGAATGACGGTCAGCAGGATGATAAAGATCAGCCCCTTAACCCCGCGCACAATGTAGGACAGTGGAATCCGGGAGGCAATGATGATGCCGACCAGCAGCGCGAAGGCTGCAATATAGCCCCACAGATTGTTGACGACAAAGAGCATGACAATGTAGGCAAAGGTAAAAATGATCTTGGTCCGGGGGTCGAGCCGGTGAATGATGGAATCGGTGGGATAGTACTGTCCGATGGTGATATCTTTAAACATCGCTTTCTCTCCTCACTACCCGCTCGATCTCCTGCCTTGCGGCTTCGACGGTAAAGATATCCTCACGGATATCCGGATATTTTTTCTTAAGCTCACGCATGAGGTAGGTGACCTCGGGTACTGCCAGCCCGATGGACTCGAGGGTGTCGATCTGGGTAAAAACCTTGGCCGGGGTGTCGAAAAAGACGACCTCTCCGGCGTGCATGACGATGATTTTATCCACCAGCTTACCCACGTCCTCCATGCTGTGGGACACGAGGATAACGGTGATTTTCTTTTTCTCATGCAGGGTTTTGATCTGGTTTAAAATCTCGTCCCGTCCGCTGGGGTCCAGACCTGCTGTGGGCTCGTCCAGGATGAGTACGTCGGGGTCCATGGCCAGGACGCCGGCAATGGCGACCCGCCGCATCTGCCCGCCGGACAGCTCAAAGGGGGACTTATCCTTGACTTTTTCATAGTTCAGCCCGACCATTTTGATGGCGTGCTTCACGCGCCGGCTGATCTCTGCTTCGTCGAGCCCCAGGTTTTTGGGGCCGAAGGACACGTCCTTTTCCACTGTCTCCTCGAACAGCTGGTGTTCGGGATACTGGAAAACCAGTCCGATTTTATGGCGGATCTGAATCAGGGCTTCCTTTTTCTCGCTAAAGATGTCTGCCCCGTTAAACAGGACGGTGCCGCCTGTGGGCTGAAGCAGCCCGTTGAGGTGCTGGATCAGAGTGGATTTTCCGGAGCCGGTGTGGCCGATTAATCCCACAAACTGGCCGTCCTCAATGTTCAGGTTGATGTCTTTCAGTGCCTTAAACTCAAAGGGTGAGCCCTCGGAGTAGGTATGATCTAAATGTCGTATTTCTAGTGGCATAGGGCATTCACCATTTCTTCGATATGAAGGATATCGTCGGGAATATTGTAGCCGGACTGGCGTAAATCGTGGGCCAGCTCGGTCATCTGCGGGACATCAAGCCCGATTTCTTTCAGCTTGTCCACCTGCCGGAAGATTTCTTTGGGTCTGCCCTGCATGACGATTTTTCCTTTATCGAGTACAATGATCCGGTCTGCGTCAATGAGCTCATTCATGTAATGGGTAATGTGCAGCACGGTCATTTTCTTTTCTTCGTTCAGCTTTTTGATGGTCCGCATGACTTCTTTTCGACCGGACGGGTCGAGCATGGCGGTGGGCTCATCAAAAATAATGCAGTCGGGTTCCATTGCCAGTATGCCGGCAATGGCGATCCGCTGTTTCTGGCCGCCGGACAGCTGATGGGGCTTCTGCCTGCGGTAGGCTTCCATGGCGACGGTGCCGAGTGCCTCGTCCACACGCCTGCGGATTTCCTCCGGCGGTATGCCCAGGTTTTCCGGTCCAAAGGCCACGTCTTCTTCCACGATGGTGGCCACCAGCTGGTTGTCGGGATTCTGGAAAACCATGCCCGCGGTCTGGCGGATATCCCAAAGGTGTTCAGGATCTTTGGTATTCATTCCATTCACGACGACGTCGCCGTCTGTTGGCTGAATGATGGCGTTGAGGAGCTTTGACAGGGTGGACTTACCGGAGCCGTTATGGCCGATAATGCCCACGAACTCCCCGCGTTCTATACTGAAATCGACGCCTTGCAGCGCGATGGTGTTTTCATTTTCATTGGTCTTGGGGTATTCATAGAACAGGTTTTTAACCTCGATAATTTTTTCCATGAGCTTCTCTTTCTGTTTAATGCAGGGCACGCTCTGTGCTCCCACTTAATTTTCGATGGCATTTTAAAATTTTTGACTAAATCGTCAAAAGGGATTAAACCTTGCGCAAGGCTTAATCCCATTCTTTGTTATACTAATTCAATTACTGCCATTTCAGCACCGTCGCCTCTGCGTGGTCCAACACGGTAGATGCGTGTGTATCCACCCTGTCTTTCGGCGTATTTAGGTGCAATTTCATCGAACAGGCTCTTTACAACATCGTCTTTTGTAATGTATGCTAACGCCTGTCTTCTGGCATGTAAGTCGCCTCTTTTACCCAAGGTGACCATTTTGTCTGCCATTCTTTTTACTTCTTTTGCGCGGGTAACGGTTGTTTCGATTCTACCGTGCTCTAAAAGTGAAGTGGTCAGATTTCTGAGCATTGCTCTTCTTTGATCGGTTGGGCGGCCTAATTTTCTGTATCCAGCCATTATTCTATCACTCCTTTGTCTTTTCGTCTTCTTGACTCAGAGATAACCCGATTTCAGCCAGTTTATGCTTGATTTCATTTAAGGACTTACGGCCAAGGTTACGCACCTTGATCATGTCTTCTTCGGTTTTCTGAGTTAATTTTTCAACGGTATCAATATTTGCCCTTCTCAGGCAATTGCTTGAACGCACGGATAATTCCAGCTCTTCGATGGACATTTCACGGATGCGTTCTTTTTCATTCTCTTCTTTTTCAACCATGATTTCGACACTGTTTGCGTGGTCGGTTAAATCAATGAAAAGATTCAAATGTTCATTCAGTACTTTTGCTGATAATGACAGGGCTTCTTCGGGCGTGGTGGTCCCATCGGTCCACACTTCCAAGGTCAGCTTGTCAAAATCGGTTATCTGACCGACACGGGTATTTTCCACCAGAAAGTTGACCTTACGGATTGGTGAGAAAATGGAGTCGACCGGTAAGGTACCGATCGGCATACCCGGATATTTATTTTTATCAGAAGCGACATAGCCGCGGCCCTTTTCCAGACGCATTTCCATGTTCAGGGTTGCGCCCTTTGCCAGGGTTGCGATGTGCATGTCGGGGTTTAAGATTTCCACATCGGCGTCGGTAATGATATCACCAGCGGTGATCTCGCCTTCGCCTTCTGCTTCGATACGGACGGTTTTGGGTTCGTCTGAGAAGATTTCAGCAGCCAAACCTTTCATGTTCAGCAGAATTTCCACAACGTCTTCCCGTACGCCGGGAATGGTTGAGAACTCATGAAGAACACCGTCTATTTTAACGGAAGTAACGGCAACGCCCGGGAGGGAGGAAAGCATGATCCGTCTTAAGCTGTTGCCTAAGGTTGTACCATAGCCTCTTTCCAAGGGTTCGACGACAAACTTGCCGTAGGTTTCATCTTCTGATTTTTCAACGATTTCGATAATTGGTTTTTCAAATTCGATCATTTAATCTTGACCCTCCTAAATTTAAATTTTTCAGTTCCATAACGTGAGGGTTACGCATACCGGCGCAGAGCGCCGGCGAATGTCTCATTGTCATTTTATCCTATTACTTAGAATACAATTCGACGATTAGATGTTCAGCAATTTCAACATCAATATCTTCTCTTGTCGGTCTTCCGATAACTTTTCCGCTTAAAGTATCCAAATCTGCTGATAACCAAGGAGCAACAGCTCTGTTTTCAGTTGCTTCAAGAATTTCTTTAAATTTAGGTGATTTTTTGCTTTTTGCCTTTACTTCGATGGTGTCGCCTTCCTTAACCAGGTAAGAAGGTACGTTGACCTTTTTGCCGTTAATCAGGAAATGGGCGTGCTGTACGAGCTGACGGGCTTCTTTTCTGGAAGTTGCTAAGCCAAGACGGTAAACAACGTTGTCCAGACGGGTTTCCAGGATTTCTAACAGGTTAGAACCGGTAATCCCTTTCTGTTTTTCAGCTAAATCAAAGTAATGTGCGAACTGTTTTTCCAGAACGCCATAGATTCTTTTAACTTTCTGTTTTTCACGTAACTGTAAGCCGTATTCAGATAATTTTGTACGTCTTTTACCATGCTGTCCTGGTGGTGTCGGTCTTCTTTCAAACGCGCATTTGTTTGTAGAATAACATCTTTCACCCTTTAAGTATAATTTCATGCCTTCACGTCTGCACTGACGGCATGATGCTTCTGTATATCTTGCCATACTATTCTTTACACCTCCTATTAGACTCTTCTGCGTTTAGGCGGACGGCAGCCATTGTGCGGGATTGGGGTTACGTCTCTGATGAGGGTAATTTCAAGGCCCGCTGCCTGTAAGGCACGAATCGCTGCTTCACGACCTGAACCTGGTCCTTTGACCATTACTTCAACACTCTTTAAACCGTGTTCCATTGCAAGCTTTGCCGCCTGTTCAGCAGCCATCTGAGCTGCGAAAGGTGTGCTTTTTCTGGAACCTCTGAAACCTAATTCTCCGGCACTTGCCCAAGATAAGGCATTTCCTGCAGTGTCAGTGATGGTCACAATGGTGTTATTGAATGAAGATTGAATGTGGGCCTGGCCGCGTTCAATATTCTTTTTGATTTTTCTTTTCTTAGAACGGATAACTTTCTTAGCCATGATTCAACCTCCTATTTACTCTTTCTTCCGACTGTTTTCTTCGGACCTTTACGGGTGCGGGCATTGGTTTTGGTTTTCTGTCCACGGACAGGTAAACCTCTACGGTGTCTTAAACCTCTGTAGGAACCAATTTCGATCAGTCGTTTAATATTTAAATTAACTTCACGACGCAAATCACCTTCTACGGTGTATTTTTCATCGAGAATGTTTCTTAATGCGTTAACTTCATTTTCAGTCAAGTCTTTAACTCTGGTATCAGGGTTAATGTTTAACTCTTTTAAAATCTTATTGGAAGTTGGACGACCAATTCCATAAATGTAGGTCAAGCCTACTTCTACCCTTTTATCTCTGGGTAAATCGACGCCGGCAATTCTTGCCATATGGTTAGTACCTCCTAAATTTTATTGGTCATGTATATGATGACCTGGAACCCCGGATTCCTTGCTTATTTTTCCTAGTCCCATGTTCGACAGACCCCTTGTGGGTTATGCAATCAGGCCTGTGCCTCTATATCATGCGTACGGATTAATTGCCGCGGCCGCACGCTTGTTTTAGTCCAAAGGGTTTTATTAACCCTGTTTCTGTTTGTGTTTAGGATTTTCACAAATTACCATTACACGACCGTTTCTCTTAATGATTTTGCATTTTTCGCAAATCGGTTTTACTGATGGTCTTACTTTCATTGTTTGTTTCCTCCTTTATGATCTGCCTTTTCCCCGCCATACGATACGCCCACGGGTCAAATCATATGGGGACAATTCTAACATAACTTTGTCTCCAGGTAAAATCCGAATGTAGTTCATTCTTAATTTTCCTGAAATATGCGCTGTTATCTGATGTCCATTCTCTAATTCTACTAAAAAAATCGTATTTGGTAAAGCCTCAATCACTCTACCTTCGACTTCAATCACGTCTTTTTTGCCCATTGATCAAACCTCCTCACTTTTACCGTCATCAATCTCGCCTAAAAATGGTTCAAGACATTTTCTGATTTCGGCATTGTTTACTTTATCACCGTTTTTCAATTTCTCATGCAATATTGTGACGATCTGGTTTGTCTTTGCCAGGTGCCTGACTTTTTTCTTTTTGGGGTTACTTACTTTTCTAAGCTTTCCATCACAGATCGTTACGTAGTTCTGATCCAGAATCTCGTAGACAACCATGACCTGGCCTTTATCCCGTCCGGCTAATGGCCGGACAATCTGTCCCACTTTTAAATCATCCATCTTCATTACCCTTAAAGCATCGTGAGTATCTCAGGCGCTTCTTTGCCTGTAATGTAAATTGTATTTTCATAGTGAGCGGATAAGGAACCATCCGCAGTCACAACGGTCCAGTCGTTCGCTAAAAGTTTTACGTTGTAAGTCCCCACATCGACCATCGGCTCGATGGCAAGGCACATTCCCTGACGCAATCTAGGCCCGTGACCGGGTTTACCGTAGTTTGGAATGGGCGGATCTTCGTGCATTTCGCGTCCGATGCCATGTCCCACATAGTCCCTTACCACTGAGAACCCGTTTGCTTCCACAACTTCTTGTATCGCATGGGAGATGTCTGACAGGCGGTAACCTTCTCGGGCATACTCGATGCCCTTAAAGAAGGACTCTCTGGTTACATCAATGAGTCGCTGCGCTTCCTCGGAGATTTTACCGACCGCATGGGTTCTGGCCGCGTCGCCGACGTAACCGTCCAACGTCGCGCCGAGATCCACGGCGATAATGTCTCCTTCCTTTAACCTGCGGTTCCCGGGAATGCCGTGAACCACTTCTTCGTTAACGGAAGCACAGATGGAATTTGGGAAGCCCTGGTAACCCAGGAAGGTTGGGTACGCACCCTGTTCCCGGATAAACTTTTCAGCGATCCGGTCCAGATCCAGGGTTGTCATACCCGGTTTTATTTTTGATTGAATGAGCTCGTGGCACTCGGCAACAATTCTGCCGGCGCGCCGCATCGCTTCAACCTCGTTTTGTGATTTTATGGTAATCATATTACCGGGCACCACCAAGCGCAACTTTGATCGCTTCTGCAACTTCTGCAGGAGACTGGGTACCGTCGATGGTCACCAGTTTACCCAACTTGTCGTAATAGCCTACTAAAGGAGCGGATTCTTCTTCGTATACGTCAATACGGGTTTTTACCGTTTCCGGTTTATCGTCATCTCTCTGGATTAAGGCTGTCCCGTCATTGTCACAGATACCTTCGGTCTTTGGTGCGTTGTACCGGATGTGGTAGGTCGCGCCGCATGCTGGGCAGCTGCGTCTTCCGGTGATCCGGTCAACCAGGATGTCTGAAGGAACGGAAATGTTCACAGCGAAGTCCAATGGATGACCCATTTTTTCGTTAAATGCTTTCAGTGCTTCTGCCTGTGCGACGGTTCTTGGGAAACCATCGAGCAGGTAACCATTTTTACAATCGTCTCTTTCGATCCGGTCTTCTACCAATGCGATGACAAGTTCGTCCGGCACCAGTTTCCCGGCGTCCATATAGGACTGTGCCTTGACTCCGAGCGGTGTTTTATTTTTTAAATTTTCTCTGAAAAGATCTCCAGTGGAAATATGAGGAATGGCATAGGCATTCGCGATGCCCTTTGCCTGTGTACCTTTTCCAGCACCCGGAGGTCCTAATAATACAACTCTCATTTTCTTATCTCCGTTTTTACTATTTTAAAAATCCTTGATAATTCCGCATGGTCATTTCTGACTCGATTTGTTTAACGGTTTCCAGTGCAACACCAACGATGATCAGTAAGCTTGTACCGCCGAACTGTAAGCTGACGCCGCCCATAAAATTCCCGATGATGATTGGAATGATCGCAATCAACGCGAGGAAAATCCCACCGAAAAGGGTCAGGCGGTTCATAATACGGGATAAATACTCAACGGTTGGCTTACCTGGTCTTATACCGGGCACATAACCCCCTTGTTTCTTGATGTTATCTGCAATATCGAATGGATTGAAGGTAACAGCTGTATAGAAATAGGTAAACGCTACAATTAAAACGATATAAATAATGGTTGTTACCGGTGCGCCCCAAGCAAAGTATTTAGATATCCAGGCTGAGAAGCCGGAGTTCGGGAAAAACTGTGCTAAAGTTGCCGGGAAGAGGGTTAAGGAACTGGCGAAAATGATGGGGATAACGCCTGCCATATTCACGCGGAGCGGAATGTGGGTGCTTTGTCCGCCGTACATTTTACGTCCGACCACTCTCTTTGCATACTGGACAGGTATTTTACGTTGTCCTTCGGTAACGGCCACAACGGCAACCGTTGCGACGATGATGCCGATGAGGAGTAAAATAACCGCAATAATCGACATGGTTCCGACCTGTACATATTCATAAATCTGTACGATCGCACTTGGAATTCTGGAGATGATACTGATAAAGATAATCAGTGAAATCCCATTGCCAATGCCGTTTTCTGTGATCTGTTCGCCTAAGAACATCAGGAAGGTTGTTCCTGCTGTAATACAGAGCACAACAACGAAAATGGTAAAGGCATTCTTTTCGGTTAATAGTCCACCATAGGATAAACTCATCCCCAAGGCTTGGATAATTGCCAGTACAATGGTTAAATAACGGGTGTACTGGGCAATTTTTTTACGTCCTTCTTCGCCTTCTTTTTGTAATCTTTCTAATGCTGGTATGGCAAATGCTAGAAGATTCATGATGATGGATGCATTGATGTAAGGGGTGATGCTCATGGCAAAAATCGTAAAATTACCAAAGTTCCCCCCGGAAATGATGTTAAACAATCCAAAAATTCCGCCATCATTAACAAGGTTCGCAAGCTGCGCGGTGTCAATGTAAGGGACGGGAATAAAAGAACCCAGACGATAAACGAACAAAAGCGCGATCGTATAGATCATCTTGCGTCGTAAATCCGGAATTCTCCATGCATCCTTCAAAGTAGAAATCATCTAAATCACCTCTACCTTTCCTCCTCGGGCAAGGATTTTTTCTTCAGCAGACTTGCTGACTTTGTTCGCTTTAACGGTTAAAGCTTTTTCCAAATCCCCTTCACCCAAAATTTTTACACCAGCTTTTAATTTGCGAATGAAACCATATTCTAATAATAACTCAGGTGTTACTACAGTATTTTCTTCAAAAGCGTTTAATTCGCCAACATTTACGATGGCGTATTCTTTTTTGAAACGATAGTTTGAGAAACCACGTTTTGGCAGTCTGCGAGCCAGTGGCATCTGACCACCTTCAAAGCCCGGACGTACGCCGCCGCCTGAACGTGATTTTTGGCCGTCCTGACCTCTGCCGGCAGTTTTACCCTGTCCGGTTGCGGTACCGCGGCCTTTACGCTTGGTATCTTTCTTAGAGCCTTCTGCAGGTCTTAAGGTATGTAATCTCATCGTACACCTCCTATACTTCTTCAACGTCGAGCATGAAATCTGTTTTGTGGATCATGCCGCGAATCTGAGGGGTGTCATCATGAACAACAGTCTGTCCGATTTTCTTAAGACCCAGGGCTTCAATCGTCTTACGCTGTCTCTGATTGCGACCGATGATGCTTTTCTTAAGTGTGATTTTTAATTGTTTCGCCACGATGAACGCCTCCTAACCTAAAATTTCTTCAGGTGTTTTGCCGCGTTTGGCTGCTACTTCTTCAAGAGTGGTTAAACGCGCTAACCCTTCCATTGTAGCGTTGACCATATTGCGGGCATTATTAGTTCCTAAAGATTTCGTTCTGATATCTTTAATTCCGGCCAATTCGCATACAGCACGAACAGCGCCGCCGGCGATAACACCGGTACCAGGTCCGGCAGGTTTTAAGAGCACTTTGCCGGCGCCATCTTCGCCCTGTACTAAATGCGGAATGGTTGTTCCAACAAGTGGTACTTTGATTAATGATTTTTTAGCGGATTCGATACCCTTGCGGATGGCGTCTGGAATTTCCATTGCTTTCCCTTTGCCGACACCTACATAGCCGTTTCCGTCTCCAACAATCACTAAACAACTGAATCTAAAGTTACGACCACCTTTTACAACCTTGGTTACACGGTTGATGGTAACAACTCTTTCCTGTAAATCCAATGTGTTCGGATCAATTTTATTACTCTGCATCAAGCGACCTCCTTTACTTAGAATTTTAATCCGGCTTCACGCGCGCCGTCTGCTAATTCTTTTACTCTTCCAGTGTAGATATAACCGCCTCTGTCAAATACGACATCTTCAATGCCCGCTGCCAGTGCTTTTTTGGCAATGGCTTCGCCGACCATTTTTGCAGCGGCTTTTCCGCCACCTTTTTCGATCTGGTCTCTCAGATCTTTGTCAAGGGTGGAAGCAGAAACCAAGGTGACGCCTTTCGCATCATCAATGATCTGTGCGTACATATTTTTATTGCTTCTGAATACGTTCAGACGAGGTCTTTCATTTGTTCCGGCAATTTTTTTGCGGACTCTCAAATGTTTTCTCAAACGCAATTCGTTTTTATTGATTTTTTTAATCATTCAGATTCACTCCTTTTTCTTACCTGTCGGGCATAGCCGTTAATGATTAACCAGTTTTACCAACTTTACGACGGATATGTTCGTCCGCGTACTTAACACCATGTCCCTTGTAAGGTTCAGGCAATCTCTTTGCACGGATATTGGCAGCATGTGCGCCAACGGCTTCCTTGCTGATGCCTTTGACAATTACTTTAGTCTGTCCATCACAAACGGTCTCAACGCCTTCAGGATCTTCCATTTCGACAGGATGGGAATATCCAAGGTTCATGACCAGTTTGTTGCCTTTCTTTTCAGCTCTGTAACCAACACCACTGATTTCAAGGACTTTTTCAAATCCGCTGTTGACGCCGGTTACCATGTTGGCGATCAGCGCACGGGTTAAGCCGTGTAAGGATTTGTGCTCTTTATTTTCAGATGGTCTTTTAACGATCACTTCGTTATCTTCAATTTCGATAATCATATCAGGATGGAACTCTCTAACCAGTTGACCTTTAGGCCCTTTTACAGTTAAGGTATGTCCATCTAATTTGACTTCGACACCAGCGGGAATGGCAACTGGAGCTTTACCGATTCTTGACATTTTCGTATACCTCCTGTTAATTTGTTACCAGACGTAACAGATTACTTCGCCGCCTACGCCGGCTCTTCTAGCTTCTTTATCGGTTAAAACGCCCTTAGATGTAGAAATGATTGCTACACCCAGTCCGTTTAATACTTTTGGGATTTCGTTGTTCCCAGCATAAACACGCAGGCCTGGTTTTGAAATTCTCTTTAAACCAGCAATAACCTTGCTCTTGTTTTCGCCGTATTTAAGTGTGATTTTGATAATGCCCTGTTTGTCATCATCAATGAAATCTACTTTATTGATATAACCTTCTTCCAAAAGAATTTCAGCGATCGCTTTCTTTTCTTTGGAAGCCGGCATTTCTACAGTTTTGTGACCTGCATTGTTTGCATTTCTGATTCTTGTCAGCATATCTGCAATTGGATCAGTCATTGTCATGCTTAGTGCCTCCTTTTCGTTTGTGTAAGCCGTACTTACCAGCTGGCTTTACGAACACCAGGAATTTCTCCCTTATAAGCCAATTCTCTAAAACAAATTCTGCAGATACCAAACTTTCTTAAGTAAGCATGTGGTCTCCCGCAAATCCGACAACGGTTGTATTCACGTGACGAATATTTTTGTTTTTTCTGCTGTTTTTCTTTCATTGCTTTTTTAGCCATTGTAACGAGCCTCCTTATTTAGCATACGGTAAGCCGAGTAAGCTTAACAGTTCGTGCGCTTCCTCGTCAGTTTTAGCCGTGGTTACGAACATAATGTCCATCCCTCTGATCTGTTCTACTTTATCGTAGTCAATTTCAGGGAAGATTAACTGTTCCTTGATACCGAATGCGTAGTTGCCTCTGCCGTCAAAAGACTTGTTGGATAAACCTCTGAAGTCTCTTACGCGAGGGAGAGCGATGTTAAACAGCTTGTCGCAGAATTCGTACATTCTGTCGCTTCTTAAGGTCACTTTAGCGCCGACATTCTGTCCTTCTCTTACCTTAAAGTTTGCAACTGACTTTTTAGCCTTGGTAACGATCGGTCTCTGGCCGGCGATGATGCCTAAGTCAATAACCGCAGCTTCCAGAGCCTTTGAATTATCTTTACAGTCCCCTAAACCCATGTTGATTACAACCTTTTCCAGTTTAGGAACTTCCATTACATTTTTATACTGAAATTTCTCTTTCAAAGCCGGTACGACTTCGTTGAGATACTTATCTTGCATTCTAGCCATAATGTGCCTCCTTCCCCAGATTAGTTATCGAGAACCTGTCCGCATTTCTTGCAGACTCTTACTTTTTTACCATCTTCTGTGATCTGTACGCCGGTACGAACGCCGCGGCCGCATTTATCACAGTTTAACAATACGTTAGAAGCGTCAATCTTGCCTTCTTCGCGGATAATACCACCCTGCTGCATTGCCTGGGATGGTTTTTTGTGCTTGGTCAGAATGTTGACACCTTCGACACGTACTTTTCCTTCATCAGGGAAAGCTGCTAAAACCTTACCGGTTTTGCCTTTATCTTTACCAGAAATTACCTGGACAATATCATCTTTTTTTACATGCATCTTGTTAGCCATATGGTCACCTCCTAATTAAAGTACTTCAGGAGCCAAAGATACAATTTTCATATACTTCTTGTCTCTTAACTCTCTCGCAACAGGTCCGAAGATACGGGTTCCTCTTGGATTTTTATCATCTTTTATCAAAACAGCTGCGTTCTGGTCAAATTTGATATAGCTTCCGTCATCACGGCGTACACCGCGTTTTGAGCGAACAACAACCGCTTTTACAACGTCACCTTTTTTAACGTCTCCGCCAGGAGCAGCACTTTTTACAGCGCATACAATCACGTCGCCAATGTTGGCATAACGTCTTCCTGAACCACCGAGAACTCGGATGCATAACAATTCCTTTGCACCGGTATTATCAGCAACTTTCAATCTACTTTCTTGTTGAATCATCCGAAATACCTCCTTCCGGGCATTAAATCTTATAATGCCTTTTCTACTATTTCAACTAATCTCCAGCGTTTATCTTTACTAAGTGGTCTTGTTTCCATGATTTTAACGGTATCGCCAATGCCACATTCGTTATTTTCATCATGAGCTTTAAACTTAACTGTATTCTTAACTCTTTTCTTGTAAAGAGGATGTTTTACAAAAGTTTCTACGGCAACAACAATGGTTTTGTCCATTTTGTCACTGACGACGCGACCAACACGGGTTTTTCTATCATTACGTTCCATCAGCTAAACCTCCTGTTTTTACGCTTCAGCCGATTTTGCTTCACGTTCCTGCATAATCGTCTTGATACGTGCGTATGTTTTCTTTACTTCTTTAATCCGCATCGGATTTTCTAATTGTCCGGTAGCGTGCTGGAAACGCAGGTTGAATAATTCTTCCTTTAAATCTCCAAGCTTGCCTTCTAATTCTACGTTAGTTAATTCTCTTAATTCATTTGCTTTCATACTTATTCACCCACTTCTTCCTGTGCTGCACGAGTGATAAACTTGGTTTTGATCGGCAGCTTGTGCTGAGCAAGACGCATCGCTTCTCTTGCGACATCTTCAGGAATACCTGAGATTTCGAATAATACGCGGCCTGGTTTTACAACGGCCACCCAGTATTCTGGAGCCCCTTTACCGGAACCCATACGCGTTTCGGCTGGTTTGGCAGTAACCGGTTTGTCCGGGAAAATCTTGATCCAAACCTTACCACCTCTTTTGATATATCTGGTCATGGCAACACGGGCAGCTTCAATCTGATTGGCTGTGATCCATGCTGGTTCCAGGGCCTGGATCGCGTAATCACCGTAGGTGATTTTGTTACCGCGGGTAGCCTGGCCTTTCATACGACCTCTATGTACTCTTCTACGTTTAACACGTTTCGGCATTAACATATTGTATGTCCTCCTCTCTTAGTTTGCTTCTTTTCTAGGAGCTTTACGACGGTTATTGTTTCTTTTGCCTCTGGAATCTTCTTCCTCACTGACGGCTAAGATGTTTTCACGTCCTGTTAAGATTTCACCTTTGTTGACCCAAACCTTGATGCCTAATTTGCCATAGGTTGTGTCGGCTTCAGCAAAACCGTAGTCGATATTGGCACGCAGGGTCTGCATTGGCACATTCCCCTGAGCGTAACCTTCTGTACGGGCCATTTCAGCACCGTTCAGACGGCCAGCAACCATGGTTTTGATGCCCTTAGCGCCTGCGCGCATGGTGCGCTGCATGCACTGTTTCATCGCACGGCGGAAAGAAATTCTTCTTTCTAACTGACCTGCAATGTTTTCAGCGATTAACTGAGCATCCATATCGATGTTCTTAACTTCTACAATATTGATGAAGACTGTTTTGCCAGTCATTTTTTCAAGTTCTAATCTCAGCGCTTCAATACCAGCACCGCCCTTGCCGATGATCATGCCGGGTTTAGCAGTATGAATGTGGATTTTAATCTTGTTACCGAAACGTTCGATAACGATTTTGGAAATGCCCGCCTGGAATTGGCTGGCCTTGATGTATTTACGAATATCGTGATCTTCAATTAAGCAATCTGCAAAATCTCTGTCATTTGCATACCATTTTGCATTCCAGTCTTTAATCACGCCCACACGTAAGCCGTGTGCATTAACTTTTTGACCCAAACCTGATTCCTCCTATTCCTGTACTTCGTATTCTTTTAAAACAGCTGTGATGTGGGAAGTTCTCTTCTTAATTGGAAAAGCACGTCCCTGCGGGCCAGCTTTGTATCTTTTCAAGGTTGGTCCCTGATCGGCGTAGATCTGATCGATGTACAATTTTTCAGGATCCATGTTATGGTTATTTTCCGCGTTTGCTAAGGCAGATTTTACGACTTTTTCAGTGATTTTCGCGGCTTTGTTCGGTGTTAAAGCCAAAATACTTAAGGCTTCTCCGAGGCTTTTACCTCTGATCAAATCAGCCACTAATTTAGCCTTTCTGGATGAAACACGTACATATTTAGCTGTAGCTCTTGCTTCCACTTTGCACCCTCCTTTTGGCTATTTCATTTTTGTTTTCTTTTCGCCGGCATGGCCTCTGTAGGTTCTTGTGGGCGCAAACTCGCCGAGTTTGTGACCAACCATGTCTTCAGTGACATATACAGGCACATGCTTTCTACCGTCATGAACAGCGATGGTGTGTCCAACCATCTGTGGGAATAAAGTGGAGCTTCTTGACCAAGTCTTCAGCACGTTCTTTTCGCCTTTTTCGTTCATTTCTTCTATTCTTTTAAGCAGCTTTTCGCTGACGTAAGGTCCTTTTTTTACAGATCGACTCATATTTTAACCTCCTATGCTTATTTCACGTTACGACGACGTACGATATATTTATCGGAAGGTTTATTCTTCTTACGTGTCTTATAACCAAGTGCCGGTTTACCCCAAGGCGTAACTGGGCCAGAGCGGCCAACCGGAGCACGGCCTTCACCACCACCGTGTGGATGGTCATTCGGGTTCATAACAGAACCACGAACCGTTGGGCGGATACCCATGTGGCGTTTACGGCCCGCTTTACCAATGCGGACATTCTGGTGGTCTAAGTTACCAACAGTACCGACGGTAGCGCGGCATTCCAGGCGCACCTGGCGCATTTCACCAGATGGCAGACGCAGTGTCGCGTAGTTGCCTTCCTTGGCCATCAGCTGAGCGGAAGCACCGGCAGAACGAACCATCTGGCCGCCTTTGCCTGCTTTTAATTCGATGTTGTGTACCAGGGTACCAACAGGGATGTTCTTCAGCGGTAAGCAGTTACCAATGGTAATGTCTGCTTCAGGACCAGAGACGATGGTGTCGCCAACCTTTAATTTTAAAGGCGCGATGATGTAACGTTTTTCCCCATCAACATAGTGGATCAGCGCGATGTTGGAGCTGCGGTTCGGATCGTATTCGATACCGGCAACCTTGCCCGGCACACCGTCTTTATTTCTCTTGAAGTCAATGATTCTGTATTTTCTCTTGGCTCCGCCACCCTGGTGTCTTACGGTGATACGACCGTAGTTGTTACGACCAGCTTTGGATTTTAAAGGAGTCAATAAGGATTTTTCTGGTTCTTTTTTTGTTACTTCGTCAAATGTATTGACGCTCATATTTCTGCGTCCAGGGGACGTCGGTTTGTATTTTTTAATACCCATTATTCGCAAACCTCCTGTAGTGTTAAATGCTTATCGGGTCTTAGGCTTATACGCCTTCGAAGAATTCAATGGCCTTGCTGTCTTCAGTCAGTTTAACGATGGCTTTTTTCCAGTTTTTTCTTCTGCCTTCGAAACGGCCCATTCTCTTCATTTTACCGTTCATGTTCATGGTCGCAACTTTTTCGACCTTCACATCGAAGATTTCTTCAACGGCATTTTTGATTTCGATTTTGTTCGCATTCTTAGCGACTTCGAAAGTATATCGGTTGAATTCACTATCATCCATGCTCTTTTCAGTGATCAGCGGACGAATGATAATATCGCGAGGATTCTTCATTATGCATATACCTCCTCAATTTTTTCTAAAGCGTCCTTGGTCATGACCAGAACGTCGTATTTTAACATGTCATAAACATTCAGTTCGCTGACCGTTGTGGTCGCTACTTTCTGGATGTTGTTTGCAGAACGGACAACCGCGTCGTCCTTTTCCATGGTTACGATCAGAGCCTTCGGCGCGTTAATCGCGCTTAAGATGCCGACCATTTCCTTGGTCTTCGGCGCATCCATTGTCAGCTGATCCAAAACTCTTAATTCGTTGTCCTGAGCTTTCGCTGAGAAAACAGAACGCATGGCCAGATTACGAACCTTTTTGTTAACCTTCTTGCTGTAATCTCTGGATTTCGGAGCGAAGATCACGCCGCCGCCAATCCATAACGGAGAACGGCTTGTGCCGGCACGGGCGCGGCCAGTTCCTTTTTGTCTCCAAGGCTTTCTGCCGCCGCCTCTGACCTCGGAACGGGTTAAGGTGCCTTTAGTGCCCTGACGTTTATTTGCAAGCAGTGCTACGACTACTTCATGTACAACCGGTTCGTTGGGTTCGATCCCGAAAACTCTTTCGCTGAGTTCCACGTCACCAACGACATTTCCTTTTACATCTAAGATGTCCATTTTTGGCATTTGAATTCCTCCTTTCAAGCTAAGATATTCTATGCTTTAACGCTGCTTTTGATGGAAACCAGTGAGCCTCTAGGACCGGGAACAGCACCCTTAATGAGCAGAATATTGTCTTCTGCAGAAACCTGAACAACTTCCAGATTTAAAGCAGTAACATTCTTATTCCCCATCTGACCTGGTAAGTTCTTACCCTTCATAACGCGGGCCGGGTAAGCGGAAGCACCCATGGAGCCTGGGCTTCTGTGGTACTTGGAACCATGAGCCATCGGTCCTCTGGACTGGCCGTGACGTTTGATAACGCCCTGGAAACCCTTACCTTTGGATTTGCCGGAGATATCAACCTTGTCGCCTGCTTCAAACATGTCAGCCTTGATGACCTGTCCTGTTTCAAAAGCATCGTAATCGTCTAATTTAAATTCACGGATGACTTTTTTATATTCAACGCCGTGTTTGTCATAATGACCTTTTAAAGGTTTGGTTACTCTTTTTTCCTTCACATCGCCGTAAGCGAGCTGAACTGCTTCGTAACCGTCAACGTCCATATTTTTCTTCTGGACGACAACACATGGACCCGCTTCCACAACAGTAACCGGAATAACCGTACCGTTTTCTGTGAAAATCTGAGTCATACCAATTTTCTTGCCGATAATTGCTTTTTTCAATTTTTTCCTCCTATATCATTGGATCGCCGGGCGATCATAATATTGTGTGTGGTTGACTAAAATTATAATTTAATTTCGATATCAACGCCTGCTGGCAGGTTTAAACGCATTAAGGCGTCTACTGTTTTCGGTGTCGGATTTAAGATGTCGATCAGGCGTTTGTGTGTGCGCATTTCGAACTGTTCTCTGGAATCCTTGTACTTGTGAACCGCTCTTAAAATCGTGATGATTTCCTTGTCAGTCGGAAGCGGAATAGGGCCAGAAACACTCGCACCTGTTCTCTTCGCTGTTTCAACGATTTTTTCAGCTGATTGATCCAGTAACTGATGATCAAAAGCCTTGAGTCTGATTCTAATTTTTTGTTTTGCCATACCTAAATTTACCTCCTTGTATGTTTTTTGCAATAGCATTTAGGTACGTCAACCGCCTTGTCAACTCAGCCGGGTGTTTCATTCTAAGACTTTTAAAAAAAGCGGCCTGAAACAGCCGGTTTCAAGGGGTTGTCGTCCGATTCTGTGATCGTGACATACTCCATGGGAATTACCTGAATTAGTAACAGCAACTTCCCATCTCATCGCAGATAGTCAACCTTGTCTATTATACATGCCAAGACGCCGGGATGCAAGCTTTTTAAGGAAATAAACATCTTTTTTTTAGTGCGCCGTGAAAAGACGTTTACATTTAAGAAAGTTTTAAGAAATAACACTTCCGCACAGTAACGCGTCCCCAGGCTCCAGACCCCAGAAGTTCATAACGCAAAAATCAGGCGGCGGCCAATGTGTTATGAGAAAAGGCCAGAACCCGCATAAACACAGGGTTTCAGCCCCCCCAAAAGTCATAAAGCCATAACGCACATAACCCGGGCCGTTTTAGTAAATGAAAAATGGAGAATTAAAGTACAAGTCTGCCTCAGGCCGATTTGACGAAATGCGGCCTGAGGCCAGCAACATATCAAAAGCCTCAAGAGACGAAGCCTTTTACCTAAGGAAGAAAAAAGCGGTCTGCGGGCACCACACTCACAATAATATCATCTTTACGAAAGTGAACACCTTATCTCTCCAGTGTCCGGCGCATTCGATAAAGCGGTACGATTCCGGACCGTCACCCATAGCGCCTGGACCTTTTTTCTTATCTGGATAAAAGGCGCAGTCTCAGCCGATTTGACAAAATGCGGCCTGCGGTCCTACCAACATGTCAAAAGCCTCAAGAGACGAAGCCTTTTACCTAAGGAAGAAAAAAGTGGTCTGCGGGCACTGCGCTCACAATAATATCTTCTTTACGAAAGTGAACACCTTCTCTCTCCAGTGTCCGGCGCATCCGATAAAGCGGTACGATTCCGGACCCTCACCCACAGCGCCTGGACCTTTTTTCTTATCTGGATAAAAGGCGCAGTCTCAGCCGATTTGACGAAATGTGGCCTGCGGTCCTACCAACATGTCAAAAGCCTCAAGAGACGAAGCCTTTTACCTAAGGAAGAAAAAAGCGGTCTGCGGGCACTGCGCTCACAATAATATCTTCTTTACGAAAGTAAACACCTTCTCTCTCCAGTGTCCGGCGCATCCGATAAAGCGGTACGATTCCAGACCGTCACCTACAGCGCCTGGACCTTTTTTCTTATCTGGATAAAAGGCGCAGTCTCAGACCGCAGCACTTCTTTACAACTTGAAACTGCCGCTGCCGCCCTCTCAATCGCCTGAGCCAAAGGCGAAAGCGTTCCTGAATTTTCCATTCTCCATTATAGCCCTCACCCGCTGCCCCTTTCTGCGGCTGAAAACGCACAGGGTTATGTGCGTTATGGCTTTATGACTTTTTTGTGCTCTCAAGCCCTTTGTTTATGCGGGTTCCAGCCCTTTCTCATAACGCATGGGCCGCTGTCTGATTTTTGCGTTATGAACCGCCCGGGCACTGTGGTATAATAAAAACACCTTATCATCAAAGGAGATCATCATGTTTTCAAATTTAACCCTACGAAAAATCATCGCCTACGGCTCTGAGGATTACGACCAGGCCCTTGCCCTCCGGGACCGGCTGCTGCGGAAACCCCTGGGTCTGAGCCTTTATGACGAAGACCTGAGCGACGAAAAAAATAATTATCACCTCGGCATCTTCAGAGGCCCTGAGCTGGCTGCGGTGCTGGTGCTCATCCCAAGGGACAGCACCACCCTCCAGATGCGCCAGGTGGCTGTGGATACCGCCCTGCAGGGGCAGCACCTCGGCGCAAGGCTCATCGCCTTTGCCGAAAGCTTTGCCGCCACCCAGGGCTTTACCCGCATTGTTCTCAACGCGCGGCAGACCGCCGAGGCCTTTTACCGCAAGCAGGGGTACACGTCCGTGGGCGAGCCCTTTGTGGAGCTCGGGATCGGGCATGTGAGGATGGAGAAAAAAATAAAAAAGGATCAGGCTTAGCGATAAGCCCGATCCTTTTAATTTTTAATTAATTTCTAAATTGGTTTACAAATTATTTCAAAAATCCTGTTCATCCTTTCGGATGATTTTTGAAAAATTTGCATTAGCTTCGTTGCCAGACGCATTCGCCTCACGGCTCAACCACTGCGTCCTACCAAATTTCGTAGAAATTTGGACTCAGCGTCAGTCTGTGATAATCTTAGCAACGGCTCCGGAACCAACGGTACGGCCGCCTTCACGGATCGCGAAACGTAAACCTTCTTCGATCGCGATTGGGGTGATCAATGTGATTTCCATTTCTACGTTGTCCCCTGGCATAACCATTTCAACGCCTTCTGGCAGTTTGATATTACCGGTTACGTCGGTTGTTCTGAAGTAGAACTGTGGTCTGTAGCCATCGAAGAATGGGGTATGACGGCCGCCTTCTTCTTTGGTCAGAACGTATACCTGGGCGGTGAAGTGGGTGTGTGGGTGGATGGAGCCTGGTTTTGCCAGTACCTGTCCACGTTCGATCATGGTACGGTCGATCCCACGCAGTAACGCGCCGATGTTGTCGCCTGAACGGCCTTCATCTAACAGCTTACGGAACATTTCAATCCCGGTTACAACGGTTTTCTTAATTTCGTGGATCCCAACGATTTCTACTTCGTCCCCTACGTGTACGATCCCGCGTTCAACTCTACCGGTTGCTACGGTACCACGGCCGGTGATGGAGAATACGTCTTCCACTGGCATTAAGAATGGTTTGTCGGTGTCGCGTTCTGGTTCTGGGATGTATGCGTCAACTTCTTTCATCAGTTCAACGATCTTGTCGCCCCATTCGCCGTCTGGATCTTCTAATGCTTTTAAAGCGGATCCTACGACGATTGGTGTGTCATCTCCTGGGAATTCGTATTCGTCTAACAGTTCACGAACTTCCATTTCGACCAGTTCTAATAATTCTTCATCGTCTACCATGTCGGCTTTGTTTAAGAATACGATGATGTAAGGTACGCCTACCTGGCGGCTTAACAGGATGTGTTCACGGGTCTGCGGCATTGGGCCGTCGGCTGCGGATACAACTAAGATCGCGCCGTCCATCTGGGCTGCGCCGGTGATCATGTTTTTAACGTAGTCGGCATGGCCCGGGCAGTCAACGTGCGCGTAGTGGCGTGCGTCGGTTTCATATTCAACGTGGGCGGTTGAGATGGTGATGCCACGTTCTCTTTCTTCTGGTGCTTTATCGATGTTGTCGAAAGCTACAGCTTCACCGGTTCCGAAACGTTTGTTTAATACGGTGGTGATTGCAGCGGTTAATGTTGTTTTACCGTGGTCAACGTGACCGATGGTACCAATGTTAACATGTGGTTTGGATCTTTCAAATTTTTCTTTAGCCATTTTGTTATCTCCTTAAAGATTATAAATTAATTTAAATAGATACGATTTGATGCGCGCCGTTTTTTCCATATTCTGGACGGCTTCACTCAGCATATTATACAATAGCATCCGGGGGGTTTCAAGCTTTTTTGTTCCAAAACTTAAATAAAATTGGGATAAAAAAAATAAGCCGGAAGCATCCGGCTTAAAATTCGATTGATTGCTGGCAGACTATGCCAGGCAGACGTTCTTAGCCTGCAGGCCGCGCGGGCCCTGTTCGGTGTCAAAGGTTACTTTGTCGCCGTCATTTAAGGTCTTGAAGCCATCGCCAACGATGGATGAGAAGTGTACGAATACGTCGTCACCGTCTTCTCTTGAGATGAAACCAAAACCCTTATCGCCATTAAACCATTTAACTGTACCATTATTCATTGTGGTACCTCCTAGAAATTATATTATATTCGCAATCGTAAAATAAAAAAACACATATTTTTGCAAACCCTCTTGTCACCAAGCTTACATTGAACTTAAGTAGACAAAAACGACTTGCAAAAATATGTGAAATCAATTGATACTCTCTTAAATACACTCTTAGTATAACCCACCCGACGCCCTTTGTCAAATCACCTTAAGTAAATGCCTTTTTCCTTAAGAAAGAAAAAGCGTCCTGCGGGCACTGCCCCGCAAGGATATCTTCTTCACTAAAGTGGATGCCTGATCCCGCCAGTGTCCGGCTATCCCTATCGCGCGGCAAAATTCCTGTCCGTTTACCCCAGCGTCTGGATCTTTTTTGTTATCTGGATAAAAGGCGCAGTCTCTCAAGTTTTTGACACGCTGAAGAAAGCCCCGGCCTGCGGTGGCCGGGGCTTTCTGAGAGAAAATTGGGAGAGTGAATTGTTCGTTAAAATAAGAGGTCTGTGTGTTCAGAAATATTTATACCCGGCGTCTGCCCTTTTTAAACACAGACCTGCGCTTTTCTCCCAATCCATTTATCAAAGGCATTTTATCCCTGGTCACAGACCGCAACCCAACAGCTCACACAGTCTCCCTCGGAGCTCTCCAGGCCTTTGCTTTCTTCTTATTCATCACCTCTCAATGGCCTGTTGTTATCTCTGGTTTTTCAGCAGAGCAAGCGTCCCAAAGGACAGGACGCCCAGGACTGCCAAAAAGCCTAAAAAGTAATTGCCTTCATTACCAGTCGTCGGGTTCTTGCCGGATGTATCTGTCTTGTCCTGAATATTTCCAGCGCTGTTATTGTCTGCTCCTGCCGTCCCATTGCCTCCTGTGGCATGATTACCGTTATCTTCTCTGCTCCATGATGCCCATAACGTCATGTTGCCGGTCACCGCATCTTTATCAAAATTCCAGTAAACAGGCTTGCCGTCAGCATCCAGATGGCTGTACCATCCATTAAAGACATAACCATCCTTTACCGGGTTGTCCGGCTTAACTGAAATTTTGCCGCCTTCGGACACCGTCAGTTTAAACCAGTCCTTATATTCCGTTCCGTTTTCCGAATCAAATACAACGAGGTAAGCCTTGTTCCACACTGCCCATAACGTCATGTTTTCGTCCCCGACCGGGCGGTTAAAATCCCAGAGCAGAGGCTTTCCATTTTCATCATACGCGTATGCCCATCCTCCGAAGACGTATCCTTCACGCTGCGGATCGGCGGGGATGTCTGTCACTTTGTCCCCGGGTTTGACAACTGTTTTATAAAAATCCGGATACTCTGTCGTTCCGTCATCCGGGTCAAAGGCAACGATGGTTCCATTTTCCCAGACTGCCCATAAGGTAGTATTTTCACTCACGACATCGGTCTCAAAGTTCCATAACATTGGGCTGCCGCCTTCACCGTATGCGTACGCCCATCCCTCAAAAACAAACCCTTCCTTCTGAGGATCGGTAGGCTGATCCGTTATTTTTCCGCCCTCTGGAACGGTTACCTTATACCAGTCACTGTAGCCCGTCCCATTTTCCGGGTCAAATACGACCTGGCAGGTTTTTCCCCAGACCGCCCATAAAGTGGTGTTTTCACTCACAACATCCGTCTCAAAGTTCCACAACATTGGGCTGCCGTCTTCTTCATATGCGTATGCCCATCCCTCAAAAACAAACCCTTCCTTTTGGGGATCGGCGGGCCTATCTGTTATCTTTCCGCCCTCCGGTACGGTCACCTTATGCCAGTCCTTGTAGCTGCTCCCATCCTCGGGGTCAAACACAACCTGATAGGAGGTGGGGCTGTCCGTGGCGGCCTGGGCCACCGTAAAGGGCGAAAAGCCTAAAAGCAGAATCAGGCAGGCCAGCAGATACAGTGAACCCGTTATCTTAGTGGAATTTCTTTGTTTCATTTAATTTCTCCTTTAAAAAATATCATTTAACAACGCCGCTGTCTTCATAAACAAGAATATTTAAAAGACATTCTTTTCTGATAATCGTCCTTAAATCATACTGTCTTTTGCCTGTAACCGCAATTCCCAAAAAAACTTGTCACGCCGAAAATGTGACATCGGTGTGATTTTTTGTGAAATGTTCACACTCTGCTCTTAGTTTGTGTCTTTGCACCCATTTAGTCTTGCCCTAACCCATGCCAGTCTGTGATCTCCTGTTTCCCGGATAAGCAGCGGAAAGCCTGCCCAAACAGAAAATTGGCAAGAAAAAACCGGTCGCCAAAATAGACGACCGGCATAAAAAAAGCAGCTTCTAAAAGCTGCTTAAATCTCTGTGTATGGAGCCCTTGTCCGGATTCGAACCGGAGACCCCCACCTTACCATGGTGGTGCTCTACCTACTGAGCTACAAGGGCATGTATAAAGGATCGTAGATTCCTTAGCAATTCGATTATCCTTATCGGATAATTGCTTCGTCATCTGCGTTAGTTTTGTTGCCGTGCGCCCGCTAACGCTCCATGCGCACTACCAAATTTACTCCGTAAATTTGGACAAAACGTTGGTGGGGAGAGATGGATTCGAACCATCGTAGACTCAGTCAACGGATTTACAGTCCGCCCCCTTTAGCCACTCGGGCATCTCCCCATAGAAGGATCACAAATGCTTCGGAAATTATATAACTATTCAATAGAATTTCCGTGTCATTTGCGTTTGTCTCGTTACCGCACGCTCTATGCGTGCTGCCAAATTCGCTTCGCAAATTCGGACTCAACATCGACAGCTTCTATATGATACTCTATTCTGATAGGATAGTCAAGGGGTTTTATTAAAATTTTTAGATTTTTTTTCGGATACGCTGGATCGCGTTGTCCACAGCCTTTTTCGACCGGCCGATCTTATCGCTGATCTCCTGGTGGGACGCGCCCTTCAGGTAAAAATAAAGCACCTGCTTTTCCAGCTCTGAGAGCTCACTCTTAGCCACCTGGCTGAAATGCTCGACAGCCTCACGGGTCACCAGCTCCTCATCAGGGTCCAGCGCCGCGGTGGAGGCCACCAGATCCAGCAGCGTGGTCTCCGGATCGTCCTCTGAAATGGGTGAATACAGGGAGACCGTATCGCCCATTGGGCTGTGCTTCGGCCGTTTCGCTTTTGTGACCACACTTTTTATACGGTTTTCCACACACAGGCCGGCAAAGGTTTTAAAGCTTGTACCCCGGTCCTCACGGTAATCCCAGATCGCGCCCAGCAGTGCGATCATGCCCTCCTGGATCAGATCCTCCTGGTCGCCGCCGATGTAGTAAAAAGGCCGGGCCTTCTGCGTCACCACACAGCGGTATTTTTCCACAATGGTCACCACTGCTTCCTTATCGCCGCCCTGGGCTTTTTTCACAAGTTCCAGATCCTTGTCCATCAATCCTCCACATTTCCTTTTCTCAGTTCTTTCATAACGGACAGCACCTCGTCGTCCATGTAATCCTCCAGCTTGTTGCGGGTACCGCTCTCATTCTGGCGGTACTGCTTTCTGACCTGCTTCGCGCTCTCAGCCATGGCCTGAATCAGTTCGCGGGACGGCACCCGCTCCCCGCCGTTTGCCAGCACCACACGCTGGAGTGTATAGTCCGAGGTAACCACTTTGACCGTGTAGGGCCTGGGCAGGCTGAATACCAGTTTTTCAATATAGGTGTCGGCGGTTTTGTTTTTTTCGGTAAAGACCACCTTGATGCGTCCCCGTATCTCCTCGCGCCGCGAGGCGTTTTCCTGGGAATAGGCGTCAAAAACCAAAACCGTCTCATAGCCCATCAGCCCGCTGTAGCTGTTCAGCTGCTCGATCAGATCCTCCCGGGCCTCCTCCAGGCTAAAATCGGTCAGCCCTTTCATCTCAGCCAAATGGTGGATCACATTGTAGCCGTCGACAATCAGATAGGTTTTCAATTTTGACACCTCCCTTCATTCTGCATAATCCTGCGCTCCGCCGCGGTACGGTTCAAAGCAGACCGCCCCTACTGGTGGCGCTGTCTGGCCGCCTCGCTCAGGATAATGGCCGCTGCGGCCGACGCGTTAAAAGAATCAATATCGCCGTAAAGCGGAATCGAAACACTGTAATCACACTGTTTTTTCACATTGGGGCTGATGCCCTTGCCCTCGTTGCCGATGATAATGGCCAGCTTGCCCTTAAAATCGTTTTTGTAGTAAGGCGCGCCGTCCATATCCGCTGCCATGATCCAGAAGCCCTTTGCCTTGAGCTCATCAATGCACTGGGTCAGGTTTCCGACCTTGACAATGGGAGTATGGGCCACCGCGCCCGAGGATGCCTTGACCGATACGGCTGTCAGGCTCGCCGACCGGCGTTTTGGAATAATGACCCCGTGTACCCCGCAGAGGTTGGCGCTTCTGATAATCGCGCCCAGGTTGTGCGGATCGGTCAGGTGGTCTAAGATCACCACAAGGGGTTCCTCACCCTTAGCGTCTGCCTTTGCCAGCACATCCTCGATGCTGCTGTAGGGAAAGGGCGCCATCATCGCTGCCACGCCCTGGTGCGGCTGTCCGTCCGCCAGCCCCTCCAGCTTGACCTTCTCAACGCTCTGGACCACAATACCCCGCTTGCGTGCCTTTTCGGCAATGTCGCCCAGCACATGGTCTTTGTTATCCTTGAGGATCAGAAGCTTATCCATCTGCTGTTCTGAGCGAAGCGCTTCCATCACGGGGTTTTTGCCCACGATCACAAAGCTGTCGTCCCCTTCATCGTCCTGTCTGCGCGTGTCGCGCCGCTTCAGGTCCGCCCGGTGATAGCTTTCCTTTTTCTGTTCCCGCCCACGGTCATTCCGTGGCTTTTTACGATCATTCTTTTTCATTTTGTACCTGCTTATTTTTATTTTATTTTAACATTGAATCATTAATGCTGGATTAAACATCTCTCACGACCGGTAAAATCTACCGGTCGTCCTCTGCCTCCTCGCGCCGCTTTCTGGGCGGCAGCGGGCCGAAATACTGGTAAAAATAGGTTTTGATGGTGCTGTTGTAGAGCTTGCGGTTTTTCGTGGCTTTTTTGCCGAAATAACGCTCAAATTCCGGATAGCCGGTGATAATAAAGTAGGACCAGTCCTCCAGGCCTGAAAACGCCTCGCCCATGTCGCGGTAGAGTGCCTGAATCTCCTTTTCCTGACCGATGCGCTCGCCGTAGGGCGGATTGGTGACAATGACCCCGTAGCGTCTTTTGGTGGCGACGGACTGCACGGGCATCTTCTCGAAGGCCACATAGCCACTCACGCCAGCCAGCTCTGCGTTGATACGCGCCTGCTTCAGCGCCGCCGGGTCAATGTCAGACCCCAGAAGGCGGAATTCACGGTCATTGACAGCCGCATGGGCATTTTCCCGCGCTTCCTCCCACAGTCGGGCTGGTATCGCCGGCCATTCCTCAGAAGCAAAGTTCCGTTTTAACCCCGGCGCGATGTTTTTCCCCATCAAGGCCGCCTCGATGACAATGGTTCCAGAGCCGCATAGCGGGTCAAGGAAAACACGGTGGGGCTGCCAGCGCGACAGATAAACCAGTGCCGCGGCAATGGTTTCCTTGAGCGGCGCCTCATTGCCGTACTGTCTGTAGCCGCGCTTGTTCAGGCCAGAGCCGCTGGTGTCAATGGACAAAACCACCTCATCTTTCAAAATCTGGATGTGGATGGGATAATTACCTTCGGTTTCCTCAAACCAGCCCACATTGTAGACTTTTTTCAGCCGCTCAACCACTGCCTTTTTCACAATCCGCTGTCCGTCCGATTTGCTGAAAAGCTTGGATTTTACGCTGGTGATCTTGGCCGCTGGAAAGACCCCCTTCACCGGAATCCAGTCCTCCCAGGGCAGCGCCTTGGTTTTTTCAAAGAGCGTATCAAAGGTTTCCGCCCGAAACTGCCCCATTTTCAGCAGAACCCGGTCTGCGCACCGCAGCCATAAATTGGATTCCGGAATGGCTGAAAGAGGACCGGTGTAATAAACCCGCCCGTTTTCAACCGCCTCGATCTCATAACCCAGGCGTTTAATTTCATCCTTTACCACGCTCTCCAGCCCAAAAGCTGTCGTCGCGATCAGATGTACTTGTCTGTTCATAATTTTCCTTACCGTTCATTTATTTTTTGCATTAAAACTGAGAAAGGCGTGTGCTAAAGCCACGCCCTTAAACTGCTAAAATGCTTTTATTTCTTCGTCTCTGCCAAAAACCATGAATCCGCCGTAGCCCTTGCCCTCGTAATAATTGATCTGCTTGCCAAATTTTTTCTTCATGGCGACCAGATTGACCGTATAGCCGTCCGCCCTCAGCTTGTCAGCGTAGGGAATGACCTCAGTCATCGCGTCCTTACCCGCGTCGTAGAACAGGAGGAGCCGTTTGTTTTCATCGGCCTTATCTGCCTGTTCCTCCAGAAGGATATTGACAATCCGTTCAAAGCCGATGGAAAAGCCAACCGCCGGAGCCGAGTTTTTAGAGTATTTGCCGATCATATTGTCATAGCGCCCGCCGCCGGCAATGGAAAAGCCATAGGGCCCATAGCTCACCTCAAAGATCTGGCCGGTATAATAGCCCATGCCGCGGATCAGCGTAAAGTCAAAGACAACCTGATACCTGCCGCCAGAAAGGGCAGCGCTGGTTTCAATAACCTTTTTCAGGTCTGCCACCGCCTCAGGCTCGTCAACCTTGTCGCCGATGTTGTCCAGCGTAACGGTGGCCGCCTCGTCCACGAAAGCATTTACCATGGCTTCATCATAGCCCTTTTCGATAAGTTCCTTCTTCACGCCGTCCGCGCCGATCTTATCCGCCTTGTCCAGGGAAATGCAGACCGAGCCTGCATCCTCTTCCTTAAAGCCCGCCTTTGCGATAAAGGCGTTCAGCAGCTTGCGGTCATTCACCTTGATGGTGAATCCCTCAAAGCCGATGGCCATGAGTGCTTTGGAGGTCGTGTTGATCAGTTCCATCTCAGCCGATACCGTGGGATCGCCGATAATATCAATATCGCACTGCTTGAAGGAACGGTAACGCCCCTTCTGCGGGCGCTCCGCCCGGAACACGTTGCCGATCTGGATGGCTTTAAAAGGCGTTTCCAGCTCACCGGCATTGTTTGAGTAAAAACGGCTCAGCGGCAAGGTCAGATCAAAGCGCAGGCCCATATCACAGAGATCAGACACAGTGCTTTCCTCATGAACCTTAAGCTTGTCGCCGCGCTTTAAAACCGTGAAGAGCATCTTCAGGTTTTCGCCGCCGTCGCTGCCGAGCAGCAATTCGATATTTTCAAGGGCCGGCGTTTCAATCCGCGAGAACCCATGACTTCTGTAAATCGCCAGGATCTGCTGCTCTAGCTGATCCCGGATAAGCATTTCCCGGGGCAGAATATCACGCGCGCCCCGCACTGGATTTGAACTAATCAATTCGGTCACCTCTTATACTAATTTAATCTGACGATAAACTTTCTTGCCCTTTTTAACGATGATGGCATCATCCTTGAAATCCGCCGGTGTGATAAGCGCCTTGATGTCTGTAATCTTATTGCCGTCCACTTCAATACCGCCCTGCTGTACCAGCCTGCGGCCTTCGCTCCTGCTCGGAATCAGGCCTGCCGCATCGAGCAGTGTCAGGATTTCCATGCCGTCGCCCAGCGCATCCCTTGACAGGTCCACGCTCGGGATATCATCGGTTTTCACACCGCCCGCAAATAAGGCTCTTGAAGCTTCCTGCGCCTTGTCTGCATCCTCCTTGCTGTGAACCATAGAGGTAACCTCATAGGCCAAAATTTCCTTGGCTTTATTGATTTCAGAACCCTCCAGAGCGCCCAGACGGTGAACCTCATCCATGGGCAGGAAGGTGAGCATTGCCAGGCATTTTTCAACGTCAGCGTCCGCCACATTCCGCCAGTACTGGTAGAACTCGTAGGGTGAGGTTTTTTCAGGATCAAGCCACAGCGCGCCTTTGGCGGTTTTACCCATTTTAATGCCCTCGCTGGTGGTCAGCAGAGAGAAGGTCATGCCATATACGGTTTGGGCATCCTTGCGGCGCACCAGCTCAGCCCCGGCGATGATATTAGACCACTGGTCATTGCCGCCGAACTGCATTTTACAGCCATAGTCCTTGTGCAGTACATAGAAGTCATAGGCCTGCAGCAGCATGTAGTTAAATTCAAGGAAGGTCAGGCCTTTTTCCATTCTGGATTTGTAACATTCTGCGGTCAGCATCCGGTTGACAGAGAAGTGGGCGCCCACATCTCTTAAGAAGCCAATATAGTTTAAAGGCAGAAGCCATTCCGCGTTGTTAACCATCATGGCTCTGTCATCCTCAAAGGTCAGGAATTTTTCAAAAACCTTTTTGAATTTTTCGCCGTTTTCCGCAATCCGTTCCTGAGTCATGACCTGGCGCAGGTCCTGTCTGCCGGAGGGGTCCCCGATCATGGTGGTTCCGCCGCCGATCAGAGCAATGGGTCTGTGCCCATAGCGCTGCATGTGCGCCATCACCATAATCTGGATGAAGTGCCCAACGTGCAGGCTGTCTGCTGTCGGGTCGAAGCCAATATAAAAGGTGACCGATTCGCTGCCCAATAATTTGCGGATTTCTTCCTCATTGGTGCACTGCTCGATCATACCGCGTTCTTTTAGTACGTCAAATACATTTTCCATTTGTCTGTCTATCCTTTCAAAAGTGTTTTATTATTTCTCTATAAAAGATCCTTCATATTTTCATTGATTTTATCCGTGACTTCTTCCTGAACCGTCGTCTTACGCCGCTCCCACCGGACCAGCGCCTCGGTGACAAACACCTTGATGACCGCAAAAAACGGAATGGCCACAAACATGCCGAGCGGTCCGAAAAGGCTCCCGCCTACCATGACGCAGAACAGTACCCAGAAGGGGTTCAGCTCCACGATTTTTCCAAGTACGTTTGGTCCCAGAATATTGCCGTCAAACTGCTGTACCGCAAGAATCCAGATCGCAACCCCGAGGGCCTTGGCCGGGCTGTAAAGCAGTGTCAGGAAAATACCGGGGATCGCCCCGATGATCGGGCCAAAATAAGGGATAACATTGGTCACGCCCACCACCAGTGCGATAAGCGGCGCGTATTCCACCCGCAGCACCAGAAGCCCGATGTAGCAGATGAGCCCGATTAAGGCCGAGGTCATGATTTTACCAGAGAAGTATTTGTAAAAAACACCGTCAATGGTACGGATGGCCCAATTAAAGCCATTGTTAGCCTTTGGGCTCATAATGGCACGGTTCAGCCGTTTCAGCTGACTCTCAATATTTTCCTTGTCCAGCATCAGGTAAAAGCCGGCGAAAAAAACTGCCACAAAGCCGATTAAAAAGCTGGTGGTTCCCTTGGCAAAGCCAACGGCAATGTTTCCGATCTGCTTAACCGATTCGGAGTTGAAATTCATATTGCCAAAAATAAAGTCCATGGTGTCCTTGGCATTCAGGTTCTGGACCGAAGACAGGTCCAGCTGTATCATGTCAACCAAATCCTTAAAGAAACCCCCGCGCTGTGACAGGTTTATCAAAAAAGCATTGATTTCCGCCGCATAGGTGGGTATACTGCTCACTAAGCCGACCACGCTGTCAATGATGGCCGGTATCGAGATATACATGAACAGGATCACCACGATAATCGTAATGACATAGATAACCAAAACCGCCAGGAGCCTGACGAGTTTTGGTTTTTTCTCACTTCCCTTAATGTACTTAAAGGCTTTCTTCTCAATCCACCGCATGGGACGGAACAAAAAGTAGGCCAGCACTGCTCCCATGATAATGGGCAGCAGAATTTCAAAGGCCGATCCTACCACATTGCTGACGGCCGAGAGGATAAAGCCGAGATTGTCGAGTATCTTATAAAACAGAATGATGGTAATGACGCCTAAAACCGCGTAAGTATAGTATTTTAAATACTGCTTATCAAATTTAATGCGCATTCTCTGCACCTCCTGTCTTAAAAAATAGATTAACAACCTTCATCTTACCATTTTAAGAGAAAAATTTAAACAATTTTCTAAGAAATCTTTGAAAAATTTCAAATTATCATGTATACTTGAACAATGATAAAACAAACAAGGCAGTTAACACTGAATTTATAAAATTCTGGACCAAGGTAAAAAGCGAATCCCCACGGCATCGCCGCTCCGTTTTTTATCGGCGGCCCTCTTTAAGGAGCATCCATGTTATTTTATATATTATTCATCATTGGAGGAATCGTCGTTGACCAGCTAACCAAATATCTGGCCGTAACATTTTTATCGCCCGTCACCACTGTCCCGGTCATTCCCCATGTATTTCACCTGACCTACGTGGAGAACACAGGCGCCGCTTTCAGTATTTTTGCCGGGAAACAGATCTTTCTGATCCTTCTCACCCTGATTTTTATTGTTGTGCTGGTCTACTTCTTTGTCATCATGCCAAAGACCAAGCGGTATTTTGATGTCAATCTGGCCCTGTCCATGATCATCAGCGGCGCTGTCGGCAATCTGATCGACCGTATCCGCCTGAACTATGTGATCGACTTTTTCGACGTCCGTCTCATTGGCTTTGCCATTTTCAACATCGCCGATATTTTTGTGGTCGTTGGGTGTATCCTGATGGTTATCGCCATTTTCAGAAACAAAGAGCTTCTCAATGACCCGCCGAGTCTGGCTAAAAAAAAACGCCAGCGGGCCGAACAGACATTAAAAAAGTCCAAAACCAGCGCCAAAAACAATAACGCACCCGCTGAGCGCACGGCCGAAGATGCCCAGGGGCTGAATAAGGATGTGCTTTCAAAGAGAAAGCCCCGAAAACGCCGCCGGAATCTGGAGCCAGAGGTCAAGACCAAAATCGAAAAGCTGCCTGAGCATTACAGCTCCATCGACTTTGAACCCGGACCGCCGCCGGAGGAGCCAGAGTTCCTCCAGCACAAAAAGAAAAAAAATTCCGAGGATTAATCCACAGATTAAAACACCTCCTGAAACGCCAGCTTCTGGTTTTTCGGGAGGTGTTTTTGCGTTGGCTGTCCTGTCTATTCCAGTACAGCCACCATATCTTTTTCAGTGATCTGGATATGCGCGCCGGCCGCTTCGCTGGCTTCACTGCAGCGGTGGTTGGCGATATTGTCAATGATCTTCTGGTGCTGGCCGATGAGCGGCGTCTTGTCCTCAATATGATGGACATATTCCACACGGACACGCTGCATCTGTTCTCTCAAAGAGTTGATCATCTGGATCAGGCGTTCGTTTCCCGTCGCGCGGTAAATGGCTTCGTGAAACTCAATATCGTAGTTGATAATGCCTTCCTCATCATTTTTAAGGGCAGATTCCTCAAAACCCCGGTTACTTTCCTTCAGCTTTTTGACATCTTCCTCCGTTGCGTTTTTGGCCGCTAACTCAGCGGACAGAGCTTCCAGAGCGCGCCGGATTTCCATCATATCCCGGAGGTCGTCGATGGACATGGGCGTAACGTAAGCGCCCTTTCTCGGCACCATTTTCACAAGTCCTTCCAGCTCAAGCTTACGGATGGACTCACGCACCGGGGTACGGCTGACGCCCAGCTGTTCTGCCAGCTGCACCTCCATCAGACGCTGGCCCGGCTTCAGGTCGCCGTTGATAATGGCGTTTCTGATGGTTTCAAACACGATTTCTCTCAGCGGCTTGCATGAGCTCACATCAAGGGTTAATTTGATTTTTTCTTTTTCTGCTTCCATATTCTCTGTATCCTCTATTCTATTTCAGTTAAAAATGTTAAAAAATAATTCCGTCTAAAGGCTTCGCGCGCATTCTCAGCCGCCGCCTTGTCTAAAAAGTAACCGATCACCGTCGAACCGCTGCCGCTCATAATGGATGCGAAAGCGCCAGACTCCAGCATTTTTGCCTTCATCTCGCCAATCTCTGGATAATCCTGAAAAACCACCTGCTCAAAGGCATTGCCCACAGCACTGCCAAGCGCCGCGTAATCCTCCGTCTCCACCAGCTGGATGACTCGGTCGATGTCCGGATGTGCCACATGCTCCGCGCTGTCCAAACGGCCGAAAGCCCAGGGTGTCGCGATGTTTATCTCAGGCTTTACCACCAGCACCGGCAGCTTTCTCAAGGGCTTTACCGGCTTGATGACCTCACCGATCCCCTCTACCAGCGCCATTCCTTTGTAGCAGCAATATGGAACATCCGCGCCGATCGTACTGCCAAAAGCAAGCATCTCCTCAAGACTCAGGTTCAGCCCCCAGATCAGGTTCAGTCCCAGAATGGCTGCCGCCGCGTCGGCGCTGCCGCCAGCCAGTCCCGCTTCACTTGGAATGTTCTTTTTGATGTCGATCTGGACTCCCCGGTCAATGCCAAAACGGGCCTGCAGCTTTTCAGCGACCCGATGGACCAGATTGCGCTCATCTGTCGGGATTTTAGGATCACTGCAGGAAATGGAGATTCCCTGGCCGCTGCTTTTAAACACAAGTGTATCCGACAATGCCACCGAATGGTTAACCATGCGCATCTCATGATAACCGTCATGGCGTTTGCCGATAACGTCCAAAGAAAGGTTTACCTTTGCGGGCGCCCGCACTACATATTCTTTCATACATCCATCCTTCTCGTTTATACTCTGAGCACATTGTATACATTATAACACAAGACAAAGTAAATTCAACTGGTATCTTTAAGTTTGTCTAAAAATTATCCGTAAGTTTAAATGCAATTTCATGTATTTCTTTAAGCAAATAGTGTATAATTAGGGATACTTTAATCAAGGGAGCGTATGAATGAAAAACATAGAGGATTACAAGGCTGTCATCTTTGATTTTGACGGTACCCTTGTAGATTCAATGGGGCTGTGGCACAGCATTGACCACATCTATCTGGAACGCCATAACAAGGCCTGTCCTGAAACCCTGCCCTATGAGATTGCCGGTAAAAGCTTTACCGAGACCGCAGAATATTTTAAGGAGCGCTTCGAACTCGAGGACTCCATCGAAGACATTAAAGCCGAATGGGTGGAGATGTCCCACGAAGAATATTTAAACCACGTACATTTTAAGCCCGGTGCCCTGCACCTGATCCGCGATTTGCACAGGCGTTGCCAGCGCATTGCCATGGCAACTTCCAACAACCGGGAGACCACCGAGGCTTTTCTCCAAAAGCACAACGTGCTGAGCTATTTTGACATTCTCTGCTTTACCACCGAGGTAGGCGCAGGAAAACCAAACCCGGCAGTTTTTAACCAGGCGGCACAGCTGCTGTCCCTGCCGCCAGAGGATTGTCTTGTCTTCGAGGATACGCTGGAGGGGATTCAGGCCGCCAAGGCCGCTGGAATGGACGTGATCGCCGTAGCTGATTTATGGCAGGGCGACCATCTGGTCAAAATCAAGAATCTGTCCGATGGTTTCATTCAGGATTTTACAGATTTAGAATAGAAAGGAAAACTCCGATGTCCATCAACTTTCAAAATGACTGGGAGGACACCCTCCAAAAAGAGTTTCAACAGGAATACTATCAGAAGCTGCGGCGCTTTCTGTTTCACGAGTATAAAACACAGACCGTCTACCCGGATATGTATGACATTTTTAACGCATTTCATTTCACGGCCTACTCGGATACCAAGGTCTGCATCATCGGCCAGGACCCTTACCACGGCAAAGGCCAGGCTCACGGCCTTTCTTTTTCTGTAAAGCCAGAGGTTGCTGTGCCGCCATCGCTTCAGAACATTTATAAGGAGCTGCACGACGACCTGGGCTGCGCGATTCCCAGCCATGGCTACCTGAAAAAATGGACCGATGAAGGGGTTCTGCTGCTCAACGCAGTGCTCACCGTGCGGGCAGGCCAGCCAGCCTCCCACAGAGGCATGGGCTGGGAACAGTTCACAGACCATGTTATCGAAACTTTGAACAAGCGCGAAGACCCCATTGTCTTTATTCTGTGGGGTGCTTTTGCCCAGTCCAAAATCCCAATGATCACCAACCCGGCCCATCATATTATAAAATCGCCGCATCCCAGCCCATTCTCGGCAAGCCGCGGCTTCTTTGGCAGCCGGCCGTTTTCAAAGACCAACGCCTTTCTCGAAAGCATTGGTAAAAAACCGGTTGACTGGCAGATCGATCCCCTTTAGAAACGAGGTTCATCTTGGATTTAACAATTTTACTCTGGATTCAGGCACATATGCGCTGCGATGTGCTTGATTTTATTTTTACCCTTATCACAAAGCTTGGCAATACCGGCATTATCTGGATACTGCTGACCCTGATCCTGCTCATCCGCAAAGATACCCGCTATACAGGCCTGGTCATGGCCATCGCGTTTATCCTGTCGGCAGCAGTGGTCAATCTTGGTATAAAGCCCCTTGTCAGCAGGCCGCGGCCCTTTCAGGTCCACCCCATCGAGCTTGCCATCGCCGCGCCTTACGGGACCTCCTTCCCATCAGGCCACAGCGCCACCTCCTTTGCGGCTGCCTGGGCCTACTTTATCACAAGGAAAAACCGGCTTCGCTGGGGGCTTTTAGCGCTGGCTGCCGCCATTGCTTTCTCGCGCCTGTACCTCTTTGTCCATTTCCCAACAGACGTGCTGGCCGGCATCATCATTGGCGTTATTCTGAGCTATGCCGCAAAGCTCATTGCTGACAGGCTTGTAAAAAATGGAAGGTGGGGAATCCATGCCAACCCGTAAGAAAATATCCCCCCTGATCATCATCGTCCTTATCCTGATCACAGGTGCCTTTCTGCTCTACCACTGGGGCATCCTGCAGTTTAACCATCCCGACGCGGAAACCTACCCGGTGCAGGGCATTGATGTCTCCACCTACCAGGGCACCATCGACTGGCCGGTTTTGGCTGGTAATGACCTGACCTTCGCCTTTATCAAGGCTACTGAAGGCAGCAGTTTTCAGGATGAAAAATTCAAATACAACTGGGAAAACGCCGGAAAGACCCATCTGAAGGTCGGCGCCTATCATTTTTTCAGCTATGAAACCAGCGGCGCCACCCAGGCGGAAAATTATATCAAAACCGTCCCCATAAAGGACGACGCCCTGCCGCCTGTGGTCGACATTGAATTTTACGGCAGCTATACCCGTTATACCGCGCCGGATAAAGAGACCACCCGCAGAGAGCTCACAGAGCTTTTAAATCGCCTTGAAAGCCATTATGGCAAGCGGCCGATCCTCTACACCTCTACCAAGCCCTACGCCACCTACATTGCTGATCATTACACCGATTATCCCATCTGGATTCGGAATTTCTACGCCTGTCCCATCCTGTCAGACCACCGGCAATGGACCTTCTGGCAATACTCAGACAAAGGCTCTCTCTCCGGGTATACAGGCTACGCGCCCAACATCGACCTCAATGTTTACCGCGGCAGCTATGACGAGTTCATGGCCCAGTTCGGGTATTAAAAAAGCTGTTACCAGACTGGCAACAGCTTTTTTTAGTTGGTTATAACCTGTTTCAGGTATTTGATCACCAGGTCCGCAAAGCGGTTAATGTCTTTGATATAGGCAAAGTCCTTACCGTAAATCAGCTTTTCTGCCGGCAGATCCCTCTCCTTGCCCGTGAATACACCGAGCACCATGATCCCCTGCTGGCGCGCCCTGCGCACCTCGATCGCCGTATCTCTCACGGCTGTGGCGCCGCGGTAGGCCTCCTCGAGCGTCTGGCTCTGCCCTTTTCCCACCTTGATATCATTGGGGCGTCCGTCGCTCAAAACAATGAGAATTTTATTATCCTCCGGGCGGCTTTTCAATTCCTCAACCACTGCCTTGATGGCTAAACCGTCACGGTTATTGCCAGTGCAGTAATACTCAAAAATATTTTCATTGGCCCTCAGGTTTGACTCATAATCACGGTAACGCTTCAGAATCGTGTAATCCAGAAAGCTGTTAAACCCCATCACTCGGTTGGGAATACCGTTCAGGGTCAGCGCCTGAGCCAGCACATAGGCCTGGCTTGCCACCAGCGCCTGATTGCGCCGCTGCGATCCGCTGGAATCAATGAGAATATCCACCACATAACTTCCCTTGTCATTATCCAGCGTGCGCACAAATACCTTCGTGTTGCTGCTGCGCCCAACCCTCCACAGCTTGTTGGGCACAAGCATTCCCTGGTCCGATGGAATCTCGTCCTTAAATTCCTCCTGAATCAGCGTCCGGGCAATACTGTCCCGCAGCTTGTGGATATTGCGCTTATGAATGCGCTTATTCACACCGTAGGCCAGGGTATTCTTTACCTTGTGCCGTCCAACCAGATTTTTCTGGAATCCGTTATCACAATTGCTGCGGATAACCCCATCCGTCAGATGAATCCGGCAGTTTTCATGCACATCACGGCACACCCTGTTCTGCAGCCTCCGGACCTCCGGTGTCGAAAGGTAGGTTTTTCCAAAATGATAGGAGACCTTTTCGTAGATTTTATCCAGATCCTCAGCCTTGATACGGAGGACACGGTTACTTTTGACATCACTGTTAAGCCCGCTGCCCTCCCCGTTATCCCCCAGAAGGGATTCGGCGATTTCATTCAGGCTTTCATCCAGCTGCATTTCTTCTTCCAACGCGTCATCATAGAATTCTTCCATCATAAAATCGTTGAAATCACTCGGCTCCACATCGCCGCGGCGTTCCTCACCAATAACCTCCCCATCCTCTGAGTACACATAAATGGGAAAATACTTGATATAGGCAGACTCAACGCCCTTCAGCATATCAATGGTGTCCTCACAGCCGCTGAGGGATTTGATGTCGCCAATCAGGCCGTTTGTCGCCACATCCATCCGGGGCGTTTTACCAACCTTTTCCAGCACCAGCGCATGTCTTGCCTTTTCAAGGAGATTGTCGGTATGCATCCTGAAATAATCGGACAGAATATCGTCATAGGCCTTTTTCCGAATATCATAGATTCCTGGCCGTTCCTCCATGAGCTTTTCCTCTACCAGCACATCCGTCGCCATCTGGATCAGCCCCAGGAGAATATCCTTGTCCAATCCTGCCTTTACGCGGCTGATGATAAAACGCTTCACTGCGTCCCAGTTGATGTATTTACGCCGTCCGCCCGCTGTGATCCCCTGGTAAAGGGCCACATCCTTAGAGATAAAGCTCTTTTCGCCAGCGTCCATGTTCTCATCGTAATTGCCGGAAATCGTCCACATCAGATTTGTCACACGGTTGTCAAAATCCAGGTCATCATAAACCCATTTTTCCAGTTCTGCCATTGTCATCCCTCCTTTCTCAAAGGGTATCGCCGCGATACGGGTTAAAAAATATCCTCAGCTGTCCAGTCCTCCCGGATACGCGTCCGGATAACGTCATAAACAATTTCCTTTTCATACTGGTCGAAGGTTTTCCCGATAACGCCCATATTGATGGCAAGCATTGGCCGCAAGCCCCTGCGTATGGTGCGGAGGCTGCCCATGATTCCGCGAAGGTCCACCGATTTGGTTGAGATTTCAGAGTTCATGGCTTTTTCCTGTAAATCCAGAAAGATACCGGCAAACTGCTTCAGCATATCCTGCTTGGCGTCTGGAAATTCATCGGCTAAAATGACCATCAGGGTTTCTTCATCAATCTGAGGAATATCAATGGTCATAAAACGGGATACCAGGGCTTCATTCAGCTCTTTGGTCCCCGCGTATTCATAATTCATGGTCCCGATAAAGCGGGTGGCCGGATTCAGGCTGATCTTTTCATAGCCTGGCACATCAATGACCTTACGGTAGTCAAGGGCGGAGTGCAGAACGACCAGCGCGTCATTTTTAGCCATATTGATTTCATCAAAGACGCCAAACCCGCCGTTCACCGCACATTCATAAACCGACCCGCGGCGCAGGCGAACCTCATTGTCAATAAAGGTATCTGTTCCAATCAGGCTGGTGCTGTCTGTGTTGACATGGAAGGATGTATTCCACTGGGGTCTGCTGAAAAGCTCACACAGGTTATCAGCCAAAACATTTTTTCCTGTCGCCTTGGGGCCGGAAAGCAGGATATTTTCACCCTCCAGAATCGCAGTGATGCACATGGCCCAGATGTCCCTGCCATAAAAGATGGTCTCTGACCGGGGCACTCGGTCTGCCAGGTCTGCCTCAACCGGGTACTCGGCTCTAAAATGCTTTACATCGTCAATCAATTTCTCACTGATGCCCTGCTCTAAAAGTTTGTTATAAAGTTCCAATTCAATCTCCTTTTGTCTTTTCTCATCATTTATTTTTCTCTACCGCGTAATAATACGCTTGAGATAGGTTGTAACAATATCGGCAAAATGCTTAACATCCCGGGTATAGATAAAGTCCTTGCCGTAAATCAGCTTTTCTGCCTTAAGCTCCTGTTCGTTTCCGGTGAAAACGCCAAGGACCGAGATCCCGCGCTGTCTGGCAATGCGCACCTCCTTGGCCGTATCGCCGACAGCCAAACCGCCGGTATAGGCTTTTTCTCCCCTGAATGGATTTTTATTCCCCTTGCGCTCCAGATGCATGTCGTTGGGCTTGCCGTCACTCAGTATAATGAGAATCTTGTTCTCTTCATCCCTTGTATAAAGCCCATCACAGATTCCTTTGATGGCCAGACCATCCCGGTTGCTTCCTTCACAGTAATATTCAAAAATATTCTCAGTCTCCCTCAGGGGATCATCATAATTTCTAAAACGCTTGAGAACCGTAAAATCCAGAAAACAGTTAAAACCGTTGACCCGGCAGGGTATCCCCGCTTCGATCAACGCCCGGGCAATGATGTATGCCTGAATGGCGACCAATGCCTCACGCCCCTTTTGGGAGGTACTGCTGTCCAGCAAGAGGTCGACCACGTAGCCGCCCTTATCATTGCTCTCAAAACGCCTGAATATCCTGGAACAGGGTGTTCTGCCCACGCGCCATACCTTGGCGGCGTCAATATCGCCTGAATCGCTGGCAACCGGATAGCGGGCTCTCTCTGCGACCAGTGTGCGGATCAATGCGTCGCGGAGACGCTTGATCGTTCTGGAATACACCCTCAGATTTGCCTGATAGGCATCCTGGTTTCTTTTCAGATCCCTTTTCGCATATTTCCTCTGAAATTCACCATCACACTCACTCCGCAGGACACCCTCTGTATAATGCAGCCTGCAGTCCCGGTGAACGCCCTTGCATGTCCGGCTCTGAAGCTGCTTGACCTGGTAGGATTCCAGATATGAGCTGCCGCAGTAATGCGCTACCTGCTTATGCATATTATCAATCTGTTCCTGATCGAGATAAACCACATCTGCTTCCGCGATATTTCCAGATATTTCCTTTTGGTCACTGTTTACCTGGAGCGACTCGCGGCTCATCATCGCCGAAATAACACTGTCCACAAAATCCTCTGTGTTAATATCCTTTTCTTTATCCTGATGTAGAACCGCGCCCCAGTCAAGAACCCTTGTATCTTTTAACCCCTGCCACTCGATATAGATGGCATCCACGCCCTCAAGCAGCTCTGCTGTTGTCGCTGAGCTTCGCAGACTCAGTAAGCCCTCCGCCAGCTGCTGCGCCTCTGGTCTGACCGAAGAAGCAGCGCCCGCCAGCGTCTCAAAGATGGCAAACTCCACCTGATCCAGTATCTTATTTGAGTCGGGCATTTCCATCAGGGCAACCATCTCCGAGCAGGCTTCGTTTTGAATGTCCGCAATTCCTGGCCTCTCTCTAACCAGACGGTCAATGACCATTGGGTTAGCCGCATAAAGAATCAACAGCTGGAGCCTGTCTCGTTTAAAGCCCTGACGTCTCCGCCAGCCAACATAGGTATCAACCAGCTGCCAATCTATGAATCGACGGCGGCCACCTGCCGTAATGCCATAATAAAGCGCAATGTTTTTAGAAAGGTTTGTTTTTTCCGCTGTACTCATCTGTTCTTTATAATCTCCACAGATGGTCCACATCAGGTTTGTTACACGATTATCAAACTCAAAGTCATCATATTCCCAATGTAAATTTTCCCCCATTATCTTTTTCCTCGATGTTCTTTTATAATATCCCCAGTTTATCACTTATTCTTTAAATTCGCCACCCTATGAACGGGTAAATTAATGCTATTCTATTTTAACATACTGCCGCCGCAAATGCTGTTGCAAAAAACACAAAACCGGCATTTAGCAGTGCCGGTTTTCTTTTTTAATCTGTTCAGTATGATATTTTTTCAATATGACCGTTCCTGCAAGAGAACCGCCCCCTGCCATAATCAGAACTGCGCCTGTCCCTATCCTTTCCGCAATTCCGGTATTTGGGTTTCCTGAACTGGTTTGAGTTACTGCTTGCGCCGCATTGTTGTCTTCTTTCGCCATGACAAATGCCTGGGGGCTAAAAGCCAGACAAAATAAAAGCAATGCTATAATGATCGAATGATTTATTTTTTTCATGATAAGACTCCTTATATTCTATAAGTATCTATTTTATACCCTTCTGGTAAAATTTGACACATTGCCTTAAAAAAGCCTTATTCTTCTTTATCCGTTTCCTTCCTCAATAAAAAAAGTAAAGCCGCCGATCCAAGAATGGCGACAAGAAAAATCAAGGCCATACCTACATCCCTGATTTTTACGTGCAAATCTTTTTCTGAAACACTGGAGTATGCTTCGTAGGCCCTCACTCCATTGTAAAGCAAAGCATTCTCTTTTTCTGTCTCATCATCTGTTTCAAGTGATGTGGTATCACCTTTGACTACTTCTTCTTTTTGCTCAACCTCCTGTTCAAATTGAAGTGCTCCCATCTCCTTAACATAAGTAAAAAAGCTGCTGCTGATAATAAATATTATAATGCCCAAAAAAGCCAAAAGGCCCTTCGTAAACTTATCCATCCTTTTTACTCCTTCTCTATTATGCCGTATCTCTTATTATAGAAGACCTTTTTCACTTCTAAACACTCTTTTGACAATAATCACGAAAAAAATGTGACACTTCTGTGCGGCAATAAAAAAAGACCCGTACCTTTATTGGTACAGGTCTCAAAATATTTAGAGAAGATAATCAGGAAGCTCATGGAGCTTCTGCATTTTTTCTTTCAACTCTTTCTTGATTTTTTCTTCAAGTTCTACTTTATTTCGTGCTTCCTGCTCTTCTTTTTCTTTTCGTTCTTTTTCGATACGGATGGCTTCCTGACGTTCAAATTCTTTCTTCTTAGCTTCTTCGGCCTTCCGTTTTTCTTCGACTTCCGCCTTCTTCTTAGCTTCTGCTTCGGCAGCTGCTTTCTTCTTAGCTTCCTCTTCAGCTTTCGCTTTGGTGGCCGCTTCTCTCTCAGCCTTCTTTTTAGCTTCCGCTTCTGCCTTTTCTTTTGCTTTGGCGGCTTCTTCGGCTTTTTTCTTAGCTTCAGCCTCTTCCCTGGCCTTTGCCTGGGCATCATCAGCCGCTTTTGCTTTCGCAGCCGCTTCTTCCTCTGCCTTTTTCTTGGCCTCTGCCTCAGCTTTCGCTTTGGCCTCAGCTTCTTGTTTTTTCTTCAACTCTGCCTCAGCTTTTTTCTTGGCAGCTTCGGCTTCTTTTGCTTTTTGTTCCGCCAATTTTTCTGCCTTTTCCTTTTCAGCGGTTTCCTTGGCGGCCTGCTGATCAGCCTCTTCTTTCGCCTTTTTTTCAGCTTCTTTTACCTTGGCAGCAGCTTCGGCTTCTTTTTTCGCTTTTTCGGCGGCTTCAGCCTCGGCTTTCTGGCGAGCGACTTCGGCTTTCTTTTCTTTTTCCTCAGCTGCCTTTTCGGCCAGTTCTTTTTCCTTTTTAATGGCTTCGGCTTTCAGCTTTTCTGCTTCAAGCTTGGCAGCGGAGGCCTGTTCTTCTTCCTTCGGTTCCCCCATAATCTTTTTCTTCAAATCATCGATGATTCCCACTTCGTTATCCCCCGTATTAGTAGAATTTTCATCTGTCAAAACCTTAGAAGCCAGTTCGTTTTTTTCCTTAATGGTACTATTATGTGTTTTTAATTCTGATTTTAATTTGCTTTTCCTAGCCATTTAAAAGCCCCCTTTGGATTCTATTTCTTTAAATAAATTCAGATAATCTTCAGCGCCATTTGACTTTGGTTTATACTCAAAAATAGATTGCTTAAATATCGGTGACTCTACCAGGGCGATATTTTTTCTGATATAGGTATCCATAAACTTCTCGCCAAAGCTCGCCTTTAAATTATCATATTGAAGATTGTTAATATTATTACGTACATCATGAAGTGTTGCAAAAAGAAGGGTAATATCCTTATTGATTCCCAGTGACTTGCTGATATATTCCAGAGTTTCCTCCAAGAGATGCACCCCATCCACAGCATAATACTCGGTTTGCACTGGAATGAAAATATCATCGGTGACAACAAGCGCGTTGGTGGTTACAATACTGAATGACGGCGAACAGTCAATGATGCAGTATTCATAATCGTCTGCCACTGCCTCAAGCTTACGTTTTAAAATAAACTCGCGTCCATACATGCCTGCAAGACGCGGCTCAATCGTTGCCATCAGCAGACTGGAAGGAATAATATCAATGTTATCGCTTACTTGATAAATAACATCCTTGGCTTCTTTTTCGTCAGTAAATAAATGATAGATACATGGACGGTCCAGATCGTACTCCATAAGAGAGTTGGTCAGGTTGCTCTGCATATCGCAGTCAATATAAAGCACCTTTCCTTTTATCTTTTGTCCCAGCAGATATCCGAGATTGATGACAGATGTGGTTTTTCCGCAGCCGCCCTTTAAGTTAAATAAACTGATGGTTTTCACGTCGTTCCCTCTTATCTTTTTATTTTTTATAAAAGATCATAGTGATATAATCGCTTATAAAAAATAAAAGGTCTATATATGAAAAGATGTTTAGATGGAATAGCTTCCATCTAAACATTTCATGCGTTTTAGAAAATGACTTTCTTAATATCTTTATGCGGTGACGCGATTACTGAGTAACTTGTGATAACACCTAAATCGCGCATATCTGCTTCTGCGGCCTTGATCGCCTGTTTAACAGAAGCAACTTCACCAGTCAATAATACAAAACCTTTACCACCCAAGCCTCTGGCTATTCTGATTTCAATCAACTCGACATTTGCAGCCTTAACAGCCACATCGCCAACGATAATTGAAGAGATTGCATTAATTGTTTCAACGATACCAAGAGCTTTGACATCTTCGATTTCTCCCGCACCTAACATAGCCGGCAATACATCCGGATGAATGTTCGGAATAACGTGGGATTCGAGTACATAGATTCCACCGATGTGCTCACCGTTTCTAATTGATGCCTGAACGGCCCCTACGTCACCGGAAATTATGGTAACATATTTCCCGGGACATAAAGGAGAGGCCATCATTAAATCAACATTTCCGGCTTTCAGCATATCATCAGTGGCTTCGATGCCGATAGGAATACTCTTAAATTCTATAAAACCTACTGCTTTTTTCAAAATACCACTTCTTTCTATACTGTGAATTCAATGCTTATTTGCTACAAATTACGTATAATTACTAGATTAAAAAATTAAAGAACTGATGGTAATAACATCATTAACAGGCTAAAGTTAACTAACTGCCATACCCAGATAGTAGCTGCTGGAGGGTCAATATGAGAATCAGCATAGCTATTGAATGTCAATGCCATTACTTCGCCCCATACAGAGGTAATAATACCCATGATAGCGCCACCTAAAATTGCTAAGAATGGATTTAATGTAGCAGCGAAAACGATCATAGCTGTTGTGCCTGCTGGCAGGATTACGTGGTGGTATCCTTCTAAAGGAAGACCCATACATAAGAACGCCAGGGATACAGCAGCGATACCGAAACCGATGGAACCGATGTTATTGAATAAGTATAAAGCTTCATCAGAACCAGCTACGCCTAACTGACCTAAAGTAGCAGCTAAGCCACCAATAGCAATACCAATACCTAAGCCTACCATAATTAAGAAGCTTAAGCGTTTGCCTTCTGGGAAGTATTTTCTCTTTTCAGTACCAGTATATTTACCAGTAAGACCAGATTTTGTGAAGATCAAACGTACTAAGATGTCAGAAATGAATACTGTTAAAGCAACAGTATCGGTCCAACCTGCATAGCTGAATACCATTCCGCCAAGAACGGCACCTAATAAGTACTGAATTAAGAAACCAATAATACCAAATACACCACCGACTAACAGAACACCAGCGTCTCCAGTTTTGAATAATGGAGTAACGATATCCTGACCGTCGTCTAACAGGTTTTTAGTCTTAGCGTATGCAGCACCGGCTACAGCACCACCGAATGCTACGTGAGGTCCAAAGAAAGAACCAAAGCTTAACGCACCAATCATAGGAGCACCAGCTTCTCCGCCAAAAATAGCAGCAATTACAGTTAAACCTGTAAATACGAATGAAGGAACACCACCGATAGCAGCAGCTAATAAACCACCGCCAAACGCGGTAATTAACATTGTAAAGTCCATAATTATCCCCCTTATTAAATTATTTAGGACCGGATGGTAATTTTACCATCTTCGACGGCAGTTACTTTACCGTCGATACTTGCGAAAATACGGGCGCCAAGGCTTCCTTCCGGGATTTCTCCGATCAGGGTTCCCTTTTCAACAACATCCCCTACACTGACAACCGGCTGAGCAGGTGCACCAATGTGCTGTGCCAGCTGAATGGTTACTTCAGTAAACTGTTTGCCGCAATCGACCATCGGAGCTGGTTGATCATATTCATCCAGACCCAGACGAGAAATTAAACGATGTACGTTAAACTGTTTTGCCGATCTGAAAGGATCAGCCTGTTCAGGTTTGTTGTGATGTGGGTTTTTGATGCCTTTGCTGCCTAATTCCCGCTTGAGTGCGATATTGAACTTCCAAGGCTGGAGATCCATAACGCACGCATATTGACATAAGCCACATTCACAGCATAAGAAAGCATTTGTAGCTTGAGTGGTCGTATCACAAGTTGAGCCATAGGCTGCGATTCGCATAAGCTTGTGTGGTTCAAGGTTATGTCCCAGACTGTGTCTCGGACAAACTTCTGTACATAAACTACACTGCATACACGCCATTCCGGCTAATTTTATCGTATCCTGGATGCTTCTTGTCTTTGATTCGATCAATGGATGATCGCTCGGTAAAACAATAAAGCCCTTTGTAGTCTTTGTGACGTAGGAGTCGATATCGACAATTTTCCCCATCATTGGTCCACCATTGATAATGACAAAATCGGAAATGGTTGTTCCGCCAGCCAGCTCAAGTGCTTCACGAACAGTAATTCCAAGTGGAACCTTTGTCGTGATTTTATTGCGGACTGCTCCCGTAACAGTAATATATTTATCTACTACGGGCTTGTCCTCGTTCATTATATCATAAATATTGAGAAGTGTCTCTACATTTATGACTAAAGTTCCAACATTTAATGGAATTCCACCCTCTGGAACAATTCTCCCTGTTGTTTCATATACCAGTGTTTGTTCATCACCGGCAGGATAGAAATTATTCATAATGTGAAGGTCGATTTTTGGAAAATTTGGTAAGTCCTGTCTTAAAGCGCCAATGGCCGGGACATATTTCTTTTTAAGTCCGACAATGCCTGCCTTTGCCTTAGTATGATCCATAACAGCCTGAAGAGCCACCAGCATGTGGTGGGCTCTCTCGGCCATTAATTGTTGGTCAACTCTTAACAAAGGCTCACATTCAGCACCGTTGACAATAACTGTATCAACTTCAGCGTCGATTTTCACATGGGTTGGGAAGCCAGCCCCGCCGGCACCAATAATACCAGCGCTTTTGACTATTTCAACTAAATTTGTGCTCATGAGCAACACCCCTGTTATTGTTATTTAATATCGAATCCCCCAACGAGCACACATCTTCTTCTTCTTGCGAAGGATTTAGCAGATGTTAAGCCTTCACCGGTCGGACCTGCAATCGTGAATGTCGGATAACCTTCACCACCAAAGCCAATACCAGCGTAGGATGGACCATTTTTAACGAAAATGGTCGTCTGGATTCTCTTAGCCATTTCTGTTAATTTATCTACATTTTTGGAATGCATGATAGCGGTGTGTCTGTTTCCATGTTCTAATTCAACAGCAACATCGATACCTTCATCAACGTTAGCAACACGAACGATTGGAAGAATCGGCATCATCAGTTCTTCTACAGCCAACAGATGATCTTTAGAAGTTTCACAGATTAACACGCGTGTGTCTTCAGGAACATCCAGGCCAGCTGCCGCTGCGATGTATTTAGCAGATTTACCAACAAAGTCACGGCTCAGACGGCCTTCAGGACAAACCAGATCGGCTAAAGCGTCAATGGCTTTTTTATCTGTGATTTCATATGCGCCGTTTTTCTTCATGTTGAAAATCAGATAGTCTGCTACCTGATCGACAACAACGACTTCTTTTTCTGCAATACATGGCAGATTATTGTCGAAAGAACAGCCGTCGATAATATCTTTTGCTGCTTTTTCGATATCAGCAGTTTCGTCAACCAATGCCGGTGGGTTACCAGCGCCGGCGCCAATGGCTTTTTTACCACTGGACAGAACCGCTTTAACAACACCAGGACCACCTGTTGCAACTAACATTCTAATTTTAGGATGAACCATCATTTCGTTAGCAGCTTCAATTGTCGGGTTAGCACAGGTTACGATTAAGTTTCTCGGACCACCGACAGAGACAATGGCTTCATTTAATAATTTAATACATAAGAAGCTTGTCTTTAATGCCTTTGGATGGGGTGAGAAAACAACCGCATTACCGGCAGCTAACATACCAATACTGTTATTAACAATGGTTTCGTTCGGGTTTGTGGTCGGTGTAATCGCGCCGATCACGCCGAATGGTGACAACTCAAGTAAAGTACAGCCGTCATCACCAGCCCATGCTTCTGTCAATAAATCTTCAACGCCTGGTGTACCAGTTGTTGCAAGACGGTGTTTGGCCAACTTATGTTCATAGTTACCCATACCAGATTCTTCAACAACCATAGCGCAGATTGTTTCAACATTTTCTTTTTTGAGCATGATTTCACGCATTGCAGCAATCATCTGACGACGCAGTGCCAATGGTTTTTTCATGTACTCTTTCTGGGCAACTGCAGCAGCTTCAATTGCAGCGTCCATGGTCTGGAAAACGCCGTCTTTGCCGTCTACTACCGGAGCTCCGGTTTCTTCAGCATAGTCGATCTGATCCATTACCTTTTTTACAATATATTCAATACCTGTTGTATCAATATTCATACAGATTTCCTCCTGGATTCCTCTATTAAATCTTCTCTTTTATAAAATAGCTAATGCGCTTTGTGCAATGGCCATATCCTGGTCTGCTGTACCGCCGCTAACGCCGATACCACCGACAACTTTTCCCTCAACAATGAGTGGATAACCACCACCGAAGGTCACAATGCGGCCTTCATTAGTAAATTGAATTCCAAAGAGTGCTCCATCTTCTTTTGCCAGATCGGTAACCTTATCGGTAGACATTTTCAACGCATTGGCTGTATAAGCCTTGTTAACTGAAATATCCATACTGGCGAGCAGGGAATCTTCCATTCTTTCAAAATACGTTAAATTACCACCTGCATCAACAACGGAAAAAACAATAGGCACACCCATTTTTTCTGCCTTAACCCTTGCTGCTGCTCCCATTCTCTTAGCAGTTGTCAGAAGTGAAAAGTCTTTTTTTTTCTCTTCCTCAGGAGCTTCTTCTGAAGGCGCTTCAGCCATTTTTATTTTTTCAACGACTCGTCTGACGACTTCTTTCACCATTTCGTTGTATTCTTCAGTTCTTGCGAGAACGAAAAGCAGATCGGAAAGACGGTTGGCAAATTTCACCAGCTCCGGTCTTACATCCGGATCCTTGTGGGTATATTCCACAATTCTTCTTTCGCCGCGCCGTACAACTGTACGGGCCAGATGCAAAGCTGAGGATACAGGGTTTTTCCCTGGTACAATAAACGATTTTTGCGGGCCGATAACGGAAAGGTAATAGTCGAGTTTTTCTTCCATAAAGTCAATGTCTGCCTGGGAAATCCCATCCTTCAGCATTGCCTTCCCCTTTTCATCACTGGCGAGTTCCGCACCTAAAACGAAAATTCTTTCTTGTAAATGGTGGAGGATTTCGCGGATGTCATTGTCTTCAGATAAAGAATAGGCCAGGCCAATGGCTGAATTTGCTTCATCCATTGTACCGTAAGCTTCTACCCGAATATCATCTTTAGGCGTGCGGTTACCGCCGAACAAACCGGTTTCACCTTTGTCACCGCCTCTTGTATAGACATTTGGCATATTTCTACCTCACTAAACAATTTGAATTTCGTCAACAATTCCAACGATAGTCATATCAAGCGGTGCCAGCTTATCACCATAAACATAACGGGCCGTACTACCGGTCGTTACAATGACGGTTTCACCAATGCCAGCGCCGACAGAGTCGACCGCGATGGCAGTGGACTGGCTGGAGTATTTTTCAAACTCCCCGTTTTCATTGATTTTTTTGATAATTAAGAGTTTGCAACCCACAAGATTTGAATCCTTCTGAGTTGAAACCACATTACCAACTACTTTTGCTAAATGCATTCAATCACCTACTATATCTTTTCTACACGAAGACCAAGGGTAGCGATTGCTTCCTTAGCATATTCTGTAATGATAGCGTCCGCAGGCACTTTGATCACTTTGCTGTTGCGGTGTAATAATACATCGCCGCGGCTGATGATACGTTTTGCAATCATGCCATCATCCGGTTCAAAGGGATCGGATTCTTTAGATGTCTGCGAAGACACTGCACAGGCGCTGCTCTGAAGTGCGTCTTTGCAGCTGTCCTTTCCAACACAGCCATCATACAGCTCATCTGAGCTGACCAGCTTGATTCCAAAGCTTTTTAGAGCTTTGAGGTTATTTCTCAGTAACTCACGGTAGCCTTGCGGGGATTTTCCCATTCCCAGCTGAGCTCTGACGCTGTCATCCGGACAGGCGCCATTGATCGCACAAACAACTGGTGTTCCGGCCATGATTCCGTGGTTGATGAGGGTGAGCATTTCATTATCACAAATACCGTGAGCAACTTTTGCTGCGGTATTAACAGTTGTCGCTGCAATAATGATTTGATCAACTTCACCGTAAAGTTCTTTTTGGGCTACCTTGGAATCACTGTTATAAATGGTGTCTAAACCTAAGGTTTCCTGTATATAACTCGGAGTGAACACGTGCATCGCCTCATCCGAAAGGAAAACCTTTAATTGCCAACCATCATTTTTTAACTTGACCAGTGAATCCATTGCCTGTTTAAACCCGATAGCCGCACCGGAAAAAACAACCAGCGCCGTTTTAGGTCTATTCTTTATTCTTTTGATGACTTCTTCGACAACCTTCTGGATAAAAACATCCATAAAGGCTTCACTGTTAATCAAATCTTTTAAGTCCAAATTATATCACCACATTCCTTACCTTTGACAATTAAAGGCTATCCCTAAAGGGGTTACCAACAAAGGTTCTACGGGTTTTACTGTTTTGATGCCGATTTCTTTTTCAAAAACCTGTTCAAATTTATCAAAAACACAGGCCCCGCCGACCACATAAATGGTGTCGACATCATAGCCCTGGATAAAACGATGGACAATTGACGCCATCTTTTCCACAACTGGTTTAATGACTGGAAATATCTTCCGCTGGTCTTCATGCTTTTTCATTTCTTCTGCTTCTTCAAAGCTGATATGATAAGCGCCTGCGATGACAAGACTCATATGCGTCCCGCCAGTTGCCTCATCGGCTGTAAAAATGACTTCACCATTTTTCAAAATACTGATACCGGTGGTACCACCCCCAACGTCTACAACAGCACCGTTCTGGATTCCCAAAACGGTTGCGGCCGCCGTCGGTTCGTCGACCACATTGGTAACAGTAAAATCAGCTGAATCCACAACATTGGAAATAATCTTAGTATTTCCTTCCAAAATTCCAGGTGGGATAGCGGTTGCGGCATTGGCATACGTTAAATCAACACCAATAATTTTTTCGACTTCGGATTTCAATGTTCTGACGATGTTCACCGCTCCGAGGTAATCCACGACGATCCCGTCTCTTACAACGTGAGCGCCCTGGGTAGCGCCTGCTACCGGACGGTTATTTTCGTCAACAACAGCTACAACGATATTGGCTGTACCAAGGTCGACGCCAACCTTCAGGTTTCCCTGATAAGGGTTTGCTCTTTTGGCTTTGATCAGTTCATTAAACTCTAGTATCGTGTCATTACCGCTCTTCCAGTCCATTATTTCTCCTGCTTTTTAACAATTTTTAAAATGTCATTATTTTTAAGTCCGGCAGCGTTGGCTTCATCAGTGTCGATATGCATTTCATAAGCATATTTCGGAGACACACGTACCAACACATCTCGGAACAGCGTAGGACGCAGTCCACTGCTCTCTACACCTACACAATCGCCATCCTTCAGTCCCAGCTGTTCTGCAATGTCCGGAGTCATGTGAATGTGACGCAGTGCCGCAATGGCACCATGATCCAGTTCAACACGGCCGCACGGCCCTTCCAGAATAAGTCCCGGTGTTCCTTCCAGTTTGCCAGACTCACGAATTGGTACATTAACACCCAAGGTTCGTGCATCGGTCATTGAAAGTTCAATCTGGGTTTCATTTCTTGCTGGTCCTAAAACTCTAACTTTAGGAAATTCACCTTTGGGTCCAATGATTCTTACACATTCTTCACATGCAAACTGACCAGGCTGTTTAACATCTTTTAAATTTGTAAGCTGATGTCCTTCGCCGAATAATATTTCGACATGTTCCTGTGTCAAGTGAAGATGTTTATTGGAAACGCCCAAGGGCACGCGATTTGGAGCGTCTTTTTCTGCCATTAATTTCTTGACAGTGTTGATGACAATCTCTTCAATCACTTTTCTTTCAATATCATTCATTCGCTTACACCTTTTCTTTAAGATCTATGGATCTGCTGTTCGCAAGGATTATTCTTCTTCTGTCGGTTGTTCTTCGACTGCTTCATCTTTTTCCTCAGAAATAGGCGTCAGTGTTTTTTCCACTGCAGTTGTCGGTTTTTTCTGGTCATACTTATTGAAAACCCAATAAGAATCCAGTTCCATCCGATCACGATCCTGTTCCGGATCAAAGCCCATTGTCTGGTTATTATAGATCATCGGCCCAAGCCCATCGGCCGGCCGCGCAATCACTTTTGTACTAAAGACACCGCGTCCTTTGGCGCAGGCAGCCGTTGCCGCTTCAACAGCAGCTTTAACCGCACCCACATCGCCAACGACTTTAATGGTATGCATACCGTCGCCTTTAGCGGATTCCAAACCAAGCAACTCGACATTTGCTGATTTCACAGCAGCATCAGTGGCTTCAATGGCTGTTGCCAGCCCAATCGCTTCAATCAACCCTAATGCTTGTCTCAAATAAATCCCCCCTCACTATTTAGCACTGCCAATGTCTTTAAAAGGCATTCGTTTTACAAGTCTGGCCGCATTTGCGCCAATGGCTCTGAGGGTATTCTCATCATCCTGAAGACGGACAGAAAAAAGCGGAGCATTTTCTTTCAACTTAATGTAATGTAAAACAATACTGTCGCCGATGCCGATGCCCACACCGAGATGCGAGACCTCAGCCGCTTTGTAAGCAAGCTCAACGCCGTCATTGTTGTCCTTTTCTTCAAGAGAATAAGGTAAACCTTCTTCTTCGATGCCTAATAAAACCTGTGTGACAATGCTTTTATTGACAGAGTTTTTATTGTAATAAACCTTTATTTCTGGTTTTGGAGCTTCGAAGTTCACATTCATGTTATTCACCTTCGCCGTACGCAAGTACTAAGCCGGTGGCAACTGCGTTTCTTGGACCTTCTACACTTCTTATATTTGCTCTACCTGCTACAATACTGAATTTTGACAAAGCATCCGTTACCAGCTGCGGAATCTCAAAGTCGAGAGCAGAGCCGCCGACCAATGTAACAAACTCGATGTCTCTTACATTACCGGTTGGGCTGACGCGTTCCAATGAACGAATCGCGTTGACAACAAAAACTTTGGTTTTTGCTTCACGGCGCACAGTACGGATTCTTTCCAGCGAATGGTTTCCTGGAATCGGAACCATGCCGCTTGGTGTCAGAATAACGACACGTGCAAATGATCTCGGATCTAATGGTTCATCAAAAAATTGAACAGTTCCATCTTCATGACGAATATGGAATAAGCTTTCTACCTTTGCTAAAGGGTATTTTTTAATATCTTCTGCCAGGCCTGAGTCCTCGAAACCAAGTTCTGAACCGATAAGCATGGTGACCATGTTACCAGCGCCTGCCAGATGAATAGAATGTATTTCGCCAGCCCTGTTAATAATAGCAGCATCTGTCGATCCTGCGCCCATGTCAATGATCGCAAGTGGTCTATTGCTACCCGGGGTGGTTAACGCACCACGGATTGCCATGTCAGCTTCAACACCGCCGACTTCAACCTTAACATTCAGTTCTTTTTCAAGAACTTCAGCAATCATGTTCATCTGTAATTTATCAGCCTTAACCATCGCGGCGATACCAACGGCATTTTCCATGGAAAATTCGTCGGCCATACCGCCCTTTACGCTCTGAGGCACAAAGGTGTCAACAGCTAATAAATCCTGGATTTTAATGTTCTGGGGATTCTGTTCAGTCAGATTAGACATAACCTGTCTTACCTTTTCGAGCATACCGCCGGCGTTTGTTCCAGCTTCCCCCTTAACATCTTCGACAGGCGCAACGCTTCGGATTGCATCCATGATGATTTCCGCGCCTTCATCAACATTAACTTCGGCTTTTTTATGTTCGCCCTGGATAATGATTTTGCCGGCTGGGATTTTACGTTCTTTAACGTCCCCTGCTGGCGTTTTGATGACAACGGCAGAACGGTTCCCGATCAAGGCTCTTGATACAGGAACGACTTGTTTGGTTTCATCGGAGGATAAATCGAAGACTGTTGCAATCCCATAAGGATTGGATAATTGTTCAACGACGGCTCCTGGAGCTGCTACTTCTACAGCAGCACGCATTCCAAGCGGAACCTTATCAATTAAAGAAACTTCATCGACAATCGGGATTTGTTTGTTCAAACGGTTATTAATTAAAACGCCATCATCACGCTGGACAATGGCACCATTTACAAAAATGCCGTTTGCAACGGCCTGATTAATAATGCTGGAGGAACTCTCAAAGTCAACTTCACGCGGAATGATGACAATAACCGAGTCGCCTTTTTTAACACTATTAATTTCCCTTATGTTTACAGTAACACCAACGCCGGTCCCCAATCCTCCCGGAGTGGAAGGATTGTGACCGATCATGGTTGATTCTGTAATAATTGTCTCAGTAATAGTTTCCATAGCCACATCACCAATAACTGGAGCGGCTTCATTGATTCTAATTAAATCAACATTATCAACAGTTAAGTTTGCTTTTTCTAGGGCTTGTTTTAGAGAGGCGAACACTCCATGAATGTTTTGACGTGTCCCTTTCATACCAGTGGTACTAACGATGCCACTGCTCAGGAACTCAGGTTTTCCGTCAGTATATCGGGCAAGCGCCGTTTCGGTACTTGCATTACCAATATCAATACCTGCAATAATCATATCGCTTCCTCCAAACAATTTCCTGGATTATGTTGTGCTTACTTAAATTCTTTAGATCTCTTTCTTACGTAGTAAACTTCAGCGGCTTCTGCTACTAAAGCTGCAGAGATAGGTGCATTGTACTGGTTTTTCAGTTCTTCTGAGATAGCTAACAGTTCATCTTTAGTAGATTTGTAAGGTCTCAGTGCATTGTAGATTTCAAGTAAACGAGCATCTGGAACAGCGATCAATTCAGCAGCTCTTCTTAAGTTGCCTGCGAATGCATCACGATGTACAGATTCAGCTACCTGAGCCTGTAATTCCAGAGTTTCTGGTCTGATTCTTAAATCTTCAGCGGTTAATTCACCAGCTAATAATTTATCCAGTGTTAATTCTTTGTACTGTTTGCCAGTAGCAGAGATAATTAATTCTGGTCTCTTATCACCGATTGGGTAATCATCTTTTGTAACTTTGTCGCCACAAGCACAAGAAGGTGCTTCAGCTGGTGCAGCTGACATAGACGCCATAACTTGTTTAACGATCTGTTCTAACATTTGTTCTTGAGTCATTCTATCCACCTCCTATTTGAATGTAACTTTCATTTCTACAGGTTTTTTACCTGGCACAACATGTTCTGTTTCTTTAATATGTAACAGAGCAGCTTTAGCCTGATAAGCAGGACGAGCCATCTGGTCATTACGAACCGGAACTGGAGCCGGGCTTTCGCCTTTAGCATATTTAGCAGCATTTTTACCGATGGCACGATAGGTGTCTAAATCGATCAAAGGAGCCTGAGAGAATAATTCCAAGTTAGATAACTGTGGTAAATCTTTCTGGTGGATTAAGCAGGTGCCTTTTGACTGTAAGCCAACAGCAACGCCAGAACCACTCAGTTCAGCAGCGTCATGTCCGCATACAGCAACGTCGGAGCTTCTGTATACTTTGATAACACGAGCTTTTAAACCTTCTTCTTCGATACCGGCAATAATTTCTTTTAAGATTTTATCATGAGGTACGCCAACAATATTTTCTGTCTGGAATTCAGCAAAAGCTGGAGCTAAACCAATCAGAACTTCGTCAGCAGCAACACCCTGCTGAACATCCCCTACTGGAGTTAATTCAACAGAACCCGCAGCAGCAGCGGCAGAAGCAGCCGGAGCAGCAGGAGCAGCATCGCATGCAGGAGCAGCGCCGCTCATTTCATTTAAAACATCTTCGATGATACTTTTTAACATTTGTTCATTAATAGCCATTCTACTACACCCCTTTCCTTAAATGCTGGCTGGGTCAACAGCCCATGGAATATCCTGAATTTCTTTCCATCTTTCATCACTGATTACATAACCAGTCATTGGACCATGGTAGTCGTTCATGTAGTTAACTGCAGAAACAACTTCCCAGTCAGATGTGATCATAGAAGCGGTGTGTAAGTAGTCACCAGCACATTTCTGTAACTGAATGTTGAAGATAGATTCAGCAACATCTCTCATGCCGCCGCGGTCTAATGCTTTAACGAAGTCAACAGCCGTTGCGCGGTTTACTAAGTCTTCAGCAGCTTTCAGGTCAGCAACTACGTCACGGTCAGGCATATCCTGAGAACCGTTAGCGTATGTACCAGCTTCAACTTCTTCATCGGTGATTTCTGGTAAGCCTAATTCACGGAAGATAACCTGCATAGCACGAGCAGCTTTTGCACGAGCAGCAACAACAGTATCTTCATCAGCAGGCTGTAAGCCGGCGTCGATCTTAAGGTCACGCTGGATTACGTTCCAGTCATCATAGTCTTCAGCATCCCAGTTAGAACCTGCGAACATGTTGTCGTAGTTTGGTGTAGAAGAGTAACCAGAACAGATATAATCGGTACCTGGTACCATCTGCATTAATGAACGAGCAACTCTACGAAGGTCGGAGTGGGTGAAGGTCTGGTCATTAGAAGAAGCACATTCAAGGTCTAAACATGCTGCTAATAAGTTTTCAGCCAATACTTCACGGATACCGCCAGGTACACCAGCAGGTACACCGATACAAGATACGGAACCATTCTGAGTACCCTGAACGCCAGCGCCTTTTGTTACATATAAGCAGCGGGCTTCTAAGTATAACATGGATTTACCTTCGGCATAACCCATCTGTACTTCAGAACCGGAACCGGATGTAAAACGCATCTTAAGACCACGGGAAGCGTAGCAGGATGCTAAGAAAGCTTTAGAGTAAGGAGTATCATCGCCATCCATGAATACTGGTTCTGTACCATATACAGAAATAGTTTCAGCATAAGCGGTGTAGCCCTTCATACCTAAGTCAAGTTCGGTAGCTTCTTCAACAGCACACTGTGTTAAGATACCAGGACGGCCAACATTTGCGCCAACCATGATAGCTAAAGCGTTGAAAGGAGCGTAACGAGCGATACCAACGGTTGTTTCCATTTCGTCGAAACCACGGATAGCAGCTTCAGCAGCGTCACACGCGATCTGAACCATGTTATCTTTAACGTTGGTAACGTGGCACTGGTTAGAAGGCATTAAGCGTGCACGCATTTTTGTCTGTGCCATCATCATTTCCAGTACTGTCATGTTACCTAAAACTTCGGTAATTTTAGCAGGAGTAATGGAAGTAGTAATGTCTACAACAGTTGCTCTTGGTACGTTGATATCACAAAGCATACGAGCAATTTCCAGAGAATCCATTGCCATGTATTCCTGTGCTTTTTCTGTACGGATACCGTAGTTAGCGATGAAGGTATCGAGCATATCAAATTCTGCTCTTGCCTTACCGTCCATTTCTACGATAACGCCATTTTCAATTTTTAAGCTCGGAGTAGGATCTCCGGGGTTATTCATTGCAATAAGACCTACTTCAGGCCATTCTTTTACGAAACCGTCCTTTTTAACCGGACGAGCATCTAACGCTTCAAATCTTTTTGATCTCATAGTCATTCCTCCTCTTTTCTATAACTATTTCGCTACTGCTTCTTAAATATAAGGAGTTGTAGAAGATGGTGCAGGACCAGCCATAGCTTCCAGAGCTGGTTTACCAACTTCTCTTGCAGCGTAAATAGCTTGACGAACAGCACCTGCGTCGCCAGAGAAGAAAATCATGGACTCGTTTGAATACTGTGTGCCACCATTGTCAGGTGAAGCATAACCAACTAATTCTACGTTAGCAGCTTTTAAAGCAGCATCAGACATTAATACGCCGATACCTGCAGGAGCGCCTACAACGATACCGAAAGCTTTGCCGATTGGAGCGCCTAATACCATGTTGCAAGCGAAAGAAGCTCTTGCTGTGTACTGGAATTCCAGATGACCAGCGTCGTTTCCGTATACATCGCCGAAAGTTCTGTTCAAGTCATTTAAAGCGACTTCAACAGCACGTTTAGCATCAGATACGTCTTCAGCACCGAAAATAATTAAAGAACCGTGACCAGCGCCACCTTTTGTATCTCTTGCGAATTCGCAGGAAACAACTTCTGTGTTGGTAGCTTTAACAGCTTCATCAGCTGCGAAAACCTGAGGGCCAGCACCAGTACGAGCGGATAAAATACCGATTGATCTATATTTAGGGTCAATTTTCATTGCTTCATGTAACTGAGAGTCTACATTAGCGATTACGAAACCAATGGTGTCACCAATGGCGGTTCCAACGAATTCAGTTAAGCCACAAACACCAGTTGCTGCTGCACAAGTACCTGTTTCTTCAACTTCGTCCATTTTTTTCATGACTTCTTCCATCAATTTGTTCATTAAATCATCTTTCATTAATCTACACCTCCATTAAATTTAGATTAAAAACTAGGTAACATTTTTTCCACATCTTGATGTGGTCTTGGGATAACGTGTACAGAAACAACCTGACCTACTTTGTCAGCTGCAGCTGCGCCAGCGTCTACGGCTGCTTTTACAGCACCAACATCGCCACGAACCATAACGGTTACTAAACCAGAACCGATTTTTTCATAGCCTGTTAATACTACATTTGCAGATTTAACCATTGCATCAGCTGCTTCAATACAGCCAACAAGACCTTTGGTTTCAATCATACCTAAAGCTTCATTTGTCATAAGCTTTGCCCTCCTTGGTTGATATTAATATTCTTACTGTTACTATTTTAATCCATATGCGGGAGTAATTACTTGCACTATTGTTATAAAATTATTGTCCGATCTCTGCTTTTTTTGAAAACGGTTTTCAATTTGGTTTCTTTTTGTCTTTAGCCTTTCAAAGTCCTATCTTTTTTTGTCTTTTCCCGATATTATTTTGTGAAATTTCGTAAAATAAAAACAGGAAGTGCATTTTTTAACAACACTTCCTGTTTTGGAGACCTGCTTTATATTGTTTTTTTACGTGTTTATCTTTTTGGGCTTTAAGAATAAAATCAGGAAATTTCCTTTTCTTCTTCTTTTTCCTCGACGCTGTCGCCCTTTCGCAGACGTCTGTATTCCGTCGGCGTCATTCCTGTGCTTTTCTTAAAAACCTTACTGAAATAATTTGGCTCATGGTAGGACAAATCCAGCGCGATATTAATAATCGGCACGTCGGTATTGAGCAGCATATCCTTGGCGATCTCAATTTTCCGTTCGGTGAGGTAGGTGACGAAATTGACGCCAGTTTCTTTTTTAAAGATTTTACTCAGATAGTAGGAGCTCATGTTAGCGTACTCGCCCACCTGATCCAGAGAGATGTCCTTATGGCAGTTCCGGTCAATATAGTTCAGGATATCCTCAATATTATTTTTCCGGTTTTCCTTATTGTCCATGAGGTGATCGAAAATTTTGTCGATGACCTTCATAATTTCGACCTTCAGATCGTAACGGTTTTTATAGGACGTCACAAATTGCTGGTTGTTCTTCATGCGCAGCGGGCTTTTGATATCGTAGCCGCAGGTATCCATAGAGACAATGTTCAGCTCTTCCATAAAATGCTGGATCTCGTTCTGGATCGACATCAGGTCGTAGCCATAGTGGTCATAGAGTAGATCCAGGTATTCGGTGAGGACGCTTCTGGTGTCGCTGTATTTTTTCTGGACGACCGCAAAAATGACTTCACTCATCTTTTCATCAAATTTATTTTTGGCGTTTGCTTTTAATGTAGAGATCACCATATTGATGGATTCCATGAGCTGCTGAGGCCTGATGGGCTTCAGCAGGAAATCGTCCACCCGGGCTTTGATGGCCTGATGGGCAAAATCGAACTCGTTAAAAGCCGTGATCAGAATGACCTTTTTTTCCTGATCTTCTTTTTTGATGGCGCGCAGCACATCAATCCTATTGATTTCCGGGATATTGATATCCAACAGAACAATGTCTGGGTCCAGCCTTCTGATCTCTTCAAGAGCAACGCGCCCTGAAGACGCTTTTCCAATGACCGTGATATTTTTACCGTACTGACTTAAAATCAATTCAATCGCTTCAATTTCCAGATGTTCGTCTTCTACGATAAATAATTTATACATTTAAACCTCTCCCTAATAATGCCTTACGGGGTATCTTAATCATCACTTCAGTCCCTTTACCAACCTCACTGTTGATCTTAATACCAAATTCAGGGCCATAATAATATTTTAGCCGTTTATTGGCATTGTTGATGCCAATACCCGTATTTTTGTCATTACCTTGCGCCTCTGGGTCGTAGTTACCATCAAGGATCTTTTCAATCAACTCTGGAGCGATTCCCTTTCCATCGTCAATAATGCGGACCGTCACGATATCGCCGTCCTGTTCTCCGGTGATCATCACCTTGCCGCCGGCAGCATGGGGTTCAATGGCATGATTGATCGCGTTCTCCACAAAAGGCTGGATCGTCATGAAGGGGCACATCACCTCTTCGGCGTCCTCGTCGATGTGAATGGAATAATCCAGACGTTCTCCCAGGCGCATTTTCTGAATCGAGAGGTAATTCCGCACATGCTCAACCTCTTCCTTCAAAGTAACGATATTGGTGTTTTCCTTTTTTAAAGTATAACGCATCATATCCGAAAAGGCATAGATCATCTCCTGGGTCTTTTCGGCGTTTTCAAGAAGGGCCAGACGCCCGATGGTATTGAGGACATTGAACAGGAAGTGCGGATTAATCTGGGCCTGCAGCGCCTTGAGATCAGCCTCCTTGAGGGCGGCCTCCACTTCACTTCTCAGCTTAACCTCTTCCATAAGCTCGAGGTTCTTGTTGTGCAGCTCCTCCTGCATGATATGGATCATTTGTTTTTCGACCAGATAATTGGCAATCGTATACAAAAGGTCCGCAGCAGCGTGAACCTGCTTCAGCGTGGTCACCAGCGTTTGATCATAAAGCTTCTGAAGCTCCGGGTTACCTGAAAAATCAGTGAGCTCGGAAACGGAACCGAGAGGCAGCTTTTTCATCCCCTCTTCATCAATCCGGACCTGCCCGGACATAATGGCGCCCAGATAGTTCCCCTTGACCATGATCGGAACCGCTAAATCTACGAGGCCTCCGTGACAGATATAGATTGAGGGTTTTCCAGAGCGGGCAGATTCAATGCCTCCGTGAGCATCGGAACGATAGCAGCACTCGAGACACTTGGCGTCCTCGCGCACCTTGGTGCAGTAGCCGGAAAAATTACTGTATTCTGTAATGGGGTTTCCCTTGTAATCTACGGTAATGGTTGCAAAGCCTGTTGCATCTGAAAAAGAATCTTGAATTTTCTGCAGCACTTCCACATCGATGATATCTGTGATTTTTAATAAGACTCTCATAGATTAACCTCTTTATTTTAATGATCTTACTTTAAAAACTCTTGTTTGAATAATATTATAACACAAACGTGCACTTTTTTAACCAAATTTTTGACATTTTAGATTATTTTGACTGAAATAGGCATTAAATTGTCCATCAATTAAGAATCATTTTATTTTAATGGCAAAATATTCCTTTTTTATTTACTTTCCTCTTTTAAATACAAAAGTCATATTTTTACTCCTGTAACCTTTTTAAGGTTTATTTAAAGATTCTGAGCGCGAAAAACAGCAATATTTTGCCCTCAGATGATTCTTACATTGACCGCTGCTTTTCTTCTATCTTATAATAATACTAACAAATATAAAGGAGAACTGCCCATGTCCACACAAACCGACCTTTTAAAAATACTGGAGGAAAACCGGGGCGAGCCTGTATCCGGCGAAGCGCTGGCAGAAAAGCTGAGCCTCTCCCGGAGCGCTGTCTGGAAAGCCATCAAGGGCCTCAGAGATAAGGGCTACCAGATCACATCCAAAACCAGGCAGGGCTACACCCTGTGCAAGAGCAATGATATTCTCTCCGCTGCCTCCATCGCGCCCTGGCTGAAGGACCCTGCGCAGGCGGATCGTCTGGAGGTCTACCCCTCCCTTGACTCCACCAACAGCTTGGGCAAGGAGCGGGCCCTGGCCGGGGCGCCGGACGGCACAGTCATCATCGCTGAATCCCAAACCGGCGGACGCGGGCGCATGGGGCGCACTTTCTTTTCACCCGGCGGCTCCGGGATTTATCTGAGTATTATCTTGCGGCCCGGCACTGCCATCAGCCAGTCCCTCTTTATCACCATTGCCGCCAGCGTTCTGATCCGTCAGGCCATCGCGGACGTGACGGGCCTGGAGCCCGAGATCAAATGGGTCAACGACCTCTATATAAAGGATAAAAAAATCTGCGGCATTCTTACCGAGGCGGCCGCCGACTTTGAAACCGGGAATATTGACTACATTGTCCTCGGCGCCGGGATCAATTTTACCGAACCAAAGCAGGGTTTTCCCGAAGAGCTCCAGTCTGTGGCGGGTGCCCTCTTTAAGGAAGCGCCGGACGGGCAGCTCCGCAGCCGGCTGGCCGCCGAGCTGGTCAACCGCCTGAGCCGCCTCACCTGCATTCCCGAGGCCGGCGCTGTCATGGCCGACTACCGGAAGCACTCCATGGTAATCGGAAAGCCGGTTACCATCCTGAACGGCCGGGAAACCCTGGAGGGCGTGGTCAGCGATATCAATGACGCGGGGCACCTGATCCTAAAAAAAGACGATGGAACCTTTCAGTCCATCGTCTCTGGCGAGGTCAGCCTACGACTGCGATAATTTCAGAGAACCGGACGTTTTCTGCCGGTCCTTCCCGTTTTTCTTCTCATTAAAGTTCAGCAGCATGGCTGAGCTGATGATGACTGCCACCGAGCCCACATTGTGGACCAGCGCGCCGGCCACCGGCCCCATGATCCCGGTCATGGCCAGCACTACCGCCACTGCGTTGAGCGCCTGGGACAGAAAAATATTGACGCGGATGGTCCGCATGGTTTTCTGGGACAGTGTCATCAGATAGGGCACCTTCATCACATCGTCGCCCACAAACACCGCGTCGGCGGCGTCCATAGCGATGTCTGAGCCAATATCTCCCATGGCCAGGCCCACGTCGGCTGTTTTCAGGGCCGGCGCGTCGTTGATGCCGTCGCCGATCATACAGACCTTCTCCTGCCCCTTCCCCTGGAGTCGCTTGATCACGTCGATCTTATCCTCGGGCAGACAGTCGGCTTCGACGGTGTCAATGCCGGCCCGCTCTGCCATATAAAGTGCCGCGGCCCGGTGGTCGCCGGTGATCAGGGCGGTTTTAAGCCCCTGTGCCCTCAGTTTTTCAACCATATTCGGCGCATTGTTGCGGAGGGTATCTGCCAGCACTGCGTAGCCCGCTGCTTTTCCATCCACCGCGATATAAATAATGGTGCCGCCCTCACTCAGGTATTTTTTCGCTGATTTTTCAAGGCTTTCCGTCACAGTAATGCCCATCACATCCAGAAGTTTTCGGTTTCCGGCTGCGATTTCATGCCCTTCTACCACCGCATGAACGCCTTTACCGGGCAGCATCGCAAATTCCGACGGTTCTGGCAGCGGCTCCGGATGCCCTTCGGCATAATGCTCTGAGACCGCTTTACCGAGAGGATGCTCTGAGCGGGCTTCGGCGGCTGCGGTCCATTTGAGCAGCGCGTCCTTTTCCCACGCCTCCTCACACTCAAAAGCACGCACACAGGGCTTTCCGTAGGTGATGGTGCCGGTTTTGTCAAAGGCAATGCGGCCCACAGATGCAAGCCGCTCCAGTACATCGCCAGACCGGATCAGAATGCCATTTTTAGCCGCGTTGCCGATCCCTGCCATGATGGCTGTGGGCGTGGCGAGCACCAGCGCGCAGGGACAGAACACCACCAGGATTGTGACCGCGCGGGTCAGCTCTCCGGTTACCAGGCCGGTAACAACGGCAGCGGTCAGCGCCAGCACTACAATGACGGTGGCTAAACGGTCTGCCAGGTGTGATATGGGTGCGCGGCCCGCGTCGGCAGACTCAACCAGGCGGATCATCCGTTTCAGGGAGCTGTCCTCAGCCGCCCTGGTCACGCGGATATCCACTGTCCCAAACTGGTTCATGGTCCCGCAGAATACCTCATCACCCTTTTCCTTATCGACAGGCAGGGATTCTCCAGTCATCAGAGACTGGTCTACCGCCGTATCGCCACAGAGCACGATACCGTCTACGGGTATTTTTTCTCCGGGCAGCACACGCACTGCTTCGCCTACTGCCACATCCTCCACGTCGATGACAACTTCCACGCCATCCCGCATCACGCGGGCTTTTTCCGGTGTCAGATCCACCAGACGCTCGATGCCCTTCCGGGCTTTATTTACGGTTCTTTCCTCTAAGTAACCGCCAAGGGTCATGATCACTGCGATCTCGCCCGCTGCAAAAACCTCGCCGATAGCCACTGAGGCAATGATCGCGATGGAGACCAGCACATCCGCCCGGATGTCAAACTCTTTTATCACTGCGGCCACCGCGCCGATTATAATCGGCAGGCCGCATAAAACAACAGCAATCCACGATAAATCAAAAGCCAGACGGTCGCCCGCCACGAAATGGATTCCCAGCGCCAGTGCTGAGATCACCATGGCCGCAACCGTTCTTTTTTCTTCATCTTTTAGCCAAGTCATCATGATTTCCTCCTTACTTACTCTATACCCCTATAGGGTATATTTATTCTTTGAGAAAGTCAAGCAGAAATCAAAAATTTATCTTTATTTTTAGTTGTTTGGTACGGTGCGTTTCAGACCATACCGCAAAGCCCAAAAGGCGGCGTCTTTCACCTAAGGGAGAAAAAGCCGTCCTGCAGACAGAAAAAACTCAGAAGCATTCTTATCAAACGATCATAAGCCACTCATCCCTGTCCGGCTGTTCCAAACAAAAGTCTCGATTCATGGCCGTCACCCCATCGCCTGGATGCTTTTTCTCATCTGGATGAAAGACAGGGCCTCGCCTTTAGTTCCTTCCACCAAGGGGTATGGTGCGTTTGAAACCGTACCAAAAAACAACCCGTATCGCGGCGATACGGGTTGAAGCTTACGGCTTTTCTTTTATGTCTCTCTTTTTCAGCCACCGGAACAGCAAAACGGTCATGGCAATGGTCAGAATGGCTGAGGGCAGGCCCACGACAATGACAAAGGTCTGCAGGGCGTTGATGCCGCCGCCGAGCTTCAGCACTGCCACACCGAGAACGGCGATGGCGATGGACCAGGACAGGCGGTTCCAGCGGGCCGGCTGGCTGATATCGGTCATCTCCTTTGACGCGATACAGCCCATGGTGAAGGCGCAGGAATCCACACAGGTGGCCAGGAAAACAAAGTACAGAAGGATCACGCCCACAATGATCACGTTTTTAAAGGGCAGCTGGTCCAGCATGGCGAGCACCGCATAATTGCTCCCCTGTTCGGCGTTGATCTTTGCCAGATCCACCACGCCGCTGCTCTGCAGCTTGAGGGCGTAATTGCCCAGCACGCAGAAAATCGCCATGGTACCGGCCGAGCCGGCGCCCATGATGCCGAAAACCAGTTCGCGGACTGTACGCCCCTTGGATACCCTGGCGATAAAAATAGCCATAAAGGGCACAGAGGCCACCCACCAGCTCCAGTAAAAAACCGTCCAGTCCTGGGCAAAGGTTCCGCCGCCGAACACGTCGCTGTAGCTGTTCATGCGGAGGAAATTGCTGAGCAGAGTCCCGAATTCCTCGACCGAGGCCGCCAGAATATAGCGGGCGCCGCTGGCAAAAAAGATAAACAGTATGACGCCAATGAGCAGATACATGTTAATGTCGCTGAGAATCTTGATGCCCTTGTCCAGCCCACGGTAAACGCTGATGGAGAAAATAAACATCCAGACCACCAGCACCACCACCTGAAGCTCAGTGGTGTCCGGCAGCCCGGTAATCTTACAGATGAGCACTGAGAGCAGGGGCACCCCTAAGCCGAGGGCCGGCGCAAAGGTGCAGAAGGTCGCAAAAATCGTCACGATGTCAATGGCCTTGCCCGGAACGCCTTTCGCGGCCTTCTCACCGATCAGGTCGGTCATTACGCCGGATATTTTCAGGTTCCTGCGCTTCAGCACCAGAAAATAATAGGAGACCACCAGTCCGGACAGCGCGTAAAAGGACCAGGCCACAGGCCCCCAGTGAAAAAGGCCGTAGGGAATGGCCATGTTAAAGGCCTCAAGGGAGTAGGGCTCATAGCCAAAGGGTGGCGACTCGATATAATTCAGCGGCTCGCACACGGACCAGAGGATAGCAGAGGAGCCAATGGCTGAAAAGAAAATCATGGCCAGCCAGCTGTAGAAGCTGTAGGCTGGCGGCTCCCCCTCGCCGCCAAGGCGGATCTTGCCGAACCGGCTGCAGCCCACCACAATACAGACAATGAACACCCCCAGCCCGAAAAGCAGGAAAAACCAGTCAAATTTTGTGATGACAAAGTTCCTGAGCACACCGGATACAGAGAGCGCCTGTTCCGGAAAGGCAAGGCAGGCCGCAGATACCAGGAGCATGAGCAGCAGCGCGCCGAAAAAAATGGTTTTATCAATGGGGATTTTGTTTTTTTGCGGGTCCATATTCCACTTCCGTTTCTTAAATTCAAAAAACAAAGACGGGCTTGCCTGTTGCGCGCCCGTCTATGCCGTTTACTTAATTAAATATTTTTCAATGACTTTCATCTGTTCCGGTGTCTTTTCCGGTTCCTGATAGGCAGCTAGGCGTTCAGCTACCTTTTCGGATGCCTTTTCTTTGACGGATTTTTTATCCTCTGTCTGCCAGGTGTTGTAGTCTACCTTCACAAACATATCGGGCACATAGTGCTCGTTGCGGTATTCCTTGGGGGTACGGCCAGACATGAAGTTGCCTCTCGGGCCGACCTTGCTGATCTCTTTAGTATAATCTTTATTGTAGTCAATGGCAATCCCCTGGGTCATGCGTTTCAGCATCTTGATGAGCTGTTCATCCGCCACATATTTTTCCAGAGAGCTGACATTAAATCCGCTGAGCATCCCGCAGCTGAAGAAGATCAGGTCTGTGCTGCTGAGGGTGCCGCTCATCAGGTTGAGGGTGGATTCAACCCCTGCCTGGTAGTCAACATCAATGGCGTCGTTGAGGGCGCCGGAGGTTCTGAACGGCATTCTGTAATGTTTGGCCATGGCGGCGCTCGCCAAAGAGATCAGGGCTGTTTCACTGTTGCCCAGAGCCATGGATACTGCTCTCAGGTTTGTGGAAGTGGAGGTGCTGCCGTAGAAAATCGGCAGACCCGGTTTGATGAGCTGGATAAGCACGGTAACGGCCAGCAGCTCTGCATTGTTCTGGATAATGGTGCCCAGAATGGAGGCAGGACTCGTGAGTACCGGCAGTGAGCAGGTTGCCAGCTGCATGGGCTGGTTCAGCTCACAGTAGGCAAACATGGCATCCAGGCTGTCCTTAACCCATGCCAGCGGTGAGATTGGGCTGATACAGCCAACCGCCACATATTTGTCATGGACATCCACGAAATCCTGTACCATTTTAACCACATTGGTGGCCACTGTGCCGGAATCGTGCAGCTTGGTTGCCAGCGCTGTCAGTGAAATCGGCAGTGTTGTGTAGTTCAGCAGCGCGGCGGCCATGTTGTAGGAGCGGTCTTCTCTCGGGACGTCATAGGTATCGCAGAGGAGAAGATGGGTCATGTCAATGCAGTCACTGGTCTGTACCAGCTTGCAGATATCGACATAGTCGTGCATTTCGGCAAAACGGAACTCGCCGTTTTCCATCACGTACGGTGGACTGCCGGCTGTGGCCATGGTGAGGCTTCCCCCGCCCATGTGATAGCTGGTGCCGTCCGGACGCAGGATATCAAATTCCTGGCTGACGGTGGACAGGCCCTTGGCAATGAGTTCATCGGTAAAATGAACGGTGTAGCCATCCACAGTGGCACCGTGTTTTTTGAAAATTTCGATTGCGCGGTCATCCTCAAACACGCAGCCGGTTTCCTTCAGTAATTTTGCGGACTGTTCGTGAATAAATTCAACATCCTTAGCCTGTAAAAACAGTTTTTCAAGTTCCATATGTTATTCTCTCCTTCAAGTTCCCTAGTTGTTTTCTTATGATGCCTGTGTTTCTTCAGCGGGTTCTTCGATTGAGATCCCTTTTTTCTTATTGTAGACCAGTACCAGCAGCGCGCAGCCCATGGACAGGATCGCGCTGACGCCCAGGGCGATGAAGATATAGGTATAGGCCTGGTTTCCATAGCTGTCCAGCCATTTACCGGCGATCGGTGATACGAACATATCTGGCAGGAAGCCGATCAGTGACAGAATACCAGAGGCAGAGCCGAAGATGGCTGCCGGTACCTTGGTTTCTGTGAACAGAGAGGATTCAACCCCATATGCCCCGCTTAAGAAGAAGGACAGAATCATGATCAGGATAATGGCCGGAATCATAAAGCCTGCGGTCTGCGGCGCCAGAACAATGACAAAGAGGCAGATGGCCGTGATGGCCATACACAGCAGAATGGTTTTGGCCGGCGATTTGATCTTTGTCGCGAGGGCCCCGATGATCGGTGACGAAAAGAGCGAAGTACCGTACATACGGATATTGCCCATAAGCGCAGCCATAGCGACGCTGGCGCCAAATACAGCCTGTACGTAAGGCACCGTATAGCTGAGGGAGGTATAAACCGTATAGGTAAAGAACATACACAGGGTTGTCAGCCATACACCAGGGTGCTTAACGGCTGCCACCAGCTCAGATAAATCGAATTTTTTCTTTGTTTTGATGATTTCGCCTTCAAATTTCGGAATCAGGAAGAAAGATGCCACGGCAAAGGCGATGTTTAAGAATGCGTAGAACATGAGCACCATGTTGAAGCCGGAAGCCGGATCCGCAAAGAGGTCGAAGATCCACATGGAGATAAAGTTGACCACTAAGCCGAGAATCCCGACGATCCCGTAGCTGATGCCGATATTTCTGGAATAGGTGTTGTCTGTGCTGACAAGGCGGATGCCCTTATAGCGGACGCCCCAGTAAATAAAGGTCGTGCAGACCCCCATGAGCAGGAAGATCACCTTCAGTGTCTCATAGCTCGGCAGTGTCGCGTACCAGAAAGTTAAAATTGCAGAAAGACCAAAGCCGGCAGTCGCCAGGTATTTGACGCGAATTTTGTCTGCCAGAATACCGCCAGGCAGGTAAGAAATCATGGCCGTTGTGCCATAAAGGCCATAGAGCACACCAAGCTGTTCGTTTGAGAGTGCGAGACTCTGTAAAACCGGTTCGTAAAAGACGTACCGGATCAGGAATGTCAGATAAACTACTACCGCACCGGAGCTGATAATACCGATTACCGCGTTCCGGGTAAAGCCGCTGATGCTTTCGTTTGTCACTTCGTTTTTATTCATTTTTCCCCTCCATAAAAACTGATAACACTTGGGTCCGGACCATGTGTCATATACAAGTATGCTACAACTATAACACGTGCAACGGTTTCTGTCAATAGAATTTGATCAAAAAATATATAACAGATCATATAACTGTATATATCAATAAAATAATGAAGGTCACCTGTACAAAAACAAAGGGTATCGCGGCGATACCCTTTCCCTTTAATATTTCATTTTTAACTGCATTTCCTCGCAGGGCACATAGGTTTCTGACACCCCGACGAGCTGGCCGTTCTCGGTGCGGTAGGTCTGCTTAAACTCAAAGACACCGTCATCGGCGTCAATGAACAGCGTGTCCCGGACCGGGGCGTTGTCCGTCATGAGCGTGATCTCAAGTTCCTTGTAAATGTCGTAATTGCCCAGCACCAGGTTCAGCGAATCCATGAGCCGCTCCGGGTTTCGGACCGGCGAGGCGCTCCGGACATTGTGGATAATATACTTGACATCCAGGCCAATGGGCATGTCCCGGTTGTAGAGAATCCGTACGGCCCGCAGGCAGCGGGTCTGGGGCGGCACATCCATGCCAAACCGCTCCCGCAGGGCCCCGCCGCTCACCTCCTCGATCTTCTCAAGGCGGATGTCAGTCAGGTGGTCGATGCTCTTGGTCTCATGAAAGATCATAGTGTAGGTTTTATGGTTGCTCGAGCTCACAAAGAAGCCCTTTCGGTCCACCACATACACATAACCGCGCTCCTCCAGAATCGCCAGGCTCTTCTTTACCGTGACCGGTGTGGTCGTGTAGATTTTCGAGAACTCCCGCAGCGAGGGGAGCTGTTCCTCAGGCTTGTAATCGCCCTTTTCAATTTTGGCCTGAATATCGTTCAGAATAAATTCATAGGTCTTCACAGCACACCTCTACACTCTGGAATTGCCGCGGAGGCGGCACAAATCGCTCTCCACATACAGCTTGCCGTAGCCAATGGGAATATCGTCAGAATCGTACAACTTCTGCTCAAAGAGCATCATAAATTTCTGCTTTTTCCGGGGCTCCCCGGTCATTTCCTCGAAAAAAGCGCCGATCTCGGCGTCGGTCATCACACCGGTGACAAAAATCTCCTCCCAGTAGCCAAAGCCGTAGTTCTCACCAAAGATAATGCTGACCATATCGCGGTAGCTGAAGCTGTCCTCCTTGATGTTCATGCCCGGAAAATAAGGAATGTACTTCTCATCCAGGGCCACAGGCCGCTCCCCCTGGAACAGCATGGAGCGGATACAGACGATCTTAGTCTTGGGGGCCACCTGGAGGTGGTAGACCAGCTCGATGGTGGGCGCCATGATTTTGGCATGGATGAGCTTGGCGTGGCTGTATCCCCCGTGGATGATCTCATCAATTTGAAAGCCCACCTCAAATTTATTCAGAGAGTACTCCCGCACATAGGTCCCCTTGCCCGGGGACGACATCAGGTACCCCTCGCCGATGAGCACCTCGATGGCTTTGCGGATGGTCATGCGGCTGACGGCGTACTCCTCACAGAGGCTGTTCTCCGATGGCAGCAGGTCGCCGGGTTTATAGATGTTGCTGAGGATCTTGATCTTAATGGAATCGGCAATATTGAGGTATTTGACTTCATTTTTGCTCATCTTTTAACCATCCCTGACAGATTTCCACCCCTTTGATGGCCGATTTGGTGTAGGCGTCAGCACCCACGAAATCACTGACGGTTTTGTTGGCCACACAGCCGCCGATGATGATCTTGACCTGGTCCCGCATGCCCGCGTCCACAAAGGCGTCCACCACTTCCTTGACCGAGAGGATACAGTCGGTGAGCACAGCGCTCAGACCGATGATCTCACACTTGTACTTCCTGGCAGCCTCCACAAAATCCTGGGCCTTGACATCCACACCCAGGTCCCTGACAATGAACCCGCCGGCCTGCATGGCGCCCTTAAAAATCGACTTGCCGATGTCATGGATATCCCCCTCGACCGTACCTAACAGCATGGTCTTTCCAAACTCCCCGGCTTCGATGCTGTCGTAAATATCACACATATTGGTGTACTCCAGCACATTTTCAAAAATAATGCCCACGACCATGAGGTCCGCGATGGAGTACTCGCCGGTCTCATAGCGCAGACCGACCTTTTCCAGCCCCTTATTGAGGGCCATCCAGATATCCTTGGGCGGCGTCCCCGCCGCCACACAGCGTTTCACAATCTTTAGAACTTTTTCTTCATCCAGCTCCTCGATGGCATTGATTAACATTTCTAACATAATGTTCTCTCCAAATTTTTATATAATTGATCGTTGATGGTTTCGGTTGCTACCGCTTCGCAGTAGCATTAAGAGCGCCAGTCGCTCTTGCTCCCGGCTTGCGTTTACCACAGCGCCTGGACCTTTTTTGTTATCTGGATAAAAGGCGCAGTCTCGGACTTCGCCACTTTTCCAGCAGCTTGTTCTTTATCGACGGACGACCAACGGTCTAAGAGAATGGGCAAAATGCAAGGCGCGGCTTTTTTTAAATGAAGGCGCATATCTACAATATGTAACTGAATTTAAAAAAGGCCGCAACGCCGCAGTTTGCTCATTGTCGACGGCCGGACGACCGCTGTAGTATACTTGTCTAGGCAAATTATATCACAGATCCCACAAAAATAGCTTTACTTTTTTTAACACTTCGGATAATAATTTAAAATTGACGGATGCCGAGGCAAATGGTAATATATCCTAGGAAATAATCCCATTTTTTTGAACAAAACAATTGACGGAGGGCATTTATGCATATTCGACCAAAACCCTGGGCCCGGCCCGAGCTCTTAGCCTGCGGCTTTTTTATTCCGGAAGCCACTGAACTGCGGGGGCACTGGCAGGACGCTTTTGAGCGCAGGGCGCCTCTGCATCTGGAGCTGGGCTGCGGCAAGGGTACCTTTATCGCCGCTTTGGGCAGACGCCATCCCGAGGTCAACTATCTGGCGGTGGACATGATCGACGCGGTGCTGGGGCTGTCCAAGCGCAACGTGGAGCAGGCCTACGCGCCCAAAGCGGTGGATAACGTCCGCCTGACCGCCTGGGACATCGCCCGTATCGGGGAGATGCTCTCGCCTGAGGATGCGGTGGAGCGGATCTATATTAACTTCTGCAACCCCTGGCCCAAGCGCCGTTACCAGAAAAAGCGGCTGACCCACTCCCGCCAGCTTGAGCAGTACAAAAAATTCATGGTTCCCGGGGCGCAGATCCACTTCAAGACCGACGACGATCCTCTGTTTGAGGCGTCGCTGAAATACTTTGAGGACTCGGGCTTCCGGGTGACGACACTGATCCGGGACCTGCACGCGTCGGATGAATACCCGGGCAACATCGTGACTGAGCACGAGCGGATGTTTACAGACCAGGGCGTCAAGATCAAGCTGGCTGTGGCAGAAATACGTTGAGAAGGAGACAAATTTGAGAACAATTCTATGGTTTATCCATTTCTGGCTGTATCAGCTGGCCCTTTTACCCAGCCGTTTTAAGGCCCGCAGGCTTGTGGGCGCGGGCGACCGGGCCGCTCATGACGCGGTCGTCCGAAAGGCGGTCGGCCCCTGGGCCAGGAGCATGATCCGCACTGCCGGGGGCACTGTCTCGGTGGAGGGGCTTGAGAACATGCCTGATGAGCCTGCGGTCTACGTTTCCAACCACCGCAGCTACTTTGACATTCCCCTGGTTCTGGGCTATCTGGGCGATGACACCAAGCCGCTGGTGGCCAAGAAGGAAATTGGCAAAATCCCGCTGATCCGCGCGTGGATGGAGGAGCTGCACTGTGTGTTCCTGGACCGGGATAACCCGCGTGAGGCCATCAAAAACATCAAAGAGGCGGAATACTGGGTGGCCGAGGGCTACTCCATGGTTGTCTTTCCAGAAGGCACCCGCACCAAAGACGGCTATTTGGGCGAATTTAAGGCCGGGGCGTTTAAAATCGCCCAGAACAACAAGGTGCCCGTGGTTCCTTTCTGCATAAAGGATACGGACAAGCTCATGGGCCGCGACAATCTCTGGATTCATCCGGCCGACATCGCCATCAAGGTACTGCCCCCCATCGACACCGAGGACTACACCCGGGCCGACTGGAAGAACCTGCCAAAGCTGGCAGAGGAAAAGGTGCGTGAGGGGCTTGAAGCCATGGGCGGCGAGGGGTTTCATTAAAAAGGAGGTACGGTCTGAAACAGACCATACCTCCTTTTTTTACACCCCGGCTGACCGGAACGCGTCCAGCGCGCGGGTCCACTCGGCCACCTTAGCGTCTGAGGGCATGCGCCAGTCCCCCCTCGGGGACAGGGACACGGTGCCTACCTTGGGGCCGTCGGGCAGGCAGGAGCGCTTGAACTGCTGGGTAAAGAAGCGCCAGTAAAAATTGCGCAGCCACTTGTAAAGGGTGGCGTCGTCATAGGCCCCCTCAAAAGCCCGCCGGCTCAGGTAATAAATCTTGTCCGGGCTGTAGCCGTTTCTCAGCACATGGTACATGAAGAAATCGTGGAGCTCGTAGGGGCCCACCAGATCCTCGGTTTTCTGGGCGATTTTACCCGATGCGTCCGGGGGCAGCAGCTCGGGCGATACGGGGGTATCCAGCACATCGTAGAGAATCCGGCGGATTTCTTCGTCAGGGTTTTCGTCGGCCACGTAGCGCACCAGGTAGCGCACCAGGGTCTTGGGAATGCCGCCGTTAACCCCGTACATTGACATGTGGTCCCCGTTGTAGGTGGCCCAGCCCAGGGCCAGCTCAGACAGGTCCCCGGTACCGATAACCAGGCCGTCCAGGCGGTTGGCCAGATCCATAAGGATCTGGGTCCGCTCCCGGGCCTGGGCGTTCTCATAGGTGACGTCGTGGACGCTCAGGTCGTGGCCGATGTCCTCCAGATGGCGTGTGGCTGCGTCCTTGATCGAGATTTCGTGGAAGGTGGCTCCCAGAGAACGGATCAGGCTGACCGCGTTGTCATAGGTGCGGTCGGTCGTGCCAAAGCCAGGCATGGTGACCGCGTGGATGCGCTTTCTGTCAATGCCGAACTGGTCGCAGACGTTCACGCAGACCAGCAGCGCCAGCGTGGAATCCAGGCCGCCGGAGATGCCCACCACCATGGCCGGGCTGCCGATATGGGCCACACGGCTGCCCAGAGCCATGGTCTGGATGTTGAAGATTTCCTCACAGCGCTCATTGCGGCGTGCTGTGTCCGCAGGCACAAAGGGCTGTGGGTTCACGCTGCGCAGGCAGTCCTGGGCGTCGCAGGCCGAAAAGAGACATTCCTCATACACGTGCCCCTCCAGAATATCCACCGAATCACCGAAGGAGCTCTGGAGCTGACGGTCGTGGAGGATGGCCTCCACGTCCATATCGGCCACCACCAGCTGGCTTTCGGTCTGGAAACGGCGTGACCGGGCCAGCAGCGCCCCCTTTTCATAGATGAGGGCGTCGCCGCCAAAGACGAGGTCGGTGGTGGACTCGCCATAGCCGCTGGAGCAGTACAGGTACCCGGCGTTTAAGCGGGCGGACTGCTGTCTTACCAGGTCTCTGCGGTACTCGCTCTTGGCGATAATCTCGTTGCTGGCCGAGGGGTTCACGATGATGGTGGCGCCGGCCACGGCCTGATAGCTGCTCGGGGGGACCGGCGCCCACAGGTCCTCACAGATTTCAATGCCCACGACCACTTCTTCCCAACTCTCGTGGCTGAACAGAAGCCCGGTACCGATGGGCGCCGGCTCCCCAAAGAAACTGGTTTCGGACACGCGCAGCTGCCCGGCGGAGCGGAACCAGCGCTTTTCATAGTATTCCTGATTGTCCGGCACATAGGTTTTGGGCACAATGCCCAGGATCTCCCCGTCCGAGATGGCGACCGCGCAGTTGTATAGCCCGCTGCCCACAGCCACAGGCGCCCCCACCACGATGAGCATAGCTTTGCCCTCAGACCACGCCTTGATTTTATCCACAGCCGCTGCCGCTGCTTTTTGCAGGGTGCGCTGGAAAAAAAGGTCGCCGCAGGTGTAGCCGGTAACGCACAGCTCTGGAAAAACCACGATGCCCACCTGCTTGTCAAAGGATTCTGCGCAAAGGCTCAAAATGGCCTCCGCATTGGCCGCGCAGTCCCCTACTTTGATGACCGGCACCGCGCAGGCGGTGCGAATATATCCTAAATCTTTCATATCTACCCTTTCTTTTACTTCATAACATCAATCATCGTCACATTATTCGTCTTTATTTGCAAAAGCCCTTATCCTTCTTACGGAAGGCTTTTCCAAACAAGATCTTCGCTTCGTTGCGCTCGTCTGCTCACTGCCGTTCGCTCCTTACTCGCTCCCGGTTTTTCTTTGGAAAACCGGACTCAGCATTGTCTTTATTTGGAAAAGCTTTTGTCCCTTCTTCGGAATCCTTTTCCAAACAAGATCTTCGCTTCGTTGCGCTTGTCCGCTCACTGCTGTTCGCTCCTTACTCGCTCCCGGTTTTCCAAAGAAAAACCGGACTCAGCATTGAAAACATTATCTTTTTTGACTGGCAAAGTGTGGTGTGAAAAGTCTGCCCCAAGATATAGTTTTGCTTTTATCTCATTATACCGCGAATCGGATTTATGAACAAGTGTGGATAACTAAGGGGGTTTATCCACAAGTTGTGCATAAACTTTTCCAGAACCTTATCCACAGATTCTCCACTTTTCAACAATGGATTTATGGGGATTTTTCCACTTACCCACTAAGTTATAAACATTGTCCACAGGAAAAACGGATGTTTTCCACAGTTTTACACATTTTTAACCGATTTTTATAAACAAAGTGAAAGTTATCCACAGTTTTGCACAGGTCTATATCTTGTGTCAAGATAAAATTTTTCATCATTTTTTAATTAAACGTGAAAATTCAAGAAGCTGTCAAAGAAGTGTATCAGCCCGAGACTGCGTTTTTTATCCTGATAAGAAAAAAGGCTTCGTCTCTCAGAAATTCTTTGACAGTCTGAACGCCATCTTTTAAAAAATCAAGGGGTATCGTAACGATACCCCTTGGAAAATTTCATATTAACGGCTTCCCTTGTTTCTGTCGTTCATGGCCGCTTCCACAAAGCTGCTGAAAAGCGGATGGGCTTTGTTCGGGCGGGATTTGAATTCCGGATGGGCCTGGGTGGCGATGAAGAAAGGATGCTCCTTGAGCTCGACCATTTCCACTAAAACGCCGTCAGGTGACATACCGGAGAATACCAGGCCCTTTTCGGCCAGCGTCTGAATGTACTCGTCGTTGACCTCGTAGCGGTGGCGGTGGCGTTCCTCGATGGTCTTGGCGCCGCCGTAAGCCGCACAGGCGCGGGAGCCTTCCTTGAGCTCACAGGGGTAAGCGCCCAGACGCATGGTGCCGCCCATGTTCTGGATTTTTTTCTGTTCCTCCATGAGGCTGATAACCGGATAAGGTGTCTCCTCGTCCAGCTCGATGCTGTTGGCGCCCTCTAAGCCTGCCACATTGCGGGCAAACTCGATGACGGTGAGCTGTAAGCCCAGACAGAGCCCCAGGAACGGGATCTTGTTTTCGCGGGCCCAGCGGATCGCTTCGATTTTACCCTCGATGCCGCGGTTGCCAAAGCCGCCGGGCACGATGATCCCGTCCACATCCTTCATGATACGGTCCACGTTCTGTTCGTTTAAATCCTCGGAGTGCACCCATTTGATGGTAACCTCGGCGTTGTTTGCAATGCCGCCGTGGCGCAGGGCTTCGGCGACGGACAGGTACGCGTCATGAAGCTCGACGTACTTGCCCACCAGAGCGATGGTCGCCTTGTTTTCCAGGCTCTTGGCGCGGGTGACCAGCTCCTTCCACTCGGTGAGGTCCGGGTCCTTGCAGCGCATTTTGAGCTTGCTGCAGACCAGCCGGGCCAGTCCTTCCTTCTCAAGCATCAGCGGCACTTCGTACAGCTCCGGCGCGTCCAGGTTGGTGACGACTGCGTCCTTGTCCACGTTGCAGAACAGGCTGATCTTATCCTTAAGGCTGTCCTCTACTTCCTTTTCGGAGCGCAGGACAATGATGTCCGGCTGAATGCCGATGCTGCGCAGCTCCTTGACCGAGTGCTGGGTAGGCTTGGTCTTGAGCTCGCCGGCCTTGCCCAGGTAGGGCAGCAGGGTGACATGGATATAGAGCACGTTTTCCGGGCCCAGGTCGCCCTCAAACTGGCGGATGGCCTCCAGGTAAGGCAAGCTCTCAATATCGCCCACTGTACCGCCGATTTCGGTGATGACCACGTCCGGGTTAGCTGCGCTCTCAGACACGCGCAGGATGCTTTCCTTGATCTCATTGGTGATGTGCGGGATAACCTGTACGGTACCGCCCAGGTAATCGCCCCGGCGTTCCTTGGAGATGACATTCCAATAGACCTTGCCGGTGGTCACGTTGCTGTACTGGCCCAGGCTTTCATCGGTAAAACGCTCGTAGTGGCCGAGGTCGAGGTCGGTCTCTGCGCCGTCATCGGTCACGAAGACCTCGCCGTGCTGGTACGGGCTCATGGTACCCGGATCATAATTGAGGTAGGGGTCGAATTTCTGAATGGACACCTTCAGGCCTCTGGCCTTGAGCAAACGCCCAAGGGATGCACTGGTGATCCCCTTTCCAAGTGAAGAAACCACACCGCCGGTTACAAATATATACTTTGTTTTCATTACGCCTCCTGATGATAAAATAAAGAAAATCACTGCAAAAAATTGGTTTTTTTTTTGCAGTGATGCAATTAACATTATATATCTTCTATTTTACCTTTTCTTTCAAAAAGTGCAAGGGAAAGTTTTAAAATTCCTGAGAATTTTCTGGTTTCTTTCCTACCGTCTGCGCACTTTCCTTAAAACAGCGGTGACTGCCAGGAGCAGTACAGCGCCGAACACGCCTGCGTAGGCAGCCCTTGTGCCGGTGTTCGGGTTCACAGAGGCGGCGGGCACCTGCGGCGGAACCTCAAAGCTCTGAGGCGGCACAATGTCCGGGGTTCCCGGGTCTGTCGGCGGGTTGACCGGCGGATTCACAGGTGGGTCTACCGGCGGATCGACCGGGGGCTCCTTCTTCGCAAAGCCAACGTCTGCGGCCTCCTGCTCCGGCGCGTCCAAGGTGATTTTCTGCTGCTGGTTCTCGGTAGTGCAGACATAGCCGTCGCCGCGGTCGCTGACGCTCACAGTATACGCGCCGTATTCCAGGTCGGTGAAGCGGTAGTAGCCGTTGCTGTCCGCAAAGGTCTCGCCCACCTTGTCCCCGGCTTCATTGTACAGGGTGACCACGATGTTGCCCACCGGGGCTTCGGTATCGTGATCCCATTTCTTATCCCAGTTGTCGTCGTAGAAGACATTGCCGCTGATGCTGCCGAGCTTCTTGGGCTCTGGCGGCACGCTGCAGTCCCGGCACTGGTTGGTGATGTTGTAGCCGTTGTAGATGGTGTCATAGCCCGGAACCTGGTCCTCGACCACGGTATAGGCCACCAGGCTGCCATCATCGCCTGTTTTGTCCAGGTTCTCGAAGATGTACTGCCAGTCCGGCCCGTAGACAGTCTGAGCGGCGATTTCGACGCCGTTTGCCTTGAGGTGTACCCGGACGCTGCCCGGGCGCTTGCCGGAGGCGTCGTTGTCGTCACCCCAGGTCTTGGTGCCGGTGATCTGGATTTTCTCCTTGGCCGGGTGCACGTTAACAATGTTGTTGCCGTTGTAGTCGGCGCTGTAGCCGTCGGGCAGGTCGATTTCCTTGACGGTATAGACAATGGCGTCGCCGTTCTGGTCGTAGCCCGGGATCCGTTCAAAATTGTAGGTCCAGTAATTTTCTGCGGACATGACCTGGGTCTGCCCTTCTACCGGTGTGGCAGCTGCGCCGCCGATGCTCTGCATGAGCTGGACGGTGACGCTCTCGGGCCTCATTCCGTCCTGATTATTCTTGTCGCTCCAGGTCTTGCGGCCGTGCAGGCTTGTGACCTCGTCGCGGACATTGGTGAAATTAAAGGGGTTCTCCGGATCCTGATAGCCGCCGTAGCCGGCCGGGATGGCCTCGGTTACGGTGTAGGTGATGGTCTTGCCCTCTGCGTCAAATTTGTCCAGGTTGCGGTATTCGTAGGTCCAGACATCGCCGTCCTGCTTGCTCCACTCTGGCGTTTTATCGGGCTGTTCCACGCCATTTGCCATGAGGATCAGGTCCAGATAAGGCCTGTTGGCGTTGTGGCCGTCCTTCCAGGTTTTGATGCCTGAGACAGTGATGGTCGGGATACGCGTGTTGGTGATGTTGGCGCCGTCATAGCTGGTGGTGTAGTGCTCGATGGGGTCTTCTTTGACGGTATAGTGGATCGGGTTATCGGCGGTGCCAGCTTTCAGACCCTCAAAGCGGTACTGCCAGTCCGGACCAGTGACGGTCTGGCTGGCGGCCTCCACGCCGTCCTTCATCAGGTGAACGGTAATGCTTTCGGGGCGCAGGCCCTCAGCGTCATTATTATCCTCCCAGGTCTTGGCGCCGGCCACCTCGATGGTGGGGTTGGCCGGGTGGGTGTTGATGATGTCGGTGCCGTCGTAGCTGGTGGAGTAGTCACCCGGATCAACGCCTTTTTCGGCCACAGTGTAGATGATGTCGCGGCCCTGGCTGTCGTAGGCGGGCAGGTCGGTAAAGCTGTAGCTCCAGCCGGCTGCCTCGTCGATCACAGCGGTCTTGCCGTCCACGGGCACTGGGGCGCCGTGGTCAATGCTCTGCATAAGCTGGACGGTGACCTCGGACGGGCGCTTGCCGTCCACGTCGTTGTCATCCTGCCAGATTTTTTTGCCCTCCAGGCTGGTAATGCCTGTGCGGGTGTTTGTAATGTCGTTGCCGTTCATGGTGGTGGTGTAGCCGTCCATAGGGGCTTCTTCTACCGTGTAGGTGATGAGCTGCCCCTCTTTGTTGTATTTCAGCAGGTTTTCAAAGGTATAGGACCAGATGTTGCTCTCATAGGTCCAGAATGGCACCGCATCCTGCACTACCTCGCCGTCTGCCTTGAGGGTGAGTGTAATATTGGGGCGCTGGCTGTTGTTCTGACCGCCATCCTGCCAAGTCTTCTGGCCGGTGACCTTGGTGTAGCCAAAGCGGATGTTGGTGATGTTATTGCCGTCGTATTCGGCCTTGTAGCCGTCGGGAACCGCTTCTTCCACGGTGTAGGTGATGAGGCGGCCGTTTCCGTCAAACTTGTCCAGGTTGTCGAAGCTCCAGGTCCAGACGTCGCCGGTCTTGTCCCAGACCGGTACCGCGCCTGCAACTGGAGTGCCGCCCGCTTTAAGGGTCAGCGTGACTTCGGGCCGGGCGCCGCCGTCGTCCTTCCAGGTCTTGGTGCCGGACAGGCTGGTCTTGCCCACGCGGGTGTTGATCAGGGTGTAGCCTGAGGTCATATCGCCCTGGGTCTGGCTGGTATAGCCGTCCACGGTCACCTCGGCGATGGTGTACTGGATGGCCTTGCCGTTTTCAAATTTGAGCAGGTTGTCAAAGCTGCCCCTCCAGCCATTTCCGGCGTTCAGGGTCAGGCTTTCCAGGGTGGGCTTGCCGTTCTTGAGCAGCTTGACCACAATCTCGCTGGGCCGCCCGGTGGTGTCGTCCACATCGTTCCAGAGCTTTTGCACGGGAATGCTGATGGTTTCCGGGGGCACGTAGTAGCCGACGTCGGTGTTGGTCACGTTGGGGGTGGCCGGGTCCACGGTGTCGAGCTGGAGCTCGTTGGTCTTTGCGGCGTCTGTTTTATCCTTGGTGGTGCAGGCGTTCATGCCCGGATAGGGGCTGACCACCTGTACCCGGTAGGCGTCCTCTGAGAAGGGGACATTGGTGAACACATAGCTGCCGGAAATGTCGGTGGTTGTGGTGGCGATAACGGTTTTGCCGTCAGGCCCCAGCAGTTCAACCGTCACGTTTGGCAGCGGATAATCCTGGTCGATTTTGGCGTAGATGCCGTCCTTGTTGCTGTCGTAGAAGACCAGGCCGCGGATCTCGCCGTTGGTGTCGTCGGTTCTTGGGATCAGCTCGAGGTTGGTGCTCAGGCTGCCCGGATCGCCGATTTTGTAATAGGCCCAGACGTCCAGAATGGTCCGGTTGCCTTTGTTGCCTGAGAATTTCATGGCGCCGTCTGTGCTGTCCACACCTGCGCTCTGGTCGGCGTCTGCGCCGTTCAGGGCCGGGACGGTGGTATTGTTATAGTAGATGGTGTGGCGCTCGGCATCGGTGCCGCCGCCGTTGCAGCGCTCAACAATGATGCCGCCCGGGTTATTTTCCACATCCAGAAGCGGCAGATGAACCTCGCCGCCCCGGGCCTGGAGGGTCACCTCGGTCAGGTCACACTTGCCCGCGGGCAGCACGTTGCCGTCCGCGTCCCTGCCGTTCCAGGATACGCTGTTAAGCCCGTCGACGCAGGCGTTGCCAATGGTCACAATGCCATGGTCTACGGTTTTGTAGCTGCCGTCAGCCTGTTTTTCCTGGTAGTTTCTCAGGTCAATTTTGAGCTCATAGCTGCTGATGTTCTGGGCGTTGAAGGTAAAGGTGCCGCCCTCGCCCACGTAGCCGAAGCCTTCCTTGAAGCCCGTGAATTTAAAATCGCTCACGGTGCCGCTGGTGTCTGGCTCCTGGGCCATCCCCAGGGATTCCAGCAGCTCGGTATCTGGTGTGTTGAAGAAGATGCGGTCATTGATGTCCAGGCCGTTGTCCGGAACAATGGGTGAGTTGAGCTGCAGGGAGGGATCATGGTTGATGAGGGTGTCAATGTCCACGCCCTGTCCTGGATTGTCGGAGTAAAAGGAGTGGTAATAGCTGTTGTTGGTGTCATCCACGACCAGGCCGCGGTTGTTGGCAAAGAAAATAAAGCCAAAGGGGTCCATGCCGTTCATATCCACGCAGTACTGAAACCCGTCGAGGGTGAGCACCCGCACCTTGGACTCCAGACTGCGGCCGTTGTTGCCCATGTTCAGGGTCAGAAAATGGGTGAATACCCTTCCGGGCACCTGGGTGCCGTCCGCCTTGGCCACGGTCACGTCCCAGGCCGCCACGGTGCTGTCGCCCTGTCCGCTTGCCTTCCAGGCGTCGTTGCTGTCCACGTTCAGGGGGCGGGGGTTGTTCCGGTTGCCGCTGTCCAGCCGGGCGTGGAACTCAAACTCGTAGTTGCCGGTTTCGATCACTTTAAAGACCAGGGGCTTGTAGCCCGTGCCGGTGCCCGCAATGTCCGGGCCGGCCTTTTCCTGATCGCGGTTCATGAGATAGCCTGCATTGTCGCCGGTGTTGGTGTCATAGACAAGCTCCATGCCCTGCTGGCCCGGCGCGATGGTAAAGGGCTCGTAGCCCGAGTCATCGGCGCCGGTATAACGCATGACAATGTCCTGCTTATTCACATTATCGGTGACGCTGGAGCCAAAGTACAGGGTCTCCCCTGCCTTGGCGTAGACCTTGACGATCTGATGGCGCAGCACGCCCGCGTCCTTGTGGTCGTACCACTCGGTGTAGGGCCGGTCGCCGCCCTCGGCTGCCAGCTCGCGGCTGCCCTCTGCACGCACCGGCGCAGACCAGAAAAGCAGGCCCGCCAGAAGCAGCAGCACTGCGAATAAAAAGGTCCGGAGGATCGGTAAGCGATGTGTTTTCATTTTATTTTCCTTTTCTTAATGGTAAAAATTAATCTTTTAAAGAGTTTTACCCATCTAATTAAGGAAAAATCAAGTATTTGGGCGGGATGCTTTTTTATCTTTTGGGGTGAATTTAGGCCATAACAACGCATAGCCACTAACTTCCAAACCGTATACCTTTAATTCAATCTTGAAAATGAAAAAAAGACATTTTTATAATATAATATTTATATAAAATAAACATTACATAAAAATGCCTAATGAGTCTTATCCTGCTTTGCAGGTTTTGGGGCTCCTGATAAAAATGTCAGTGGTTATGCGTTGTTATGGATGACCTCCTGGGCTTCAAACACTGCCGGGTTCACCTGGTAGCCTGTAAAGGTGCGGTTTCCATTGGTGAACTGGCCGCTTCTCAGATAGCCGTAGTCTTCCAGAATATTCAGATAGGGCAGCAGATCTGAAATTTTTTTACAGCCCATGCGTGAGATGCCAAAGAGCTCGGTTTTCGAGAAGGTTTTGAGCCCCTGGGCCCGGACCACCTCCACAATCCGCCGGCAGACGCCCATATTCGGGTCCATCCCCTCGCCCATATTATAGATGATGCGTGCGTACTCGCCGAAATAGCGGGCCAGCTTGTAGGCCTGATCCACGGTTTCCTTGGCCACCGGGGTCTCCAGGATGGCATGGGGGTGGGCGGCGCACTGAAGGATGCCCACCAGGCGCAGCATCTCGCCGCCGAGCTTGCTGCCCCAGTCTCTTATATCCTTCATATCCCCTTTCAGACGGCGCTCAAACACAGTCTCATAGGCCATATAGGCCATCTGAGCGCTGTCCTTCAGCTCAAGCTGCCTGGGTTTTGGCTCGAGGGTGATGTGGTTGTCTGCGTACAGGCTGTAGACAGCGTTGTAGTAGTCCGCGTCGATTTTGGGGTCCACGTCGGGGGCGGTCTCGATGTTGCGCTCGCCCACCCTGGTTTTGGGCATGGTGTAGAGAAAGCGGGCGTTCATGCCGCGGCCCCGCATCACAGGGTCGGCCATAATGGTGTCGATGATGATGGGCTGGACCATGAGCAGAATGCTCAGGTTGCTGGCGGGCAGGTGGACGGGGTCGCGGCCCACGCGGTGGGTCTTGGAGCTGCCGCCGGTGTGGCCCTTGAGCAGAGCGCCCAGGGTATGCTGGCCGCCGGTGTACAGGCCCATCATGTTGGCGAACAGGTCGCCCTCATCGGACATGATGATCATACGGCCGCCGTTGCGGGCCAGCTCCTGTTCCAGGGCCGCGTTGGTGGTATCGTCCATATACAGGCAGGGCGGGCATTTTTTCTGGAAAAAGGCGATTTTTTCCTTGAGCTCGAGCATGGTTTCCTTCAGTGCCTCCCGCTCGGAGGATTCTTTGCATTTCTTGTACTGGTTCTTGGCGGTCTTAAAGGCTTCCTCTGCCAGCTCCTGCTCCAGCTCGTCATCGAACTGGTTCTTCTGATATTCTTTCCAGAGCTTTTGCTCGTAGTCCTTGACTGGGCGCACCACCTCGTCGTAGACACTGGATTTCCGCTCGCCGGGGTCGGCCACCACCAGGGTGTACAGTCCCAGAGGCACCGTGAATTTATCCTTTGCGTTGATCTCGTACCGCTTCTGCAGGCAGCCGCCCAGCAGGGCCAGCACGGACACGCCCACCATGTCCACGGGCACCTGGAGGCTCGCGGCCAGGGCTTCGGTGTAGGAGGCGTAGGGCTCGGGCAGGGCGTTCACGGGGAAGGCGGGGCGCTCGATCTCCTCGGTCAGGGGTCTCAGCCGTCCCCACTCGGCGCGGACGCTTCCGGTCTCGGCGTACTCTTTCATGCGCTCTTCGTAGTGCTCATAGTCCTCCAGAGTCCAGCCTTTGCCGGGATCGCAGAGGTATTCGCCCCATTTCAGACGGAAGTCGGGATAGTAGCGCACAGTCTCCTCCACAGTGGTCATGGCCGCCCGCTCCTCATCGGTGAGTTTCCGCTCCTTGCCGGTTTTAGGGTCGCAGAGGGTAATGGTCTCATGGGTGACCCGGTGTGTGTGTTTGATGTAGGGCTTTCCGGGCTCCCGGTCCTTTTCCTCCACGGCCAGGGCCGCGTTAATATTCTCCAGGCTTTCCTCCAGGGCCTTGGCCTGTTCTGGCGTCAGCGCCTGGTTGTTTACGTCGTCGGTTTTCATGGATTCTCCTTTATAAGTAGCTTTTCAGCAGGTCAATCATCCCCTCCCGGCTCAGGGTCAGATCGCTCTCGGGCAGATAGTCAAAGAAATCGGAAAAGGCTTCGCAGATGCCGGGCTCTTCGATGACCACGGCGTTGAGCCGCTGGCTGTCATTGCAGAAGCGCTGGACCACCACCTGCTGGGTGTCGGATAGAATGATCTCCACATTGAGGGGCGTCCTGAATTTGTCAGAATCCATAGCGGTAAAGGCCGTCTCACCGGCCTCCACAGCTGCCAGCAGCTCTTGCATAAAGACCTGCCGCTCCTCTTTGGTGCAGCAGCGCACCAGACTTTCCGGGAAGTAACAGATGCGCCCGGTTTCGACATAGGCCCTCAGCCCTTCCCGGGAAAAGAAGGACCTTGGCAAGGGCTTTTCGCCACGGCTGTAAGGGCCGTAAACCTCGCGCGCCAGGGCGCAGACAGCCTCCCTTCCGGGGATACCTGGCCGCACCAGAGACTCGATGCGCTCGTCGGTCAGGCAGAGGGTCAGGCAGGGGTGGGGCTCCAGACTGGCGTCGCCCAGGTTCTCTCTGGTCCAGCCATACATATCCTCAAGGTTGTCGGTCCTGCGGGTAAGCAGTGGCAGGCCGCGGCAGAGGCGGTCCACTGATTTCTGATAAAAGTCCACAATGGGAGCATCATCATACAAAATGGCGGTTTTAAAGCTTCTGGACAGCTTCAGCACATGGCGGTTGGTGATGATGAAATAGGGCAGAAAGGTGGTAACGGCCTGGGCAGGGTCGGCACCGGTATAGGAATAGTAGGGATGATAACCGTCCCGGCCGCACAGGCTGAAGGACAGAATGTACTGGAGGTGGCGCAGATTTTTTTGGATGGCGTCATGGCGGCTGCTCTCCTTTTCCAGGTAGATAAAGTGCTCGATGTCCACTGCCTCGGCAGTGCACACAAAGGCGTTGTACAGGTACTCGTACACAAACTGGTGGTCAAAATCCAGGGCGATGGCCAGGTGCGGCGCCTCTCTGTGGTAAATCTCGTCGTTGATCACATCAATGATCACGCTGTTGATGTCGTTTTTGCCCTCGATGACCTGTGTCCCGTGCTGGAGTACGGGAAAGGCCTTGTACTCGCGGTCTGCGATGTCCTCGGTGGGGGCGTAGGTGTTGCCGGCCAGCTCCTCCACGAGCCGCTTGACGCTGTTGCGCCGGTAGTAGACCTTATCGCCGATCTTGGCCATCTTGTAGAGATCGTCGAGCTCGCTCTTTTCAAAGGGGGTCAGTAACAGGGAGCGGCAGAGCTTTTTATAGAAATCGGCGCTGGGCACGCGTTCGCCCACCATGACCTTGTGGATGGTGGAGCGGTCGATTTTGGCTTTTTTGGAAAGCTGATAGATGGAAAATCCCGTTGCTTCAACTAAAGTTGTCAGGCGTTCACTGAATTGCGACATGGGCTTTCTCCTTTCAGACGTGAATTTAAAGATTAATAGAAATATTATATATTTATTTGTGGTAAAATACAATGTCAATATTCTCAAGTATAAGAGAATTTTTTGCAAACGTTCTACAGTTCAGCCAAAAAAATACTGCCAATGGCAGTATTTTCACCAAACAGTTTAAACCGGAAAATTTGGAGCAGTCCGGCATGATGCCTCGGAGCAGTCTTTGGCATCAAGGGATAAACTGTAGAGATTGGACATGTTTTACCGGTCTGTGGCGTCCACAGCACCAGAATGTAATCTCATCATATCAGAGTTTTGCGGGGATTTCAATATGTGGCAAAAAGTGTGGCAAAGATATTTTTTAATTTTAAAGATTTTTTACAGGGTTTTTACAAAAAAGTTCTTCCCTAAAACTTGTCCCTTTGCTTAATTTTCTTTAAACGCAAATGTTTCAACCTGAAAATGTTCAATTCTTAAATAAAAATTAATTCGCTGTCGGAACAGGTAGGGATACCAAGACCGCCAATCCCAGAGTCCCGTCCCTTCAGCCCGTATCGCCGCGATACCCTTTGAATAAATCGGAAATTTTCCATTTAAAAAAGAGGCAGGGTCTGTTTCAGACCCTGCCTCTCATGCGGTATCTTTATTTGGCTTTGCGTGCCACGACCTTTTTGGCGGCTTCCACGATGGCGCCAGTAGTCAGGTTGTATTTTTCAAGCAGTTCCAGCGCTTTGCCGGACTGGCCGAACTGATCCATCACGCCGACTTTTTCAACCGGTGCCGGAGTGGTTTCTGCCAGAACTTCGCAGACTGCGCCGGCCAGGCCGCCGATGATGCTGTGTTCTTCAGCAGTGACGATGGCGCCAGTTTCTTTGGCGGCTGCTTCGATGGCTTCACGGTCAATGGGTTTGATGGAGCCCATGTTCAGGACGCGGGCGGAGATGCCTTCTGCCTTTAAGATGTCAGCGGCTTCCAGAGCCTTTTCAACCATTAAGCCCATAGCCATGATGGTCAGGTCGTGGCCTTCTTTTAATGCGGATGCCTTGCCGACTTCAAATTCATAGTCTTCGTCAAAGATCACGTTGGTGTCCAGACGGCCTAAGCGGATGTAGACCGGGCCGTCGATGGCAACGGCTGCGTCCATCATGCGCTGTGTTTCAGTGGCGTCTGCCGGTACCAGAACGGTCATGTTCGGAACCGCGCGCATCAGGGCAACGTCTTCCACAGACTGGTGGGAGCCGCCGTCTTCGCCGACGGAGATCCCCGCATGGGTCAGGGCAATCTTCACGTTCAGCTTTGGATAGCAGATGCTGTTGCGGATGATTTCAAAAGCACGGCCAGCGCCGAAAATGGCAAAGGTGCTGGCAAACGGGATCTTGCCTGTGGTGGCTAAGCCAGCGGACATGCCCATGAGGTCGCATTCTGCGATACCGGCGTTAAAATGACGTTCTGGCATCACCTTTTTAAATTCAGAGGTTTTGGTCGCGCCGGATAAATCCGCGTCCAGAACCACAATATCTTTATTTTTTTCGGCGAGCACTGCTAAATATTCGCCGTACGCCTGTCTTGTTGATTTTTTACTCATGATTAATCCTCCAGTTCTTTCAGTGCAATTTCAACCTGTTCCGCGTTTGGTCCCTTACCGTGCCAGCCAGCATTGTTTTCCATGTAGGAAACGCCCTTGCCCTTAACGGTTTTGCAGACTAAAACAGAAGGCTTGCCTTCGCAGGCATAAGCTTTTTCAAGGCCTTCGCGCAACTGATCAAAGTCGTTGCCGTCTGCGATGTTGATGACATTCCAGCCAAAGGCCGCAAATTTTTCATCAATCGGGTACGGTGACATAACGTCTGTGATGGCGCCGTCGATCTGCAGGTTGTTGTTATCCACAAAGGCGATCAGGTTGTCCAGCTTGTAGTGGGCTGCGGACATGGCAGCTTCCCAGACCAGGCCTTCCTGGAGTTCGCCGTCGCCGAGTAACACATAGGTTTTCCAGTCTGCCGCATCAATCTTAGCGCCCAGCGCCATACCGACAGCAGCGGAGATACCCTGGCCCAGAGAACCGGTGGACATATCCACACCCGGAATCTTCTTCATGTCCGGGTGGCCCTGAAGGATGGCACCAACCTGACGTAAGTTATCCAGTTCGGATGCGTCAAAGAAGCCCTTTGCTGCCAGGGTTGCGTACAGAACCGGTGCGGCATGGCCCTTTGACAAGACGAAACGGTCGCGGTCTGCTTTTTTAGGATCCTTTGGATCAACGTTCATCTTTTCAAAATATAACAAGCTCAAAATTTCAACTGCTGATAAAGATCCACCCGGATGACCGGAAGCGGCTTTACCAATCATTTTCACGATATCCCGGCGGATACCTTTTGCTGTTTTTTCTAAGTTTTCCATATGTTACTCCTTCTAAAATATTTTTAGCACTTCGCAAAGTGCGAACAAACATGGTAATTTATATGCCTTCCTAATAAGAAAGCAAATTTTGCCAATGGAGATTTGAGAATGCAGAATGGAGAATTAGAGGAACAAAATGCAACGCATTTTGAATGGAATGGCGGCCTGCGGCCGCTGTCTTAATCACTTTTTCGATAGAAAAAGGGTTCATCAATTCTCCATTCTCAATTCTTCATTCTCCATTGAAATTCTTAAACCCTGCGCCCAGCACCTCCTGGGTATCGGCCAGGGTTACAAAGGCGTTCGGGTCAATCTCATAGATGATGCTTTTGAGCTTAGCGATCTGGTTTCTGTAGACAATGCAGTAAACCACATCCTTGCTCTGCCCCGAATACGCGCCGTAGGCGTGAAAAATCGTGGCGCTCTTGTTGAGGTCTGTGCGGATGCGCTCACAGATTTCCGGACTTTTGTCTGAGACAATGTTGGCCGCCTTGGCGTAATTGTTGCCCGCGATGACAAAATCCATGACCTGCGTGTATAAAAACAGCACGATGATGGAATAAAGCATGATCGAAATGTTTTTAAAGGCGATCCCCGCAAAGAGGACAACGCAGAAGTCAATGCACATGATCCAGGTGCTCAGAGTCAGGCGCTTTGTGACCTTATGGAGCATCCGGGCCAGCAGGTCTGTCCCGCCGCCGGAGCCGCCCATGCGGTACAGCACGCCCATGCCGACCCCGTAAAGGACGCCGGCGAAAATACTGGCCAGAAGGACGTCGTCTGAGAAGGGCGGTATCACACCTGCCATCACATCGACCAGAACCCCGTAGGCCAGGGTACAGACAAAGCTCTTGAGGCCCACGCTCTTGCCCAGCACTTTGAGCGAGATCAGCTGTGTGGCCACAGAGAATACAAAGGTAACCGTCCCAACCGGCAGCCCCGTCACATAGTAGAGCACAGTGGCAAGCCCGCTGAAGCCCCCGGGTGCCAGCTTATTGGGAATCATGAACATATTGGCAGCCAGGGCTGTCATAAATGTCCCGAACAAAATGCCCACGTACTCAAAAATGGTACGGGCGACCTTATTATCTTTGATTTTGTTTTCCATTTCCCCATCACATCGGCCGACACACCGCCGGCCGGCCTAACCTCATAAATTTTACAGCGGTCAGAGGCCGCCAAAAAATCCATCGTTCAGTATCTCTACCTCCAGATGTTTCTCACCCATAAAATCATAAATGCGGGGAACCCGCTTGTTGACCATACAGAGCAGCTCATAGGAGATGGTGCCCAGCTTTTCAGCCAGCTCCTCGGCGGGGAGGTTCTCCCCGAAAAGCTCCACCTCATCATAGAGCGAAACGCCCTCAAGGCCTGTAATATCAACCATACACTGGTCCATACAGATATTCCCCACAACAGGCGCGCGGTAGCCGTTAATCAGTACCTCCGCACCCTTTCCGGAGAGCATCCGGCTGTAGCCGTCAGCATAGCCCACCGGCAGTGTCGCGATTTTTCGGTCACACTCAGCCGTGAACTTTCGTCCATAGCTCACCGAGTCCCCCGCGTGAATGGTCTTGATATGGACGATTCTGGTTTTAAAGCTCATAACCGGCTTTAGCCCAAGCTTTTCCTTTTTCACCTCGTCTGAGGGGTAGTGGCCGTAGAGAATGATGCCCGGCCGCACCATGTTAAAAACCGTTTTATCAAAATCAATGATGGCGGCTGAGTTTTCCACATGCTTGAGCGGAATCTCAACGCCCTTATCGGAAAGCGCCTTGACCACCTGAGCGTAGCGCATGAGCTGTAAATGCGTAAAGTCCTTGTCGCCTTCATCCGCAGTGGCAAAGTGGGTGTAAAGCCCCTCGATGCGGATGCCCGGCATCTCTGCGATCTTCAGGACCGCCTCCACCGCCTCATCCCACCGGAAGCCGATCCGGCCCATGCCGGTGTCCACCTTGATATGGACCGGATGCACCGAGCCATTGACCACACAGTAGTCCGAGAGGGCCTGGGCAAACTCAAGCTGATAAACCCCAGGCGTCACATCCCATTCCACCAGCTCTGGAATCTGGTCGGCGCCGGTGTAGCCCAGAATAAAGAGATCGCAGCGGTCAATCCCTTTCTGGCGCAGGGCGATGGCCTCGTCCAGAAAAGCGACTCCCAGCCAGGGCACGCCCTCGTCCTGCAGGAGCTCGGCCACATCCACGCCGTGGCCATAGGCGTCCGCCTTGACCACGCCCATGATCCGGGCCTCTGGCCCTACCGCTTTTTTTATCTGCTCAAGGTTAAAGAGCAGGTTCTCAAGCTTGATCTCCGCCCAGGTAGGCCGGTGGGCCGGGACTACACTAAAATCATCAAAAAGATCCAAGGGAAACACCTTCTGTCTTTAGTAATTTTTAACCATTTCCAGCACCATCTTGGCTGCGTTGACCACAGACATCTGGAAATTATTCTGGTAGGTTTCTACCAGGTTACCGTCCGCATTGTCTGAAATGGAGCGGATCACGATATAGGGAATGTGATTGATGTAGGCTGCCTGGCCGATGGCCGCGCCCTCCATCTCCACACAGGCCCCGCCGAAAAGCTCGGTCAGCTCCTGCTTGAGCGCCTGAGAATCAACCCCCAGGTCAGCGGTCATCACACGGCCCACCAGGGCTGCCGCCCCGACCTGGGCTGCCGCCTCTTTGGCCAGTTTAATCAGCCGCTCATCGGCCGGGAAAAAGGTAATGTCCATGTTGGGGATCTCACCTCTGGGGTGCCCAAAGGCTGAGGCGTCCATATCATACTGGACCGAATCCTTCGAGATCACAATGTCGCCCACGGTCAGGCCTTTGGCCACAGCGCCGCCCACGCCCACATTGATCACACAGTCCACATTAAAAAGGTCTGCCAGAGCCTGGGTGCACAGCGCCGCGTTGACCTTGCCCACGCCGCACATCACAGCCACCACCGGCTTGCTGTAAAGCATGCCCTTATAAAAGGTCATTCCCGCCTTCTCACTGGTCTCGACCTGTGTCATGTTGTTTTTAATGTCCCGCACTTCATCCTTCAGTGCCGCAATGATTCCGATCATAATCTATCTCCACTCTCTTCTTTTCATTCTCATTTTTTAACCAACAGCACCACTGCCTTGGCGGCAATGCCCTCCTGGCGCCCGGTAAAGCCAAGCTTTTCCTCAGTGGTCGCCTTCACGCTGACCTGGTCCCGGTCAACCCCCAGGGTCTCTGCGATGTTCTCCCGCATGGCGTCAATGTGGGGGGCGCATTTCGGCGCCTGGGCCACGATGACGGCGTCAATATTGCCCACCTCATAGCCTTTTTCAGCGATCAGCGCGCCCACCTCTGCCAACAGGCCGATGCTGTCCGCGCCTTTATATTTTTCATCCGTATCTGGAAACCATTTTCCAATGTCACCGAGGGCCAACGCCCCCAGCATCGCGTCCATAATAGCATGGACCAGCACATCCGCGTCCGAATGGCCGAGCAGTCCTCTGGTGTGCTCAATCTCCACACCTCCAAGGATCAGCTTACGGCCCTCTGCCAGCTGATGCACATCATAACCGAGTCCGACTCGAAAGGGATTCATAGGGTTACCTCCACGAATGCTTGTCATCATTATTTCTGAAATCGCCCGGGCAGAACTGCCTTTTTCACCCTGAAAAAAACAATGCTCCCGATAGCTGAATCTTATCATATTCTAAAAGATTTGCATAGAGAATCCCTGAACAAAAATTCATGTAATCCTATGCAAATTTACGGTTTTTCCGAAAATTCAAGAATATGCACATTATGTTTAATTAAGTAAAAATGCTGTGCTGTTCGTCCGACAACAGCGGGTTTAGCAGATGCCAATTTTTACAAAATTAAATGCATTCTCATCGAGCACTCAGCGGATTTCATCCTCCTCCGAGAATTCCTTATATACCCGGTAAGGCTTGGTAATCACACGGTAAGGCAGTGAGCGCAAGAAGCCGTTAAGGTCTGCCTCCATTTCCTTTGTCATCCGCTTCGGCTTCGACATTACCCGGGAAATAAAATCATCTTTGTAGTGTTCCTTGACATATTCCTGGTTAATCTGAATGCCGATCCCACAATTCTTACAGGTTATCTTATGGATCTGCCCGTCCAGATAATCAATCTCATGCTCGGTTTCTTTATCACAGTTCATGCAAAATAAATAAGCATCAACCTTACTGCTCTTTGCCATTTCACGCCTCCATTCTGTTGTCCCACCGGGACTTTTATGGCTCTATTATACCATAAATCGGAAAAAGCTTCACCGCCGCCGGTACGAATTAATGAATAATTAATAAATTTGAAGGGGACAGAACAAATGCGAAAATGGGCAAGATCTGTGATAAATGGTGTCAAAGGATTTTGAAAGAAAGCGGAGAATTGGCGCTGTCCGTGGATTAAAAACACCTTCTCTCATGCAAAAATAACAATCCGCGAAAGTTATTTTTGAAATCGATCCAGGTGTTCTTTAATCCGCGGACAGCTTTGGTTGGTGAATCCATTGACTGGAAAAGCGGAGCATCCCAAAAGGCGGTGTTTTTCACCTAAGGAAGGAAAAGCCGTCCTGCGGGCTTCAACCTGTCAACAGTATTTTCCTTCATAACGCAAACCTCTCTGCTCTCCAATGTCCGGCTGCTCCGATAAAACGGCACGATTTCCGGCCGTCACCCACAGTGCCTGGACCTTTTTTCTTATCTGGATAAAAGACGCCGTCTCGGACTTCGGCTCCTTCCTCCAAGAGGTACGGCGCGTTCCACACCGTATCTAAAAAAACAACCCGTATCGCCGCGATACGGGTTGAAATGGTCAGGAAAGTTTAAAAATCCAAGAGACAAAGCCTTTTACCTAAGGAAGAAAAAAGCGTTCTGCGGGCTTCAACCTCCCAACAACACCTTCCCTTTATAACGCAAACCTCTCTGCTCTCCAATGTCCGGCTGCTCCGATAAAACGGCACGATTTCTGTCCGTCACCCACAGCGCCTGGACCTTTTTTCTTATCTGGATAAAAGGCGCAGTCTCGGACTTCGGCTCCTTCCTCCAAGAGGTACGGCGCGTTCCACACCGTATCTAAAAAAACAACCCGTATCGCCGCGATACGGGTTGAAAGATCTAAAGCCCAGCCAGACTCCGCGTCACCTCCCCGGCAATCATCAGGCCGGCTACGGAAGGCACGAAACTCACGCTGCCCGGCGGGGTGCACTTCAGGGCAGGTACTTCCTTTGAGTAGAGCACCTTCAGCTTTCTGATGCCCCGGGCCTTCAGCTCCCGGCGCATCACCTTTGCCAGCGGGCAGACCGAGGTTTTGTAAATGTCGGTGATCTCGAAGCGAGAGGGGTCCAGCTTATTGCCGGTGCCCATGCTTGAAAGCACGGGAATACCTTTTTCCTGACACGCGCAGATCAAAGCCAGCTTGGCGGTGACCATGTCGATGGCGTCAATGACGTAATCATAAGTTTCCAGCTCGAAATCCTCGGCGTTCTCCGGTAGAAAGCACTGGTGCAGCGGGATGATCTCTGCCGCTGGGTTGATGTCCCTCAGCCGCTCCGCGGCCACCTCGACCTTAACGCGGCCGATGGTAGAATGCAGGGCGATGAGCTGGCGGTTGAGGTTGGTGATGTCCACCACGTCCTTATCCACCAGGGTCAGGCTGCCCACCCCCGCCCGGATGAGCGCCTCTGCGGTAAAGGACCCGACGCCGCCCACGCCAAACAGGATCACCCGGGCGTTCTGCAACTTTTTAAGGCCCTCGTCACCAAGGACAAGGGCCGTTCGGTCAAACTGTGTTGCCATTACATTCTTTCCGGCGCGTCAATACCCAGGATCCCCAGGACATTGGCCAGTACCTGCTTGGTTCCCTTGATCAGGGTCCGACGTGCTTTCATCAGCTCGATATCCTCCACGCGCACGCGGCAGGCGTTGTAGAAGCTGTGGAACGCAGCGGCCAGATCCATGGCGTAGTGGGTGATCCGGCTCGGGTCCATCTTTTCCTCAGCCACGATGATCTCGTTTGGCAGGTTTGACAGCATATCCAGCAGAGTAAGCTCTTCCTTTTCCCTGAGCAGGGTCAGGTTGGCCGGCCCTTCGGTATTTTTGTCCTCTGCCATCTGGCGCAGGATACTGCAGATGCGGGCATGGGCGTACTGAACATAGAATACCGGGTTTTCATTGGACTGCTCGATGGCCAGATCCAGATCGAAATCCAGATGGCTGTCCGGTGAGCGCATGTTAAACAGGAAGCGGGCAGCATCGCGGCCAACCTCCTCAATCAGGTCGGTCAGGGTAATCATTTCGCCCTTGCGCTTGGACATACGCGCGATTTCGCCGTCACGCATGAGACGCACAAGCTGCATGATGACAATTTCCAAATGGTCCGGGTTCACACCGGCAGCCTGCATGGCGGCCTTTAAGCGTGCGATATGGCCATGGTGGTCGGCGCCCCAGACATTGATACAGCGGTCGAAGCCGCGGGTCTTAAATTTGTTCAGGTGGTAGGCAATATCCCCCATAAAATAGGTGGGCAGTCCGTTCTGACGCACAAGGACATCGTCCTTTTCACAGCCGAACTCGCTGGTGGTAAACCACAGGGCCCCTTCCTTTTCATAGACCGCGCCGCTGTCCTGTAAAATTTTCAGGGCCGATTCGATGGCGCCCTGGTCGTAAAGGCTCTGCTCAGAGAACCAGATATCATAATGGATGCCGTATTTTTCAAGGTCGGCGTGCATTTTTTTCAGGTTCTTTTCAAGGGCATAGTCGACAAGAACGTCTTTTCGCTCAGTCTCGTCCATGGCCAGATATTTTTTGCAGGCTTCTGCGCCACCCTCCTGGTCGATGAATTCCTCCATGTGCACACGGATGTCATTGCCCTGATAGCCGTCCTCCGGGAAAGGAATGTCCTCGCCCATGAGCTGGCGGAAACGCGCGTCCAGTGAATCCCCGAACTTGGCGATCTGGTTGCCAGCGTCGTTGACGTAGAACTCGCGGGTCACATCATAGCCCGTCCACTCTGCAATGGCGGCGAGAATATCCCCGATAGCACCGCCGCGGGCGTTCCCCATGTGCATTGGGCCTGTCGGATTGGCAGATATGAACTCAAGGTTGTATCTTTTTCCGGCGTTGCCTCCGGTTTTCCCGTAGTTTTCCTGCATGGTTTCAATTTCCAGCAGCACCTCATACACCCAGTCGGACTTGAGCTTAAAGTTGATAAAGCCCGGTCCGGCAATCTCAACGACCTCCACGTAGGAGTTGTCAATGTCCATATGGCGCACAATGCTCTCAGCAATCACACGCGGCGCTTTGTGAGCCTGCTTTGGCAGCTGCATGGCAATATTGGTGGCGTATTCGCCGTGTTCCTTCTCGCGGGGCACCTCCAGATAAATCTCCGGCAGCGCTTCGACAGAGAAGTCGCCGGCTTCCATGGCAGCGTCCACAGATGCCGCAATGAGCGCCTTTATTTGGTTTTCAATTTTTTCTCTGATATACATAATAGCCTCCAAAATTCAATGAATAGTTGATAGTTGACAGTGTATAGTTATGGTACAAAATTGCTTGGCAAATTTGTACCTTAACTATCCATTATCCATAATAAACTATCAACTAGAAAGGGCGAACAGCGTTCGCCCTTTTTTCTTAGTTTTTATAATTACTGATCCGAATGTCCAGCGTATTTTCTGTATTGGTCATTCCCTCAACCTCGATGGCATAATCGACCTTGACATTGACCGGGTCCTTCCGGTCGTTGTAGGCAATGTTCACACCCTTGGTAAAGATGCCCATGGCAATGTCACCATAGGGGGTGGAATAGAGCGTCACATTGCGCTTGCCCTCTTCAAATTCCATGAGTGAGTTTACTGAGCCCAGGCGGATCACGGAAATCTTACCGCCCTCCACCTTCACAGTGGTGGTGGTGCCCTCCATGCCGGAGACCTCAGATTCTTTATAGGTCAGACAAGAGATGTTTTTTTCCTTATACATATCGCCTTCGGTTGAAAACTCCATCTTATCCTCACTACGGTGCTGATCGCTCACGATTCCAGTAATCGAAAGCCATACTTTTTTTCTTTCATCATCTGTCACAACAATCACCTCCGAATCGTTACAAACTTTTCAGGCTGCTGCACAGCAGGAAGCCGCTACCCGGAGGCACCTTGCTTCGCGCTTTGTACACTTTTAACTTTAGTGTCTCTATTAAATCATTTATGGCTTTATTTTTCAAGGATTTTCTTAAATAATCTGCAATTAGTTGTTGACACGCTTAACCGCAGCGCCCTGGATCAGCTTTTCAACCAGCTCAGCGTAAGAAACGCCCATGTTCTCCCACATTTTCGGGTACATGCTGATATTGGTAAAGCCTGGCATGGTGTTGATTTCATTGATATAAATGTTGTAGGTCGCGCGGGTCACAAAGAAATCTACACGGCTGAGGCTGCTGCCGTCAATCACCTCAAAGGCCTTGATGGCGTATTCGCGGATTTTCTCGAGCAAAGCGTCGCTGATCTGTGCAGGGATCACGATTTTGGAGTCCTGGTTGTCGCTGTATTTTGCTTCATAATCGTAAAATTCCTTGGAGGCGACCACTTCGCCAGGAATCGCTGCTTTGATCTCACCGTTTTCTTCCAGAACCGCACATTCAATTTCCCGTGCGTTCAGGAAGCCTTCAACCACGATTTTATGATCGTAACGGAGCGCTTCGTTGACGCCGTCGATGAATTCTTCCCTATTATGCGCCTTGCTGATGCCGACGCTGGAGCCCATGTTGGAGGGCTTGATAAATACCGGGAAGCCCCGGCCTGCGATGTCATCGATGATGCGGTCCGGATCCTTTTCCCAGTCTCTGCGTTTGAAGTAAACATATGGGCCCACTGGGATGCCAGCGCTCTCAAAAAGCATTTTGGAGGCCACCTTGTCCATGCCAGCAGCGGAAGCCAGCACACCGCAGCCCACATAAGGCTTGTTCATCAGCTCAAAGAGGCCCTGGATGGTGCCGTCCTCGCCCATTGGTCCGTGAAGCACGGGGAAGAACACATCCACATCCTGGATAATGGGATCGTGGAAAATGGAAAAATCCGCGTGGATTTTGTCCGTATCCTGCTCCCAGGAGCCGTCCTTAATGTTTTTATAGTCCCCGGTGTAGACCTTCCAGTCACCGTTTTTGGTGATGCCGATCAGGGTAATATCGTATTTTTCTTTGTCAATCACTTCAATGACATTGCAGGCCGAGGCGCGTGACACCTCATGTTCGCCAGACTGTCCACCGAATACAATGCCTAAATTAATCTTTTTCTCCATAATGGATTCCTCCTTAAATTTTTGCGTCAGCCACTCCTGCTCTGTCATGACCGTCAGGCCGTTTTGCAGGAACAGCTCCGCTGTTATGCCATTTCCAGGCACCAGCCGTTTATGGAAACTGCCGTCATAGACACAGCCGCACCCGCAGGAGGGGCTCTTTGCCTTGAGCACCGCCAGCCGCGCGCCCGCATTCCTGGCAAGGGATAACGCTTTTTCCGCCCCTTTTTTAAAGGCGTTCGTTAAATCTTCATTTTTTACATTATACACTTTCCTTTCCCCTTTGACTACCCTAATTTCACAGGGTTTTCGGGGAATTTCCAGTCCGCCCAGGCATTCCGGACAAATGGTCACTGCCTTTCCTTCCTCCACCAGCGCCCTGAGCTCGGGCACCAGGTTGTCCCGGCCGTCGTAACGGCAGGCCTCCCCGGCCAGGCAAGCGCTGATGACGAGCTCCGCCCTTTTCATTTTATCTGCTCTCATTCCTTCGGCACTTCATTCTCTTTATAAATCCAAGCCCCGCGTTTGTAGACCATTTTCATCACCATATCTTTTACCACAATCTCGCCCGTTTGAATCACCGTACCTGCGGCAATGGTAATCTTATCCTTGAGCGTGGCGCTGTGACCGATAAAGGTGTGGTCCTTCACTGTAACCTCATGGCCGATATTGACCCGGGCCAGCAGCTCACAATAGGGCTCGATCCGGCTCAGAGCCCCGACGATACTGCCCTCTCCGATGACGCTGTGAGCACCGATCGACGCGCCAGTCCCCACAACAGCGCCGGCTCCGATATAGGCGCCGGGCTCTACCACCGCGTCCGCTGCCACATGGGCCGCCGGATGGATTACCGCCTGATAGCCGAGCTCCGGAAAAGCCCTGACCACAGCCTCGCGGTCTTTCAGGCTGTCCGCTGCCACAATAAAGCCCCTGCCATCCCTGGAAAGGCCTGGGGCATCCTCCGGTGCTCCCAGCACCGGATAGGGCCAGCCGTCCGGGGGCAGGTCCGCACTCAGGAAGCCTGCCAAGGTGACCTCAGGCCCTCTCAAAGCGTCCGCGATCACTCTGCCAGCAAGGCCTGTTCCTATAACCACCATTTCTCTCATTTCCGCACATTTTTCCTTTCCTTCATTTACTTCATTTTACCACACCGCCCGGATAAAAACAAAAAAATCCACCCCTTTGCGGGAATGGATTCTTATCTTTTCAGCCTCAGCTGCTGGTGCTGGTCGGCATATAGGGGATCAGGGCTTTGGCCAGCTTGTCCACTGGCATGCTCTGAAGCACAACCCGCCCCGGGCCGGTCAGTGTGGCAAAGAACAGGCCCTCGCCGCTGAACAGGATGTTTTTAGCGCCTTTTACCTGGGTGACGTCAAAGTGCACCTTTTCCTGGAACACAGCGATGTGTCCCTGATCCACATTGATGGTCTGCCCTTCCTCAAGGTTGTACTCAATGGTGCTGCCATTGAGCTCAAGGAACACCAGCCCAGGCCCTGTGAGCTTCTGGAGGATAAAGCCTGCGCCGCCAAAAACGCCGGTCTTGACACTCTTCTTAAAGAAAATTGAGAAATCTACAGATTCCTCAGCCGCCAAAAAAGCTGTTTTGGCACAGATGATGGACTGTCCCGCCTCCAGATGCACTGCCCGGATGTTGCCCGGGAAGGACGACGCAAAGGCGATCTTTCCCTTGTCGCCCGTACAGGTGTAGGTGGTCAGGAATAGCGAATTGCCGCTGAAGCTCCTCTTAATGGCTTTCAGCGCACCGCCTCTGGTGCTGGTTTCCATATCAAAACAGGGGTCCATCCAGGACATGCCGCCGGACTCTGTATAAATCTGCTCACCCCGGTCCAGCTCAAGCTCTACAACCGGCAGGGTATCGCCAATAATTTCATATTTCATTTTTTACTCCTATTCCTTAAACAAGCCTCCCGAAATCCCGAAAACATCGTGTTCAGGATTCCGGGGGCTGCTCTGTCCTCCGGTTTGGTGAAGGATCAGGCCTCGATGATTTCATTAACCGCTTTTCTCAGAATTTCCATTTTTTCCTCTGCGCTCTCGCGGCTCCTGCCGGTCACAGAGTAGTAAACCTTCAGCTTCGGCTCAGTGCCCGAAGGTCTCAGGGCGTACCATGAATTTTCGTTAAAGACAAATTTGAGCACGTTGGATTTTGGCAGGTCAATGGCGGATTTTTCGCCGCCCGCCAGATCCAGGCTTTCCTTAGACTGGTAGTCATTGTAGGTCACCAGCTTTTCATCCGCAAAGGTGTTGAAATGGTTGGCGCGGAATTTTTCCATGATGTTTGCGATCTGTTTTTTGCCCTCGATGCCCTCCAGCGTCATGGACTGGATGCCCTCAATAAAGTAGCCGAATTTCTGGTACAGTCCTTCCAGGGCATCGTACAGGGTCATCCCCTGTTTTTTATAGTAATCCGCCATCTCGCAGACCAGCGCGGAGGCCAGCACAGCGTCCTTATCGCGGGCGTAGTTGCCTGCCAGGTAGCCATAGCTTTCCTCATAGCCAAAGGCAAAGGTCTTTTCGCCGGTCGCCTCGTATTCTGTCATGTGTTCGCCGATGTATTTAAAGCCGGTGAGCACATCCACCACCTCAGCCCCGTGGGATTTGGCCACGATACCGCCCAGCTCGCTGGTCACAATGGTCTTGATGACCACCTTGTTGTCGGGCAGCCCGGTGCGGGTCTTGAGGAAATAGTCCACCAGCAGCGCGCCGGTCTGGTTACCGGTAAAGACCACGAACTCGCCCTCTGCGTTGCGTCCGACCACGCCCACACGGTCGCAGTCCGGGTCGGTGCCGATGATGATGTCCACATCCCTGGCTTCAGGCATTTCCATGGCAATGTTAAACACTGACCGTTCCTCAGGATTCGGATAGGAAACCGTCGGGAAACTGCCGTCCGGCTGTTCCTGCTCAGCCACCACTGTCACATTTTTATAGCCGAGGTCATCCAGCACACGGCGCACCGGCACATTGCCGCTGCCGTGGATGGGCGTGTAAATCACCTTTAAGTCGCTGCCCGGGTTCGCCTTTACCACATTTTCGACCGCAGCGGCGTAAGCGTCGTCCACTTCTCTGCCGATGATCTGGATCATGCCGTCTTCCACAGCTGTCTGCATATTGGCCAGCGGAATATCAAAATAATTGTCAATTTTTTCAATCTCAGCCACCAGCTCGTCAGCCGCCGGAGAAACCATCTGGCCGCCATCGGGGCCGTAGACCTTGTAGCCGTTGTACTCTTTGGGGTTGTGGGAAGCGGTGATGACAATCCCGCCAGCAGCGCCCACGTGGCGTACGGTGAAGGACAGCACTGGTGTTGGTCTCAGGCTTTCAAACAGGTAGGCCTGAACGCCCATGGACGCCAGCACACGCGCGGCGGTCTGTGCGAATTCAGCCGATTTATTTCTGGAGTCAAAGGCGATGGCCACACCCTTTTCAGCATTTTTGGGGTCTGCCCCCAGCAGGTATTTGCCCAGTCCATAGGTCGCCTTTGCCACAATATAAACATTCATCCGGTTAATGCCCGCGCCGATCTTGCCGCGCATCCCGCCAGTGCCAAATTCAAGGTCCTGGTAAAAACGGTCCTCGATTTCACCCTCGTCGGTCATTGTCTCAAGCTCAGCCCGCAGGTCTGCGTTCAGCTCCGGATAATCTTTCCATAATTGGTATACTTCTTTGTAGCCCATTGTGTTCCTCCTTATATGATTTTAAATGATTGATTTCGGTTACATGATCTTATTATACCCGAAATAATGGTTTGACTCAACAAAAATGCGTGTCAAATTCTGTAAAACTTCTATAAAATTTTCACAAAAAACAACAGGGAACACGCCGCTCCGGGCAGACGGTTTTATCCCCTGCTCCAGACCGCGCGTCCCCCATGACGCTTTTGTTTAGTTGTGATGGAAATAATTTTTCAGGTATTCGGTAAAGCGCTCCTCAAGCCCTGGTGTGCGCAGGCCGTACTCAACCGTGGCTTCCAGAAAGCCCAGCTTGTCGCCCACATCGTAGCGGCGGCCTTTAAAGTCATAGGCCAGTATGCGCTGTTTTTCGCCCAGAGTCTTCAGGCCGTCAGTCAGCTGGATCTCGCCGCCGGCGCCTTTCCCGGTATTTTCCAGAATGTTGAAGATAGCCGGTGTGATGATGTAGCGGCCCAGGATGGCTAAATTAGACGGCGCGGTGCCGATGGCTGGTTTTTCGACCATGTCGTCCACCTCAAAAATGTCCCCGGTCACAGGCTTGCCAGAGACAATGCCGTATTTGTCCACCTGGTCATCCGGCACGGTCTGCACGCCGATCACAGAGGCCTGGTATTCGTCAAAGACCTCGATCATCTGCTTGAGAGCAGGCTTTTCCGGGTTGTAGACAATATCGTCCCCCAGCACCACGGCAAAGGGCTCATCGCCCACAAACTCCTTGGCGCAGAGCACCGCGTGGCCCAGGCCCTTGGCTTCCTTCTGGCGCACGGTAAAGATGCGGGCCATATTGGTAATGTCCTCGATCATCCTGAGCTCCTCGGTTTTGCCCTTCATCTTCAGGTTAAACTCCAGCTCTGGCACATTGTCGAAATGGTTGGTGATGATGTCCTTGTTCCGCCCGGTGATGATCAGGATTTCCTGAATGCCAGAGTCCACAATCTCCTCAATAATATACTGAATCGTCGGCTTGTCTACAATGGGCAGCATTTCCTTTGGGACCGATTTGGTCACCGGCAGAAAACGGGTGCCCAGGCCCGCAGCCGGAATGACCGCTTTTTTTACTTTCATAATTCCTCCTCTGATGCTTAATGCATCCCTAATCCATAGTATTTAAAGAGCTGCTTAACCTCCTTGCGCTTCACAAAAAGGTTCTGCAGGTCGATGAGTATATCGCCCTTCATTTTTTCCTTCAGCTGGTTTTCGTCCGTCGCCCGGGTGTTTGGCCATTTGGTCAGTACCACCAGCGCGTCGGCGTTCTCAGCCGCCTCGTAGATGTCATCGCAGAAGGTAATGGCGTCTTTTTCCTTAAACAGCCGCCATTTTGCCTGCTGGTAGCCATCGGGATTGTAAATCCGCAGGCTGGCTTCCTTTTCCACAAGGCATCTTATAATATCCAGCGACGGCGCCTCCCGGAGGTCATCGGTGCCGAAATCCGGGGACAGCCCCAGAATACCGATGGTCTTTCCGCCCACGCCATCCATGATGTTTTCAATCTTCGCCACACATTTCTGCTTCTGGCACTCATTGGCTGTGATGGCGCCCTTCAGAACCTCAGCGGTTTCGTCCGCTTCTTCGGCAATGCGCACCATGGCGCGGGCCGTCTTGGGCAGAATGCTGCCGCCGTAGCCCGGCCCCGGGTCCATCAGCTGGGGTGAAATCCGGGAGTCTTTGCCCATGATCCGGGTGGTCATGTCCACGTCGATGTCCAGCTTCTCGCACAGCATGGCCAGCTCGTTGATAAACGCGGTTTTTACCGCGACCAGGCCGCTGATAGCATAGTCGGCCATCTCCACCTCTGCCGGGGAGGCGTCAATGATCTTGTTCATCACAATGCCCGTCTCGCGGTACAGGTTCCGTACCTTTTCACGCGCTTCCTCATTATCCGCCCCGATGGCCACAAACCGGGGGCGCTCAATGTCCTTCAAAAAGCTGCCGGCCTTGGCAAAGGACGGTGAGGACACCACATCAAAATGGATATCCGCCTCACGCTCGTCAAGGGCTTTCTGGATAGTCTCCTCAATGACCACCGACGAGCCGGGGGGCACGCTGGATTTTAAGACTACAATCTTGGGCTCCTCCATCTGGCTGCCGATGCTCTGGGCAATGGCCCGTACAAACCGCAGGCTTGGCATGTGTTCGTCATCCTCAGGCACCTCACAGGTAATAAAAATGACCTCCGCCTCCTTGATAACCTTGCGCAGATGGCCGGTAAACTCCAGATTGCCCGTGGCCTCAGCCTCAGCCACCACCCGTTCCAGTCCGGATTCATAGCCGGGAAGCTCGCCTTCCTTCACGGCATTGACAATTTCTTCATCCATGTCGGTGCAGTAAACCTGATGGCCGCCGCGGGCAAAGGAAGCCGCGTACGCCAGTCCCAGGACACCTGCGCCTATTACACTAATGATCAATTTGCTCTCCTTCAAAAATAAACACCGCCCTTTACAGCAGTATTTAGTGCTTTATAAATGGTATACTTAATATCAAATTATAACATAAACACCGTTAATTTTCCATTAGAAATTCTGATTCCCAGGCATGGAAAAAGCCTCCCAAAATCCTGAAAAGGGTTTTTGGAAGGCCTTATCGTCTTATTTATCGTATTTTTTTTCAATGTCGCCAATCATGTCGATCCGGCGCTGGTGGCGGCCGCCCTCAAACTCGGTGTGCAGCCAGGTCTTGACAATGTTCTTTGCCAGGTCGTCTCCCAGGACGCGCCCGCCCAGCACGAGCACATTGGAGTCGTTGTGGCGTCTTGTCATCTCAGCCATATATTCGTTAGTACAGAGTGAACCGCGGATGCCGGGAACCTTGTTCACCGCGATGGAGATGCCCACGCCGGTACCGCAGATGGCAATCCCCCGGTCGTATTCGCCGCTCGCTACCGCCTCAGCAACCTTCTGCCCGTATATGGGATAATCCACTGATTCCGCTGTTTCTGGCCCCATATCTGTATAGTCAACGCCTTCTTCACGGAGCAATTCCATGACAACCTGTTTCAGGTCAAACCCGCCGTGATCCGATCCAATTGCTAATTTCATTTGAGTTTCCTCCGATTCGTTTTTGTTTATTATATCATACTTTCCCAATTTTAACGATAGTAAACATTAAGAAACTTTGTAAAAGTATTATTCTTAATCAAAATGGCTTTCCTTGACATTTTATCGTCCAGCAAGTATGATTAAGAAAAAGGGGGTAATCCTATGGGCTTGTTACAGGAAAATGATACAAAATTTGAAAATATGACACTGACAGAATTTGATAAGCTGCCAAGAGACCAGCAGGAACGCTATGAATTTGTAGATGGGATGGTCATGATGTCACCCAAAGCCACCTTGATACACCAGATGCTCATCACCAATCTGATCATCGGGCTTGGCCCTTACTTTAAAGGAAAAACCTGCAAGGTTTTTTCCGAGGCTGAGATCAAGCTGAAAAACGATATTTTTATTCCCGATATCAGCATCCTGTGCGACCCTGACCAGTTTTCAGGCGCTCGATACGAGGATACGCCCACCATTATCATCGAGGTGCTCAGCCCAGCCACCAGAAGCTATGACCTTTTTACCAAGCTCAACAAGTACCAGATGGCCGGCGTGAAAGAATACTGGATTGTCGATCCCAAATCCCAAAATATAACGATCCATCACTTTGAGCTCAGTGAGGCCGACATCTACATCCGCGGAGAAGTGCTGACGACACCGCTCTTTAAGGGACTGGAGCTCGCGCTGGACGATGTGTTTGAAACGTGAAATAATTCAGTTGATAGTTGATGAACGCTTTCTTTCAATTTTCCCAAAACCAAAATCAACCCGTATCGCGGCGATACGGGTTGGTTTTGGTTTTATATAAAATGGTACCCTCCGGCCTTATACAGCCGGTTGGCCAGTGCCAGGGTGTCGTTGCCGACTTCGATGTCCTCGGCGTAGATCTTCTCAATGCCCAGGTCGTCAAAAGTGCGGAGTCTGGCGAAAAGATTATGGCTCATTTCATCCGGGTCTTCCCGGCTTCCCAGGGAGATGATGATACCCGAATGGTAATTGCTCATGGTCTCGTCGGTTGCCAGAATGCCGATTTTCATTTCCTCGTGCTTCTTGATATGGCGGTTGATTTTCTCAACCTTCTCGGCGTCTGTGCCCTTCACAATGACCAGATCGCCCTTCGGGGAATAGTGCGTATACTTCATCCCCGGCGATTTGGCCTTTTCCGGGATCACATTTTGGGTGGCGTTGGGCGATACCTGCACCCTGCCAATGACGGCTTCCAACTCTGCCACGGTCACCCCGCCCGGGCGCAGCACAGTCGGCGGTTCGGTGGTGGTGTCCACCACCGTAGATTCCAGCCCGACATCTGTATCCTCAGACACAATGATGGCAGAGACGCGGCCCATCATATCCTCGATCACATGCTCGCTTTTTGTGGGGCTTGGCCGTCCCGAGATATTGGCGCTGGGCGCCGCGATGGGAACCCCGGCGGACTTGATCAGCCCCAGGGCGATAAGGTTGGACGGAAAGCGCACCGCAACGGTATCAAGCCCTGCGGTCACGATCTCCGGCACCTCGCTGCTCTTGTGCATGATCAGTGTCAGTGGCCCGGGCCAGAAGGCATCCATGAGCTTTTCGGCCTTTTCAGGCACCTCTGTCACCAGCTTTTCAAGGTCATTCCGGTCGGCGATGTGCACAATAAGCGGGTTATCCGCCGGGCGTCCCTTGGCTTCAAATATTTTCTTCACGGCGCTTTCATCCAGGGCGTTGGCCCCCAGGCCGTACACCGTCTCTGTGGGAAAAACCACCGTCTCTCCCCTGGCAATCAGTTCGCCGGCCTTGGTCAAATGGACAACCCCGAGCAGGGGGCTGTCCGTTTTAAATAGTTCTGTTTTCATAAAAACACCTTTATCCAGTTGATAGTTGACAATTAATAGTTAATAGTTATTGTACAAATTTTCTTTTCAGAAAATTTGATTTCTAAGCAAAATGCCAAAGGCATTTTGCTTAGAAACTATCCACTACCCACTATCAACTATCCATTATATTCACTCTGCCTCGCTCAGCAGCTGCTGCTTCATATCCCAGAGCGGCTGGGAGAGGTCCACGTGGTATACGTGGGGGTTCACCATACGCTTGAAGGCAGGCCACAGGGTTTGTTTTTCCTGCACGAGCCGGTCGTGAATTTCGCGGATGGTGGGCTTCTCATATACACATTTCCCGTCCACAAACACCGGCACCAGCAGCTTCTTCACGTAATAATCCGTAATGGTGCGCTTTTTCCAGGTGTGCATGGGGTGGAAGATGGTGAGCGGCTGGCTTTCGTCAATGGTTTCAGAATCCAGGGTCATCAGGTCAGCCAGAGCCATGTTATTGCTCTTTCCGTAGATCCGGTAAATTTTCTTATAGCCCGGATTGGTGATCTTCCAGGGATCGTTAGATACCTTGAGCTTGGGCTTGCCATCAATTTCCGCCAGTTTATATACCCCGCCGAGGGCCGGGCAATCATAGGCGGTGATGAGCTTGGTGCCAATGCCCCAGGAATCAATTTTGGCGCCCTGGAGCTTCAGGTCCTTGATCAGGTACTCGTCGAGGTCTGAGGACGCGCAGATGGCCGCATCCTGGAGCCCCGCCTCATCCAGCAGCTTTCGGGCTTCTGCGGTCAGGTAAGCCAGGTCACCGGAATCAATTCGGATACCGTATTTCCCGGTAATACCGCCCTCTGCCAGCGCTTTTTTAAAGACTTTAATAGCATTGGGCACCCCCTGTTCCAGGGTGTTGTAGGTATCGACCAGCAGCGTAGCGTTCTGCGGATTGTATTTGACAAACTTCTCAAAGGCCTCCAGCTCTGTGTCATAGCTGAGGATAAAGCTGTGGGACATGGTTCCCATGGAGGGCCGGTCCAGCATGGCTTCGGTTTCCACCACCGAGGTGCCCACACAGCCGCCGATGACTGCGGCGCGGGCGCCGAAATAGCCCGCCTCGGTGCCGTGGGCACGCCGCAGGCCAAACTCCATGACCGCGCCGCCACGGGCTTCCTCCACAATGCGGGAGGCCTTGGTGGCGATCAGCGTCTGGTGGTTGATGATGCTCAGGATAGTGGTCTCAACCAGCTGAGCCTGTACCAGCGGCGCCTTGACCCGGATAATGGGCTCAAAGGGGAAGAAAATCGTCCCCTCCGGCAGGGCGTAAAGCTCTCCGGTAAATTTAAAATTGCGCAGATAGCTGATAAACTTATCTGAAAATTCCGGGTGGTTCTTTTTGAGAAGCTGTACATCCTCCTCTTCAAAGGCCAGCCCTTCTATATATTCTATGACCTGTTCCAGCCCGGCCGCCACGGTATAGCCGCCGCTAAAGGGGTTGTTTCTGATAAAAACGTCAAAGACAGCCATTTCGTCCTGTTTGCCGTCCTCTACATAAACGTTGCCCATACTCATCTGATACAAGTCGGTCGCGAGCTGGAGTTTCCGTTCAAACTGCATAAGTCTCTCCTTTATCACACATCGGTTTATCCGTTTTTTCGATGGATGCGTGTTTCATTCTCTATTGTAGCACTTTAGCCCGTTCAAATCCAATTCTTTTCAAAATTTTCCACTCCAGGCCTCCCGAAATCCCGAAAAAAAGCCGGCAGCGCCGGCTTCTCTTTTCCTGTTATGATTCTTTATTCTCCGTAGACCGCGTACTGGTTTTTACCCTTGCGTTTGGCCTCATACATGGCCTCGTCCGCGTGGCTGTACAGGCTCTTAAAATCCTTTTCGCCGTTCTCGGCAACCACCACGCCCAGGCTGCAGCTCACATACTGCCCCTCGGTCACAGGAATCTGGCGGAAATCCGCGATCAGCTCCCGGGCGCGCTTCAGTATATCTTCAGAGGTGTTGGTATTTCTCAGAAAAACGGCAAACTCATCACCGCCGATGCGGCCCACTATATCCGAGGTCCTGAACAGGCGCAGCAGGCAGTCCGCAATGTCCCGGAGCACCTGGTCGCCCACACCATGGCCATAGGTATCGTTAATGCCCTTGAAATCATCAATATCCAAAAGGAAAAAGCCATGACAATAGGTTTCGCGCTGCTCATTTTTCAGAATAAAGGTGATCTGTTCCTCGGTGGCCTTTTTGTTGTAAAGATTGGTCAGCGAGTCCCGGCTGGCCTGGTTCATGAGCTGGACTTCACGCTTTTTCCGGGTGTCAATATCCTCGATGAGGCCCATGATCCGGCGCACATTGCCCTGCTGGTCCTTGATACCGGTCAGACGCACACGGCACCAGAAAACAGTGCTGTCCGCGCGTTCCATACGGTATTCCTCCTCACCGTGGCTCAGGCCGCCGCGCACACTCTCCAGAAAACCCGTAAAGGAAAGGGACTCCGGCGCGTCCACAATCGTGCCGTTCTCAATGTCATCGAGCCCTGGCGTATAGCCCAGCTGCTCTTTCCAGCCCTGGGAACAGGCCAGAGTATTGTCCGTCAAATCCCATTCAAAAAACAGAGCATCCATATTTTCAAGCAGCACACGGTAGCGCGCATTATCCATGCGGGACAGCTCCCGATGCTCCCGTTCCTTGCGCTCATTCCTTTGGTGGCTCACCGCGACATAAACACCCACAAGGGCCAGCGCCAGGCCAATCTTGACGCAGAGAACCAGCGCCATCTGGCTGATATAATCCGCCTGGTTCATGATCACGTGGTCCGGTACAATGGTCACCACATACCAGTCGTTGATGGTGGTGGGTACATAGCTGAAACGCCAGGTTTCTTCCCCGTTGCCAAAGGAGGCGTAGCCCTCCTCGCCATTCCGCATCTTTTCCCGTATTGTCTCCTGAGAGTCGCCGTCCATTGACCATTGCTGCACCTCAATGGCGCCATCCTCGGGCAGCAGAATATAGCTGCCGTCTGGCTGCACCACATAAGTCATGCTCTGGCCGCCAAAAACTTCCATGTTTACCACATTGCTGAAGGTTTCCGTCAGATACGAGCCTGAAAGAACGCCAACCACAGCATCATCCTTATAAACCGGCACCGCCACAGCAAAGCCCTCCTTACCCGAATACTCCGAAATCAAAATATTCGAGACAGCGTCCTCGCCGCCAATGGCCTTTTTAAAATACTCGCGGCCGCTCAGATCCTGCTCGGCACCTGTAGATGTATAGGCTATGCCGTTTGCCTGGATAAAGGTCATCCGGTCAAAGGAATAATTGTCACGGCCAAGGCCCAGATTGCGTATGATCATCTCCGGATAGTCAATGGAGCCATCCTCTACCATAATGGCCGCCAGGCTATGTAAAAACTCAAAATCCCGCTTGATCTGCGTTTCCAGCAGCAGAGCGCCCTCCTGGTTCATCTCACGCAGAGTCTGTTCGGCATTTTCATGGACAGATAACCGGACGCGCTTGGTAAAATCAAAAAAGGAGGCCGCAATCAGGAAAACAATCAGAGCGGCAAACAAAATATCCAGGACAATGCGCTTGCCTGTTCGTTTGACTTTTTTCTGATTTCTCATAAAAGCAACCCCCTTTATCTGTCCGATGCCTTCTATAATATCATGTTATATTTTATCACAACTGCTTCTCCTTTACAAACCTTAAACATCTGAAAAATACACAGCTGGTTTGACTTTACGATACCTCCGCAGTCTCCTCCAGCGGCGTTTTTTTCGGGATTTCGGGATGCAATTTTGTGACAACAGAATCTTTTTTACCCAATACCTCATCATATAAAAGCGGATTGATCCCGTAACGCACTGCCCTGGGCCTTCCATCCTTTCCCTTTTCCTTTTTATCGGCTGGCAGCTCTCTCAGGTAGCCCTTCTCAATGAGGCCGCCGATATACGGCCTTTGCTCCTCATTGGTGCGCAGACGGCCGCGGCAGCTCTCACGCAGCACATCATGGGGCACCACAGGCTTTTTGAGCGCACGGCATTTTTCCCACACATATTTCAGATTCTGCACTTCCTCGCTGTCCTCCACCGTTTTGTGCGCCGCCTTGGTGTGCTCCAGAAAATAATCGGTCAGGCGGATCGCTTTTTTCACTGTCTCAGCCGAAATCTCACGCTTTTCCACCGCACCGCTGCCATGCTCCATGAGGTGTAAAATCCCCGCCAGGCGGATGGTCTGGCCGATCACGCGCTTGCTCGCCTTTGGGATACAGGCAAGATCCTCCCCGATACGCTCCTGAATCCCATCATCGTTATAAACCACCAAAAGCTCCGTCGCCGCCTCCGAAAACCGCAGTTCATACAATTCTCCTTCATTGCGCGGGATGGCCATAATATCACGAATCTTATTTTCATAATTGGCCTGGCACAGAGGCTCAATATCCTTAGAATCCCTGAGCAGACGCTTCCCAAAATCCTTTGGAATGGCGTACAGAAAGCGCGCCGTCATTCCCTTTTCAATAAAATCCCTGCGCATAAAGCTGCTGAGCACCGTGGGCTGAATCGAAAAAATTACCGTCAGATAAAGGTTATCCAGATGTATGTGGAGCTTCATACGCCCCTTATCAAGAGATTCATTGCTGTACCCGTGCAGATAAACATCAATATTCAAAGTGCCGTCCTTGCTGTAGCGCCCTGCCATAATATCAATGACGCCCCCCTCTGTCGATACCACCGACATGACACCGCCATTCTCAGCCAACAGGTTTTCCAGTGCCTCCGAGGTCACATTATCCGTTATACACTGCAGCCTTTTCATCGGCTTAAAGGCCGCAAACTCGGCCTGTGCCTTCTGCAGATCCGAATACTCCGCCTTGCCATTCACACACTGTTTTTTTGTCTTTTCCACACGGTCCCTCAAAACATTCTGCCAGTTTGCGTCCATTTCAATCTGCTCTTTATACTTCTTATTGTAATCACGCTGAAAATCCTCCACCGGCTTTTTTAACACATTCATGATCTCCGATTTGCCCGTACCCGATTCCATCACCGTCATGGTATACAGATTGATCCCCTTCTGGTACACTGCCTTTACACCCGGATCCACCTTAAAACGGCCCCCTTCCGCCAGAGAGATCATGGAAAGCAGCGATACCCCCACCGCGTCCACAGGGGCCTGCTTACAGACAGAAACCTGCTCGGCAAATTTCCTTAATTCATCGGGCAGGCAGTCCAGCGGAAAATCCGGCAGCTGATCTTGAACCAGCTCAATGCACTTGAGCGGCGCGTATTGCGCAATTTCATCCTGACGGCGCTTTTCACGCGTTTCTGCCTCCAGTCTCAACGCGTTGGGTGTTTTCTCCCCAATCATGCACCCATTCCCCTGAACCAATAAATTCGTGGTTGTTGACATCATCATTACCCCATGCTTTCTTAAATTTTTGAAAACTACTTGCCAATTCATCTTATTCTTGATATAATCACTATAGTGAATAAAATATTAATTATTCACTATAGTGATTATTCTATTTTATTATCCAAACTCCTTTAAAATAATCAACTTTTTATAAAATTTAAGTATTATTTAAGAAACGAGGCACTAAATGTCTGAAATCAACCTTTCCTATTTTCCAGCCCGCCTCCGGGAGCTCCGGAAATCCCATAAACTTACCCAGGCTCAGATGGCCGCCCGCCTCGGCATCGCCCCGGCCAGCCTCAGCTATTACGAAAGCGGCGAGCGCCTGCCCGACCTGCGCGTCATGGATACCCTCTACAATGAGTTTGACGTCAGCTTCGAGTATATGCTGGGCTATACCCAGTCCCCCCTGCCGCCAGACCCCACTGTTCTGGATTTCCTGGACCTGAGCCCTGCTGCCTGCGATAACATCGTCGAGCATTTTAACAAAACCCATACCGATAATGCCGCCCTCAATATCCTGCTGGAATCCCAGAGCTTTTTTGAGTACACCCGTCTGCTGGCCGACAAAGCCATCCGCCAGCTGCGCAAAGAGGCCCCCGACCCCGATGCCGACGAAAATGAAAAGCTGCTGCACACCCTGATCGAGGAGAGCATTGAAACCAGCTACAGCCAGGAGCTCCGCCGTCTCGAAAAAAGCATGGAAGCCGAAATGATCGAAAAGGGCGCCAGCCACCCTGCCTTCCAGCATATCTCCGAAAATGTGCCCAACCAGCTGGACGACTGCCTTGAGCTTTTGTATAAATACCGTATTTATACAAAGGAAGGCCGCCCTTTCCCACCAGAAGACCAGATGAAGCTGAACAAGCATTTTAAATGGCTAAGGGAAGTGGATGAGGAATTTGGAGAAGAAGAATAAAAAAGACGACCGGCAAAATTTGCCGGTCGTTTTTTGATGTTTGAATATAATAATATGTTATTCCGATTTCGCCTAAACACATACCTTTTGTTAAGCAAGTAAAAACTCCCGAAATCCTGAAAAGTTTGAGAAAAAGGAGTTTTCGGGTTTTCGGGAGGTAGATTCAAAAAAATTTCAACTCACTTTTTCAAAGTGATGGTCTATTATCCATTGTTCCAGTTCCTCGCTATTTTGAAAACTAGTTTTATTAGACAGACTGTCAGATTGATCAAGCATTCCGTTATAGCTATTTGTTTTTGTTGTCTTGTAATACACACCATTTATTTCAACAACATATCCTTTCCACTGCGCATGGTCTTGTGTATTCGTTGTATTAGCATACATGATATAAGTTTTTTCACCATTCACTTCCATGGTCAATGGACGCCAATATAGCGACTCTGGTTTTCCGTTAATCGTTGAATTCCAATCCTCACCAAAAATATTTTTCAGGTCAATGTCGTCCACAGGTTTTAAGCTGTTATTATTTTCTTTGAAAAACTCTTTGATAAAATCTGACTGCTGATTTGATTTAAATAAATCCAATAATTTTTCTGCCAAACTCTTTGATGCATCCAAATTCGGTCGTGATGAATCCTTATCATGATGCACACTACATGGCACTTCTTTCAAACGATAATATCCGTTTTCTAGTTCAAACCTACATTCTGCCAGATTGTACTCACCACCTGCCGGGCAAACACCTTTTGCGACATTATTTTCTACTGTTGCATCACCATAGCTGTTTTGAATTGCCTTTGCTAAAATAGGAATCGCTTCTTCTCTGGTTATTGGCAATTTTTCTGTCGCCTGGGTCTGATAATAACGCAGGCAGTCGCTCCGGGCTGATTCACACAGCTTTTCTTTTGAGTTTCCCACAAAGCCTAGCATGGCGGGGATGGTAAATGCTGCAAGGATAGCGAGGATCACGAGGACGATGATTAGTTCTACGAGGGTGAAGCCGCTAGAATTTTTATATTTTTTCATCTTTCTCAAATTATTTATCATTTATTTTCTATCCAATCCGCATTTGTTTCGATATGTTTTATATTCTTTTCACCATCAGAGTGTACTCCAACTTTTGTCTTAGCATAATAAAACTTACCTGTTGACACATTATATTTTGTTACATATATTTCACTTCCCTCTGGTAAATCATCAATAAAAATTTCTGTCCAATAAATATTATAGTCTTCACCAATTTTTTCAATCCGCCAACTACATGTTGTCTTTGTATCAACGCCTAAAAATTCCAATATTTTTTGTACATCTGGCGCAAAATTCTTACCTGTAGAGTCCAATGTACTCGTGGGATGTGCATTAAAATAGCTTACTATAAAGGAATTCTCACTTTTTATATCATTCTCAAGAGTACGTATCGCAATATGCGTTACCCCAGCCTTGTCGCTTGTATGTCCTTCACAAGAGCATAAAATACGAATTTGAACTTCCGTATCTTCATTTTCTTTGGTGTCTACGAACTGAATAAGATAAATACCTCCACTCGGACAAATACCCTTATAAACTTTTTCTACTTTACTTCCTGTTTCATCTTCTGTATCGGGCACTTGGGTTTTTCCACCATATTTATCAACAACAATTTTATCGACAAGCAAAAAACTACGATACTTTGTCGGCACCTCTACACCTTTGTCCACTACTAAATCCGTATAGGATCGCTTAATATCATTTATTTTCGACCGGCAATCTTTGGCCTTGGCATCATCAACAAAACCCAGAAGTGACGGGATGGTAAAAGCCGCGATAACGGCCAGTACAGTAATCGTGACAATGAGCTCGATCATGGTAAAGCCCTTTTCAGTTTGAAAGTAATTTTTTTTAAAAAACCTCAAACAACGCTTTTTCATTCCACTTTTACCCATGTCCCTTCCTGCGTGCTGGCTTTGTTTGTTATTTCATCATAAACGGGGGTTTTACTGCTAGATACACCATCCTCTTTTCGCCAAACTTTATTGTCTATAGTAATATTATCTGTAATTCTCCCGTTTGTTCTTTTACCCTCTCTATAAGCAAGATAATACCATCCGCTTTCTCCTGGTACATCGCAGTAAATCAATCGGGTTGCCCACTGTTGCCCCTGTGAATTCGAAACATATACAAAGCATGAGACTTTTTTTGTATTGGATTCCGATATAAGATATGCCCGCATTTTCATCGTGCCTTTATAATTTGTCAGATAATTCGTCAAGGTTTGATTATCACTTTTTTTGTCATCTGCTGTCCCCTTATACTCTGTAAGTTCCATTACTTTTTTGTCAACATTATCGATGGTATTTTGATCGAATCCCGGGAAATCCGGCCAGTATGCATAAACAATATCTTTACTCCAGCTTCCCAGATAAGGCTGTCCTTTATAGTAAAATTGTGTAACGTAAGCTGAAATGAAATCATTTGAAGCAAATTGATTATTAATTAAGCCCGTTATCGCTTCACCGTCTTTAAGGGCCTCACCCTTTATGATTCTACTGTAAGTATCCAATATCTGATCTTTCAACGCGAGTGGATCATAGGTGGTGGTGGCTGTTTTTTCTTCGTTGTATGAAATCACCGGGTTCGTATAAATAACATTGCGTTCGCCGCCTGTCACTAAAATGCTCCCGCTATCCCGTGTATTGGCCTTTAAATTAATGGTTTTTAACACCTCGCTGGTGCTATAAACCGGACTGGTGTTTCCCTTGTCCAGTACATTGACTGTTAATTCTAAATGGGTTGTATCCAACACTTTTACCTGATAATCTACCTGATAGCCACTATCATAAAATGCTGAACCAAAAACATTGGTGTAAGCGTAAGTTTTCTTCTTTTCTTCTTCTTTTTCAAACGTTCCAATCATAAGCTGTCCGCTATCGCTTAGCCTAAAAAGCTTATCATACTGAGGATCTTTATCTTTCGTTTTATCTGGATTCATGATCTCCACATGTGTAGCGTAAGTAAGACGTCTCTGTACATATTCAAAAACACTGTCACCAATATATTTTTGGGTATTTTTAACTTCAGTTTGAGCAAAAAGATTGTTTCCAAAATACAAATAATTTCCGGCCACTGCCAGTATAATGGAAAAAATAGCCAGCGTCACGATTAGCTCGATGAGCGTAAAGCCGTTCTGATTCCTTTTTGCCTTTCCTGACAGTTTTAAAATTTTCATTCGATTTTCTTCCTTTCGTACTGGTATATTTCCCAGCTGTTTTGAAGAATACCGCCTTTATCTGCAAGCGTCTCCCCTACCTTTGTCGCATTATTATTATAAGGTTTTCCAGCCTGCTTGTAGCCACTTAAGGGCAAACGGCTCGGAACACCATTATTTTCATTTTTAGAAAAGACTTTTCCTTCATTGTCCGTCAGCCATTCATCGGAATTATTTTTTTTTGAAATTTCGACATCTTGTATCCAATAAATTTTAACATCTGTATTCTTCTCTGTCGTTACTTTTGGCTTTGTTTCAGTATTGCTTGTACCTGTAATGTAAAAGGGAAATGGCACAATCTCGCTACTATTTGCATTTCGATTAGGATTCATAAAATTAACGGAAGCTTCATCCTCCATATAAATAAAAATATCTGGCCCATAATAATATTCCCAAGCTTCAGTGGTATACTCGCCCTTCTCATTTTCAAACCATTTATCCTTTTGTGTTGATGTTACATTTTGAGCCGTAGTATTTTTAAAAAGCTCATAATCCATTCCATAAATATTGAGAGTTGCGCCTTTTTCTAAATAAATAAAAACCGCTCTTTTTTCAAGGTTGCCGTTTCCCACTATATCCCTGCTAATGGTTAATTTACCTGAAAGTGTTTTTTCTGCTTCCAACTTATAGACTGCCACATCCATTGTGTTATCTGCTACATTCTTTTTTGTTTCATCGTTCACGATACTGCTGTTGTTTCCCACATAAATTTTTCTGCTGTTTTTGTCTCCGCTTAACTGTTCATCATCTTTCAACGTAGTCGCCCATTCTTTCGCTGGCCAGATAATACTTTCCGGCTTTCGGTAAGCATCTAAAATAACTGTCTCTGTTGTGTCGTTTACCGTTGCGGTAGAGGTAATAATGGCATGTCCTTTGGACATGGCAGCTTCTACATTCGCTTCTCCCATACCCTCCGTATTTTCCTGAACAGAGCCACCATCCTTTTCGAGAACATTGTCATATTTCACAAAATAATTCTGCCCGCTCACTTTATTTCCATAGACAAGATTCTTATATAAATCATCATAAAAATTTTTACTTTGATTATTGCCGCTAACATATCCATTCAAGCTATTAAAAACCGAATTAGCTGTAGACAGTGCAGTAAAATAGCTCTGATTAAGATTGTCATTTTTTATACTTCGCCGGTTCATGGACAGGGCAACCCAACCAATGGCGATTCCTAAAAGACCAAAAATCAGGCAAATAACCAACACCCACACCAATGCAGATCCCTGCTTGTTATTTATTGCTTTCATGGCTAGTTATTATCCTTAAATAAATTTGTGACATAATCATACACGATCTGATTTTGATCTAAATAGGACATGTTTTTGATATTGCAGACATCAAAATCTTCTTTTTTCATGCTAAAAAGATCTTTCCCCGCCGTACCTAAATCAATCAGATAATATCCTTTTTCAATGCCTGTCGTTGTCCCGACAGTAACATCATTGGCAAAATAAATTAAAATTTTATTTTTATTAGTGTCCTTAACTGTTTTTATATTGGTTAGTATTAGCTTACTATTGTTTTCTTGTATAATATTACCTTTAACATAAAGAAAATCCAAATCCAATTTCAGGTTTTTTTGTATCTCCGGCATTTTTACCTCAATAGAAGTCGTATCTTTTGTAAAATAGAGCTGACGAATCTGATTAGCACCACCTGCATCTGCATCGGTAAATGGCTGTGTTAAAGTGATTACGCCAATATATGTATCTTTTTTCAATTTATCATAATATTTACCTGTTTTGCTGTCGAGCACTGATCCACCATAACCAACATTGGCATTTTGTTCAGCCGGCACTGTAGGCGCTTCCACTGGTTTTGCTTCTTTTTTGGGTATTTCTGATAGTGTTGGCGTAGTTAGAGCGTCCACGCTATTATCTGGCTGAAACAGTTTCATATCCATATCTGCCTTTTCTGTCGAAGTCGCAATATAAAATGTGCCAGGCACTGCGTATTTTTTAAAAAAGGTTAATATCGTCGCCTTACCATTCTCTGGAATCGTCGTAATCTCAGAATTTTTTAATTCTTCAAGATCATCAAGTGCCAAAGCACCCACCGCGTTTAATTTCCCTGTATTCTCCTGGCTGGCGTTTTTTATTTTCTCACTATTCCCCATAACCTTCAGCGCCCCATTAAACCCAGTAATCAAAATCGTAGCCGCAATCGCAAAAATCGCAAAGGCCACGATCACTTCCAGCAGGGTCATGCCTTTATTGTCGAGCTTCCATTGTTTCTTCATCCATCAACGCTCCTTTCCGGGCTTTTGGATGTTCTGCCCGTGGTGCTGGGCCGGTAAATTTTACCGGCTGTCGTCTCATCGCTTCCCAGGACGTAACTTTTCGTTACCGCCCCGGGCTTTTTCATTTCCTTATCACAAAGCACCCTCAGGTGCGCTCTGATCAAAAAATAAAAACAATGCTAAAATGTCCTCCCGAAATCCCGAAAAGTACCTGGCGCAGTATTTTGGGGACTTTGGGAGGTTTATCAAAGGAGAATGGGGTGTGCCCATCCTCAATTAATAGCTTGTTATTCAGCCGTGTTGGCCGCGGCAGCGCCTTTATCGACCATATACACGTTAAAGGTCACACTGACCGTGTTTGTGCCGGCACGCAGGTTGGCAACCTTATTGCTGCTGCCTGAGCTTGATGCGCTGCTGGTTCCCGGGCTCACGTCAAAAGCGGTGATCTGGATATCGGAGCGGCCATTGACGGTGTCTAACAGGTTCTCAAACTGGCCGATATTTCCCTGGATCGTCATGGTGACGGTCCCGATATAGATGCCGCTGATGGTGGGCTCGGCAGTGGTAGTCGTGCTGTTTTCGTCAGTGGTGGTATTGCCCTGCATCTCGGCCAGGTCTTTCATTTCCTGGGCTTCGGTGGTGGTGTCTGAAGATTCATTGGACTCGGCAGCGTCACTGCCGAAGGTAGCCACCGTAGCAATCTCATTGGCCGTAATAGCGAGATCCTGGGCTTTAAAGCCCTCGTCGACCACCAGGTTGGTGATGAGGTTATCCAGCTCATCGTTGGTCATGCGCTTTTCATAGCCTTCTTTTTTGGCCGAAAGATCGGCTGCGGCTGCGTCCTTGATGGTCTTATTGGCTGGCAGGCTGGCAATGGCCATTTCCATTTTCTGCTGCTTAAACTCGGCCTCACTCCGCTCTTCGGACAGGGCCTGATATTTGTTGATCCCCGGAAAAAACACCAGGTACAGGGCAGCCACGATGAGCAGGGCCATGCCTAAAATATAGAGCAGTCCCTTTTCACGTTTGGTAAACTCGTAATTGATGTTCAGCTTGATGTTAGGCTTTTTAAATTCTGGTTTTTTCATTGCTGCACCACCCCCGGTTTCAGATAGGCCACAACGGAGAAGCCGTAGCTGTCCGGCGTTTTGACGGTTTCGGTATTTGGCGTGGTCACCGTCTGGCCGTTTGGCAATGTGCTTGTGGATGAGCCATTGGCCACCGTGGAGGTGCTGCCTTCGCTCAGGCTGTAGCCCTGGTACTCAATACTGCTGAACAGGCCAGAGCGGTTGAGCTCGCTGACATAGGCCGCTGCCGCAAACTCGTTGGGCGCAGAGGCGGTAATACTCACGCCCCCAGTGGTCCAGTCGTAGCTCAGGGCGCCCACGGTAATGTTATTGCCAAGGTTGAGCACCTGGTAAGCTTTATCGCTGTTGACCACCGGATAGGATTCCATGGCCTTGCGGTTAGTATCCAGAATACTGGTCTGGCTCTGGATGATCTTCAGGGCGCTGTCAAGCTGCTGAGCCTCGCTGTATTCGGACACGTTGGTGGGGTCATTGATGTATTTGTTGGCCTTTTTAAGGGCACGGTCCACATTGTAATTCATGATAGTAAAAAACGTGAAGCCAATGACCATGACCGCCACGACCACCAGTGGCGGAATAGCCCATTTGTTCTTGATGGAAAAGGAGCGCTGGGGCTTGAGCGCTGTCTTGTAGCTCGTCAGCAGATTGACGTCGTTCTTTTTCTCAAAGAAAAGAGACGCGGGATAGAAATAGTCGGACAGGAGAAAATCGTCATCAATGTTGAAATTTTCCTGGATATTCCCGGTGTTCTCCACCGCATGGACCGATACCTCTGTATCGTCCACATAGGCCTGCAGCCGCCGGATCTCGTCTCTTGTCAGCCCAGCATAGTAGGCCTTGTCCAGAATGTACTCGGATTTCTGGCTCTTGTTAAACTGTACCAGTGAGGACAGCTTGGAGGCCATCTCGATGGTAAAAGCCTCGGTACCGCGCTCTGCCATGATTCTGGCCTGGCTGGAGAATGTATACACACCATTTTCGAAAAGGGCGTACATAAGGTTGTTGCCGTCCAGCATGTTGATGGCAAAGGTCTGGCCGTCGTATTCGTTTGTGGCCTCCACATAATTAATGGTGGCGTTCAGGGCAGTGTCGATGCGTCTGAGCTTGATGCCTGCCGTCTCAAAAAGGCGGATGTAGCTTTCCAGCACCTCACGCTCCACGGCACAGCAGAGCATGTTGGTGCCCTGTTTTCCGCGGATACCGCTGTAGTCAATGATCAGATTCTCAAAATTAGTGGCGTCCTCAAACTCGTGGTGGGACAGCTCGGTGAGCTCCTTTGGCGTCATCTTGGGCACAGCCACATTTTTGTTGACGATCAGGCTGGAATTGATGACCAGATTAGTGTTGTGAAAATCAATATCGCCTGCCTCATCGGCCTGGTCGATGGCGTCAAGAAGCATATCCTCGTTGGTGATGACCCCGTTGATCATGGCGCCCGGTCCCATCTCCACGGTCAGGTGCTTTGAAATGGTCAGCTTGCCGCCGCGCACATCCCCCTGGAGTATCTGGATGGCGTCGCTGCCTAAATAGATGGTTGTCTGCATACTCTCTTATTATCCCCCTAACCGATGCTCTGATAAAGTGTGACGATCGGTACCATAACGGACAGCATTACCGTCCCAACGATCACAGCCATGATAATAATCATTACCGGCTCGATGATCGTAACCATTCGCTGTATAGCCATTTCTGAGTCATAATCGTAGGAATCCGCAATGGAATCCAGCATGGTGTCAAGATTCCCGGTTTCCTCACCGATAAAGATGGTGGATACCAGCTTCTTATCCATACCGTCAATGCTGCCAATGGCCTCGGACAGAGTGCTCCCGCTGCGCACCATCTGGGTGGCCGGGCCAAACTGTCCCTCGATATACTTATTGCCCACAATGCTCGCGCTGATGTCCATGGCGTTGATCATGGAAAGACCGCTGGAATACAGCGAACTCAGCGTCCTGGCAAAACGCGCGGTGTATATAATTTTAATAAGCTTGCCTGCCCAGGGCAGATGGACCTTCATCCTGTCAAAGCGCAGCCTGAAGGACGGTGTCCCGAGAAGCGCCCGGAAAGCCACAATACACAAGGCCACCGCAATGAGCAGCCAGTACCAGTTGGTGGTCATGAAGTTGGAAATCCCGATCACCATGACCGTAATCGCTGGCAGTGCTGCGTCCATCCCCTCAAACAAATCAAAGAACTGGGGCAGGATAAAAGTAAACAGCCCGATCACCACCACGACCGTTGCCACTAAGAGCAGGATCGGGTAGATCATGGCGTTTCTTATTTTGGTGTGGAGGCGGTGCTCCTTCTCATAGTACAGCGCCATCTTGTGCGCTGTCTCGGCCATCTGGCCGCTGGACTCGCCCGCCCGGAACATGTTGATGATGAGCTGCGGAAAGGAGCCGCGGCTGTTTTCCATGGCCTCCGACAGGGTGATCCCCTGCTGTACCTCACGGTAAAGGGCTTTGTACACCTTCGCCACATTGGGCTTGATGTTACGCTCCATCATAATGGAAAGCGCGCGGATGACCGTAATCCCCGAGGCCAGCATGTTCTCAATCTCCCTCGAGAAATCCGAAAGCTCCATGTTTTTCATCTTGTAGGCTTTCTTCTCAGCGTCCACTTCACGGCACTCCAGCAGAAATTCATCCTTTTCCCGCAGAGCCTTACGCAGCGTGCTCTCGTCAATGGCGTCCGCCATTCCATTTACTATTTTTGAGTTCATGTTTTTTGCTTTATACTTAAACTTTGGCAAAGTCTCATCGCTCCTTCCAGCCGCTTCATAAGGTTGAAGTCCAGGGTGTCTGCCCTCTCATTAAAGTCCAAAAAAATCCAAATACCAAAAGATGATCTGCATTCCCCACAGCATGGATACCAAAATCCCCGCCGAGAGGTATGGGCCAAAGGCCATATGCTTTTCCCCACTCTTGCGGATAAGCTTGATGACGCCTACAATGCCGCCCAGCACCAGGCCGATAAAGGTCGCCAGCAGGGTACAGGGCCAGCCGAGGAGAAATCCTGCGACTGCCATGAGCTTGACATCCCCGCCGCCAAAGCCGCCGGGAATAACCAGGGATAATACCAGCATGGGCACCGATATGACAAACACACCAATTACCCGGGAAATAAGGCCGGGTTCCAGAAACACAAAATAGCTGGCCGCCGCAGGTATTATCAAGGCGATCACCAGGCCATTGGGGATGGTCATGGTGTCAAAATCTATAAGGGTAACTGCCAGTAAAATGGCCGCTACCGCAAACCCAACCACCGCCTGAAGGCCAAAATCATAATGCCAGGCCATGAGCAGGGCCAGCAGCCCACCGCACAGCTCGGTAAAGAAATACCGCGGCGCGATCTTCGCCCCGCATTTCCGGCATTTTCCCCGCAGCCACAGATAGCTGAGCAGCGGGATATTATCATAAAACGCGATGGGCTTGCCGCAGTTCGGGCAAAAAGACCGGCCCTTGGCGATTGAAATGCCAATGGGCACCCGGTAGACCACCACGTTTAAAAAACTGCCAATCATACAGCCAAAGATAAAGACAAAGGCATACAGCACAAAATATATCAAAGATAAAGAATCATACAAAGCGAAACCTCCAGGACTTATGTGTGAATTCATACATTTTACTTTTGATCATCCTTGGAATAAACAGTTCTCACCTTTCCATCGACAATCACATTTTTTCCTGGTTCAATTATAACATTGATGTTATTTTTAATCATCTCAATTTTATCAATGGTGCCGTCACGGTTGTCGTCCACAATGGTCAGCTTTGTAACCCCCTCATAGACGTTATCCGGCCCCACCAGATCCCGCAGATCATTGGCATCCGGAATGCGGTAAGGGTTTTCCGCTGTCTCGGCGGATTTAAACTCCGTCGCCCGTATCTGGGCCGCCAGATAGATGGTCCTCGCCTCAGCCACCACCGCATCCTTTTTGGCGTCGTCAATAAAGTGGAGGTACCCCGGAATGATGATCACTGCCAGCAGGGCAATGACGACAGTGACAGCGATGAGTTCCATCATGGTGAAGCCGGAGGGGGATTTGATGAGAATTTTAAGTTTGCGGCAAAGGGTCATAGAGGCACCTCTTTTTTTTCAATGGAGAATTGATTAACTTTTCGGGTTTTTGGGATACAAATTTTAAGCTTTTTCTATTTTTGTGACTTCGGCGGAGCCGCCGGGGGTAATCGTCGTAATATAATTTCCAGTGTAATCTTTATATTGTATCTTTACCACCTTTGTTTCCTCCTCTGTTCCTTTTTCCCCCATAAAAACATATAATCTTATCTTCTTACCTATAATTATATCATCCATCATATTCTGCTGATTAGGCATTGAAAAAAAGGAGGTTCCCCATTCAAATTCTTCTTTGTTTTTTAAATCACTATCCAAAAACTTCATTATATTTTCAGTAATTTCAATGAAATTACCATCTTCTACTTTAGCATGATTTTTAAAAAATTCTGTTATTCCAGCTTGTGTAGCAACATATACCTCCCTTGCTTCAGCAAGGGCCGCTTTTTCTTTAGCATTCTCCACAAACCCCAGCATAGCGGGAATGGTAAAGGCTGCTAAGATGGCCAAAATTACGAGCACCACGATCAGTTCAACCAGCGTAAAGCCCTGTTCAGACCTTGCGCTGGCTTTCAGACGCTGTTTAAGATTAATCATTTTGTTTTCCTCTATCCTCAAAACGGATCCCGGACAGGCTTTCTGCAGAGAAAGCCTGTCCCGAAATCCCGAAAACACAATGGCCTCTCTGCTAAAAAGCAATAAAATCCTGTTTTTAAGGCAGAAAAGCATTTAAACCAATTTTAAATGAGTTGATAGTTGATAATAGACAGTGAATCATTCATGTACCAAATCACACAGCGATTTTGATCTAAATCAAATTTGCGCGGCAAATGTTCCAAAACTATCCACTATCCACTATCAACTGTCAACTATAGTTTTGTTTTTTCTTTGGGCAATAAAAAAAGCGCCTGGAAAAATGGGGAAAAAGGCCGGCTGCGGCGCTGCAGACTCGGCCTATGCATTATGCTTTATAACTCTACATCTTTAATTTATTACTTATTATCTACAACATCAGCACTGTTACCAGAAGTAGTTTTATCAATTTTAACTAAGTACTTGGCAGCTGCATCCGTGTAACGCACTCCAGAAACTTGTCCAGCTGTTGTTACCCATACTTTGGAAGTGTTGCCATTATCAATCTTCGCATCAAAACCCTCAGGTTTGCTATCACTTACAGTAACCGTTATATTTCCATTTTCAGGAATATCATTATTGATCAACTCTTCTGCTTTAGTTTCCACAGCTCCTGCATCTTCTGTTGCTACTTTTCCTGTAGATGATTTGGCTGTGATCTCTGATGCAGCGGATTGAGACGCCACATAAACCTCACGTCCTTCAGCCAAAGAAGCTTTCTTCTTCGCATCATTCACAAACCCCAACATCGCCGGAATCGTGAACGCTGCTAAAATCGCCAAAATAACCAATACTACAATCAATTCTACCAAAGTAAAACCCTTCTGGTTTTTCTTCAGCTTATTAATCATCTGAATCATTTACATCTCTCCTTTTATGTTCTCTTGTTTACCTTTAAATATAAACCTTTATTTTAACCGTCCGCGCCATGACGATTATAAACAGAGTGATTGACTGCCCCAGCGTACCTTTTTGTTAAAGGCTACTCAAAAAATAAAAATAGCCGGAAACCATACAGGGGTTTTCGGCCATCTACCGTTTTTGGCATCTGGCTGTCATATCAGGCTGGAGCTCCCGACGTAGACCCTGTAGTTTTGCGCCACGGGCTTTCGCACCGCTTTGCCTTTTGAACAATTCTATTCTACAACTGATTCTGGCATTTGTCAAGAACTATAAAAACCAGTTACTTTTAAATATTCTAAAAGTATCCTGTTATTCATCATTAATACATGTATGCACACTTTCAAAACCATACAAATTTGCTTTTTTCGCTTCTCTTATAGCTATAAGTTATTATAAATGCCATTTCATTTACCACCAGCATTAAAGCGATGGTAAAAACAGCACTATTTGGGTAAAATACTAAATCTTTTTCAAATTATTTTCAATTTTTATTTCCTTAAATCATATTCAAATTTGATTGAATTTCACCACTCAAACGCACTGCGATTCCACAGAATATCCAGAAGACCGGAGCCACGCTTACCACGGAAATATTAAAGCAGGCGGCGGCCATGTAGGCGGCGATGCTGCAGACAAGGGGCACAAGCAGGGGCGAATAACGCCAGTTTTTGAAGCCCTGATACAATGTCGCGCTTTCAAAGGCCAGGTAGCTGAGAACCGCGGGGACGCCGCTGCTCACAGCAATGTGCAGGTATTCGTTGTGGGCCCGGTCGATGACCAGATGGTGACCCGTTACCTGTACAATATCGTTTTCAAAATACTGGCCCATGACCTGCCCCAGGGTTTCAATGCCAAAACCGGTCAGCGGGCGCATTCGGATGAGTTCCAGAGTTTTTGACCAGATAAAAAGCCGGTAGGAGCCGCCCTTTTCCCAGTCATCGCCTTTGAGCATTCTGGACAGATCTGCAAAAACGCTGAAAAATCGCGCGCCAAAGCCGCTGTTCACCAACAGAAAAACAAGGGTTAAAAAGGCAAACACACCGCTCACCACTGCGAAACGGCGCCGATTCTCCTGCTCTCTCAGCAAAAACACCCCCAACAGGGCAAACCCCAGAAAGCTGCCGATCCACGCCCCCCTTGTATTGGTGCACAACAGGCAGAAATATACTAGTCCGCAGGGCAGCAGATAAGCCTTCGATCCTCTGATAAAAGCATAGACAAGAATTGGCAGCGCCAGTGTCAGAAAAGAGCCCAGAAAATTCGGGTTGCCAATGGTGGCGTAGGAGGCGCCTGGCCCGCCGTACATCAGAGGGTCCTGTGGCTGAAAGTCCAAACCAAATTTCTGAAAGATGCCATAAACCGCCACGCAGGATACCCCCGCTGCGTAAAGGCGTACATGCCAGGGCTTAAAGGTATAGAAAAAAGCGCCCAACATCATTAAAAGACCATAAAACAAAATGGCGGAGTAGCTCTCCAGCCGGAAGGACCGCCCCTTGAGCGACAGCATCACATCTGTCGAAAAGGGCAGGGTAACGGTAATACACAAAAGGTACAAAAGCACCAGCTTCACGGGCAAAGGAATTTTCGGCTTCCCGGTAAAATACTCGGTAATGGGTCGCACATACAAGAGCAGCAGCCCAAACACCAGCACCTCGATAGTCATCAGCTTGGGCATATACAGGGTATCCCCAAAGGGCGGCACAATGATCAGCGGCACTGCTCCGGCAATGATGGCCAGCACTGCGGAGACGGTCGTTTTAAGTTCGAGTTTTCGCATCATTTTCCTCAATATCAGTATTTTTTCTTAAGTTGTAGCATATTTTTCCCATAAACACATCCTGAATCGTACACTTGGTCCATCGTCATTCTTTTCTCATAATAACAAGATTACCGGCGACTAACTTAAATGGGGCTGTCTTACTAAACAGAGGCAGACTGACCCCGTTTTAAGTCAATGGATTGTACAAAAAAAGCTGTCCGCGGATTAAAGAACACCCGGTTCGAGATTAAAATGCACACCGCAGGTGTCGCATTTTACCAAGAGAGGGTGTTTTTAATCCACGGACAGCGGCAAGGCACATCAAGCTTTCACAATCCTTTGACGCTTTTTCTGCTTAACTTAGTGCGGCCGCCCCTTTTTCGGGATTTCGGGATGTGTTTTTACAGCAGATCACTGTGTGAGCCTGTCCGTGTCAAGGTGAGCACTAAAATGTCTGCCTCTACCTTATAAATCAAAAGCCAATCGGGTGTAACATGACATTCACGATGGTTTACCCAATTTTCTGTCAAGGAATGGTCCCTGTTCTTTTCGGGGAGTTTTTCACCTTTTACCAGTTTATTAATCACTTCGTCCAGCAACTTATGTGCATATGTTTTAAATCCTTTTTAAAACGGCTGGTCACCTTAATGCTATACATCAATCTCAAGCTCCTTCAGCACCTCCGCGAAACTCGCGTATTTTTTTGCCTCAGGATCTTTTGCAATGCGCTCAGCTTCCTGCAAAGCGGCTATTGTCTCTCCGTTATATACCTCTGTTGTCGGTTTAAAGGGAATCCCGCCTTCTCGAACGGCCTGTCTGACAAACATATTAACCGCAGTGCTCATGTTCAGCCCTAATTCTTCAAACAAAACTTCTGCCTTTTTTTAAGTTCTTCATTCATCCGGACGTTGATATTTACATTATTCGACATGGCGCTTCCTCCAATCTGTTTTTGTAAATAAATTATAGCATATTATGCGCACATTGTAAGCACAACCATATTCTCTCCTACCATTCCCCATCCAGCTTCTTAAAAAACTCGTCCATGGGCATGGGTTTTGCAAACAGGAAGCCCTGGGCGCTGTCGCACTGGATACTTTTCAGGAATTCGGCCTGGCCGGTGGTCTCGATGCCCTCAGCCAGCACCTGGAGGTCGAGCTCCTTGGCCATGGCGGCAATATTCTTGAGGATGACCCGTTCCTTGGGCGAGAGGTTTTCTTCGCGGCAGAGGGAGCGGTCAAGCTTGAGCACATCCACGTCGATTTCGGACAGCAGATTTAATGAGGAATAGCCTGAGCCAAAATCGTCGATGGAGACCTTAAAACCGTCGCTTCTCAGCTCGCTGACCAGCCGTTTGACATAGCTGCTGTTTTCGATGAAGATGGTCTCGGTCACCTCCACCTCAATAAGGCTGGGATCGATCTGGTATTTGTCTGCCAGGGCCCTGAAGCGCTCGATGTAGTTGCCGGATTTTAAATGGATTCTGGACATATTCATGGAGATGGGGACACATTTCAAACCTCTGGTTTTGCGGTAATAGTGAGCTTTAAAGACTTCCTCGTACACGTAAAAGTCCAGCTCGACAATAAAGCCGTTGCTCTCGAAAATGGGGATAAATTCCCCGGGCAGCACGATATTGCCCCGGTCATCCACCCAGCGGGCCAGGGCTTCAGCGCCCACCACTCGGCTGGTTTCCAGGTCAATTTTGGGCTGCAGATAGACGAGAAACTCCTTATCTCTCAGGGCTCTCTCCATCCGCGCTTCGATTTTACGGGTTTTCAGGATCTTTTCTCCCATGGATTTATTGTAAAAGGCGATGCCTGTCTTACGGCTGCCCTTGATGGATTTCCTTGCAATGTCGGCGTTGTCCATCATTTTACCGATATCCCGCTCGCCCTCCCTGGCGTGGTAGACACCAATCTGGAAGTTGAGGCGGATACCTGGTATCACGTAGTCCAGCCGCTTGTTGATCCCGTCGACCATCTGCATAATCCTTATGACCAGTGCTTCCTCACTGGTCCATTCCACCAGGGCCACAAACACGTCGCCAGTCACGCGGGCGCAGACCTCTGCGCCGCTCATGGCCCCCACCAGGCCGCCGGAAATATAGCGCAGCAGCTGGTTGCCCATGCTGTAGCCGTGAAACTCATTGATGTACCGGAACTCGTCGATGTCAAAGGTGACCATGGCATATTCTTTGCCGGTTTCATGGTCAAAGATTTCGGTGGTATCCAGTTCAAAACGGCTGAAGGTGGAAATGCCGGTAAGCTTATCCACATACAGGATGTTATCCACAAAATTGGAGATGTCGTCCATGGCGACGAGCACTGCTTCTCTTTCGCCCCGCCATTGCAGGCTGTGACACTGAAAATTAAACCAGCGGTTCCAGCCGCTGATGTAGCGCTGCCAGTTAAAATCTGGTGTTTCCTGGGATATTTCCTCCAGGCGGCAGAAGGGACAGGGCGCGTCCAGGCCCATGACGGTCTGGTAACACAGGCTACCCACCCGGGCGTTTGGCCGCTCCGCCTTCAGAGACGCGCTGACAAACAGCAGCTCATAGGTTTCGGGATCGACCACATGGCTTTTGATGCTCTGGGAATCCACGATGGCGCGGGCCACCTGGCTCTCGTAGGCGTTTTCCGTCTGCAGCTTTGCTTTGTACAAGTTTACGCTAATGATCTTAGCCACCAGGCTGACGAATTCTTTTTCAGCCTCATTCCAGACACGGTTGTTCTGACTGCCGGAGAGCCCGATACACCCTAGAAACTGTCCGTTTTCCACCAATGTTTTATAAAGCCCGGAGCAGATGCCCCTTTCCCTGAAAAACGCGCGCTCCCGGGCCGGGAAGTTGTCCACACTGGGCAGAACATACAGGCCGTTTTCATCAAAAAAGGATCTGTAATACGCATGCGCTTCTTCGCCAACCCGTTCTGTCTTTGGGCGGACAGCAGTGCCGGAATACCAGCTGTACTGGTTGACCAGCTCCTTTCCTTCCTGCTCCTGTTCAAAGATACAGACCCGTTCCACGCCGATAAAACGGCCGATCATGCCCAGAATCAGAAGCATGGATGAGGTGAAATCCTTGGAATCGGCCAGGATTTCAAAAATGTTGATGAGTACCCGGTTTTCTGCGGAGATGCCGCTTTTCTGAAAAACCGCAGCGTCAATATTGGTGGCATGGCTGTTCAGGTAAGACATGCCGCTCATTTTTTCATCGTAGCGGCACCAGCGGTCTCTCCCCTCCATTTTTGCCATGCTCAGGGCCAGGTCAGCGCAGTGAAACAGTGTTTCAAAGGTGCTGCCATCCTTAGGGCAGGCGGCAACACCCAGGCTGCATGAAATGCGGTAGGCCTGGCTTTTCCCCTCAAAGGTATGGTCAAAAATGCGGCGGATACGGGCCACCCGCTCAGCAATCTGGTTCTCTGCCACGCCAGGGCTGTAAACCAGAAACTCATCGCCGCCGATGCGGCCGATGACATCGCCGGGAGCCGCGTGGGCTGTCAGCTTTTCGGCGGTTTCCACCAGGACGGCGTCGCCAAAAATATGGCCCAGATTCTCATTGACCGCGCGAAAGCCGTCAATGTCTACCAGCATCAGGATACCTTTATCCATCTCTGCGTTTGCGTCCAGAGCCTCACCAATTTTTATACGGGTCCATTTTTTGTCATAGAGCCCTGTGAGCTGGTCGCACCGGGATTCCTCAATCAATCGGTCTTCCCTGCGCTTCTGGTCGTCGATATCCCGCATGATGCCCACTGTCTCTGTCACTCTGCCCTCGCTGTTACGGACAGTGGCGGCCCGGACAAGGGTCCAGTGGTAGCGCCCGTCCGCTTCGTCGGGACGGGTCACACGGATAACAATGGCCTGGGCAGTCAGGCCGTTGACCAGCCGGATGGTTTCCTCGATATCATCGGGGTGCACCAGATTGCCCAGGTGCAGCGCCTCGGTATAACGGTCCACCACCAGCGGGTAATGCACATACTGGCCGTTCTCCAGTCTGGCTTCGTCGAACAGCATCCGGTCCTCGTCGATATAATAATCAAATATGATATCGCCGGTGGTTTCCAGGATAATCCCATAGCGTTCTATTTTCTTTTCCAAAACAGAAAGCTGTTCATTGCTCATGGTGATTTTCTCCTTTACCTAAAAGTATTGGTTAAACTCGTTTTTGTCAGACGACCACTGGAGGCCGGTATCAAAGCCGATCTTTCCTTCTTTTACCAGCTTGGCCAAGTGGCTGTTCAGGGTGTTCATACCGTCCCGGCTGCCGGTCTGCATGGCTGAGGAAAGCTGATGGGTTTTGTTTTCACGGATAAGGTTGAGCACCGCGTCGGTGCCTGTCATCACCTCGAGGGCTGCCATTCGGCCTTCACCGGAGGCCAGCGGCACAAGCTGCTGGGTCACGACGCCCTTCAGGGTGCTGGCAAGCTGTGTTCTTATCTGCTGCTGGCTGTGGGGCGGAAACACGTCGATAATACGGTCCACTGTGTTGGCAGCCCCGATGGTGTGCAGGGTAGACAGCACGAGATGTCCGGTTTCAGCGGCGGTTACAGCGGCTGAGATGGTTTCGTAGTCACGCATTTCCCCTACCAGAATAACGTCGGGGTCCTCGCGCAGGGATGAGCGCAGCGCGTCGGCAAAGGAGGCTACATCCACTCCCACCTCGCGCTGGTGGATCATGCTCAGCTTATGGTAATGACGATATTCCACCGGGTCCTCAATGGTGATAATGTGCTTGGCAAAATTGATGTTGATATAGTCGATCATGGCTGCCAGTGTGGTGGACTTCCCGCTCCCGGTCGGCCCGGTGATCAGGATCAGCCCTCTCGGTTCAGCGGCAAGCTTGCGGATAATGGGCGGCAGACCCAGCTCCTCAAAGGTGGGAATGGTGTCGTTGAGCAGGCGAACGGCAGCGCAGAGCTCATTCTGCTGGCGGTACACGTTAACTCTCTGTCTGAGCCCCTCCGGCGTGACAAAGGTAAAATCCGCGTCCTCTCCCCGCTTTATTTTCTCACGGTTCATCTCACTGAGCATCCCGATGATCATCTCCCCGATTTCCTGTTTGCTCATTTCAAAGGGGCCTTTGACAAGCACCCCGTTGCTCCTGAACACTGGCGGCAGATCCGCCGTCAAATGTATATCCGAACAGCCCGTCTGGCGGCCGTAGGCTATTAGGTCTAAGATGGTTGGCATGTGTTTTACCTCACTTTTATTTATTCAACGTAATACGTAACCTTCAGCAGTTCTTCCATGCTTGTCACGCCCTGTTCTACCAGCTCGACCAGACTTTGGCGGAGGCTGGTGGTTTTGTGGCCTGCCGCCACGTACTCATAGACATCCTCGATGGGGGACTGGCTGGAAATCATGTTCCTTATGGTTTTGTCGATGGCTAAAATTTCATGGACGGCGATACGGCCTTTATAGCCGGTGTGGTTGCACTGGTGGCAGCCCCGTCCGCGGTACAGCACCGGTATATCCCTGCCCAAAAGCTCCCGCTCGGCCTCGCTGGGGCTGTAGGCCTCCTTGCAGTCCGGACAGATTTTCTTGACGAGGCGCTGGGCCACAACCCCGGTCAGGGAGTTGGCAACCATATAGGGCTCGACCCCCATATCCACCAGACGCACAATGGTGGACACGGCGTCGTTGGTATGCAGGGTGGAGAGCACCTGGTGCCCGGTGATGGCGGCGCGCACAGCGATGTTGGCGGTTTCCGAGTCACGGGTTTCACCGACCATAATGATATCCGGGTCCTGCCGTAAAAGGGAGCGCAGGCCGCTCTCAAAGGTAAGGCCGGCCACGTTGTTCACCTGTGTCTGGTTGATGCTGTCCAGATTCCGTTCTACAGGATCCTCAATGGTACAGATATTGACGTTTTTGCTCGAGAGCATTTCCAGAACCATGTACAGGGTGGTGGTTTTACCGCTCCCGGTGGGCCCGGTGATATAGATGATGCCGTGGGGGCTCTGCAGGATCTGGCGCATGCGGGCGTAATTGTCGTCGTTCATGCCAAAGGTGCCGGAATGGTCGAGCTTGGTGTTCTGGTTCAGGAAACGCAGAACGGCTTTCTCACCGTAGACAGTCGGGATGACTGAGGTACGGATATTCATCTCAATGCCCTTGATCCGGGCGCGAAAATGGCCGTCCTGGGGCAGACGCCGCTCGGCAATATCCAGGTTTGACAATATCTTAATACGGGCGATCACGGACTGGTGCAGAGCGCTGGCCAGTGTCAGGTAATCGACGATGAGGCCATCAATACGCAGGCGCACGTTGGTTTTATCCTCAAAGGGCTCGATGTGAATGTCACTGGCGCCGGTATTATAGCCCTTTATGAGCATGGTATTGATGAGGTTGACCACTGGCGCGTCATCTCCGGCGGCGTCCAGGTCCTCTACGATGGAGACAGTTTCCATATCGTCGGCCATCTCGTTGGCACTGGTGGCCGCCTGGCGGGCCTCGATTTCCGAATAGCTGCTGTCAATACCCTTGAGAATGGCGTCCTTTTCGGCCAGGACAATGTCAATGGGCATATTGGTGATCAGGCGCAGATCCTCGATGGCGTAAAAATCCAGCGGGTCATTGGTGGCAACCAGCAAATGGCCGTTTGAAAACCCTATTGGGATAAGGGTGTACTTCTGTGCAATATTTTTGGGTATTTTAGCGGCTGCCTCCAGATCTACCTCAATCTGGATCAGATTGATGACCTGAAGGTCCAGACGTTTTGCCAGCGCCCCCAGCAGCTGGCTCTCTGTCACGTAACCGTAATCGACCAGGATCGCGCCCAGACGCTTGCTCTTATCCACCTTTTGATAGGCCAGGGCTTCCTGAAGCTGCCCCTCTGTAATATAGCCGTCACCGACCAGTATATCCCCTATACGGATGTTCTTCATGCTTCTACTCCTTAACGCTTTATAATTGGTATATTATACCACAATTGTGAATGATAGTAAAAAAATCCCGAAATTCTGAAAACCGTTTTTAGATTTTCGGGATTTCGGGACCTGGTTTCTACTTCATCAAAACCTTGATGTAATCCTTCATATACTGCGGCAGATCCGGTGGCCGTCTGGCGGAAATAATATGTCCGTCGACAATGGACGGGGTGTCGTGCCAGATAGCGCCCGCGTTTTCCATATCGTCCCGGATGCCTGGGGTGCTGGTGACATTTTTCCCTTTCAGGATACCAGCGGAGATGAGCACCCAGCCCGCGTGGCAGATTTCCCCAATGGGCTTGCCGGCTTTATCCATGGCCCGTACCATGTCCAGAACGACCGGGAATCGGCGCAGCTTATCCGGCGCCCAGCCGCCAGGCACCAGAATCCCGTCGTATTCGTCAGGATTGATTTCGTCAAAGCGGTAGTCCGACACGCAGGGCACACCGTATTTTCCAATATAGGTTTTACCCTTTTCCTCGCCTACCACATCGACGGTCACGCCGTCCTCCTCGCGAAGGCGGTGTACCGGATACCATAATTCCAGATCTTCAAAGTCGTCGCTGATCAGTGCGATAATTTTTTTAGACATTTCAAAATGCTCCTTTTCGTGTATTGTTATCATTATTACCCAAAGCATCCCTTACGGACGCGTCATAAACCTTAACGTTGTTTTTTCCGTGATCCTTCATATAGTAAAGCGCCTCGTCGGCCATGCCGTAAAGCGTCTCAAAAGCGCTGTCTCTGAAGGAATAGGCAAGCCCGACACTCACAGAGACCTCAGTTCGGCCGCTGTTTCTTTCATAGCAGCGGTTCATGACCTGGCAGAGCGCTCTGGCAGTCTTTACAGGCTTGTCCTTACAAGCTTTGATGTCTCTCACAAAGACCAGAAATTCATCGCCTCCCAGACGGCCTAAAATGGCCTCTTCGCCAAAGCAGGCAGCCATTTCCCGGGCGAGATCTTCCAGTACCTCATCGCCGCCCTGGTGGCCCAGGGTGTCATTGACGGTTTTAAAGTGGTCCAGATCCACGACCATCATGGCGCCTTCTTCATCGCCGCGTTCCTGCAGATAGGTATTCACCCGTTCTTCAAAGGTCTTGCGGTTATAGAGCCCGGTGAGGGCGTCACGGTGCGCCTGGTTGATCAGCGCTTCTTTTTCGCATTTTTCATCATTGATGTTGATGATTTTGCCGATGGCCCGCATGGGCTGGTTATGCCTGTCAAAAATGATCATGCTGGTGGCGCGAACCCACTCTTTATTTCCAGAAGACACTTTGGTTTTGTATTCTACCTCATAGCGCGCCTCCTCAGGCGGACGCCGTTTTATCAAGCCCGCAAAAAAGCGGGCGCTTTCATTGGTATCCAGTTCCTTGCTCAGGATTGCGGAAAAAAAATGATCGGCCTGTGACTTTCCGCCAAAGGTATTGGCAAACTGCTCGGATACCACAATGCTGTCCTCACGGTAGTCATACTCGAAAATAAATTCCTTGGACATCTCTGACAGAATACGGTACCGCTCATAATTCAAAAGCAGCTGCTGGTTTCGCTGCATACGGATATACATGGTCATACCGACCACTGCGGCCAGCACCAGACCGATACCCAGCGCTGCCACAATACTCTCAGTGGGGTTGGCCTTGATAAAGCTCTCCAGGGTAACCTGCTGGTTATTCTTGTTAAAATATTTCATGTAAAGCTCGGTGGCGTAGTTGGGGTTTTGCTCATTGATGATCGCCGTGGCGGAGTTGATACCGCTGACCACCTCGGTATTGCCCTTGGTGACCGCAAAATAATAGGGCCGCCCGTCAAACCGCGCAACAATACGCTCATCGTCACCCATGGCGACGTCCGGCCCCAGCAGAGCGTCCACCTCACCCGATTTCAAAGCATTGTGCAGTGCATCATCACTGTTATCATATTCGATGATTTCCAGGGTAATCCCATTGGCCTTACAAAATTCATTTAAGGCCTGTATTCTTCGGGCTGCGGTCTTGCGTGCCCCCACCTTTATATTATTAAAAGTTGAATAGTTGGTTGCGTTGATATCCTCATTATCCTTTAACACCGACAAAGTGGAGTAGCTGTAGCCGCAGTTATATTCTGGAAAATCATAATCCTCGGCCAGTTCCGGCGTGGATACCATGCCGCCCATAATATCAATCTCGCCGTTTTTCAGATCCTCCATCATTTTCAATAGGCTCTCATCGCTGCCGTCTCCGGTGATGAACTCATACTCCCAGTCCGTATATTTTGCAATTTCTTCTAAAAACTCATAGGTATAGCCCGAATGGTTTCCCGCAGCATTGGTGGATGAAAACCCCGCCTGCTCAGGAAAGGCAACCCGGATGACCTTCTTTTCTTCTGCCTGTACCCGAGAGGCTGTCAGGCAGAAAACAAGACACAGGGCCAGGCTGATACTCCATATCTGATTGATGTACTTTCTCACTCTTTCCTCCCAGACTTTTTGTCTTTCGATTCCGGTATTACCTTTTATTATATACCGATAAAGTTAAATATACAATTTTTTTATATCGCGAATCTTTTTTTAAAAGCTTTTACTAAAATATTTTTTCGGGATTTCGGTCAATTTGCAAACTTAAATCTTTCTAAATTTTAGCACTCACCTCTTGACAGTGCTAACAATCTGACCTATAATATACACGTAAACAAAATTAAGCGAAGTCCCTTGAAAAAGGAACCGAACTCAATGGTTATAAAGGTTTATCACTTCATAAATCATGAAAACTAAAACAAAAAAGGAGGAATGCCTTATGTTGTTGATGCCTAGAGATCGTTTCGGTTTTAATTTGTTTGATGATATGTTTAATGATCCGTTTTTTAAAAAAGCAGATTCACCTGCTCTCATGAAAACAGATATTCAGGAAAAGGATGGCAAGTACATCCTGGATATGGACCTGCCGGGCTTTGGCAAGGAAAATATCAAAGCTGACCTTGAAAATGGCTACCTGACCATTACCGCTTCCAGAGATGACACAAAGGAAGAAAAGGGTGAAAAAGGCAACCTGGTCCATCAGGAACGCTACACCGGTCAGTGTTCAAGAAGCTTCTACGTTGGTGACAACGTAAAGGAAGACGACATCAAAGCCGGTTATAAGGATGGTATTCTCCATCTGGAATTCCCGAAAAACGAAACCAAGCAAGTAGAACAGAAAAAATACATTGCGATTGAATAAATCATAGATTACCCCTTATCGGATCATTCCGATATTCATTTTATTACTCCCCCGTAACCATAAAACCGCGCTCACTCCCCTGAGCGCGGTTTTTGTTTTCTGGCCTAAAAAAACACCTCCCGAAATCCTGAAAACTCTGACTACTGAGTTTTCGGGATATTCAGGAGGTGTTTTCAGCTTTTATTTATAATAAAATACCGCGCACCTCATCGATGTTTACCAGGTCCTCGGCCTGGCAGTAGGCTTCTAAGCCTTCAATGATCCTAACCGGTGCCTTAGGGTCGATGAAGTTCATGGTTCCCACCTGCACACAGGCCGCGCCGACCATGATAAACTCAAGGGCGTCTTCCCAGGTGCTGATGCCGCCCATGGCCATCACCGGCACGTCCACCGCCTTGCAGACCTGATGGGTCATGCGCAGTGCGATGGGTTTGACCGCCGGGCCGGACAGACCGGCGTAGGTGTTGTCAAACACGATTTTCTTCTTTTTGTAATCAACGGCCATGGCCTGGATGGTGTTGATGAGCGAGATACCGCAGGCGCCGGATTCCTCACAGGCCAGAGCGATCTCTGCGATGTTTTCAACATTCGGTGACAGCTTGACCATGACTGGCGCCTTGGAGACAGCCACCACCTTACGGGTGATATCTGCCGCCATTTCTGCCTTGATGCCGTAGGCCATACCGCCAGCCTTGACATTGGGACATGAAATGTTCAGCTCAACCAGCTGGGCATTGATGGCGTTGACCCGCTCAATGGCTTCCAGGTAGGAGGCTTCATCCTTACCGCCCACGTTGACCACGGTGACGGTGTCGATCTCCTTGAGGTGAGGCCACTCATTTTCGATAAAGGCGTCCACACCAGGGTTTTCAAGTCCAATGCTGTTGATAATGCCTGCCGGTGTCTCCCACAAACGCATCCCCGTATTTCCCGGACGCGGTTCAAGGGTCAGCCCCTTGGTGCACAGGCCGCCCAGCGCTGCCAGATCATAGTATTCCTCAAACTCACGCCCGAAGCCAAAGGTGCCCGACGCGGTGAGAACGGGGTTTTTAAAGACAATATCGTTAAATTTCGTTTCTAACGCTTTACTCATAGGGCTGCCACCTCTCTGGTAAATACCGGCCCGTCCTTACAGACCTTCTTATTGCCTTCACTGGTCTTGCAGGTGCAGCCCAGACAGGCGCCGATGCCGCAGGCCATATGCGCCTCCAGCGACACGTAAACCGGGTTTTCGGCCGGGACGACGTCACACAGGCTCTTCATCATGATTTCCGGGCCGCAGGTAAAGAATACCTCGCCGGAACGGGCTTCTACTTGGTGGGTGATGATGCCGCCGATATCCACAGTCACTTCATCGGCCACTGCGTCAAAGGCCTCCACACAATAGGCCGTATCGCGGTAGCCCAGGTAAACGCGCAGGCTGCGGTCCGGGTGTTTTTTCTTGAAGTCGCGGCACGCATAGTACAGGGGCGCGATGCCAATACCGCCGCCCACCACCACCAGATCGGCGTCCACATCCGGGAAGCCCTTGCCATAAGGGCCCTGTAACTGCACGGTGTCGCCTTTTTCCAGTTTTAATAAAAGCTGGGTACCCTTGCCCACGACCTGATACAGGAAGGTGAGCACGCCGTTTTCGTAATTATGGACAGAGATAGGCCGTGACAGCAGCGGGTCCTTATCCCAGGCTCTCAGCATGAAAAACTGGCCGACGCCCACTTCGCCTTTATAGGCCACGTCCATTTTGCAAATGCCCTCAGCCACAAGCTGGTTATCTAAAATTAAAGCCACTTTAAAATATCCTCCTTCATGGCCAGCGTTTTTTCACGGATCAGCGCTTCAAAGCCCTCGGTCTCACAGGGCGTCTCTGCCTTCTGGTGAGCGGTAATCAGCCCTCTGGAGGAATTGATGACCGCACAGCGGGACTTTTTGAAAATATTGGCGATATCCTTGCCGGTACCGCCCTGGGCGCCGTAGCCGGGTACCAGGAAAAAGGTGGACGGGCACTGGTCCTGCAGCGCTTCAAATTCTTCTGGGAAGGTCAGTCCGACCACAGCGCCCACTGCGGAGTAGCCGCTCTCACCGATAAATGGTCTGCCCCATTCAGTGATCTTGTCGCCGACTGCCTCGTACAGCTTCTGGCCGTCTTCTTCCAGCTTCAGCTCCTGAAAATCCCGCGATGACGGGTTGGAGGTGTGAAGCAGGACAAAAAGGCCTTTTTCATTGTTTTCGATATAAGGGAAATAAGGCGATACGGCGTCCTCTCCCATGTAGGCGTTGACGGTCAGGATATCCACTTCGAAATCGCCCTCAAAATGACCTTTGGCATACTGGGTAGCTGTGGAGGTAATGTCGCCTCTTTTCGCGTCTCCAATGGCGATTTTGCCGTTTTTCCGCACATATTTGACGGTTTCTGAGTAAGCCTTCATGCCGTCCAGGCCCAGGGCTTCATAGCAGGCAATCTGCATTTTGTAACAGGCCGCAATATCTGCGGTGGCGTCTACAATCTTTTTGTTGAACGCCGTGATTTTTTCACCGGTCGACCAGTCCTTGTCCTTCAGGTACTGGGGCAGAAAGTCAATTTTTGTATCCAGGCCCACACAGACGGGGCTTTTTAATGCTTCGTTATACAAGCGATCCATTATCATATGCGATCTCTCCTCCTTTAAATGTCATGAGCACCTTGCCTTTGAGCAGTTCTCTGCCAAAGGGAGTGTTGTGGCTTTTTGAGATAAAAGTCTTAGGATCTACCCGCTCCTCGGCATCCAGATCCACTAAAACCAGGTCGCCGGCGTAGCGTTCCTTGACCAGCCCGGCCTTTATCCCCATGCGCTCAGCCGGTGCTTCGCTCAGCATCTGGCTCAGGCGTTCTACAGGGATGCCCGCGCCTTCAAAAACAGTGTAGTACATGGCAAAGGCAGTCTCAAAATTATTGATCCCCGGTGCGCCTTTCAGCTTGTCCTCGTCGCTGTGCGGGGCGTGGTCGGTGCCGCAGATATCAATGCTGCCGTCCCTGGCGCCCTCGATCAGAGCCCGGCGGTCCGGATAGCTTCTGAACGGCGGATGTACCTTATATTCCATGGCAGAGGCGTACAGATGGTGCGGGGTGACCTCACAGGTAATGTCCAGACCTTCTGCTTTGGCGGCCTTGATGGCGTCCAGGGTATCCTTTTTGCTGATATGGCACACATGCAGGTGTCCTGGCGTTTCTCGCAGAAGGGCGATGTCCCGCTCCACAGTCTCGGTTTCCGGCTCACAGTGGGTGGCTAGAATAAAATTGTACTCGGTGGAGGCCGCCAGCCCCTTTTTCATGGTTCCTTCGTTGTCCACGTTGTGTCCGTCGTTGGAGTAGACATTCGTGTATTCCCGGGTGCTCTCAAAATCCACCAGGTCGTCTTCGCTGAAATCTTTTGTCAGGGCACAAACCTGTACCAGGTCGCAGAGACCCATGGCGTCTGCTTTGTCCATATTGGCCTTCAGAGCTTCTGCGTTGTCCATGATCGGCTTGGTATTGGCCATGGCTACCAACGTGGTAAAGCCGCCCTTCAGGGCTGCCTTCATGCCAGTTTCCATGTCTTCCTTATAGGTAAGTCCAGGATCGCGCAGGTGACAGTGCATGTCGATAAAGCCCGGCATCAGCACCTTGCCCTGGCCGTCGATTTCCCGGTCGTGCGCTGCCTTTACCTGTCCCTTTTCCTTATAAACCTTTTTGATCTTACCATCATCATCAATAAGCACCTTCCCCGGCCTGCGGCCAGTGGCGTCGATGATTTCAACATTTGTAATTAAAGTTTTCATGGTAGTTCCTTCCCCTTTATTTAAGGATCACAAATTCTTCGGAAATCTTTTTATCCTTTCAGGATGATTTCCTCATCATTTGCGTTTGCTTCGTTACCGGACGCATTCGCCTGACGGCTCATAGAACTGCGTCCTGCCAAATTCTTTCAGAATTTGGACTCAGCTTCACTTCTCAATAAACGTCGTATAAGAATCGCAGTATTCGCAGCGGTATAATTTCTTTTCTGCGTCTACCAGGTAGAAGTCAATATCGCCCACATCTTCGTACTGGCTGATGCAGCGCGGATTTTTACATTTCATGATGCCGGTTACCCGGGTGGGCAGGGTCAGCTGCACCTTGCTCACAAGCTCGCCGTTGTTCACAAAATTAATGGTGACGTTGGGGTCGATAAGCCCTAGAACATTCATATCGAGCTCCAGGTCGGTTTCAATTTTGATCAGGTCTTTCTGCCCCATTTTTTTGCTGGGGACATTTTTCATCAGCACGACAACATCGTCGATTTCGTTGAGGTGCAGCTCCTTGTAAATTTCAAAGCCGTGGCCGGATTCGATGTGGTCGATAATAATTCCTTTTTTCAGTTTTGATACATTAATCATTGATGTCTACCCCCAGTAATTTTGAAATCAGGGCCATACGCACATACATGCCGTATTTTGCCTGTTTGAAATAAACCGCTCTCGGATCATTGTCCACCTCCACGGCAATCTCATTGACACGCGGCAGCGGGTGCATGACGATCATGTCTTCCTTGGCTTTTTTCATTTTCTTTTTATCTAAAATGTAGTAGTCCTTCAAACGCAGATATTCTTCCTCGCTGACAAAGCGCTCGCGCTGCACGCGGGACATGTACAGGATATCCAGATCCCCGATGACATCGTCCAGGCTGTCTGTTTCAATATAAGAGCCGGGTTCCAGCATGCTCAGGAAAAATTCTGGCATTTTCAGTTCCTTTGGCGAGATAAACACAAATTTGTTGCCCTTGTAGCGGTTCAGGGTTTTGACCAGCGAGTGGATGGTCCGTCCAAAAAGCAGGTCCCCGCAGAGGCCCACCACATGGCCGTCGCAGCTGCCGCGTTCATGGCGGATGGTCAGCAGGTCTGTCAAGGTCTGAGTGGGGTGTTCATGGCCGCCGTCACCAGCGTTGATGATGGGCATATCGCAGGCTGCCTTAGATACCAGCTTGGCGGTCCCTTCTCTCGGGTGGCGGATCACCGCGATATCGGCGTAGCAGCCGACGGTGCGGATGGTATCCGCAATGCTTTCGCCCTTGGATACTGACGAGTTGGCAGGGTTGTCAAATCCAATGACCTTGCCGCCTAAGCGCAGCATGGCCGACTCAAAGCTGAACCGTGTACGGGTGGATGGTTCGTAAAAAAGGCTGGCTAATAATTTTCCCTTGCAAACGTCAATATAATCATCCTGATTTGCAATAATATTATCAGCCAGCCCAAAAATGGATTCTAATTCTTCTATGGTAAAGTCACCGGGTTCTATTAAATGTCTTCCTTTTAGCATCTCTTGCCTCCTTGGCTTAAAATTCGTCCACGACATGCATTTTTGCAAAAAAAAACACCTTTTCAAACTGTTAAAAGGGCGTTTCACGCAATATTTATGCACTATAATACTCTAAGGTCGTGGTCATCTTTAACAGGGGTTTCCTCTGCCCTTTTGTTAAGAGTTTAATTAAATTAATGATAAAGTATAACCTCAAAAAAGTCAATATCTTAAAGGTTCAAAATATTGGCCTTTACTAAGAAATTATGATAAGATTAAGCAAATGAAATGAACGGAGGTAATTCAAATGTATTTTGTCACCTATCAATACGCATCTTTCAGCGAAGCAGGAATTCTCACCGCGGATTTCAAACGCGTAGTGCCCGTTACCACCATCGGTAAGGTGCTTGGTGTTAAACTGCCTGAACAGATGACGGATTTTATCCGTCTGGCTGATGATGCTCTGATCGCTTCGATCGAAAAAGCCATGGCCGACAATCCCAATATGGGTATTAACCTGAACTCTGTCAAGCTGCTGGCCCCCATTCCCAAGCCTGAGCGTAATATTTTCTGTCTAGGCAAAAACTACACCGAGCATGTCCAGGAGATTAAAAATATTCCCGGCCTCGGCGCGGTTCCGGAAAGCCCTATTTACTTCTCAAAGCTTTCCTCATCCGTTACCGGCCCCGATTCGGTAATCCTGTCCCACGCCAACGCCACCAAACAGATTGATTATGAAGCCGAGCTGGCAGTCATCATTGGTAAGGAGGGCTCAGATATCGCCAAATCGGACGCTGAAGACTATATTTTCGGCTATACGGTCGCCAATGACATCACCGCCAGAGACCTCCAGAAAAAGCATTCTCAGTGGTATAAGGGCAAATCCTTGGACACCTTCTGCCCCCTCGGCCCGGCCATTGTCTACAAAAGCGCTCTGCCCCTTCCCCTGAATCTCGGCATCCGCTGCCGCGTCAATGGTGAGACCCGCCAGGAATCCACCACCAGCCACATGATCTTTGATATCCCCACCATCATCAGCGACCTGTCTCAGGGCGTTACCCTGTACCCCGGCGATATCATCCTGACCGGAACCCCAGCCGGCGTTGGTCTGGCCCAGGACCCGCCCGCTTTCCTGAAACACGGCGACATCGTCGAAGCCGAAATCGAAAAGATCGGTATCCTCAGAAATCATATACAGTAGATTGGGCTTGCAGCTTAAGACCGACGGGAGATTTTCAGCAATATGCCGTCTCCTCAAAAAATTGAATACTTGAAGTTCAGTGTTTTTAAAAGCATCCAGACGGCTCGAAAACCAATAAGCCACCATCATCACAAAACACTGCGGAGTCAAAGAATTTTTCATCCACTCGCGCCGCAGAGCGTGGTACTTTATTGAGCTGCGCCTATGGTCTCATTACCTGTCAATTACTGTTGATTTTTCAAAGAGCCATCGAAGCTGCGAAATAAGAGTGCCACGATTTGCGGCCTACCACAGAAAAATTTTTTGACGGTCCCCCCGCTAAATATCTATTCCCCACCCATACACCTCCCGGAATCCCAAAACCCTTTTACCTGATTATTTTAAAGGTGTTTTCGGGATTTCGGGAGGTGCTTTCTTAAGAAAACTTCTCTTTTTTCATGTAAATTAGTGTAATTCCTCCTGCACATACTTCGAAACAGATAAATTTTTGTTTTTTGCCATTTTTGAGCAAAAAATCGAAAGCGTTTTCTTGACAACGGATTCAAAAGAGAGTATTATATAATCACAAACAACACATGTACACACATGTGCTTACTGAAAAATTATTTATTCAAAAAATGAAGGGATGGTATTTTAAAATGGCAGATTGGAAAAATTTAACACAGGCAGTTGGAGACTTAGAAGAAGACGATGTAATGGAAATCTTAAATGATTTCGTAGCTACAAATCCTACTGAAGCAGAAGCTGAAGAAGCAGTTGCAGCTTGTCAGGCTGGTATGGCTGTTGTTGGTGATTTATTCGAAGAAGGCGAATATTTTGTTGGGGACTTAATTTTCGCAGGCGAATTATTAACTGAAGCAATCAACGTATTAAAACCAGTATTAGGCAGCGGCGACACCGCAGTTGCTGGCACCATCTTAATTGGTACCGCTCACGGCGATTTACATGACATCGGTAAAAACATCTTCAGAAGCATGGCTGAAGCAGCTGGCTTCCAGGTTACTGACTTAGGTATTGACGTAGCAATCGATACATTCGTTGAAAAAGCTAAAGAAATCAAACCTGACATCATCGGTATCAGCGGCGTTTTAACCCTGGCTATCGACTCTATGAAAGAAACTTCAGACGCTCTGAAAGCAGCTGGCGTTGACTCTAAATTAATCATCGGTGGTAACCCTGTTACTAAAGAAGCCTGCGAATATGTTGGCGCTGACGACTTCACAACAAATGCAGCTGAAGGCGTTAAGATCTGCCAGGCATGGGTTGGCTGAGACAAATCCGTAAAGTAAGATCAAATATAAAAAGACACCAGTATTGGTGTCTTTTTTAATGTCTTTTTTTGTCTTATGTCTAGATTTGTATATACAGGTTAGTATAAGTATGGTATAATAAAGACAAAACGATTTCAGATTGTTTGAATTTTTTTAAGTTTATTAAGATAATTTTTTCACAAACAATCTTTTTATGGTATAATTTTTGAATAATTCTTTGTGTGAACACAAGTTAGGTAAAGAATCATGAAAGAGAGTATTGTAAGATCAGTAGAAGGGTTGTATGAACAGCGGACGCTGGAGCTGGTAAAAATTGCCGTACGCAAGGGTTTTACCCCACTTCAGATTTTGGACTGGCTGCGCATCGGCATGGAACGGGTCGGCGACCATTATGAGAAATGTGACTATTTCATTGCAGACCTTATTTTTGCCGGCATTATCTTTCAGGAGGTTATGGATCTCGATGAGCTGAAAGCGCTGTATGCCATGCCGTCAGTGCCCAGAATGGGCAAAATTGTCGTCGCTTCTGTTTATGGAGACTGCCACGATATCGGAAAAAATATTTTTGCCTCCTTTGCAACCACAGCAGGCTTTGAAGTCATCGACATCGGCATTGACGTTCCTTCCTCCACTATCCTTGAAAAGGTACAGGAGCACAAGCCTGATATTATCGGCCTCAGTGGAATGCAGCAGGAAACAACCATCGAAATGAAAAAAATCACCGATGGACTCGAAGATCTCGGCATAAGAGATCAGATACGTGTGATGATCGGCGGCGCATGCGTGGATGACGGCGTAACGCATCTCAGTGTGGGCGCAGATTACGGCACAAAGGACGTAACCAAAGCGGTGGAAATATGCAAACAATGGATACAGGAGAAAAAGTAAGTCATGGGTGCACCTGAATATATTAAAATTGTCGAAGCGATAAAAAATAAAATAACCAGCCAGGAGCTTGAGCCCGGGGACGCCATCCAGTCAGAGAACCTTCTCTGCGAGGAATTTAACGTCAGCCGGATGACAGTGCGCAAGGGTCTGGCCGTACTCGTCAATGAGGGTTACATCTATTCGATTCCCGGCAAGGGCAATTATGTCTGTGAGCCGGATCTGGACCAGTATATCCTCCACTACAACGAGATGGCGCCAGGCAATGAGCGCGGCGATGAAGTCCGCCTCATTGAGGTGAACGTTGTCAAGCCCAGCTATGAGGTCGGCTTTAATCTGGAAATTCCCGAGACCAAGCATGTCATTGTGGTAAAACGCATCTTTTTAAAGGACGGCTTTCCAACTGCCTACGACATTAAGTACATTCCCTACTATCGTGGGATTCCAATCGTCGAAAAGGAAATCCGCTACGCAACCTTCCCGGAAATGGTAGCAAAGAAAAACTCGATTTTTGCCATGACCAAGAAGCTTAAAATCCGGGCCGCCATCGCAGAGGACGAAACCGCCAGAAATCTTGAGATCCCTGTGGGAATGCCTCTGTTGGTTGTTGAAGAAAAGCTTCTGGACGAAAAGGACAAGCCCATCGGCTGGGGGATGATGTACCTGGCAGGTGAAGATGCAGGTCTCGAAGCGGTTGCTTCCTTCGATTAACGGGAGCGGTTTTATGAAAAAACAAAAAATTCAATATAAACGCTTCTCAAGAGAGACCTTTGGGTTATTTCGCTTTAATTTCTGGCCCCTGGTCATTTTCGAAATCCTATACTCTTTCTGCGGAAGCACGATTATCTTTCCTGCGACCGGTTTTGTTCTAAAGCATTCACTCTCGGCCGCAGGACTTTTCTATATTACAGGCTCCAATATCAGCGAGCTGCTCAACCATCCAATGCTCTGGATTGTGGGATTTGTGCTGCTGCTCATTCTGGCCTTTTATACCCTCATCGAGTTTACCACGCTGGCTGTCTGCTTTCACGAAAGCCTTGCCGGGCGGAAGGTTCAGATCATTCCATTGATGCGGAGCGGATTTAAACGGGCTCTGGCGATTTTTAAACCTAAAAATTTCCTGATGATTCTTTTCCTGATCCTCATTATCCCGTTTATGAACATGATGGTCACCTCCAATTTTATTAGAGAACTCACCATTCCAGGATTTATCTCGGACTATATTGCCGACTCTGCCCTTTTATCGGTTATCTTTCTGGCTCTGGTTGTCTCTCTGGCCATCCTGGTCATCCGATGGCTCTTTGTTTTTAACATCTTTGTTCTAAAGGACTCATCCTTTAAAGACGCCCGGCGTCAAAGCGCAAAACGGATTAAAGGACGTTTCTTCCACACCCTGTGGCGGTTTTTTCTCTGGAATCTGTTTCTTGTGGCCATCAGCCTGCTTGTAGCACTGGTATTTTTAGTGGTCTGCGTTATCCCGGCCGCTTTGATTATTGAGCATATCCAGGGAATGAGCGATCCTTCTTTCTGGTTTACGCTTTTGATCAGTGTGGTCTCCATTATTTTTCTTTTAGGTTCAAGCATTCTGGACGCAGTTGTCACCCCTTTAAATTTTGCTTTTATCTCAAAGCTTTATGACGCATACTCTCGGGCCGACAACGCCGTGCAGGAAGATATACCGCTGGTCAACAACAACATGTCCCTTGCGCCTAAGAAAAAACATCTGGTCATTGCTGCCTGTATTCTGCTGGTCATTTCCATCGGCGTTAAAAGCGCACAGATTATACTGGCTTTTGACGTTGACACTGCCAATATCCTGCTGAGCGGTCCCCAGGTCACCGGGCACCGCGGTAATTCCACCGAGGCTCCGGAAAATACCCGGGCTGCACTGGAGGCTGCCATTGCCAACAACGCCGATTATGTGGAAATTGATATTGCGGAGACCAAAGATGGCGTTCTGGTGGTCTCCCATGACAACAATATCAAACGGATTTCCGGACAGGACATTGACATCTGGAACAGCAATTACGATGATCTTAAAGACATTGACATTGGCAGCTGGTTCTCCCCCGAGTTCAGCGGTGAGCGTCTCATGACTTTAGACGAAGCCATTGAGACCTGCCGGGGCAAGGTAAAGATGAACATCGAACTTAAGCCCACCTCCCACGATCACGAATTCGTGGAAAAAGCTGTGGATGTGATTCAAAAGCAGGATTTTAAGACGGAGTGTATTCTCGCTTCGCTGGATTATACCACTATTGAGCGGGTAAAACAAATCGACCCCAGCGTCCGCACTGCCTACATCAGCGCCATTGCCTACGGTGACATTGATACCCTTCCGGTAGATGCTTTCAGCATTGAAGCCACCTTTGTCAACAAAAAGCTTGTCGATGCTGTCCACCGGCAAAACAAGGATATTTACGTCTGGACAGTGGACAATGAGGAGCTCATCGATGATATGATTGACCTTAATGTGGATAACATCATCACTGACGATGTGCCTCTGGCTAAGGAGCTGGTAAAAGAAAATGGCATTAACAGCCAGGATATTTTCAGAAAAACACTCGAACAAATTGTATTCGGTATGTAAATTTTTTATTAAGCTATAGGGAATTAAAGATATTCTAAAGGTTGAACGATTAGAATAGTATTTGAGAGATAAACATCTCCCCTTTTTCTTTTCATTCCTAATTTATATAAAAGGCAATGGGTATCGGAGCCCGTTGCTTTTTATTTTTTTGTTTTTAATTACAAAAGATATCCCGAAATCCCAAAAACGCATTTGCAAATAAAAAAGGATCAGGCTTAGCGATAAGCCCGATCCTTTTAATTTTTAATTAATTTCTAAATTGGTTTACAAATTATTTCAAAAATCCTGTTCATCCTTTCGGATGATTTTTGAAAAATTTGCATTAGCTTCGTTGCCAGACGCATTCGCCTCACGGCTCAACCACTGCGTCCTACCAAATTTCGTAGAAATTTGGACTCAGCGTCAGTCTGTGATAATCTTAGCAACGGCTCCGGAACCAACGGTACGGCCGCCTTCACGGATCGCGAAACGTAAACCTTCTTCGATCGCGATTGGGGTGATCAATGTGATTTCCATTTCTACGTTGTCCCCTGGCATAACCATTTCAACGCCTTCTGGCAGTTTGATATTACCGGTTACGTCGGTTGTTCTGAAGTAGAACTGTGGTCTGTAGCCATCGAAGAATGGGGTATGACGGCCGCCTTCTTCTTTGGTCAGAACGTATACCTGGGCGGTGAAGTGGGTGTGTGGGTGGATGGAGCCTGGTTTTGCCAGTACCTGTCCACGTTCGATCATGGTACGGTCGATCCCACGCAGTAACGCGCCGATGTTGTCGCCTGAACGGCCTTCATCTAACAGCTTACGGAACATTTCAATCCCGGTTACAACGGTTTTCTTAATTTCGTGGATCCCAACGATTTCTACTTCGTCCCCTACGTGTACGATCCCGCGTTCAACTCTACCGGTTGCTACGGTACCACGGCCGGTGATGGAGAATACGTCTTCCACTGGCATTAAGAATGGTTTGTCGGTGTCGCGTTCTGGTTCTGGGATGTATGCGTCAACTTCTTTCATCAGTTCAACGATCTTGTCGCCCCATTCGCCGTCTGGATCTTCTAATGCTTTTAAAGCGGATCCTACGACGATTGGTGTGTCATCTCCTGGGAATTCGTATTCGTCTAACAGTTCACGAACTTCCATTTCGACCAGTTCTAATAATTCTTCATCGTCTACCATGTCGGCTTTGTTTAAGAATACGATGATGTAAGGTACGCCTACCTGGCGGCTTAACAGGATGTGTTCACGGGTCTGCGGCATTGGGCCGTCGGCTGCGGATACAACTAAGATCGCGCCGTCCATCTGGGCTGCGCCGGTGATCATGTTTTTAACGTAGTCGGCATGGCCCGGGCAGTCAACGTGCGCGTAGTGGCGTGCGTCGGTTTCATATTCAACGTGGGCGGTTGAGATGGTGATGCCACGTTCTCTTTCTTCTGGTGCTTTATCGATGTTGTCGAAAGCTACAGCTTCACCGGTTCCGAAACGTTTGTTTAATACGGTGGTGATTGCAGCGGTTAATGTTGTTTTACCGTGGTCAACGTGACCGATGGTACCAATGTTAACATGTGGTTTGGATCTTTCAAATTTTTCCTTAGCCATTTTATTTCTCCTATTATTATTTTAAATATTTAATGGGGTCTGCCGTAACGATCCGGCAGACCGTTTGTTTTTTTATAAGGTTCACAGATGCTTCGGAAATCCCTTCATCCTTATCGGATGATTTCCTCATCATCTGCGTTCGCTTCGTTATCGGACGCATTCGCCTTTCGGCTCATAGATCTGCGCCCTGCCGGTTTTCTTCAAAAACCGGACTCGGAAAGTTCACAGATGCTTCGGAAATCCCTTCATCCTTATCGGATGATTTCCTCATCATCTGCGTTCGCTTCGTTATCGGACGCATTCGCCTTTCGGCTCATAAATCTGTGTCCTGCCGGTTTTCTTCAAAAACCGGACTCAGCTTTATTTAGTGCGTCCTTCGATGATTTTTTCTGAAACGCTCTTTGGTACGGGTTCGTAGTGTGAGAACTGCATGGTGTAAACGCCACGGCCCTGGGTTTTACTTCTCAGGGATGTTGCATAACCGAACATTTCTGCCAGCGGCACCATACCATTGATAACCTGAGCGCCGTTGCGGGCTTCCATACCTTCTACACGGCCACGTCTGGAGTTAATATCCCCCATAACATCGCCCATATATTCTTCTGGAATAACAACTTCCAGTTTGAACATTGGTTCCATAATAACCGGATCTGCTTTGCGCATACCGTTTTTGAAAGCCATAGAACCAGCAACCTTGAAGGCCATTTCTGAGGAGTCAACTTCATGGTAAGAACCGTCATAAACAGTTGCTTTAAAGTCGATAACCGGATAACCGGCTAAGACACCATTCTGCATTGCTTCCTGAATACCCTGGTCAATTGGTCCGATGTATTCCTTCGGAATTGAACCACCAACGGTTTTATTTTCAAAAATATAACCTTCGCCTGGTTCCAGCGGTGTAAGTGTGATGAGACAGTGACCATACTGACCACGACCACCGGACTGACGGGCAAATTTGCCTTCTGCGTCAACGGTTTTGGTGATCTTTTCTCTGTAAGCTACCTGAGGCTGTCCAATGTTGGCTTCTACCTTGAATTCGCGCAGCATACGGTCAATGATGATATCCAGGTGAAGCTCACCCATACCAGAGATAATGGTCTGGCCGGTTTCTTCATCGGTATGTGTACGGAAAGTAGGATCTTCTTCTGCCAGTTTCTGGAGTGCAACACTCATTTTTTCCTGGCCGGCTTTTGTCTTAGGCTCGATGGCAACATCGATAACCGGTTCAGGGAATACCATGGATTCCAAAATGATCGGGTGATCCGGATCAGACAGGGTGTCCCCGGTAGTGGTATCTTTCAGACCAACGGCAGCTACGATATCACCGGTGTAAACCTTGGAGATTTCTTCACGGTGGTTCGCATGCATCTGCAGGATACGGCCAAAACGTTCTCTCTTACCTTTTGTGGTATTACGAACATAGGAGCCTGCTTCTGCAGTACCGGAGTAAACACGCATAAATGCCAGTTTACCAACATATGGGTCTGTCATAATCTTGAAAGCTAAAGCGGAGAATGGTTCTTCATCGCTTGGTTTTCTTTCATCTTCTTCGTCCGTTTCCGGATTTGTACCCTTGATAGCAGGTACGTCAAGCGGTGACGGCATATAGTCAACAACAGCATCCAGCATCATCTGAACACCCTTGTTTTTATAGGAAGAGCCGCAGGTTACTGCGATCAATTCTACGTTACAGGTTCCCTTACGGATGGCTGCCTTGATTTCCTCGATGGTGATTTCTTCACCTTCCAGGTATTTTTCCATCAGGTTTTCATCTACTTCAGAAAGGGCTTCAAGCATCTTATCGCGATAGCTTTCAGCTTCTTCTTTCATGTCGTCAGGAATATCGGTGATTTCAATTTCTTCACCTAAGTCATCCTTATAGATTTCAGCCTTCATGGTAAGCAGGTCAATGATACCAATAAAATCACTTTCCTTACCGATTGGCAGCTGGATACATACTGGGTTTGCGCCCAGACGGTCACGGATCATGTCTACCGCATGGTAGAAGTCCGCACCGGTGATGTCCATTTTATTAATATAAGCCATTCTCGGTACATGGTACTGGTCAGCCTGACGCCATACGGTTTCGGACTGAGGTTCAACACCACCCTTGGCACAGAATACCGCTACAGAACCGTCAAGAACTCTTAAAGAACGTTCTACTTCAACGGTAAAGTCAACGTGGCCAGGAGTATCGATAATGTTGATACGGTTGCCTTTCCAATGACATGTTGTAGCAGCTGAGGTAATGGTGATACCTCTTTCCTGTTCCTGTTCCATCCAGTCCATCTGCGCGCCACCATCATGGGTTTCGCCGATTTTATGGATTTTACCAGAATAGTAAAGGATTCTTTCAGTAGTAGTGGTTTTTCCTGCGTCAATATGCGCCATAATACCGATATTTCTTGTGTTCTCTAAACTATATTCTCTTGGCACAGATTTTTCCTCGCAATTTTAATTTGAATACTAAACAAACGATCACGCATCATATGGAGCACAAATTATTTCAAAAATCTTGAATATCCGATAGAAAATTTTCAAAAAATTTGCGTTAGCCTTATTGCCGCGCACCTTCGCCTGACGGCTCATTGAACAGTGCGCTGCCAAATTCTTGCAGAATTTGGATTCGGCCTCTACCAACGATAATGTGCAAAAGCTTTGTTGGCTTCTGCCATCGCGTGTGTGTCTTCTTTTTTCTTAACGGCTGCACCACTGTTGTTCAGAGCATCCATGATTTCACCGGCTAAGCGGTCCTTCATGGTTTTTTCAGAACGTTTGCGTGAGTAAGTAACTAACCATCTTAAAGCCAGAGCCTGTTTACGGTCTGCACGAATTTCGATTGGAACCTGATAGGTGGCACCACCGACTCTTCTTGCTTTTACTTCTAACACAGGTGTGATGTTTGCTAATGCTTCTTCGAATGCTTCTAAAGCATCCTTACCGGTTTTTTCATTTACCTTTGAGAATGCGTCATATACGATTCTCTGGGCAACGCCTTTTTTTCCGTCTAACATAACGTTGTTTACCAACTTGGTAACAACAACGCTACCATAAATCGGATCAGGCAATACTTCTCTTTTTGGAACTGGTCCTTTTCTAGGCACTTTGCTTCCCTCCTTAACAATTGATGTTCATCGGTACTCGACATCCAAAGTCGTTGTGCTTATACATACAATCTAGATCTATTATCAGATTTGCAGTACGATGCACTACTCTTACTTCTTAGGCTTTTTAGCCCCGTATTTGGATCGAGCTTGTTTACGATTTTCTACGCCAGCGGTATCTAATGCACCACGGATGATCTTGTAACGAACCCCTGGTAAGTCCTTAACACGGCCGCCTTTTACCAGAACGATACTATGTTCCTGTAAGTTATGGCCGATACCTGGGATATAAGCAGTTACTTCCATACCGTTTACCAGTTTAACTCTGGCAATTTTTCTCAGAGCAGAGTTTGGTTTCTTTGGTGTAGATGTTCTAACTGCAGTACAAACACCTCTTTTTTGGGGGTTTGCTTTCAGTGCCGGAGTCTTTGTTTTGATTTCCGCACTTTTTCTTCCTTGTTTAACAAGCTGATTAATGGTAGGCATTCAGTCCTGCACCTCCTTCTTAAAATTTTATATCAAAAATCCAAATGAAAACAGCATACTTCTGTTAAATCATTCGAAGTTTCAACCAAATGTAAGCGTCAAATAAGCGCCCATCAGGCGCCTGCGCTTTAACACTATTTCAGCAGTGCAATCACTGCCGCTCCCCGCTCAATGCCGCTGTCCTGGCCGAGTGCAATCTTGCTTTCGTAGGACTCAATAGGAACAGATGCTTCCTGACATGCGGTGACAATTTTTTCCTTAATAGAATCTTCGGTATCTTCAGCTAAAACAACCACCGTTGCTTTTCCTTCTTTCACAGCTTTCAGAGTCTGCTTTGTCCCGATGACCTTTGGGGTCTCACCAAAACTTTCCAATTTATACCTCCAGCAGTTTATAAGACTTTGCTAAACATACCTTTCTAATATACACTCTTTTTGCCATCTTGTCAAGTGGTAATTAAAACTTCCTTTATCTGAAAAGAAAACCCCGCCATTAGGCGGGGTTTATGGGTTTTAGTCGTCAAGATCTCCGATAATCATATCGCTTGCTTCACTGCTGCTGTTGTCTAAGAAATCCATGTCGAACATGTCAAAGGCCTTGGCCAGTTCATCGTCCTTTTCAAGATTTTCCCGTTCTTCCTGAACCGCCTTGGCTAAGATGTTATCATCATCCATGACAATATCCATATCGTCGGAAAGCTCCTTCACATTGGTGATATCGTCTTTGATCATATCATCGATCAGTTCTTCTTCCTCATCATCCTCATCCTCGCGGTCATAGTCGAGCTCGACGCGGCTGTAAGCCTTGACGCCGGTTCCGGCAGGTACCAGCTGGCCGATGATGACATTTTCCTTGAGACCAATGAGCGGATCGACTTTGCCCTTAATGGCAGCGTCGGTGAGCACTCGGGTGGTTTCCTGGAAGGAAGCAGCGGACAGGAAGGAATCCGTTGCCAGGGATGCCTTGGTGATCCCAAGGAGCTCTCTGCTGGCTTGTGCCGGTTCCAGCCCCATATCCAGGGCTTCGTTGTTCTTTTCTTCCATTTCAAAAATATCGGTTAAGGCTCCGGTGATCAGGTCGGTATCTCCGGCATTTTCAATCTTAACCTTACGCAGCATCTGGCGGATGATCAGCTCAATATGCTTGTCGCTGATGTGTACCCCCTGCAGACGGTATACCTTCTGTACTTCGGACAGCAGATACTGCTGTACAGCGTCGATGCCTTTAATGCGCAGAATATCGTTCGGGTTGATGGAACCTTCAGTGATTTCCTGACCGGCTTCGATTTTATCGCCGGTATGTACCTTTAAGCGTGAGCCGTAAGGAATCAGGTAGATTCTGGACTCGCCGTCTGGCGCGGTGATAACTGCTTCGGTTTTCTTGCCTTCCAAAATTTCAACACGGCCGGCTATTTCTGAGATAATGGCCTGACCCTTTGGCTTACGGGCTTCAAAGAGTTCTTCGACACGGGGGAGACCCTGGGTAATGTCGTCTGCGGATGCAACCCCACCGGTATGGAAGGTACGCATGGTTAACTGGGTACCCGGTTCACCGATGGACTGGGCTGCAATGATACCAACCGCTTCACCGATTTCGACAGGTTTCCAGCTGGTCATATCAACACCGTAGCATTTTTTACAGACGCCGTATTTAGAGTTACAGTTGAATACAGCGCGAATAACAACTTTTTCAACACCGGCTTCCTGAATGGCTTCTGCCTGGTCGCTGGTGATGACTTCGTCCTTATGGGCCATGATTTCGCCGGTTTCAGGATGCACAACATCCTCGAAGGCGTAGCGGCCTTCAATACGTTCGGCCAGATCTTCAATGACCTCACCGTGTTCGTTGATGGCTGTAACCTCATAACCGCGGGTGGTTCCGCAGTCTTCCTCACGGACAATAACGTCCTGGCTGACGTCGACAAGACGACGGGTCAGGTAACCGGAGTCCGCTGTTCTCAGGGCCGTATCGGCAAGACCTTTACGGGCACCATGGGTGGAGGAGAAAAACTCGAGTACGTTCAGACCTTCACGGAAGTTGGAGCGGATCGGCAGCTCGATGACACGGCCGGTCGGGTTGGTCATAAGACCACGCATGCCCGCTAACTGACGAATCTGGTTCTTGGAACCACGGGCACCGGAATCGGCCATCATGTTGATTGGGTTCAAACGGTCCAAATGGCTTAACAGCGCGTCGGTTACTTCATCGGTAGCGTTGTTCCAGATATCGACAACGTTCTGGTAACGCTCCTCTTCAGAAATGAGACCACGGCGGAACAGCTTGAGGTTCTTAGCGATCTTTTCATCGGCGCGGGCGAGGATTTCTTCCTTGTTCCCCGGTACCTGCATGTCGGCAACACCAACGGTGATGGCAGCCTGGGTGGAGTATTTATAGCCCAGACGCTTGATTTCGTCAAGGGTTTCGGAAGTAATTGTCGGGCCGTGGGCCTTGAAGCAGCGGTCAACAATTTTGGTCAGTACCTTTTTGTCAACCTGCATATCTACTTCCAGTTTAAAGTGATCATCAATGGTTTCACGTTTCACAAAGCCCATATCCTGCGGCAGGATCTGGTTGAAGATGAAACGGCCTACGGTGCTTTCCACCAGTCGGGTGTAGCTTTCACCGCCTATTTCCTTGGTGGTGCGGACTTTAACCTTGGCGTGAAGCTCAACATCGTGGTTAAAATACGCCATTTCCAGCTCGTTCATATCGCAGAAAATCGAACCGGTTCCCTTGGCGTCTTCTTTGTAAAGCGTCATATAATAGGAACCGAGGATCATATCCTGTGAAGGAACGACAACCGGTGTACCATCCTGAGGTTTCAGAATGTTGTTGCAGGCCATCATTAAAAAGCGGGCTTCTGCCTGAGCCTCTACAGACAGCGGCACGTGGACGGCCATCTGGTCACCGTCGAAGTCGGCATTGTACGCAGTACAGGCCAGTGGATGGAGCTTGATGGCACGGCCTTCGACCAGGATGGGCTCAAAAGCCTGGATTCCCAGTCTATGGAGTGTAGGTGCACGATTTAAGAGCACCGGATGTTCGTGAATAACGTCTTCTAAAACATCCCAGATAATAGGATCGAGTTTTTCGACCATCTTCTTGGCGCTCTTGATGTTCTGAGACAGCTGTCTCGCAACCAGCTCGCGCATAACGAAGGGCTTGAACAGCTCGATGGCCATTTCCTTCGGCAGGCCACACTGGTACATTTTAAGCTCAGGGCCGACAACGATAACGGAACGTCCGGAATAGTCGACACGTTTACCGAGAAGGTTCTGACGGAAACGGCCCTGTTTCCCCTTGAGCATATCACTCAGGGATTTGAAAGGACGGTTACCCGGGCCAGTGACCGCGCGTCCGCGTCGGCCATTGTCAATCAGGGCGTCAACCGCTTCCTGAAGCATACGCTTTTCATTCTGGACAATGATGTCCGGCGCATCCAGCTCCAGCAGCTTGATCAGACGGTTGTTACGGTTGATAACACGGCGGTACAGGTCATTCAGGTCAGAGGTCGCAAAACGGCCACCATCCAGCTGTACCATCGGGCGCAGTTCCGGCGGAATAACCGGAATGGCTTCCATGATCATCCATTCTGGCTTATTGTGGGAATTTCTGAAAGCTTCGATGGCTTCCAGACGTCTGGCCACACGGATTTTCTTTTGGCCGGAGCTGTCCTTGAGTTCTTCCTTAAGCACAGCAGCTTCCTGGTCCAGGTCCACCATTTTCAAAAGCTCCTGGATGGCTTCCGCACCGATGCCGGCAGCAAAATCTTTGCCATAGTTGGATCTCGCTTCTTTATATTCGGTCTCAGATAATACCTGCTTGTACTGAAGCGGGGTTTCGCCTGGGTCCGTTACCACATAAGAGGCAAAATAGATAATTTTTTCAAGATTACGGGGTGACATCTCAAGGATCAGGCCCATACGGCTCGGAATCCCCTTGAAATACCAGATATGTGATACGGGTGAGGCAAGCTCGATGTGCCCCATCCGTTCTCTTCTTACTTTTGCTTTTGTTACTTCAACACCACAGTTTTCACAGACGATGCCCTTATGGCGAATACGCTTGTATTTACCACAGTTACACTCCCAGTCTTTGGTTGGTCCGAAGATTTTTTCACAGAAAAGACCTTCTTTTTCCGGTTTCAGGGTTCTGTAATTAATGGTTTCGGGTTTTTTAACCTCACCCCGAGACCACTCTCTGATTTTTTCAGGTGATGCTAATCCAATTTGCAACGACTTAAAGGTAAATTCTTCATTTAACAATTGGTTTTGCTCCCTTCGTATATAAATGGATAATAAAACTTGTCAATTTTCAATTCAATGGAACGACACAGCCGTTACATTAATGAATCCGGATTGTCGATATCTTCGGCGTCAACGATGGAGATCATATCCGCGCCCGCGTAGTCATCTTCGGTCGCGACATTTGCATCGGGTTCACCGCCGATTTCGTTGGCCAGCTCTTCGACTGGATCGTCTGTAAAGTCACCGTCCAGAATTTCGACGACTTCGTCGTCATTGAGGATCTGAACATCCAGGGCCAAGCTCTGGAATTCCTTCATAAGTACCTTGAAGGATTCTGGGATACCTGGTTTCGGAATGTTTTCACCCTTGACGATGGCTTCGTATGCGGCAACACGGCCGACGACGTCATCGGATTTAATGGTCAGGATTTCCTGGAGCGTATGGGCTGCGCCGTAAGCTTCAAGGGCCCAAACTTCCATTTCCCCGAAACGCTGTCCACCGAACTGGGCTTTACCACCCAGCGGCTGCTGGGTAACTAAGGAGTAAGGTCCGGTTGAACGGGCGTGCATTTTATCATCAACAAGGTGATGGAGTTTTAAGTAGTACATATAACCAACGGTTACCGGATTATCGAAGGGTTCGCCGGTGCGGCCGTCGTACAGCTTGATCTTACCATCGCTTGGCAGATCCGCCTTTTCCAGAAGTTCTTCAATGTCTTCTTCGTTGGCCGGGTCAAAGACTGGAGTAGCAATGTGCCAGCCAAGGGCCTTCACAGCCATCCCCAGATGGACTTCCAGTACCTGTCCGATGTTCATACGGGAAGGTACGCCAAGTGGGTTCAGCACGATATCGAGCGGAGTACCATCCGGCAGGAACGGCATGTCTTCCTGAGGAAGAACGCGGGAGACAACCCCCTTGTTCCCATGTCGGCCAGCCATTTTATCCCCAACGGAGATCTTACGCTTGGTCGCGATATAAACACGTACCATGGTGTTGACGCCTGGCTTTAAGTCCTCGTCCTTATTGGCTCTTGAGAACACCTTCACGTCAACGACAATACCAGCTTCACCGTGCGGCACTTTCAATGAAGTATCACGGATTTCACGGGCTTTTTCACCAAAGATGGCACGCAGCAGTTTTTCTTCTGCGGAAAGGTCCGTTTCACCTTTTGGTGTGACCTTACCAACTAAAATATCTTCGGATTTTACCTCGGCGCCAACAAAGACAATCCCGCGTTCGTCAAGGTTTCGCAGAGCGTCTTCCCCAACGTTGGGAATATCACGGGTGATTTCTTCTGGTCCGAGCTTGGTTTCACGGGCTTCACATTCAAACTCTTCAATATGGATGGATGTGTATTTGTCCGTTTTCAGCATATTTTCATTGATGAGAACAGCATCCTCGTAATTGTAGCCTTCCCAGGTCATGAACCCGATCAGGGCGTTACGGCCAAGGGCCAGCTCGCCCATTTCAGTGGAAGGGCCGTCGGCAATGATTTCGCCGGCTTTTACACGCTGTCCCTGGACAACCAGCGGCTTCTGATTCACACAGGTTCCCTGGTTAGAGCGTTTGAATTTTAATAATTTATGCTTTTCAAGGCTGCCGTCGCTGTCTCTGCGGATTCTTATATGATCAGCATCCACAAACTCAACGGTTCCGGCTTCCCCTGCGATGGCGCAGACACCAGAGTCCTTAGCGGCCTTGTGTTCCATCCCTGTCCCGACAACCGGTGCTTTAGGAATAAGCAGCGGCACAGCCTGACGCTGCATGTTGGCGCCCATGAGAGCACGGTTGGCATCATCATTTTCAAGGAAAGGAATGAGAGCAGTCGCCACAGATACTACCTGTTTTGGCGAGATATCCATAAAATCGACACGGTTCGGAGCCAGTGTCACGAAGTCACGGCTTGAGCCGGCACGACCAGTGATCTGTTCATTAATGAAGTGATTGCCTTCGTCCAGCGGCTCATTGGCCTGGGCAATGGCGTACTGGCCTTCTTCATCGGCTGAGAGATAGTGGATCTCATCCGTTACCACCCCGTCGATAACCTTGCGGTAAGGGGATTCGATAAAGCCGTATTCATTGACACGGGCAAAGGTCGCCAGTGAACCGATCAGACCGATGTTCGGGCCTTCAGGCGTTTCGATCGGACACATACGGCCATAGTGGCTGTGGTGAACGTCACGGACTTCGAAGCCGGCGCGCTCACGGGAGAGACCGCCAGGTCCAAGGGCGGACAGACGGCGCTTATGTGTCAGCTCAGACAGCGGGTTATTCTGGTCCATAAACTGTGACAGCTGGGAGCTTCCAAAGAATTCCTTAAGAGCTGCGTTTACCGGACGGGTGTTGATTAACCCCTGTGGTGTCAGGATCTCATCATCCTGAACAGACATTCTTTCACGGACAACTCTTTCCATACGGGAAAGGCCGATACGGAACTGATTCTGCAGCAGCTCGCCAACAGAACGGAGGCGGCGGTTGCCAAGATGGTCAATATCGTCAGTATTCCCGATGCCGTAGTCGATACCGATAAAATAAGAAACCGTTGCGAAGAGGTCGGACTGAAGAATGTGCTTCGGCACCAGACGTTCCATGTGGTTTTTAATTTCATCGTGTTTTTCTTCATCGGTCATTTCTTCATCGTCAAGGATCTGCATAAGCGCTTCGCGGCAAACCAGTTCCTTAATTTCTAAATCGCTGATATCAAAGGGGATATCCTGGGTATGAATATCAACGAAGCCATTACCGATGACGCGGACGATTTTATCTTCGCCCTGATGCTGGACCTTGACATTGACCACATTGATCCCGGCATTCTGGATCTGCCATGCAACGTCCTTCTTAAAGATCTGGCCTTCCTCTGCCAGGACTTCGCCGGTTTCAGGATCAATGACGTCCTCAGCGGCGACCTGCCCGGTAATACGGGTAGCCAGAGATAATTTCTTATTGTATTTATAGCGGCCGACGCGGGCTAAATCATAGCGGCGGTCGTCAAAGAACATGGAGTTCAGCAGTGACTGGGCGCTTTCCACTGTCGGCGGTTCGCCCGGACGCAGTCTCTTGTAAATTTCCAGAAGACCGTCACGTTCGTCCTTCATGCCTGCGGTTTCATCTTTCTTGATGGTTTCCAGCAGACGGTAGTCATCCCCGAACACCTCGAGGATTTCCTCGTTGCTGCCAAGGCCAAAGGCGCGCAGCAGCGCGGTAATCGGCAGCTTACGGGTACGGTCAATCTTGACGTACATGATATCGTTGGAATCGGATTCGTATTCCAGCCAGGCCCCGCGGTTCGGGATAACCTGTGCAGAATAGAGCTTTTTACCAAGCTTATCACGGGTCAGGGTGTAGTAAGCACCCGGAGAACGTACCAGCTGGCTGACGATAACACGTTCCGCACCGTTGACAATAAAGGTCCCGGTATCGGTCATTTTGTGCAGGTCGGCCATATAGACCTTCTGTTCTTTTACTTCATTCTTTTCTTTGTTGATTAAACGGACACGCACCTTTAAAGGCACATAGTAAGTCTGATCCCGTTCCTTACATTCCTCAATGCTGTATTTCGGTTCTCCCTCGATGGCGTAGTCCACGAACTGCAACACCAGATTACCAGTGTAATCTGTAATTTCGTGGATGTCGTCAAACACTTCCTGGAGGCCCTTTTCAATAAACCATTTGTAGGAATCGAGCTGTACTTCTAATAAGTTCGGCATCTCAAGGACTTCTTTAATCTTTGAGAAGCTCTGTCTGGTTCTTAATCCGTATTGTACAGGATGCACCATAACCATCCATTATCACCCCTTGCAAATTATTTCGGCATTTTCAAAATACACTTTTTACGCGTATGCTCTTTTCTTTGTCGCAAAATTGTGGTACTATTTATAGAGTGGTAATTCTCCCCAATTTCGGGAATTGTCGCGAAAAAATAAAAATGGACCGAGACGAATTTCAGACCTTTGATCAGCCTGAAAAAGCGCAGCCTGCTTAAGAATTCAATTCATCAAGCATTTGGTTTGCCTTTGATCAGCAAACCCGCGCCCCATCCATAAGTCTATTTTAATTTTGTTTCTATTTATTGACTTCTGTCGGTCACATAAATAGCACAATTTTATCTTCTAATGCAATTTAATATCTTATCATAATAATTTTTAGCCGTCAAGGCTTTTTTTGTTGGATTTATAAACCTGAAATTATTCCTGAAATTATTTTAAGCAACCTGCTTAAGGAAAACGCTGCTGCATCCTTTCCCATAGCGATCTTAAATTTAACACAAATTTAACATTCACCCATTGACGCAGCGCCGCAAAAACTGCTATAATGCACTAACAGTTGAAAAGGGAGTAGTTTAAGACGCGCCGTCAACACCACGGTTTTTAACCTGGCGGTGTGCGCCTATCTTTTTTGGTAACGAGACTTTTCGACAGCCTGGCAAAAGGGCTGCCGGAAGTCTTTTTTTGGTGCTTCCGGTGTATACAATCTTGACAAAGGAGTATCGATGATGTCAGAAACCTTTTTTAACCGTTCTGCGCAGGAAACACTGGGCGAGCTCCATACCTCGTCCTCAGGCCTCAGCACCGCCGAGGCTGAAAGCCGGACCAAAACCTTTGGCCCCAACAAGCTTTCAGAGGGCAAGAAAAAAAGCATCGCTGTGGTTTTTCTGGAGCAGTTCAAAGATCTGCTGGTGGTTATCCTAACCATTGCCGCCATTATTTCCCTGCTTTCGGGTGAAAGCGAAAGCACCATTGTTATTTTTGCTGTTTTACTTTTAAACGCTGTACTCGGCACTGTTCAGTATGTCAAAGCTGAAAAATCCCTCGAGAGTCTGAAGGCCATGTCTTCGCCCGTTGCCCGGGTGATCCGCGACGGCGCGCGCCTTGAGATCCCCTCCCAGGAGGTGGTTCCCGGTGATATTCTGCTGCTGGAGGCCGGCGACCTGGTGGTTGCCGACGGACGTATCCTGGAAAACTTTTCACTCAAGGTCAATGAAAGCTCACTGACTGGTGAATCCGAAAGTGTCGACAAAACCGCCGATACCATTCCGTCGGAAAAGGTAGCCCTCGGCGACCAGATCAACATGGTTTTCTCCGGTTCTCTTGTAACCTATGGACGGGCAACCGTTGTTGTCACCTCCACGGGTATGGGCACAGAGCTCGGTAAAATCGCTTCTCTCATGAACCAGACCCAGCAGCGGAAAACACCGCTTCAGACCAGTCTTGATAATTTCAGCAAAAAACTGGCTGTCATTATTCTGGCCGTCTGTGTGGTGGTTTTCATGCTCTCCGTTTTCCGCAGCCACATGCCGGTTCTGGATTCTCTGATGTTCGCTGTTGCCCTGGCTGTAGCCGCCATCCCTGAGGCGCTCAGCTCCATCGTGACCATCGTACTGGCCATGGGCACACAAAAAATGGCCAGACAGAATGCCGTTATCAAGGATCTCAAGGCCGTCGAAAGCCTCGGCGCCGTCTCCGTGATCTGTTCAGATAAAACCGGAACACTGACCCAGAACCGCATGTGTCCCCAGAAGATCTATGCTGACGGCAGGCTCGCCTCCTGTGAGGATTATGACCTTACCAACGGTGCGCAGCGCCTGCTGTTAAAAATCGCCTTGCTCGCCAGCGACGCCACCACCGATGAAGACGCAGGCACATCCATTGGGGACCCCACCGAGGTGGCTCTGGTACAGATCGGCGACTCCTTTGGCATTGAAGAGTCTACCTACCGAAGCCAGCACCCCCGCTTGCGTGAGCTGCCTTTTGACTCTGACCGCAAGCTCATGAGTACACTTCACGAGCTTGAAAAAGTACCGACCCTGCTGACAAAGGGTGCGCTCGATGTCATGCTTGAGCGCTCCAACTGGATCTACACCACCGATGGTATCCTGCCAATGACCGATGAAAAGCGCAGCGAGATCATCAACACCAACCGCTCTCTGTCCGAGGAAGGGCTCCGCGTTCTGGCCTTTGCTTACCGTGAACTCTCCGAGGTGCGGGATCTGTCCATAGAGGATGAAAATGATTTTGTGTTCGTTGGTTTGATCTCCATGATCGACCCGCCGCGTCCAGAATCTGTCCAGGCTGTGGCTGACGCCAAACGGGGCGGTATCCGCACTGTCATGATCACCGGGGACCACAAGATCACCGCAACCGCCATCGCAAGGCAGGTCGGTATCTTTGAGGACGGTGATATTGCGGTGGAAGGCGTTGAGCTCGACGCCATGACCGATGCCGAGCTGGACGAAAAGCTTCCCCGAATTTCTGTCTACGCCCGTGTCTCACCCGAGCATAAAATCCGCATTGTCGACGCCTGGCAGCGCCAGGGACGCATTGTCTCCATGACCGGTGACGGCGTCAATGACGCTCCAGCCCTTAAAAAAGCCGACATCGGCGTAGCAATGGGTATTACCGGTACCGAGGTCAGCAAAGACGCAGCGTCCATGATCCTGACCGACGATAACTTTGCCACCATTGTCAAGGCTGTTATCAACGGGCGTAATATCTATGCCAATATTAAAAACGCCATTCAGTTTCTGCTTTCAGGTAACACTGCGGGTATCCTCTGTGTGCTGTACGCCTCACTGATGGCTCTGCCTGTTCCTTTTGCTCCAGTGCATTTGCTGTTCATAAACCTGCTGACTGACAGCCTACCCGCCATTGCCATTGGCATGGAGCCCTCACGCCGCGGACTGTTGAACCAGCCGCCCCGCAACCCTAAGGAACCGATTTTAAACGGCAGTCTGCTCAGGCGCATTGTCTCTCAAGGCCTGCTGATCGCTGTTGCCACCATGGCCGCCTTTTACCTTGGACATCAGTCTGGCAACGCCATGCTGGCCAGCACCATGGCCTTTGCAACCCTGACCCTGGCCCGTCTTTTCCACGGTTTTAACTGCCGTGGTGATGAATCCATTTTCCGGCTGAAGTTCGGAACGAACAAATACTCACTCATGGCCTTCTTTGGCGGTATCTTGCTTCTCGCAGCGGTGCTGTTCATACCTGGCCTTAATACCCTGTTCCTTGTGGCGCCGCTCACCATGGCCCAGATCGGCCAGATTGGCCTGCTGGCATTCCTGCCTACCCTGATCATTCAGATTGTCAAAATGATCACTGACCGGCAGCACGACAGTGCCGTGACTGGCAAAGCTAGTCTTTCGGACGATTAAGCTTTTAAAAAGCCCGGTTTTTCTTTTGAAAAACCGGGCTTTTTATATTTGTATTACATCAGTAAGAACATCGCAAAACTAAAAATCATCTCTTCATTTCCCTGAAAAGCCTCAATGGCATATGGAATCGCTTCTTTGGGAATCTCATATTTTTCAATATTTGCTTCATAATCATTATAGTATTCGGAATTGATATTCATCTTTTTCTCCTTAATAAACGCCGTATTCTTTAACGAAATTCAATAATTCTTTATACAGATTTATATCCGCGTCATTTGCCCGAAGCAGCGATTTGTCTAAGCTGAAAATATAGTTTCCGCCCGGCGCCAGCACGTCAATTATTTCCTTCGCCTTATCTTTCACCTGCTGTAATGTGCCTGCTTTAAGCAGTGACAGAGGATAAAAACCTGTGAGGATAAATTTTGAACCAAGTTTTTCTTTAAAAAGCCTGGGATCACCAAACTCTGCCATCAACTGGCAGCCCTCTGGAAGCTCCTGCATATAATCGAGGTAGCGCGTAAAATCATTTTCCATAAAAATTGAAACTGCCGTATTGGTTTTAACCAGCTCCTCAACCAGCTTTTTAAAGGTTGGCCAGTAGAAGCGCTCAAAATCCTTCTCTTTAATATAGGTTGCCATATGGAGCGGAATCATACAGGCGCCGCGCACCTCAGGCGTTCCCTTGGCTCCTGCCTTGATCATCAGTGGGAGGATCGCTTCACACGCTGCCTCAACCTTTTCCGGATTCCTTCGAATATCCATGGACATACCCGTAAAGGATCGGAGCAGGTCTGCGATAAAATCCATGGGCGCATCTGTTTGCGCAAAAGCACCGCCCAGATTCGATTTACCATACTTAAGGCAGATTTCATTTTTAGCTGCACCGATTTTTCCCATTGTTCCATAAAAGCTTGAAAAACCTTTTGCCAGGGACATAGAGGATTCCGGCCACGGCTTATCGAGTTCTTTATACAGTCTTGGGATAATCGCATCCCAAAGGAATTTGTAGGGTGCTTCAATCAATGCGTCATATTCCCCAGGCTCCATCACAGAAATTTCCGGATGCTGCAGAAAGCCATCGCTCCCCATCTGAAAATGCCTTGCGCCCAGAAGCTTGTAAAAATGCGGAAACCGCACAGTTGTGACGCCAAGGTTGTCGCTTTCAAAATCCTCCGCGACGCGTTCCATGGCCTTTATCAGATAATTGATATCAAACTGGTGAATATTTAGATTGTAGCCTGCATACTCCAGGACAGCGGCTGCGTCCATGTTCAGATTAATGGGCACACGCTTGGGAATTTTTCCGGAACGCACATCGGTGTAAAGCTGATTTCTTTCAACTGTATTTTTATTTATTTCCATACTAATCTTTCTCTCCTTCGCCTTCTGTTTTTAATGTCTTGTATTTTGATTTAAAAAACAAATATAAGCCTATTCCTAAAATATAAAGCAGTATTATGACATTTGCCGTTGCCGGATTCCCCGCAAACAGAGCATATACCTGGGTGGACATAATAAGGTATGTGATGACCACCATGGTTCTGAGCCGCCATTTTGGATAACGCTTCGAATAAACGCTTTGCTTCCATTCTTCTGGATACTTCTCCGGTAATTTCAAAATCCCTGCCATCGGGATCAATATCGACAAAATCGTCATACCAACCGCAATTTTAGAAACCACCGTTAAATCCATCCCTAAAAGCGCAGGGATGAGCCCCAGAATATAGAAAATAGTCGTCAGGATGTAGGGAACCTCGTATTTGTTTGTTTTTCCCCAGGCTTTCGGCAGCCAGCCATCCTTACAGGCCTGAATCAAGGAGCTCGAATACCATACAAAGCTTGAATTTAGAGTGGTGATTAATGCTCCCAGCGCTCCACCGACAATGAAAATGCTGAAAAGCAAATTATTGGGATATACAATGCGCGCCGTGACAACCAGGGATTGGTATGCTGCTTCGGCCTGTGGAATCACACCGCTTGCCACAATGCCAATAAACATATACAATACCGTCACACCAATGGTCACAATATAGATAACCTTTGTCATCACCTTTTCAGGATTTCTGATCTTCGGTGCAAAATCCGTGATGATATATGCACCCCCAACAGCGAAAAATAAAAGTGAAACCGCAGAGTAAAACCCACTGAATCCATTTACGAAGAATGCTTTTTGTTCAAAAAAATTGGATTCCACCTTTCCAATGCCAAAAATAACAAAGGAGAGCAGGCTGAATACCAAAATAACAAAGAGTACATTCTGCACAATCGCTGCATTTTTTATACCGAAAAGGTTAATGATATAAAACAAAGTCAAAACACCTGCCGCCACCACCTTCATTCCCACTGGATTGTTAAGCGCGGGGATCAAGCTTGCCAGATACTGCGCAATGGATATGCCAAAAATCGCAATCGTGATCCGTCCAAAAAAGTAAATATATACATATAAACCGCCAGCCTCTTTTGTAATCAGCTCTTTAGAGTAGCTGTACGCAGCGCTCATTCTTGGAAGAACGCTGCTCATAATAAAGAGGGGCCGAAAAGAGATCAGAAACAGGACAGCGCACACTGCAAATGCTATAAAAACGCTTCTGCCAGTCATTCCAATGCCGATACCTGTCAGCGTAATAATTCCTGATCCTATTGTAAAACCGGTTGCCATCGTAAGTGTTTCGAAAAAAGAAAGCCTGTTGTCTTTTTTCATCTGGTAACCTCCTGGCAGATAAGTCTGTTAACTCACTGCCTCAATCTTTAATTGTCAGCCATCTTTCTTTCCGCGATTTCAGCGCGCAATTCTGGTAATTTTCTTTCATTGACGTTATAAAACAGCATCGCAATCACAGCGACCAGGCTGACGCCTGCCGGGAAAAACATTGCCAGCGATTTTATACCTTCTATGACTTCCGGCATTGGCTCAACCCCGCTTTGAAGGCCGATAAGCCCAAGGCCAAAGGCTGCTACGCTCGTCGAGAATACCGCCGCAATTTTTATGGAAAGCTGGTAAACACTGAATATAACCGCTCGGGCATTATAACCTGTTTTCCATTCGCTGTAATCAGTGATATCTGCGTACATGGCTGTATTGACAACGTTCGGGAAGGCGACCCCCACATAGCCGATACAGGCAATAATCAAAACGAGCGTCGCATTATTTGCGTTAAAGAACATGAGCACCAACGCAGCACAAATCCAAACCATACCTAAAATATAGGTTTGTTTTTTTGTCAGCTTTTTGGTGATGAACGGTACAAGCGTTGACCCAATAAGCATGAGAATACTGGTCAATCCGAAAAATGTTGGAATGATATCCGGATTTTTGACAACATAGATGTAAAAATAAGGGAACATTGCAACAATCAACAGCGTTGTTAATACTCTGCATATATCTGCCACTAAAATCGCCAAAAGCGGACGGTTTGTTACCACCTGCTTAAACATCTGTGCGACTGTGACTTTTTCGGCCTTACCACCCTTGACAGTAACGCCTGAATCCTTGTAGTCTTTTGTGGCCGCAAAAAGATTCCCATATCCTAAAACCGTCAGAAGCCCTAATAACAAAGCTGTAATAAAGAATCCCTGTACGGTCATTTCCTGAGCGCCGGCAACCAGATAGATTAATGGCAGCAGGCACCAGCCAGCCAGAATTTTGCCAATGGAGTTTCCCTGCCCGCGGAAGGTGGAGAGCTGCACACGCTCCGCCGCATCAACCGTCAGTGTTGAATTTAAGGATGTATAGCCAATGTATGAAACATTAGTGGCAATACAGAATGCCGCATAGAAAATCGTATAGAGCACAATGTAGGCACCTTCAGGCAGTCCTGTCAGGTTTGCACACATAATTGTATTGAAAAGAAGTATAAAGAACGAACCAATGAGTATCCATGAACGGTAGCGCCCCCATTTAAAATTACTTTTTTCAATAATTGGTCCAAGTATCGGAACACTGATCGTGTCCAAAATACGGCCAAAGGTCATGATAACCCCTGCCTGAACTGGAGAAATTTTCAATACCTCTGTAAAAAAAACCAGATAGTAAGTATTTGAAAATGTAACCATAAAAATAAAGCATAAATCTGCAAAGCCATATGAAAATTTTATGTAATTACTTAATTTTTTCATCTCGATCTCCTCATCTTGCCTATCATAGCGTATAAAATCCGTTCATTCATATTAACAGTTTAATGACAAATCCAAACAGCTTCTCCTGTGCCACCTGCCAGTATGGCTCGAGATAGCTGTTTTCCTCATAGTCAATTTCATTTTGTTCACAGTATTCTTTCCAGGTTGCCAGATATTTTGTATTTTCGTCCATTGCCTTCCCTCCTAATATTTTCCGTAGGATTCTACAAATTCATACAGCGCCCTTACATTTTCCGGTGTTCCGTCATTTGGATAGGTAATGCCTTTGGCAACGGTAAATATATAACCTCCGCCCGGCGCCAGAACATCCATCAATTTTTTCGCTTCATCAAGGACTTTTTCTTTTGTACCATACTGAAGCAATGACACATCATAACCGGCTGTAATACACATGGTCTTACCCAGCTTGTCTTTAGCCAGCTGCGGGTCCATATATTCAAAGGCTCCAAGGATATGCCCCTTTGGCAGATCCTGAAGATAGTCATAATAGCGCGTCCAGTCACCTTCAAAATAAATACGCATATATTGCCCTCTTGCCGCCATGCGCTCTACCATTTCTTTAAAAGTCGGCCACCAAAGCTTTGCAAAATCTTTTTCCCGCATAAAAACAGGCATATGAAGCGGAATGCTGATGAGCTTCCCCTTTACCGCAGGCAGCTGGGCTGCTAACCGGTCCATCAGCGGCAATACGGCTTCGGCTGCTGCCGCAACTTTTTCCGGGCACCTCCGAATATCCATTGTAATTTCTGAAAACCCGCGAATCATATCCGAAATATAATCCATTGGCGCTTCAACCAGTCCTGCGCCTGTCAGAGGAAGACCATATTTCTTACTGACACGTCCCGCCTCCATCAAAATCGGGGTTGTCATGTCGGTCTGTATATTCATCGCGCGGACAAGTGACATCCCATAACCAGCCCCCTCTGAATCCAAAGCTTTGTAGACTCTCGGTAAAATCTTATCCACAATAAACCCAAATGGATTTTTAATAAAAGCATCATACTCTGAACGGTCCATACAGCTGACTTCTGGATGCTGCATAATTCCAGTTTTACTTTCAGTAAAATTGATTGATTTCAATGATTTGTAAAACAACGGATTTCTTGAAAACAATGACGGGCATGTGTCTGTCGCAAAATCCTGCGCGATTTTCTCCATTGCCTCTCCCATTATCTTTGGATCTACCGCGCTTCCCTTAATAGGATAGCCAGCGTAATTAATCGCCCAATACTCACCAAACCGCGTTTCATGAGGAACCCTGTCCGGCTGTTCTAAATCGACGGCCTGAATATACCTCTTTTCTCTTTCTTCATACAACTGATCCACGTTTTTATTCACCATGTACCCCTCCTGACTGAATTTTAAACTGAATATTCAATTCTATATTCAGTATAATACAATGAACTCGTTTTCCTGTCAATGTTTTTTTGTTTATTTTATTTTTTTACTATTTTTCCTATTGGTGAATACTAAATTTCACGTGTACTTTTGAAAATAATATAGTATAATGAATAACCACAAAACATTTTAGAGGATGGCCAATGGATACATACAAAAATACAGACGATGGACAAAGAGAAAACATTTTATATACAGCAAAAGCACTTTTCCTAGAACTAGGCTACCGTAAAACAACAATTGCGTTAATCGCTGAAAAAGCTGGTGTTTCGGTTGGACTGGTGAATTATTATTTCAAAAAAGAAGAAATTGTCGGTCAGATATTTCACGACTTTATTCTTTATATTCGCCGTTTTCTAAACAAAAAGCTTGGCTTTATGATCGAGAACCAGTTCCAAATGCACATATTATTTAATCGTATTTTTTTCATTAAAATTTTTGAGACCCCCGCGGCCTCAGAACTATATAGTCTTCTCCGTGAAAAAGAGCTTTACCTGGATGCGACCCATAATTATATTCGCAGCTCCATGTCTGCCATTATTCTGGAGTTCGATCTCGACATACAGCCACAAATGTTCAGAAAACTGACCGTCGCTGAATATGGCGCTCGAAAAGCGCTTTATCAGGATATCTACAACTCCCCCAACAAGGAAATTTCCATAGATTTTACCGACTTTTTATCAACCATTTCCGTCCGGTTGGCTGGCGTTACTCCTGAGATTATTGATAAGAATATAAAGCACTGCAATAAGCTTATGCGCTATATTGATCTTGACAACATTCATTTTGAAGATGATTTTCATTCTCTCGATGAAACGCCGTAGGCATTTATCAAAAAATACAAAAGCCCCATTCTCCACAAGAATGGGGCTTTTAAATTATTATGTTTTCCGATCAGCGTTATACCATCAGTTCACAAATAGATCTTGCGAACTCTACCGGATCTTCAATGGTCATGCCTTCAATGAGCATGGCCTGATCATAAAGCAGGTTGGCGTATTTTTTCAGCTTATCGTTATTTTTGTCGTCATAAGCTTTTTTCATGGCGTCAAATACCGGATGACTCCCATTGATTTCAAGAACCTTGTCGGCTTTGACATCACCGCCCATGGGCTGTGCGTTTAGAACTTTTTCCATTTCTAAGGATATCCCCTCTGTTGAGAAGCATACCGGATGACTTTTCAGTCTTGTGGACAGCTTGACAGCATTTACCTTGCCGTCCAGGGCATCCTTGATGGCGGTCATTAAATCTTTATTTTCTTCATTTTTGGCTTCAGATTCTTTTTTGGCCTCTTCGGACTGTTCGATCCCCAGATCATCATCGGAAGCGGAGCGGAATTCTTTTTCATCATATTTCATGAGACTCTTAAGCGCAAATTCGTCCACATCGTCAGTACAGTAAAGGACTTCGTAGCCCTGGTCTAAAAGCAGCTCAATCTGCGGCATCTTTCCGATCTTTTCAATGGAATCACCGCAGGCATAGTAAATATATTTCTGGTCTTCTTTCATTCTGCCGACGTATTCTGCAAAGGTGACGGCTTTCTTTTCGCTGGAGCTGTAGAACATAACCAGATCCTTGAGCTTATCGGCGTTCATGCCGTAGCTTTCGTACATGCCAAATTTGAGCGGCAGACCGAAATTTTTATAGAATTCATCATATTTTTCACGATCTTTTTTCTGCATGTCCATAAGCTCAGAGGTGATTTTCTTTTCAATACGTTTAGCAATGGCCATGACCTGACGGTCCTGCTGAAGCATTTCTCTGGAAATGTTCAGTGACAGATCCTGTGAATCGACCAGACCTCTGACAAAGCCAAAATAGTCTGGCAGAAGATCCTCACATTTATCCATAATCAGAACGCCGCTGGAGTACAGCTGCAGGCCTTTTTTAAATTCCTTAGAAAAGTAATTATACGGGACATTCGACGGGATAAACAGCAGCGCATCGTAGGTGCACACACCTTCTACATGGGTTGCGATAACCTTGGCAGGATCGGTATAGTCATAGTATTTTTCCTTGTAAAAATTGTTATAATCCTCATCGGTGACTTCACTTTTATTCTTTTTCCACAGCGGTACCATGCTGTTGAGGGTTTCTTCTTCCAGGTAGGTATCGTACTGCGGTTCGTAATCCTCTTTGGCCTTCTCTTCCTCTGAAGCCTCGATCAGGGTACTCTTTTCCACTTCCATTTTAATGGGATAACGGATATAGTCGGAATAGCGTTTGATCAACTCTCTGAGTCGGTATTCTTCCAGATACTGGCTGTATTTTTCATCCTCTGTGTCGTCCATGAGTGTCAGAATAATTTCAGTCCCGACTTCTTCTTTGTCACATACTTCAATGGTATAGCCTTCCGCACCTTCGGATTCCCATTCATAGGCAGTGTCACTGCCGTCTGCCTTTGTACGGACCTTGATGTCCTTACTGACCATAAAGGCAGAATAAAAACCGACACCAAACTGGCCGATGATATCAATATCTTCCTGAGCTTCATGCTCAGACTTAAATTCCAGAGAGCCGCTGTTGGCGATAATACCAAGATTTTCTTCCAGCTCTTCCTGGGTCATCCCGATACCATTATCGGTAATGGTCAGGGTTCCAGCTTCCTTATCCGGAATAATGTGGATCGCGTAGTCATCTCTTGAGAGACCGCTGCCACCCTCCGACATATTTTTAAAGTAACGCTTGTCAATCGCGTCACTTGCGTTTGAGATAATCTCTCTTAAAAAAATCTCTTTGTTTGTATAAATCGAATGAATCATTAAATCCAGCAGGCGTTTGGATTCTGCCTGGAATTGCTTTTTAGCCATAATCTCCACTCACTTTCGTTTCGTTATTGTTAGCACTCGTTATCTCCGAGTGCTAACAATACTATAGATCATTCTGATAAAAAAATCAAGATCTTTTGAAGAAAAATTTAAATAATCTTAATGACAAAAGCAGCACCTCTACGGTGCTGCAGCTTTGATTTAATATTTTTCCTTCAGCATCTCGCCATGCCTGTTAAAGGTTTCGATGGCCGAAACTGCCAGCTCTTTATTCATCATCTTTTCAAAGATATTGTAGGGGATGGTGACTGAATGGGCGCCGGAGGCCAGGGTCTGTATAACCTGATTGGTATTCTTAAAGCTTGCGCCCAGAATCTCACAGTTCAGCTGGCGCTCATTAATAAAATCGCGAATGACAGAAACCGCCTTGTAAGGGTCCAGGTCATTGTTGGACATGCGGTTTATATAAGGCGCAATACTGTTGCAGCCTGCCAGCGCGGCAAATATCCCCTGGTCCGCAGAGTAAACGGCTGTTCCCAGAATCTTACAGTCCGGATATTTTTCGCGTATCTGCTTTACCACCTCCAGTCCTGCAATATCCATTGGTATTTTAAGGCCGATTCGCCCCTCGCCGTCGAGAGCCAGAATGGTCTCACAGTCCTCCAGACGCTCCTCTACTGTTTCGCCGATGGTCTGCACGTAGATAAAAGGCACTCCTTCCTCCAGAATTTCGCGCACCTTTTCCGCTCTGGGGGTCCGCTCGTTAAGAAGAATGGTCGGATTGGTGGTAACCCCTTTAAAAACGCCGGTTCTCATGGCCTTTCTGATTTCCTCAATATTGGCTGTATCTAAAAACATTTTTATTCCTCCCTTTATTTTGTCCAACGATTATAACAAAACTGTCTTAAAATTTTTCAAAAAAAGCTCCGGAGTCAGTTTCTCTGATCTCCGGAGCCTGGTTCGTCCTAAATGACTTTTTAATAAGCTTCCACAAATAATTCAAAGTATTCTCTGCCGTGCTTACAGGCCGGGCAAACCTTTGGCGCTTCCTTGCCTTCACTGATATAGCCGCAGTTGCCGCATTTCCATTTAACGGATTCTGAGCGTTTGAAGACACGTTCCTTTTCAATGTTTTCAGCTAATTTTAAATAGCGGGCTTCGTGGGCCTTTTCAACCTCTACAATATATTTGAAGGTAGCCGCAATATCTTTAAAGCCTTCTTCTTCAGCGGTTTTTCCAAAGTTATTGTACAGGTCGCTCCATTCTTCACGTTCGCCGGCAGCGGCGTTGATCAGATTGGTGCGGGTGTCGTCGCTCAGGCTGACAGGATATTCCGCAGTAATACCAACCATCATGGCTTCTCCGTCCAGACCTTCATTTTCCACGATGTATTTATAGAACATTTCCGCATGTTCTTTTTCATTGGCTGCTGTTTCCAGGAAAATGTTCTGGATCTGAACATAGCCTTCCTTTTTAGCTTTTGACGCAAAAAAAGTATAGCGGTTGCGGGCCTGGCTTTCACCTGCAAATGCCTTCATCAGATTTTCCAGTGTTTTCGTTCCTTTTAATTTACCCATTTTGTTTATTCCTCCTTGAAACAAGACGTTCTGTTAGTATTTATACACTTATTCCGGAGGAATAAACAGGTTCTTTAAATCTTTTTAACGCTCATAGGTCCGTATAAGGTTTTCGGCAACCTGCCGGGGCGATATCCGCATGTCCATGGCCTGCTTCTGGATGTAACGATGAGCCTGTTCCTCGGTCATGTCCAGGTAGCCCATCAGGCACAGCTTGGCCCGGTAAATGATCTTAATATCATCCATTTTTTTCTGCAGTTTTTCGTTCTGTTCCTTAAGGCGCTGCATTTTTGCCTTTGAGTTCAGTACAAACTTGATGTTCTGGGTCAAAAGCTGGCGGTTGATGGGCTTAGACACCACGAAAGCCGTCGTGTCCATCAGCTTGGCCTCCACATGGTCTACCAGCTCGTTTTTCACGATAAGCACAACACCGATCAGATACTTTTCGATCGTATCAAGGGCCAGTTCTATACCAAATTCATCGCCCAGGGGGGTATTGATAATGACCATATCATACTCAATTTCCTGAAGGCGCCTTCGGCCTTCACTGCCGGAGGGCACTGCGTCGATCATACTAAATTCCATGCCCCGCATGATCTCTGTCAGTGCTTTTGTTATCTCATTCTGCCTGCATACCAACAACACATTACTCATTATTTCATCCCCCCTTCCTTCAGGTTTTTGTTTTTCCTAAATTAGAAGGTTGAAAAATAACGGTCGATTTCCCACTCGTGGACCATTCCGATGTATTGTCTCCACTCCCAGCTTTTGAGCTGAATATATTTCTGTGCTGTTTTCTCGCCGAGAACTTCTGCTACCAAGGTGTCCTTTTCCATTTCTCCCAGCGCCTCCCTTAATGTCATGGGCAGCTTTTGAAGCTTTGCGGGTGCTTCCCCCAGCGGGTCCATCAGAGGCAGTTTCTTTTCAATTCCCTCAAGGCCGGCTGCCAGAATCAGCGCAAAGGTGAGATAGGGATTGCAGGCAGGGTCCGGGCTTCTGAGTTCCATACGGCAGTAATCGCCCACAGCGGCCGGAATACGGATAAGCGGCGACCGGGACCCATAGCCCCAGCTGACAGTCTGAGGCGCCTCATAGCCATCCATCAGGCGCTTGTAGGAATTGACCAACGGATTGGATACAGCGCTGATCCCACGGATATGCGCGAGCACACCGGCGGCAAACCATCTGGCTTCATCGGTCAGCCCGCCAAAATCGCTGGTAAAGACATTTTCGCTGTCTTTCATAAGAGACATATTAATGTGCATGCCGCTGCCTGGCTGCCCGTTGAGGGGCTTTGGCATAAAGGTAGCATGCAGGCCGTTGCGCTGGGCAATGGTTTTGACCACTGTTTTAAAGGTCATAATATTGTCTGCCGACTCCAGGGCGCCGCTGTATTTAAAGTCGATTTCGTGCTGTCCCCGGGCCGATTCATGATGAGAGCTTTCGATTTCAAAGCCCATTTCCTCCAGTGTCAGGATAATCTCCCGCCGTGTATTTTCGCCCCGGTCAAAGGGGGCCAGGTCAAAATAGCCAGCGCTGTCAACCGGCTCTCTGGTCGGCTCTCCGTTTTCACCCAGGCGGAACAGAAAAAATTCGCATTCTGCGCCCACGTTAAAGCGGTAGCCCAGCTTCTCGGCTTTTTTCATCTGCTCCTTCAATATATAACGGCTGTCTCCTTCAAAATTCGTACCGTCCGGGTATTTCACATCACAGAGAATTCTGGCGACCTTTCCCTGCTGTGGCCGCCAGGGCAGAATCTGAAGCGTGGACAGGTCTGGGTGCAGGATCAGGTCAGAATGATCCGCGTCCAGATAGCCTGCCACAGAATTGGCGTCAAAGGGCACACCATAGAGGATGGCACGCTCGATCTGCTCGTTGGATATGGCAATATTTTTGCTCTGTCCATAAATATCACAGAACTGCATCCGGATAAATTTAATATCATTTTCCTCGATATAGCTGACAGCATCGAGTGTTTTTTTGCCAAAATTCATTTTCTCTCTCCTTAATACGCTGTATATAAATCATTATAAGGATTGTTGGCACCTGGTGTCAATTTATAAAAGGATTTTGCCAAAATCTCCTTAATATCAGCGTCAAAATAATGACAGTAGTTCTCAATACAGGCCATGGCCGGCTCCAGCATTGCAGGCGTACACAGCTCTGCTACTACCTGCGGTGCCAGCTCTGTCGGCGGTACATCGCTGCGGATATACATCGCACCGCCGTGCATGCCAGTGCCGCAGTAACCGCCTGCCGGAAAAGCGCCGTCTACGCCAATCCCCAGAACCACAATGGTTCCGCCGGCCTGATACTCGCCCAAAAAAGACCCGACCTTACCACCGATCACCACCACAGGCTGGTGCTCCATATAAGCTTTCATATGAATACCTACGCGGTAGCCTCCGTTATCGCGGATGTAGATACTGCCGCCGCGCATTCCATAGCCCAGGGTATCGCCACCGTTTCCGTAGACCACGATATCGCCGTTATCCATGGTGTCTCCCACTGCATCCTGCACGTTGCCGTAAACGGTGATATTCGTTCCGCTGAGATATGCGCCCATGGCGTTTCCCGGTGTGCCGTAAACGGTAATATCCTTATTCTTAACGCCGGTACCGATATAGCGCTGGCCCAGAACACCCTTGATGGTAATCTCACGATCCTCTGCTGCCTTTACCTCACGGTTCAGCTCTGTATAATATTTTTTTCCTGCTTCAATGATCATCCTTGTTCCTCCTAATGCTCTGCGCTGAGCTTCGCATATCGTTCTCCTGGGTTAAAAGCCATCAGGCCCGGCTCTTTTATCAGCATTTCCATATCCACTGTCTCCAGCGGGATCTGTTCGCGGATCATATCGGTATAAATACCGCCGCGATCACAGTTGCCAATGATGATATAGCCCTTTAAAACGCCGTCCTTTGTATAAAACTTTTTATAGCTTTCATCGGTTTTGACGGTGATGGATTCGCCGATGCAGCTGCCTGCCGTCAGCATATACAGGCCCAGAAGCCCCATAGAATTTACGGGAAAGGCCTTTTCATACACCGCGCTGCCACCGGCCATATTTTGTCCTGCCACCTCACCCTGCAGATAAGCGTTTGGAAGAATCGCCATGTTTTTAGCCGTCTGTGAGGTAATATCATAGCTCTGCGTGCAGTCTCCAGCCGCGTAAATATCCTTCAGGCTGGTCTGCTGGTGATCATCGGTCACAATCCCACGTTCCACCTTTCCGCCAGCCTGCTCAACCAGTGACATCTCCGGTCTTGTTCCCACCGCCAGAATGAGAATGTCATAAAGGAGAAGCTCGCCGTCACTCAGTGTAACTTCCATATCGCCGATTTCAGTAATACTGGTTTCCAGCTTTAAAACCATTCCCTGGCTGGTCAGATGTGCCTCGATAATCTCAGCGCTTTCTGTATCCAGAACACTGGGCAGCACCCGGTCTGCCAGATCTACTACCGTCACACCCGCGCACTGTCCCACAACCGCTTCAGCTGCCTTCAGGCCAATGAGCCCTGCGCCTAAAATGACGACTTTAGAATTTTTATCCAGAATCTCACCCACGCCAGCCGCGTCATCCATGGTTGTAAAGGTAAAGGTATTTTTAGCCGTTTCCTTGCCCTTGATCGGCGGCACAAAGGGAACAGAGCCCGTTGCGACTAAGAGCTTTTCATAGGCGACAGACCCGCCGCCTGCCAGGTATACCTGCTTCTTTTGAACATCAATACGCTCTGCCTTTGTGCCAAGTATTACCTCACAGGCGTTTTTTTCATAAAAATCCTCATCCCGGTAAATCATTTTCTCCTGAGAAACCTTACCCTCCAGCCAGTAGGAGATCAATGGTCTTGAATAGGTATGGTGTTTTTCCGCGCTGATAATCGTAATGCTGCCGTCCATGTCTTCTCTGCGGATACCCGTGACACCACCGATGGCTCCGGCGGAATTTCCGATGATCAAATACTTTGTCTTATTCATTGACAGCACCTCTTTCTTCAAAAACAATGGCACGGTTCGGACAGTTTTTAACACAGGCTGGCTCACCGCCATTTTCCGTGCACAGTTCACATTTCAGCATGGTTTTCGTGTGACCGACCACCAGACACCCGTATGGGCACATGGCAATACAGGTACGGCAGCCCACACAGCGTGTACCGTCGATTTTGATCACACCGTCTTCCCCGATCGATAAAGCGCCGGTTATGCAGCCCTTGACGCAGTAGGGTGTCTTGCAGTGGCGGCAGGAAACCGCAAAATGGATTTCCTCTCCGTTTTCCACACCATCCTCCACACGGATGCGCGGCAATGGTTTTTCTTTTTTATTAAAGGCCTTGAACATATCCTCCTCACCGGAGTTTGCAAAAGCGCACTGATATTCGCAAAGGTGACAGCCCAGGCACCATTCTTCATTTACATATACTCGTTTCATTGTTTATTTTCTCCTCGGTTTTGTTCTCAATAAACCTTTGTTTATCGCTTCTCACGACCGCGTCTTTATTTGAAAAAGCCTTGATTTTTCCTTCGGAAGGCTTTTTCAAACAAGACGTTAGCCTCATGCGCTCGTCCGCTCACCTGCCGGTTCGCTTTTCACTCGCTGCCAATTTCTTCCAGAAATTGGACTCGGCTTACAGATGTTTTCAGAAGCCTCTTCCTCTTTATAAAGGATTGCTTCTTCAACATCTGTATTTGCCTCGTTATCGCTCGTCCGCTCATCTGCCGGTTCGCTTTTCACTCGCTGCCAATTTCTTCCAGAAATTGGACTCGGCGTCATTCCCCCGCATGTTTTATTCCTAATATTTCCAATTCCTTATCGGAAAGGCCAATACCGCGCAGCATCAGACGGTTTCCTTTCAGGGATTCGATGGAGTTAATGCCCATACCGCCCATCATTTCCTGGATTTCATGATTCCAGGCGCGCATGAGGTTCGTGAGACGTTCTGCGCCAATTTCCGGATTCAGCCGTTTTACAAGATCCTCACGCTGAGTGGCGATCCCCCAGTTGCAGCGGCCGCTCTGGCAGTGGCGGCATAAATGACAGCCGAGCGCCAGAAGGGCGGCTGTGCCAATATAGCAGGCGTCTGCGCCAAGGGCAATGGCCTTGACCACGTCGGCGGAGCTGCGGATGCTGCCGCCGACAACAATGGAGATATCATTGCGGATCTGCTCATCCCGGAGGCGCTGGTCCACAGATGCCAGCGCAAGCTCAATGGGAATTCCGACATTGTCACGGATACGGGTCGGCGCTGCGCCGGTACCGCCTCTAAAGCCATCAATGGCAATAATGTCCGCGCCAGAGCGCGCGATCCCCGAGGCAATGGCCGCCACATTGTGGACCGCGGCGATTTTGACAATCACCGGCTTGGTATAGCCAGTGGCTTCTTTTAAGGAAAAAATCAACTGCCTCAGATCTTCAATAGAATAAATATCATGATGCGGCGCCGGCGAAATCGCATCGGCCCCTTCTGGAATCATGCGTGTTTTTGACACCTTCTCCCCAATTTTCTTGCCCGGCAGATGACCGCCGATCCCGGGCTTTGCCCCTTGTCCCATTTTAATTTCAATGGCCGCGCCGGCCATCAGGTAATCCTCATGCACGCCAAAGCGGCCTGAAGCTACCTGAACAATGGTATTGCGGCCGTACGGATACAGGCCCTTGTTCAAACCGCCCTCACCGGTATTGTAGCAGGTTCCAAGCTCCGCTGCCGCGCGGGCAAGGGATTTATGGGCATTTTCACTGATAGAGCCATAGGACATGGCCGAAAACATAATGGGCAGCTCCAGCTCAATCTGTGGTGGAATCTCAGAAATAATATTTCCTTCTTTATCCATCTCCAGCTGACCAGGCTTTTTACCCAGGAATACTTTGGTTTCCATGGGTTCACGCAGCGGGTCGATGGACGGATTGGTTACCTGGCTGGCGTTGATGAGCATTTTATCCCAGTATACCGGGTATTCGTTTGGGTTTCCCATGGAGGACAGCAGGACGCCGCCGCTGCCAGCCTGACGATAAACCTCCTCGATGGTACTCTGTTTCCAGTTGTAATTTTCCTTGAGCTGGTTGTCGGTCTTGACAATCTTAAGGGCGCGTGTCGGGCACATACTCACACAGCGCTGGCAGTCCACGCAGCCGGTTTCGTCTGCCTTCATAACATCCAGCTCCTCATCGTAGCTGTGCACATCGTTGGAGCACTGCCTTTCACAGACACGGCATTTGATACAGCGGTTTGGATTTCTGACAATTTCATATTGCGGATAAATATAATTGATTCCCATTGTTTATTCTCCTTCACGATTCACTCGGACAATGATGGGTTCACCGCCCTTTGGCGCCCAGATATTACCTACATCCGGACATACTGCGCGGATCGCGCTCTCCTCACTGGCGATATAAACCACATCGTCCTTTTCTCCAGCCACCATCGAACGCAGCTTCAGCCGGTCGTTCAAAGCCATTAATCCATCGGTAAAGCCACACATAATTGAAAAGGGGCCGGTTATCAGCAAACTGGCAAAGGTGTTGCGCAGCGTTTTAAAGCGTCTGGCCCTTTCTGGCTGCATCTTTTCGATTTCTTCCCAGAAAGGCGCGGCAATGATGCTGGCGATGTCCTCAAAATCAAAGCCTTGCTTTCGGTTTAGAAAATCAATAATATAGGTGATAACCTCGGTATCGGTCAAGAGAGTGCATTTATAATCAAACATCTCAATAAAACGCCGGTTTGCATCGTAGGAGGAAATTTCCCCGTTATGGACAATGGAGTAATCCAGAAGAGCAAAGGGATGAGCGCCTCCCCACCAGCCCGGCGTATTGGTCGGGTATCGCCCGTGCGCGGTCCAGCAGTAGCCGTCATATTCCTCAAGCTTGTAAAAATCACCGACATCCTCAGGAAACCCAACCGCTTTAAAAACGCCCATGTTCTTTCCGCTTGAAAAGATATAGGCGCCGTCGATGTAAGTATTGATATAGAATACCGTATCAACAATGAATTTTTCTTCATCAATTTCTCCCTTCTCCTCCTGTATTTTGGTGAAGATCGGATCGACAAAGTAACGCCATATCAGAGGCTCGTCTTTGATATTTTTATTTTTACGCACTGGTATCCGGCTCAGATTGACCACGTCAAAGTATTTATCCAAATAGCGCTCCGTTTCCTGTCTGGCCTTAAAGTCGTCATAAAAGACATGAAAGGCATAAGAGTCTGCGTATTCCGGGTAAATCCCATATCCTGCAAAGCCGCCGCCCAGACCGTTGGAACGATCGTGCATCACTGCGATGGAATCCACAATCTGGCTGCCGTTAATCACGGGCTTTCCCTTTTTATGTATGATCCCCGAGATCGCACAACCGCTTGGGATTCTGATCTGTCCTTCTTTTTTTAACATAGCTCTCTCCTTCTTTTACATAAATTGAATACTGCATTGTCTCTGAATAAAACAATAAAAAAAGAACATGACGAACCAAGCCCTGACCAAAACTTCAAAAATCTTATTTTGAACTCGCATGTGCCAGATTGGACAACGCCAGTGTTATCCATCTGTGCATACACAGTCTGTTTTGATCCTGTACGGTTCGAACGCCATTGTTCTTAATCGAGTACTTATTTATTTTTATTATTTATACCATAGATTGTATACAAGTTCAATCAAAAAAGGATTGATAAGGATTGCAAAATGTATACAATATGCTTTTGTAAATTTATTGTAATCTTGATAACCGTTTCAGCGCGTTTTTCTTTAAAAACCCCTTTACAAGCCTCTGGAATTGGTCTATAATGACATCACAACTTGAGAGAAACGCGGAAACAACATTCCGCAATTGAAGATAGCAATGGTGCTGTTGAGAGTGTTTTCGCACTTTTAATAGCGCCTTTTTTTATTATCTTCATCACTTGAGTTCAAAAAATTAATGACGGTATCTTTCTTCCACAGGCAGTTGCATCTATTTTTATCGACAACGAATGCTTCCTTAAAACGAACTGTTTATAAGTTCCTCAGGATACCTTAATTAATCGGCGGAGAAACGCCTCAATTTTTCCGCTCCCCTCATGGAACGATGACCGCGCAGAGGAATCTCCCTTTCCTCTGTCCGGTTAATCTTTCCCTTTACATTATAATTGACCCCATGTATTATTATCATACGCAGGAAAAATAAAATCATATTATCTATATTTAGGAGGCTGTTATGTCTGAAGAGTTAGAAGTAAAAGATTGTAAGAATGACGTTATTGATCTTTTCGGTTCAAAAGTGTTTAATATTACGGTAATGCGTAAGCGTCTGCCAAAGCACATTTACAAGTCCATGATGAGTACCATTAAAGAGGACACCCCTCTTGATGAAAATGTGGCCGAGGTGGTTGCAAACGCCATGAAGGACTGGGCTTTAGAACAGGGCGCTACCCACTTCACGCACTGGTTCCAGCCAATGACTGGTATCACCGCAGAAAAGCACGACGCTTTTATCAGCCCAACTGAAGAAGGCAAGGTCATCATGGAATTCTCCGGTAAAGAACTGATCAAGGGTGAACCGGATGCTTCCTCTTTCCCTTCCGGCGGCCTTCGCGCAACCTTTGAAGCCAGAGGCTACACCGCGTGGGACCCGACCTCCTTTGCTTTTGTGAAAGGAACAACACTCTATATTCCAACCACCTTTATTTCCTACTCCGGTGAAATTCTGGATAAAAAAACACCGCTTTTAAGATCCATGAAGGTCATCAGTGACGAGGCCATCCGTATTCTCAGACTCTTTGGCAAAACGGATGTTAAAAAGGTTACAACCACTGTCGGCGCTGAGCAGGAATATTTCCTGATTGAAAGAGATATGTATAAAAAACGTAAGGACCTGATCCTCACCGGCAGAACCTTATTCGGTTCAAAAGCCCCCAAAGGACAGGAAAAAGAAGACCACTACTTTGGCCGTATCCGCGGACGTGTCTGCCACTTCATGCGCGATGTTGACCGTGAATTATGGGAGCTTGGCATTCCTTCAAAAACCCGCCACAATGAGGTTGCTCCTGCGCAACATGAGCTGGCGCCTGTTTTCTCAACCTCCAACCTGGCTACTGACAACAACCAGCTGATCATGGAAACCCTGCAGAGGGTAGCTTTCAGACACGACCTGCAATGCCTGCTTCATGAAAAGCCCTTTGCCGGCGTCAACGGCTCCGGTAAACACAATAACTGGGCTTTAAGCACAGACACCGGTGAAAACCTGCTGAATCCTGGTAAAACACCTTCCGAAAATTTACAGTTTTTAACCTTCCTGGTCGCTGTTATCGAAGCGGTTGACCGCTATCCCGAGTTACTGCGCTGTACTGTCGCCAGTGCCGGCAACGACCACCGTCTCGGCGCAAATGAAGCGCCGCCGGCCATTGTGTCCATCTTCCTGGGAGACCAGCTGACACCGGCCCTTAAATCGCTCGAAACCGGCAAGCCGGTCGAAGAAGCAAAAGATCTGGTTATGGACTTGGGTGTTGACGCAGTTCCAAACTTTATTGTCGACGCAACCGACCGTAACCGCACATCGCCTTTTGCCTTTACCGGTAATAAATTTGAATTTAGAATGCTCGGCTCAAACCAGTCGATCGCCGGCCCGAACATTGCGCTCAACACCATGGTTGCTGAAGTGCTCGGCGAATTTGCCGATAAGCTGGAAGCCGCGGATGATTTCGAAACTGCATTGATCGACCTGCTAAGAGAATCCCTTAAAGAACATAAGCGGGTTGTCTTCAACGGCAACAACTATTCTGAAGAGTGGGTTGAAGAGGCAGAACGCCGAGGCTTACCAAATCTGAAAGCCACACCGGATGCTTTCGCAACTTACTGTGAGCCCAAAAATGTCGAGCTGTTTGACAAGCACGGCATTTACACCCACGGTGAGCTGGATGCCCGCCAGGAAATCCATTTTGAGGACTACAGCAAAACCCTTAATATTGAAGCCTTAACCATGCTGACCATGGCAAAACGTGAGATCCTTCCAGCTGTTCTGGACTACACCAAGGATCTGGCAAATATTTTAACTCAGAAAAAAGCCCTCGGTGATTTCATCGACGCAACTGCCGAAGAAACAGTCCTCCAAAATGTATCTAAATTATCTGGCTCTCTGGTTAAAAAAGTCGAAATTCTCGATAAGACGGTCATTGAAGCCCAGGGCATCGAAGATGTACAGGAACAGGCCAGGTTCTATCAGAGCAAGGTCATCGAAGCCATGGAAAGCCTGCGCGCAACCGCAGATGAACTGGAAACCATGGTCGGCGAAAAATACTGGCCATTCCCCATCTATGAAGACCTGCTCTTCTATGTATAAAACACCTTTTAATCTATAACCACTTCTTAATCGGCTCAAAGAGGAGCCCGTGACTCTGGAAATCTATCCAGAACCGGGCTCCTCTTTTTTTATTATAAAATTTGCAAGGAGGTTCTTATGAAAAAATTAGAAATAGTCGTCAAGCCCGACATGCTGGAGGATTTAAAAGACCTTTTAAATACCTGCGACGTTCAAGGCATGATGATTACCAACATTATGGGCTATGGTAACCAAAAGGGCTTTAAAAAATCCTACCGCGGTACATCCTATACGGTAAATTTTTTGCCAAAAATCAAGGTCGAAACCATTACAGACGATGAGACTGCCGACATCATCATCAAGCTGGTAACCGACCGCCTTACCACCGATGAAATCGGCGGCGGTAAAATTTTTGTTTACGACGTTTCTGACGTTATCCGTATCCGTACCGGAGAAACCGGTTCAGATGCCCTTTAATAACAATTCCACATCCAAACCCTTTCCTATTTACAGAACCAGTGAATAATATTCAAAACGCACTTTTAACAGTTTAATACTTAAGCCATTATTTATCAACGGGGATAGATTTTGATTTTTACGTATCTTATTAAAAATCAAAACCGATCCCTTATTTTTTATTCAGAAAGAGGTCTTATTATGGAAATGCAACAATTAGCAGATATTGTATGGGTTTTTCTTGCGGCATGTCTTGTTATGTTCATGCAGCCAGGCTTTGCCATGGTGGAAACCGGCTTTACCCGTGCCAAAAATGCTGGTAATATTATCATGAAAAATTTCGTCGACTTTATGGTCGGCTCTGTCTTGTTCCTGTGTGTGGGTTTTGCCGTTATGTTTGGCGGCGACAGCGCCTTTATCGGTACTTCCGGTTTTTTCAACCCTACTTCTCTATCTCTGGAACAGTTTGACGCAGTTACGCCAGAGCTGTTCATTTTCTTCCAGACGGTTTTCTGTGCAACTGCAGCCACCATCGTATCCGGCGCTGTTGCTGGAAGAACAAAATTTACCGCCTACTGCATTTGCTCTGCCTTTGTCAGCTTAATCATCTACCCCGTTTCGGGCCACTGGATCTGGGGCGGCGGCTGGCTGGCACAGATGGGCTTTATCGACTTTGCCGGTTCCACCGCTGTCCACTCAGTCGGCGGCTGGGTTGCCCTGATGGGCGCTGTCATGGTCGGGCCGCGTATCGGTAAATACAATAAAGACGGCTCGGCCAATGCCATTCCAGGCCATTCCCTGACACTGGGCGCTCTGGGCGTGTTCATCCTGTGGTTTGCATGGTTTGGCTTTAACTGCGGATCTACCCTGGCAGTCAACGGGGACATTGGCCATATTGCCATGACCACGAATCTGGCTGCCTGTGCCGGCGGCTTAACCGTCATGTTTTTTACCTGGCTGCGCTATGGCAAGCCCGATGTCTCCATGACACTCAACGGCGTTCTGGCCGGACTGGTGGGAATCACTGCCGGCTGTCAGGTCATCACTCTGTGGGGCGCACTTCTCGTGGGTCTGATCTGCGGTATCACGGTCTCGCTTCTGGTACCTTTTATCGACGCCAAGCTCAAAATTGATGATCCCGTCGGCGCGATCAGCGTCCACGGCGGCTGCGGCGTTATGGGTACCCTGCTGGTCGGGCTTTTAGCCAACTACGCCCCTGGTACAGAGGATGCTGTCACCGGCTTGCTTTACGGCGGCGGCGCCTCCCTGCTGGGTGTACAGCTCCTGGGGATCATTGCAGTCGCAGCCTGGGCCCTGGTTACCTCAGGTGTGATGTTCTTCATCATTAAAAAATGCCACGGCCTCCGGGTGCCGCGGGTGGTTGAAATTGAAGGCCTTGATGTTCATGAGCATGGATGCGAAGCCTACGCGGACTTTGTAAGCAGAATCCAGTAAAACATCAAACTATCAGAACACCACTATAAAATTTGCTCTCCTTCAGCAAGTCTCTCTGCCTTCGCGCGGGAGGCTTGTTTTTTTAGATTTCCGGGCATATAATAAGGCTAACCAACACGAAATAAAAAAGGAGTTTTTTATGAAAATTATTCTCGCTTCTGCGTCACCACGGCGCAGAGAGCTCATGACCCTGGCAGGCATTCCCTTTGAAGCCCGCCCGGTGGACGCTGACGAAACCATTATCTGCTGTACCCCGCCCGAGGGGGCGGTCATGATGCTTGCCACCAGAAAAGCCCAGCTGGCTGCTGAACAATTTCCCGATGATCTCATCATCGGCGCAGACACAGTCGTCGCTGCCGGCAAACACATTTACGGCAAGCCTGCTACCAAAGAAGATGCCTTTGAGATGCTGTCTGCGCTCTCCGGAAAAACGCATCAGGTCTTTACTGGTGTCTGTATTTACACCAAATCCGGCGAGCGAAATGCTTTCTGTACGCGTACAGATGTTAGCTTTTTTCCTCTGTCTGAGGACGAAATACGGGCATATATTGCCACCGGAGAACCCATGGATAAGGCCGGCGCCTACGGTATTCAGGGAAAAGGCGCTCTACTTGTGGAAAAGATCAATGGTGATTACTACAATGTGGTCGGCCTGCCCATCAGCCGACTTATAAGGGAGCTCAAAAGCTTTGAAGCGCAGATAAGCCCACCACAAAGATAAAACGCTTCACTCTCCATTAAAGAGCGAGGCCAGTACAATACTTGCCATAATCAAAGCAGCGCCAAAAACACCGCTAAGCGTAAGGCGCTCTCCCAGTAAAAAGAATGAAAAGAAGGCTGTAAAGATCGGCTCTGAGCAAAGGGCCAGCGATACAAAAACAGCTGAAAGATGCTTAAGCGCAACATTTTGAAGCAGGTAAGCTATTACTGTGCAGCCAAGTGCCAGATACACCACAGCAAACCATCCTGTAAGACCAACCTGGGTCAGCACCTGACCATCCTCCAAAAGAAACGCAAAAACAAAGCAGATAACAGCTGCCACACCAGCCTGAATGGTTGACAGTACCTCCGGCCCGATATTGGTTACGTGCTTTGAACTGTAGGTAATGGTTGCCGCGTAGGAAATCGAGCTCATCAAGGCCAGCAGCTCACCGATTCCAAAACTGAAGCCTCCCTGGCTTCCGCACAAAAAATAAAGGCCCAGCACTACCAGACCAACGAAGATAAGTGTCCGTTTTTTTAATTTCCTGCCCAGAACAATATAGGCCATAAATGGGGTGAAAATAACCGCCAGAGCCATCAAAAAACCCGCAATGGTCGCACTGCTGTATATGAGTGCCAGCGTTGAAAAAATAAAGGCCGCAGCATTAAAAATACTGATGGCCACCGCGTCTTTAAAATTATTTTTATTAACCTGCGTCTTAATTTTTTTGCGGAACAAACCATAACAGATAATAAAGGCGATCAAAAAACGCAGGGCAAGACAATAAAAGGGACTGATGGTTTCCATTCCTATTTTAGCAACAGGATTCCCCAGTCCCCAGAACATGCACTGCAAAATGATAAAGCTTCCGTATATAATACTCTTTGAGTTTCTCATCATACACCATTTCCCGGTCAGTCGTTTTTGTTTTGGGTGAGTACTATCCAGTCTAAGCTTTTCAGAACCATTCGTCAAGCAAATCTTCAAAATAAAAAACCAGTTCGGACTTGCGTGATCCGAACTGGTTTTATTTTAATAAAGAGAATTAACGAACTGTAGCGTCATCTGTTTCTACAACCACTGCAGTAGGCTGCGGAGCTGCTTCTGATTCATCATTACTGGGCGTCTGGTCTGGAGTTGGAGCAGGCTCGGGTGTCGGCTCAGGTTCTGGTGCCGGCTCCGGCGCTGGTTCAGGCTCCGGCGCTGGTTCAGGTGTTGGCTCTGGAGTCGGTGCGGGGGCTGGTGCCGGCTCAGGCGTTGGCGTCGCTGCCGGTGTTTCCGGCGCTGACGGCGTTACAGTTTGTTCAGGCGCAGCAGTGACTTCCTGTCTTGGTGCTGCGTTTTCCGTGCTCTGAGAAGCTGAAGACGGTTCTGCTTTGCGGTTTTCAGGCTGTTCCAGAGACTGTGTAATCATTGGCAGCGGAGGCTGTGACATCTGGAACGGGCTGGCATTGGGGTCCATATTAATGGCATTTCCTTCTGCTTTGCGTTCAATGGGATGGTTCAGCACATTAATTTTACCGGTTGTCACACTACCTGTAATGTTGGCAGGTGAATTGACATACATGGTATTAATGCTGCCGTCTCCTCCAAGGGTCATCTGTGCCTCAGAGGCAAAATTATCAATTACAGCGCCGTTTGCCAAAGTAACATTACTTCCTTTTGCGCTGTCAGTCAGCAACATGGTCTGGATATTTGCTCCAACAACAGCATCCACTCTCGCGTTCAAGTCAAGGGTTTCTACTGGGGCGTTAATATTCAGACGGCAGCCTGCAGCGCCTGGACTGACCACTACCTTTTTCATGCTGCTGTTAATGGTAACCTCTGTTTGCTGTCCGTCAATGACCATCTGGTCAACCCCGGCATCGGGTGTAATAGTGAGATTACTGCCACCGGCTACCTGAGAAATTTTAACCTCTGGTATTTTTCCGCCGATTTCGGCTGCCGCCGGACTGCTGACATAAAAGCTGTTGCCATGAGATGTTTTGTCGAGCGTTACTATCGTTCCGGTTTTATTGACGACAAGAGCCTGGAAACTGGTATTTTCCAGATGGACGGTTTTACTGTCCGCATCGGGAATCACGAAAATGTCACCATCCACCTGGGTATTGCGGACATAAATATCACCTTCCGCACTTCCCTCTCTAATGGTCATATCGCCCTGAATCCTTTCATTACTGGTCAGGGTCACAGACCCATCGGCAGCGGTGACCGGTTCATTAGTATCGTTGGCGCTAACATACTGCACACAGCCAAAGACAAATAAAGCAATGACAGACATGACAGCAACCGTGGTTGCCATGGATTTTTTCTTCAAAATCGCATTCCCCCTTTTATAGAATTCAATTAACTTTATTGTACCCCAAAACGAGTGAAAGTCACAGTCGTTTTCAGTAATAACAGGACGCTTTTGGTAAAATTAAGAAACCCGGCAGCCTATACTGGCTGCCGGGTAAAAAATCTCTCATAGTCCCCAAAAGAGATTCTGTTCAATATTTATTTTTTAATTTCTTTAAAAGCCTCTGTCTGAGCGGTAATGCCTTTTTCTGCTGCGAAACGTTCGATGCTGGAAGCGCCGAAGAAACCATCAATGCCATCGATACGGTCAATAACATATTTTGCGTCTTCCGGTTCTGCAATCGGACCACCGTGACAGATAACCATAATATCCGGATTTACCTCGCGGCCAGCTTCCATGATGTCACGTACTTTTACAACACAGTCATCCAGAGTTAAAGCGGTTTTCGCACCAATGGTTCCTTTAGTGGTAAGACCCATGTGAGCAACTAAAATATCTGCGCCAGCTTCTGCCATTTTACGTGCCTGATCCGGATCAAAAACATAAGGTGTGGTTAAAAGCTCCAGTTCATGCGCTTTACGGATCATTTCAACTTCCAGGTCATAACCCATGTCTGTTTCTTCCAGATTCTGTCTGAAAACGCCGTCGATCAGACCAACAGTCGGGAAGTTCTGAACGCCGCTGAAGCCCATGTCTTTTAACTCTTTTAAGAAAACATCCATAACGCGGAAAGGGTCTGTACCGCAGACACCTGCAAGTACCGGAGTATCCTTGACAACAGGCAGTACCTCAGACGCCATCTCAACAACGATCTGGTTAGCGTCGCCATAGGACAGTAAGCCTGCCAGAGAGCCGCGTCCGGCCATTCTGTAACGGCCAGAGTTGTAGATGATCAGCATGTCTGCGCCGCCGCGTTCACTGCTTTTGGCTGTGATCCCGGTACCTGCGCCGACACCAACTAAAATATCGCCTTTAGCTCTCTGTTCCTTGTACATTTTAACAATTTCCGCTCTTGTCTGTTGATTCATTATCGTTCTCCTTTAAATATTTTATTTATTTGGCAGCCTGCATTAAGTCAATTAACTTCTGAGCTGCCGCTTCTGCAAATTCCTTATCATTGACGTGCAGGTCAAATTCTTCCAGATCTACCACATCGCGGTTAACTTCACTGCGGATGGCATCGAAGAGCATTTTATCCTCTTCTGGACCATAAAAAGGTTCACCCTCAGCGTCAATTCCAGATACGCCCTTAAGTGGTAACATGATGGTTGCCGGCCCTTTTGCTGCGCTCAGCTTTTCAGCGATGACATGACCGATTTCTTTATTTTCTAAGGTGGTTGTCCGCATAAGGGTAATCATCGGATTATGTTTGTACAGATTGCGCCCCCTGAACTTTTCAGGAACAGAATCCATTGGGCCAAAGTTAACCATATCCACTGCACCGACTGAAACGACCTGTGGAACGCCCATTTTACCGGCTGCTTCCAGGCGGTGCGGTCCTGCCGCCAGGATACCGCCGACCAGCTCGTCTGCCCATTCTGTTGTCGTAATATCCAGAACACCCTCGATAAAACCGCCTTCTACCAGGGCTTCCATAGACTGCCCGCCCGTACCGGTCGCGTGGAAAATGAGCACTTCATAACCTCTGGCTTCCAGATATTCCTGAGCTGCTGTGAGGCAGGGCGTGGTAACGCCAAACATTGTGGCTGCTACAAGCGGCTTTTTCTCGATCACATGAGTATCTTCAAATTTTACCATACCGGCAATGGCAAAGGCCGCATTGGCAAAGATTTTAGTGGATATGGAGTTTAAGCCCGCTACATCCACAACAGACGGCATCATGACAATATCGCTGGTACCGACATAGTTTGATACGTCGCCGGAGGCCATGGTGGATACCATTACCTTGGGAACGCCAATAGGCAGTTTACGCATCCCCGGTGTTACCAGAGAGGTTCCGCCGCTTCCGCCAAAGGAAATGATCCCGTCAAACTTACCTTCCTGGTAGAGCTTTGGAACAAGAATTTCCATTCCCTTTGATAAAATTTCTGTCGCATAAGCCCGGTCACCCTTAGCTGCGATTTCCTTTATGTCTGCTCCCGCCGCTTTTGCGACTTCCTCGTTGGAAACATCTGCTTCAAATACCGGCTCAAAAACCCCGGTGTTAATGGTCAGTGTATTCAGTCCAAGGCTTTCGATCAGATCCTTGACATACGCATACTCATGACCTTTAGAATCAAATGTTCCTGCAATTGCGATTGTCTTCAAATGCATTTACCCCCTGTAAAAGATTCCAGATGATTTTCAGACAGCCATTGTCTCCCAATAACGGGCATCTGTATTATCCGGTGTACTTATATGATACTGCCAATCCTTTACAAAGTACATGTGCTTATGTCTTTCCGATTTGTGTTTATGTCTTATGTTTAACCGTTTTCGGTGAAACGCCCATATATTTCTTGAATATTTTACTGAAATGGGCTACATCTTGATAACCTACCAGCTCAGCTACTTCAGAAACCCTTAAGTTTTCTTCTTTCAACAGCTTGGCCGCCTTATGAATCCTGAAGTTGACCAGATACTCAGGAAAGCTGCATCCCACCTCTTTTTTGAACAGAGCGCTCAGATGACTTCTTGATACATGGCAGACCTTTGCGAGATCCAAAAAGGATATCTCATTCATGTAGTTTTCCTTTACATATTCCTTTATAAAACCCGTATAATCGTAATACTTGGTAATGCCATTAAGCATTTTGGACATCAGATCACTCTCATCAATGTCGTCGGTTGTCTTAAAGGCCTTGGTAATGTTCATGAGAGACTTCTCTGTGGGAATCCGGTCAAAGGCTGACCCGCCGATATAGCCGTGGGCGCTGGTGTTCTGGTACATGTACTGGACATCCACTGGCGTCTTTACCGGGCCGCCATACAGCATTTTAATAACTTCAGGACGCTGTCGGTCACAAAGTGCATAAATCGCCTCAATACGGTCCTTACTGGCTACCAGAGACAGCGCCTTTGCCGCTCCCAGCATCCCCCCCTGAGTAAGACCGAGATGTACACAGAGTATGTCTGTCCCAGCGTCTAGCATTGCCCCTGCCTGATTTTCATCAAACACAAAAGCCACCGTCACCATTCCCCGCTCATGAGCCATGCGAAAAACCTCTACCTCATGCTCAAAAGCACTGCCATTTTCCTCCAGCGCCTCTCTGAATTTACCATCAATGAGGCCAATAGTCGGGTAATTATTGATGCCGATAAAACCACTCTGCCTGATTTCATCGAGATAAGCAGCCATATCCCTTGTGGGATCTGTGGCGTTCAGGCCAAATACCACTGGAAAATCACCCACCAACGGAATAAGCTCCCGAATACCAAACTCATAAACCATATCATTGCTGTTGGCATAGGGCAAAAGTCCGCCAAGAGAACCGCGTCCCATCCCGCGGAAAATGCCTGAGTTCAGCGCCAGAAGAAAATCAGCGCCGCCCTGAATCGCGTATTTTGCCGTCAGCCCCGTTCCAGACGCGACGGCAATCAAATGATTCTCTGCCTCAATTTCCCTTCTCAATTTCTCCAGAAAAACTTCCCTCGAAAGCATGCACTTCCCTCCTCATCTTTTTATCCATTATCCGATAATATACTTAAAACCAGCCCAAGCTACACCTCTGCTTCGTAAATTCCCTTTAGAACACTAACACTACAATAGCCAGTAAAACAATACTTAACATTCACAAAATACAGTTTGAAAAGCTCTGTATATTGTTGTTTACAATGGCGACATCTCATGTTAATCTTCAACGAAATGAAAAAGAGACAATAAAATGTTTAAAGCAAATTTAAATACATCTCATGTTAATCTTCAACCTACAAAACTTGATGCAGATTTAGAGTATAAAAAAGCATTTAAATACATCTCATGTTAATCTTCAACCACTTGTGCGTAAAACCGTCAATATTGTCACCAACAATTTAAATACATCTCATGTTAATCTTCAACGCTCGTCCAATGCCTGTTTAACGGCTTCTGGTGACTTATTTAAATACATCTCATGTTAATCTTCAACTGCGTCAGCTCGACCGCCAGATCAGGGATAACGTATTTAAATACATCTCATGTTAATCTTCAACCTATGGATGAATTTTTAAACTATCTATTTGCTATATTTAAATACATCTCATGTTAATCTTCAACTTGTCTAAGTCCGATACTTGTTACGTTTGCTGTTGCATTTAAATACATCTCATGTTAATCTTCAACAAGTTGTCCATTTTCAAAGGCATTCAAAACATCCAGATTTAAATACATCTCATGTTAATCTTCAACTCAACTTACCAAGCCCCTTGACTTTCCCATGGCTTTATTTAAATACATCTCATGTTAATCTTCAACTCGTCTTTTTATTTATCTTTTATATTATAATGATAGATTTAAATACATCTCATGTTAATCTTCAACAAGCCCGACAGGGTATAGCCTTCATCTTCTTTGCATTTAAATACATCTCATGTTAATCTTCAACCACGTTCGCCTTGCGGCCCGGTTTCCCCTTTCAGATTTAAATACATCTCATGTTAATCTTCAACAGCGTTCGATTGTAATGCTATGGGAGCCGTGGGTTAATTTAAATACATCTCATGTTAATCTTCAACCCAATTAATTTTGTCCATCAATCCTTACCTCCATTCATTTAAATACATCTCATGTTAATCTTCAACGATGACTAAAAAACAGCAGTTTATTAACAGGATTAAATTTAAATACATCTCATGTTAATCTTCAACCATAGCAATCGAGCCAATCTTAAATTAACGAATACCTTCCAATCCCTTTGGCTTAGCCATTTTTTGTCATTTTTACCAAGCCGTTAAGGTTTATGATATTTTCATCCCATTTTCTTTCCAAAGCCTTTACTTACGGTTCCTTTTACCCATCTGCACCAAAAGATGCCTGGGAAATTCTTAAATCTTTCTCATAATAAAATTATACGCGCAAAGCCCCCTGAGGGCAACTCCCTATGGACTTTTCTTGAAATGGTTTTTTTATAGTACACAAAAAATTGCAGATAACGCTTGCAAAAAGAAAAAAATGCCGTTATAATAAAAATCAAGTTAATATTTATGAATGATATGGTGCCCCGTAAGGGGAGAATAGGGAATCAGGTGAAAGTCCTGAGCGAACCCATCACTGTAAGCGGTAGTGACCGGCAAGTGCCACTGAAAGGGAAGGCGTCGGTTCATGTTAATCCGTAAGTCAGGAGACCTGCCTATGATTCTTAACGCGTATGAACGATGGTAAAGTTCATAGCTGGTAAAGCAGCTATGGATTTTACCATTTTTTTCGTGACAGCAAACAGTCGTGTGCTGAAGTGAAAAGGAAAGAATCGCCAAAGCTTGCTTTAAGGCGATTTTTTATTTTCACTTCAGCATACGACAAAGGTGTTCACAGAACACCGAAGCAGCACGCTGAGGACGGCAAAATAAAAACGCCATTCCACCAAATTTTTTTGTTTTAGGAGGATTTAAAAACCATGACTTTGTTGGAAAAAGCGAAACGCGGTGAGATTACCGCGGAAATGCAGTACGTTGCTGAAAAAGAAGGCGTTACCCCAGAATTTATCTGCGAAGGTGTCGCTAAAGGGGAAATCGTAATCTTGCACAGCTCAAGAGAAAATATTCATCCGGTAGCTGTAGGAAAAGGATTGTTTACCAAGGTCAGCGCCAGTGTGGGAATGTATGAAGCAGATGATACCATCGATGGTGAAATGGCAAAAATCGACGCGGCGGTCAAGGCTCATGCGGATACCCTTATGGATCTCTCTGTCCGAGGGCCCATTGAGGAAATGCGCGAAAAGGTGCTGTCTACTGTTGACCGTCCGGTAGGCACACTGCCCATGTATGAAACCCTATCTTCCGCAGAAGCAAAATATGGCACCGCGCTGGACATGACGCCGGACGATCTATTCGACATGATTGAAAAACAGGCGTCACAGGGCGTTGCTTTCATTGCGCTGCATCCCGGAACCACTCTTTCAGTTATTCACCGCGCTAAGGATGAAGGCCGCATTGATCCCCTTGTGAGCTACGGCGGCTCTCACCTTATCGGCTGGATGCTCTATAACAATACCGAGAATCCTTTATATACTGAATTTGACCGCCTCATTGAAATCTGTAAAAAACACGATGTTGTGCTGAGTTTTGCGGACGGTATGCGCCCGGGCTGTATTGCCGACTCACTCGATCATGCTCAGGTTGAGGAGCTGGTCATCCTCGGCGGTCTGGTCAGACGCGCCAGAGAAGCCGGCGTACAGGTTATGGTTAAAGGGCCTGGCCACGTACCGCTCGATGAAATCGCCACAACTGTACAGCTTGAAAAGAAGCTCTGTTACGGTGCTCCTTACTTTGTATTCGGCTGTCTGCCGACTGACGCAGCTGCCGGTTATGACCATATTACCTCTGCCATCGGCGGCGCTGTTGCTGCTTATGCCGGCGCAGATTTCCTCTGCTATGTCACCCCGGCTGAGCATATTGGTATGCCAAACGTCGATGATGTCTATCAGGGCGTCATGGCCTCTCGGATTGCCGCCCATGCCGGCGATGTTGCCAAGGGACATCCTCAGGCTGTCAAGTGGGATCTGGATATGTCTGTCGCCCGCCGTGCCATGAACTGGAAAGAACAGTTCAAGCTGTCCATCGACCCTGAAACCGCTGAGCGCGTCTGGCGTGAACGCAGCACCAGCTTTACTTCGGAATGTACCATGTGCGGTAAATACTGCGCCATGAAGATTGTTGAAAAATATTTGAGAGCAGAGTAAGGAGGACAAGACAATGACACAGATGCTAGAAGCCCGCAAAGGCCATATTACAGAAGAAATGGAAAAAGTCGCCCTGATTGAAGGCGTTACCCCGGAATTTGTACGTGAAGGGGTTGCTAAAGGCCACATCGTCATCCCCAAAAACAAGTTTCGCAGCCGCAATAAAATCTGCGGTATCGGAGGCGGCCTGGATATAAAGGTCAACGGCCTTATGGGCACATCCTCTGACCGTAATGATATGGAAATGGAAGCAAAGAAACTGCAAATTCTAGAAGAATGCGGCGCCAATGCTTTTATGGATTTATCCACCGGTGACGATATTGACGCCATGCGCAAACAGAGCCTCGCAATCTCCAATATTGCGGCAGGCTGCGTACCTGTTTACCAGGCCAGTGTCGAAGCCATTGAAAAACACGGCAGCATGGTTGCAATGACCGAGGATGACCTTTTTGACACAGTGGAAAAACAATGCCAGGAGGGCATGGATTTCATGGCCATCCACTCTGCTTTAAACTGGTCGGTTTTAAATGCCCTGAAAAAAAGCGGCCGTGTTACCGACGTTGTCAGCCGCGGCGGCTCCTTTCTGACTGCGTGGATGTTCCACAACGAAAAAGAAAATCCGCTGTATGAGCACTTTGACCGCCTGCTCGAAATTCTCAAAGCTACGGATACTGTATTATCCATCGGCGATGCCATCCGCCCAGGCGCCAATGCAGACTCTCTGGACGCTGCCCAGGTACAGGGTCTGGTTGTTGCTGGTGAGCTGACTAAACGCGCCCTGGAGGCCGGTGTACAGGTCATGATTGAAGGACCGGGGCACGTGCCGCTTAACCAGATTGCAACCACTATGCAGCTCCAGAAGCAGCTCTGCTACGGTGTTCCCTACTATATTCTCGGTTTCCTTGCCACTGATGTGGCTCCAGGCTACGATAACATCACAGGGGCCATCGGCGGTGCCTTTGCCGGCATGCATGGCGCAGACTTCCTCTGCTATCTGACCCCGGCAGAACATCTGGGCCTGCCAAACGAAGATGATGTACGCATGGGCGTCCGCACGACCAAAATCGCAGCGGATGCCGCCAATGTTTTAAAACGGGGCGGCAACGCGTGGAACCGCTCTCTGGCAATGTCCAAGGCGCGGGTAGCACGGGATGAAAAAGCCCAGATTGCCAATGCCCTTGATCCGGAATACCTTGAAAGCAAGCTGAAATCTGAGCCCGAAAGCCATGGCTGTGCTGCCTGCGGCAAAAGCAAATGCCCGGCGGATATCGCGGCTGAATTTTTCGGTATTGCCTGATCTGTTGACCATGGTCTGAAAATCAGGCAAATCTTTCTCATTACCGCTGAGATTAGTGCTATAATTAAGCTTGAAGATCACCTGAAATTTGCAAAATTCATATAATGAGGTATTTATCATGAGTGCATTAACTTTAAAGGACGTTATCGAAAATATTGAACCAAAGGACCCCGATTGGGAATCCAAAGCCTGCGCACATGTGGAATCACTTGCCATTCCGCCCTGGAGTCTGGGACAGGTCCTGACACTCGGCGTCCAGCTGGCTGGAATTAAACGGACCATCCACCCCTGTGTGGATAAAAAAATGATTCTGACCATGGCGGCTGACCACGGAATTGCTGAGGAGGGCGTTTCTGCCTTTCCTCAGGAGGTAACCATGCAGATGGTCGCCAATATCGTCGCTGGCGGAGCAGGCGTCAACGTTTTGGGAAAGGCCTCCGGCGCAGAGGTGCGGCTGGTGGACATGGGCGTTAAAGAGGATATGCCCGATCTGGTAAAAAAGGGCGCCATCATCGACGCTAAGATCGCTCACGGCAGTGAAAACTTCCATAAAGGGCCAGCCATGAGCAGGGAACAGGCAATCGCTGCCCTGGAAGCCGGCATCAATATCGCTGCAAAAATGATTCAGGAGGAGGGCGTCGAGCTTCTGGGTACCGGTGACCTGGGTATTGGCAACACCACCCCCAGCGCGGCCATTCTCGCGGTTATGGGAGAATATCCTCTGACCTCCATTACAGGACGCGGCACAGGCCTTAACAACGCCGGCCTCATGCACAAAATTAAAATTATCCGCGAGTCCATCGCGCTCAACAATCCAGATAAAAACGATGCTCTGGACGTACTGTCAAAGGTCGGCGGCTATGATATCGCCGGTATTGCCGGCATGATCCTTGGCGCCGCCTATAATAAGGTGCCAGTGGTTGTGGACGGCTTTATCTCCACTGCCGGCGCGCTAATTGCCAAAGGCCTCTGCCCCACCTGCGCAGACTATATGATCGCTTCTCACCAGTCCGAGGAGCCAGGACATCAGATGATGTGGCAGACTTTGGGAATGCATCCGCTTCTAAATCTTAATTTCCGCCTTGGCGAGGGCACCGGTGCTGCGGTGGCCATGCATCTCGTGGAATGCGCCGCACGGTGCATGAACGACATGCTCACCTTTGAAGACGCAGGAGTCACCAATGGCCTCGCTTAAATGGGACCCCAACACATCCGGTGGACAGTATCTTGAAGATCTGTCCACTGCCTACTGGTATTCGGAATCACTTTTTACGGCCCTGGACATGGGCCTTTTTGAGCTTTTGGAGAAAGGCAGCGCACCCCTTCCCGAACTGGCAAAAGCTCTGAACTGCAACGAATCCAGTCTGGCCCGCTATCTGCATTTGCTAAAAACCCTGGATCTTGTAGACTGCTATGAAAACAGCTGGTATAATACCACGCTCTCAAGCACCTATCTCATTAAAGGAAAGCCGCTTTATCAGGGGAATTCTATCCTGTGGCGGCGTGAGATCAAAGCCGACTGGGACACCTTAAAGCCGGCCCTTGAAGCCGGCAGACGTGTCCATTTTCCCCCTGAAAACATCAGTGACACCGAAATGGACGCCCGGCGTGAGGAATACATCACGGCTATGGACAATATTGTCAGGCTGAAGGTTCCAGAGATTCTTGAATGCTTCGGAAACAGCCTGAAGCCTGGCGCCCGTATTCTGGATGTCGGCGCAGGCAGCGGCGCTTTTGCCCTTGGCTTTCTTGAAAAGTTCCAGGATGCCCAGGCCACTCTGGTGGATATCCGCCAGGTCTTGCCACAGACCCGGAAGCTTGTTGAAAAAAGCCCTCTTGATACTAAAAACCGCGTCCTGTTCCATGAACAGAATATTCTGGAGCCTGACTGGCAGCTTGAGGGCAGCTATGATATCGTCATATTGTCCAACATCGTCCACGCCTATGCTGAAGAAGAAATCAGCGGTATTTTAAAAACCGCGTCCCAGCTCCTCTCAGAGGATGGCATCCTGCTGATTCACGACTTTTTTCTGGATCACTGGGACATCAAGGCTGCCTTTTCGGATATCAATATGTTCATCAATACCTATAACGGCAAAGTCTTTGACTCAAAATGGGTCGATCAGGCCCTTAAAAACAGCGGTCTGTCCACCACAGGGCTCATCCCTCTGCAGACAGATACAGCTGTAATCTTTGCTGCCAGAGAGTCCGCCGCACTTGACAGCCTGACCATTACACCAGTCCAGAAAATTTTACAGCCCATCAAAGCCATTGGCTTTGACAAAGTGATGCCCTATGACCCCAAGGACGTGGTCGTCGCCCCCTTTGCTAAAAACAAATGCAAATTCGGGTGCCGCTCCTGGGATAAGAAGCACTGCAGCAGCAATCAGGAAATGAGCGCAGATGAGACTAAGGCTTTTGTGAACAGCTTCAGCAAAGCCCTCCTGTTAAAAAGTGAGCCGCCCACCGGCGATTTCCAGCGCAAGGCACTGAGGGCTGAAACCCTTGCCTTTAAAGCTGGCTACTATAAAGCCTTTGTTTTCTGGGCCGGCCCCTGCAGCATCTGTCCAGACTGTGACCTCACCGCTCCCTGCAACAACCACGCCCATTCACGCCCGTCCATGGAAGGCTCGGGTATTGACGTTTTCGCCACTGTAAAAAAGGCCGGAGAGTCCTTGAAAACCCTGAGTGAGCGCGGTGAGGTCATTAAGTATTACGCGTTGCTGCTTTTGGAGTAAACGGAGTTGAAAATGAAACGAATCCTACTAATTCAGGCCATATCCATGGAAGGCATGGACATCGAGCGTGTCTACCCCATCGGTATTGTCACCCTGGCCTCCTGCATTGAAAAGGCTGGACGATACAGCCTGGAAATTTTTGATATGAACATGGCTGCAGACCCCTACAGTGAGCTGCGTGAAAAACTGCTCAGTTATCAGCCGGATATCATTGGTATTTCTCTGAGAAATGTGGACCCGCTGGGCAACCGGACCACCTCGCTGATCGTTCCCTTTGCCATTACCCTGTCCTTTATCAGGCATTATCTGCCCGACATCACCCTGATGGCCGGAGGCACCGCCTTTTCCCTTTTTCCAGAACGCCTGATGCGGGAATTTCCCGAAATCGATCTGGGTGTTGCTGGAGAAGCCGAAGAAATTATTTTGCCACTTCTGGACAGCATCGATAATCCGCCAAAGCTACCCGGGCTGGTTTACCGTGAAAATGGCGAAGTGAAAATGGTTCCTCCTGTGGGAAAATTTGATATGGGCAGCTATACCATGCCTAACCGCGAGCTTTTAGACCCGCGGGAATATCTGAGGGTCAACAAATATGTGGAGAGCGTAGGGGTTGAAACCAAGCGTGGCTGCTGCTATAACTGTGGCTATTGCTCTTATCCGCTTCTCTCCGGTTGTGGTATGCGGTGCCGTGAGCCAGCGTCTGTGGTCGATGAGATCGAGTTTCTGCACAAAGAATACGGCGTCAGCCGTATCCACCTCACCGATTCCATCGTCAACTTCCCTGCAAACCATCTGGACGACATCTGCAAAGAGCTGATCCGGCGCAAGCTGGATATCCACTGGAGCGGCTTTTTCAGAGAAAATCTGCTGACTCCGGAAAACGCCCCGCTATACCGGGATTCCGGCTGTGAGTGCTTCTCCCTGTCGCCAGACGGGCTCAGCCAGACTGCTCTGGATATTCTGGACAAGCACCTGACTGTCGATGAGATTCTTCACACTGCCAAGGTCTTGTCAGACGTGGGCATCACCACTGTTTATCATTTCCTGGTCAACACGCCCGGTGATACCTGGAAAACAGTGGATGAGGGAAAAGCGCTCATCGACCAGATCTACGACATCCACGCTGCCTCAAAAACCATCGGTACTATCGTACTCAACCTGATCCGCATTATGCCAAATACCAAGGTTGAAAAGCTTGCGCTGGAGAACGGCGTTATCACGCCCAAAACGGATTTGCTTTTCCCCACCTACTATAATCCCGATCCCTTTAAAACTGTTCGTTACGATCTTGAAATCTACCATAACAAACGAAATATCTTTATGTGGCAGGACGCCTAATAACAAAGACTGGAGCGATTAAATGAAACGAATCCTACTACTCGAACATCCCAGAACACCCGGCGAGGACCGTCAGAATGACATTGCCAACACCACCCTGTCCTCCTGCCTGAACAGCGGCTATCTGGCCGCCGTTCTGCTTGAAAAAGGTTATCAGCCCGCCATTGTAGAGGGCTATATGGAAAACCTGAGCTACGAAGCCATCGAAGCCCGCATCGCCGCCCATAAGCCTGAGGTGCTGGGAATCCACCTGGTTTATAACTGGGAGGATAACCACACCCTCTACGACTTTATTGCCAGAGTAAAAGCAAAATATCAAATCAGCCATGTGACCGTATACGGCTACTACCCCACTTTTGCCTATGAAGAAATCCTGGACCGGTGTCCAGACATCGACACCTGCATGCTTGGAGAAAACGAGATAACCATCATAAACCTCATGGCAAACCTCCCGGATTACAGGGGCTTAAAGGGCCTGGCTTACCGGGGCAAGGACGGCTATAAGGCCAGCCGGGGTGAGCTGGTCCGCGACCTGGACAGTCTGCCCTTCCCGCTTCGCAAGGCAGCCTCCTACCCTGGCGGCGAGGTCAATATCTTCGGGAGCCGCGGCTGCTACGGGGGCTGCACCTTCTGCTACATTAACCCCTATTATGGCGCAGATGAAATGCACTGTCCCAAGTGGCGCGGCCGCTCTCCTGAAAACATCATCGCAGAAATCGACCAGATCATCGCTCAGACCGATTATCGCTATTTCTATTTCACCGATCCCAATTTTTATGGCCCTGGAAAGGCTGGAAAGGAACGCGTACTCAAGCTGGCCGCCCTTTTAAAAGAACGCAATATCCGCTTTGGCATTGAGGCAAGGGCCAACGATATCGAGCCCGAAACCACCAGGGCACTGGTGGACGCCGGACTGCAGAATATCCTTGTCGGCCTGGAATCCGGCAAGGACGAATCCCTGAAGCGGCTCAATAAATATACGACAGTAGCAGACAACGAAAACGCTCTGCGGGTGCTGCGCGAGGCCGGTATCGAGCCCAGTGTAGGCTTTATCATGTTTGAGCCTGACTCCACCATCAACGACTTGAAGATCAACCTGGAATTTTTAAAGCGCAACGCCCTTTTGGAAACCCTGGAAATATCCGTCAATGTACTTTACCACCATCAGATTATCCTGGCGGGCAGCAGCTCCTACCACGACCTTCTGGCTGCGGGACGGCTGAACATTTCCGAGCATTCCACCTACGAGGCCAACACCAATTATGTCAATCCCAGCGTTGCTACCATGGCAAAAATGATGCGGGATATTACCAACCATATTTTTGACTATATGCATGATACCTGGCAGAAAAGCGCCTCGGGCGATCCCGAGACGGTGGCGCGCTATCAGGCCATCAACCATCTCCTGGTGGATGGCTTTGAAAACGCCTTAAAGCTTTTGGAAAAAGGCGATATCACCGAAGCCGAAAGGCAGGACTGGGTCCGCTGTTTTAACGCTGAAATTGACAAAATCACCGCATAAAAAACTCCGGAAATCTATTTACAGATTTCCGGAGTTTTTTATTTCTATTTTTATACAGTGCTTATTGTTCAAGCTCCTTCACGATAAATGCCAGCGCTTCATCCAGGGAACGCACCACCATAACACCATCCGTCTCCTGTGTTCCCTTTCTGTCAAGGAGGATCGGACGGATTCCTGCCGCGCGGGCGCCTGCCACGTCCGACGCCATAGAATCGCCGATATGAATGACCTCCTGGGCACTGCAGCCGCTGATCTCCAGTGCTTTTTCAAAAAGCTCCCGATGCGGTTTATAGGCCCTTGCCATATCGCCGCAGATAATGCCCGCCGGCTCCAGTGCCTTGTGCCTCATACCTTCTCCCACATAACGGACGCCATTATTAGTGATAACGTATATGGGCAGCGGACAATTTTCAAAAAATGGCTTGGCGTCCTCAAAAGCTGGCGCGTACATCCAGAAACGTCGGCAAAGCTCATGGGCTTCCTCCAGATTTTCCTGAAGATTCAGCTCCTCGACACAGTCTGCCAGAAGCTTGTCCACAATCTCGTCCTCCGTTAAAAAAGCGTCGCCGAAACTTTCGTTCTCATACTTTTTCAATTTTCCCCACCAGTAGTTCAGCATAGCCTGCGGGCTTTCAATATCGCTGTTTTTATAAAGCCGCATGGTCATTTCCTCAACGTCTTTTCCCGCTTCTTTCATGATGGTTCCCGTATAATCAATAAATACTGCCCTTAACATAATTTCTCCTTTATAAAAAAGTGTGCTTTCCTTCTGTCCGCAAAATGTATCCCTGTTCATTGTCGCACTCTATAATAATCAATATTCATTGACCATTATAGACCATTTTGGCAAAATCAACAACATGCTGCAAAAATTGGATTCATTAAATTTGAGCCAGAAAGCTGTTCGCTGTAATCATTCTAAAAAACATACAGCTTTAAGAAAGGCCTGATATAATATTTAAAACGCTTTCAAACGAGGTGAACCATGAAAAAAGAAAAAATCATGCAAATGATACAGGCCTATGATGGCCTGAACCTTTATATGACAACCGATACACCCGAATCCCCGAGGGCTGTGGTGATCATCAGCCACGGCATGTGTGAGCATTCAGGACGCTACGCAGCAGTCACCCAGAAACTTTTTGACCGCGGGTTTAAGGTGTACCGCTACGACCTCCGGGGACATGGCAAGTCCGAAGGGGAACGTGGCTTCTACAGCGCACCGGATGAAATCACCGAGGATCTCCACCGTATTGTGGACATCGCCTCAGAGGAAAATCCAGGCCTTAAGCGCTTTCTGCTGGGCTACAGCATGGGCGGCTTTGCCGTGGCTGACTTTTGTACAAAATATCCCGATAAGGCAGAAGGCGCCATTTTGTTTGACGCGGCCACCCGGGATAACCTGGGCGGCTTCAGCCGTATCTCCCAGTCCCTTGACCCTCTGACCCGTTTTCCAAACAAGCTGGCAAAACGGCTGACCTCAGATCCCGAAGTTACTGCCGCCTACAAGACCGACCCTTTAAACGCTTCCTACTTTACGGCTGGACTGAGCCAGCGGCTGACACTCGGTATCCAGCAGTTAACCGCAAATCCCACTTTTTGCCTCCCCGTCCTTTTACTCCACGGTGAAAAAGACACACTGGTTGACCCAAGCGATTCCACCGATTTTTTTGCACAGATCGCCTCCGAGGATAAACAGCTGAAAATTTACGGCAACACACAGCATGAAATTTTTAATGAGTCCGTCAAAAACCAGGTCATGGCAGATGTAACCCGCTGGATTGAAAACCGGTTGTAAATACGCATATTAAAAGGGCCCTGTGGCATAAAAACCACAGGACCCTTTATTATTTTTCTTAACGGCTGGCCTTTGATCCCCGCATCCGTTTAATCCATTTAACAACCTCTATCTGGACAACAGAGAGCAGTGAAAGCCCTATGACGGTTAGCCACTGGCTGCCGCTCAGCAGCGTTACCTTAAAGGCTGCCTGCAGCGGTGGAATAAAGAGAATACAGGCCATCAGCGCGGCAGATACCACAAAGGACAGGATCAGCCATGGGTTTGCGCCTTCGGCCCGCACCCAGACCGGCTCAGTATTAGAACGCTGATTAAAGGCCCGGAGCATCTGGGAGAGCGCCAGCACACAGAAAGCCATGGTCTGGCCAGTGATGTGGCTGTCTGTCTTAAAACCGATCCAGTAGGCCACAAGCGTCATGGCCGCGACAAAAACCCCCTGGCGGATTACTCTGAAAATAAGGTCCCGCTCAAACAGTGTACCCGACTTAACCGGCGGATGGCGCATGATATTTTTGCTTGCCGGGTCTACCCCCAGGGCAAGCGCCGGCAGAGTTGCGGTTGCCAGGTTGACCCACAGAATATGAACCGCCAGCAGCGGCGCATCCCAGTTAAAGACGGTTGCCACAAAAAGGGTTAAAATTTCGGCGATGTTGCCTGCCAGCAAAAACTGAATAACCTTTTGAATGTTCCGGTAAACACGCCGCCCCTCCTTAATCGCGTAGGCAATGGTGGTAAAGCTGTCATCCAAAAGAATCATGTCTGCGGCCTCCTTGGCCACATCCGTTCCTGTGACCCCCATGGCAACACCGATGTCCGCTGCTTTAAGGGCCGGTGAGTCATTGACGCCGTCCCCGGTCATAGCCGCAATCTCCCCGCTCCGCTTGAGCGCCTTGATGATCCGCAGCTTGTCTGCTGGCGATACCCGGGCATAGACGGTGGTGGTCTTCACTGCCTCTTCGAGCTCACACTCTGACAGGCGCTCCAGCTCATCGCCGGTCAGCACCGTATTTCCTTCCTGGAAAATATCCAACTCCCGGGCTATCGCAATGGCTGTAACCTTGTGGTCGCCGGTGATCATCACCGTGCGGATTCCCGCCTTCCGGCAGGTTCTTACCGATTCTGCGACTTCCTTTCTCGGCGGGTCAATCATCCCCACAACACCGATAAAGGTCAGGTCATGCTCTATATTTTCTTCCTCATCCTCCGGGATTTCCTCAAGCTGCCTTGTTGCAAAGCCCAGCACACGCAGCGCCTTTTCGGACAACTCAAGACAAAGCCGTTGAATATTTTTCCGGTCGGTTTCCGTCATAGGGCGGACTCCCTGCTCAGTGAGCATCCGGGTGCAAAAGGGAAGCAGTTCGTCTACCGCGCCCTTCGTGTAAGCCGTCAGCTGCCCCCCAACTGGATGAACCGTAGTCATGCGCTTCCGATCAGAGTCAAAGGGGTTTTCAAAAACCCGGGGATAGGTGTCCTCCATCTTATCATGGTCCAGACCAAAAGCTTTTGTCATGTACAGGAGCGCACCTTCGGTAGGGTCGCCGATTATCGCGCCCTCCTGGTCCGGATCAAAGCTGGCATCGTTGCATAAATCCGCCGCAACCATCAGCTCACGGTATACCTCAGGATGCGCCTCAGCTGCCGCGTCGACCATAACGGCCTGTCCTGCCTCAAAGTCTCCATTTACCGCTACCTGGGTAACCGTCATCTGGTTAAGGGTCAGCGTCCCGGTTTTATCGCTGCAGATAACTGTAGCACTCCCAAGAGTCTCCACCGCAGGCAGCTTACGGATCAAAGCGTTTCTTTTAGCCATACGCTGAACCCCCAGAGCCATAACAATGGTAGCCGTGGCGGGCAGCCCCTCTGGAATAATGGAAATGGCCAGAGAAATAGCCACCAGGAACTGCGGAATCAACGGCCGGTGGTAAATGGCGCCGATGGCAAAGATCAGCACACAGACAATGACCCCAATGATGGTCAGTGTTTTACCCACCGCGCCCAGCTTACGCTTAAGCGGCGTATCCGTCTCATCCTGACTGTCGAGCATACCGGCAATGTTACCCACCTCTGTGTTCATGCCCGTTGCCACCACCACACCAGTGGCACGGCCATAGGTGACAATGGAGGAGGTATAGGCCATGTTGCCCCGGTCACCCAATACGCAGCGCTCAGGAAACAGCTCATCCGCGTCCTTTTCTGACGGGACAGACTCCCCGGTCAGGGACGCCTCCTGCACCTTCAGGTTGGCCGAATCAATGAGCCGCAGGTCTGCGGGCACCATGTCCCCGTCACTTAGAAATACGATATCCCCGGTCACTAGCTCACTGGCAGGCACAACGCTCTCCTCATCCTCCCGCAGTACGCGGGCTGTGGGTGCGCTCATGTTTTTCAATGCCTCCAGAGAGGACTGGGCCTTTTTCTCCTGGACAATACCAATAAGAGCATTCAGCACAACGATGGTAAAAATGACTCCTGCCTCTGTCCATTCCCTCAGCACTGCTGAAAAAATGGCAGCGCCAATTAAAATAAGGACCATGGGGTCTGTGATCTGAGACCAGAGCATCTGCGCAATGGATCTCGGCGGTTTTGAACGCAGCACATTGCGTCCGTTTTTTCTTAGCCTTTCGGCTGCCTCAGCATCGCTTAGGCCCTCCTCTGAGGTCTGCAGGCCGGCAAAAACATCTTTTGCCGGCAGCGCGTGCCAAGGCTTCTGTCTGTGATTATCCATATTGGATAAACCACCCCTTTCATATAAAAGTTTTATCTAAGCCAGAATATAAAAAAGGCACAGTCAAACCACCCATGTGCAAAATGGGCGTGACTATGCCTTGTATACTCTGAGACTTATTCGCTTTTAAGGTTTTGATTTTTCGGTCGGTGTCACTCTCGTCACTGTCGTCCATCAATTAAAATTCCTTTACTTTTAATATAAATATTTTCTAAATTCTACATAAAAAAACGGTAAACGTCAAGGGAATTAAGGAAGATTTAACAAAGGGCGCTGTCATTATTTCATCCATCTTCTAAAATCAAATGGATATGATAGATTGGAATATCTCTTAAAAGCTCCTCTGCCACCGCGATTTTTTCAAGAATAAACGCTTTGTCCAAACCGATATTCATCCACCGTGTCAAATCTGTGCGCTTGCGTATTTCTGAATCTGTAAGCTCGAGGATTCCGTTCTGCTTAGCCTCGTAAAGGCCCTTCCATACATAATCGCTCATCAGCACAGCGGTCTGAACGTCTGTATAGCTGACATTCATACCCAGACCTTTTGCTATGGTGTAGGTTTCGATGGAAAAAGGACGGTCAATCTGCTCCTCCTCCCAGGCGTTAATATAGCATTCCAGCTCTATGGGGTCCTGTGAAATCTCTCTGAATAAAAACCTGAGCAGTAAAAGGTGGTACAGTAAATAATCGCTTTGATATGAATAATGCTTTGACAGGGCTTTTATACATTTTCTTATATGCTCGTTAATCAGGTACTGGGCAATGCCGTACTTGCCTGATTTAAAATAATAATAAATCAAAGAATGATTTATCCCCGCATCCTTACAAATCTGGCGGACCGATGTTTTTTTAAAGCCCTTCTCATAAAAAAGCTTGCGGGCCACTGCCACAATCCGGTCATTGGTTTCCTTGCTTTTTTTATAGGTGATACGATCACTTCCTTCCCTTAAACGGCCATTTTTTCTTATTTTTTCTCTATTATAACACATCATTCAAAAAATAAAACCCTTTGAAGATAAAAATTATACAGTATAAAAAACGTTGACATATCAAATTTTATACTGTATAATTCTATCCATCAAATACTTTTTATACTGTATAAAATATTACGCGCGGTATTTTTGCAGAAAGAGAGAGGAAATTTATGAAAAAGCAATTGAATTTAAAACGTATTGTTCAATTCCTGTGTTTGAGCGGTGCCAGTATCATTTACTATGTTCCTTACATGATCGGTCTGTATTATGACACCTTCCAGGCCGCCACCGGCGCTACCGATATCCAGTTAGGTGTTATCCAGAGTGCTTATACTACGATGACCATTGCCACATATTTTTTAGGCGGCCTGCTTGCTGACCGCATCTCCTCCAAGACGCTGCTGTCCCTATCCTATCTTGCAACAGGGCTCCTGGCTGTCTTTGTCGGATTCTTCCCTTCCTACACGGTCATGGTTATCCTGTTCGGAGCCATGGGAATCACAACAACGCTGACATTCTGGGCTGCCCTCATCAAGGCAACGCGTATTTTCGCAAAGGCCGGCGGTGAGGGTACTGCTCTCGCTTCCATGGAGGGTACACGTAATGTTCTATCGTCAATTGTAAGCACTGTCGCCCTGATTCTTTTTGGCGTCTTTGCTGACAAAATCTTTGGTCTCCGAATTGTTATCTATATTTTTGCCGGTATGAACGTCCTTATCGGCCTGCTGATCCATTTTATCTTTGACCGCGATACTGTCGAAAAACCTGAAGGGGAGGGCGTGATCAAAATTTTGCTCTCTGCGTTAAAGGACCCTAATGTATGGCTTATGTCCTTTATTATCCTTGGTGTTTTTGCCACTAATGTCAATCTTCGCTATATTACGCCTTACGCTACCAGCATGTTCGGCCTCTCTGCCCTTGGCGGTGCTATCCTTGGAAATTTCCGTGAATACATGCGCCCGGTCGGCTCTTACATTTCAGCCTTGGTCGGAGACCGGTTTGGGATTTCCAAATCCATCATCGTTATGACACTTCTTCTGGCGGCTTTTAACTTTGGTCTGCCCCTGCTTCCAACCGGCGCCGCCAATGTCATCGGTATTTTTGTTGGCGGTGCGATGGGTTATATTTTAATCGGCGCTGTGAGAGGGCTTTATTTTGCAACACAGTCCGAAGCCAAGATGCCATTGTTTATGGCCGGTACGGTCACTGGTATTTTATCGACCATCGGCTTTCTGCCAGACAGCTTTTTACCCATCATAAACGGAAATATTATCCAGAACAATGACCCCAGTGTCTGCTATGGCATAATCTTTAACATATCCGGAGCCTTTGCCCTGTTTGCCTGTGTCATTGCCATTATCTTCCATATCCGCAATAAAGAAAATATCAAGGAGCTTAAGGCAATCCGTCTGGCGCGCATTGCCGCAGAAAAGGAAGAAGCCTCCTCCAGTGTTGAACAATAAAATTCTCAGTCTAAAGATGAAAGTGTAACTAAAAATGAAAAACTACGAAAAATATATCTCTAAATCAGCAATTGAAAAAATTCATGAAAAATCTCTGTACATTCTTGAAAACATTGGTGTCCAGGTCGAACATGACAAAGCCTGCGCCCTTTTAAAACAGCATGGCGCCCAGGTGGAAGGCCATCTTGTCAGGCTCAGCGCTGAAATGGTTGACGCCGCACTGGCTCTGGCAAAACCAACCTTTGATCTGTATTCCAGTACATTGGACAAACCTCTTACCGTTGGCGGCGGCAGCTCGCTGGTCGGCCCAGCCTCCAGCAACATCTATATCAATGATGACGGCTATATCCGGAAAATGGATGACCATGATGTTATCCGGCAGTTTAAGCTCTCTGACACCAGCCCAGTCACTGACTTTAACTCCATTAACTTTACCGTCGACCATACACATATGTCAGATGACCAGCTAAAATACGGCAATATGGTAACCGCGTTAAAATACAGCCATAAGCCCGCCTGTACTGCACGTCCAAACATGTTTAACGTGCCTGAGGAACAGATTTATTCAGAATATAAACGGGGCATCGATCTTTTTAAAGCTTTTGAAGGGATTGAGGGAAATGAGAAAATTGTTCATGTAGGTCTCATGAACACGCTCACGCCCCTCGCGCTGCACGGCGGACAGATCGACATGGCCTATGCTATCTGCGAGGCCGGCCAGGCCATCTGGCTGGCGCCCTGCGGTATGCCGCTGATGACTGCCCCTGCCTCCATTGCAGGGATGATGGCCATGACCAATGCTGAGGTGCTTATGGGCTATGTTCTCTGCAAGCTCATCAACCCTGACTGCGCATTTATTTACGGCAACACCTCAGGCTCCACCGACATGCGGGCCGTTCAGCTGACGATCGGTACACCCGAAACCGCACTCGTCTGCTATGTGACGGCTGGTCTGGCAGATTATTACCACCTTCCCTTCCGCACCGGCGGCGGTCTGAGTGATGCAAAGGACTGTGATATTCAGGCAGGGATGGAATCAATGATGATGATCGAAGCCTCTGTTGACTGCGGCGCTGATTTTATTCATCACGGCTGCGGCACCATCGGCGCCTTCAATGTGATCAGCTTTGAGAAATTCCTGATGGATGAGGAAGCCTACACTATGGCACGGCGGATGCAGCACGGTGTCAACTGTGAGGACAAGCTCTTTTTAATGAAAGACATTGAAAAAACAGGACCGCGCGGCACCTTCCTTTCCGGCAGAACCCCTAAAACCTATCGTCAGGAATTCTTCATGTCAAAATATATGAATAAAGAAGACCCTAATCAGTGGCAGAATGCCGGCTCAAAATCTGTGCGTTCTGTCTTGAAGGAAGCCGTTGAAGCGCGTATCGCAGCGTATACCGCACCGGATATCTCAGGCGATCGGCTGAAAATTATAGAAGCCTATCTGCCGGATTCCTACAAAGAATCAATTTAGGCTGGACTTGCAGGGAAAATATTTTGTTTTCCCTGCATTTTGTGCTATTCTGAAAAAGAGGGATATTATGGAATACTCAGTCACATCGCTTATTACAGATATTGCTTTGGCGTCGTTGTTAATCTTTACTGGCCAGATACTCCGCGCAAAAATCAAAATAATACAGAAGCTTTTTTTGCCCGCTCCTTTAATCGCCGGCTTTCTGGGTCTCCTGCTCGGTCCGGAGGGGCTGGCTGTGCTTCCCTTCAGCAGCGCACTTTCCAACTATCCCTACACGCTGATCATTGTCCTTTTCGGGTCGCTCTTTATCGGGCGTCAATCCAACGGAGGCCTTAAAAAAATGATCACCAGCGTAGAAGATACCTTTCTGCTTAACATGGCCGCCGAAACCGGACAGTTTGGATTCGCACTGGTTATTGGCACTTCTGTTTTTGCGCTGCTTTTTCCCGATCTTCATTCCGCCTTTGCTCTTATGATGCCGGCCGGGTTTGCTGGCGGACACGGCTATGCGGCCTCAATCGGCGGTACCCTGCAGGATATTGCCGGCTGGGAGGAGGCTATTACCATCGGTCAGACCTTTGCTACCATTGGTCTCATCCTGGGGGTTTTAATTGGTATTGCCGCCATTAATTACGCCATCAAGAAAGGCTATACCCAGTATATCACCAATATGTCCGGCCTTCCCGAAAGCATGCGCACAGGCTTTTTCAACGCTGCTGAACAAAAAACACTCGGCAGGGAAACCACCTGCTCCATCTCCCTGGAAACCCTGACCTGGCATCTGGCATTAATTTTAATGACCGCTGGCGGCGCATATCTGATTGACTATCTCTACGGTTTGCTCAATTTAAACTTTTCCTTGCCCATGGTCTGCCTTTCCATGTTCTGCGGTGTTTTTATTAACTGGTTTCTGAAGCTTGTCCGTCTTGATAAAAGTATTGACCGCAATACCATCAGCCGGGTTGGTTCCAGCATTACAGATTATCTTGTCTTTTTCGGCATAGCCTCAATCCGCATTTCTGTCGTGAGCGAGTATCTTCTCCCCATTATCATCATGAGTCTGCTGGGCGTTGCCTATTGCCTTTTCTATGTTTTTGTTATCTGTAAAAAGCTGTACACCGACAACTGGTTTGAGCGGGGGATTTTTATTTTTGGCTGGAATATGGGTGTTGTCGCCATTGGCATCATTCTTCTTCGGATTGTCGACCCGGATATGAAAAGCGGTACTCTGGAGGATTACGGCTTTGCCTATGTGCTGATCTCGATCATTGAGCTGGCCATGATTACCTTTATCCCCGTCTTTGCCGCATACCATCATGGATTCCTTACCGGCTGTGTACTCCTTATCTTTTTCGCTTTTCTCCTCATCAGCGCACAACGCATAAAAAAAAGAAACCAGCGCAGTTTGTATTAAAGCGTTTCTGGGATCAGCGCAGATATCTCCCCGCTGTACAGAAGCGTCAGGCTGTGCATGGCCCGGGTGCAGGCAACGTACAGCAGGCTTCTCTCATACGCGTCGCTGTAATGCCTGCTGTCTGCGTCTGGGATAAGGACTGCGTCAAATTCCAGCCCCTTGGCCATCTGGATAGAGGTAACGGAAACGCCGTTTTTAAACCGTGTGCCCTCTGGCGTGATCAGATGGACACTGTGTTTTTCTGAGAGCAGAGCATACAATGCCTGCGCCTCGCGATTTGTTTTCAGGATAATCCCCAGAGATGCCCAGCCGCTTTTTTCGAAAGCCCGGATTTTATTCACAAGCTTTTCAAGCTTTTCCTTTTGGTTACTGCAGCGAATAACCTCTGGCGGTTCACCGTGCCGCTCCATTGGCTCTAATGCGCTGACCGGCTGTATTTTCCCGGCAAATTGTATGATCTCACAGGTGGAACGGTAGCTCTTGTTAAGCGCCACGTATTCCGCGCCGCTGTAAAGCCTTCTCATATCGTCCAGTGTATTTTGATTATTTGGATTGACGCATTGCCCAAAATCGCCCAGGATGGTTTTAGGGCAGCTGTAAATACTGTTGATCACCGCATACTGGACCGCTGTATAATCCTGCATTTCATCGACCACCAGATGTCTTGTTGACTTATTCTCCCTCAAGCCCTCAAAGGCTCTCTTAAAATACAGATATGGGTAGACATCTGCCCATTCAAAGGTCTTTTTTTCAGGCATGACAAGCATATGTGACAGCTCTGCCTGTCGGTAAAAGTCTTTATAAAGGGGAAAGGTATTCTTCACCCTGAGCATGGCATTGAGGCTTTTCAGGATGGCACCCGGCTTTGGAAGCTCCTCACCCCGGATATTATCCGCCTCAAACCGCTCATGGATCGTCTCCGCCATGAGCTTCAGACGTTTTTTAAAGGGCTGACCGCTGGCCGCCTCAAACATGGTTTTTATCCAGGCCGCCTCTGCCTTAAACCGACCAAAGCAGTAATCCTCAGGGGCAAGGATGTTTTTGGGCAGGCTTTTCAGATAGGCGTCCATTTTCCCTTTAAACTCAAGGCTCGACTTCAGCCGGGTCCGTTCTGCCCAGCGCTCATCCTCAGTCTCCAGCGGATCTTTTTCCTTCTCAAACCGAAATTTTCCTTCCAGCTGTTCTTCGGCAATATCCTCAAAGCTTATTTCGCAGATGGGCTCTTCTCCCAGCTCTGGCAAAACATTTGAAATATAATCCCCAAACACCTTGTTAGGGGATAAAATGCTGATGTCAGCCGCTGACAGCTGATCCTTAAAACGGTAAAGCAGAAAGGCAATCCGGTGCAGGGCAATGGAGGTTTTACCCGATCCCGCTACCCCCTGGATGATCATCGTTCCGGCCTTCTCGTTTCGGATAATTTGATTCTGCTCTTTCTGGATCGTCGCGATAATGGATTTCATCTTTTCATCAGAGGTATGGCTCAGCTCACGCTGCAGCACATCATCCTGGATATTGACCGAGCTTTCGAGAGCATACTCCATTTTTCCATCTTTGATTTTAAACTGCCGCTTTCGGGTCAGACGGCCTTCGATTTTACCTGAGGGGGCTTCATAGCCTGCAGGCCCCACCTCACAGTCATAAAACATGCCTGCCACAGGCGCGCGCCAGTCACAGATCAGCAGCTCATTGTTATCATTAAAGGACGCCGGCCCAATATAAAATTTTTCTGCGTCTTCCCCCTCCTCATACTGAAAATCAATTCGGGCAAAGTAGGGGGAGGCCTTCAGCCGTGCCAGCTTTTCCCGGACGCCCACTGCAAAAGCGCCTTTCTGGTCCAGCTGTTTTAAGGCCAGCTCATTTTGGAACATTTCGTGAGGGTCGATTTCCCCCCGGTTTTCAACCATGTAACGCTTGGTATCCATATAATGCTCATCCGCCAGCCCCACGCGGCCCTCTGCGGCTTTAAGCGCTGTATCCAGATGACTGGCAACCTCTGCCAGATGGCTGATTTCTTCTGGAAAGGGGACGGCGCTGGTTCCGCGCTCTGGCTGGCATCTTTCCTTATACTTCATCGCTTCTCTCCCCTGGCAAAACAAAGCGCTGGGTAGGATAGCCAAATTCCACCAGGAGCTCGGCTTCGGCAAAACCCAGATCCACAATGGCCTGCCGGTGCCCGGTGTCGGCCTTGTCACCCTCCCGGTAGGTGGTGATGCTGATATCCTTGCCCTTGAGCAGCTCACCCATCATTTTATCAAGAAACGCCCTGGGGATTCCCTGGCTGCGGTACAGCGGATGTGTCCCCATAAAATCAATACTGCCGGTTTCACCGGAAAAAAGCATTGCGCCGACAGCCGCCTCGCCATCCTTCAGGATCAATGCCTGCCGCTTGCGGATTCGGCGTCTAAGCTCACCGACATATTCCTCCTCGTACAGGTGCGGAAATCCGTCGATGACCAGGCGGACCAGGGCCATCCAGCAGGGGATATCGCTCTCATCAGCATAGGTGATCTTCCACTGTGTTTTTTCTGTGCTGTTTCGCATATTATAGCTCCCTTCAAATTGAAACCTCAGCTGCAGCGGATAGAATTTTTCATTTTCGCGGTATTGGCTGGGCGACTGTTTATACATGGTCGAAAAGGCTGTGGTAAAGGCCTGCTGGCTCTCATACCCGGCCAACAGTGCAATGTCGAGTATGGGCCCCTCCGAAAAAACCAGCAGCTTGGCAGCTTCTGTCAGCTGCCGCCGGTTCCGGTACTCATGCAGGGTCAGCCCCACAGTTTTTGAAAAGACGCGGTGCAGATGGTATTTTGAATAATGGACTGCACCGGCAATGATGTCAAGATCCAGCTTTTCGGTTAGATGGTCCTCTATGTAATCAATGGCGGCCTGTACTTTTTCGATGTTGTTCATTATTGCCACTCCTTTCTCAGAGCATTATACCCCATTATATCGGAGGTGTTTTAATATTTCTTGCTCTTGCTTGCGCTTTTTGTCCGGGCGTCCTCCAAAAGCAGAGAAACCTCCTTCACGGCCAGAGACCGCCTGGAGGTTTCTTCTTCCGAGAGCATTCAGCTTTCACTGCATCACTCTTTATTTCTAATGTACTTGTTAATCAAAAGATTGGCAGTGGACTGGCTGATGCCCATACGTCTGGCCACTGCCCGGCTCGATTTGTGCTTTGCATAGAGCTTGATGACCGTCTGCTTTTTAAACTCCTCTACATTGTAGGTTTCGCCGTCGGTCTCTTCCCGGTCTTCCTCCTGGTCCAGATAACGGAAAAACAGCTCCTCATTGATAATAATGCCGTCGGATAAAATGATCATGCGCTCCACAGCATTCCTGAGCTGGCGCACATTGCCCGGCCAGTCATAATTGTTAAAGCAGGAAAGTATTTTTTCATTGAAAACTTTATTCGTGTTGTAGCGCTTGTTAAAGTCGTTCAGGAAAGCGGTCGCCAGATAGAAAATATCTTCCTTTCTTTTGCGCAGAGGCGGCAGCACAACCTTTACGGTATTGAGCCGCCAATAGAGATCCTCCCTGAACTTTTTCTCCCGGATGGCATTCATTAAATTTTGATTGGTCGCGGCAATGATCCGGATATTGACATACTCAGGCTTATTGCTCCCCACCGGAAAAAACCGCTTATTTTCCAGAACATCCAGAATTTTAACCTGCATGGCTGGAGACAGCTCCCCAATTTCATCGAGAAAAATGGTGCCGCCGTCCGCGTTTTTAAGAAGGCCGATTTTCCCCTTAACGTTGGCGCCTGTGAAGGCCCCCGGCATATAGCCAAACAGCTCACTCTCCAGCAGCCCGTCCGGTATGGCGCCGCAGTTGATGGCCACAAAGGGCTTGTGGTTTCTCGGGCTGCTCTCGTGCACCATCTGGGCCAGATAGCTCTTCCCTGTACCGCTCTCACCCAAAATCAGGATATTGCAGTCAAACTTTGCCGCCTTCTCAAGGTCTGCAAGGCACTGCTCGAACAAGACGCTTTTTCCAATAATCTCATCTGAGAAATCCAGGTTAATGGACTCAATGGGGTTTCTCAGATCACGATAGCTTAAATCCACGGCGCGGATGTTATCCAGGGAGGTGGACACCATCAGCTCAAACTCATCGTTGTCATTATAGACCGGGACATTGATACAGATCATACTCCGGTTTGTTTTATAATAGATGCTCTCTGTCACGATCGCCCGGTGGGCCTGCTTTGTCATATCAAAGCTGTAAGGGTCCCACAGATCCTTTTTTGCTGTTTTGCTGTTTTTATTGATCAGATCTTCGGGCGGTACCCCATATAAACGTATGGCCGCGGGATTAATATAGATGATGCGGCCATTTTTGTCCAGAACATAAATTTCCGAAAAAGCATTTTCCAGAATCGTCAGCAATGTCTCCCGGGGTATGGCGTTTAAATAGTCAATATACTCTTGGGAATGGGATGGTTTTGATATATCCAGCATGGTCTTGTACTGATCCTTTACTTAGTTTTTCTTAAGCGCTTTTCAGGCTTTACTCCTTTTATTATACCTTAGAGAAGTCTGCTGGAACAGCTTAAATGCTTTTTCCCATTCAAAAAGGCTGTCCGCAGATGCGTGACAGCCTGATAACTGGGATGGCTATAATCTCCATTCTTTTGGCAGCAGTTCTTCGACCATTTTCTGCTGCTTTTTATCTAACGCCAGAGGCACATACTCTTCCAGGCGTTTTTTCCAGGCAAGCGTCGCACGTTCCTGCACGCTGATGGCGCCGTCTTCCTTTTTCCAGTTTGAATAAGCCTTCCGATTGGCAATTTCAGGGAAGACAAAATCGTTCCGGTAAATCTTTGAGGTTCTGGCTAGGTAATTAGCCGAGTGCTCGATTTTTTCCATTTTATCCATATAGAGGTTTTCTTCCTTAAACTCGACGCCTCTCAGGAAACGCCCGCAGATTTTATAGGTGTCCTCATCCATCATAAATTTTTCATAGCCCAGTGTATTAAAGGAATCCATAATTCCGGCCAGCATGTAGACCAGCTCCGGCTCGCACATTAAAGCGGAAAGGCCGACCATGGTGGATTCCCTGCCGGACTGGTAGTCGTCCTGTTTGGCGTCTGAAAGACATCCGTGGGATCTCTTGGGGAGGCCGTAGAAATTGGCGAGCTCATTTTCGACAAACCATTCCACGCTGGTTTCAGCCCCGCCGCATACACAGAGCGAGTAGCGAAGGTCTGTTTCCAGAGCGCAGAATTGATAGATAACCGGCGCGCCGGGGTTTACCACCTGTGTGGCCACAATGCCCGCAAGGCGCTCAGTATTATTCTGGATAATCGCGCCTGACAGAGACGGCGGCGCTGTCAGGCCTGCAAGGCCAACGCCTGCGATGCAGCTGCACTGTCCGTTCTTCGCGTATTCGATGATGGTTTCACACATCAGACGGTCCCAGGTGAAGGGCGGCGCACTGGTGATTAAAGTTGACATGAGCACCTGGTCGTGAATATCATTGAATTCTTTAGCCAGCTGGATGGCTCTGCGGCAGGTTTCCCGGCTTCCGTTCAGGCCTGCCAGCGGCTTGTCGCTGTAGATCATAGGTGTCAGAGTCATAAAATCCGTTTTGTACTGGGCCGGTACATCATTTGGATGCAGCAGCTCGCAGTCGATCACGTCGATCACGTCGCTTGTCTGAAACAGCTTCACAAAATTGACGAAATCCTCTGCGGCAGCCGGGCGGTGTTCTCCCTCCTTAAGCACATTGACAGGCCCAAGCGAGGACTGTCCAATGGTTTTTTTCTGAGTTGTTCCAACGCGGTGCCTGTGTCCCCTGGACACATAATCAAAATTTCTCGGGCAGGAGGCCAAAGCGTCGTCGACCTGTTCCTCTGTTATATAGACAAGCTCGCCGTCAACCTTAAACCCTTTTTCCCGAAACATCTCCAGCAGCTCCTCCGAACAAAACCGTATCCCCTTATTCTTTAATAAGTACAGTGATTTTTCGTGGATGAGTTCAATGGATTCCTGTGTGACAAAGCTTCTTGTAAAATTCCGTTTATACATATTAATACCTCCAGTATTTGATGCTGTTTAGGTAACGCAATATTTATGCCAAAATCAAAAAAGCCCATTGCAGGGCGTTTGGACGCTTTTTTTCAAACACAGACCAGTCCATATTTGCTTTGATGTGAACGAAAATCATTCATTTGAGCGATTTTCACTCGTCACTTTTCGGAAAATCATTTTAAAACCCTTGAAATCTTCCCCTTTTTCCCCTTTACTGCTTTGGCATGTTTATTGCGTGTTTATAGATAGTAAGTAAGAAAATATAAGAAGGGGGAAGGCTGTTGCGGGCCTAAGCTGCAGCAGCCTGAAAACAAAATGAAATCTGACAAAAAATCACCTTTTTCCATGGTCAACGGCTGGACCTTTTTTCCGCCGCTCATCTTTACCGTACTGCTGACAGCTGTGGTTATGTCCAACCCGACGGTTGCCGGCAATGTACTGGAAACAGTCTTTTCCTTTATCACGGATAAATTTGCCTGGCTGTTCGACTGGTACTATCTGGCTCTCATCGTCGTTGTGCTCATCCTAGCCTTTGGGCCGCTCGGCAAAAAACGCTTCGGTAATGAAAAGCCCGAGTATTCTACCCTCTCCTGGCTGGGCATGATCTTTACCGGCGCAGCCGGACTCGGTGTGCTCACCTGGACAAGCGTGGAGTGGCTGTACACCTACCAGTCTCCTATGTGGGGCGTGGAGACCGGCACAGTGGAAGCGCTCCAGCAGGCAGCCATGATGCCGCTGTTTCACTGGGGACCTGTTTTCTACCTGGGCTATGCCCTGATCGCAGTGCTCTTTGCCTACCAGTTCTACTGTAAAAAAGTAGATGATACCCTGCCAAGTACAGCCTGCATTTCTCTGCTCGGTAAAAAACGCGCCCGGGGCGGCCTTGGAAAAACCATTGACATTATTTATATTGTGGCTCTTCTCTCCTCTGTCGTGACCTGCGTGGGCGTCAACGTCCCTACCCTTGTCGCCATCATTACCAATATTATCGGTTATGAGCCTCCCTTTATCGTCTCTATTGTCCTGATCATGGCCTGGAGTATTATCATGGCGGTTCTCCTGTTCGCCGGGCTTAAAAAGGGCATTGGCCTGCTCAGCAATATCCGTGTGTACGTGGGCTTTGGGATTCTGGTTTTTGTCCTGCTCTTTGGGCCGTCCTTCTTCATGCTTAACAGCTTTACAGACGGTCTGGGCATGCTCATGCAGAACACCCTCCACCTTGTCTGCAACACAGACCCCTATGCCAAATCCGGCATTCCCCAAAACTGGACTGTTTTCTATTACGCCTGGTACATTACCATGTCCATCCAAAACGGGGTATTTTATGGCCGTATCTCCAAAGGGCGTACTGTGCGTGAGCTTGTTCTGGGGCTTCTTGGCGCCACAGTCATCGGTACATATATGTTCTTTATCGTGTTCCAGGGCTTCTCCATCAATACCTTCCTGGAGCAGGGACTGGATTTAGGCAGCATCCTCGCCGAAGGCGGCCAGGGCGCGGCCATTGCAGCAATCTGGAAATACCTCCCATTTGCCGGTATCCTCATGCCTGTGCTCTTTGTCTTTGCCAATATCTGTATGCAGACCCTCTTAAATGCCAATGCCTACAGCATGGCCATGTCCACGACCAAGGTATTAAAAAGCGGCCAGGAACCGCCTTCCTGGATTAAAATTTTCTGGTCGTTATGTATTGGCGTCATCAGCATCGCCCTGCTGATGATTGGCGGTATCCGCCCCTTCCAGACCATCACCGTCATCTGCGGCGTCCCCGCCCTTGTGATCATCGCACTGATGGCTCTGTCCTTTTTTAAGGACATCAAGAAAAACGGGTGGCAGCTGTCCGGAGAAAAGACCTCTGAAAATGATTCTGATGAAAGGATTGAAGCAGAAGCAACAGATCCCGATTTATCTAAAATAAAAGTCTAAAAAACTTTATAGCATTTAAATTATTCAAAAAATCTTCGGACTTTCACAGATTCCGAGGATTTTTTGTTATTTTTCAATTAAATCCGCACAATATTTTTTCACCAGACGGTAAGCCTTATTCTGCGACATATTCAGCTTTTTCTGAACGCTGGCAATTGTTCTTTCAGCACGGTACATTTCACGGATAACCTGCCGCTCGTAGGCCTCCATCATCACATCAAAGTTCAGGCTGTCCGAATTACTTACTTTGTCTTCCTCTCTAAAAATATAATCAGGCAGCTTATCCGGTTGTATGGTATATCCAGGAGACAAGATATAACATCGATCAATGACATTTTTCAGCTCCCGGATATTGCCGGGCCAGTGATATTTTAAAAGCAGAGGTAAAAACTGCGAAGAGAACTTCTTCTGAATAGTATTATTCTGATTATTTATTTTCAGAAAATGAAAGGCAAGCGGTATAATATCATCCTTCCTATCCCTAAGCGGCGGAATTTTTGATATAATGGCATTAATTCGCCAGTACAGATCCTCCCGAAATTTTCTTTCCTCAATGAGCTTCTCAAGATTCTGGTTCGTTGCTGTCAGAATTCTGACATCTGCCTCCACATAGTTTTCTGAACCGATGGGCAGAAATTTTCCCGATTCAATAACATACAATAGCTTTGCCTGCAAGGACAAGGGTAAATCGCCAATCTCATCCAAAAACAGTGTTCCATGGTCTGCCAGCTGGATCAGCCCCTTTTTCCCTTTTCCGCCGGCGCCGGTAAAAGCATGAGGTACATAACCAAAAAGCTCAGATTCCAACAGATTTTCAGGAATCGCCGCACAGTTGATGTCCCAAAACGGCTGGTCTTTTCGGTCACTGGCATCATGGATAAATTTAGCGATTAAAGATTTACCTACTCCTGATTCTCCCAAAATTAAAATCGGCGTTTTTGATTTTGCTGCCCGTCTCAAAAGCACCAGCTCTTTCATATAATTCTGGCTCTCGCCGATAATATTTTTAAAGGGACTCTCCTGTTCAACAGAAATCCCGGAATCCTCTTCATAAACCTTGTCAAAGCTTTCAATATTTTCCTGAATAACCGAAACCATCAGTTCCAGCTCCCGACCATCGCCAAGCACCGGATTAATGATGGTTGTTAAAACTTCCTGTGAGTTAAAATGCATCTGCCTGTAAAAAAGCGTACGTTTGACCTCAAGCATTTCTTTATAGGCAGGCGGGCTGACAACGCCTTGCCAGATTCCCCAGTTTCGAAGAGCCACCATCTCCTCCGGCTTCTTTCCATAATGCCTGGTAACCGCCGGATTAACATAAATGGTATTTCCTTCCCTGTCATTTACTAAAACGCCGGTAAAAATATTCTCAAGTATTTTAATATACATTTCCTTTGGAAGCGCGTTCAGATATTCCATATATTTTGCGCTGTGCTTAAATTCATTATCCATGTTGTCTCCCCCCTTTCCGTTATCATACCACTGCAACCCTATACAGACAATAGTTAATTTTAGATGAAAAAAATCATTATTTAATTTAATTCTAGTTTAAACGCTTAATTTTTTTGCATCTTTTCCCTTTAAAACTGCCGTTTACCAAGTTGGCATAATTATTGCTTTACTAAATGACATGTACAAATCAATGACATTACCGGTAATGATTTGCTTAAGGAGAAAACACTATGTATCTAAATCGTAATCTGCATGAAAAATTTATGAGCCCCAATGACATCGAGATGGTTCATGAATACACACTGAAGGTTCTGGACGAAATCGGAGTTATTTTTGAAAGCCAGCGCGCCCTGGATGTCTTCAGGCAGCATGGCGCGCGCGTTGATGGAGAAATCGTTTATATCAGCGAACAGCTTTTACACGAGGCGCTTAAAACTGCACCCTCAGAATTTGAATTGTTTGCGCTGAACAATTCTGTCAAAATCGGCAAGCGCTATGAGCCTGTCACTGTCGGAAATCCAGCACACTTCCAAATCATCCATACAGATGGTTCCATAAAAAATACTACCCTGGATGATGTTGTCAATTTCCATAAGCTGGCAGAAACCAGCGAAGTCATCCGCATGAGTACCAGTGTCGGCTACGATACAGATGATATTGATAAAACATTAGACAATATGTATATGCCCTATGTCGCCCTGGGCCTCAAATACAGCTCTAAACCAGTTTACCAGGCAAACGCAGTCACTCCGCTAAATTGGAAAAATAAGGACCTAACCGAAGCGGCCAGAGAGATTGCTGCCTTTCATAAAAAATTCTTTGACACCTGGGACAAGCCGGTTGTACTGTCGAATCTTGCCCTCCTTTCGCCATTGGCCGTCGGCAGTGAGGTGCTCGCAAATATGTTTGGTCTCATCGAGGAAAATCAGCCGGTTATTTTTATCGACTGCGGCATGACAAACCTTACCTCACCACCAACCCTGATGGGCTCGATCATTCAGAGCAACGCAACGCTTCTCGCAGCCATCGTACTAACACAGCTTGTTAACCCAGGTGTGCCGGCTATGTTCGGAAGCGTCAGCGGCCCGACGGATATGCGTACATTACAGCTTGCTGTCGGCGCTCCTGAATCCATGCTTATTCAAATGGGCTTGCTGGCAATGGGACGTTTTTACAACCTGCCGATCCGGACGGGTGTGGGCGTTTCCAGCGCTCTGGACGCCGACTATCAGGCTGGTGCAGAAACCATGATGATGCTAACCACAGGCCTTGTCGGAAAATCCGACTTTATTCTTAACGCAGCCGGGCCGCTGGCGACTTATAATATGGGGAGCTACGAAAAATATGTTCTGGATGAGATAACAGCCAGCTATCTGAAGCGCGTGAATCAGGGGATTATGATCTCCGATAAAAAAGCCTGCTTTGACCTGATGAAAAAGGTGGGGCCAAGGGGAGATTATCTCAAGGGTAGAACCTCCAGAGATTACCGTGAGGAACACTATCTGCCAAAAATTTTCAACCGTCATGGCGGAAACTCAACGGTTCTTATTGAACAAAACGGCACCTTAAGAGACAAGGCCGGCAGAGAAGTAAAGGAACGTCTTGAGGCTTACCAGCTTCCAGAAACCACAAAGGCCCAGCAAAAACTGCTCAACGAATACCTGCCGCCGCAATTCCGTTATTGATGTCTATTGCTAAAAATTTTTTCACATTCGATCATTCTGCCTTTCAGGGAACCTGTATGAAAGCCTCCGTCTTTCATACAGTTCCTTCTTAACCTTAAAAGGAGGTTTCACACATGAATCAGACAATGTCCAAAGGTAAGCGCAATCTTATTCTGGTACTGCTGAGCTTCTTAGCCGGCATGGTGTTTTTCATTCCATATTTTCGTTTATCCTACTATGACCAGATGATCCGTATTTTAGGGCTCACCAATACCCAGCTCGGTTTTATCGGCACATCTGTGGCTTTTATCAATTTTATCTGCTATATTCCCAGCGGTTATATGGCTGACAAGTTCAACTCTAAAGCCCTGTTGGTTGTCAGCGCCTTCGGAATGGCAGCTACTTCGCTTATTTACTCTTTGCTGCCCTCCTACACCATCATTTTAATTATTCATGGCTTCTTTTCGATTTTCAGCATTCTGACGTTCTGGTCCCCCTATTTAAAATATTTAAGAATGCTCGGTGATGAGTCCGAACAGGGGAAAATCTTCGGCTTGAGCGAAGCCTTCAGAGGTGTTATCGCCACGGTTATCTCATTCTTATGTCTGTGGGTTCTTGGGGTTTTTACCAACGAAACCCTTGGCTTCCAGGCTGTAATCTGGGTAAATGTGGCCCTTTTCATCCTCATTGCCATCGCTCTTATTTTTATCCTGCCGAAGGATATCAAGGAAGATACCAACCCTTCAGCAGTGGCAAAATTCCGACTGGTCGATGCACTTAAATTAAAAGGTACCTGGCTGACAATCTTTGTCATCGCCTGTGGTATCACCATTTACATTGCATGTACAGGCTATCTGGGGACTTATACCACCCAAATCCTTAACCTGCCGGAAAATATCGCCAGCGCTATTTCAATTATCCGCAATTATATCATTGTTTTTCTGTCTGGTGTCATCGGTGGTATCATTGCCGACAAGTTATCGACTAAAAGCAAGGCTGTTGCCATTTTCTTTGCCTGTTCAGCAGCTGTTAGCCTGTTCCTGATTTTCAGCAGTCAGATTATTGCCTTGTCAATCATTCTAACACTGGTTCTGTCACTGTGCTTCAATGCCATCAAATCAACCTATTGGTCTGTCATGGGTGAAGCTGGCATTCCATTGGAAATGACCGGTATCTGTACGGGTGTTATTTCTTGTATTGGCTTTATCCCTGAAATTATTGTAAGCCCTGTTGCAGGCTCTTGGATTGATGCTGCTGCAGCTGCCGGCAATCTTCAAATCGGTTTTAATAAAATTTTTATTTTAATTGCTGTCGCCGGTGTTCTCGGTATCCTTGCAAGCTTTTTGGTTGACAGAGAGTGGAAAAAAGCTGTAAAGAAATTTGATAATTGATAAGACACAATAGCCGGGAAAAGTATAAACACCACAACCCTTTGTCAGCAGTTCGTAAAGCTTCCAAAGGGTTGTTCCCGGATATATTTTTCAACTGTCTTTTTTTATCAAATCCCTACAATATTTTTTAACAAGCCGATAAGCCTTATTTTGGGACAGTCCGAGTTCTCTTTGCACACTCGCGATGGTTTTTTCTTTTTTAAACACCTCTCGTATAAGCTGCCGTTCAAAAGAATCCATAATTGAGTCATAGTCATTGGAGGAACTTTCATAGTAACTGTCTTCCAAAAGTGAAATATCCTTCGGCAGCTTATCGGGATAGATCGTGTACCCAGGGGAAAGAATATAACAGCGGTCAATCACATTTTTTAATTCCCGAACATTCCCCAGCCAGTCATACTGCAGCAGCAAGGGTAAAAACTCCGGCGCAAAAAACTTCTGTATGGTATGGGTTTTATTGTTTAGTTTCAGGAAATGGAAGGCCAGAGGCACGATATCGGCTTTGCGTTTCCTCAAAGGTGGAATCGTAGATGAAATTGCATTGATCCGCCAGTATAGATCCTCATATGGGTTAATGTCGCGGTCTTTATCATCATTGCAATTGCACTGGCCATTGTACTGCCAAAAGATACAAAAGAACCTGACCAGACCTCCGCTGGCGAAAAAAGCTATCGTATGATCGACGCCCTTAAGCTTAAAGGAACTTGGCTGACCATCTTTGTTATCGCCTGCGGCATTACGGTTTATATGTGCTGTACCGGCTATCTGGGCACTTATACAACGCAGATTCTCAAGCTTCCCGAAAGCATTGCAAGTACCATTTCTATTTTCAGAAATTACATCATTGTTTTTCTTTCAGGAATTATTGGCGGCATCATTGCGGATAAAATGTCGACCAAAAGTAAGGCCGTCTCAATCTTCTTTGCTCTTACCTGCATTCTTGGCCTTTCGCTCATTTTCAGCAGCAAAGTAGTCGCCTTATCCATCGCACTTACACTGTTTTTGTCGCTCTGCTTTAACGCCATCAAATCAACCTACTGGTCTGTTATGGGCGAAGCTGGCATTCCCATCGAAATGACCGGGATGTGTACCGGTGTTATTTCCTGCATTGGTTTTATTCCTCAGATTCTCGTCAGCCCTATTGCGGGATCGTGGATTGACGCCGCCACATCCGCCGGAAACATTAACGCGGGCTTTAATAAAATATTTATTTTACTGGGCGTAGCAAGTGCTCTCGGCATTGTCGCCTGCCTGCTGATTCATAAAAAGCACACAAAAAAACAAACCGGCTAAACAGCTTATCTTCATTGTGAAAGGAGCTTAAATGAAAGAATTACTCAAAAAAATGGACAAGCCTGTATTTATGACCGCTTTTCTGGTCTGCGGACTTTTAGTCCTCAGTTTTTTTATCGCACCTGTCCAAATGGGTCAGATTTCTGAAAAAATATTTAATTTTCTTATGCAGAACTTCAAATGGTGCTTTGTTTTAGCCGCTGACATCATTATTGTTTTCTGTTTATTTATTGCTTTCAGTAAATATGGGCGTATCCGCTTAGGCAAAGATACAGACCGACCCGAATTTAGTAATTTAAGCTGGTTCGCAATGATGTTCAGCGCTGGGATGGGCGTTGGCCTTATCTTTTTCGGCGTTACCGAGCCCATGTCTCATTTTATGGATCCGCTGACTGCGCAGGCCTGGACAGGCGCTGCGGCTACTGAAAGTATGCATATTACTTTCTTTCATTGGGGCATTCATCCCTGGGCAATCTATACCTCTGTGGCATTGCCCTTCGCTTATTTCCATTACCGGAAAAAGACAAGCCCTCTGGTCAGTTCCTGTATTGCCCCTTTATTTCCAGGCAAAAAACACCGCTTGCTGAATATCTCCCTTGATGCCCTCACCATTATCATCACACTTTTGGGCATTTCAATTTCCTTTGGAATGGGAGCGCTTCAAATCAGCTCAGGCTTAAACATTGTATTTGGAATTCCCAATACACTGCTCACTACCATTTGCGTCATTATTGCAGGAACAGTTGCATTTACCCTTTCATCAATGCTCGGTATTGAAAAAGGCATGAAACGCATCAGCGACTTTAACATGCAGCTCGCAGTAGCTTTCATTATTTTTGTCTTTATTTTTGGACCAACCATCTATTGCGTAAATACACTTATTGAAGGCATTGGCGGTTACTTATCTCATTTTATCAGCCTCTCCTTCTTTACTGATGCACAGCAGACTATAGAAACAGCCAAAGGCTACAACTGGATGAGTAACTGGACAATCTTTTACTGGGCAATGTGGATTCTCTGGTCTCCCTTTGTCGGAATCTTTATCGCAAAAATTTCCAAAGGGCGCACCATCCGTGAATTTGTCACGGTTGTCTTATTAATCCCCACGCTGTTTAGCTGCATTTGGTTCTCCGTCATTGGGGGAAGCGCTTTAAAAATGAGCCAGGACGGCAATGGCCTTATCGCCGAAGCGGTTCTTAAGGACAGCACCGGCGGTATCTTTGCATTGCTTCAAAATTTGCCAGTACCGCTGATATCCTGTGTACTGATTATGATCAGCCTGGCTATTTTCTTCATTACCTCCGCAGACGCATCTACTCAGGTGCTTGTTACCATGAGCTGCAAAGGAGAAGAAATCCGCAGTCATTTTTTCAGGGTTTTATGGAGTATTCTGATCGGCGCTTTAGCCTGTATGCTTATTTTTTCAGGCGGCATCAATGCAATGCAGCAGGTCTCTGTTTTCTTCACCTTACCTTATATTATCGTCATACTCCTCTTGTTACTCAGCCTGTTCCTGAGTTTAAAGAGGGAAAATAAAATTTAGAATTCATTCAAAGGAGTCTCATCATGAAAAATTATGAAAATTATATCAGCAAATCAAAAATTGAAAAAATTCACGAATATACGCTTCGCATTCTATCGGAAATAGGCATTAAATTTGAACACGAAGGTGCCCTGTCGCTTTTCAAAAAATATGGCGCGAAGGTCGAAAATGAAACAGTGTTTATTCCCGAATCCCTTCTCAACGAGGCTTTAAAATATGCAAAAAAACAGTTTACCATCAAATCCTGTAAGGGCGATCTTGAAATCGGGAGCGGCCAGCAATACGGTGTTCCAATTTTAGGAAATGTGTACAGACATCATAACCACGGTGGTATTAAAAAAATGACAAATCAGGATGTCATTGACCAATTCAAGCTTTCGGACACCAGCGATATTACAAAGGTATCTACTATGAATTACTTCCTGAGCTATGATGATTCTTATTCTGAAGATCAGAAAGTCTTTGGCAATGTCGCGATGGTTTTAAAATACAGTCAAAAACCCATGCTGATGTCTGCCCCAAACACATTTATCATCGATGGTAAAGAAAAAGGCTCGGAGGTTTACCGAAAAAGCCTTGAGCTTGTTAACCGTTTTGAGGGAACAGAGGGTACTCACAGCGCTTATGTCGTAAACACCCTATCACCCTTAACGTTAGACCACGATCCTATCGAACGTATTTTTATTTTAGCCGAAACACAGCAGGCAATGATCATCACTCCCTGTGCAATGCCATTGATGACAGCGCCTCCTTCATTAGCATCAATGCTCGCAATGACAAACGCTGAAATACTGGCTGGTTACACCCTCGCCAAGCTGGTCAATCCAGATGCCAATGTGGTCTATGGAAATACCTCTGCGGCAACCGATATGCGTACCATCCAATTGGCGATCGGCTCCCCAGAGTGCTCATTAGTCATCTATGCTGTTGCCGGCCTGGCAGACCGGTATGGCCTGCCTTTTAGAACAGGAGGTTCCCTGAGTGATGCGAAGGAGCTAGATGTGCAGGCTGGCGCGGAGTCAATGATGAATATTTTGACAACACGCAATGCCGGTGCCGATATTGTCTTCCACACCTGCGGCTGTATGGGTTCTTTTAATGTATCTGATTTCGAAAAATTCTTAGTCGATGAAGAAATACATCATATGGCCTGCCGGATGACCGAGGGGATTAACTGCAATGATGAAAACTTCTGCTTTGACCTTTTGAAAAAAACAGGTCCTCGTGGCGTTTTCTTAAAAGGACGCACGCCAAAAATGTACCGGGAAGAAGTTTATCTGCCAAAATATTTTAATAAGGACGACCCAAACCAATGGCAAAATAAAGGCAGCCTCTCTGTAAACGACCGGGTCGAAGATGCGGTTAAGAAAAGACTGGAAAGCTTTATCCCTGCGGATATAACAAAAGAACAGGCCGAACTCCTTAATCCTTATATTCATGAAAAATATCGAAATATATTATAATTAAAACTGACTAAAAAAAGGCAGCGGCCCTGTGAAAGGGCATCTGCCTTTTTTGCAAATGCGTTATCTAAAATGTAATAATCCCTTTTTTCATCACCTTGCGGTCCAGCAGCTTTTCATAGGCTTCAATGCTGTCACCAAACTTAAAGTAATCCGAAATAAAGTCTTTGATTTCCAGCTGACCGGAGCGCATCCATTCCAGAACCTGTTCATGGGCTTTTCCTTCTTCGCTCTTTCTTGGCATCTGCTGGTAAATAACACGCCAGTTGTAGTCAGCCTGGCTGAAATCAATGGTGATTTCTTCTTTTTCTGGCACGCCGTAGCACAGTACTGCCCCACGGTCCTTGATCAGCCCCATACCCTGGTTTACAATGGCTGGTGAACCGGCGGCGTCCAGTACAAAATCCACGCCTTCTGGGAAAATCTTCCGTACTTCCTCACGCACATCCTGATCCTTGCTGTTGATCAGATGTGTAGCGCCATGCGCTTTGGCCTGTTCCAGTTTTTCCGGTACAATGTCGCAGGCAATCAGATTTTTAACCCCAAGCAGTCTCATGAACTTCATATAGGTCAGCCCAACCGGACCGCAGCCAAAGACCACAACAGAGTCTGTGGGCTGGATACCGAAGTAACGGATGGAGGATAAAACCTCGCGGAAGGTGATGATCATAACCGCGTCTACCGGGTCCAGGTCGTCATCAAGCACAGTCTGGGCATAAGCACATTCCGGCGCTTCTCCCTCCGGGTAAGCCTGCGGGTCGCATACTACAGCGTACTCGCTCAACGCGCCCCAGCCTGAGCCAAGCCCAGGCAGATTTTCCTCGTCTGGATCGACAAAGGGCAGCAGCACCTTATCGCCAGGTTTTAAGCCCTTTACCTTTGCGCCGACTTCAACGACCTCTCCCACGCCTTCATGGCCCAGCATAATCGGGTATACCGACTCTGGAAAGCCCTTAAAAGTGCGGTGAAGCAGTTTGACATCTGTACCGCACATACCGCAGGCAATTGTTTTAACCAATGCCTGGTGCTCATCATATCTTGGCTTATTTACCTCTTCAAGGGACATGCTTCCGTCTTTTCCAACAACGAATGTTCTCATTATTAACTCCTCCTCTGGATCACGCCTGCACCCTATTATATTTCCCCTACTGAAAATAATGTGCAGCTCTCATGTTTTAATGTAATTACATAATAACGTAAATTCTTTAATAGGTATATTAGCACAGTCTTTGGAGAAAAGCAACACTATTTTTTAAATAAATTGGGTAACAATATCCGGATGGTGTATCAGAAGACTTGCAAGTCCCACAATGACCAGCAAAATAAGCATGCAGACAATATGCGTCTTCTTATGCATCGCCAGAATTGCCACATACTCCCTAAGCAGTGCGTTATACCAAAAGTAGAATTTTGTTTTCGCGCCAATGCCCTGAGCCTTAAGCTCTGCCTTTCTGGCATAGATGCCTGCACGGAAAACATGATAATTGGAGGTTGAGAACAAAATGTGCAGGTGTTTCATATCCGCTTCCCGGCTTTCGATGAGTTGTCTGGAAAACAGCATATTTTCATAGGTATTTTCAGATTGATCCTCGACCAGAATACGATCCTCTGGAATCCCCTGCTCCAGGGCGTACCGCTTCATGGCTTCGCCCTCGGCAATCTGCTCATCGCCGCCCTTGCCGCCAGACATGATAAGCATGGGCGGTTTCTTTTTTTTATCCGCCTGCCGCCGGTAAACCTTGAGGGCCCTGTCGATCCGGCCAGCCAGCAGCGGCGTAACTCTATTCCCGCCCATCAGGCCAGAACCCAGTACAATCATGTAATCCTGCCTGAAAAACGGCCTGTAAATCCCATAAATAAAGGATGACAAAATAAAATTTGAAAACACGAGCAGAAGGTATAATAAGATTGTGTTGACCACCAGCATAATAACTGAGAGTACATCGTTGATCTCGACATTTTTAAAGGAAACCATTCCCAAAACCAGCCACAGCAGAATACCGATGCCTACCAGCAAACTGAGTAGATTGGCTTTGCTGCGCCCTTCCTTTCTCAGCAGGTTCACGGCGCTGTAAAAAGAAATTGCCAGAATAATAAACACGCCTGTAAACAGAAGCAGGACGGCTGCCATTGCGATAATAACAAGCAGGAAAAATAAAAACGGATTTCCTGTTTCACCCGCCAGCATGACAAGTGAAAGACCGCTGATCATCAATAAAATAAAAAACAGAAACCCATTGATCAGTCTTCTTCGATCCTGTAGATATACAAGTAGGAAAAACAAGAGATAAATGAGATTAACAGCATATATAAGCATTGTATTTCTCCTTATTTTCAACTTTTTCTTGTTTATACCCATTTTTATACTATTCTCACTGCACATCTTTCCTCTCAAAAAGAAAAACGCCTGCTGTCAGGCGTTCCTCTTTATATGATAATTTAATTAGGGAGCATTATGATCATGCCAGAAGCATTGGCAAAATTGAAAAATTAAAAATTTGCAGTACAGCGATGGTAAAAGCCGGTGGGTCGATATGGCTGTCGGTATTCGTATTGAAAGTACGCGCCGCAATATCACAGAGAACTGCGCCGATCATACCGATAATAACACCGCCGATAATCGACAAAACTGCGTTCTGGGTTACCGCAAAAACCGTAAGGACAGTGGTCGCCGCCGGTAAAATGATCTGGTGAAGGTTTTCCATTGGCAGCTTCATCGGCAGCCATAGGAAACAGATTGCCGCAATCCCAAAGGCAAAAGACCCCATGTTGTTAAACAGGTACATAGCTTCCTGGGAACCGTCAAGCCCCATCTGTCCAAGCGCCACCGTGATACAGCCTACCAACAGACTGCTGCCGGCGCCCAGGACCAGCAGAAAGGTAAACCTGTTTTTATCCGGCAGGAAAACATGCTTTTCCCCTTCCCATTTTCCAAAGAAACCGCTCGTCCCCAGTGTGAGACGGGTGAGCAGGCCGTTCAGGAAAACGGTGATAGCAACCGTATCGGTCCAGCCTGCCAGATTGAGCACATTTACCCCAAACAGGTCTGAGATCACAAACTCAATAAGGTAGCCGAAAACGCCGAACACCCCGCCGACCAGCAGCGCAGCGCCATCATTGTATTTACACAGCGGCGTGATGATATCTGCGCCGCTCTCCATCTTTCCCCTGCGCATGAGATAAGCGCCGGCCGCTGCCGCGCCGCAAAAGGAAATATTGTAGCTTTTCGCACAAAATACAAAACTTTTTCACGCAAAACACAAAAAAAGAGAAGCGGTCACGTATGATTGAACGTAATTGCTTCTCTTCAATGTTTTATCATTATATATTGTTGTTTCTTTGCTGTTTTCTATCTTTTATAGCTTAACGCTATTTTTCATTTATTTAAAAAGCCTTTTAATACCATTAAAACACTTTAATTTTCTTCTTTATTTTTCTTTTTTCCACTGTCTTTTTGCTTGATTTGGCAAATACTCTAAGAGCTCATCAATCGGGCAATCAAGTACTTCACATATTCTATCCAGATATTCTAAATTTACCCGCTCAACCAACTCATGATAGTATTCATTTATTGTCGTTGGCCTGATGTCAGTAAGCCTTGCCAGTTCTGCCTGGTTCATTTTTCTTTCTCCTAGTAGTCTGGACAAATGTATTTTAATCACGGTATCACCCCTATGATATTCTATCACTTTGAATAATATCATAACGGTAACTGTGGCATTATAACTAAATAGGTTATTTATCTGTTAAAAAAAATATTTTAGTAGTTTGTAATTATCAATTCTTTATATTCTTTATTTTTAATATCGTATCTTTCCAGCAATGAGTTTCGTCTGGATACTTCATGAATATTGAAATCTTTATAAAGACTTCGTATGTACTCATCATCATTATAACTTAGTACAAAACGCCCTTTTATGCCTTTTAAACAGGCTTTTAAACGCTCATGATCCTCCTGTTTAAACTCAGCCGTATAATACTGTTCAGTTTTGTGGTAAGGCGGATCACAATAAAAAAGCGCCGTCGGTCGATCATACACACGAATCAAACTTTCAAAATCCCTGTTCTCAACAACAACGGTGTTGAGGCGTTCTGAGATATCACTAAGATATGAGATACTCTTTTGAATGTTTTTCTTCACAGCCCCATATGTCCGCCGATCCGCTGCATAAGAAGTCTTGATAATCATAAAATACCGCGCAGCGCGTTGGATATCGGTTAAGCCTCTAAGATCGAGTTGAGTTTTGAAATCTTCAAAAAACTCCCTGGAGTTAAGGACCAGGGACAGTTCTTGCTTCACAGCGTCCGGGTGGTATTTTACACAGCGAAACAGGTTCGCCAGCTGCCCTTCATAATCATTCCACACCTCTAATTCTGCATGCTTTTCCTTCGCAAAGAGAGCCCAGCCTGCACCGCCAAACACTTCAATATAACGGGAAAAATCCTTTGGAAAAAGTTCCGTGATGGATTTTCTAAGGAGCCGTTTCCCGCCAATCCATGGAATAAAACTGTTCATATTTTCACCATATAAGGCTCTGGGGGAGGCCCAGAGCCTCCCTTTCTATGCACAATACTTTACAATACCATTTGCCAGACACTGAGCTTGATTTCGAAGGCCAACCTCGTTGTTCATGAATCCGGCGTTTCCAGCATTTGTAATAAAGCCCGGTTCACAGATTACCGCAGTCATATCGGAATAGACCACTTCATAGTCATCCTGATATTTTGCGCCGCGGTTGGTCGTTCCAAGCCCCGCCGACAGCTCATTGACACTGCATACAGCCAGCTGATTTCCGCTTTCGGATACAAAGAGAACCTCTGAACCATTGGCAGCTGGATCACCATAAGCATTCTCATGACAGGACACATAGAGGTTTGCCCCCCAGTTGTTCGCCTCCTGAACACGTGACGCCAGGGATTTGTAATAATCCCCTGTACGCCCCAGCAAGACCGTTGCGCCATATCCTTGCAAGATGCTTCCTAAAATGGTAGCATAGGCAAGTGCAACATCTGATTCTCGCAGACCGTTTCCAACACCGCCTGGATCAGAGCCGCCATGTCCTGCCGGAATATAGATTTTAACCCCATCCAGTCTGCCGGATTGAGTTGGTACAATCAGGCTGGAGGATGATGGAACACTGGCATTTCCAGACGGCATAGCTTTCATGAAGTCTACCATATTTAGCGCTTGTTCCTCTACCGGACCACAGCACCAGTCTGGTTCTCTTCCTCCCCGAACTTGGAAAGTCTTGAACGCTTCCACTGTAGCCGTTCCATGGCTGCCGACGTTCCCGTCGATAACCAACGCGAAGCCGCCAATAAGGTTCAGCTGCTCCTGAATCTTTGCACAGTAGTCGTACAGCTTTCTCCAGGTTTGAGGACCAGCAATCCGATCTGCTGCAATTCCAAAGTAAATCTGAGCATTTTCCAATGCATTGCCAGTGCCATTGCCAAAGTCTCCGTCTTTTAATCCCGGATTAAATCCACAGATATGAAGTTGTCTCTGTAAAAAAAGAACGTCATCGTTCATATCACCAAACTCTACGATTGCATTGTAGTATTCCAATGCCATATTAAGCCGCCTTTCTGACCGCCGCTTGGGCTGCCTCTTCATTTTCTTTCAGCATTTTTTCGATCTTGTTTGCAACTACTATATCTTCCTTAGCTGCCTTTTTAACCTGGTCTCCTAATTGAGCTTCTTTTGTAAAACTGTTGTTTTTCCACCAATTGATCGCGAAAGTAATCACTGTAGCCCCCATAGAGAGCCACTGATAAACCGCTTGATCATCAAACGGAATTTGCTGTAAGCCGGTGATTGCAAAAATCTGATTGATCAATGCAATAAAAGCTGCTCCTGTTCTTACAATTGTACCAACATCAATTTTAGATAAATTAATTTTCATCATGATTCTCCTTCTTGATTTATTCTTAAAATGCGACAATAATGCCGAAAACCTGCTACTCGGTCATTGGCCTGTACCTCCTCTTTGCAATTTAAAAGGGCCTTTCGGCCCTATTTCACATAATACAATGTCCATCCGCTGACATCCGTCAACGTGCTTTCTGCCCAAACATAGACGTTTCCATCTGCATCAATACGTGATTGGAAAGCGCCACGTACTCCCTGCGCCCCTGGGGTTACGATACTTGCTTCCGGTCGATATCCCGAAGGAACTGTCAATACTTTTGTCCACGTTTGAGCTTGAATAAGCCCCGAAAGGGTAAAAGAAAGCCAGCAAAAATGGCCGACGGCATTATAGATTAATTTATTGACATAGCCTGATACTTTTGAAAAGCCTGATGCCAATGTGAAATCCAGCTGTTTTATTGTTCCATCAATCTGTTCTGGATCTGTTTTTGCATGCTGCTCAAGCCATGAACCGTCTGTCTGTTTTTCATATTCGGTATACTGTTTAACGGGCATCTTTTATTCCTCCAGCATAAACTCAAGGGCCTGAAAGACTTCCAGACTTAAGTCATGGGTGGCAGTTTCCAAAATGGCTTCTGGGACAGCGTGGATGGGTACCTCATTTTCAATACTCAATAGATCAATAAGCTCCTTTTGGTAAGCATCGCCGCCCTCTGGGTACTCTTCCTGAAGCTTAGTGAATTCCTCAAAATAGCAATCATATTCTTTAATAAAGGCCTTTCTGTTTTTGTTTAAAGCGTATGAAGCCTTTGCGGGCAGACGCACGGCAATAATTTCACCGATCTGGTTGATGTGATTGATGATTTCCTGATTGGTCATTTTGACAGTTTTCATTATTCTGTAACCTCCTGTTTTTTGTTCTTTTCCGCAATCATTTCATCTTGAACGCTGTATGCATAAGTTTCAAAGTCCGCCTGGTCTTTCATCGCCTGACCCCGATTGGCTTTGTACAGGGCCTGGTTTAAAATAGAACGCCCCATATCCATTGTTTCTGGAGCGTCGCTGTTAGTATTGGCATAAAACTGGCAGATGCGGTCATCCCCGATTTTTGAATACTCAACAAGACTAATGGTTCTATTTCTTCCGTCTAACATTTTAATTTTCCTCCATTGTATTGATTAATTGTTTTTGAACGCTATAAACGTATGCTGTAAATTCAGATTCGTCCTTTAAAATCTGTTCCTGATTTTGATAATACCGTGTTGAATCGAATACTTTTCTGCCAATATCAAGATCATAAGGGCTATTTTTGTTTAGAACCGCATGAAACTCGCAGATGTCTTCTAAATCAATCCGCGAAAACTCAGTAATGTATATTTTAATATCTTTACCAGACAACATGACGGTCACCTCCTTTATGCTACATAATAAAACGCAGTATATGAAATATCCGAAAGATTACTTTGTCCCCAGGCCTGGACAGTTCCGTTCGGATTTATGCGAATCTGACTCAAGCCCCGAATCCCATTGTTACCAGAGTATGTCAGCGCTAAGCTTGGGCGGTAGCCTGCTGGTAATGTTAATACCGTTACCCAAGGGCCCGCTGTGATATTACCTGACAGGGTAAAGGCTAAAAAACAAAATTTCCCAAAAGCATTATAAATAATTTTGTTCATGTATCCAGACATTTTCGAAAAGCCGCTCGCTGGTGTGAAGTCCACTTCTTTGGTACATCCCTCGGCATAGACCTGTGGGGACTGCGCATTACTCACACCGATTCTGGCGGTTGGGCTTGTCCCTATCCATACGCCATAGTTGCTCCCTTCTCGGCCCATCTCAAAGAGATTATAACCGCCAGCATAGCCTTCTACGAAAGCTTTTGTGGTTGAAGCGTCTCCGGCAGCCAGGTGCAAAAGGTCTTTTCCAAGCACGTTTAAAGCCCCCGGACTCCAGGTCTGGCCGCTGACGGCTTTGAAGGCTACTGTCCCAACCAGTGTTGCTGAAGCGTTCTTAACCGTCATAGATTGCGCTCCCTGCATGGTTAGTGTTCCAGTCATTGCGACGTTTCCGGCGCTGTCCACCTTAAAATTCTTGGTGTCGATGGTGCCGTTCGCCAGATTGATTTTCATCCCGGCGCTGTTGGCTACATAGTTATTTGATGTGATCGCCGTCCCGTAAAATTTATCGGCTGTAATAGCCCCTGCAGCAATTTTGTCCGCTGTGATCTGTCCGGCTGCAATCTTGACTGCTGTAACAGCACCAGCTGCCAGCTGCGTCGCTGTGATGGCGTTGGCCGCGATCTGGGCTGCGGTGATGGTCCCTGCGGCGATCTCATTGGCCGTGACTGCCTTCGCAGCGATTTTGGCTGTCGTGATGGCATCGGCAACGATCTTATCCGAGGTGATACTGTTAGCTGCGAGGTTTCCGGCAGCGATGGTAGTTGCTGCGATCTTATCCCCTGTGATGGTATTAGCCGCCAGCTGGGCCGCTGTAATACTGCCTGCCACAATTTTACTGGCATTAACAGAATTGGCGGCGAGTTTATCAAGGGTTACTGCACCGGCCACAATGGTACTGGCTGTTACCGCATTGGCGGCAATCTTCCCTGCGACAATGGCATTGGCGGCGATCTGGGTCGCTGTTACGGTTCCGGTATAGATTTTTCCGCCGTTGATATAGGTCAGGTTGTTGTTATAGCACCAGTTTGCAATAGAATTTTCAGCGATAGCCGTAGTATCATCTTCTGGCGCGGGTGTCCAGTCCATTGGCGGTTTGATTTCGCCCTCGTAAAGGCAGGCCCAGTTGATGGTACAGCTGGTGGAGCCGCTGGGGTAGTTGTAGATATTGACGTTGGTCGTCGTCAGCGTTGCGGGCGTTGTACAGACCACAAACTGGGTTTTGGCCGTGGTGGTCGGATTGACAAAGAATCCGCCCGAACTCCCGCCGTTAAACCATAAACCGATTTTCTGGCTGGCGGAGCTGGTAAAGCCGTTTACTACAAAGGTGTACTTTGTGTTCGGCTTCAGACCGGATGTGTTGAATACGCGTGTGCCATAAGTTGTATTGGTGGTCGGCGTGCCGCTGTTTCGAAGTAGGTTTCTGGCACCAATCGTGATTAAGTCATTGATGGCCTTGATGGCGGCATCGTTGATCTGACCCACGGTAATGCTTTTACTTGCCAGCTTATCGGCTGTGATACTACCTGCTGCAATTCGGGCCGCTGCCAGGATACCTGTCGTAATCTTACCTGCATCCAGAGCCGCAATTTTCGCACTTTGAATAGTGGCGTCCGCGATCTGGGCGTTGGTGATGGTCGCGTTGGCAATTTTTGCGCCAGTGACTGCGAGATTCGCAATCTTCGCGGTACCAATCTGCGCATCACCGATCATGGCAGTCAAAATAGCCCCGTTGGCGATGACACCGCTGTTGGCTGTGATGGTTCCTGCCACAATCTTGTCCGCGGAGATGGTCTTACCGGCAATCTTATCGCCCGTAATGGCGTTCGCCGCTAATTTCTCGGTACTGATGGCCCCTGCTGCGATCTTCGCTGCTGTGACCGTCCCCGTATAAATATCACCTCCATCGATATAAGTTAGGTTGTTGTTGTAGCACCAGGCTGCCAGCGTCGCTTTGGCTGCGTCTGCTGCACTCTGGGCGCTGGCAGCGTTGGTCTTGGCCGTATCGGCGGTTCCCTGTGCGGTCGCTGCCGCGTTGGCTGCTGCATCGGCGGCGGCCTTGGCGTCGACCGCGGGTTTCTGAATTTCGGTCAGAGCCGCTTCTGTGAGTTTCCCTACTGTCAGACTTCCCGCTCCAATACGGTCTGCGCTGATAATGCCCGTTGTGATCTTCCCGGCGTCCAGGTTAGCGATCTTCGCGTTGTCAATGGCCGCATTGGCGATTAAAGCATTGGTAATGGACAGATTCGCAAGGGCGTTCGTGCCGAATTGTCTGAGTGTCCAGGCCGTACCATTCCAGTAATACATGCGGTTGTCGCCCGCTGTATCAAACCAGATATCGTTCGTTTTCCGCCCAGTGACAGGCGGCGCTGTAGCTGCGTAAAAGACGGTGTTTTTACCGTCTGCGGTTGTCTGGGCTGAGTTGGCGCTGGTCTGTGCGGCCTTTGCCAGGATATCCGCTGCCGCTGCCGCATCTTTTGCTGCGTTGGCGGCTGTCTGAGCAGCACTGGCATTGGCTTTGGCCGTGTCAGCTGTCGCCTTAGCTGTCGCCGCATCACTGGCGGCAGTGTTTAACTTGTTAGCTATATCCGTTGACAATTTCTCAGCAGATATAATACTGTCCGAGATTGCCCCAGCACCAAAGGTGATCTCGGTCCACTTGCCGCCATCCCATTTTGAAATAGCGTTATCCTTAGCTGTGTTATACCAGGTATCGCCGGTTTTTCGACCGGTTATCGGCGGCTGAGTGGCCTGATAAAAGACCGTATTTTTACCATCCGCGCTGGTTTGGGCCGCTAAGGCTTTATTGTTAATGCCATCCATAAAGGACTGCAAATCTGCCCCAACCTTCGCCAGGGTTACCGCATCGTCTGCAATCGCTGCGCTTCCAAACGGGCTTAAGCTCCACGCTGTGCCGTTCCATATATACGCCCGATAGCCATTAGCGGTGTCAAACCAGGTATCTCCTTCCTTATTGCCCGTAAGTCCGGGCTGGGTAGCCTGGTAGTAAATCTTGTTCTTACCGTCAGCGGTAGTCTGGGCCTGCTGCGCGGCGTTAGCAGCGCCTGTGATCTGGTCGTTGACCTGCTGTGCTAATTTGTCTCCTGTGATGGCCCCGGGTGCGATCTGCACCCCGTTGATGGTACCAACCGTGATATTCGCCGCGTTCAAGTTCACAACCTCGATCTGGGCAGCATCAAGCCGCCCAGCGGTAATTTTATTCGCGGTTAACCCCACGATTTTCGCATCGGTGATACTTCCATCTGCGATCTGCGTGGTGCCTATAACACCTGTACCGATCATCGCCGTAGTAATACAACCATTCTTAATGTTGGCAAGGTCAATGTCGGCTTTGCCGATCATGGCCGTATCAATGTCCGCGACATCAGCTTTAAGGCTTGTAATATCCGCGGTAATGGCGGTCAGGTCCCCGATGTGGGCCACGTCAATGATGGCTTTTCGGATATCGGCCGTGTCGGCCTCCAGCTCGGTGATCCGGGCCGTGGCGGCATTCAGATCGCCGATACTGGCTTTGTCTGCCACCAGCACTTGGATTTCTGCGGTTTGGGCTCGTAGGGTTTCAACGGTGGCCGTAACCGCGTTGAGGTCTTTGATGTCCGCCTTTTCGATTATGGCGTTTTTGATGGTGGCATTTTCTGCGTATAAATCTTTAAACTTCCCTGAAATCCCTACCCGTTCATTGGTCATGGTGACCGTGTTCGCATGGAGGTTATCCACAAAGGTCTGCTTGCCATAGCCAAAGGTAGGGGCTATTTTCAGGACACTGTTTTCATAGACTTCACGGACCTGGGTGATGCGGTTATCCTCAACAAAACCATTTTCATCCACGTAGGTGGCAAGATCGCCTAAGTCCCAGGAACGCCCGTAATCTTGAGTGTCTGCATCAAATATATAGGAAACAGTCGCTGCGGCTGCTGAAAGCTTAAGTTTTCCACGGTCCAACAAAGAGTCCGTTTCGCCTTCGGCAATATCACGGGCATCAATAAACATTTCCTTTCGTTGAAGGCCTGTCAGATGCGCATTGATTTTAACGACTTCCCGCTCATCTCCATCACCCTGTCCTCCGATATAGGCCATGTTTTTTTCACCTTCACAAGAATAGGTGTAGGTACGTTTTGTGACTTTTCCGCTCCCCTTGGAAAAAATATAGCTATTGGGGTTATCGATGCGGTGTGTGCAGTCTTTGCCTTCGAGCACTTCAAACACAAACTGCTTATTATCCGTATCCAGCCAGATAACCGGCCCCAGGCCGGACTGTCTGGACAATTCAAAGAGTTCATCTGTTAAATATTTGAAACGGGACTGAAACGTTATTTTAATGCCCCGGTGCTGACTTTGGAGCACACGCATTTCTTTGGCGGTTCGTGCAGGATCGGCTGGATGCACCACCTGTTCATTAACCAGATCACACATGATATCTTCAACCGGTTTGTTATTCCAGACCCAATAACCGTTATTGGTAGCAGGCGGCTCTGTCAGCCGCCAATAAAGCAGATAAAGTAGGGAAAAGCCCTTGATGACAATGTCTTTTAAACTTTTGGGTTCATAGCCATCGCTGTCATTTTTGTAATACTGGATAATGCCGTTTCGATAACGATCATTGTTGATCATGATATAGTAGCCTGGAACAAACAGATCCGGACGATCTTCGGTGAAATGTATTTCAAAATTCCCAAAGGTCTCCCAGCGTCTGACATAAACGGCGGATGTGAAATTATCAATCTCACCGATAAACTCGCGTTCTTCGTTATAAAAACGGATACTGGTTGGCTGTTCTATTTCTTGTAAACCCGGCATAAGGCACCCGCCTCCGCTTCGTCCGGAAAGCTTTCGCCTTCGTTAATCTCAAAAATCTGCCGCCATCCGGTTCCCTGCTGGGTACGGAACCATTTTTCCACGACCTCCTGGAAATTTTGAAACCAGGTGTTCATCTCCGTGGGATTTCTCGGCCCCATGCCGCCGCAAAGAGCTTTATAGGGACGTTCATCCAACACTGTGATGGCGCCGGTCAATCCCACCTTTAGTTGTGCAAGAGATAGTTCATAGCGCACACCGTCCCGCTGCAGTGTAGGCGGCTGCGGGCTGCTGGCCTCAGTACCCTGTTTGAGCTCCACCAGGCAGTTCATGGCGCTGTAGTCCAGGCGAACCACAACGCGGTCAATGCGCATATAGTTTGTAGGTTTGGGCACTGTCAACGTCTTTGGGGTGGTCAATTCATTAAAAATACCGCAGACGTTCGCGTACCCTGGCGCAACCGAAACATTGCCACTGCCCGCGGTTACCTTATAGCTCATGGTGCCGTCTTCCTCGACCCGGATGCCGGACATAAAGCTGTTCTTGTAATAAGCCATCAGGTCATCTTGTGTATATTCTTTTAGATTAAAAAATCCGCTTCTTTCTGCCATTGAGTTTCCTCCTTTCTGTCATATGCCTAAATAGCGCCGCCGATACCTTACCTCGACGGCATTGGTTAAATCGGTACGCCCGTTACTGTACTCTAAAATATTGTCACCCACTGCCAGATTAAAGGATAAAAAGCTGTTCTGGTCGATATAGTTGTAACCATTACGCCGGACACCGTTTTTTTCAATTTCAATGGACTTCTCGCTGTAGGCTGTGTTGATATAGAGGGTTTCATCCTCCAGCAACTCTTTTCGCACGGCCACAAACTCACCGGTAGTCTGGTTTGTAACCTTTGGATAGACTGCCGGGCCGGTAAAAATAATCAGTACGGGTGTCTTTACATGCCCATCATTAAAAACCGATATGGTGGGTGCGCCGCGATGGGCCAGGGTAAAAGGCGGTGTAAAAGGAAAGGTTAAACCGCCTTCCCAGCTTGTCAGTGCAATCCGGCTGTCTGCCGGGTCCGTATAAAACGGATTAAAACAGTCAAGGCCACCCTTAAACTCCTGCAGGAAGTCATTGGAGGTTTTATAGTTGGTGGAGTAGTCCACGGATTGATCCGGTGATCCGTGAATGATCTTGGATTCCGGATGCGTGCCATGGGTTTCATAGTTGACTTTCAGGGTTAGCGTATCTTTGGGGTTCATGACAAAGTCAAGCTCCTGTTTCAGAATCTCAATCTCTGCTAGGCCGTTCCCGATAATGGAGGCCGTAAAACGAGGATTGCGAATATCCAGGGGGGCCGAGTATTTCGTTACCCCGTCCTGTCCGTAGCCTTTCGCCGTTTTAAAGCTTGCTGGTGCCACCCCCGGATCAAAGTCCTGGAGGAGAAAACCGGTGTCCCGGACAAAGCTTTCAAACAGCACATGGTGTCCGTTATTTTCGTTGATGAGTTCAATGCTTTCGTATTTCATTTTTCCTCCGATCTTAAGGTGTTGTCGGGATATCCCGCATGGCTTTTTCAGCTGCCCGTCCAATTTCGGATGGGCTGTTATTGTCGCCGTAGAAGTTGAATTCCTGATGAATACCGCCTGAGTTACCAGAGAGCATCCGGGTGTAGGCGGCATTTTCTTCAGCTGTCAGCAAACGCTCATCCTTATGGGCATAGATGCGGTATCCGTCATAGGGGACGTTCTCAACGCCATTATAGCTATGAGAATAGCCTGAACTATTTTTAATCCGATCTGTAACTGAAACACCTTTATTAAAGGGTAAATTATCCCACCAAGCAGCTATGCTATTGAAAATACCGAGTACATTTTCCTTGAATATTTCAAATGGGGATAACATTTCTCCTGTCTGGATGTTAAGAGCATTCAAGATACCAGGCGTACCTTCTTCGATTTCTTTTTTGACGCCGTCACAGGTTCTTTCTGCCTCGCTGATCTGCTGATCACAGCCTTCCTGGGCTGCGCGTACCATCTCATCGTATTGCTCCTGTGTGATATCTCCGGCCCGTCTGAGCCCTTCAGCCTGAACAATAATGCCATCCCGTTTTTCCTGGGCGGCCTTGATTTCACCGTCACGGGCTTCATTGGCTTTGATGATTAATTCGGAGGCCATTTCTGCGCTTAAGCGCCCCTGGTATTCCTTGATACGGGCACGGATGACCGCGGCTTCCTGTTCTGTCTGCGTTAAGGCACCGATAGCGTCCTCACGCATCTGATCCTGAATGCTCTTAAGCTCTGCTTGTTCTTCTCGGGAGAGCTGCCCGTTATTGGCTGCCGCAATCGTCTGTAATTCGGTCAGCCGGGCCTGCATAGCCTCGGTACTTGAAATTCTGTCAGAATGCCTTTGGTTGATCTGATCAAGGATCGCCTGACCACTGGCGGCTTCCATGGTTGAACTGCTGGTTAAAAAAGTGCTTAAAGCTTCAATGCGTGTATTGTACGTTTCATTTTCCTTGTCAATGAGCATCTGACTCATGGATGCAAAATTTGTAAAAATAGTGTTGGTGGTCTCAGCAGTAATATTTTCAGAATTCAATCCGATATTGTAAAGGGACTGCGTGACACCGTCATCCAGCTCCATATAGGCCCCCAGGGCTTCCTTGGTGGCATCGGATATTTTAACGGTGTTTTCAGCCGCAATGGACGCGCCCATCCCTGAGCTGTCTGCAATGCGTTTGGTCGCAGTATCAATGGTTTCGCTGAACAGATCTACCTCTGGCACCACATCCGCATTCATCTGTTTATATGCTTCTGCAATGCCCACACCAATCCCTGCTGCGGCAACGGCAAATGCGCCCACTCCAATAGCTGCTGTTCCAAGAGAAGAGCCTAAAACATTGGAGAGCGTCCCGGCTAACCCAGAACCACCGCCGACTGCTGTTGCTGCTTCACCGGCAGCACCCGCAACCGTTGTTAAGGACTCCGCAGCTGGTGCAGCTGCTTTTGGTATCCCATCAATGGCGTATTCGACCCCTTCAATAACTTTTGAAGCATCCGGTAAGGCTTTGGCAATACTACCGCCAGCTGTAGCTAACTCCGTGGCTTCTTTGGCCGCCGGTTTTAAAAGCGCTGGTAGGCCACCAACCTCTTTAGCAAGGTCTTTAGCCACCGAGGTTGCCTTCGGCACCGTTCTGGTTACAGATTTTCCGGCGCCACTTAGGACATCAAAACCTTTTGATAAACCAGCTATAGCAGGTGTCAGTTTAGTGAACATTTGGATACCATCGCCGAACAGCTTCAAGACCGGACCGGCTGCTGCTGCAAGACCGCCCCATTTTAAAATATTCTCCTGCTGCTCATCGCTCAGACTTCCAAACCAGTCCGCCACATCTGAGATCATGTCCGCAATTTTTTCCAGGGTGGGTGCTGCCGCATCGCCAAGTTCAATGAGTGAAACCATGATTTTATTCATGGCCTTCTCAAACTTAGCGCCCATGTTATCCTGGCTTTTTTCATAAGCCTCGGTTGCTGCGCCGTTGGCTTCCATCATCGCCTTGGTTTTTTCTGTCAGGTTTTCGGATTGAGCTCCGGCAAGCGCCAGAGCAATTATCTGCCCATTAATTTCTCCGATGTAATCTTGAAGCGGCTTACCTGAATCCTCTGCTGCTTTTACGATCGTATTGATTGATCCTTGAAGCCCAAGAGATTCCATCATGGCTTGCCCGTTAGCATAACCAAGATCATTCATAAGAACGATCATACTTTCAGTTGGAGACATAAGCGCTTGTAAAACGCCTTTTAACTGCGTGCTTACTTCGGAAGCGGTTCCTGTGACGCCCGTTGCCGTGGCCATTACGCCGAAAAGCTCTTCCTGACTAACTTTTAAATTCTCACAAAGTGGAACTACCTGACCAATTGAACTTGCAAGTTCTGGAAAAGTGGTCTGCCCAAGCTTGGCGGTCAAGAACGCCAGATCCGCCACTTTTTGGTTGGCTTCGAAGCTGGTATCTCCATAACCCTTAGTAACGCTAGATAAGAGACGAATGGTATCGGTCGTGCTGGCTCCAGAGGCTTTGGCCCCTTTGGCCGCAACCTCCAGAATTTTAGCGCTATCCGCAGTATCTCCATAAGCCGAAATAACCTCATAAAGCCCTCCGGATATGTCTTTAGCGGCAACGCCGGTATCTTTGGAAACATTCAACACACTTTCAGACAGCTCCGCTGTACGGTCTTTGACCTGTTCTGTTGTGCCGTCTAACAGTGTGGAAACCATCCCCATGGATTTTTCAAAGTCCATTGCCATTTTTCCAGCCACTGTCGCAACCCCAGCAAGTGGGAGTGATACGTATTTCGTCAGATTGCTGCCGACACTGGATAAGCGTTCACCTGTTTTAGCCGTATTTTCGAGGGATTTGCTAATTTTTTCGGCCTCAGTAACACCCGTTACCCTGGCTTTTTCCATATCGGACTTAAAACCGGTAATATCTGCTTTGAGCTCTACCTTAAGAGGCGCAAGAGAGATACCGCCTGTCAATCCTGGCATTTAAATCACCTCGTTTTCTGCCGGACAGCCGTTAAATCCGCTTTTGTCTGACTGAGACGCCAGAGATTTTTAAGAAGTTCCCGGCCATCCTCTGTTTTATTAAGCGCGTCAATCCAGGACTCTTTCCGGTAAACTAAATAAGCCCCGAATGGAAGATTCAGGACCTGCATAAAATTGAGACCGGTATAGTATGCAATGCGCTTAATTTCGGCTGTGGAAAGAATATAGTTTTTCTCCCAATCCTCTTGTTTGAAGTATTTTTTTACGACTGCTTCGCCGATGTCTCCGTCTGGGATTGGGAGTTTGAGTTTGGGTCAGCGCCCACCTCAATTCTCGCACTCATGACCGTTTTAATGATATCATCAATGGCCTGCAGTGGAATTTCATCCATTTCTTCATCTGTAAAGGCGCGGTTCGCTGTATTAAAATTCAACAGGGCTTTTGCGACCTTCTGACGATTTTTATAGTACAGGCTGGTATCCTCTTTTGTGTTTGTATCTTCAATCTTGGCAATCTCTGCCATAACGTTACAAGATGGTAACTTTACTGAGATAACCTCGTCCCCGATCTGAAAATCTGCTGTTTTATCAATGTATTGATTTAAGTTGATCATGTTTTTCTCCTGTTTTGAGTATTATAAAAGCACTCTCAATCGAGAGTGCTAAAAACTATTGCTTTTCCATTATTATCGATACAATTGTTGGCCAATGTGTATTTTCCTGTGGTTTATCAACAACGCCATATACAGTTACTATGTCGCCGTCATTTTTATCTTGAAGCGTATTATTCTCAAGCCCCTCTGGAACTCTCAGCATATAAACGATGTAACCATCCCCTTCTTCCTGCGATATCATGCAATTTGGAAAAACATCCAGTTTTCCCTCTTTGTCTATCGCATTAATCTCTCCGGTAACGACGACTTTTTTCCCCTTCCAATTACCTGCGTTTATTTCAATAAAATCTGCAGGTACTGCTACTTCTTTTATGTTTACTGTATCATCAGCGGTAGATGGTGACGGGGTAGCTGTAGGTGTAGTGCTCGGTGACGTTTTTTGCTCTGTAGTTGTCGTCTCGCTATTCCCGCACCCCGACATGCAAACAAGTAAAACAAGGACAATAGTAAATAAAGATATGATTCTTTTCATTTTTCTTTCCCCCCTAAAAATTATAGATTTATCATACAACATTCAGAAGGAAATAACAAGCCTTAGCTGTCGCTTGTCGGTGCTGGGAGTGCTGATGCCTCTTCATCGGTCAGTTCCTCCTCGAAAACAGCCAGAAAGTTCTTCAGGTATTCGATGGCCGTGATCTCTGCGTCCACGGTCAGCTCTTTGTCGGTGAACTCAATGGCAAAGCCGTTGCCGCCCTGGCCGATCATGGTGAACCGGATCTTTTTGCCGTTCTCCTTGACGTGCACAAAGCGAAGCAGCACGGTTTTCAGGCTGCCGCCTCCGCCAAAGGTCAGGGTTCGGGCTTTTTTCTGCTTATCCTCCGCAAAGATGGCAGAGCTGAGTAGGGCCAGATTTGACAACTTCCAGCGCAGAATACCGGTTTTAGCAGTGATTTCTTCTTTGGTGATAAAACTCTTGACGGTTTTGCCATACTGGTTCTTTACATCGTACTTTTCAGGTTTGTAGTCGATGGAGAACCCGCCGGAGCAGTGACCAACGTTGTGATCGTCGGTCTCAATGACGGCGTCGGCAGGCAGATCACCATCGGTTAACGCTGGGCATTCGTACATGTAGACTTCACCAGCGCCTAATATAATTTCTTGATTATCCAGTGACATTTCGTTTCCTCCAATTGATTATAAAATATAAGGTTGCTTCAAAATATTCGGAACCACCGGCCTCTGGGGCTACTGGTTCACCGCCGCCTGCTAACGTTGCCCGAAAGCGGATACCTCTGTAAAGACGATAAGTCATATCGCTCGACATATCCAATGCACAGATGACGGCATCAATCATTGCTTTGCAGGCATCGTAGTCTTTTGCCAGTATTTTTAAGTTTAACTGGGTTTGGTTGACCACGCCTGTGGTCATTGGTGTGGTACCGTAAACCATACTGGGTTGTTCAAGCTCACTTGTGTAAACCGGCTTGATTTTATCTTTTAATGCCGGAACGTGTTCTGCAATATAAGCGATCAGATCATTTTCCATTATGATTCTCCTGCTAAAATTCCACGAATTTTAGATAAATTCTGTTGCTTGGCATCTTCCAGATAAGGCTGTGGCTTTTGGCCTTTTGTGGTATGCCAGCCTTTATATTTTCCAGCGGCTACCTTAAACCTCCAGGGTGTCCTTCGGCCACGTCCATTTCTTTCATAGATACCTGTTCCCTCATGCACCATTGGTGCATAATCCAGGCTGTTACCAACCACACCGACAATTTCACTGGCTGTCGTTGTAACTTCATGGTGGATATCTGCCCGCAAAGCCCCAAAATTAACAGGGCAGTTCTGCTTGCCTGAACGTTCAACCACAAGACAGGCCTTATCCATGTTCTGTGCCACGCGTTGAATTATTTCAAGGGTTGCATGATCAATGCTGGCCTCAAAGCCACGATTATCAGACATCGGTTTCCACCGAAGCCAGCAGCAAATTTGTCATGCGTCCATCGTTTGCGGCGCTTAAAATGTTATAAAGGGCACCCGTTTTAGTGTTTTTAAGGCGATTGGTATTCGCTTTGATATACTTACATCGTGTTAACCCGGTATGGGTGCTTTCACTGTATTTAAGACTTAAGGTCTGGCGCTGCTCGTTAATCTTAAAGACCGACACCTTTATCGGTCGGCTGGGTGTCCATTCCCGCCGATCCGAGCCGCTGGCTGTTCGAACCTTGACCAGTGTTTCAACCATGTAGTCTTCCATTTTACTGTTAATGCTCATTTGTCACCTCGGTAACTTTCGTATACGTCTAAGCTGTCTGCGAAGCCCAGCGGGCAAATCTTCAATATAATTTTCAGAGACACCGCTCTGACTGGTTGCGGCAATGCCTTCAGCACCCATCTTATTAAAGCGAATGAGTGCAATCTCTTTGACAACTGCTTTCATTTCCATCGGAAGCTCTGTCTTTGCTGGACAATTGACATAGCTCTTTACTTCGGCAATAGCATCCTCTATCAGGCATTTCTGCAAGGGTTCATCCAAATCTCCAAAACCGGGGTAATGGGACAGCTCTAGTAATAATCGTTCTTCCATTCTTGCTCCAATCTAAAAAGGCAGGCAGGGTGATCCCTGCCCACAAGCTTTATGCGGTGACTTCCTTTGTTTTAACCGGATTGGCATCAGTATTAGCGACTTCAACCTTGGTCGGCGGCACATCTTCGATGGTACCAATGGTACAGTTCAGAACTGCAATGGCATCTTCCCGCAATACCTTCGCGCCATACTTGCACAGACCACGGACCCCATCTGAGAAAGAATCCTGAAGCCGCATGGCTTCAATCTCAGAAAGCTGTTTCGCTGCACCAATAGCGGACTTATGCAGCGCGATGATTTTGTTCGCAGGCAGCTCTTCAGATTGAACCACCTGTAGTGTGCTGATGGTCTGGCCTTCAACAATGCCGTTTGCCAGTACATTCGGATTGGATGTAAAGCGTGGGTCTTTGGAGAGAACGCCCAGCATATCCGCGGTCACGACCACAAAGCGGTTGACCTTTGGTGCCTTCAGCTTGTTCAGCAGCGTCGCCAGATCAACAATATAGTCATAGGCATTTTTCGGCGTTACCAGCTTCTTAGAAGACGCGCTGCCAATGTTCTGGGCGGCTTTGGTCAACGCTCCGGCCTGTGCCAAAATATAGCGGTCATAGCTTTCTGCCAGAATTGCAGAATGCTCGGCTGTGGTTTCCTGGATCACCGGCCCCTTCAGCTGTACCGCGTCACAGTCATCCAGGCTGAAAGCAAAGTATTTCTGCTGGTCAAAGGTCATGTCCTCAGGAGTGGTCGTGATCTCATCCCACTCGACCGATCCACTATAATCCTTAATCGTGCCTGCTCCGATCCGGTTGAAACGACAAGTTTCACCCTGGACACTGGTCGGTGCAGTTGTGATCGCGTCCCCAATCGAAACGTTATGAAAATTGAGAAGCAAAGCCGCTTCCCAGAGTGTTGGTTTAAAACTTGTTACTGCCATATTGTGTTACCTCCTAAAATTTCATTTCGCCCAGCTGGGCCTGAATCTCTTCAACGGACATGTTATCCGCGTTTTTAACCAAATTTTCATAGGTGCTGCCGGATGCCTGGGAACCTGTATCTGGGCTCGGCGGCGTAAATCCGGAAATACTTTCCTGAAACATTTCCTTGTACTGATCCATGAGCTGCTTGCCCTGTTCTCCCAGTCCATTAACCTGGCCCTGCTCATCCACCACAAGCTTGTCACGGTCAAATTTGCTTGCCAACAAATCGGGGTACTTGGCTTTGTTCTCTTTCAGGAATCCAGAAATGGCATTATCCAGGGCCATGCTGCGGATTTTTTCTTTACTATCCTTTTCCAGTGTCTTAATCTGTTCCTCATATTCCGTCACCTTCAGCTGCAGGGCCTCGTTGTCAACATTGTCCTTCTTCAGCCCCTTGATGGTATCATTGGCGGTTTTGAGCTGCTCCTCTAATTCTGTTGTTCTGGCAGCAGCCTTCCCATCATCAATCATGACGTCCTCACCAGTAGCCTTCAAAATGTCTGCAATCTGCTCATCTGAAAGACCTTTACTTTTTAAAAACTCTTTTAATTTCATGTTAAACCTCCATTTAATAATATTTAAACAATGGGCACTGAACAGTTTTCTTCTGTTGCGATTTCCCAATCATCAGCCAGAATTTCTTTGATTGTATTGGCTAAAAATCTCGTCTCCCGGATATTGACAATACGGTTATCGGCAGTAAAAATTAAGATCGTTTCCCCATCCCACTTCCAATAACCATTCCAGCATTTACGTTTTACAGGCAGATCTTCCTGGCGCATCAGCTTAAAAGCTTCCTGGAAATTGAGCAACTTTTCGGATGTGTCTGGAATGATGTATGTTTTAACTGTCTCATCGAAGTAGTTGTTCACGTTGTACCGATCAACTAACAACCAATCCTCAGCCAATAAATCATCCGTATTGGGTTTGAAAATATTATGTTGCTTACGATCAATCAAGGCAAAGAATAAAAGTTCTTTATCATTATAGGCTGGCTCAATGAAACATTGTGCATCTTTTTTAAGATAATTTTGACGTGTGACCGCATTTCCCTTTTTAAGCTGCTGCAATGCCCAGCCAAAGGTGCCTTTTTTTTCGTAGTTTAACTCCTCTACCACTTCACAGATTTTTGGCTTGAGCTCCGTCATTTCGCTCTGCACAATGTTTTTCAAACGTTTGGCAATGGCATCGACTGAAATCGAAACGCCAAAATCGGCATCTTTGATTAATGCGTCTTCGATCTTCAAACGACCTTGCTTAATTGGTACTAAATTGGGTTGATCCTCTAATCGCTTTACACGACTTTCTAAATCTCTGATTTTTTCTTGATTAAACATATAGCCTCCTTAAATTTTATGCACTAAAAAAAGAGCTCACCACATGGCTTACTCTTTATAGCTTAATTAACTGTTCTCTTCGCAGCAGCTCTTCCTGCCACCATTTTTCATATTCTTCTTTGGCCCATTCCGGGGCATCCTCGGTCAGGCCAAGCTTTTCTCGCCCCCAAAAACCTTCTTTATCACGAATGACATAAGGGAGCCAACGGGGCATAAGCATACAGTTCTTTTCTAAAGCCATTTTTTTACCTCCTCAATGATCCTTAGACTCAGCTCTTTCGCTTTATTTCTATTTGCGTAATAGTCTAAAAAAGCTTCTGCCAACGTTTCGGAAAAGTCAGTTGTTGCGTAATTGGATATTTCCATACAAAGAACGTCCAATGATTTGCCATTCGTCACCTGAGACGCAGCGTCCCGAACAATCTTTTCTGCTATTAAGCATCCATGCCATGCATTGGCCCTGTTTTGTAACCCCTTAATATTGTTTTTAATCAGATAGGATTCAATCACATGTCCAAACTCATGAGCGATGATGTTCTCTGGGGTCAATCCGTCAGGATTAAAATGCTGTTTTACCGAATCATCACAATATTTTTCAAAGTCACTTAAATCCGAAAACAGATCCGGATTAAAGGTCAGTTTAACGCCTTGAAAGTTTTTGCTCGGTCCAGCTGCCATGGCGCCACTTCGGCTTAAATCCATATGTTTGATATAGCCGTCTAATTGCGGGTAGTCCTTAAGCAATTGATTAAGCGTCCGGAAATTTCCAAGAACTGCTTTGGCATCAAGCCCAGTTAAGTTAGCATTTTTTATACCATATTTCTGTTCAGCATAATTGACTAAACGGGATAACGCTGAACTGTTAACGCTCTGTATACCTCCATTATTACCCATTTTAAGGAATTTTGCAATCTCATCTTTATCCGTAACTGGAAGATAACAGCAGCGGCAGTTCGCGTGGATCGGCAACACCGGCGCTTTATCAACCTTGAAAATCCGGCCATGCAGCGCTCCGCACTGCGGACAGGTCCGCTCATCAAGGGCGGCCCAGAATTGCACGTATTTTACGCCACTATCTTTATATGCCTGAAGGGATGCCGCGTTGAGATAATGCATGGTCTCGGTTCGGACAAGACGGTGGGCATTGTGAAACCCCTGATTCATGAGCGCATCCAGCTCCAACGCCAGCTCTGTGATGGATTTCCCCCGGATCATGCCCGACACCAGCGTATTTTTAAGATTCACCAGCAGCTTGTCCATATTTCGCCAGATCCGCTTTGAAAAATCCTCACCGCGCCAGGGCTCCTTTGCCAGCTCTTCAAAAAACCGGAGATTTGGCAGGTTTAAGTCAATGCCCAGCTCGCCCGCGATGCTTTTGTAGTTGTCCTGCATGCCTTTGGAAACCTTCTTGAAAAATTCCTTGGTCGTCGATTTTTCCAGGCCTTTTAACACTTTGGCAAAGGAGGCGTTGATCTTTTTCAGGCGGCCATATCGGTTCAGCAGCGCCTCGTCCAGAAAACCATCCTTGCAGATTTGCTTTTCAATGGCGTAGAGCTCGGCGTTGATGTCATAGGCGGCCTTGCGGTACATCTGCAGAATATCCCGGCTCTGCTTCTCAATGTCATTGTATTTTCGCCAGGTGCTGTTTGCGATCCGCGCTTCCCAATACTCACCCGTCCGCTTGTTCATGAGCGTCCTCGTCTATGGGCAGCGGCTGGATTGGGATTTCATCATTCGCCTGCTTTTCTTCTTGTTTTTCCAGTTCCTGAAGCTCCTCCTCCACATCCGTCACATAAGGGTGATGGGCCAGAATGGTTTTCTCAGAGATCAGGGTCTTACTGACCACGCAGTTATTGATGATCTCGGCCTCATTGACCTTCATGTTGCGGTTGAAGAGAATCTCAACATCCTGATCATCGTAATTTTTGCCCTCGGTCAGCTCCAGATAGCGGTTCACAAAGTAGAGGAGCTGCTCAAAGCCCTGGCGGAACTGTGTTTCCAGGGCATCGGCCTTCAGGTCCAGACCGGCGTACATGAACTTTAATGCCACACCAGAAGGATTGTTCCCAAATTTATCCAGGTCCTTGTTGATGGACTGCCCATCCTCCACAATATCCCGCTTCAGCTGCTCGTAGTGCTCCCGCAGTGCCGTGATATCCATGGTCGGTGTCAATGCCTCCACGCCGCCTTCCTGCGGATCATCAATCGGGATGGCGCGATCCTCGTTCAGAATTTTCATGAACTCATGGATATCCTCGCCGCCATAACCCTTCAGGATAAAGATCAGGTTTTTAACCTCCTCCACGTAGTTGGCGGCCTCGGATCGGGACAGGTCATACTGATCCAGCAAGCTTTTCACAAACTTAATGTCTGGAATCTCAACATGGTTGTTCTTGAACGGGATGAACGGTACCCGGCCCCATCCCTGCCACTGCTGTCCACGCTGGAAGTGGGCCACTGGCCCGTTCTCCGGCTCGCCATCATAGGTATAGGGCACCAGCAGATTGCTCTGGTTCACAAAGCGTTTATAGCTGGTTGGCGTCCAATACTCCACGTTGTGGATGGTTTTTTTTCGGTTATATTCCCAGACCTGGGTATCATAGACCCGGATCATAGAAGCCAGCTCCGTGTGGCTGCTGTCTGTCCATTCGGGTATACACTGCTCCGATGGCACCACCATGGTCTGAAAATGCCCCTGTTCATCAATATAGGGCAGCAGCCAGCCAATGCTGCAGTTGGATGCTTCATAGCCCAAAAGACTTAGGTTATACCCAAACTTGCTTCCCAGCGTGTCTTTGACTTTATCTGCATATCGCTCATCTTCGCATTTAAGCGTGTAGGGCTTTGACAGCAGGTAGGACACCTTTTCGTCTACCTGGGTTTTGTACTTGCCGTGGGCCAGCTTGTTGTTGGCCTTTCCGGTTTCCTCGACCTTCTGGCCCTCTACCATTTTTGTGATCCGGCGGTTGAGAATATCATTGTCTACCTGGTAGTATTGCCGCCCCACAAACATCCAGGCCCGCCGGGCACTCCGGTTGAACTGGTCAATCAGATATAAAATCCGGCCATCAGTCAGCGTTTGTTCTTGCTCTTTCATTACCGTCATTCCTGCCATAACCCCCTTTTTAACACGATTAAAAAATGTTTTAATGCCCATTTAAACACCCCGCTTTCTAAATGTCCGGATGCCGCCACGTTCCATGTTCTCGGCAATGCCCGTGGTCGCATCGGGCGCATCGTCATGGGCGTTTTTGCCGTCACGCTGGTAGCTGTTCATGGCTTTGTAGTAGTCCGGGAAACGGTCGCGCCAGTTTCGCGGGTAATACACATGGTCCATGACCCAGCTGGCATGCGTCAGGATGCGCGCTTTTTTATTCTGGCTCTGATGGAACCATTTAATCCGGGTTCGGTTGCTGCGGTAGCGTTCCTTCAGGATGCGCTCCACAGCCCGGGCAAAGCCACGGCCCCCGTTGTTGGATTCGATCTTTGCCTTGTTCACGGCCTGCTCGTAGAACGCCTTGGCAACCTTCTTTTCCGTCACCTCCATGGGCTCCTGAGTGTAGACAATGTCCAGGACGTAGGCCTCCAGGTTATACACGCCATAGATAATACAGCACAGATAATCCGCGCCTTCATCCGCGGTATCGCAATAGGCCATAATGCCCTGGAACAGCGGTTTCCCGTGGTCATTGACCGGGATGGTGTCATAAGTCTTGAACTCAGCGGTATAGAGCCGTCCCTTGATGTCAATCGGAATCTGCTGGTAGTTGGCGCTGGCAATGTCTTCACCCATGGCCCGAACCTTGTTCTTATAGCTGCGGTGGCTCAGAATTTCCTCACAGAGCATGGTGCCATCATCCTGCTTGGCCTTCATGGAGACATGGCGGACTTTGATGCTTTGTTCTGCATAGTATTCTAAGGCCCGGCCTGCCAGGTCACCGCTTGCCCAGCGCGTCATGATGATAATAATCTTGCCTCCCTCTTCCAGCCGGGACAGCATGGTATTCGTGAACCAGTCCCAGTACTTTTCCAGAACGGTTTCGTTATACGCTTCAGAAGCCGACTTGATTAAGTCATCTATGATTAAAAGTGACGCACCAAAGCCCGTGGCCGTCCCGGTCGGGCTGGTCGCCAAGTAATTGTTGTAGCCGCCTTCCAGGCTCCAGAGATTCATGGCTGCATCGCCTGCTTTGATTTTTACGCCCGGGAAAACATCGGAGTACACGATCCGGCTGCTGTCCGCCTTCTGCTCCTGGATGGCATTTCGGACATTTTTAGAAAAGCTCGTGGATAATGTTTCATTATAAGAGCCGGTCATGATTTTTTCTTCCTGGCTTTGCCCAAGGACCCACTCCACAAACAGGCCCGCGGTCCGGGACTTCCCGTGCCGCGGCGGCATGTTGACCACCATGACCTCATCATTGGATTCATAGAAGTCCTGGAGATCTTCGCAGAATTCTACCAGAAAGGCCCGGTCCCGTTTATAGAACTTCGGTGCCCGCAGATTGCAGTACCAGAAAAATTCCTTCCGAGCCAGCTCAATCTGTGTATCCAGGGCATCATCCTTCACGGTTCGCACCCCGGAAATGGCGTCATTCAGGGCTTCAATGCTTTTCTTTTGGGTGTTGATCACAGGCCATGCCTCCTTCCATCAAAAATAAGGCTCAAATTGCCCCGTATCGGAGTTTTGGCCTTGCACATAAACATCGTATCAAATTTTATTTCTTGAACATTTTTAAACGCCGTTTTAACGTTTTTGAACGCTTTCAGAGAACACCACCCACCGGTTTCAGGGCATGCTGCGCCATTCAGACTTTTTTAAAAAAAGACTGCTCCGGGTTCGTATGTCATTCTGCAAAGAAGAACCCGAGACGCATCAATCGGGTTCCCCTTGCAAAAGTAAGAATGGGGGTGTAGCTTTATGTTAAGGCCGAAAAAGGTAGAAAAAACGGCCAGAACACCTATACAAAATATGCGGATACGGTAAGTTCAATCGGTTCTCCGGAAAAGGTCATCCGCACCTTCACCTTTTTCCGGTGGCGGTCAAGCTTCACAATGTCTTTTTCATGTCCCACCAGCGGGCCGTCCATTACTTCAATTTGACCGTTTGGCCTACTGCGTATGGTTGATGGTTTAAACAACCCACGATCTCCGTAAAGCCAGAATATTTGCATTTTTTCATCTTCAGAAAGTGCGCTGGGCTTTCCCACGCCCAGGAACCGGATCACGCCCGGAATGTTCCAGGCTTTGTAATATTGATCAGTGTTCATTTCAAGATAGACAAACACATAGCCTGGCATGAGCAGCCGCTTTCGGGTGATCCAATCCCCGCGGAAACGTTCCAGGCGTTCCTCCATGGGGATGATGGTCTCGGTCAGGCCTTCACACTTCAGGCGCTCCTGCACCGCCAGCTCCATACCGCTCATCACGTGCAGCACATAGATTTCTCTCATTTCAGGTCCTCCTGCTTTTCGGATAGGAACTTGGTAACCTCAGCGTACAGCTTGGGGTTCTCCCTTGCCATGGCTTCAAAAACCAGGGTTTTGACCTGTTCCATCCCAGCTTCCATAATATCCTTGTTTTTCAGATCCATGTTATTCTTGTAGCTGGCGGCACGGATCAGCGCGTTACTCTGATTAATCAGCTTGATCGGATCAATGTTCTGCCATTGCTCTTCATCCATGTTATTAATGGCTTCCAGCACATGGTGAGACAACAGCCGGATGATCCCCTCGCTGGTATCCAGCTGCGGATAGCGCGCGATTTCATCCATAATGACACGAAAATTCTCCTGGGCCATGCGCAGGGTCTCCACGGTGGCGTTCAGGTTGGTGGCATGCCGCCAGACGCTGGTCACGGAAATCTCGAAACCACAGTCCCGGATGTAGTCCGCGATTTCTGCATATGTAAAATCCGCCTGCATCATCTGTTCGACGGTTTCCTTGATGTCGGCGGGGAGTTTATCAATTTTGCTGTGTTTTCGATTTTTCTTTGCCATATAATCACACCTTTACTGCGGGGTCCTCGATGAAGTAAAGCGCCAGCTGTATGCCCTTGTGGGTCAGGGTCACTTCGCAGTTCTGGTCATCGGCGTCCTCGATCTCAACCGCTTCTTTGGTTTCAGCGTGGCGACACACCATATACTCGGCCCGCTCCAGGTAGATTAGAGAGCGCTCCAGATTCTCAACCTCATCCAGCGCCTCTCGGACAGAGCCCAGGGACACCCATTTGCCCTGCAGCACGTTGATGGCCCGGATTACGCGGCCATTGTCTCTGGCAAAGTTGCCCACCTCGAGGCGACGCTTCATTTCCAATTCATCTTTAGTCATTCCTTTTTTCTCCCTTGATATTCTCAATAATCAAATCCTGAATACGATCAATTTTATTATCTATTTTCGACATTTCTTTAAAAAAATCATCTTTAGGTATGTAATTTAATTGAACTTGATTTAAATCACGCTGGATAATATCCAGCTTCCCGGAAACATCTTCCTGAAACTTTTCCACAGACTCTTTGGTGGCAAATTTTTCTTTCATTTCGTTGATGTCTGCCCGGCAGGCATCGGCATCACTGATGGTCCTTCGTAAAAAATAGCCAATAACACCCAGTATCAATGTTCCAATTGATAAAAAAACGCTGATTACTTGCGGGGATATTCCAGTTGTCATGTTTAGCTCCGTTCCCATGCCATAAAAAATAAGGCATCATCGTTGTCACAATGATACCTTATTATGATTCTGGTCTTCTAATGAAGTATTTCGGAAGATTTTTTCATCCATTTAAAAAATCGGTAATGTAGAGTTGACCAGAATCGACTGCATCCACACCATTTAAGATATTCCGCACCTGCTTGGTTGAAAGATCGTACATTTTAGCCAGCTCGGTAATGTTTCTGCCATTGAACTTATCCTTAATTTCCTTGTCCCGCAAGGTCTTGATCAGCGTACTTTCCTTGAAAATATACACGCTGCTGCCGCCAAACACATGGACAAGCTTTTTATAATTCTCCAGCCCGATCAGCTCAGCCATTTGACGCTGCTCCTCCGTCAGGTCTTCCAGGACCAGCTTGTCCATCAGATCCATGTCAGGCTCCCTTTTGCCTTTTCCGGCGCTGGGCTTTTCTAGAGGACACGTACCGTTTCAGCTGTTCGATCAAGAGCCAGGCCTGTTCATCGTCGACCCAGCGAAAGGGATCGGACAGCTCCACGTCCATATACAGGATTTTTCGGATGGCACCAGCCATGCGCTCACCGGCAGTGCCCCGGCTGGGCACGCCATCCTTTTTATCCAGATCGATCAGCTCATAGATCAACGCCCAGGCCTTTTCCTGCATTGGGACGGACATCATCCCCGGCTGAGCTCCAGGATCGGGCGGCTCAACCTTTTTCTGCTTCTTTCTGGGCTTTTTCGGAAGCTGCTCCAACTTCCGGATCACCTGCAGGGCCTCCTCACCGGTCAGCGCTTTCACGGAATCCTTGCCGGAAATGCCGCGGACCAGGTTGTGCAGCAGATCGTTCTTGTTGCCAGACTCCAGCACCCCGGTTACTGCCGCCAGCGCGTAGATCCGTTTGGTCATACTTTTAGAAAGTTCAGGCATTTTAACACCCCCTTGCGTTAAACTATCGTTTCTTTTTGGGCTTCATCGCTTTATCTAGCTTTTTTTCAAAGGCAATCAGTTTTCGTTCTATAATTTTCTGTTCACGCTGATCAATTCTTTTTAAAAGCTCTTCTTTGGTAATTTTTTTATCCGATAAATCTTTATGCCAGCAGATTGTTTCCATAACATTCAATATTTTTCTTGCAAAGTGGGCATCCGTATATTTTTCCCCTTCAGCAAATTTTGCAACGATATATTCAAGATCACTGACCATCTGTAATGTAAAAACGAGCCCAACACCTCTGAACTGTTCCAGAATTACCCTGGCCGCTTCCCGATCCGTTTGTATTTTACTTGTCATCGACATTCCACCTTGAGCCGCTTTCCGCATTCTGGGCAATACCGCAGATCACTTTCTTCTGGATCATCTGAGTACCCATAATCTTCCAGACGGCAGCTGCACACCGGGCAATGCGGTTCAAATGTTCCATAGGCACTTAACTGTACCCTTGCTTCTACCGGCATTTGCTTTTCCAGAGCTTTAATCGCAGTGGTATAGGCGCTTTCGCCCCACTTTTCCTTGCCTTTAATCCCTCGGCGCTTATCCCGCATGGCGGTCTCCGCGGCCTTTACTTCGGTTTCATCCATTTGTTTCATCCTTTCCATCAACGCAGATCGCGCAGACCAGACCAATGGCAAGCATGGTCACAATGGCCTGCAGCGGTTCAGAAACCAACAACGCCAATGAAAAGGTCCGGATCATCTCAAGCATCCCGGACCTCCACGGCAATTTTGGTGCTTTCATCCACCATCACGGCGCTGTCGATCAGTTCCAACGCCCGGTCAATGCTGGCCGGATCATTCTTCCCATTCACGGCCATCAGCTTCAGAAAATCATTCCAGACAGCCGCCTCTGCGGCAAAGTAGGCAAAAATCTCTGCATTTTTTTCGTCCAGCCCGGCAATATCCATCAGATTTTTCTTGTCGGTCGCAAAGCGCTGGCCCTTGATCTTCTTTTTCAGCAGCTCCTTCTTTTCCGGCGGCGCTTCGATATCCCGGAGCACATCCTCAATGGACAGCTCAGAATATTCGTTCAGGTATAACCCCGCCATCATACGCTTTGCCGGTTCGGACAGCTTGTAGCTGGTTTCCTCCTTCACAACATCCTTGTAGGCATCGCCAAAAATGGAAACCAGATAGCTGGGATAGATCACTTTGACGCTGGCCGCCTTGGTGGCGGTCACCCGATCCCCCAGGGTGCCATTGTAGTGTACGGTTTTATACTTGGTGTTTTTCAGGTCCTGCTCTGCCGCTGTGAGGATCACAGACTCCAGCACGGCTTTTTTCTCATTCAGCCGGGCGATGGTGCGTTTTATCTCGGCCAGTTGGTCGATTACTTTTGTCATATCTTCCATGTCAATCCCCCGATTCTAAATAAATACAATCCGCCAGTTCAAGGCCACAGGACCGGCAGAAATCAATGCCCATCGCTGTCCGGATATCCTCGGGGCTGCCGCAGAAACGACAGGTTTTGATGTGTTTTTTCAACACCAGGCGATCCTGTTCAATCTCCAGGTCAAGAGCCTGGCCTGGAAAAAGCCCAAGCTCCGCCCTTGCTTCTCTCGGAATGGTCAGACCGCCCTTACTGGTTACTTTTTTGTGCATCGTCATTTTTGCACCTCCTATTCCATTTTTAAAGACCTCTATCCACTCTGCATTTTTCCGGGGTTGTGACCGGCCTTGCCTGCATTTGATAGGGGTGGGGCCGAAGCCCCATCCGTTATAAGCGCATTTCCATATGTTTCGCCATGGCAACCAGCCCTTCATAGCTGGTATCCCCATTGTCAAAGGCGTTGCTGTACAGGTTGGTGGCCCCACGGATCGCCTGGGCGCTCTGGGCAATGCCCCAGAGAAAATCCACGGAGGATGCTTCCGCCGCAATCTCTGGAAAAAGCTGCTCAATGTCTTCCCGAGTGATGTCCGTGGCCTTGAGCACGGGTTTCTGTTTGGTGCGGTTGCTGATCTGGTGGAATACGGCCTCCTGCTTGCCGCCAAACTTATTAATGGTTTCGACATTCCCGATAAAGATGATCCCCAGGGTCATGCCGTTATCTGAGAAATAGTCTGAAAAGCCCCGCAGCACCTCAATGGTCTTCAGGTGCAGATGCTGGGCCTCATCGAATACCAGCACCATCCCGTCCCGCAGCTTGTCCTGGATGCCAATGTACATATCATCATTGGTTCGGGCGATGACGTTCAACTCCCGGCAAAGGGCTTTTAAAACGGGTTTAACGCTGTTTAAACAGGGGTTTGCGGTGATCCAGATCGTATCATAGGGATGATCGTGTACATATTTCCGGATCGCCTGGGTCTTTCCAATCCCGGCGTCCCCGGATAGGGCGATCAGGCCGCCCTTGATCTGTGCGTTTCGGATATAGCCATACACCTTTTTTGAGATGCTGGTTTCCACGTAGCCGCTGTTGACGTAGCTTTCAACGGCTTCATCCTTCACGGAAAAATAGTCCTGCAGCTTTTGTATCTGCTTATCCGCATCGCCCTCATATTTCCCGCTGCGGATGCCGGATATAATGGCACTACTGATGCCAACCTTCTGGCAGGCCTTGTTCTGGCTTCCCTCGGTTTTTGCAAGCTGGTCAAATTGTTCCAATACCTTTTTTTGTTCCTCACTCAGTGGTTTCATTATTGCTCCTTTCATTTCGGCACCCCCGCCGATTATCTTCTTTTATTTCTTTTTCGCATTTCTGCCCGGGCGTTCATGCGCTCGATATCAATGGATACCACGTTGTCCGCACCGGAGGCCATGGGCAGCTCCTGCAGATGGTCGGTTTCCTTGGCCGGATCAATCCGGATGGGTTCAATCACGCTGGACTGTGCAATGTTCACACCCTCGCGGGCAAGCTTGGCCTTACGGATGCTCAGATCAAGCATGTCTATTTTATATTCTGCGGGCAGCCGATCCGTGATGCCTTTGGCATAGTTCCGGATGGCTTTCTTTCTGGCGCGGACTTTTTCATTGGCATCGGCCAGCGCATCCACATCATCTTCAATGAAGTTCAGCAGCAGCTCGCGTTCCAGTTCGCAGGTATAAAGGAAACGGTCTTCCAGATCGTAAACTCGGACGGTTTTTAAATCCGTTGGATCATAGCGCACGTAGACTTTATCGCCGACATGCTGCCAGGTTTCTGCGTTGCTATACCAAAGTTTTTCTCCGGCGATCTCAACCTTGACCCCGTTACGCCCTACAGTCTGGTACCTTGTGTTTCGCATGAGCATCAGGTTCAGATCCTCTTCGCTGGCAATGCGCTGGACGGTATGTTGGATGCTTTCGTTCCAGACTTCCAGGCGGCTCATGCCTTGATACGCTTTTTCAGTTCCTCCGTAAGGTTCCTGATTGTACTGGCCTTCAATCAACGTGTCAATAATCTCTCGGAATTCACTGTCAACCGGGATATTGCCGTTTTTCAGTTGGCGCTTCAGGCTTTCAGGCCGTTCCGATGGCTTCCCGCCGCAGTACCCGGTCAGAAGCTTGGAAATATGCTCCTTTAAGGTGGAGAAGGTCCGCTCAATGGGCTTGGCCTTGGCGTTTCGGACAATGGCGTTTTTCATCTCAATGCCCAGCTTTGCCAGAATGGTTTCCGGCTTGGGTACATCCCGCTGGCTTTTCCGGGTCCGGTGTCCCCGGCCTGCGATGTCGTAGGTCAGGAACTCGGTCCCATTGTCAAAGTAGCAGACCCTGGGAATGCCGTGCCGCAGTATTCCATGACGCAGGGCAAAGATCGTGCTGTCCGAGCAGGGATTGTCGGTTACGTTCCAGCCGGTCAGGACGCCGCTCTTGGCATCCAGAAAAGCCGTCAGGTACATGCGATGCACGACCTCGCTGCCATCATCCCGCATCACCATCACATCCCAGGTATGGTTATCCGCGATCCAGACGTCATTGGCTTCAGTATCATCATACCAACGTTCAATATATGGTGCCGCTTTATCGAAGCATTCTTTTTCGCCCAAGCGCATATATCGTACTACGGCTTCTGGTACTTCCTTTTTCAGCTTGCGCCGAAAGCTCTGTTCACTTGGAAACTGAGCCACCATCTCCGGATACAGTTCTTTAGCTGCATCAACGGTGGCCCGATAGCAAACGCTCACTGCTGGCTGCCGATCATCAAGATAAAAGTAGAGAAACTGGAGAAATAAGACTTCTGGTACTGCGCTCTTACCGCGGTTCCAGCCGCCCCGGCCATCCAGAAGACCGCCGAAATCACCGGCTTTGTACGCCGCATATTTCCGGTAGAGAATATCCACAGAAATCTGCTTGTCCGGGTACTCACATTTCAGGTACCCGACCACGTTTCGATCTCCCTCTACCTTTGATTCAAAGCAGTTACGCTTTTGCTGCCATAATTCCAAAATCTCACACCACTGCATAATTTCCTCACGCTCTTTCTGGTTATAGGCTTCAAAAGGCTTATTGGCTTTGGGCTTCTCCTTCTTTTCCGCCTTTTCTTTCGGAATCGGAACCGGCGGGCCATCTGTGGCAATACTGGTATAGTATTTCTGACGAATATCCTCAGGCAATGTTTCAATGGGAATCAGATATTGAACACGATGGTTAATTGGCTCTTCAGCTTCAATAGCAGTTATTTTTCCTTGCCCGATTATTTTTCTAATGTATTGTTGTGAACAGCCTTTAATATCTGCAACTTGTTTGACCGTTAAACATTCCACTGTATCACCTGCCTTTCATCGACCTGTCTCATCAGTACCGGGTGGTCAGCCCTCGGCAGACGGCAGTTTCCCGCCGTTTCGACATTTGGGGGCTACCTCTTTTTACATATGTTCACCCTCTTCAAGTGAATAAATTTTCCCAAGTATAAAATCTTTATAAATGTCAAAAGACGCACGGTCATCGCTGAATAAGGCTCCGACCTTTTCTAAAATAATTCCAACCATTACGACAATTTCTTCCATGCTATCCGCATCGAGGTCTAATGTTGGATCACTGTTTTCCTTGTAGTCTAAATGGATGTGTCCTTCTTTAATCATTTTTATCCTCTCTAGCCAGTCTCATCAGTGTCGGGCGGCCATTCCCGGCAGACGGCGGTTTCCCGCCGTTTCGACTATGTTATTTTACATTCCGCTTAGATCCTGTTACACTAATAGTATCAGCCTGCAACGCTGAAATAACAGGAAAGGAGTCTGGAAAATGTCTGGTACAAAAGTATTTTTTCATCTTAAAGATGGTAAAAAATCTGTGAACAAATCGCGCTCTGTTAAGCGCCTGCCAAAAATTGGCGAACAAGTATCCTTAAGTGCTGGTGGCCCTGTTTATGAAGTGGATCAACTCCTTCACAACTTTTTTAAAGACGGTTGCGATTACGAAGTGGAAGTTTATGCCCACAAAGTTTCTTGACCAATTGTATAATTAAGTTGTGTCTCTAAAGGTTCCCAAGATAGTTCGTTGATTTTATCTATTTTGGGAATCTTTTTTAGCCAATGAGCATTTTTGTAATATCGAACCTCATTTGCGATAACCGCTGTATGATCGCTATAAAAATATCCACGCTTTTTACCCCCGTGCAGAAATAAGCAAACAGCCTTTTTTTCATCAGCGTACACCACTTCAAATACATGCTTATTCGCTAGCTGCACAAAATCACCTGTTTTAAAAAACATTTTTATCCTTTCTAGCCTGTCTCTTCAGTGCCGGGCGGCCATTCCCGACAGACGGCGATTTCCCGCCGTTTCGACTACTTCTTTTTTCGGTAATACCAGTACCAATTCTTCACCGTGTCAAAAACATCAAGCATAAAATAGGCCCCACCCACGAACATGAAAGGCAGGAGGATTTCTGAGCCGATGCCAAAAACAGCTCTCTGATTACATGCGTACTGTACTGCTGGTATCCAAAGGATTAAACCAAGAACGAGACTGATAAAAATTGTTTTTCCCTTCATGTTCTCCCTCCCTTCACGATACTTTGTCAATATCTAAAGAAGATAAATATTTCGTAATTTCCGCACGACAACGATGCCCAGGACGTTCTCCATGAATCACCTTAGAAACCATTGTTTGAGAATACCCTATGGCTTTTGCAAGCTCTGAAACAGTCATTTCTTTGTCAATTAAAACCTTTTTAACCCATTTTCCAAAATCAGTTAATTGATTGGTTGTTTTCGGCATCCTAACACCTCCCTAACTGGCAGTCTTAAATCTGCCTACCTTTCATTTTGTTTTCATATACATTTCTTAAAAAATTCGGTATAATGAATTCAACAGTTCATTAGTATGACTATATTATAATGCGATATTTTCGCAATGTCAAGCTGTATTTGCGTATAATTCGCATTTAGGAGGTTTTAATATTGAATGAAATTATTAACAGAATTTTGAATTTAATAGATGAAAGGAACATGACTGGAAAGGAGCTGGGGAAACTATTAAACTTGAAAAAAAGTCCTTTAACTGATTGGAAAAATAATAAATCAAAACCTACATTAGAACAAATAATGCAACTATGCGATATTTTCGCAGTATCACCAAATTTTCTTCTTTTTGGAGAGGATGACAGCAAAACTACCGATATCGGTTTTTCTTTAAGTACTGAGGAAAAAGAAATTATTACTCAATGGAGAAAGCTATCCTATGAAGATAAAGTTATCTTAAAAGGAGACCTTTATAAACTGTTACGTGATAAAACTTCTAGTTATGAATATGAAAATTTCATGGTGGCCGAATAATATGCTTTAACCCAAACAAATAATTTTTTTTGATATTTTGTTCATAAGTATGAACACGCAACCAGTTGTTTGTAATTTTGCTTTTAGTTGCTTGGTTGCGCCACTATTTTTTACGTTTATCAAAAGCCTTTAAACGCCTATTTAAGGGCTTTTGAATGCTTCTATATCTTAACAAATCAAAATTTCTTTCTTCTATCGAGGCATACTGTTGATTTTAATAGTGATTTCTATCAGAATTTTAACATCGTTGGCCTATCTCGCATTCTGTACTTGCCCATTTTAACAACATTTCAGCGTTTTTTTATCATTATTTAAACGCTATTTAAATACTTTACAAAAAATAAAAAATCGGCCAATTTCTTGACCGTTCAAATGCTCGCCTTTTTTTACAATCGCCCTTTTCACTTCTCCCACTTTTTCACTTTCCTTTACACCATAACCCCGCTTATATTCAGCCTTTCCACGTTTCTTCCCTTCTTTTCACGCCTTTTCACGGTTTTGTGTTCTGCATGTAAATTAACAGACAGCCTGAATAATAAGCTACTATATTAAATAAAATTCGAACAATAATTTATCAAGCAGTACTTATGTCTTAAATAAACTAATTTACATTCTACACAAAGTCTTTCGCTATTCTTTTTTATTCCCATTCAATAAACCAACATACTCTTTACTATATATCGTGTGCATTATCTCTATTAAAAGCAATATCTAGCGTTTCCTCATCTACTAATTTTCTAGTATTTCTCTTTTTGGTATCAATCTAGTATCATATTTTTTTCTTTTTTATATCCATATTATACTATACTCAATTCCAATTTACTATATATTTAATTGACTTATGCGTAAAAGACAATCCACTTTTTTGTCTTTGATAATTTCTAATAATGTACATAAATTATAAAATTTTTAAACCCCCAAAAAATATTAATATTAAAATAATAAATCTCATACATATATTTATTCGTTTGTTCTTGAAAAATTGTGAATGCTTTGAAATGCTTGCTTTTCTTTAGGGTTTGTTGCTTGTGTGTTTTATGTTTTAGACCTTGTGATTCATCTAATTTTCACTGAGAATCAATCTATCCTTTAACTACAAATCTTTTTATCACCATTCAATATTTAAATAAACTTTTTGCTTTCCATGCTGTAGCCTTAGTCTGCCAATGCAGCATCTCTACTTTTTACCAGCTACCTTATCTTAACAAACGATAATGAACGCCGTACTGTTTTTTTAGTAATTTAAAAGAACTACCGCATTAAGCGGTAGTCACTATCATTTACAGTGCGTCATCGTCACGCTGCCCGGTACGGATGCGGATACACTCCTCAACTGGTTTGACAAAAATCTTTCCGTCGCCGATCTCTCCGGTTCTCACGGTTTCTAGAATGACCCTGACCACCGCGTCCACCTTATCGTCCGGCACCACAATTTTCACCTCGACCTTTGGGAGCATGTTCATCATCACCTTAGACCCGCGGTTATGGGCGACCCAGCCCATCTGGCTGCCGCAGCCCAGGACCTGACGGACATTCATTCCATGGATTTTATATTTAAAAAACGCATCCTTCAAAGGCTCAAGCTTCTCTGGACGGATAATGGCTTCAATCTGTTTCATAACATCATCCTTTCTCCGGCAATGTGGGTTTTAAGTCACCATTGCCGGGTAATGACTAGACTAGAATTTATATTAATGGGGAAAATTTCCGCCATTAAAAGCAAGGACCACATTTTCCCCTAAAAGCTCTTCTCTTCTGACAGGATACCTTCCTGGGAAAAATGCGTTTGCTTCGTTATCACTCGTCCGCTTACGCTCCTTACTCGCTGCCGGTTTCCACTGGAAACCGGACTCAGCTTTTCTGAGCTAGAAAATGGTTAAAATGCAAGGCGTCTGCTTTGGCTAGTGAGGGAGCTTATTTCTCATAAGTGACCGAACTAAACAAAGCAAATAACTCAGCAGTTCAACCATTTTCGACGGTCAGATCATTGGTCGATGCCTGAGAAGGCCGGATATGCCTGCTCGGCGTGTTCGGTGATGTCCAGGCCGAGGGCTTCGTCTTCGAGGGATGCGCGGACCTTCATGACCTTCTTGAGCACCAGCATGATGATGGCGGTGACCACGGCGGAGTAAGCCACGGAGATCAGAATAGCGCCTAGCTGGGCTAGGAACAGGTGGTAATCGCCAAAGGCCAGGCCGTTCCACTGGGCAACGGGGTTGATGGCGGACTGGGCGAAAATACCGGTCGCGATGCCGCCCCAGATTCCCCCGACACCGTGACAGCCAAAGGCGTCCAGCGAATCGTCATAGCCAAATTTTGCCTTGACTTTCGTCATGGCAAAGTAGCAGATCGGGCTGACCAGCGCGCCGATGATGATGGCGGACCAAAAGGGCACAAAGCCTGCACCCGGCGTGATGGCGACCAGGCCGACGATCGCGCCGGTGACAGAGCCCATGAGCGTCACTTTTTTGTAGAGCAGGGCTTCGATGAACATCCATGACAGCATAGCCGCCGCTGAGGAGATTCCTGTATTCACAACCGCCTGGATGGCCAGCTCATTTGCCCCCAAGGCGCAGCCGCCGTTAAAGGCAAACCAGCCGGCCCACAGGACAGCCGCCCCGGTGAAAAACATGGGGATGTTGTGGGGATGGTACTCCTTGATGCCGTAGCCCTTTCTGGCGCCCAGAATGATACAAGCCACCAGGCCGGAGACACCTGAGCTGATGTGGATGACATTGCCGCCGGCAAAGTCCACAGCGCCGAAGCCGTCGATGAGTCCGCCGTCGCCCCATACCATATGAGCTAGCGGATAATACACCAGCAACAGCCAGACGCCCACAAAGACAAAGGTTGCCGGAAAGCGCATTCTGCCGGACAGAGAGCCCACGATAATGGCCGGGGTGATGACACAGAACATGAGCTGGAAAAAAGCAAACAGCGCCCCGGGAATATTGTCCACATAAGGCCCAGCCTCAAAGGCGGACACGCCGTTAAAAAAGACGTTGCTGAAATCCCCGATGATCCCGAGACCGCCGACATCCGGTCCGAAGGACAGGGAGTATCCGCAGACAAACCACATGACAATGGCCAGTCCGCAGCAAAAAACCGTGGACATGATGGTATTGAGCGTATTTTTCCGGCGCACCATTCCAGCGTAAAACAGGCTGAGGCCCGGTGTCATGAAAAACACAAGGATGGTGCAGATCAGAACAAACGCGATATCTCCTGTATTAAACATTTCAATTTCCTCTTTTCGTTATTTATTTTAAATCAAGGGGCGCGCCGCCCAGATATTCTTTCCATGCAGCCAACGCCAGACTGATTATTTTAATTCCAACAGACGAGATCACGACGATCTCTGTCTTTTCGACCGGTTTATTCCAGAGGTGAATTTCTACCCGATCGTTGACGCCGCTGACCTCAACGGGGCCGCGTCTAGTTTTCGCAAAGCCCTTGACGCGGTAGGCCGAGGGGACGACGCGATTCAGAAAATTTTCAAGGGCTATGTCATCCACCTGAGCTTCTGTTGTCAGCATGATGGTTTTTGGCCGGGATTCCCAGGTATTCACGGTTTCCCCTGGCGCCGGGAATGCTCTGCGGCGCTCCAGAAGGGGCTTGATGGGCACGTCGCAGAAGGCGGCTTCAAGCAGCTCAGCTCCGGGGTTTACCTCCTTTATTCTGTCTCTGACGGCTTTGATTTTTTCGCCTGTCTGAAGATCTGTCTTATTGATGATGACCGCGCTGGCACAGACCAGCTGTTTTTTGAGTGTCGGCACCACCTCGAAGGTCTCCTCAAAATACAGGGCGTCCACAATGCACAGAGAGCCCCGGTAATCATAGCTCTTGCCGCTCAGCTTTCTGACCATTTCCAGAATCACACCCATGTTGGAGGGATCGGCCACGCCGGAGGACTCCACAAAGACATACTCCAGATCATAATCTCTGAGCTCTGCCAGCCCTCTGATAAAATTTTCCCTGAGGCAGGCGCAGAAAACTGAGCCGCCGGTCAGCTCCAGCAAATCAAAATTCTCGCCGTGGATCAGGGCGCTGTCCACACTTTTCTCGCCAAACTCATTCATCAGAACACCGATTTTCTGATCTTTAAATTCCTTGAACAGATGGTTTAGAAAAGTCGTTTTCCCTGCGCCCAGAAAACCGGTCAGCAGTACCAGCTTCATTTAAAAGGCTTTTTCCACAGCCGCCAGCATCTCCTCACGGCTTGGAATGATGGAGGACCATTTCAGCTCGCCGTTAATATAGATGGACGGCAGGTGCTGGACGCCCATTTTCTGGGTTCGCGCGATGTCCTCCTTTACGCAGTATTTGTAGACCGCGAAGTCAATTTTATCGCCGTATTCCTCTCTGGCGACTTCTGCCGCTGAGGTCATGTAGGTGCATGCCGCGCACTGTACCGGGTCCAGGGTAAAGACCTCGATGAAGGGTTTTTCCAGCTTGCCGTAATCCGGCAGCTCAACATCGCCGAGGGTGTCGACGGCCTCGTAGTTGGCGATCATCTCGCGGACTTTATCGGTGTTTTTAACCGCCTGCACACAGGCGATGGTGTTGTCCACGGGCACGTTGTAGGGCATGTCGCAGCCCGGGCTCACGATGAGGTTTTCGTGGTCCACTGTGTCCAGCAGCTCCACCACATATTTCATGTTATCCTGCTGTGTCCCAAAGAGCATGACCGTGGTCAGCGGGATATTGCCGCCGACGGCAATGCCGTAACCGTCTGTGATTTTTTTGGCCGCCGCCAGATCGACGTTCTCGTCCACCGACAGGCCGTCGGCGTGGGTGCGGCACATGACATCCAGCTGAATGGTGGCGTCGCCGCAGACAAAGAAGCTGCTGAGAGCGCCCCGGCTGCGGATATAGTCAAAGACGGTCTGGTAAGCCTCTAGGAATAGCTTTTCGATGGCCTTTGGCGCGATCTGGCTGATGATGGGGTCAACCACCGCGATGACGTCCATGCCCGCGTCGATGTAGTAGCCGGCCATAGCGATGGCCACCTCACAGCAGTAGGAAAACATTTCCGCTGCAAATTCCTTATCCTTGATGATATCCATAAAAAAGTCGTTGCCTCGGAGGTGCGAGGCCAGGGTCGCCGGGCCACAGATCAAGCCGTACAGGGCTGTGTCGCCGCCAAAGGCCTCCTTTGACCGCTGCATGACGTCCAGCACCATGGGGATACGGCCATCGGTTTTCTTTGGAATTTTACAGGCACAGGGAATTTTCTTTTCCTTGCCTTCGTAGGGGTGGGTAGTGACAGATGGCGGATTGTCCTCTGCCCAGAGCAGGCCGCACCCCATGATTTCGGCCTCTATCTGAAGATCAAACATAATGGGCATGCCGTCAGGTGTGTACATTTTATGCACCTCCTGCAGGGATTCAAACAGCTTATCCCTGTCAGTCAGCACTTCTCTGGCCGTGTAGCCCTTTAAAAATCCGGCGTGTACTCCGGAAAAAGGCACCCACGGCACCGCATCGATTTTTTCATGTTTCAGGGTTTTTAAAATCAGGTCTTTACTCATTTTTTCCTCCGTAAATAAGCTTTGCTTTTTTGCAAAAAGTAAAAGGCGATAAACGGATAATCCGTTTATCGCCTTTGATAACTTGTTTTATATAATAACATACATTTATTTTATAGTCAAATATTTATTTTTTATTGTTTTAAAATAGAATTATTTTATATCTTTCCGTTTTTCATATGGCTGAAAACCGTGGTCAAGTACTTGGACAGCTTCCAGTCCGGTATGCCGCATCTGGGGCAGGGCTCTTTATACCAGCGGTTTCTGAGCCACCGGGCGCTACGGCTGTTTTTGGAATCCCAGACGGTAAAGGTCTCGCCGCAGTAGGTGGTGATGGTGGTCAGGCTTCCCCTGCGCTCAATGGCCTTCACGCTGTGCAGCACCCCGGAACGCGCGGGCCATAGCTTAATCTTCGAGACGGTCCGGTAGATACTCTGGCTTTTCTGGATATAACGCTTTTTCAGCTTTTCCCGGTCGCTGGGATTTTTCTTTTCCGCTGTATTTTTTATTTCTTCCATAGCGCTCCTCTCTACACGACCTCGCACAGCATGGCCGCCACGCCCAGCTCCAGGGTGTTGTGGATCACCTTTGCGCATTTTCCGGCGGTCTCTGGCGGCACGCCCAGGGGCATGCCCGGAGCTGCGATGACGGTTTCGCCGTTGACGGCAGCCCGAGGAATAAAATGGCCGGCAGTGGTGGCGTCCAGAATCCGGGTCCAGGTGCGATTCTGCCATTCATCCAGCATAATGACTGTCGGAAATTCCTCTTTCAGCCGCCCGGCTCTGTAAATATCCAAATCATAGATGAAGACTCTGGCCTTTTTCTCCAGGAAATACTGGACCGCCGCGCGGCCTACCGGCCCTGCGCCCAGCACCAGCACCGGCTCGCCGCAGATGCCGGCCGCGAGCTCCAGCGCCGCCGCAAAGCTCCTTCCCGTGGCGCTGCCGTTGTCAGAGTGGATTCCTTTTTTTACATTGAAAGCCCCAAAGGCATCGTCGTCCGCCATGAAGAGAATATCCGTCCTCCTGGAACAGGCCTCCTCCATGCCCGCCACATCGCTTTTCTCCGTGACATAGGCCTTTGCGCCGAGATAGCGGAGAATGCTCGCCACGGTGTCACAGAATCCGCTGATAATTCCGATTCCCGTGGTCACGGGAACAGCCGCCACCTTCAGTCTGGAGAAATCCAGCGCTCTGCCGGCCGCGTAGCAGCCCAGCTCAAAAAGACCTTTCCCTGTCTGTTTTTTTAGAATTTTATCGCAGCTCTCTAAGCTGTGGCTGATGGTATTGATATCTGATTCCGCTAAACGTGTCATCCGATGGCCTCCTGCAATTCGCTTTCGCGTGTACTTTTTCTGATATTTTTCATGACCTGTGCCAGCCGGGCACGGGCATGCGTTTCTGTTTTTCCCGTGATTATAAGGGTTGCCTCCCAGCAGTTTTTTTCCGCACTGTAATCTGTCAGCGCTTCATCTGCGCCAAAGAAGCCCCTGATCACACTCAGCGGCCCGGCGTCCGCCATAATCCTTTCGCCGAGGATTGTGGCGCCGTCTGGGGTCACGGTCACCTGCTGCAGCAGGCAAACCCGCCGCGCCCTGACGTGCACCGGCTTCACCCGGCCCAGAGCAGCGTCGGCCATCAGCCCGACCATGTTGACGCCGGTGGAGTGATAAACACTGATGGGTGTCTGGCTTGGCAGCCGGGCGTCGATTTCCAGCACCTTGAGCTGCCCATTGTCCAGAATAACCTCGATATCAAAAATACCGTTTATTTTGAGGGCCTCGGCCAGATTTAAGGCGATCTGGTAAAAGGACGCCTCGATCTCTTCGGAGATCATGGCCGGCGCCACCACCTGCTTGCAGTCGTAGCGGCTGTCCACGATGATCTCTGTCACCTGGAGCATATTGTAGCTTGAGCCGCGGCCGATGACCTCAATTGAAAAGGAACGCCCCTCCAGATATTCCTGAATGACGTAATCGCCGCTCAGATAACAGGGGCAGGCTTCCAGCTCTTTTTCTGAGTAGAGCTTTGCCACGCCCTCGCTGCCGCTTCTGCCGCTGGGCTTGACAATGACCGGGTAAGCGCAGCCGGGATAGGGCTTTGGCGCCGGGATTTTGTTTTCCATAAAGAACCGGTCCGACTTTCGTTTGGACGAGGACAAGGCGTAGGCCTGCGCGTCAAAGACCAAGGGCGTCCCCGCCGCGGCGCTGTAACGGCCGAGGGCCTCCAGCACCGCCTTGTTTTCCACAGCAGGGATCACGATGTCCGCGTTTCTGTAAAGCTTCAGCATGGTCCGCCGCTCCAGGGCGTCGATGCAGAAAAACTTATCGCACAGCTTCGAGGCCGGCGCCATGACATTTTTGTCCACCAGCCAAGTTCTATACCCGGCTTTTTTTGCCAGATAAACGGCTTCTGTTCCCTGGAGCTTTCCTCCAATGATTAAAACAACCATCAGGACACCGCCATTTCCCGATCAATATAGGCCTGGTATTCGTCCCTTGTCGCCAGGCGCAGCCCGCATTTTTCCAGCTCTGGCAGCACCCCGTCAACGGACCGGCTGCCGTCGTCAATGTCCAGCTCGCTCTGGGAAACGCCCGCCAGCCCGGTTTTGGGCGGGATGAGCGAGGTGATGACATTGGCCCCGGCCATGAGCCGTTCCTTCAGCCCCACGAGCCCCTCCACGTCCAGCGAGGCGGGGATGAGCTTGTCGGGGTAGAGCAGACGCATGACGCTGATGTTCAGCAGCTCATTGACGCTGCCGCCGGTGCGGCGCTTTTCGAGGGGCGTGCCTCTCTGCGGCACAAAGGTCATGGTCCGCACCTGGGACACCCCGATGTCTCCCATGGCCATCATTGCGTCCGCCCGGCTCTCCACCGTGTCGCCGATGCCGGTCAGCAGGCCTTCCTCCACCAGCAGCCCGCGGGAGCGGGCGTATTTTTTAATGTTCATTCGGGCGTCGTAGTCCTGCTTCAGCCGCATTTTCTTATACAGGGCTCGGTCATAGGTTTCCTGGTACAGGGCATACCAGGTAACACCTGCTTTTTTAAGGGCATCGATGGTCGCCTCGCTCACCTGGCCCGGCGAGATCATCACCGGCAGGCCGGTGGCAGTCTTCACCCTGTCCACCACCTCTATGAGCCGCTGCGGTTTCTTTAAAAAAGCATTGTCCTCACCCATGGTCAGGTCGATGAGATGCACGCCGGAATCTGCCAGAGCCTTTGACAGGGCGGTGATCTCCTCTGTAGTCTTCCGGTAGCGGGGCGGCTCGGTGTTGCTCTTTCTGTAAAAGCAGAAGCTGCACTCATTGCGGCAGTAGGTGGAAAAATACACAAAGCCGTAAGCAAAAATGTGATTTCCGAAATAGCGCCCCCGCAGCGTCCGCGCCGCTGTGAAAATTTCATTCACCACCTCTGGCTCCCTTTGATTTAAAAGCAAAACCACCTCGTCGCGGTCCAGCCTGCGCCCTTCCAAGGATTTATTTAAAATTTCTTTCGTTGTTTTCATAAGTTCCTCACTTGATATTTAACCGCACGCCGTCCAGATAAGAGACGCTACGCCCTACGGAATGGATGTTGGGTGCTTTGTCTCTTGTCATGATCAGCCTCTCCAGACCAAAGCCAATGCCCACCCAGGGCTCCATAATCCCCCAGGCCGGGTCAAGCGCGTGCGGGCCCTTGGAACTTGAGCCAAGCTCCACATCGCCCTGCACCACGTCGATGGTATCACCATAGACCACGGAGTCCTCCTGTTCAAAGCTGTAATCCTCAATGCCTGCGGCCTTCATCACCACTGCTGCCAGCTGCCGTATCCGCTCATCCCGCTCATCCATGGGGGTGCCCCACTCCACAAGGTTGAGCATGGTGAACTCATTGAGATGGCGTCTGCCCTGGGACTCTTTCCGGAAGCATGAGCCAATCTCAAAAATCTGGACAGGTGTCTTCCAGATGCCCAGCAGATTCTTTGACACCTCATACAGGTTTGGGGCCAGCATGGGGCGCAGGCATTTGTTGTGATCTACCCAGAACACCTGTGAGTGCAGGGCGTGGGCGTCGTCGATGGTCATTCGCTCCAGAAATTTCCGGGGGATGATGGTGGGCGTCATGACCTGGACAAAGCCCTCGGCGGTCAAAGCCCGGGCCAGTGCCTCTTGAAGCTGCGGGAGGGCGGGGCGTCCTTTCTCGGCCTTCATGGTCGCCAGCCGCCTCTTGCCTCGGGCGATCTGCTCCCGCTCAAATTTTTTATAAGCCGTCTCCCGCAGGGCTGCGGTGTCAAAGGTGAGGGGTTCGTCAAAATCCTGTCCCAGCTCCCGCAGGCGGTCCGCCTGGGCCGGGGTAAAGGTAATATTCTGTGCTTGGTTCATTTTTATCTCCTGAGTTTATTCCATTATTTCATAGCAGTTGATGAGCGGCAGACGCTTCCGGACATTGATACAGCCGCCGCCCACAAACCGGATCGACGGATCGCCTGCCAGAGCCAGCAGGTTTTCAAGGTAATCGCTCTGGGCAAGCCTCCGGGGATGAGACCTCAGGTAGCCGGCCTTTTTCATAGACACGGCCACCTTTCCGCAGAGATGCACCACCGCCTTATCCAGAAATGGTGTGAGCTCTGTGAACAGCCGGTGCACCGCTTTCCCGCTGAAGGCTCTGTAAACCGCCGGGCCGGTCATCTCCATGACTCCTGCCGGATCGGCAAGGGAAATGACCTTGACGCCCCGCTCCACAGCGATCATGATGTAGTCCACCAGAAACCAGACCATCTTTTCCAGTATCTGGCCGATTATTTCCCTCTCAGGCTTCAGCTGTCTGAAAAGCACTGCTGTGTCCATGAGCGACGCTAGAATGGAGAAGGGGCCCTGGACGTCCAGAATGACCGAATCCTCCCTCAACCTCGGAAGGCACTCGAGAATCTCGCGGACAGCCTGCTCCTCCAGGGTACGGCGGCACAGCGCTTCCAGATCTTCTCTGCTCCGGCAGACATATTTTCCCGGGACCAGCTGCGCCCCGTTCCATTTTGCCACACCACCAAAGGCCCGGGACTCTGTGGTCAAATCCAGCGGCAGCCGGACTGCCGGAAGCTTTTCCGCCTCCTTTACAAGCCGCGCCGCCATGAGCATTTTTTCCCGGCTGCGGTGAATCTCCATTTTCATTTCGCGGACTTCACCGGGAATTTGTCGCTCATCCCTTCCGCAGCAGGGAAAACGGGCAGGCAGATTGGCGGTGAAAAGATCTTTTTTGTGGGGAATGCCCATGGCGTCGCCAAAGGCCGAGTAAAAGCTTTTGTCCGCCGCGCTCTCGACAAAGTGGACGCGCCGCGACACTTCCTCCGCCTCCTGCCGCTTTCCTGTATCCAGCAGCGCCATCCGCGCGCCCACGCCCGCGGCATTTCCCACCACCTTTATATCTTTAAGGGGGCAGTCCGGGAAAAGACCGAGGCTCAGGGCATTTTTTACGTTGATATAGCTGCCGAAGGCCCCGGCCAGAACGATCTCATCGATCTTCTCAAAGGGGCTTTCCTCAAGAAGGATCTTCGCGCCGGCGTAGAGCGCCGCCTTTGCCAGTTGGACAGCCCGCACATCTTTCTGGGTGATGACCAGGTCCTGCCCCTCTTCCCGAAAAGCCAGAACATACTCCGGCTTTCCGTCTTCCCCGGTGCGGACGCGCCTGTGGCGGAGGCTTTTGTCAAAATTTCCGTCACTGTCGATGATAGCCACCTCAGCCATTTGAGCCACCGCGTCGATGATGCCCGAGCCGCAGATTCCCACAGAGCTGCCGGTGCTCCAGATGTCTTCCCTGATGATCTCCAGGGAGGGCTCCAGCGTGCAAGGGTCAATGGACACATGCTCCACCGCCCCCTCCGACGCCCGCATGCCCCACTTTATCTGCGCGCCCTCGAGGGCTGGGCCGGTGGCGCAGGAGGTCACCCAGAGCGCCTCGGCATTGCCCAGACAGAGCTCGCCGTTTGTCCCAATGTCCATGATCAGCTGCACCTTATCCTGCCGATAGGGCTCCTGGGCGATCAGCACAGCGGTATTGTCACTGCCCACAAAGCCCGCCTCCGAGGGCAGACAGTAGACATTACCGCTGTCCATGATTTCAAGCCCGAGTTCTCTGGCCTTAATGTTCAGGCCTCTGCGAACGCCTGAGATAAAGGGGGAAGTCCCCAAGGCGTCCGGTGTTATCCCGAGGGCGATATGCTCCATAACTGTATTGAACACCAGCACAGTCTCCGCGATCCTCCCGGCCTTCTGGCCACGACGGGCGGTCATCTCCCCTGCCAGAGCGTTGAGCGTTGCCATCAGCTGGCTCTGCAGGGTCTCAAGCCCATTTTCACGCGTCATGCAGTAAGATATCCGGGAGAGCACATCGTCGCCGTAGCTGATCTGCGGATTGACCGCGCTGGCCTTTTCGAGAAAGCCGCCGGTTTTTAAATCACAGAGATAAGCCGCGACTGTGGTGGTCCCGATGTCCACGGCCATCCCGTAAACCGGGCAGTCCTTCCCCGGCATCACCGCGATGATTTCAGCATCGCCGAGGACCAGCACGGTGACAGTGAAACGGGCGCTGCGCAGAACTGTCGGGAGCTTTTTGATCACGCTGTAATCAATGGCGAGGTCCCGGAGCCGGGGGTTTTGCCCTGCAAGCCCGTCAAGAATCCGAGTTAGGTCATCCCGGTTATCCTCGAGGCCTGGCTTTTCAAGAGTCAGGGTGTAACAGCGCACCGCGGGATGAAACTGCATGGCCTTCCCAGCCCCGCGTTCCAGAATCACAGCCTCCTTCACCTGGCTTTCGGGCGGCACCGCAAGGACAGCGTCGCCAAGCACTCTAGCGCAGCAGGCCAGCCGGAAGCCGTCTGCCCGCTCAGCCTCTGTAAGCAGGGCGCGCTCAGCCTCCGTTACGGGTGAGAGATCCACGTCGTTTTCGGCGACTCTGCCCTTAATATCGGTCTGTACTAGCCTGACTTTACATTTGCCGCACTTTCTGCGGCCGCCGCAGAAGCTTGCGATTCCCACATCCGAGGCCCTCGCCGCCTCCAGCACCGTGGCACCCTTTTCACAGCGGCAGCGCTTTCCCCACGGCTGAAAAACAATGGAACATTTCATATTCTGACTCCTTCAGAAAACACAAAAAACAGAGGAAACACCTTTCGGGCAGCAGCCCGCCATCTCCTCTGTTCTGACGGTACAATTTATACTGAGATTAATTGATGTAAAAAATGGCGGAGAGTTCGGGAGTCGCACCCGGCTGTACGGATTTAGAGTCCGCATAATCACTACGATTCACCCTCCATATTAATCAATGAAGAATTGAGAAAGCAGAATGGAGAATTATTGTACAAATTTGCCAAAAGCAAATTTGATTATATTCAAATCCATTTTACGGATTTGTTCTTTTAATTCTCCATTCTCAATTATAAATTAATCCCAGTACGAAAGGCCCAGGCCTTTCATGATTTCAACAGCTTCGTCGTATACCTTCAGGTACTCGTCGCTGGGCAGAAGTTTTTTGGTGTCGTAGCATTCTGCAAAAGTCTGGCCCTGCGGTGCTGTTTTATAATCTTTTTCGTACATGGCCACAAGCTTATCCAGAATTTCATTGACCTTTGCGGTTTCCATCCCTGCGACAGCGTGAGCCACCTCGCCCATAAAGCGGGCTTCCATACCCGTGAAGGTATTGGTGGCAACGCCTTTGGCAGCAGCGACGCCGGACAGTACCTCACGGCCGGAGGCTGTATCTGTGATGGCCTGTGCAGCTGTTTCCAGCAGGCACATGACCGTGCACGGGCCAGCCAGCGTGTAGTACTGGTTGCCGAGGATCAAATCTGTGTTGGCTTCGATGGCCATAGCCGCGTGGCCTGCGACGGCCAGCGCCTCACGGGCTGTGGTGATCCCCCAGCGCACATGCACCGGACCGTCCAGATGCCAGGTAGCCTGCATCATAACAAAAGAGTTGATAGTGGTGGCGACATCGACGATTGTGGTTTCTTCCAAACCGCCGGCATAGCCACCAAAAATCGGCATCTGTTCCACCATGACGTTTACGCCTGCTGTCGCGTAATGAGCTGCAACTACCAACGCACCTACGTCGATTTTGAGCTCATTCAGCTGGGAAACTTCATGGCTGTCAGATGGCCGCATCCCGCCTGGGAAATCTGCACAGATTACGCCAGCGGGGGATAAAGAGGTCTCGTTGCCCTACAACCCCATGCCCGGGCGTCCGGCTCTCATCTGAGCGTCGCGTACGAACACGGCTTCGGATTTAACGGCCAGGACTTCCCACGGCGTACCCGGCTGCGGATCTTTACCGTTGATAGTCTGAAGAACACCGTCGACAATGGTGTCTATGACCGGCTCCTGAGCATAGGACTGATGAATCGGAATAAATAAATCTTCAGAACACGGGGCGCCTGTAGGGCCTCCCTGGATAATCGGCGCTTCCTTGGATTTATAGCTTCTTGGCTGTAACATGACAGCGTCCTTGTCTTCCCCGTAGCGCGCGCTTTTCGGCGCGTTTTTGATGGCTGTCATGATCTCATCGCGGGTGTACTTGATCACACGCCCTGTATCAATGCAGTAGACACCGCATTCCTCCAGCATGTCCACGCCTGCCTTAAACAGGTTGTCGATCAACTCTGGATCCTCCGGAATCATTTTGGTTTTGTCCATTTTAATTCCATACTTTTTCTTCAGCTTGGCGGCCGTCTGCGGTATCATTTTATAATCCCAGTCATTTTCAGCCATTTTCTGGCCGGTTTTGGCCCGGTCATAGACGTCATAGACGGTTACCCTTTTAGGAATTGCTCCCATTAACCTTTACCACCTTTCAATTAAATATCAATTTCTCAAAAATTGTTTATATCTTTAAAAATCTGAAATCAGATTTTTAAGACGCTTTTTTAGCGAGCAGGTCTTTTGCCACTTCCACAGCGCCAGCCGCGGTATCGGCGTAACCATCTGCCCCGATCTTTGTGCACCATTCCGGGAACACTGGCGCTCCGCCGTACATAACGATATAATCATCACGGATGCCTTCTTCCTCTAGAAGTCTTAGGATATCCTTCTGCGCCGGCATGGTGGTTGTCATCAGCGCAGAACCAGCAATAATGTCAACCGCATATTCTTTGGCCTTTTCAACCACTTCCTCCACTGCCACATCACGGCCCAAGTCGTATACCTGGAAATTGTTGGCTTCAAACATCGTTTTGACAATATTTTTCCCGATGTCGTGAACATCGCCCTGAACGGTATGAATTAAAACCTTACCGCTCTTGGACGCTGCCTTTTCCTCATCGCTCAGGCCGCCAGTTAAAATATTAACGGCGGTTTCAAAGGCTTCAGCCGCAACTAAAAGCTGTGGTACAAACGCTTCGCCTTCGTCAAACATGTCACTCATGACCTGCATGCCCGCAGACAGGCCCTCACTGATGGCCTCCAGAGGCTCAATACCGGTTTCCAGTGCCGCCTTGGCCGCCACCTCAGCTAAATCGGCATCCATCTCAACAACCGATTCTTTTAATTTATCCATTACTTCTTCTCGTGTCATTTTTTCCTCCAGTTTTTTGTATTATTTTCTTTTAAAACCTCCGGTCAGGGGAAACCGTGGTTAAAATAGACTTTAGATAAAACTAAAAAAGCGATAGCAGGAAATTTCCTGTTATCGCCTTTGATATCAAACTTTATTTAATTTTTTAAAAACAAATCTAAATTCAATTGCTGTTATTTTAATTCGTTTTTTTAAGATGAAAAAATTATAACACTTTGTCACAGTAGTGTCAACTCTTTTTAAAACTTTCTTTTTACTGTCTCTGCGACATTAACGCCAACAAAAAAGGTGATGCCATACCGCGTCATCACCATTGATTACAGTTTTATTAGGTTCTTCAGGTCTATGCTATTTCAGCGTCATTGTTGTATACAGCATACACTCTTGAATTGTTTTAATTTTACCACTTGCATCATTGTCTGTCAATCCATATTTTGAAATTTTTTCATTAACTTCTGTAAATTTACAATATGTGTGTTACACCTGAAAAATACAAAGTATATAGAATCATAAAGAACATCATAATAATTATTTATACTAAAAGTATATCTCAACGTTATGATAGCGTGATCGAATCCTTACGGAATCATTGTCGATTCCCACATCATCACTCTAATATATACTTCAGTAAATCATGCTGAGCTCAAATATGAACGGATGTAATTCAAATGCAGGATTGGTTACACAATAGATATGAACCACATTTATCGATACCTTCCTTTTTTGTAGACAATTTCTTTCTCTTTATTCATATCCCTATCTGTAGCTTTAAGCCGTTCAACCATGTCTAGTGAACGTTTTTCCACACCAAGTGCCAACTTCAAATCTTTCCGAAGAACTGAAATCTGACTCGTCAACTCTCTTTTCCGTTGGCTTAATACCTCTTTTTCTTCCGGCTCAGCCCGCCGCATCTTGTTGGTGAGCTTCTTTCTTTGGCTGATCAATTCATCCATCTCTGTCTGAATTTCTTTCTGTTTTTCCTTGAGCTGTTCATAGGTATCAATCTGATGTTTACATAAAAAGATGGTCTGCTGGGATATTTCTTCCATGCGGCGCACTTCTTCTTTGATCATGGGGCTCATTGAAACCTGTCCTTTGTTTTTGGGGTAGATCCCCAATTGGTAGCAGAAGAACAGGTAAAGGTTGCGGAGTTTTCGAAACTCCTCACCAAACCCCAGTATGTCTTCAATCTGCAATTTCTTTGGTGTGGGTACAAAGAATAAAATGGGTTCTTTGCTTCTCTCTCGAATTTCCGGCCCTCTTTGCCGGTAAATCTGATCCTGAATACGCAGTACGGAGTAGGCTTCTCCGAGTGTTTTAAAGCGTGTGAAGCGTGGATAATGTGGCAGCTTCAGCGCACAGGAATCGATTTTTCCTTTAATCTGGTAGCCTTTTCGTCTCAGGTAGTCATAGAATTCTTTCATCGTCATTGAGCGTTCAATGGCTTCGTCGATATCGGAGCGATAAAGTGCATAGCGTGTCAGCTCTCCCCGCTTTTCTGCCTGGTAAAGGCCTTGACTCCGTTTGCGTTTTGTGGGATTTTCAATCACGGATAGATGGTACTCTCGGCAGAGTGCGTCGGAGGTATCCCGCAGCCGCTGGTATTCTGCTTTGCGTTCATTGTACTTCTTTCCGTCAATAAAAGAGACGGAATTGATAACGAAATGGTTATGCAGGCAGTTGGTATTGAGGTGGGTGCTCACGATCACTTCATATTTGTCACCCCACATTTTTTGAGCGAGCTTGACCCCGATTGCATGGCACTCTTTGGGGGTAATCTCGTCGGGTTTGAAGCTTTGACAGGCGTGATGGGCCAGGGTTCCTCCTATTTTTCCAAACCTTTCTTTGGTGATCTGCATCTGCTGGCCGGCGGTTTCCACGGCACAGTTGATGCCGGTTACGTAGTATTGTCGCTCAAATCTGGTCTTGTTTTCATCGGCTGCGTAGTGCAGCACCTGGTATAAATCGGAGTTTAGGAAGTCAGGATTTTCGGTTTTATCAACGTTTTTGGCATACTCAATGACGCGGTTCAGGCTGTCCTTGACGGGCCAGATTTTGGTGATGGCCATTGTCTTTTCTCCTTTCCGGGGCTAAAACGGCGTGCATTTCTAGCAGGGTTTCTTCTAAAACAGCGATGGCTTCTGGGGCGTCATAATCGCCCAAGGCATAGCGTATATCGTATAACAGTTCCATCATTTCATTGTATTGGATGGGGGGCAATGGCTTCGGTTCATACCCTCTGGCCAGCATCCGCAGGTATTCGGAAACGCTTAATCCACACTTTTGACTATTGGTAATGATCTGATTTTTTTCATCTTCCCGCACTCTTATTTGAATGGTTTCTCTTCGATTTCTCATGGTATTCTCCTTTTATAAAATGGGGGTTGCAGGGGGCTTTGCCCCCTGTTCCGGCGGCGTGGCAACACAAAGCCAATGCTTGTTACACCCTATGACATTTGTTACACCCTATGACATTTGGCTGCTTCTTTTTTCTTTGTATCTCTGAAAAAGAATGCAAGATTGCACACTCTTTAGAAAGATGCATCCGTGCAAAACAAATTGCTGGATAAAGCCGTTGTCATTTTGTTGTGTATTATAATTCCCTCCTCCAGTAATTCTCTACAGTAAAGTGACGATGTGACGCTGTTTTTGCCCTCGTCAACGGTACCTTACATATCGTCACTATCGTCACTGTAAATTGATTTGTCTCACTTCTTTACCAGAGTGATGTCACTTCCTCTGTTGCTCCGTTTGTTTTCATATTCAATGCCATACTCTGTGGACAGACGTCCAACTTCAGGATTAAGATTTTTTGTGAGCATATTGGGACTCATCTTTTCAATGTCCAACAAATTAACTAAATCGCTTGCGCGGCCATGCCAGCTTTTTCCTTCTTTTTCTAAAAATTGATTGACCGCTTCCAGTAATGGGTTTACAGGCTCTTTGAAAGACTCCTTTTCCAGTTCGTCCAATTGCCATATACATTTCTGAATATCAAAGCTTAAATGAAATTTCTGATCCGGTAAATCCCGGCTGATCATCTCCATGATCGCTTTGTTGCTGCCTCTTTTTTTCTTATCCAGAATAAAGGCGCCGTCGGCTGCCCCCAACAAGCCATTTGTTCCAGAGATCGTATCAAAGCGATCACTGGCATCCTGCTTGCGGGTATGATGAACGATGGTCTGGCAAAGATCATACTGATCGCCAAACGCTTTTATTTGTGAGATCATCTCATAGTCTTTTTTGTAACTGATATCGTCGCCGTCATTTCCACGCACTTTTTGCATCGTATCATAGATAATGAGCTTGGTATCTGGATGTTCTTTAAGAAATTTTTCAAGCTGTTCCTCCAAACCTTGATTCATTCGATGGGCCGCAGTGGCCAGATAAAATTTATCATTATTTCTTGCGCCAAACATTTTATACAGCCGCTGCTGCATTCTTCGGTTATTATCTTCCAGTGCCAGATACAGCGCCGTCCCTGGATTAACAGGATGCTCCCAAAGCGGGATGCCGCTGCTGGTATGATAGGCAAGCTGCGCCATCATAAAAGACTTTCCTACTTTTGGCGCACCGGCAAACAGATAGGTTCCGGGATACAAAAGATCATGAATAATCGGCTTTAATGGCGGATAAAGTGTATCCAATAACGTGGTCACAGTAACAGTCTTTAAGGAAGTGTTCTTTGCCGCTGCCGCTTTTTTCTTTGGAACGTTGTCTTTCTTTTTTGTTTCTGGTATACTTAAATCATAGTTTTTAAAGGGCGACTGCTCCCCATCTGCGCCAACAGATGAACCGGGAGAAGTCGTCTTTTCTTTTGTATCGGTCATTTATTGTTCTCCTTTGAGCCCCTGCAGGGTTTGTGCGATTAGCTGGAGCGTGAATAACTGCTCTTCTGTCATTTCATCGCCATCACAAATGCGTTTCAACTCATCGTAAATTTGTGCCATTTGGTCCCGCAGTGCTTTATACACTCTTGGATTTCCAGTGACCTCAATCGACGGACCGGACAGACACTTGATAATGTAATCTTGCTTTGTCAAACCTGACAGTTTTACTCGAATGTTTAACGCTTTACTTTCCTCCGGGGACATTCTAAACCCCACATACAAATTTCGCCATCTTCCTTTTTTGTCTCGATTTTTTTCCATTTTATGCACTCCTTTCAAATTCCAGCCGATCTGCCATCTCTTTTTGTTTTGACGGAAACAGATGGGCATAACGATAAGTGATATCAATACTTTCATGACCTACCCGATCCGCAATAGCCACTGCCGAAAACCCCAGTTCGATTAACAGAGAGACGTGAGAATGACGTAAATCATGAACTCGGATTTGCTTAATTCCCTGTTCCGCTGCACCTCTTTTCATTTCGCGCTGAAGGTAGTGTTTATTGGTTGGGAAAATACGATCATCTGAATCTATCCCGTATAAACTTTGAAGATAATCCTTCATTTCATCACACAAAAAGACAGGCATTTGGATTGTTCGGTTGCTTTTAGGTGTTTTGGGCTCAGTAATGATATCCTCCCCTTTAATTCTTTGATAGGATTTATTGATTCTGACTGTCCTTTTTTCAAAATCAAAATCTGACTTCGTCAATGCAAGCAGCTCACCTTCACGAATACCACACCAGTACAGCATTTCAAAAGCATAGTAGGACAGCGGCTTGTCCATCATAGAATCCGCAAATTTCAGGTATTCCTCTTTTGTCCAAAACTGCATTTCCTTATTTGTTTCTTTCCCTATATTTCCTGCTTTTGCGGCGGGGTTAGACGACAAGTCATAAAACCGGACAGCATAATTAAAAATAGCGCTCAGCTGATTGTGCACTGTTTTTAAATAGCCGCTGGAATAAGCCTTACCTTGTTTATCTCTGTAAGCAAGCAGTTCATTCTGCCATTGAATGACATCTGAAGGGCGAATATCACGAAGCCTTTTATGCTGAAATGTTGGCAGTATCTTCTTATCGATCACATAATTTTTGGTTTGCCAGGTATTTTTCTTAAGCCGTGAGGCCATATCCCGTTTGTAGATTTCTAAAAAATCCTCAAACAACATATCTGGATCTCCGGCCTGCTGTTGTTTAAAAGCTTGTTCCCAAGCCAGCGCCTCCTTTTTGGTCTTAAAACCACGTTTCATTTTTTGAATGTTCTGCCCCTTCCAATCTTTATATCGGAAAGAAGCATACCAGGTACCTTTTTCCTTATCCCTATAAGCGGACATTACATCATCTCCCTTTCCATGCCATAAAATTTTTCTTCAAAATATTTCCGGCTCACGCGGCCGGCAATGGTCAGGTACCCCTTTTTTTGAAGTTCTTCATTCATTTCACGCATTAATTTGTAGGCAAAGGATTTGGAAATTCCGAGCTCCGTTGCCATTTCTTCAGCACTAATAAACATTTTCTGATTCATCTGGTGTCCTCCTTTCTATATATTTCACTAAACCGTTCATATGCGAACGGTTTTTTTCTTGTCCTCATCATAACAGTTCATTTCTGTGCTGTCAAGACCCCCGGCAAAAAAAGATTTCATATATGAACGGTCTGTGGTATAATCAATCCACGGAGGTATTTATTATGACCATTGGAGAAAAGATAAAAAAATTTCGAACGGCCCAAAAGCTCTCTCAAAAACAGCTTGCTGCTATGGCAGGCATGAGTGAACCTGCTCTTCGCAATTATGAGCTGGGCAACCGCCACCCTTCAGAAGAACAAGTCCATAAAATCGCCGATGCCCTGGGCCTCAGTTTTTTTGCTTTGTCCGATCCTGATTTTGACAGTTACCACGGTGTTATCCATGCCCTGTTCTCACTGGAAGACCAGTATCATCTCATGCCAAAAGAGATCGATGGACAAATTTATCTTTCTTTAGATGATCCCAGCCTTAAAGATAGCCTTCGGCTTTGGCATAATGAACTCAGCGCGCTTAAAGAAGAGCAAATCTCACAGGAAGAATACGATCTTTGGCGCTATTCTTATCCTCGCTTACAGGCAGAACGTGATAAAGAAAAAAGAAAGTTGCGATATGAAGTAGATAAAAAAAATGGTTGAGGAATCATTTTATTTTAGCTATTTTTAGCTTTATGTTATCAAAATGTTATCAAAAAATAAAAACAACCCTCGAAAGCACAGTATATAGGGGCTTTCGAGGGTTTTGTTGTCTATTCCCATTCAATCGTAGCACAAGGCTTAGGACTCAAATCGTAGCACACGCGGTTAACGTTCTTTACTTCGTTCAAGATCCGGTGGGTGATTTTCTGGAGGACGGGCCAGTCAATTTCTTCGATGGTGGCGGTCATGGCGTCAACGGTGTTGATGGCGCGGAGGATGACGGGGTATTCGAAGCTTCTGGCGTTATCGCGGACGCCGACGGATTTGAAATCTGGGACAACGGTAAAGTACTGCCATACCTTTTTATCCAATCCAGCCGCTGCAAATTCTTCTCTCAGGATAGCGTCGGATTCTCTGACTGCTTCGAGGCGGTCACGGGTGATGGCGCCAAGGCAGCGTACGCCAAGGCCTGGGCCTGGGAATGGCTGGCGGTATACCATATCGTCTGGCAGACCAAGCTCTGTGCCGCAGGCGCGGACTTCGTCCTTGAACAGCTGGCGGACAGGTTCGACCAGCTCAAACTGTAAATCTTCGGGCAGACCGCCGACATTGTGGTGGGATTTAACCATTTTGGCGGTTTTTGTGCCGCTTTCCACGATATCCGGGTAGATGGTTCCCTGACCCAGGAAGTCGATGCCTTCCAGCTTACGGGCTTCTTCTTCAAAGACGCGGATAAATTCTGCACCGATGATCTTACGTTTTTCTTCAGGATCGGCCACACCGGCCAGCTTGGTTAAAAAGCGTTCAGTGGCATCCACATAGACGAGGTTGGCGTCCAGCTGGTTTTTAAAAACCTCGACCACGCTTTCGGATTCGCCTTTACGCATGAGGCCGTGATTGACGTGGACACAGACAAGCTGTTTTCCGATGGCTTTGATGAGAAGGGCGGCTACAACGGAGCTGTCCACACCGCCGGACAGGGCCAGCAGAACCTTGCGGTCGCCTATCTGGCGTTTAATAAGCTCAACCTGGTCGGCAATAAAGTTTTTCATATTCCAGTTCTTTTCTGCTTTGCACTGTACCAGCACAAATTCTTCCAGGCTTCCCTTTAATTCTGCTTCATCCTCAGGCCATTTTTCCAGTGTGTCCGCGCATTTGGCCGGGGCATGGTCTACTGCCAGCACCGGGCAGCCTGCTTCGTAAACCCACGGGCCCACATCAATTTTTTCACCGTCTACCACGTTATTCGGGCCGCCGTTTACGATAATCCCTTTGACATTTGGCAGCGCTTCCAGTTCTGCCTTTGTAATATCGTGGGGATAAATTTCACTGTATACGCCCAGGCTGCGGATCGCTCTGGCCAGAGTTGTGTTTTCGGTATTTCCCAAGTCTAAAATGACAATCATGTCTTGTTTCATCTTCCACTCTCCTCAATAAAATTTCAAAATAGTTCGTGCTCTTATTTTATCATAGGAGAATAGATACCCGCAAGCACAATGGCCATATGCCACCAGCCTATTTTTTACGTCTTCTGAGATACAAAGCCACAATCAGGACAGCCACCACCACAAGCACACCCACAAGGATAAAGGTCGTTGTTTGGTGCGACCCTTCAATTCCCGTCTGTGTATTTTTAGCCGCTTCAGATGCTCCGGCCGTATCTGCTCCCGATTCCTGAATATTCTGATCCGGTTCTCCCGCACCCTCATTGAGCTGTGGATCAACCTCTGGTGTTACGGGTTTTTCGGGCAAATCACTGGTAAAGGCCTTGATCATGGCATTGCCGTAGTTTCGGACGGCCGTTTTACCATATAGATCTATGGTTTCATCGGGCAGATTTGTGACATCCTGCCAGCCCTCGCCGTCTTTTCTGATAAAGCTCTGTCCTGCGTCGGCCTGTGCAATGCAATGAAAGGTTCCCTCCATACCATAGAAATCATACGCACCGGTTCCAGTCTCGATGGGCCAGTAATACCCGTCACTGCCTGAGATTTCCTGGATAACGGAGAAGGTCTCGCCCGTCTCCAATGGGACAGCCTGCTCCAGAGAAAGCGTATGGTAACCGCCATATTTTACAGTCTCTGTCTGATCCGCTGCCAGTGTCCCGCTCTCTGGATCGTTTTTATCCTTTAAATTCTGGTACACACGGGTATGAACCGTTGATCCTGGGGTAATGGTAACCGCGGAGACAGCCTTCAGGCTTTGGCTTCCAGCGGCTGTAAACACATTGGCGGCCTCAGCAGACTGCTCCTGAAGCCCCAGCGGCGCATAGGATTTTAATCCCAGAAAATCATACTGATAATTATGGTCATAGGAAAACTGTCCCTTCCCATCCGGGATATCCACCTGATAGGAGGCGAAGGACTGTACGCTCCGGTCATAGTAAGACAGATAAAAGTACCCGTCGTTTCCCCAGCCGCTGCCCCAGCTGTTCTTGACGATCCAGGCGCCGTCGCCCTCCGGGGTTTCGGCAAAATTACTGGCTGAATAGCCATCGTCCCAGCCCACAATGGATACAAGGTGGTTGGGCGCTGCATAGGTTTTATTAAACTCGGCGGCATCTTTCTTTTCAGCGCCGCCGTTACTGTCTGCTGTGGTTTCCTGCGGGGTACTCTGGCCTGCGGCAAAATATACCTGTACCTCTCCGTTTTTCGTCAGGCTTTCCTTAATGGCCTTTTCTGCGTTTTCATCATAGACAAAGCTTTGTTTTTCGGCGTCTGTAAAGGTAGCTGTCCCAGGCAGAAAATCCGCGTTCTGGAGATGTACGGCGGCGTTAAAGTATTTGTCTTTTTCTACTTCCCAGTTCATATCCTTGGGATTTTCGGTCGGATACCATTCGTAGGGGGTCCCTTCATAGGGCACATCGGACTCGGTGTCAACGCCGCACCAGGTGCTCAGGGTTCCGGTCAGCAGCTCCCGGGTACCGCCCAGATCCATAAAAAGGCCTTTAGCGGATGCGGTTCCCTCGGCACGATTATTTACACCGGCAGCGTCCGCCAGGCAATAAGCAAAATAAGACAAATGCCGTTCAGAATAATCCGGCTCAGCAGCTGCCTGCACGCCTTTATTTTTCTGCTGTGTCAGCACATTGGACTCAATGGCAGACATTCCGCTGAAAGCCCAGCAGGAGGACCAGGGGTTTTGATTTTTCACGCTGGTGCTTCGGCCAAGGGCGCGCAGATCGTAAGCTGCGGGCAAAGGCTCTTCGTAGCTTTCCGAATACTTGAGGTTATAATATGACTGGTCAAGGCCTGGCTGCGCGCTCTTCTGTTCTTCCGCATGCACAGGAGACATCAGTCCAGAGGCTGTTATGAGCACTGCCGCCATAATGCCCGCTGTCCGGTTAAGGCTGTTTCTCTTTCTGATTTTCACGTTCTCATCCTCCGCTTATTTTTGATTTAATCATACTGTATTTTTTATTCATGGTCAAATTGATTTAAGGCTGACTTTTATAGCATTTTTAATCAAAATACGTTACAATAATAATATACACACGTATAACAATGCATTTTTGAAAGGAGAGTCTCATGCTGAACATTGAAAAAATTCAAAAAGAAGTGGCGCCTATTGCCCAAAAATACGGAATTCCCCGGGTATATCTTTTTGGCTCTTATGCACGAGGTGAAGAAAAAACAGATAGTGACATTGATTTAAAGGTCGATATTCAAGGCACAAAAATTGGTCTTTTTGAGCTCTCCGGTCTTCGTCTGGATTTAAAAAACCGGCTTGGTGTTTCTGTCGATGTAGTAACCGAGGGCGGACTGTATGAAAATGTAAAAAATGAAATTTCAAAAGACCAGGTATTAATCTATGAGCATAAAAAATAGAAACATCGACATTATTGATCATATTTTAAATTACTGCTACCAGATTGACGAAACACGCCAACGCTTTGGCAACAATTTTGACAACTTTCAGGCAGATAAAATATATCAAAATGCCGTTTGTATGTGTATTCTTCAAATCGGAGAACTCAGTAAATATTTAACAGATGATTTTAAAAACCTGTATTCAGAAATCCCTTGGAAATAGATCCGGGGTATCCGTAACATCTTTGCCCATGATTATGGCAGCATTGACGTCCTTACTATTTGGAATACAATAAATTACAATATACCTGAACTAAAAGATTTTTGCGAAAATATTCTGGCACAAAACAAATCTTTAAATCAGGAAGCCTTACATGATTCAGATATTTCCGATGATAATTTTTAAACCAGAAAATCCCCAGGGCATTAATGCCTTGGGGATTCTTAATTCCATATCTCCACATGGTCAAACGCCTGTCCCGGGTACTCGATCACGCCGAGGCCCAGGGTTCTGGCGACGCGGGCAACCTCGGTATAGGGGACGCCGGGGCAGTACAGATCGGCGGCGTGGCCGAAGCAGTGCCAGGAATTGGGGATACCGCCCACCTCGGCATTGCGCTGGTCGCAGCGCACCCCGGAGGTGATGATCACCGGCTGGTCAAGGGCGCAGCGCAGGGCCTCTACCTTTTCCAGAAGCTCTGGGGCCATCTCTGCAGGCCAGCCGTCGCAGTAGCCGTCACAGTCGCAGGCGTATTCCTCCATCAAAAAGTGGGCAGAGGCCCAGGGGCCGTCTGTTATAATGGGGTCAGGCGGCAGGGGATGCTCAATGACAAGCCGCTCCTCCGGGGCAGCCTCTGTATTCGCCGGGCTTTCCGCCTCTGTCACAGGCACCGTCTCTGCTGTTTCCACGGCTCCCGGGCTCTGTGTTTCGGCCAGGGGTTTTTCCGGCGCGTTTATCCGGGCTGCAAAAACCAGCCCGGTAACAGACCAGACCGCCACCAGGCAAAAGGCCAGGGGCTTTTTAAAGCGCCCCGGCCCACTGCGCTTCGGTGTTTTTATAATTCCACCTTGCGCACGGTTTTATCCACATACTGGTACCCGGCCAGCTTTTCCAGTCCTACGCCCGAGGGCTGGAAAATATTCTGGGTGATAATGGTCTGGGCCGAGGCCTCAATCTGCTCCTGGGTCAAATCCTCCAGATAATCTGGAAGGCTCAGAGTCATTCTGTCGCCGTTCTTCATCAGAAAATCCAGCTCCAGTGCTTTGGTACTTGTTGTCTCCATTTACATTTCCTCCTTTATGCTGTTTCAATATTCTGGTAAGTCATAACGTTGTTGCTGTCTGTTACAATGGGGGTTATCAGCTTGCCGATGGCCTTGCCGGTGAGCACTACTGCTTCCGAAGTGACAACACTCTCATCCAGGCCGAGATCTGCGTAGGTGCGAGTTTTCTTTTTAATTTTCCCGTCAACCTCCCCATAATTCAAAATAAGCTGTAGAATATTTTTCATCTTTACACGCTCATATGCCATTTTTCAACCTCCAATTTATTTTTTAAGGCTTCAGCGGCAGCGCTGCCTTTCTCATAAACGGTAGTCTTTCATCAACATCTTCTGCTTCGCTAGTGGCCGGCCATAGCGCACCTCCTTTTGTTTTCCGGCAGGACTGCCGCTGTTTTTGCCTTATACCTGTAAATTGTCTTTGGGTACTGCTTTGACCAGAGTCTCTTTTATTTTTTTACAGCTGGCCCCTCAGTTTTTTAAGGAGACGGCTGTGGCGGTACTGGAGGGTGCTGTAGCCAACCCCCAGGCTCTGGGAGGCCCTCCGGATGGACTGGTTCTTCCCATAGACTGCTTTTAAAAGCGCCCGCTCCTCTGGCGTCAGCTCCTTGAGCGCTGCTGTCAGGCGTTCAAGCTCCTCCCTGTGGATATAGCCGCTCTCAATATCGGCGCCGGGGTCTTCCAACAAACTGATGAACGTTTCGCCGTCCTCATTCCCTGCTTTGGCATCTGCCGGTACGTCGCGCACCAGGCGGCGCAGGCATTTGCGCCGGCGGTTCTGACCCTTCTGGTACACATAGGGCTTAATAAAAGCCGCGAAGCCCGTTCCGGCAGCCATGTCAAAAGCCTGTATTCCCTCAAGAAATGCCAGCCGGGCGTCCTGCAGACTGTCCTCAAAGCTGTAATTTTCTGTTTTTCCAAAGCCTGCCGCCGACAGCATCAGCGGGCGAAAGCAGCGCTCCAAAAGCCCCGCCGCGGACGCATCCCCCTGCTTCGCCTTTAACGCCAGGGCGTCGATCTCCTGATAATCCATTTTAACCTCCTCAATTATCCTCATACACATCTGTAATCTCAAGGACCATTTCCGGAAAACGATCCTCCACCGCGCCGCTGTACTCATAAAACAAATCCTCGGCCTCCTCCGGGCTTCGGGCACAGAAGCCCACGCGCACCCGGCACTCCGCTTCTACCAGGTATGCCCGGCGGCGGTTTAAAATACCGGGGCCTATTCCATATCGATTCATATTGTTACCTCTTTTCTTTCTGTTTTCTTTCCCGCGCTGCCCACATGGCGTTAAAGCACGCCACCTCATCCTCCGGATACAAAGACGCAATGGCAGCCTTTTCGGCCTCGGTGAGCTGTGGCAGCAGATTAAAGCCGTTGGAAGCAGGCAGCGCCTCAGGAATAGAACCATATGGATAACAGGGTTTACTGTTTACACCATTTATGAACGGTGCGGCCGGGTGTGCGTCCCGGGTGACGCCCTGCGTCCACACCAGGCGTTTCTGCCCGGTATCCATCACGCTGATCTCTGTCTCGCACAGCCCGGTATCAAAGGGCTTCATCCGGTAATCCCCGGCGTGCTGGCTCACGTGAGGTGTATAGTCGATGCGCCCGTGACGGATGAGGTGCTTTCTCTGGGCATTGACCTGAAAGCGGCTGGTCAGTCCCAGAAAGCGGCATACCTCACTGTTGGGCACCTTAAAAACCACCGGCCAGTACCACCTCCCGTCCTCACTCCGGACAGCCGCCTTATTGTTAAAAAACATGAGCAGGTGCCAGAAGGACTGGAGCAGCGGGCCCAGCCTGCCCACCTCCAGCCATCGGTAAAAGGCCAGCAGCTCAGTCAGGTAGTTCACCGCGCACCGCCTTTCCTGCCCTTTGGCGGCAGCCCAGCGTCTCCCCGGCCCACAGCGCCGCTTAAAATACTCGACAGGCAGTCCAGACACTGGACTTCAACGCGCTCATAACCCTGTGCCTCCTCCTTTCTTTTCAGGCTTTCCTGCACCTTTTTGCCATAAAGCTGCAGAGACGCCTCATATTGCTCCAGCAGCACCGCGATACGTCTTTTCATGGTCGCAAGATTCTCTGACTGCTCACAGATGCCCATTGACTGAAAAGCTCTCAGGCCGTCGTTCATGATGATGGCGTCCTGGTTTTTACAGCAGCCCTCGCAGAAGGCCTGGTAAAAGGTCATTGGCACCTCCCTCCCCAGCTCCAGGGCGCATTGAACACACCCCAGCTGTTTGCTCATGGTCAGTTGGCCAAGCAGGTTTCTTTTGCTTTCATTCATCTTGTAATCCTCCTGTAAAATAGATTGGTTTGATTTCAGCGGCGCAATTTTTTCTTGCCCCTGCTGATGGTTCTAGAATACAGGAATTCACACACTTTAAACACGCAAACAAATTTTTAATGATTAAAAATAAGATTATTTTTTCATTCTCTTGCGAACCACTGGACTGCCCGGGCGCGCCAGCGGTACAGGGTGGCGTTCTCACCGTAAAAATCCAGACATTCCCAGGGGCGGCGGGCCTTTCCCCTTAACGGGCCGGAACAAGCCCGTTCATCGTTTTCAAACAAAAACGTGAGCAGCTCCCAGATAAACATCAGGGCATGGCGCACCCAGCCGGCCACACCTTTGGGGAATACGCGCTGATGGGTGGCGCACTCCAGACAGATGCGGCTGCACACATAGAGGACGATCACCTGGCCCGGCGCCACCGCCACGGGCTTTGCAAGGCCGTTGACAATGTGGGTCTGGCCGTTTTGGCGCTCGACGCGCATTTCCTTGGGCTTCAGGGCGCCGCCGCAGTCTTTGCAGGTCTGGGTAAGGGCCTGGCCGTGGAACACGTACTGGGCCATGACTTCCCGGCCTTCCCGGTCTTCATAGCCGGTATTTTCCACTTTTTCAAACTGATCAGGGTGGGCCTGGATGTCACTTTGAAGGTCACTGGGTTTTAACATTTTTCTTTTCTGGGCGTTTTTCCTTTGACACATTTTTTCCTCTTTTCTCCAATAAAAAAACCCTGAAAACCACATACACGTGTGTGTATGCGGCCTTCAGGGTTTTGATGGGTGACAGCCAGTGTCCCATTTTATCGTCATTATTTCATTCAATCTTTTTATCGTTCCAGCGTGCCGTGACGTTCATAAAAACGCCGCAGCGCCGCGATAATCTCTGGATCGTACTGGCCGCTTTGCGACTCGAACCGGGCCAGTATCTGACGGGGTTTTAAACCGTCCAGTGCCAGATGGTCCCAGACGTTGGCGACGGCACATATCCGGCCAGCCAGCGGTATATCTCTCCCCTGGGCGGTTTTAAGCTGGCATTGGCCATAATGGTCATGATGATAACGGCAGATATCGGCCGCGATGCTTGTGAATATGCCGGCCTGTCCACTGATTTTATAAAAAAGGTGATGCAGGTGTTTAAAAAACAGCTCACCGGTCTCCGTATGCTCTATGCCGCGTTCGTTGGGTTTTTTCCCCATATCGTGATAATTCAGGGGGGACAGGTCTCCCCAGTTCCAAAGGGCTAACAGGTCTTGCTTGTCCATTTCTTTTATTAAGGTTTCCATGCGCTGGCCTGTCCGCAGGCTATGGGCCCGGATTTCCGGGTCCATGGCTTCTGCGGCGGTTTCAAGGGCCTGGCGCAGCTCAAGATAGGTCTGTTTGTTTTGCTCCATTTTTTTCCTTTTTAAGCGGCTCTCTGTGATCACTCAACAAAGCAGCGCGGTTGTGATGGCTGCTATGCGGACAATGTTCTGTTGACTGCTTTGATTGCTGCTTATTGTTTCTTGCTTTTCTGCCAGAGGACCAGCCCTGTCAGGGCCAGCAGGCTCAACAGTACGGCGGCGCCTGCGGTGGTTCCGCTGCCGGCCAGACCGGTATTGGTATTGTCTGTTGTACGCTCTGTTGTATTTTCTGTTGTATTGTTTGTTGTGTTTTCGGGCGCAGGATTGGACGTGGTGTCGCTACCGGTGCCTGGTGTTGGGGTTGGCTGGCCTGGCGTCGGGTCTGTTGGTTTTTCGTTTATGGTGAGCACAGCGGTCAGCTCCAGGCTTTCGTAGTTCACGCCGCCGTCGATTATGGCTTTGGCGGTGTAGGTGCCGGGTGCTTTTTGGACATTGTTTTCATAGCTTACGCTTGTGCCCTCGGGCAGGCTGCCGGTCAGCTCGATTTTGTGTTCGGCGCCATCCTCGGTAAAGGCGGCGTCCTCAAAGGACACGCCGGTGATCTTGGCTTTGCCCACGGTCAGGGTCATGGTGGCGGCTGCCGGGTTCCAGGCGCTGCTCTCGGCCACGCTCACGGTAATGTGGGCTGTGCCTGCGCCTTTGATGGTGACTTCTCCGTTTTGGTCAACGGTGGCCACGGCTGCGTTGTCACTGGCGTACTGATAGCTTTCGCCGGCCTGCAGGCTGCCGCCGGTGGGCGTCAGGGTAAAGGCGGGGTCGCCGTAGGTTTTGGTAAGATCGCTTAAGGTGATGGGCGCTCTTGTTTTTTTGCCGGCGGTCAGGGTCAGGCTGGCCTGGGTGCCTGTGTAGTTTTCGCCTTCGGCCGGGGTATAGGTGGCGGTCAGGGTGATGGGTTTTGTATCGGCCGGGGTATAGACGATGCTGGCCTGACCGTCTTTTAAGGTCAGGTTTTTGCCCAGAATGGCCACGGTGCCTTCGGGGGTTTCGTCCTTCACGCCTTTCAGGGCAATGTTCAGGGTGACGGGCTCGCCTACCTGGATTTCTTTTCCCGCTTCGGGGGCTATGGTCATGACGGGCTGGGCCTTTTCGATGGCAAAATCGGCGGTGGCGGTCACGGCTTTGAAGTTCTGGGTTGCGGCGAAGGTGGCCCGCAGGGTGTAGTCGCCTGCGTTGGTGGGTTTTTTGGCCGCGTAGGTGTCGTCTCCGGCGTCTTTTGTCTTGTAATCATAGGTGACATTTTCGGTTCCGTTGGTTTCGGACACGGGCACGGGGCTTGCTCCGGCCTGGCCGTAGGTCCAGCCTTCCTGGCTTACCTTTGCGCTTCCGGGGGCTGGGGTGATGTCGAGGTGCAGGCTGCCAATGCTTTTGTTAAGGCTGCCTGAGCCGTTATAGACAACGGTAATGTCTGCACTGCCTCCGTTGGGGTAATGGGGATTGCTTTTCTCAATGGTGGCGGTTGCTTTGCCGTTCTCAACAGGGGCGGCTGCCAGCTGTCTGTTGTCTGCCGGATCGCCCAGATAAACGTCGACGGTGTCGGCGGCTGCCCGGGTAAGGCTCCGGCTCTGTGGCTTAAGGTCGACGTTGACGGTCAGGGTAAAGGCTTCGCCATAGGTAAACGCGCTTTTATCGGCCTGAACCACGAGGGTGCTTTCGCCTTTGCTCACGGTGATGCGCACCTCAATATCGGCCACGCTCTGGTAGTTCGCGGTGTCTGCCGGGGTGTAGGTGGCCTTAAAGGTATTGCTGCCCGCGTTGCCCACGGCGGTGCTTTCATCGTCCTGCCAGCTGAAGCCTTCGGGCAGGGTGACGTCTTTCAGGGTCTGGCCGTAGACTGCGGTCCGATTTTCGGGCACGTCATAGGCTGGGATGGCTTTGGATACTTCAATGGTCACTTCAATATTGGTGACCATCTGGTAGTTCGCGGTATCTGCCGGGGTGTAGGTAACTTTAAAGGTGTTGCTGCCTGCGTTGCCCACGGCGGTGCTTTCATCGTCCTGCCAGCTGAAGCCTGCGGGCAGGGCCACGTCTTTCAGGGTCTGGCCGTAAATGGCGGTCCGATTTTCGGGCATGTCATAGGCTGGGGTGGCTTTGGCGATGCTGCCTTTTACTGCAATGGTATCTGGCTCCTCCAGGGTATAATTGGCAGTCTTAGGGTTCGCCATTAGGTTTACGGTAAGTGTTGCTGCTTTATCGTCACCGGCTGCTGCATCGGTAAAGGCCGCTGCAGCGGTGTAGTCGGTGTCTTTGACTAATGTTTCATCCTTTTGCAGGCCTGCAAAGGTCACGCTTTCGACCGCCGTGCCGGTTGTGCCGTCGTAGGTTTTGGCTGCGATGGCGCCGCCTGCAAGGGTCAGGGGGGCTGGGGTGATGTCTGCCTCTAGCGTTGACGCGGTCAGGCGATAGTTGTCTTTGTCCTCGCCGGTCAGAGGTGCCGCATATCTGACGGCTTTGGCAGTGCCCACGTTAGCGTCCTCAAAGGTCCCCTGGTTTGGCATTTCTGCTGAGACTTTCTCGCTGCCGATAACGCCTTCTAAGCTGCCCTTACCGGTCAGCGTTACAGCGGTGCTGCCGTCATAGGGGCGGCTTTGGGCGCTCAGCCCTTTGATGGTCAGTGGGGCTGGGGTGATGTCTGCCTTTACCTCTGGCACGGTCAGGCTGTAATTACCTTTGTCACTGCCTTGAAGCTCGGGCGGGGTATAGGTCACTGCTCTCCCTGTTCCTTTGCTGGCATCGGACACGGTGCCTTCCATGGGCATGACAATGCTTACATCCTCGCTGCCAATGACGCCTTTTAAGCTGCCGCCGGTCAGCGTTACGGCGGTGCTGCCGTCATAGGGACGGCTTTGGGCGCTCAGCCCTTCGATGGCCAAGGGAGCCGCGGTGATGTTTGCCTTGAGCTCGGGGGCTGTCAGGCTGTAGTTGTCTTTCTGGCTGCCCTGAAGGGCTGGCAGCGTATAGGTCACTGGTTTTTCTGTTCCCTTGCTGGCGTCTGCCACGGTGCCTTCCATGGGCATGACAATGCGCACATCGTCGCTGCCGAAAACGCCCTCTAAGCTGCCGCCGGTCAGCGTTACGGCGTTGCTGCCGTCATAGGGGCGGCTTTGGGCGCTCAGCCCTTCGATGGTCAAAGGGGCCGCGGTAATGTTTGCCTTGAGCTCGGGGGCTGTCAGGCTGTAATTGTCTTTGTCACTGCCTTGAAGCTCAGGCGGGGTATAGGTCACTGCTTTCCCTGTTCCTTTGCTGGCGTCTTCCACGGTGCCTTCCACGGGCATAACAATGCCCACATCGTCGCTGCCGATGACGCCTTTTAAGCTGCCCCCGGTCAGCGATATAGCGGTACTGCCGTTATAGGAACGGCTTTGGGCGCTCAGCCCTTCGATGGCCAGGGGGGCTTGGGTGATGGTAAAGCTTACATCTGCCGCTCCGGTGTACCTCCCTAAGCAGTCATCGGCGGTGATGTGGGCTGTGGCTGTTCCGGCGTTTGTGTTGTTTTCATAGGTGACTTGATAGTCGGTATCTTTTGTCCCCGGTATGCCAATGTCTGGTTCGAAGGCACTGCCGGTATAGGTTTGGTCCGTAATGGAGGGAAGGCTAACCTCGCCGGTTCCCAGCGCCTTGGTTTTGGTAAAGCCCGCCCATCCCCCGTTATACTCATCTGAGGTGGCGGCAGCGCCGGTGAGTACCATGTAACGGGATGAAGGTGTATTAGCAAATGCATCATCTTCCACAGTTGGCGGGGTGGCACCGGACAAAACAATGCGGGTTAAGTTAGCACAATGCTGAAAAACACTCGGTCCTATGCTTTTCAAGTTCTCTGGCAGGGTAACGCTTGTCAGTCCGGTATCAAAAAAGACACTCTCTCCAATCTCTGTAACCGTCTCTGGCAACGTGATCGTGTTTAGCTTTATAGCATGCATAAACGCATCACTACTAAGTATTATTGAATTCTCTGGATTTTCTGGAAATGTAATGCTTGTCAGTCCGCTATCGTAAAATGCGTTACCATCAATTTCTATATCCGCGTCTGGCAGCGCGACTTCTTTCAGATCATGGCAGATTGAAAATGCATCAAAACTAATCTTTATCTTTGTCAGATTTTTGGGCCAGATAATGTTTGCCAGTCCGCTATAAGAAAATGTATGATCTCCAATTTCCGTCACCGTGTCTGACATCGTGATTTCTTTCAATTCTCCGCAGTATTTAAACGCCGAGTCTTCAATCTTTGTCACCCCCTCTGCCACAAACAGATTGGTAACCTTGTACTTATCTATTTCGGTAACAGGTTCTGTTTTCTGCCCTGTCTCATCACAGGCATAAACCACGCTGCCATCATACAGCCCATAAACCACTGCCCCTTCTTCGGCCCGGACGGTGCCTGCGCCAAAGACCAGCAGGCCCAGCAGGAGGGCCAACAGCAGCAGGGCTGTTTTCAGGACTCCTGCGCCTCTAAACTTTTTTACCTCTACATCCATTTTTTCTTTCTCCTTTACCTCATTTATAAATATTGATAAAAATAATGCCTAAATCCATTGGTATCAAGGGTCTTTTCTAAAGGGTCTTTGTTTTTGGGCATCTTTTTTATTGCCTTATCTTTACCTGAAAAGAACGCAGCGGGCGGCTGGTTTCAGCCATATATGGAAGCCCTCTGCGCTGCAAAAAAGGTAAAAAGGTGAGCGATCATCCCTCCTGGTTTATTGGCGCGGCCAGGGGGTGCTCTCTCTATTCAAAGGTTTTCACCTGTGAATATCATTGGGTGCCAGGGTACTGATGCCTCGGCGCTTTTGGGATTGTACCGGGTGCCAGCGCGCTGGTTTATTTGGTGCACCATTTCTTAAATAATCTTTTAGTGCCGGTTGTATTTTTATCTTATGCTTTTCTTTCTCAGATTTTAAGGGTATATTTATTATCGTCTATGATGAAATCTGTCGCAAAATTATATATTTTGCGACTTCATACAACCTCTGGATATATTTCTTCCAACATATTTTCAATTTGCTTTCTTAATCGTTGCGGATTTGTCCCTTTATTTAAACGGTTCATCAGCTGTATAGCATTTTGTTTATCGCTGTCTGATGGATGAACATAGATGTCCATCGTCGTTTTTGTCTGAGAATGCCCCAGCATCTCACTGATTAATTGAATATCAATCCCGCAGGCCTTTGCATTGGTCGCAAAAGTATGCCGGAGGTCGTGAAAGTGATGATGCTCGATATTCGCTTTTTCACAAACATCATTAAAATAGCGCTGAATGGTTCTCACATCATAAAAACTGCCATTTTCTTTACTGATCACAAACAACTCTCCCTTTTTTTGCCATTTTTCTAATCCTTTATAGTATTCTTTTATCTTCATTGCCAGCAAATCATTCATCGGAATACTGCGAACCGACTTAACTGACTTCGGCTTTCCAAGAAGCAGACTGCTTCTATTGGTGCCGTCTGTCATTTGCTGGCTAATCCGCTGAAAACTGTGCCTTACATAGATAAATTCATTTTCCATATCAATATCTTTCCATTTTAAAGCCGTAATTTCAGAAATACGCAGCCCGCTATGCAGCGCAATATAGACGGCCAAAGTTTTGCTCCCTTCATCGTTATTTAAGACTTTTTCAAGTTTCTCCTGCTCTAACCGGCTTAATGCCTTGCCTGCCCTTGCGTTTGCTTTTGGCAGCACCACGCTGGTACACGGGTTTTCCATAATAATGCCCTCTTTATGGGCTTTATTTAAAACAGTCGCTAACCGCCCAAAAATATTCTTAACCGTTGTTGGATTCAATCCGTTTTCTTCCTCTAAATAGAACACGAAATCCTGCAGCACCTCTGTTGTGATCTCCTGTACCTCATACTCGCCCAGCATGGGTATTAAATGAACAAAAACCTGTCTCTGATAGTTTTCCAATGTTTTTGGTTTCACTTTTCCTTCTTTTTCTTTTTCCTTAAGCCAGTTTTCCAACAAATCACGCATTAGTATCTTTTGTCCAAATACAGTATTTCGGACAATTGTTATTAACCGAATAATCATTCTTTTCACTGTTATTCACTCCTAAAAATTTAAAATTTAAAAATTTCTTTAAAAAAAGATTGGTATTTTTTCACAAATAACGTTATAATAGTTTCATCAAGAGTTATTGAATCCAAAAAGACGCAAAATATATAATTTTGCGTCTTTTTTGTTTTCCGCTTCAAAGCTATTGCTTCTAAACTCTTATAACGTTATCCCTCTCACCGCGTTTGTCCCTCTTGTCACTGTTCTACTGCCCTCTCATCGCGCCAACTCCACCTTTCTTCTCATTCTTGGTAATACTCTCCTTTGCCATTATAATAAAACCTACAGCGCACTTCAATCGGCATTTTTTCGCCTTATAATAGAACCAACGTTATTTTTTTATCATTTTTTGGTTTTTTCCCGCCAACGTGTGATGAACGGTTGTTAAATGTGATGAACGGTCATTTTTTAGCTGTTTTTGTATAAAAAATTATCAATGGGCTGTTTAAATTTTTTTGAGCAATAAAAAAAGCCCCCGGTCCAGGACCGGAGACGCCAGCAAAAGAAGAAATGAAAAAAGCTGTGTGTGCGTGTTAAGAAGGTCAAAGCATTTTGGCTTTGCTTACCATTACCATTCTTTTTTGCTAAAATAACAGGGAGGATTACAGAGAGTTTGACAAATCGAGTGAGAGACTCTGTAATATACCCACATGTTCTCCCCGTTGGTTTCTATTATACACGAGCGTAAAAAAATCTCAAGCGTTTTTACACGTTTTTACAAGAGAATAAAATAAGAGTTAATTATAATTCCATTTATCGATGAAAAATAAAGGACACATACGCGCGCGTGTGTCCTTTATCAGTATATTACTTAATCGAGTTAAGATTCTTCTTCGCCTTCGTCTTCTTTAAATACAATTTGTGCACTTATGGGAAGATGGTCGCTTTTGGAAGGATCGCTATTCATTCCATTAACACAGTCTAAATTTCCTCTAACAAAAATATAGTCCAAATGGTTGCTACAACCATGAAAATTCGGAAATAATTCTTGATAGCCACTAATTCTCTTTGCCTGCAATTCGCTTTCTAAGCAGTTCAAATCGCCCGCAATCACGATGTTATCCTGAGGATTATTTAAGGAATTACTAAACAATTCCAGCGCCTCTATGCGGCGGCCTCCCAATGTTGCATGAAGCGTATACACATAAAACTCTACGTTATCTTTTCTCAACTTTACGCCATAAGGTACACGTGTCGGAGATGTTGCTATCTCCTCATATTCGAAAGATTGATGAAAAGTACACTCTTCTACATATTCTATTCCCAAATCTTCACGGATGCCTATGACATAGGTTCGCCCATTGCCCGTATCACCTTCGGGTTCTAAATAAGTCGTGTATCCTACATCATTGAGATACTGATTTAGCTGGCCGTTTCTTCCAGCTGTTTCCTGCAGGCAGACTATCTCTACCGGATCACTTTCTCTTTCTTCTTCTCCTTCTTCCCAATAATTAAGTATTGCTCTTAATTCATCGACTTTTTCTGCAGTTCTCGGGGCTGTACCAAGATCCCCACAGACATTCCAGCTTAGTATTCTCATTCTTTTTTTCTCCTGTTATTTTTTATAACCAGTGCGGTTTTCTTACAAAACCGATCTGGTAGACAATGTACTGCATGACTACCTGATGCTCTCCGATATTTAAAAGATAGAAGTTTTTTTCCTGTCCGATGATCCGCCCTCTCGGCACTTCTGTGAGGCAGCGGTTTAAAAGCGCCAGCTGCTTCTGTGCTTTTTTCTCGTCGGGCTGCTGCTCAGGAATGTCGTTTCCTACGATAACGCGGTAAACATATCCCACATCGGACAATGAAAACTGATCGTTCATCTTATCTTAGCCTTCGGTGGGCTGCTCAGGTTTTTTCGGCTTTGGCGGTGATGGGATTTCCGGATTCTGCGGCGCTTCTGGCTGCTTCTGCTCAATGGCTACCGGAGCGCTGGCTGTTGCCAGGATATCCAGCATTCTTGCCAGACCTTCTGGCATGGCGCTGTCGCGGGCATGCACCTCAACGTGGTATTTGGCGGAGTTGTCACTGCTTCTTGTATTGCTCTCATGACAGGCGATGGACCCTTTAATTTTGACGTCCATATGAAAAGGCCCGATCTTAAGGCCTGCATTGGCCTCCAGCTCCCCTTTTTTATCGGAGGTGCTTTCGGACGAGGTTGAGGACTTCACTTCCATATCGAAAGTGATATCCACATTATTGACCATTAAGGTCGGTATCTTGATAATGGACAGGAAGGGTACGTTCATCATTACTTCCTCTGAACCGATACTGGTACCGTCCGGCGCGGTGGCCGCCCGGGTAAACGAAAACGAGGTGGTTCTCACCTTTCTGCTGCCATCCTCTGCCGGCGGCTCTAAACCAACGTCCTCTATGAACCTGGCTGTGGAATTTGCAAGCATCATCTGCGCGTCGCAGGCTGCTTTCAGCGGGCCGCCGACAAGGGCGGCCATATCCAGACCACTGAACTGATCCTGCATACTTACTAAACCTTCTGGCATTTTTTTACTCCTTTCGTTTTATAATGTGACTTTGGTCAACTGATCAGAAATGCGCATCAGTCCTTCCGGGGGATCTTCGGATTCAAATTTCAGGCTTATCTGCGCGTAGTTATCTGAGCTGTCCCTCCTTCCTAATCCCGGTATATATCCAAGATACCCCGTTTCCTGTGGGGGTCTCTGACCAGACGAAGCGCCTTTCAGGGCATTGGTTTGCTGCTGGGGCTCACTTTTTTTCAGGGATATTTTTCCATAGAGCTTTACTTTAAAGTCGACTGAGATTTCCTTTAGTTTTAAGGAGGATAGGGGCACAACGCACAGCTTTGGCACGGAAAGGGTCCGGTAGACAACTTTGCCGTTTTCATCATACTCCGGATATGCCATCTGAAAGCAAATGGGTTTTTTATCTTGATCAAAATAATGGGACAGCATGTCCAGGTGCTGTGTCTCCGCGATCTTATTGGCTTGGATAAAGGCCTCCTGGATTGACGCGATTAAATCATTAAAGTTTTCCTGCTTTTTCATCATTACCCTCCTCCTTTTTCTCCTTTAATATCTTTTTTTACTATAGATTATATAACGGCATGTTGGAAATTTTTTGGAATATTTTTCTGATTTATTCTTCAAATATCAGGCTGATGTATTTCTGGGCTTCCTGGATCAGGTTGTGGCTTTTATACTCCCTGATCAGCCACTCTGCTGCCTCCAGATATTCCATATCAAAATAGGCCTCCTGACTGCTGAGCCACTCAAAGGTTTCATTCTGAAAGAGTCTTCCCTGGTACAGAAGCAGCATTCTCCGCCGGTTCTCAATGGTGGGCGCCTGTCTTAAAAGCTGACTGAACTCGTTGATATCCGAATAAATCCGGCTCATATCCAGCGACAGGGCTCCGCCGCTGTTTATCAGTGGTAATACCTCGTTAAATCCGGGTATGTTTTTGAGATACTGATTGGTTTTATAAAAACACGCCATTGATTTTTGCGGCATTTTATTTGGCCAGAGCAGCTCGGCAATCACTTTTTTGGACAAGGGCTTTCCATTTTGCAGCAGCAAAAGCGCCAGCAGCTCCTTTGCCTTTTTACTGGCAACGCCCATTGTAACCCCATGACAATAGACCGAAAAACCCCCAAAGCACAGAAATACTAATGGGACGGGCATCATGCCGGATTTGACCCTGCTTTCTCTTTTGGAGGCAGAAACTTTTTGACGCTGCTTTGTCTCTGTCTCACTCACCAAAGTCAGGCAGATCACCCTGTTTTTGATGGTTAGCTCCAGCTCGTCTCCTTCCTTTAATAGCAAGGCCTGCATAATCTCGCCAGGTATGGTGATCTGCGCTCTTTTCCGAATTTTAATTCTCATACTCTCCTCTTTCCAAAAGCAGCTTTTCTGCTATCTCGAATCTGGGACAACAGCAGCTTTCCTTTACTATTTATTTTTTATAGTATTTTTAGAAGATTATATGGGAAATAAATTAACAGGTTCTTATTTTTTCATTCTTAAAAGGGTATTTTTCAATAAAACATGACAAACGGTCATTTCTCGATGTAAACGGTAGGGTACGGCTTGCAAAAACATGTTATAATAGGAGCAACAACACCCAAAGGAGTTATTTATGAAAACCCACGTAAAACACTTTGGCTTTGCGACGCTGGTGCTTTTTGCCCTGCTTTTATTTTTTATGCCTGGGGCTCAGGCCCAGGAGGCAGCTGGAACGGCCTGTGTGCCGGATACGGAGACACTGGAGGTCTACCGGGCTGACGGCACCCTGGCGGAAAGGCAGGCCTATTATGAAAGCCTGTCCCTTAACCTGACCGACCCAGGGCTCATTGCCCAGGCACAGGCCCAGGAATCGGGAAGCGCTAACCTGCGCACGGTTCCCCCGAGCTGGAAAACGGGCATGGGAACCACCGGAGACGCCAAAATTTTGCTGATAAGGGTGGATTTTCCAGACTACAGCTTTAGCGAGGGCGATACCGAGGACGCCCTAAAGCAGATTGCCTTTGGTCCGGCGGGCGAGGGACAGCCCCGCTACCCTTATGAGAGCCTCTCGGCCTATTATGAACGTTCCTCCTACGGACAGCTTCATATATCCGGCCAGGTTGCCAGCTACACGGCTTCAAACAACCGGGATACCTACAGCCGCGACATGGCGGGCCTTTTTAAGGAGGCCATGACTGCGTTGGATGCGCAGGGCATGGATTTTAGCCAGTTTGACGGCAATAACGACGGGCTCATCGACGGTGTGTACATTCACTTTGCCGGGCCGGATACAGGGTGGGGCTCTCCCTGGTGGAGCCAGAAAGCGCACTATGCTGGCGCTCCCTTTGTCCTGGACGGCGTAGCCCTCTCCGATTATGTGACCCTGCACGACAACTCGGCCTCGGGCACTCAAACCCTGATCCATGAGACGGGCCACATGCTGGGCCTGGCGGATTATTATTCCTACACCTCCCAGACCTATGAAAACGGCATCCGCACCTTTGACATGATGTGCGACAATACTGGCGACCACAACGGTTTTTCCAAGTGGCTGCTGGGCTGGATTAACTCTGGGGACATTACCCGGGTTTCGGCCGGGGACAGCAGCACAGAGCTCACCTTAAGCGCCATCTCGGCCAACGGTGGCTCTAAAATCGCGGTGGTATCTCCCACCGATTCGGGCATGTTCTCGGAGTATTTTCTGATTCAGTACGACGTGCCGGGGCTCAATAATGAGGGAATTCTTTACCCAAACACTCCGGACAGCGGCTTTCGGGTCTTTCACATTAACGCGACACTGAACGCGGATGGCTCAAACTTTATGTACATGAACAAAACGCCCGCAGAGCCGAAGCTCATTGAGGCCGTGGGCCCGGAAAACCAGACGGCTCCCTATACACCGTTGTTCTACACCGATGGCATGCGTCTGGCGCCGGACACCACCCCGGACAGCAGCTTTTTCGGCGGTATGTATCAGGCCTACACTGGTGTGGTCGTGGAGAACCTGAACACCCAAAACGCCAGCCTGAGCGTCCGGTTTGAAAACACGCCGCCGGAGGTGCCTTCACTTACCCTCACACCAGACAGCACTCTGGATAACCAGACCAATCTGCCCACCTTTACCTTTACGGCCAATATGCCGGTGCGCGATCATACCGGGGACGGTGCGCGGCCGCCCATTACACTGGAAGGGCCTGACGGCGTTTCCTACCCCATGCACTGCGCCATCAGCGGCACCTCTCTGGCGCTGGGGCTTGCGGACAGCTCTAACATCGCAGACCTTAAGGCGAACACAGCGTACACGCTGGTATTTCCCGAGAAATATTTTGACCTGGGGCAGGGCATCTACTCAGATGCGCTCCGTTTTTCTGTGAAAACCGGTGATATTCCCGCTGTCAGGGCAACTGGTATTCTTGAGCGGCCTTCCTCCTTCGGGGGCAGGGAAACTGAGCTTACGGCGCTTTCAGACGGACGTCTTTTCCAGTTTATGGGCCGGTATAAGCCTTCTGGCGAATCTTATTTTAATTATTTTGATCAGGTTCAGCTTTTGCTTGCCAGCTCCGACCTTCAGACCAGCCTGCTGAATGTGGAAGGCATACCCGACATTGAGTCTTACTCGGATATTCAGGGCATTGCCCTTTCTGACGATACGCTGGCGCTGGCGCTTTACAACAGGAGCAACGACACCACCTCGCTTTTCTCGGTGGACTTAAACGGCAGGGTAATGGCCGGCCCTTTCACCCTAAGCGGCAGCCCCAAGCTCTTTTCGGGCGGCAGCAGCGTGAAGGCCTGGCGGTCTTTCTACGGCAATGTTGAGGATCTGCCAGCTATCCAGATCGAAACCATCGACTTTAAAAACCCGGTTGCCACCAGCTTTATCTATGGTGATCATTTTAGCAGCGATCTTAAGCTTTTTCCTGTAGACGCGGCCAGCTACGCGGTACAGGAGCGGATTTCCACTGGCCTGTGGGAATATAAGGATTACCTGAGTCTTTACAGCATGGACAGCGGCACGCCAAAATGGCGGACGGAGTGCACCACCAGCAATACGGTCATCGGTGTGGCTGCTCAGAACGGGGGTATCGCCCAGATCGCGACAGGCTATGCTGGTGAAGACGCTCATACCGCCAGCTTCAGCAGCCAATATAAAAACGTTCTGGTTACCTCCTTCGACGAAAATGGCCGCCTGACGGAAAAATCCAAAGCGGTTGGACGCATCCGGTCTGCTGTCAATGAAACCCAGAATGTCATTTCTGTAAAAGGCGGCGCATCGGGCATCGCGGTGGAAAGCAGCTTTCTGGCGCCAGCTCTCCCCTTTGTGGAAAACAACAATGATACAGAATGCCGGGACTATCTGTTCATTGGCAGCGACGGCCAGACAAGAGCCCTCAGCGGCCAGAACGCTTCCCCAGGATTATGGACCGGGGGCCGCTACCTCATCACAGGCCGTGATCTGGATACGGGCAAGTGCCTTTATTATCAGACGGATACGGTCTTTGCTGATACGCCAGATGTGCCTGTGACGCCGGACACCCCGGATACTCCGGGCGCCGGCGCAGACGCTCCAGCGGATAGCGCAGGAACGGGCGGCAATGTTACCACTGGTATTTTGGACGAGCAGGCCTCGCTCTATGTCTGCCTTTCCCTTCTGGGCGCGGCACTCTGCGGTCTGGCGGTTTACCGAAAAAACAGCTGATAATAATAACAAAGCCTTCCGGCATTTTACCGGAAGGCTTTGTTAAATGGTTCTTTTATGATAGATTTTTCACTCTCTTCGATAGCTGATCAATTTGATCCCGCTTATTATATATTACAGCGATGACCTGAACCTTTCGTTTATCCTCATCCATTTTTTCTCTCTTGGTTACGAATACAATGGGCCGCATAGAGCGGGATGCTCTCAATTTTTTCTGTTCTTCCGAAGTTTCGGGCAGATACGCGCAGCGCGCGCTTTGGCGCATAGGTTTGAATAAATGTGTTTAAGCTTTTTGCCCGTACGTTGATTCCGGATTTCACCTCGATGGGGATAACCGCACCCTCTGAATTCTGGAAAACAAAATCCAACTCTGACCGGGTACGGTTTTCTGTCCAGTAATAGGGGGTGATCTCATTTTGTATCAGGGCCTGCATCATATAATTTTCCGCCAATGCGCCACGCACTTCGCTCATACCTGTTTCAACGCGGAACACCTGCTCTGCCCGCACGCCATAACGGCTAAAGAGGAGCCCGGAATCGACGCTGTAAAGCTTAAAGGATGCTGTGTCTTCAAAAACTGAAAGGGGCGGACGCCCTTCAGATATTCGAAAACAGCGATTGATTAAACCTGACGAGGCCAGCCAGGCGAGGGCGCTCTCATACTGATAGGCTCTGGCTCCTGATTTAACCATTTTATACTGAAATTTTTTGTTTTCCTTTGCCAGCTGGGCTGGTATGCTGTTCCAGATATCCATAAGCCTGGCGGTTTCCTGCGGGGTTGCGTACTTTGCCATATCTGCGATATACGCATGGTTGATCCCCTTTTGTTCATTGATGACTTGATTTTGATCGTTACTTTCGATATAAGTTTTTACTACAGCAGGCATCCCGCCAACTGAAAGATAGTTTTCTAAAAAACCCATCGCTTGCTCGTGAAGTGGAAATGCTTCAAGGCTGTGATAATATTCACAAATCAGTTCTCCCATCTTCTCCTGTCCAATGGCCCAGAGAAATTCCTCAAAATCCATTGGGAACATTTTCAAAAAGTCAACCTTTCCTACTGGAAATGAGTAATTGCTCCGGTTTACCGCCACACCCAGCAGGCTGCCTGCCGCAATAATATCATATTCGGGAGCCTGCTCATTAAAATATTTTAAACTGGTCAGTGCACGTTCACAGCTTTGTATTTCGTCGAAGACAATCAGAGTCTTCCCTGGAAAAATTGAACTGGCAGCGGTGACAGACAGTTCTTTTATGATCCGGCTGGGGTTAAGATCTCTCCTGAATAACGCTTCGATGTTCATATTATCCTCAAAATTCACATAGACAACATTTTCGTAGGCTTCTCTTCCAAATTCCAGGGCCGAATAGGTTTTCCCTACCTGACGTGCGCCTTCCAGAATCAGAGGTTTATGATTTTTTCTGTTTTTCCATTGGTACAGCGCTTTTATTATCTTTCGTTTCATGATTTCCTCGCATTTAATGTGTTATTACATACATTATAGTATACAAAAATGTTGTTATCAAGACACTTTTTGTATATTTAAACATTTCCGGGGCCAAAACGCTTTGCCTTTCTTAATAAAATAACACCAAACATGACAAAAGGTCGTTTTTTCGATGTAAACGGCAGGCTGTCAGCAGCGAAAATATGATATAATAAACTTACTATCATTATATAGAAAAGTAAAATGAGAGGAGAATATTGTGAAAAAACGTATCTTATCTATTTTAATCAGTCTGCTCATGGTTTTATCACTGATTCCTGCGGGTGTATTGGCACAAGAGGCTGAAACGCCTGTGTCCTATGATGACTGCGCGGCAGGTGAGGCCATTGTGTGTATGGAAAAGGCTTCGCTGCTCGCGCGCAGCACGGTACCAGACCTGCTTGCTGGCGCCGAGGTGCTGATGGATCTCTCGGACGCTCCAAATACCAGGGCACGCAGCGCGTCGGCAGACACCAGTGGCCAGGTGCTGGCATTGGTGCGGGACGAGAGCCGCAGCACTGAGGCGCTCATTGCTGAGCTTAACACCTATCCTCAGGTGGCCTTCGCTGAACCAAATTACGCCATCTCACCCATTACGGATGAAGCCGGTGCCGCGAAGGCTGTGACACCGGAACCATCGGCGGTCGATACCGACGGCGCTGCTGTCCCGGCGGAAACCAAGGCTGCTGCGGATGAACCGACTTCCGAAAACTTGCAGGCAGCGCCTACCGTCAAGGCGCCCGGCGCTGTCAACGCCGCTGACTCCATGACCGATTACCAGTGGGCTTATGACAACACGGGTAACTATTTCAGCTCTTTTGAGGGCTTTGACATGCATTATGAGGGCTGGAATCAGGTTTCTGGCGCCACCGGCAATGACGATGTTGTCATCGCAGTGCTGGACACGGGTGTGGATGACCAAAACCCGGATTTGGTGAACAAAATGTGGCGCCGGGGTACTCTGAACCTGCCTGGGGGTGAGCACGGCATCAGCTACGCCAGTGCTGATCCGGCGGATACCTCTGACCCCAACGGCCACGGCACACACTGCGCGGGCATCATCGGGGCAGAATGGGGAAACGGCGGTGTTTCCGGCACTTCTCAGAACGCTAAAATCATGGCGCTGCGCTACGGAGGCTTTGTTTCCTCTGTGCTTGCGTGCTATGATTACATGGCGTCTGCCATTGATCTTGGCGTTAATCTGAAGGCGGTCAACTGTTCTTTTACCAGCTCTGGCTCTCCAAAATCTCTGGATCTAGCTGTGGAGGGGCTTGGCAAGATGGGCATGCTCTCTGTCTACGGGTCTGCCAACTCGGCAACGGACAATGACCGAACCGGGATTCTGTCCTCCACTTTTATAAATAACCCTTACGCTATTGTGGTGGACGCCGCCAACGCCTATGGCCTCATGGCCGCTTACAGCTGCTATGGTGAACGCACTACGGATATCGTGGCGCCTGGCTCCCGGATCCTTTCTACCTGGCCAACGGACAAAGCCTTTTACTATCCGGAATTTTCAGGCAGCAATCTTTTTTACGAGGGTTTTGAGGGCACGGATTCCCTTAAATTTTATACCAGCGCTGATCCTTCAACGGGTGAGCTGTGTGGGGAAATCTCTGGTGAAAAGGTGTATAACGGCAAGAGCAGCTTAAAGCTCCAGGGCACCGCGGAGGGGAACGCTGTTTACTCGGAGCCGGTCGACCTGACCGGGGCTTCTGGCTTCGATCCTTCTAAGGCATATCGCTTTTCACTGAACGTCGCGGGTGAAGGCGGCCACGGCAGCGGCCAGGCTGAAGTAAAGGTCCGGCTGACGGACGGCAGCTTTGCGCTTCTCGGTGATGGCACATCTCTGGCAAGGGGGCGGGACGGCGGTTTTAACAGCTTTAACAGCGCCGACGCTCAGATATTCCCTGAAAATACAGATTATAAAAATTTCCAGCTCTGTTTGACTTTAAAGGGCGTTGATATGGTCTTCCCCAACGGCCACGGCGAATATGTCTATCAGGACGGCCCTGTCTTCATCGACAACCTGGGGGTTGGCAGTACCACACTCGCCTATAATTATTCGGACGGTACCTCTATGGCAACACCCATGATCACCGGCGCGGTGGCTGTGCTGGCCGGGCGTTACCCGAATGATTCGGCGGCGATGCGCACTGCCCGCACCATCGGCAGTGTCACAAAATACGATGAATTTAAAGACAAATGTGTGTCTGACGGCTTCATCAATCTTGATCAATCCGTTACGGATAATCCGTATCCGGTTGTCAACGCTGCGGATATTGCAGAGGATACGGTGACCATTGACGGCTATTTCTTTGGGAAAAGCCCGTCTGTCACCATTGGCGGCAAAGCGGCTGAGATTCAGTCTGCCAAAAACTCCGAGGACGGCGGCCAGCGGCTGGTGGTCTCACGCCCTGCGGATGTGAGCGGCATGGCCCGTATTTCGGTCACTTCATCTGAAAAGGGTGAGGGACACCAGTCCTACGACTTTGGCGAAATCAAAAATGTGGATTATTTTGAGAACACGCTGCCCCTGCCGGAGGACCCTGAATTCTATGATATAGACGCTTACGAGATGGTGGGCTATGGCGATTATCTCTACTGTATCCCCCATTATTATACCTTCCCTAAGTTTGTTGATATGCTCTGGCGTTTCAACGTCAACACTAAAACCTGGGATCAGGTAGCGCTGCCTGAAAACACGTCCATGTTTAATGCCACAGCGGTTGTCTGGCAGGACAAGCTCCTGATTTACAGCTACGACACAGGGGTTGAGGATTCGACTGCCTCAGAGCCGGTCTCCATTGGCATGATCCTGACCTATGACGGCAGCACCTGGACTCAGACACCGGGGTGGAATGACGAAACCTTGCCGAACTCGGCTTCCCTTGTCAACAACAACGGACAGCTGCTGGCTGTGTCTGGCGTTTCCAATAACACAGTCTATTCCATCAACCTTGAAAACCACACGCTCACCCCAATGGGTAATACACTTCGGACAGTCTTTGGGCCTCTCGTCAGCGCCGGGCATGGGCAGCTCATTGTAACCGGCGGCCTGGAATCCGGCAACCAGAACGGCACTCTGCCGGGCGTGGAACGGCTTACCCTGGATAACGGCGTTTATGTTCCCGCCGAGCTGGACATGACAGGCATTAAAACCGGCAATCTGTCCGGCTTTGCCAGTGCGGCTGTCAAGGATGGCTTTATGCTGGTAGGCCCTGAAACCTCTGACGCCAGCACCGATACCTACACCCTCGGCACATCGGGCGGTCTGACGCCCTATAAGAAGCGGGTGGACAATGCCGCGCTGGCAAATCCGTCGGCTGCTGCCTATAAAGGACAGTTTTATGTACTGGCCCGTACCTACACCACAGACAGCAACTTTATCTTTAAATCAACGGCGGTACCAACCGAAGAACCGGTAAACCCGGATAACCCGGTGAACCCGGATAACAATAGCGGCCAGGCCGGCAACGTGGGTACCGGCGTCACAGGCGTCCTGCCCATGGCCGGCGCTGCGGCGCTGTTTCTGCTCTGCGCCGCAGGCCTTATGGTTTTGGTCAGCAAAAAACAAAAACTTGATTAATCAAAGGAAGATTTTATGAAAGAAAAAAAACATTGCTTTCTAAAACACCCCATTCTGGCAGCTTTTCTGCTGCCGCTCGTTGGTCTTTTTGGCAGCGGGATCATTGGACAGATCATCGTACTGTCCCTCAATGGCTTTGATACTCAAGCGGCACAGAATACCCTGCTGAGCAATGATCTGCCGGAAATTTTTCTGGCTTTACTTGTCATTCTGATGATGAAGCGCAGCTATGACAACCGGTTTAAATTTGGTTTCTGGAAAAAGAATCTGAAACTGAGTATGGTTTTGGCTTCCTGGGGATTATTGATCCTTCTCTTGAACATTATTCCCAACCTGTTTTTGGGCATTCCTCTGGAATCTTCCCGTGGCCTGTTATTAGCCGTTACGGGCGGCATTGCCCCGGGGCTTTATGAGGAGGTTGCCTGCCGCGGCGTAATTCTTTCCAATATGATGTACCAGTGGCGCAACACCAAAAACCCAATTCTGATGTCTCTGCTGGCTTCCAGCATTGCCTTTGGCCTTATCCATCTCGTAAATCTGTTTTCCACCGTTGGGCCGACGCTCATTCAGGTGGGCTATGCCACAGGTCTGGGCATCTTTTTCGGGGCGGTTTACCTGCGCACCCGTAATCTCTGGGGGCCGGTTGTCCTCCACTCCCTGATTGATATTTCAGGGAAGCTTTTTGTGACAGAGGACCCAGTTACCGGCCTTGCCAGCCTTGCGGTTCCGCTGGAACAGCTGTTGGCCGGCGCTGCTATTTTTATCGTCTTTACAGCCATCGGCCTTTATCTGGTGCGCCCTGCTAAGCACGATGAAATCAAAGCGCTCTGGCGCGAGGAGCCCTGGCACCGCGAGGTGGCTCCAGAGCCGGAAGCGCTATAATTAAAAAGCCGTTACCAGGAATCTTTGGTAACGGCTTTTTTCATGGGCAGGCCACAAGGCTTTCAGCGGTTTTTTCCATATCCAGCAGCAGAATAATTTTGTTCCCCTGGGTATATATGGCTTTTTCCTCTGCGCGGCCGTTGCTGAGCTTTCTGGAAGCATCGGCGGTTTTTTCGGCTTCATCGACTGCCTGGATACAGGGCTCCTTTTGCAGGGCAATGCCAAACTGGTACAGGCCGCTTTGCAAAATCAGCAGCACAGGCGCGTGGTTTTTGGGTATCTCCTCTTCCTCCAACTGCACAACAGGCACCACCATCCCCTTATAATGGTACACGCCGCAAAAATAAGAGGGCTGGCAGGGTATGCTGTGAAGCTGGGTGTCAAAGCAGATTTCGACGATGCTTTCAAATTCGGCCGCATAGGTCTTACCACCGCTTTCAAAGCACAGGATTTCCCTTCTATTCTGGTCTTCCATATTCCTCCCCCTCTTTTCTTCCGACGGCTTTTCCTACCCTGCGGATCAGCGTCTCAATATCCAGCGCCATACAGATTTGCCCGTCACCCATGACGCTGCAGCCGTTCATGGCGGTCTGTTCTTTAAAATGCTCACCAAACAGGGCTGGCAGAGGCTTCAATACAATTTTTTCCCGCTGCATAACCAGTCCTGCCCTGATACAGGTCTCCCGCACTGGCCCGCGCACGTGAATAATAATCCGTTCGGGGCGCTCGCTTTTTTCCAAACCATAATGCCTTGTAAGGTCAATGATGGGCAGTGCCTTGCCCTCGTAGATAATCACTTCCTCTCCATTCTGGACATGGAGGTCGGGATTTTTCTCTGTATACTCAAAGTAACGCTGTACCTGGTGTGCCGGCAGCGAAAACATCTGGGTTCCGGCGCTGAACCGCAAACATTCTACAATGGTATGCGTCAGGGGCAGGTTCAGGATTACGGCGGTTCCCTGCCCTTTTTCGCTTTCGATGCGCAGATGACCGCCGGCCTCATCGGTAATTTTCTTGACAATATCCATGCCTACGCCCCGGCCAGAGTATGCGTTGGCCTCCTGGTTAGTGGAAAGGCCGGGCAGGGTGCTGAGTTCAAAAATTTCTTCTGTGGTGTATGCTTCCTCGGGCTTGGTAAACAGGTGCTTCTCCCGGGCTCTCTGCCGGAGCTTTTCCACGTCCATGCCTCTGCCGTCATCACTTATTCTGGCAATGAGCTCGCCGCCGTGGCTCTCAACTGCAAGCCGTATATCGCCCTCGCGGCTTTTTCCTGCCTTTTCCCGTTCCTCCGGCGTCTCGATACCGTGGTCGACAGCGTTGCGCATAATGTGCATGGATGCCTCCAGCAGTTGGTCGATGATGTTATTATCAGCCTCTACATCCTGGCCTGTGATGGTCAGGTTCACTGCTTTATTCTCAGACTTGGCCACATCTCGCAGCACACGCCGCAGCTTTGGCACAATCCGTTCCACGGGCACCATGCGCATATGTATGACCATATCCTCCAATTCCTCCAGCATCTGGCTGGTCTGTAAGGTCAGCTTTTCCACATCATCACCGCAGTGCATTGTCTCCAGCCTGCTGGTCAGTGATGAGACGAAAAGCATGAGCTCGCCGAGAAGGTTCTGAACATGATTTAAGCGGTCTGTCCGAACGTTTAAAAATTCACTTTCTACTTTTTCGACTGCCACGTACACGGCTTCTTTTTTGTCGAGTGCCTCAGGCTCTGGAATACTAACCTCCTGTGGCGCCTCCGGGCTTTGCAATGGATTTTTGGCCAGCAGCTCACACTGGCTTACAAAAAGTCCTCTCTGCATAATGGGCAGGGCTTTTTCCAGCGTCTCCTCCGCAACGCAGAAAAGCATACCGCTTTCCCGGATAAAACCGGCGCTTTCGGGGTGCTTTTCCGGACTGTCAGGGAAACACTCTGTCCCTGGACATGCCGCGCTCAGCTGCTTCATGAGCATAAAAGCCCGCACATTTTCCATCTTACAGCCCTGTTCAAAGGTTACTTTAACAATAACACCGGGCTTTTTAAGAAATGTGGACAGGCTCTCCTCTGGCTGGCTGCTTTTTGTCTGTTCTCTGGTCTTGATCTGCTCCAGGCAGTCCTTGATCCGGCGTTCAAAGTCGTCAGCATTTTCGGGGGTATAGTCCTCTCTGGTCATTCTTTTCAGTTCGGCCTTTATAAAATCAGAGGCGTCAAAGAGCAGCTCAAAAATTTCTTCTTCAGCTTTTTTCATCTGCCCTGGGTCGTCCCGCAGCTCTGAAAACAGGTCCTCAAGCCGGTGTGCTGTGGCCTGAAGACTGTCGAGCCCCATAATGGCTGAGGAGCTTTTGGTGGTGTGCATGATTCTGAAAATACTGTTGATATCCTCGGCAGTCAGCTCTCTGGATGCCTCGGACTGGAGCAGAATTTCGTCCAGCTTTTCCATGAGCTGGCTGGTTTCCAGCAGATAGACCTCCAGCATGGCCTGAACATCAGCTTCAAAAAAGCTCATTTTAGCGCTCCATTTCCTGAACTTCGCTGTACCAGACGCTGCGGTTTTTCCCGCTGCGTTTGCCTGTGTAAAGCGCTTTGTCCGCGCGCTCAATGTTTCGCTTCATATCCTCACTGTCATCATATATGGAAAGCCCAAGGGTAATGGTACAGTTGAAGGATGTGTCCCCATCCACAAAGGGAAAGGCTTCTACCTCGCTCCGGATGCGCTCGCTGATCTCAAGGGCTTCCTCCTCGGTGACGGCAAAAAGCACAATCAAAAATTCTTCACCGCCCCACCGGATAACCCGGTGCCTGCGGCAGATGCTCTCCATAATATTGGAAACACAGATCAGGGCTACGTCTCCGGCTTCATGGCCGTAGCGGTCATTGACGATCTTAAAATCATCCACATCGCCCATAATCAGGACACAGCCCACATCCTTTCGATTATGGCTCTGCATTTCACCCATGAGGTCGTCCTGCACATAACGCCTGTTGTAAAGGCCGGTGAGCCCATCTCTGAAAGCCATATAGTTTAGCTTTTCCATATTATTTTTAAGCTCCCGGTTCATCCTGTCCAGCTCATCCTTCTGCTTTTTCATGCTCAGGTGCGCGACCACGCGCGATTTCAGTTCTTCATGTCCAAAAGGCTTTTTAATATAATCGCAGGCGCCGAGGGAAAAGCCCCTCATCACATCCTTATCGCTGTCCTTTGACGTGATAAAAATAATGGAGGCGTTGTTCTCATCTCTTTCCTGGAGCTGTCTGCACAGATCATATCCCTCTGCGTCTGGCAGCACCACATCCAGCAGAACCAGGTCGGGTCTGCACAGCTCCATGGCTGCCAGTGCCTCTTTTCCTGAGTGGGCTTCCTCCAGATTAATGTCTTCTTCTTTCATAATGTTTTTTATCTGCTGGCAGATCAATATACTGTCATCGACGATCAATACCGTCTGCCTGTCTACTGCGCTCATATTTTCCCCTCTTTCTACTTTTCTACAGCTGCCTTGTCTCGCGGTTTACGCTTCGGACCTCTAGCTGTCCGGTCTGTGCTGAAAATACAATGGTACGGCCATAGCTTTTTCCTGTATCCTCTGCCACAATCGGGATGCCTTCATTTTTTAAAACAGCCTTCACGGCTTTCACATTTTTTTCTCCAATACCGGTTTCAGCCTGCACCTGCTGAAACATTTCAGCGCCGCCTGCAATCTTGGCGACAAGCCGCTCCCGCTTTGCGCCACAGCCTGCCATAAGCTCCTGAATCAATCTTTTAATACCGGTATCCGCAAATTGATATACATTGCCCCGGTTGGCAGCTATTCTCTCGTAAGGCAAAAGAATATGCAGCATACCAGCCACCCTGAGCTGGCGGTCGTAAAGACAAATGCCCACGCAGGAACCTAAAGCATATGAAATCAAAACGGCCGGGCTTTTAGCCACTTTGCCATCGGCAATTCCTACAATTATTTTTTCCATTTATCCGTTTAGCACCCGAAATATTTTATCAAGCGTTTCAATCTCAGGCAAAAACAGCACATGGCTGGTAAAATCATTGCCTTCAATACTGAACTTATTTTCAATGAGCATGAGTTCATCGCTCAGATTGGCGAAGTGAATCATGGGGACGCTTAAAATAGCGCCGATCATATCACAACAGATGTCTGGTACCGATACGTGCACTTTTACCCCCATCAGCTGTGCCAGAGCATTGATATACGCGCCGCACATCACATTGCCGATCTCACAGATGGCGGAGCTGCTCATCTCATCCAGGGTTACCAGTTCCCGGTTTTCCTCGCCAAGCAAGGCGTTCAGAATATTCTTTGTAAAGGTCTCATCCAGCAGAAACATAAAAATTCCGGACAGGTCATCGCTGATTTCAAGCATGATGCCTGTTTCCAGCGTCTCTGGTCCCCCCAGCAGCTCGGGTGTGTCCTGATAGTTGACAATGCGTATCTCCGGCAGCCCCACGGAAAAGGTTTTTCCCACCATAGCCGAAAGGGCTGTGATGGCGTTGCCGGTTCCGATATTGCCGATCTCCTTAAGCATATCCTCTGAGGCAGCGTCCATGTCTGAGTATTTTATCATGTAGGATCACCACCCCTTTTTTTATCAAGCGCGGTCTCCACCGCCTGGATAATCTGTTCAGGCTTAAAGGGCTTGACGATAAAATCCAAAGCTCCGCTCTGCACTGCCTCCAGAATCATGGCTTCCTGGCCCACGGCGGAGCACATGACCACTACTGCGTCTGCGTCTTCCCTGACAATGGCCTTAAGGGCTTCGATGCCGTTCATCTCTGGCATGGAAATATCCATCAGCACTGCATCAGGCTTTTCGGCTTCATAGACCGTGCAGGCCTCTACACCATTGGCCGCTTCAAAAATCTGTGTATAGCCTGCTTCCTTCAATATTTTTTTTAACATGGCCCGCATAAAGAGCGCGTCATCTACGATTAGTATTTTATTCTGCATTCCATATCTCCTGTTTACTCAAATTCAAACTGCTCTACCAGATTTTTAAGCAGCTGGGCCTGGGCGGATAATTCCTCGCTGGCGGCTGCGCTTTCCTCCGACGTGGCCGAGTTGCCCTGTACAATTTCGGAAATAAGCTCGATGCTGCTGCGTATCTGGGTAATGGCCTCGGCCTGCTGGGTGGAGGCTTCAGATATTTTATCAACCACGCCGCTTACCTCCTGGGCCCCGTCCACGACCTTTATCAGAGATTTTCCGGTTTCATCGGCAACGGCCATGCCTTCTTCCACGCTTTCGTTATTTTTAAGTGCCAGCTCGGCAGTCATTTTAGAAGCCTCAGCAGTTTTTGCGGCCAGCCGCCTCACCTCGTTGGCAACTACGGCAAAACCACGTCCGGCGTCTCCTGCACGGGCGGCCTCGACGGAGGCGTTGAGTGCCAGAATATTGGTCTGGAATGCAATGTCCTCGATTTCCTTGACAATTCCGCTGATCTCGCTGGAATTCTTTTTGATCTGCGTAATGCACCGGATCAGTTCCTGCATCTGGGTATTGCTGTCCAGTATCTGACAGCCAACCTCATCGGCAATGCGGCTGGAATTAATGGCATCCTCGGCATTGTTCTTCACACTTTCGGATATATCGTTGATGCTGGAAGCCAGCTCCTCAATGGACCCTGCCTGTTCCGAAGCACCCTGGGCCAAAAGCTGCGCTCCGTTGGACACCTGCTCGGCGCCCCCTGCTACCTGGTCTGCACTGCTGCCGATTTGCTGCAGGGAATCCTTTAAAAGCGTGGAAATCTTTTCCATGGCCTCGTTGACTGCGATAAAATCGCCTTTGAACTGGCTGCCGGCCTTATAATTGAGCTGTCCGGCCCCGATGGCGTTCAACACCCTTTGTATTTCCTCAACATAGCTGCTGAGGGCTGCTGCGGTTTCCCGGATACTGTCCGACAGCTTTCCAAATTCGTTTTGGGAAGTGTACTCAAGATCAATTTTCAGCTCACCCTCTGATATATCTCTGGCTGCCTTCTGCACCTTCCTGATGGGCTCTGTGATGCTCCGGCTGATGAAAAGCCACATAAGGCAGGTCATGATTAAAATAACGACTGCCAGCGACACCAGAATCATCATCATCTGGCTCTGTACGCCCTGGGCGTTATCCAGATACTCCAGAACATCCTTCTCTGCCGCATTTCCAAGGCTTTCCAGCGCATTTCTGGTTATTTTGGCCTGTGGCTCATACTCGGTGCGGTACACCTCCATGGCTTTTTCCCTATTGCCCTGCTCCAGAAGCTTGATCAGCTCATCCCGTGCAGGCTTCAGGGTTGTAATCTGTTTCTCCACATCTGCAAATAAAGCTTCTTCCTCTGTATAATCCTGCTGAAGTTTTTCCAGACCGCTTTCGATGACTTTAATGTATTTTTTTGCCTCATCCAGATAAGTCTGACTCTCTGCGCCGTCAATTCCCGACGCCACACAGAGAAGGTCGCGCCCGACCCCCTGAATGGCACCGCGCATGAGCAAGGTTGAGGTGCTTACCTGATAAGGTTTGTCATAAAATTCTCTCAGGGTTCCGCCCACGCTCTTTATCCCAATGATCGCTGCCACAACGGTTACGATATAAAAGATAATGATACAGGTAAATGATAGCAGCAGCTTCGTGGCAGTGTTTAAATTTTCTATTTTCTTTTTCATCCAACTTTCCCTCTCTATAAACAGTACACATAATTGTTCACGGCTCTTATTTCAGCGATTCCGGTTTCCATCTGGAATCGGACGGTCCGGCCAAAGCTGTCTCCGGTATCCTCGGCTTTTATGGGGATCTCCCTTTCCTGAAGCCACCTGCGCGCCGCTTCAATGTTTCGCTTACCGATATTCTCACTCTCAAGCTTCTCGGCAAACTGAAAAATTTTAGCCCCGCCAATGATTTTAGCCCACAGTCTTTCTCTGGGTGTTCCCTCTGCCTCCAGCTTTTCAAGCAGGATCTCGAGGGCGGTATCGACATATTTCGGACTCCTCCCTCCGGCAGACTCTGGTCGTGCATAGCTGTCCGGGAACAGGGTATAGGCCACACCTCCTGTCTTTGACCGCTCATCATAAAGACAGACCACAATACCTGAGCCCAGGGCCCGGACGGTTAATATATCCTCATTATTTCCAATGGCCACACGGTTTGGCCGAAGCTGGCAACTGCTCATAACACTACCCCCACTGCTTCTAAAAACTGATAACTCGATTCCTGATACAGCATTAGGCCCAGGTGATTCATGCTGTTGTCCTCCTTCAGATAAAAACCGCTTTCGATGCAGACGGTGTCTTCGCCCAGGCCCATGATCCAGCTGGCCGGGTCGGTGACCATGGCGCCCAGCATGTCAATGGAGACTGCTGGCTGTGAAATATGAATTTGCTTCTCTGTGTAAGCTGAGATGGCTGTAAAATAGGAGGACGCCATGATGTTGGCAATCTCCTGAATGACTGAGAATTTATATTCGTCCATCTCATGAAAACCCGCGGGGCAGCCAATGGTTTTTAACAGCAGCTCTTTTACAAAGGGTTCGGTCAAAACAAAGAGGAGCATGCCGGAAACATCGCCATAAAAGGGCAGCAGAATCCCCATCGCACTTTTGTCTGGTTCTCCGAAAGCGTCTGGCAGTTTGGAGCACTCTAATGGCATAACCACGGGTGGCCGCCCGGTAATTTCCTCAGAGACCAGACGCGAAAGTGCCGTCACGGCGCTGCCTCCTCCTATATTGCCGATCTCATGAAAAATATCCTTTGTAAGAGCTTCTATCTCACTTCTCTTCATTGCTCATGTACTCCCTTTACAGTGATTTTTTTACCATTTCCACAAGCTTATCATTCTGGAAGGGCTTGACAAGAAAATCATGGGCGCCCATCCGGACAGCTTTTTCGATGGTGGCCTCTTGCCCAATGGCCGAACACATAATCACCCGGGTACCAGGCTCCTGCTTCAAAATCTCCGCGAGCACCTCAATACCGGATTTTCCAGGCATGGTAATGTCCAGCAGAACCAGCTTCGGCTTATGCTTTTTAAACAGGCGGATGGCCTCATCGCCGTCCTTTGCCTCAATGAACTGGCTGAACCCGCCCTCACTCAATGCATTTTTAATGATTCTGCGCATAAACATGGCGTCATCCACAATTAAAATTTCTTCCATCCTCTTCTCCTCTATCTCTTTATCCTTAAGGTTGTTCTGAAAACAGCACCATACATGCTGTTATTTTATGCGGCGCCAGCTCTATCTGGGCGCCGCCTGTCTTTTTCGCTTCGGTGGGCATGCTGCTGCTCGCGCAGCTTTCAGCCTTCTGCACAATGGTATATGCCCCGGCTCTTCGCATATCTAAAAGTCCCTGGGCGCCATCCTTGCCAAAGCCCGTCAGGATAATGCCCATAGCATCTGCCCCCGCGCAGGCCGCGGACGAAAAAAGCACGTCTACCGCCGGACGCACACCGTTTATCCGGGCGCCGTCTTCGTAGGTCAGATAATATATCCCGCCGCGCTTTACAACCTTCAAATGCCGGTCGCCTCCTGCCAGATAAACGGTACCGGACAAAACCATCTCCCCGTTTCGGGCTTCCTTAACTTTCATGGCGCAGTAAGTATCCAGATAGTCTGCCATGTGGGCAGCGAAGCCTTTGCACAAATGCTGTACAATGATGATTCCCGGTGTACTTTCCGGCAGCTCCCGGATAAGCGAAAGTATGGTTGCAGGGCCTCCGACAGAGGCGCCGATTACGATCAGCCTTCGGCTGGCTTGTTTTTTCTTCATACAGGCTGTCACCTTTCTGCCTGTTCTATTCTGGCTTTCGATAGATTGCCGCCCCGATAAATTCCAATGTTGTGAATTCTCTTGGCAGTACCTCTGCCAGCCCCACAATCAGGTAGCCCCCAGGCTTCAGACTGTTTTCCAGCCGGCTGATCATGGCTTTCTTGGAGTCCGCATCAAAATAGATCATGACGTTTCTGCACAATATCAGGTCATACCTTTTTCGGATACCCTCCGGCTCCATTAAATTCTGATTTTTAAACTGAATATCCTTTTTTAAAAGCTTTTTAATCTCAAAGCTTTTTTCATCCCTCACAGTGCAGTATTTTTCCTGCCATTTCGGCGGAAGCGTTCCCAGCTCCTTCATAGGGTAAATTCCCTGCCGGGCATGCTCCAGCGCACCTTCGCTAATATCGGTTGCCGTAATATGCGCTTCTGGCATCGCGCTGTTTTCTTCCCTGTAATCCTGAAAGATCATGGCGAGGGTGTAGCACTCCTCTCCGCTGGCACAGCCAGCACACCAGGCCTGATAATCGGCCTTGTTTTTGGCTGTGGCTGCGGGCAGAATGGTTTCCCGTATAAAGTCAAAATGTTTAAATTCCCGCATAAAGTAAGTGTAGTTTGTGGTCAGGCGGTTGATCATCTCTCCTGCCATCTGGCCGCTTTCATCGGCACGGACTGCCTTCATATAGTCCTTAAAGCTGGCAATCCCGTAGCGGTCCAGTTCGCTTCTCAGGCGGCATTCAATCAGGACTTTTTTCTTTTCCAGGTTAATGCCATATCTTCCCCGGATATAGTCTACGATATCCAAAAATTCCATTTTTCCAAGCCTGATCAATACGCCACGCTCCCCCACAATGCTGCCTGTTCCTCCAGAATCTCAGAAGATATCTCAACCTCCTCCTCGATGCGCGCACACAAAATCCCCAGTTTCTGGCCATCTGTATTTATTATTTCAACACCGCAGCGCCAGCTGTCTTCGCCTTTAAGCCTGCCGCCAGCTTCCAGACTAATATAAGGTATAGGGCCTTTTTTCCCAAGATACAGACCAATGATTCTGTCTGGAGCCTCTGGTATTTTTACTAGCTCCGGATTCATACAGACACCCTCGATTTTATCCATTGGAATAAAAAACGCCTTCTCCCCTGCTCCTATCTTGATACAAACCACATCTCTGTGGCCCGTTATGGTTTCCTGCTGCATTTTTTCCTCTCTTTATTTAAGACCAGATCATAGCCGCAAGCTGCTCGATGGGCGCCGGTTTGGCATAATAGTAGCCCTGGGCCATGTTACACCCGACCTCTTTTAAAAACTGTTCCTGATCCGCTGTCTCTATGCCTTCTGAGATCACCTCAATATCCAGTTCTCTTGCCATGTGTACGATATTGGTGACAACAACCTTTTCCCGCTTATCCATATCTGCTCTGAAAAAGTCACGGTCCAGCTTTATGATATCCACAGGAATATCCTTAAGCATACTCAAAGAAGAATAGCCTGTGCCAAAATCATCCATGGACAGCTTAAAACCTTCTTTTTTAATCTCATTTGCAATCTCCAGAATAACCGATGGATTGTCCAGAAAAGCGCTCTCTGTGAGCTCCAGTTCAATCATATCCACTGGAACACTGTACTGGCGGCAGATATCCACCAGTTCTCCTGGAAAGTGGGCTTCAAGTATATGGATTCTCGATATATTGACAGCTACCGGATAAATTTTCCTGCCTTTTTCCATCCAATCCGCCAGATCCCGGCACACCTGCTCAAAAACAAAGCGGTCGATTTCTGCAATAAAACCATTCCTTTCAAATAAAGGAATAAAAGCGTCAGGATGAACCAGGGTTCCGTCTGGCTCCCGCCATCTGACCAGAGACTCGAGCCCGCTCCAGCCACCGCTGGCCACGTCTATTTTGGGCTGATAGTACACGGTGAACTCGTTGTTTTTCAGCGCGCCCTTCATCCGGGAGGCAAAGTGTTTCTCACGGTCACGCTGACGCTGCATTTCCTTATTGAAAAAGGCATAATTGCTCTTGTGATAATCCTTAATGGAATGGCGCACCGCATTGGCGGATTCAATCATGCTTTCTACGTTTTCCTGATCCTCCTCTGCACAGACGCCTGCCATGCAGATAAAGGGGAAAAATAAAATCATTTTAGCTGAAAGCCGCTCAATTCTTTGCAGCAGCTGCTCGATCCTCTGCCTGAGTTCTTCCGGCGTTGCATAAAACAGCAGCACCACGAAGGTATCGGCCTCAACGCGTGCATAGCATTCTTCCTCTTCAATAAAGGTATGCAGCGCGCGGCCAATTTCAATTAAGACGCGGTTTCCTGTTTCATAACCGAATTCGGTGTTGATCACCTTAAAATTTTTGATGTCAAAGGTTACCACCGCGCGCTTTTCACCCTGTTCGCTGCGTTTTTCAGCCTCGAGCAAAAATTTGCTCGGGTTCCAGGCGCCGGTCAGACTATCCTTATAAGCGATCCGCAAACGGTATTTCATGGAACGCAGCTGAAGGATATTGGCAGTAATGATTTTGCAGGAAAGGGAAAAGGTCGCAATTTCCTCCTCCTGCCACAGGCGTTCCTCTTTCAAATCACAGAGTCCAATGTAGCCGGCAAAGGTTTCCTCTTCCAGAATAATGCTCTGCATCAGGGCCTTTGTTCCTCTGATGCGCTGCCGCTCTGCCATAACGCGGTTGATGATATTAAATTCTTCAAAGCGGTTGCAGACAAATATTCCGTCCTCGTCAAATTCCTGCTGATAGCTTTCAGTCATCAGGCCGGGAATCAATCTCAGGTTATCATTCATAACCAGACGGTTTGTTGTATTCCACTCATAAGTCAGTTCAAAATATTTTTTATCCGCTGTACGTTCGACCACATAGGCCTGCTCGGATTTAAAATAACGGCACAGCCTTTCCAGGGCCATCTCAATTCCCAGCTCCATATCCCGGCAGCCGAAAACAGTGTTGGTAAGCTCTGTAATAAAAACCATATCGGCCCTGCTGCTGGTCGGCTTATAAGGCGCAACCGCTTCAATCTTAAAGCCTGCTACGGCCTCTCTGAGCGCGGCATCCTCTCTCGTTATATAAAAGGGGCTGTTTTGTCTCTGCGCCTCACAAAGAGCCTTTATGGCCGTATTCCTCAGTATCTCATATTGCTTTTCGATTCCACAGCACAGGATAACGCCGATCTTTGGAGACAGGGTATGCTGTGGGCCCGACGGTATCCGGACAGTCTCAATCTGGCTGATCATTGCTTTGGACCGCTCTTCGGCATCGGCGGCGTCGCTGCACCCCAGAGCATAGACTAAAAAGGTACCATCCCCTATCCTGGCAAGCTTGTCGGTTTTCTTTAAATTTTTGCCCAGCAAAAAAGCAAGCTGCTGTAAAACAGCGTTGCCTGTGGACGGGCCATACTTTTCTCTGAAGGCTCCCCATCCTTCCAGATGGATCAAAAATAACGCGTCGCCCTCGTACTGCCCACCGTCTGCCTGATAGCTTTCAATCGATATTTTAGCGGCTTTTTCGGTACACACCTTTGTTAAAGGGTCCAGCCCGCATTTTTGTTGTTCATTCGTCATTTCCGAGTCACTTCTTTCCGTTATTCCAGTATTGCTTCACTGCCACCGGCCAGCTTTTCAAGCAGGCAACGCGTATCCAGCAGATAAGCCAGCGGTGGATTTAGTCCCTCTAAGGCTGCAACACTGTCCAGATAGTGGTTATACTTCCCCATGGCAGGCGCTTCAAGTTTATAGAGCTCTGTATCACAGATCTTACGAACTTCTTCCACCTGCTCCACTGCAACACCCATTTTCTCCCCATCTGGGCTGAGCACCAGAATATAGGGTATCTCCACAGGCTTTTCACTCAGATGGCAGGCCTGCCCCAGATCGTAAACAGGAATCTCCATTTTCCTCGCCGTCGCCAGCGACTCCACCGACACTACCTGTTCAAGTGGCACCAGAAAATAAAGCCCGCCTGTCATAAACAATACATATGCCCTTTCCATTTCGCACCACCCTGCTCTTATTATATATATCTTAATCTTACCTAATTCCAGTTCAAAAAACAAGGACTAAACCAGAACTATTAACATTATTTCGCTAATATGCCCCTGCTATGGAAATATTTTTAAGCAAATAAAAAAAACTTCAGAATAAACAATCTCTTTATTGTTTGCTCTGAAGCTATGGTATTTTTCATATTGTATGGTTTTATTCATTTTCTACATAAAAATCATCGCGCTGCCTCATTTCTCCGAACCCCTCAAAATATTCATAGGTAGCGTCGATTTTCCCTCCGCAATCATTGCACGCCATCCAAAATCCCAGCTGGTCTGTCTCCGGATGGACTCCTGAAGGCTCTTCACATTGGCACTGCTTTACTTCTTTTTCAATCATCATTTTGGGTAAAACTCCTTTCCAACATTACTACAATAAAGTTTTACCCAAAATAGCGATTTTAAAACTACTCACAGCGATTTATTTTAACGCAAATGCTTTATCAATAGCGAAGCGGCTCGTCTAAGTCTGCAAAAAACGCATTGAGCGTCTCCATTAAATCCATGGTATCATACATGATTTCATATTTATAACGCCCCATGAGCGCCATAACATAAGCGCCGTAGCCGTGCCTCAGCAGCGCCTGAAGCAGTCTCGGGGTCATTTCCATGGGGGTGGGCTCCAACTGACCGTATTTATTCATGTTCAAAAGTCCCGCCTCCTCTATAAAATCCATCATTTCATCCAGTGCCTGGGCGTTTTGTTCCGGCATTTCTCCCTGAGCACCGCTCAGATAGCCCGCCGCCAGCGTTTCAAAGGCAGTCGGCGGAACGGGCACTCCATGGTTCTGCTCAACCATGAGCTGGCTGGCTTCATCCAAAAGGCTCATACCGGCAGACTTCAGATAAACCAAATGCATTAAAAGGTAAAAGAGATAGTCGAAGCGCATCCGGGCAACGGTGTTGATCAGGGTCGTGTCGGTATCGTTCAATTCGGGTATCATCGCCAGGATAGGCTCGTGAAGGGTACTCAGCCGTTTATAAAGGATCACGGCGATCTCGCCGTTCAGGCTTTCGTCACCAGTTTCAAAAGCATCCTGCGCCACTGCCATTTCCTTAAAGGCCTTTTGCTTAAGGGATGGGTTTTCAAGCATCAGCTCTGCGCAGCGTCTGACATACTCGCCGTAAAAGGGCTGGGGCTTTTTCGGTATCTTCTGTTCAACCTCGCATTTGCGCATTCTCTGTTTTGAATTTCTGGTGCCTTCGTTGTAAATGTCAAAGTACAGCTTCCTTTTTTCCCCATAAATCTGCCACCAGCCAAACTCAAAACGCTCAAACTGGTCATACAGGTAGACATAGCTTGTCTTATCGACACTCAGAGGCTCCTCCAGCATCATTCCCCAGCTTAAATCAGCCTCTATTTCGCCAAATACCACATTGCAGTAAAAGTGATGAAAGCCATCGGAAAGGCAGCGTCCCAAAGGCCCGATATCTGTAATATTATAGGATTCTGTATCAAAGTCCACATCGTCGTACAGGCAGCGGGTCATCAGGTCGTAGGTTTCCCGCACCACCTCAAATACCATACCATGCTCAACCTCGTCCGAGTCATCACCATAATAGGACAAGGCATCCTGACGCATGCTGTCAAAATCCAGCCGTTTGGATGGCAGCAGCTCCATCAGCTTTTCCCACGCCGCATCCCGCTCTGCAAACGTGGCCTGGCTGTCCCGGCACTGGGCGACAAGTCCGGCAAACTGAGGATCTCTCATGGCAAGCTTCATCTGTGTTTTAACGACCGGGCACCGCTCCTCCTGTACCACCAGAATATGGGCGGCAATCCTCCTGATTTTATCCGATGCTTTCTTACTCAATTCAAACCTTATCATATTACTCTCCATTTAATTATGTGGTGCTTTCATTATATTATGCTTTCTTATAAAAGGCAACGGTTTAATAAAATAAAGCGCTTCCTTCCCAAATACAGGGAAAAAAGCGCTTATGAGATTACTCTTTATTCAAATACAACGATGGCTTCACTGTTCTTAATGCGAAGCGCCGCAGTTTCGAGAATTCTGAAATAGTGGTTCAGGTTAACCAGCTCTAAGTAGGCCGCGGCCAGATCCTGGCCGACTGCCAAATCCATGTACTGGGCTTCGGCACAGACCAGAACGGCTTTTCCGGCCAATGCGTTTGAACGGTAAATCCGCCCATCCAGCAGGCTCTTGATACGGTCAATTTCCATGACGCCGGTTCCCGGCTGAATCCGCTGAAGCTTAAAAAAGAGATCTGGCCCCATGACCAGAGCAAGACGGCCGAGCATATCCTTTTCCACCAGCATGGAAGCGCCGGCGGCGACATTGGCAAAAGCGTTCTGTCCTTCTGCCCAGTCGTCCATCTTAATGGTATTTCTGCCGGGTACGGTCAGCAGACCGTCTGCGCCCAGCGCTTTATTACCAAAGAAAATCAGTTGATCCTCAGCCTTTGCGCTGGCCTGTGCCGCGCGGGCCGCTGCGGAAAGATCTATCGGCACGCCGGTTCTCTCGCTGGCTTCCAGGTCTCTCCAGAATAACGGAAAGTCCTCATACAGCTGTACCAGCTCCACAAATTTTCGTCCTGTGGTCTGCACCACACCGTCCTCAAAGTTTTCATCCTTGTCACTGCTGTCAACTGCAACTGACTGGGCGCCTGGGCCAAGGGGACCGTAAAGCGGCAGGAATCGGCGGCCGACCAGATACTTCTTCAATGTCTCGACAATGGTCGTGTCAATCTGTTCCCAAAGGGCGTCGCCAAAGGGCGCGGCTTCTCTTGATAAATAATCCATACGCCCCCTCCTAATCTTCAATCAGGCTGCCGACTGTCGGGCCTTCTGCTGTCTGGGCTTCACTGCTGCCCGATTCAATACCGAGCTCTTCCAGCATTTCGTGAACTTCCTCAGCACCTTCCTCAAACAACTCAGCCTCCACAGGGTCCAGATAACGCAGCAGCGTTGTCAGTTCACCCATATGGGCCTTTTCTTCATCACGGATGTCCTCTAACACCTTTTTAGCGACAGGATCGTCTGTCGCCTGTGCATGGGCATCGTATAAATAAATCGCTTCAAGCTCTCCCGCTAAATCGAGGCGGATGGCCTGAGCCAGTTCCTTCTTAGTCATTTTTCGTTCCACATTTGCTGCAAATGGATCTCCAAAAGATGGCATAAAAATTCAACTCCCTTCTAAAATAATTATACTTTAGAATCATTATAACATACTCTTCCCAAAAAGAACAGTTAAATATGGCTAACTTAATATTATTTTTTGATAAGCAAAAGACCCCTTCCAGTCGGAAGGGGCCCGTTATCTTTCTATTGTGTCTGTGACGCGCCAGTTGCCTGCTGCAGCTGGTTCAATACATCCTGAAGCTCATTGAGCTTACTGCCGTAGCCAGCCCAGTCGCCTGATTTCTGCGCGTTCTGGGCTTCCTGAAACAGCTGGTTTGCCCGGATCGAAAGATCCGCCGCGCTTGTGGAGGTGCTGTTGTTCGGCGTCGCCGTAGAAACAGCGGTATTGGCCGATGCCGGCGCTTCGCCTGCGTCATAGTTAAAAATCTGGCCGAGGGCCTGGTTCAGGGAATCTGCCATGACGATCTCGTTCTGGTAGCTCACAATCACCTTTTTGACCTCTGGCAGGTTATTCTCACCAGCGCTGGCCTGAATATAAATCGGTTCAACATAGATGATGGCATCTTCGATGGGAATGGTCATCAGGTTCCCGCGCAGCACCGTGGAGCCCTGCTGGCTCAGCAGTGTCAGCTGCGGGGATATGGTGGTATTCTGGTCGATCCGCTGCTCGATCTGCATGGGGCCGTAAACCAGCTGCTGTTTGGGAAACTGGTACAGCAGCAGCTGTCCATAATCGTCCCCGTCCGATACCCCAGCCAGCCAGGCAATCATATTGTCCTTGTTCCTAGGGGTAAAGGTCGTTGTCAGCATAAACTCAGTCTGGCGGTCCGGCAGCTTCATAATCGTATAGGACGAGTCAATGGGCACCTCCTCCTTGGACGAGCCAAAGAACTGATTGGCGGTTTCCCACTGGTCCTCGCGGTTATAGAATACCTGAGGGTTGCTCATGTGGTAGGTTTTATAAATATCGGACTGGATGTCAAACAGGGTTTTGGAGTAACGGATATGCTCTTTCAGGCCCTTAGGCATCTCAGAAATATCTTTGACCAGTCCCGGGAAAATCTTGCTATAAGTTTCAAGCACAGGCTCATCGTCTACCTTATAGAAGGTGACGTCACCATTGTAGGCGTCCACCACTACCTTTACAGGGTTTTTGATATAGTTCTTGCCTGTGGTTTTGTCATAAGGCTGGGCGTATGGGTACTTGCTACTGGTGGTAAAACCATCCACAATCCAGTACTGCTTGCCATCCGCCAGCGCCATGTAAGGCTTGTTGTCATACTCTAAGAACGGCGCGAGCTTGGACACTCGATCCATCACATTCCGGTTGATGAGAATTTTACTGTCTGAGGTAATTTCACTGGTCAGCAGCATCTCAGGAGAACCGTAATACAAGGCAAAGGAGAGTCGGTTAAGCAGTGACAGCTTAATACCGCCAGTGCCTTCGTAATAGGTCTCTTTATTGTCATCCCCTTCCGGATAGTCAAATTCCGGATTAGCCGCGTTGGTGACCACATATTTGTAATCCCCTTCACCGAAGTAAACCCTTGGCTGTTCGATTTCAAGGCTCTGGGTATCTGTCACAGGCGGAATGTCCTTGACGATAAGCTCTGGCTGCCCTACAGAATTGGTTTTATTTACAGGTGACATGGCAACACCAAAGCCGTGGGTATATTTCAGGTGCTGGTTCACCCAGGTTTTCGCATCATCCGGCAGAGCCGAATTTTCCATTTCACGCGTTCCCAGGAATACCTGGGTATATTTGCCGTCTACAAAATAACGGTCCACATCCACGTCGTAAAACTTATAATAGTTTCTGATCCCCTGCAGGGAATTGTACATATCCTTGGTTGGCTTCTGATCATTGATGGGGATATTGCTGATGGTCGCTTCATTTTCCTGAATATCCTGGGCGGTAATGCTCTGGGTCGGTGAAAAATCCTTGATGGTTACCTTATCCAGGCCATAAGCCTTTTGCGTACTGGCGATATTCTTTTCAATGTAAGGTGCTTCCTTTGTATATTGGTTTGGCACAACCGACAGGTATTCGTAAGCTGCCTGTCCCACGCCGCCCAGAAGAGCCACGATAATCAGAAGCACCGGACCGGCTACCATCATCTTGTAATTCTTGCGGAATCCCGCAATCACAGAGGTAACCGCCAGAACCAGACACAGGGCAATCTTCACATAAAGCACCTTCATGCCAATGGTGATATCCGAAGCGCCCGCTCCGTAGACCATTCCCGTTCCGCCATAGAGCATTTCATAACGGCTGATAAAGCTGCTGAAAGCCAGAAGCAGGAAAAATATTCCCAAAAATACGCCAATCTGCTTGGAGGCCAGGGTCAGAAAAGTGGTAAAAATATCCTTGGCGCCGCTCTTAAAATCGTCCATACTCTGGGCTGTCTGAATCCGAAAATCTTTTTCCCGGTACATGACAAAAACAGTATACAAAAGCGTCAGAATGACCATGCCAAAGAAGCAGGTCATGACCACACCATAAGCGCCCTTTAATAACGGCAGTGTAAAGAAGTAAAAGGACAGGTCCTTTCCAAACAGCGGGTCTGTCGAGCCGAAATCCGTGGCATTGGTAAACTGAAGAATTTCAGACCACAGGCTGTTCGCTATAAAACCGGTAATTACAGCCGCTGCCACCACTGACAGTACTGCACCAATGGTTTTTTCCCGTTTTGTTCGCACTGCCTGGGTAATACCCAGGTAACGTTCCGAAATCTTTTTTAAGAATTTCAGGTAGAAGAAGAGCAGCACCAGCAGCACCACAAATACCGGTGCACCGATCTGCGCTTTAGTGACCAGCTCCTTAAAAAAGACGTTGAGATAACCCATTTCACTAAACCAGAGATAGTCTACGTAAAAATGGTTGAGGGACAAAAGAATCGCGAGAACGACCACTACGGCCACCACGACTGTCCAGAAGGCTTTTTTTCCTTTTTTCATTTTCCTTTTCCTTTAAATATAGAAGTTGTAGGATATTATACCACAGATTGCGTACATCCACGGCCATCTTAACAAAATCTTTATGCTATGCTTAATGGATTTAAGCTGTTTTGGCTGGCCTCGGGATAATCTTCCTTATCTTCACGGCAAACACGGCCACTGTTGATACCACCGCAATAAAATCCGCAATGGGCTGTGCCAGAAAAACCCCGGTCATTCCAAGGCCTGTCACCCGGGGGATAATCAAAATCAGCGGAATCAGCAAAATTAATTTTCGCAGCATGGCCAGAAAGACCGAAACCTTGGCCTGTCCCAGTGACAGGAAGGTCTGCTGGCATCCGGTCTGCAACCCCATAATACCGATGCACATCATGAAAATGCGGATCGCCCAGACCGTCAGGCTGGAGAGCTGCGGGTCGGTTGTAAAGATAGCGATGACCACCTCTGGAAAAAATTCCACAATGGCCCAGATTATCATGGAAAGTGTAAAGCTGGCTGCAATCATCAGATGGTAGGCCTTGCGCACACGATCGTAGTTTCTGGCTCCATAATTATAAGAAATAATGGGCTGCCCACCCTGGGTCAGTCCCATGAGCGGCATAAGTCCCAGCTGGGAAATACTGCCGATTATGGTCATAGCGCCCACAGCCAGGTCCCCGCCGTAAAACTGAAGTGAGGCGTTCAGGGTAATGTTAAGCAGACTCTCGGTGGACTGCATGATAAAAGGCGATATACCAAGAGAAATGATCCCCACCACGTACTCTTTTTTAAGACGCATTCTGGAAGGCTTAATTTTGATGGTGGTTTTTTTGCCTATCAAAAAACGGCAGACCCAGATGGCCGAAACCGCCTGTGAAAGAATGGTTGCCAGTGCGGCGCCCCGAACGCCCATGCCAAATACAAAAATAAAAACCGGGTCCAGAATAATATTCAGCACCGCGCCGATGAGTACAGTCAGCATACCGGTTTTTGCGAAGCCCTGTGTATTGATAAAAGAGTTCAAACCCAAGGTCGCCATCACAAAAATGGTTCCGCACAAATAGATCGTCATGTATTGAAGCGCATGCTCAATGGTGTTTTCACTGGCGCCAAAAGCCATGAGCAGCGGCCGCTGAAAGATCAGAAAGAAAGCGGTAAGCACCACCGACAGAATGAGCAGCAGCGTTGCCGCGTTTCCCAGAATCCCCTCAGCACTATCCCGGTTCTTTTCTCCAAGATGAATGGCTGCCAGAGGCGCGCCCCCCATACCGATCATCGCCGCAAAGGCTGTAATCAGCATAATAATGGGAAAGGTGATCCCTACCCCAGTCAGGGCCATAGGGCCAACCCCTTCAATATGGCCGATATACATACGGTCAACAATGTTGTAAAGGGCATTGATAACCTGAGCCACAATGGCTGGCAAAGCCAGCTTGAACATCAGCCTGCCTACCGGCATGGTCCCCAGTTCCGTGTTTTTTTCATTGTCCATAATTTAATTTTTTACCTCTTACTATTGAATTTCAAAATCGAAATAAGTGTTGGGATAGGGCTCGTTACTCAAAGTAAAATGCCACCATTCCTGAAAAAACGGCTCAAAGCCGCAGGACAGCATCAGATATTTCAGCATCATGCGGTTACGGCTCTGAATCGCTGTAAGATCCGTATAATTACTGTAGGAGCTTTCCTCAAAGTAGTCAAAAAAGCCCCCCATATCCAGCTCCTGGCCGTTACGCATATCCACTACCGTCAAGTCCACTGTACTGCCCCGTGTATGGGTCGAACGGGCAGCAATAAAGCCTTCGTCAAAAACCTCTGCCTTGGTAAAATCCGGATAGTGGCGGGCCTTGGTTATGCCGGTTTCCGGCCTGTCCTTCCACCTCAAAAAATGCTCTACAGCTCTCTGAGGCCGGTATCCGTCATACACCCGCAGGCAGTAGCCCTTGGTCATCAGCTTACTCTGCGCTGCCTTCAACGCCTCGGCCGTCTCCCTGGTTATCAGGATAATGGGGGCATTGTAGCCTTCAATCCGTTCGCCGACAAAGTTATCCCCAGAATAATACTTTACATCTGTTTCAATGGTTGGTATATAATCCGCTACATCCACAAAATTGTCTGGACGCACGGTTACGAGTTCATGCATAATTAATTCCTTGTTTTTCAGAAGTTTAGTGTTTTGAGCACACATCCCACATCGTTTAATTGTACCCGATTTAAAGCATTTTGAAAAGGGGGTTCCTCTATTGTCTTAGATGACTTTATTTCTCTTTTTTATAACGCGCACTAAAAAGGAGCCCTGAAGGACTCCTGAATTTGTTATCATTTTTTAAATTGCGCTTCATCCAGTTCCAGAACCCTGCAGCCATTTGTAAACACCTCGGCCTTTGTCAGGCCGCAGTCCATCAAATAGCTCAGCTCTTCTCTGGAGGCCTGTCCATGTATCACGAGTGACGCGCCTGCGTCACTGCCCAGGGCAATGGTCACACCTGCCACGTGGGCCTTTCTCACCTGAAGCTTATGCCCGGTAAAATAGCGCTGTGAAACCTCCCGGTACCGGGAAAGCGGATGGCTTTCATCGCAGCTTGCGATATTGGCAAAAGGCGCCAGTGTCGGTACCCAGACAATATCTTTTTCTTTCATCGCCGCGATGCAGTCTGCATCAATGCAATATCCATGTTCAATGCTGTCTGCCCCGGCTTCAATGGCCATCATAATGCCCTTTGGCGTATTGACATGCACCATCGTCCGCAGTCCGGCGTCATGGGCCCGGTCAATCAGATAGCAAAGCTCCGCATCTGTAAATTCCAGACTGCCAGCCTCCCCAAAATGGTCAAAACTCATAATTCCTGACTGGATAATCTTAATAAAATCAGGCCTGCGTTTGAGCAGCTGATCCATCTTTTTACGGCAGGAGTCAAAATCGGTAATGGCCTCTCCCAAAAAATCTCCGTAGTGACCTGTTTTATACAGGGCCACCAGCGGTGTTCTGAAAATAATACCAGCATCCTCAGCGATGGGCTTAAAAGCAGTGCCCGCACCATAGGCGTCACCGCCGTCACGCAGCGCTTTGACATTGTGCTTGCGGTACCGCGTTGCCAGTGACGAAAACCAGCCCTCCCGCTCCGGTGTATCCTCAGACATCAATCCTTTTTTCAGTTTACCAAAACCGCTTAAAGCGCAATGGATATGACAATCAATGACCATTTAAAGAAAAACCTTATTCAGCAATTGCCGCTTCGTATTCAGCTGCGTCTACCAAGTCTTCAATACCTTCATCATCTGTGATCTGAACCTTAACGATCCAGTTTGCATAAGCGTCCTCATTAATCGCTTCTGGTTCGTCATCTAAATCCTGATTGGATTCAAGAACTTTAAAGGCAAATGGTGCTTCCAACGGAGAAGCTTTCTTACCGGATTCAACAACTGAGAATTCATCCCCGCGTTCAAATTCGTCGTCTTCATCTGCCAGCTCTACGAATAAAATATCGCCCATTTTATCCTGTGCGAAATCCGTAATACCAATGGTTGCTACATTATCATCGACTGCAACCCAAAGATGTTGTTCCTTGTCGTATTTTAATTCCTGTGGTACGTTCATGGTTTTTTCTCCTTAAATATTGTATATTTTGACTTTAATATATCACGATAACGCCATGAGTTCAAGTTAAAAAAGAACTCTCTTTTAAAAAAGACTCTCTTTTTGAGAGAGCCTCCAGCGTGTCAAAAAACCAGAGCGACGAAGCCTTTTACCTAAGGAAGAAAAAGCGTCCTGCGGGCACCGCCCTCACAGGGACAGCTTTTTTACTAAAGTGGACGCTTCATCTCACCAGTGTCCGGCTATTCCAGTCGTGCGACACGGTTCCTGGCCGTTTACCGCAGTGCCTGGACCTTTTTGCTTATCTGGATAAAAGGCGCAGTCTCGGGCTGCGCCACTTCTTTGACAGCCTGAAGGCTCTCATCTTGAGAGAGCCTCATTTAATTATTTATGAACGGATTTTCCGTGTACGTCGTGCAGTGCTTCCATCAGTGCTTCGGACAGTGACGGATGCGGATGAATAACATCGCCAACCTGTTCAGCGGTCAAGCCTAAATGTACTGCCAGACTCAGCTCAGCCAACAGGTCGGTTGCGTGTGGTCCGACAATGGAAGCGCCAACGATCACGTCATTGTTATCCACAATGACCTTTACAAAACCCTGGATTTTGCCAATGGCCTGTGCCTTACCTAAAGCTCTGAAATCAAAGGTTCCAAGTTTATATTCGACGCCCTTCTTTTCACAGTCCTTTTCAGTTAAGCCAACGCCAGCGACTTCTGGCTCGGTGTATACACAGCGCGGTACCGCGGCATAAGCCACATGCTTGTCTGCACCCATGGCGTTTTCAACAGCGACGATCCCTTCTTTTGAGGCAACGTGCGCCAGTTGAGCTGTCGCAACGATGTCCCCAATGGCGTAAACGCCGGGGACGGAGGTTTCCATCTTGTCATTGACAACAATACGGCCACGTTCATCCACTTCAACACCGGCATCCTGTGCACCAAGATTGTCCACAAAACTGCGGCGGCCAATGGCAACCAGCATAATTTCAGCCTCAACGGACTTGCCGTTAGCTAAAGAAGCTTTAACACCATCGTCAGAAACTTCAACTTCAGCCACACCTACGCCGGTGTGCACCTTGATTTTATCCTTTTTAAACTGACGCAGAAGCTGTTTGGAAACATCCTTGTCTTCGTTTGGAAGGATCTGTTCCAGCGCTTCCACAATGGTTACCTTTGTGCCCATGCGGCTCAGGAACTGGCCGATTTCACAGCCGATAACGCCGCCGCCAACGATAATAATGGATTCCGGAGCTCTTTCCAGATCCAGCACTTCGTCAGAGGTGATGACCTTTTTTCCGTCATATTTGAACATTCCTGGGCTTACCGGAACAGAACCGGTGGCCAGGATAATTTTGTCTGTTTCAACAGTTTCGGTTGAACCATCTTCTTTGGTAACTTCAACGGTATTTTTATCAACGATTTTGCCCGTACCTTTGATCAGGTTTACCTTGTTTTCTTCAAACAGGAAATGGATCCCTTTGATCAGGCCGTCTTTTACTTTATTTTTGCGGTCTACAACGGCTTTGTAATCAACGCTGACAGTGCCGTCAATGTTAATGCCAAAATCCTTAGCGCTTTCAACAGTTTCCAGAACATCGGAGGCTGCCAGAAAAGCTTTTGTCGGAATACAGCCACGGTTTAAACAGGTACCGCCGACTTCATCTTTTTCAATACAGGTGACTTCTGCACCCAGTTTTGCAGCCATAATAGCAGCTTCATAGCCGCCCGGGCCTGCACCTATTACAGTAATTCTCATTAGTTCACTACTCCTATAAACCAGCTATATCCAGAATCTTCGGTACGTTTTCTTCTGCGCCGATCGCCATAATATGAGCGCCGTCACATACGCCTTCTTCCTTCAGCTGAGCTACAAATTCTCCGGCAATCTTGATACCCTCAGCAGCTTTGTCTTCAGCTTCGGTCAAACGTTCAATTAAAGCGTCTGGTACAGAGATTCCAGGCACGCTGCGGTTCATGAATTTTGCCATACCGGCAGATTTAAGTGGAATGATACCAGCCAGAACATAGCAGTCCATGTCCTTGGTCAGTTCTTTAAATTCGCGCATAACTTCAATATCAAATACACCCTGTGTCTGGAAGAATTTGGCGCCAGCTTTGATCTTATTGCGCATTTTGATCAGCTGTACTTCAACCGGATCAAAAACAGGGGTAACACAAGCGCCCAGATAGAAATCCGGAGAGCCCTGTAGTTCATTGCCGGCTAAATCCTGGCCGCTCATTAGTACTTCAGCTGTCTGAAGGATGGATACAGAGTCCATTTCAAATACCGGTTTAGCTTCAGGATTGTCGCCAGTAGTGGTATGGTCACCCGTCAGTGCCAGCATGTTTTTAATGCCGAAATGACCTGCGGATAACATTTCACCCTGGATGGCAATACGGTTGCGGTCACGGCCAGTCATCTGTAAGATCGGTTCAAGCCCTTTTCTTTCAAGCTCAACACACATAGCCAGTGAGGAAGCCTTGACAGCGGCAGACTGGAAGTCTGTAACGTTAACGCCCTGCACACGACCCTTTAACAGGTCGGCAATTTCTAAAATGTGGCTGAAATCAGTCCCTTTTGGTGGTGCCATTTCTGCAGTAATCGCAAATTTACCGGCTTCTAATGTCTGTTGTAATAAACTGCTCATCTTATTCACCATCCTTTTCCTGATCTCTTAAATTAATTGTTCTTGGGTAAGCAACCTTTTTGTAGCCGCGTAATGGCTGAATTTCTTCAAGTAATTCTTCTTTACCCTGTTCTTTCAGTTTTTTATAAATTTCAATCCACGCGCAGTCATTTTCAGGAATAACTTCGCATTTGCCATCTCTGGAGCCGCCGCAGGCACCGTTTAATAAGGACTTGCCACAGCGGGTAATCGGGCAGATTGCAGCAGTTCTGCCAAGCACGCAGTCACCGCAGGTTTTACACATTTCCTCAAAGATACCATTGCGGACGGTTTCGCCAACAAACATGGTGTCATTTGCTGGGTAAGTTTCTTTTTTAACGCCCTTTGCAACAGTCTGAACACCATCGCCGCACGCCATGCACAGTACAGCATCTGCTTCGCCCAGCTCGCCTTTGATTTCTTTTAATTCTTTTTTGTTTAAAAGCACATTACAGGAAGTTGTTAAAACCTTGGTTGCCAGAACTTCTTTACCTTCGGCTTCCAACGCAGCTTTCATGGCTTCAACTTCTTCTTCTCCACCGGTTTTACAAACTGTCGCACATTCAGAACAACCAGTGATGACCACTTTCTTTGCGTCCTTTAAATATTCTAATACATCTTCAAAAGATTTCTTTTGAGAAATAATCATTTTTACTTCCTCCGTCTATATTTAATCCGCCCGGGGAGAGACTCTCCCGGGCTTAATTCCCATTCCTATAAATTATTCTGCTGTTTGCAGGCTTTGATAACATGCTGTGCCAGAAGAGCGGTGGTGATCGGGCCAGTTCCGCCGCCGCAGCCAGGTGTAGCAGAGGTGATCATCGCAACCTTATCCAGGCAGTCAACGTGGGCATCACCCGTACGGATCTTTTTGCCTTCTTCGTTTAATACGAATTCGCCGTTTTCATCTTTCATCTGAGACATTGCAACGTCAACGAGAATACAGTTTTCGCTTAACATATCCGGTTTAACCAGGCCATAGATACCAGCAGCTGTAACAACAATATCTGCTTTTTTTGTATAAGACGGTGTGTCTTTTGTGAACACATGACACATGGTCACTGTTGCGAATTCATTGGTCAGCATAATTGCCAGCGGTTTTCCAAGAACGTTTGAGTTGTTGATAATGACAACATCTTTGCCCTTAACATCAATTTCATAGTGCTTCAGCAGTTCCATAACACCTTCTGCTGTACATGGGAAGAAACCTCTTTCATCCGCAATCATCAATTTACCAAGGTTTGTTGGGTTTAGAGCATCCGGGTCTTTTTCCGGGCTTAAGATATATTTGATTTCTTCTTCATCCAGCTGTTCTGGAAGCGGTTTAAAAATTAAAACTGCATGGATGTTTTTATCATCATTAAGCGTTTTTAATTTTGCTACAAAATCAGCCTGTGTTACATCTTCAGGGAATTCTACAGATTCCACTTCAATGCTTGATTTGCCCATTCTGGTAATAATACTTTTTTCATAAGAGATAGACCCCGGATCTGCGCCAACACGCATAATTGCCAATTTAGGCTGAACGCCTCCCGCAATCAGGGATTTTGCATCCTCCAGAACCTTTGCTAACATGGACTCACTTACTTCTTTACCACTTAATAATTTTGCTGCCATAATTTTCTCCTGAATTTATTTTTTGAATTTAAGTTTTAAGACAACTGTTTTTCCACTTCGGCATAAACAGTGTCACAAATTGCAATACCATCTTCCAGCATAGGCTTCAGCTCATTTTCAACAGAAGCCACATAGTCTCTGTCCTTCATGGTCTTAATGTTGATTAAAACATTAAGCCAGCCGCTGATCATTGCTGCGCGCAGGCATTGTACCCCAACGCCAACGTCAGAAATAGCCAAAGCGGACCCCTTATGAACAAGTTCTTCGTGAAGCTTGATGCTTTTATAGCATACACGAACAATCTCAATGGGTACGCCGCAGGCTACCTTTGTACATTCTTCCATTACTTCTGCCTTATATGCCTTCTGCTCTTCCGTTTCTGTTGGAAGGCTGTAAGCCTTGGCCAGAGGCGCGAAATTTTCGGCATCCTGATCAATCATCGCCATCAGCTGATCCTGTAATGCCTGAGCTTCGCCAAGAATTCTCTGGATATCTTCTTCATATTCAGCGTATTTTTTCTTACCGGTTGTCAGATTGCCGACCATTCCTGCCAATGCTGTACCAATGGCGCCTACCAGTGCCGCTGCACCGCCACCGCCAGGAACAGCACTTTTACTGTAAAGTACTTCGACAAATTCTGTACATTTTTTGTCTGCGATTCCCATAGTGTTTCCTCTCAAAATTTATGTTCTTCATTAAGGTTCACATTTTTCATGAATAATTTTGTCTGAAAATGCGAATGGGGAGGAGTCGAACCCCTCCCCCAGACTGCCGATATAGCAAAAGCAGTCAAATTTGTTATTTAATTTTGTATTTCGGTTTCCTAGAATAAGCCGGAGATTACGCCGTTTTCATCAACATCAATACGTTCCGCTGCCGGTTCTTTTGGTAAACCAGGCATTTTCATAATTTCACCGGTTAAGCATACGATGAACCCTGCACCTGCGGAGATGCTTGCCTGACGAACGGTGATTCTGAAGCCAGTCGGACGGCCCAGTTTAGTCTGGTCATCGGTTAAGGAGTACTGTGTCTTAGCCATACATACCGGAACTTTATCAAAGCCCAATTTTGTTAATTTTGCAATTTCAGCATCCGCTTCCGGCGTATAATCCACACCATCAGCACCGTAGATCTTAGTTGCAATGGCGTTGATCTTATCTTTGATGCTCATGTCATCTTCATAAGAGAACTGGAAGCTATTTTCACCTTCTTCGCAGAGGCGGATAACTTCATTGGCAACTGCGATGCCGCCTTCGCCGCCTTTTGCCCATACTTCGGACAGAGCAACGTTAACGCCAAGCTCTCTACATTTGTCTTCTACTAATTTTAATTCTGCTTCAGTATCTAATGGGAAGCGGTTGATCGCAACAACTGCAGGTAATTTGTAAACCTGAGTAATATTTTCAACATGCTTCAATAAGTTTGGAAGACCAGCTTCCAAAGCTTCCAAGTTTTCGTTATTTAATTCGTCTTTTGGAACACCGCCGTTGTATTTCAGTGCTCTTACAGTTGCTACGATAATAACAGCGTCTGGTTTCAAACCAGCCATACGGCATTTGATGTCCAGGAATTTTTCTGCGCCTAAGTCTGCACCAAAACCTGCTTCTGTGACTACATAATCCGAAGCAAAATGCATTGCCATCTTTGTAGCGATTACAGAGTTACATCCATGAGCAATGTTTGCGAATGGTCCACCATGTACAAAAGAAGGCGTTCCTTCCAGTGTCTGTACCAAATTTGGTTTCAAAGCATCTTTTAATAAAGCAGCCATTGCACCGTTAGCTTTTAACTGGCCAGCGGTAACCGGTTCATCATCGTAAGTATAACCGACAATGATACGGCCCATTCTATCTTTCAGATCAACAATGTCACTTGCCAGACAGAAGGCTGCCATAATTTCAGAAGCAACAGTAATGTCAAAACCATCCTGACGGACAGCACCATCACCTTTTTTACCAAGACCATCGATGATGTTACGTAACTGACGGTCATTCATGTCGACGCAACGTCTCCAGGTAATTCTCTTAGGATCAATGTTTAATTCATTTCCCTGATGAATGTGATTATCAAGCATTGCAGCTAAAAGGTTGTTTGCTGCACCAATCGCATGGAAATCGCCTGTAAAATGCAGGTTAATGTCTTCCATCGGAACAACCTGAGCATAACCGCCGCCAGCAGCGCCGCCTTTAACACCAAAAACTGGTCCTAAAGAAGGTTCTCTTAAAGCAACGAGTGTGTTTTTGCCCAATTTAGAAAGCGCGTCTGCAACACCAATGGTTGTTGTCGTTTTTCCTTCACCGGCAGGAGTCGGATTAATTGCAGTTGTTAAGATTAATCTTGCTTTTTTTCCGGTTTCCCGTTTTAACAAATTATAATCGACTTTAGCTTTATATTTACCATATAATTCTAAGTCATCCTCTGTTAAACCCAACTTGGCAGCAATCTCACGAATGTCTTGTGGTTTAGCTTCCTGTGCAATTTCGATGTCTGATTTGAAACCCATTTTTAAATCCTCCAATACTTTGATAAATTTTTAACATTTCTTACTTCATATTCTAAAGCATTTTACGAAAAAAATCAAATACAAAGTAAGATAAATTTTGTTTTTTTTAAGGCTGTTTAGCGTTTACACTTGTATATTCCTGTATTACCTGTATATGCTTATATATACAAACTTGTCACGAAATACGTTTATTTTCATATATTTACACAAAGTTTTACATTGTATATTCATGTATTTATATGTAAATAGTTGTATATACAGATTTGGCTAAAAAAAGAACTCTTCGACTAACCATATTTTTAGATACACTTAATCTCATTTCCATATTCACATTCCCGTCAGAGCCTCTCACCATTTCCCTTAGTATAAAGACTTGACGTTTACAATCTGCCCGCCGATTATGTCTGGGTACTATTATATATAATATGCCACTTCTTGCTTATGGTTAAATCATACCACGTAAAAAAAGGCTTGTCAATGCTTTTATAGCAATATTTTAAAATAAACTGCCATCAGATTGATAGATAAATATCAAACAAACTTATCGTAAAATTTTCATGAAAACGATTTTGAATGAAAAAAATTAAAAGAGACAAATCGACAAATCACAGCCCGCCAATGTTGTCTCTCTTAACTAAGAAATGTTATATACTTAAAATTCATCAAGTATTAGCACAATTAAAAGTAGGATGGGTTAAAGATTATTTCGCCTGAACTGGTCCAATCTTGCCCTGTCTGAAAGCCTTGCTGTATTTTCTGCAAAGTCGGTCATTTCCTAATAAAGCGTCTGTTGCGAAAATTGCGCCCATCATGTCGCGGCTTGTCGGATCCATAACAGCGGAGTCCATACCTACGAACATAGATAAGGTCATAAAATTCTGATTCATTAATTTTCTGGCTGGTAAGCCGAAAGAAATGTTACTTAAGCCTGAGGTAATATGAATGTCAGGATAAATTTCTCTGATTCCTTCGATTTCTGCTTTGAAGTTTAAGAAAGAATGGTTTTCTGTTGATAAAGCCATTACACATGGGTCAATGTGAATTCTGTTTGGTGTCAGATTATGCTTTTTAGCTTCTTCAACCATCATTTTTGTTAACTCAACTTTTTTTTCAACGGTGTTTGGAATACCGGCATTATCACAAGTCATAGCAACCAGTTCCCATGTTGGATCTGCATCGTCAAACAATGGTAAGAGAACATCCATTTTGTTACCTTCGCCGGAAACAGAGTTTACCAGACCTGGTTTTTTACATAATGGGAAAACAGCTTTTAAAATTTCAGGGTCCGGGCTGTCGATACACAGTGGTGTTTCAACGGCTTCCTGCACAATGTCCATCATCCATTTTAAGGATTCCAGTTCAATTTCAGGAGCTGTACCAGCACATACGTCGATGTAGGTAGCACCAGCTTCTGCCTGAGCAATTGCTCTGTCTCTAATGAATGCTTCGTCTTTTTCTTCAATGGCTTTTTTAACCACTGGAATCGCACCGTTCAGTTTTTCTCCAATAATAATCATCATAATCCTCCTCTGACAGCGTTTACTTCGCCGCTACTCAAATAAATGTACATACAAGTCTTACCTGTATATACAGATATATCATATACATAGGGTACCACGTTCAGAAACCGTTGTCAATATTTTTTCACAAATTGTTTAAAATTTTACCCTTTCTTCCTGAACCCCTGATTTTTCTTATTGCAAATTTAAGGAATCTGTATTGTAAAATCAGCTATGAAAGCGTATAATTAAAACGATTAAAGATGATGTTTACCTGTATATACATAATTTTCAATATTAATAAAGGAGATTTATCATGCGCGTATTGTTCCCATTACTTGAGGAAGAAATAGATGTGTCTCAGGAAAGTTTGGTTTCTGATGTCTGTGCTTCCATTGGCCTGCCTTTAAACCTTGTATGCGGCGGAAAGGGACGCTGTAAAAAATGTTTGGTCAACGTTAAGGAAAACGGAGAAATGAAAGAGGTCCTAGCATGCCAGTATTCTGTTTCTGATGGAATGGAGATTTATGCTTCTCGTGAACAGGCTGCCAGCCAAATCCTTGAAACCTCATCCAACAGCGACCTGCCTTTTGATCCTATCGTAAAATGCTACTCATTAAACTATACCGATCTTGTTACGCCTATGTGTACTTATGATCTGGACGTCCTGCGCAAGCTCATACCGCAAACCATTGACACACCGGACTATTCTGTTTTAAAGCATTTTTCAGAGGTTTACTTTCTGGAAGGTTATGAAAGGCTGCATGTCATCGTCTCTGGCAACAGGATTATCGATTTTATCCCTTCTAATGAAAAGGAAAAACCCATTTATGGCATTGCCTTTGACATTGGCACCACCTCTGTTGTCGGATATCTCTATGATATAACAAGCGGATGCCTGCTAAACCAGCATTCCATGCTAAATAAGCAGATTGCTTTTGGGGGAGATGTTATCAGCCGCATTGACTATGCTGGCGAAGGGCCGGAAAGCCTACATAAAATCTACGAAGCCATCATGGAAACTCTGGCTGAGATTATCACTCAGGTATGTAAAAAAGCATCTATCGACACGAAGGATATATATCAGACTGTTTATTGTGGAAACAGCACCATGGCTCACTTGTTTCTGGAACTCAATCCAAAGCATCTTGGCCTGGCACCATTCCTCGGATTCTGCAAGGATGCCATATCGCTCAAGGGTATGGACACACCGCTTCCGATTAACCCTAAGGGTACGGTTACCTTTATGCCACTGCTCGGTGGTTTCGTAGGGGCAGATACCACAGCAGTTCTTTTGGGCCTGCCACGCGATAAAAAAATGCGGCTAATGATTGACCTCGGTACAAATGGCGAGATCGCCGTCGGAAACTGTGATAAGTACTATGTCGCTTCCACCGCATGCGGACCCGCCTTGGAAGGCGCAGGTTTGACCATGGGAATGCGCGGTACCACCGGAGCTATTGAAAAGGTTGGCTGTGAAAATGGAAAAATCACCTATTCCGTCATCGGCAAAACAGCTCCCCAAGGCTTCTGCGGCTCTGGTATTGTTGATGCTATTGCCATGCTGTTTCGTGAGGGACTCATCGCCAAACGGGGCAACTTCATTAAGGGCGATGCTTTAGATGCCCATCCCATGAAAAATCGTTTTGGCGTAGATGAAAACAATCAGCGGTATTTTAAAATTGTAACCGCCGGTGAAAATCCTGAGGGTAAAGACATCATTATCACACAAAAAGACGTCCGCGCTGTCCAGCTTGCAAAGGCTGCTATTTACACGGGCTGCTGCCTGCTCTCTGAAAATTACGGCATCAAAGGCAGTGATCTTGAAGAAATTGTCATTGCCGGCGCTTTCGGAAACTACATCGACGTTCACAATGCACAATTTATTGGATTACTTCCAAAGATTGAAGGTGTTCCTGTACGCTCCATCGGCAACGGGGCAGGCACTGGGGCACAGCTGTATTTGCTGTCAAAGGAAGAGGCCGGTATCTGTAATGCTATTCCACGCATCACTACCCATATCGAGCTGGCAACTGACCCCAAATTTGTCGAAACCTATATGATGAATACCATGTTCGGGGATAATGTGATGATTTAATCCTAAATACAAAAAAGACGAAGCGCGCTTAGCTTCGTCTTTTTATTTTAGTTCAATTCTCTTTTCTCGGCGGCTTCCTCAATTCCCGCAATAATCTCATCAATGCCCTTCTGATAGTCTTCCAATGTTTCCTTCCAGTGCATCATACACTCCAGCCCAGCGGATGTTATGGAAAAGACCCGTTTCCCCATGTTCTCATTGTCCGCAATGTCGATATGCGAAATGATAAGTCCCTGCTGTTCCATATTTTTAAGCGTTCTGTAAAGACCCGAGGCATCCGGTTTTTTATCCTTCCACAGATAAGTGTCAGCCAGTTTTGATAAGATGCTATAGCCATGGTCGTCCTGTTCTGAAAGAATGGTCAGGATCACAGGCTGTATAAAACGGGTCAGGGTTCCGCCTTTACAGGCACACACTCTTTTAATACTTTTCATTCAATTCCTCCATTATTGGATTAAGTCTTATGTTTATTAATAAGAGTATACGCCATTTCTAATTTTTTGTAAAGATCCATACAATCAAAAAAGCCCAGGTAATCCCGGGGCTTTTGTAAAATCAATTAACGGCCTTATTATCCATAATATAGGATGCCACTGCATCTGTCGTAATAACCAGCGTCTGTGTGTACTGGTTTTCCAATTGTTTTTCTCTTAGTTCCTGTTTGTCAATTTTTGATATTGTCAATTTTTGTTCAGGCAGCATACTGACACCGGTCAGGCTGCTTAGCCTTCCCATCTCTCTAAAGAACAGGAAACCAAAAAGACTAAACATGATAATGGCTACCAGAGCCAGTGTTACGTAAAACGGACGTGTCTTTCTTGCGGGTTTCGTTTCCATAAAATGCCCCCCTTTCAATCATTAAAGTATATATCCAAAATGATCGATTTTATTCACAGAGGGTATTTATCTATTCTGCTGACAGAGTATTCGCCAGACGGGCAAAATCTTCGCCTGTCAAGGTTTCTCCCCGTACACCCGGAGCTATTCCACATTTTTCCAGAGCATCCAACAGACGCTCTTTCGAATAATCGGTGTTCATTTGCAGGCCATTGATCAATGTTTTTCTGCGGTTCAAAAACGAAGCCTTTACGATCTGGAAAAAAAGCTTTTTATCAGATACATGGATTGCCGGTTCTATTCTTTTTTTAAGCGTAACAACGATGGAATCAACCTTTGGCCTCGGCATAAACACCGCCGCGGGCACATAAAAGCTAATTTCTGTTTCGGCATAAAACTGCGCCGCAATGGTCAGTGAACCATAAGCTTTTGTCCCGGGCTCCGCACAAAGCCGTTCTCCTACTTCCTTCTGGATCATAAAAGTCATCTGTTCAATGGGCAGTTCTGATTCCAGAAAGCCCATAATAATGGGCGTTGTAACATAGTAAGGCAGGTTCGCGACAATTTTCAAGGGATTTTCCGGCAGATTTGTCTTGAGCAGCTCCGGGATATCTGTTTTTAAAATATCGCCCTGAATAATCTCAACATTACTGCACTCCTCCAGGGTTTCGGCTAAAACGGGAATTAATTTCTTGTCTATTTCCACAGAATAGACTTTTCCGGCAGCTTCAGCCAGCACCTGAGTCATGGTTCCAATCCCCGGCCCTACCTCTAATACGGTATCGTTTTTATGCACATTGCCGGCTTCTACAATTTTTCGCACGATATTTTCATCAATCAAAAAATTCTGTCCATAACGCTTGTTAAAATGCAGGTCGTATTTATTTAAGATCCCCTCAATTACTTTCGGGGAGGTCAGTTTCTCCATGTGTTTCTCTTTCCAGCCAGGCCAAAAGCCTGTCTCTCTTATTTTCTAAGGGGTATTCATAAACTCTTTTCAGAAGCCGGGTCAGACTTTCCTTAATGGCTTCTCCCTGATAGCCTCTGTCTGTCAAGTCTTTTCCATTAACGGCCAGTTCTCTTAAGGTCATGGGCTCTCGGTTTGCGACTATCCGACGGTAAGCCCGTTGATTCTGTTCAGCTGCTCGTTTGATTGAAGGGTCTCCATCCCAATAAGCCAGTCCGTCCTGAAAAGACAGAAAATCCTCTGCATTTTCCATTCCGATATCTGCCAGAGCTTCCTTAAAAACAACAATATCCCGACTATCAGCTACTACATGGTGACAATAGCCATAGGCCAGCTGCTTTTCTTTATTAGAATAGCGCATTTCTCTGAGAAAGACTTTCCGCTCTTCCGGAAACATATTTAACAGAAGCGCCGCCAGCCTGAGCGGCAGTTTTTTGGGCAAATAACCCATAATTTCAAAACCATCGATAAGATAGCCTTCACACCGCTTCCAATACTCCGGAACCATACGGTTTAACAGATCGCCCAGAAGTTCCGTTTTTATAAGGAGATACCCGCCCCATGCTACCTTCTCACATAGCATGATCCGGGTAAGCTCTTCGCGAATACGCTCAATGCTGACACCCGTTGTATCCGGATCATCACGAATAGCGCTGCGGGTTTGCTCATCTAACTCCATGCGCTTTTCGGCCGCAAGGCGAATACAGCGCCATTTTCTCAGACGGTCCTCCTCAAAGCGCCTTTTAGGGTCGCCAATACAACGGACCATGCCGTTTTTGATGTCCTCAAGTCCGCCGACATAATCGAAAATACAACCGTGCTCATCCATTAACAATCCATTAATGGTAAAGTCACGGCGGCTGACATCTTCTCTTACATCATCGGTGAATAACACTTCGTCGGGGTGGCGGCCGTCAGCATAGCTGGCCTCCTTACGAAAAGTCGTGATTTCATAAACTTTTTTGTCTATAATAACGCCAATCGTTCCAAAATGCTTACCGACGATGATGGTATGCTCAAACCAGCTTTCGACCTCGTCTGGCAGGGCATCGGTCGTAAAATCATAATCGCTCGGGATTTGGCCCAGAAGCATATCACGGACGGCTCCTCCCACGATAAAAAGCTGCTTATGATGTTTTCTGAAAACTTGAAATAAGGTTTCGATTGCTTTTTCCATTACATTTTATTCTTTACAATGGTCAGGATATCCGTGGTATGATCCACCATGTAAGTGGGGTTGCAGCGTTCCAGGGCTTTGGGCGTGTTATAGCCCCATTTTACTGCCACCACGTCCACACCTGCCCGGAGGCAGGATTCGATATCTCTGGTTTCATCGCCAACGTAAAGCAGTTCCTCCTTCTTAAGATCATATTTCTTAAGAACTTTTTTTATTTTCTTTTCCTTTGATAGAAGCGCCGAGCACATAATAAAGTCAATATCGTCCTCTAACCGGTAATGTCTTAAAAAGGACTGGACGGTTTTTTCAATATTGGAAGTCAGTATCCCACGGTATTCAGTAATCTGGGTAAGGTCGTCCATGAAAGTTTTTATTTCCGGATAAAATGCCCGTATATCTTCCATGGTTGCCCGCATTCTCTTCTGTCCCTCGCTGAGAACTCTGGGCAGTTTGTAAAAAGGGATATCCACAATTTCCATAATTTCTTTTATATGCAGATTTTTTATATGCTGCAGCTCTTCTTTTGTGATTTTTCGATATTTGTACTTTTCAGCCATATCGTTGTATATATTAAAGGTTTTTTCCTCTGTATCGGCCAAAGTACCGTCAAAATCAAAAACCACACATTTATAAGCCATTCTGTTCTCCTTATGTTTATCTGGCCTTATCTACCTCATTTTTTGTAGTTCTTTCTGTACATCATTTTATCATCAACCATTTTTCTTCTGAGCTTGTCGTCAAAAAAGTAATAATCGATGGAGGTATCCAGCCGGGCGCAGTTCATAGCCGCGTCGGCAAATCGTTGAAGATCCTCTTTGTTCTGCGCGTTTTCCGGATATTTTGCCACGCCAATCTGGCCGCCTATCGTAAAGGTCATTCCCTCCACAACACAGGGCTCGTTGAGGCATTCAATAATTTCTATACAGATCGGTTCAATCTTTTCTCTGGCATTACGGTTTGGAAGAAAGAGCACCACCAAATCATCGCTGTGACGGGCCAGAAGACCGTAATGCCCTACACGGTCACCCAACTGCTCACATACCTGTTTAACAACCTGATCCCCAACCTCATAGCCATACAGATCATTAATTTCGTGATAGTTGGTCAAGGATATGTTGAGCAGCGCCATATGCTTCCCGGGCTTTCCGGCGTTTTTGGCAAAATAGCGACTGAGTACCTGGCGGAGTTTCAAGCGGCTTGCGAGGCCGGTAATGGGTTCATGGTAGGCCAGGTATTCAAACTTATTACGATATTCCACGCCTTCTGAAACATCCAGTCCAACACTGACACAAACGCGCCGGTTATCAAAATACGGCAGTTCTCTCGTATTCCAGTAGATCCATCGGGTTCTGCCTTCCTTGTCACGGAGATCAAGAGGCTTACGATAATTCCTGTCTCTGTTGGTGCGGCGCTGGGCGACACGACCAAAGATTTCTTCTGCCGGCTGGCCGATAAGAGCTTCTCTTGACTGGCCGGTCAGCTCTTCAATAAAGGGGTTTACCTCCAAAATATTATTGTTTTCGTCTGTTGTTAATACCAGCATATCGGAGTTATCCACAACTGCCTTTGAAAACTGACTTTGAAAATCAAGATTATCCCTGAGTTCTTTTTCTTCTGTAATATTCTGGACGATCCCGATAGTTGAAAGATGCTCATTTTTACTGGAAAAGGTATGCCGGATACGGATGAGCACATCCACGACTTCATTTTTAGTCGTGATAATGCGGTGATGGATATCCACGGTCTCCTGATTCTGAAAAGCGTCCAGAAAGGCCTTAGTTACACGTTCCTGATCGGCCGGATAAACCATTTTAAACAGAATATCCAGATTAGGCTTAACCGTATTGATTTCATAGCCCAAAATATGATAAAGCTCTCTGGACCAGACAATTTCCTTGTTCTGGTGGTTCAGCTCCCAGTAGCCCATGCGGGCTATATGCTCGATCTCTACCAGTTTGCTTGCCTGCTCTTCAATGTAAGTCTCACGTTCTTGAAGGTTCTTTTCATCTCTGGCCACAATGCCGTAATATACCTTTTCGCTGAAAATAAAGCGATGAATTTCAACTGAAAAAGGGATGACAGACCGGTCCGGCATATAGTATTTTACTGAAAGTGTATAAGTGCTTCCCAAATCAAAATTGAGCCGCATATTCGATTTATGTTCTTCATAATCAAAATCTGTATGAAACCGCTGATAGTTCTTTCCGACAATCTTATCAGCCGAGCGCCCATAGTATTCTTCCAGCTTTTTATTGACACGCAGGATCGTGCCGTTTTCATCCAAAAGAATAACACAATCCGATACCATATTGAGCATTGTCCTGATCAGGTCTACGTCCAGGCGGTACTGTTCCTTTTGCTCAAGGTTTTCCCTTTTCAAACGATAATTATAATAGAAAAAGCCGGTTATAATCAAGGCAATAATCAACAGCCAAAGACTGATATTGCCAATCAGATTGAATATTAAAAATGTATCCATAAAATCTTCCTCGATTTTCTGTACTCATGCGCTAATCCAAACTCTCTTTATCTATTTTGCACCATCATTCACTATTTTTCAATATAAAACTGAGTTGCCTTAGAGATTTTATGATAAAATAATAATATCCTGAGTATACCATACTCAAAAAAGATTAAATTTTCCTAAGAATATTGACCTTTTATAAAATAAATGTTATTATATCACCACATCACTTTATTGCACTAACGCAATAAATCACCGGAGGAAAGCAATGCTAGAAAACTATACGATCGATGGTTTTGAGAACATCCAATATCAAGGCTATCCCGCACTACAGAAAATAGAGAATAACCTGGGACAGCTTTTCGAGCTGTATGGTTATCATCCCATATCAACACCAACTTTTGAGGCCTATGACCTGTACGCTGCCGAGGATTCCATCGCCAGCGATGATCTTTTTAAACTTGTCAACCATCAGGGGAAGGTGCTGGCCCTTAAGCCTGATGCCACTCTGGCCGTCACCCGCATGGCTGCCATCAATCACCACGATCCCGACGAAATAATTAAATTTTCATATTTAACCAATATTTACCGCAGCTTCGCATCACCGGAAAGCGTTAAGAAGGAAATGACTCAGATGGGTGTTGAATACTTTGGAAACAATAGCCCTGAATGCGATGGCGAGATCATCGCACTGGCCATTGAATCCCTTTTGTCAAATGGCATCGAGGACGTTCATATCGACCTAGGACACGTCGGTTTTATCAATCACCTGATGGATGAGCTGGCCTTCAGCGTTAAGGAAAAAGCGCAGCTGTTCAAATATATTGAAAACAAAAACATCGGTGACATTGGTGAATTTTTAAATCGCAAAAACCTCGACGATAAAGTCACAGCAATTATTTTAAAATTACCCAAACTCTATGGAGAACCACAGCAGGTTTTCAAAAAAATGGAAGCGCTCTGCATAAACGACGCCATGAAATGTGTTGTGGATAAGCTAAAGGCTATCTACCGTCATCTGGAAGTTACGGGCTACGCAAAATACATCTCCTTTGATTTAGGCTTTACCAATCAGATGAATTACTATTCTGACCTTATTTTTAAAGGTTATATCAATAACTGGGGAGAGCCTGTGATCAACGGCGGCCGTTACAACCATTTATCGGAGAAATTTGGCATTTCTCGTCCAGCCTGCGGATTTGGGATTGATCTGCTGAAAATGATGGAATATATGGAGCAGTACCACCTTCTGCCCCAAACCGAAAAGAGAAAAGCAGTTATCTTCTATTCTCCAGAGGACAAATGTGAAGGATATAAAAGCGCGGGTATCCTGCGTCAAAAGGGACAGCCCACAGAACTATTCGTCTTAAAAAACTCTCCTGAGGAATGCGTAGCTACCCTTTCACAAAATGTTCTCTATCAGGGTGCCCATTATTATCTGATCCGTGGTCAGAAGAATTATCGTTTTACAGGTCAGGGCTTTCAGGCCATTGACAGCATTGTCAAAGCAGAGGTGAACTAAGATGCAGATACGTTTAGCTTTAGCCAAGGGCCGGGTGGCCAGAAAAGCCATCGAGCTCTTACAGAAAATCGGATATATTTTTGAAGATTATGATGAAAAAAGCCGGAAGCTCATTTTTCAGGATACTACCGGCGCCATTGAATTCTTTCTTGTAAAATCTCCTGATGTTCCCACCTATGTGGAAAAAGGAGCGGCGGACATCGGTATTGTCGGCCGGGATGTTTTAATGGAGCACCCCGCCAATGTCTATGAGCTTTTAAACCTGGATATCGGCCAGTGCAAAATGTGCGTTGCCGGCTTTAAGGATTCCAAGCCCCAGTTCGGTAAAAAACTGGTGGTGGGAACAAAGTATCCAGCCATCGCCAAAGATTATTTTAACAGCAAGGACGAGCCTGTGGACCTGATCAAAATCAATGGTTCTGTGGAGCTGGCCCCTCTTTTAGGCCTGTCAGACTGTATTGTCGATATTGTGGAAAGCGGCAGTACCCTGCGCGAAAACGGCCTGGTGGTGCTGGAAGAAATCTGCGATATCAGCTCACGGCTCATTGTCAACAAGGTCAGCCTTAAAACCAAAGGCGCCATGATTGACCCGATTATTGAAAGGTTTGAAGCTAACCTTTCGATCAATTAAGGAGAACTCCCATGAAAACTTACACCTACAAAGAAAGCATTAACAAGCTCGACACACTTCTCAAACGTGATGAGGGCGAAAATCAGGAAATCCGCGGCCGTGTTCTGGAAATCATCGACACTGTCAAATCCCAGGGCGACGCGGCGCTTATAAACTATACTGAAAAATTTGACGGCTGCCGTCTGGATACCCTGCGTGTTACCGACGATGAAATTCAGGAGGCTTTTGAACTCGCAGGACCGAAAATGGCCGCTATTATTGAAGAAGCCGCAGACAACATCCGCGCTTTTCACGAAAAGCAAAAGGAAGAAACCTGGATGTATAATCCCGGTCCGGGCATTACCTTGGGGCAGCACATTACGCCGCTGGAGAGGGTCGGCCTCTATGTACCTGGCGGTAAGGCCGCGTATCCCTCCACAGTGCTTATGGACAGTATTCCGGCCCTTGTCGCCGGTGTAGATTCCCTGGTCATGGTAACCCCACCGGGAAAAGACGGAAAGATCAATCCAAATATTCTGGCTGCTGCCAGGATTGCAGGTGTTCATGAAATTTATAAGGTAGGCGGCGCACAGGCTGTCGCCGCACTGGCCTACGGAACCGAGAGTGTTGTTCCCGTCAATAAAATTGTAGGGCCTGGCAATATCTATGTGGCCACGGCCAAGAAAGAGGTTTTTGGCAAAGTCGCCATTGATATGATCGCCGGCCCCAGCGAGGTATTGATCCTGGCTGACGGAACCGCCAATCCTGTTTACGCCGCCGCTGATCTGCTTTCTCAGGCTGAGCACGATGAAATGGCCATGCCAATTCTGGTCACCACCGACGCCGATTTTGGCGAAAAAGTCATCGCCGAGGTTTACCGCCAGATCGAGGCTGACCTCGGGCGCAAGGAAATTGCCCGAAAATCGGTGGATAATTACGGCTTTGTCTTTGTGGCAGAAAACCTGGAGCAGGCCTTTGAGCTCTCCAACGCCATCGCGCCTGAGCATATGGAAATTCTCCTGCCTGAGCCAATGCAGTATCTGGAACGCGTCCGCAACGCCGGCGCTATTTTCCTCGGAAGTTATACCCCAGAGCCGCTGGGAGATTATTTCGCAGGACCAAACCATACGCTGCCGACCTCTGGCACCGCCAAATTCTCTTCACCGCTTGGTGTTTACGACTTTATGAAAAAATCCAGCATTCTCTCCTACTCTGAGGATGCTCTGGAAAAGGTTTATACAAAGATCGCTGCCTTTGCCCGCTCCGAAGGGCTTGACGCCCACGCAAAATCCGTGGAGCGCCGCTATGAAAATAAGTAAAGGAGTCCGCCATGAAAAACTTTGCGCGTAAATGTGTTAAAGACCTCGAAGCTTATAAGGTCGAGGCCCCACAGTATGACATTATCCTCAATGCCAACGAGAACCCCTGGGATTTTCCTGAGGCGCTGAAAAAAGAACTCTGCGACGAAATCATGAAAACGCCGCTGAACCGCTATCCGGAGGCCTGTTTTCCAGAGCTTCTGGCTGAACTTTCAGACTACACTGGCGTACCGGAAGACCAGATTATCTGCGGTTCCGGCTCAGACGAGCTTATCGCCATGATCAACCAGTCCTTTATGAATCCTGGTGATACAGCGGTCACCCACACCCCGTCCTTTGCCATGTACCATATCTGGACAGCCATTGCCGATGGACAGTTTGTGGGCGTACCTGATAAAAACGGGCACATCCCTGATGTGGAAGGAATTATCTCCGCCGCCAAGGTAAATGACGCCAAGCTCATCTACCTCTGTAATCCCAACAACCCCACCGGCTATCTCTTCCCGCGCTATGACATTGTCCAGATTCTTGAGGAAACCAATGCTCTGGTTATCCTGGATGAAGCCTATATGGAATTTAAGGGCAGTACACATGCGGATCTGATCGAAAATTATCCAAACCTTCTGGTTTTAAGAACACTTTCCAAAGCTTTCGGCATGGCAGGCATCCGCTGTGGTTACTGTCTGGGTAACAAAGCGCTTATTGACGTGATGTACAAGGTCAAATCGCCCTATAATATCAACGTACTCACCCAGAAGGCAGCTGTCATCGCCCTTAAAAACCGTGAAAAGCTTCTTGACCGACTGAAAACCCTGAATGCTGAACGCCATAAAATGTACAAGGCACTGCGGGATATGCCCCTGGATTCGCTTTATCCTACTGCCTCCAACTTCATTTACTTTGAAACCGGCAAAGGCGAAGCAATCTATGAAGCCATGAAGGAAAACGGCATCCTCATTAAATTTTTTAAAGGAAACGAAACCATGCCTGCCAGTATCCGGCTGTCCATCGGCACCCCCGAGGAAAACCGGAAAGTACTTGAAATATTGAAAAAGGTATTATAAGATGGAAAGAAAAATCACATTAACAAGAAAAACCTTTGAAACCGACATTGAGTTGAGCCTGAATCTTGACGGCACCGGCCAGTGCGACGTCTCTACCGGTGTTGGCTTTTTTGATCACATGATGACCCTGTTCACCAAGCACGGCCGCTTTGATCTAACCCTGAAAGCAACAGGCGATGCTGCAGATAACCACCATGTGCTGGAGGATATCGGCATTCTTCTCGGCAAGGCCTTTGCCGAAGCCCTTGGCGATAAAGCCGGTATCACCCGCTATGCTTTCCAGCTTACCCCAATGGATGAGGCTCTGTGCCGTATCTGTATTGACATCAGCGGACGGTCTTATCTGGTTTACGACGTTCCACTGACGCGAGAGTATATCGGGGAATTTGAAACCGAAATGCTGGAAGAGTTTTTCATCGCATTTACAAATAACAGCAAAATGACCATCCACGTAGCCTCTCTTTATGGCCGTAACAACCACCATATTGTGGAGGGGATATTTAAATGCTTTGGCCGTACCCTGAAACAGGCAGTCACCATTGACCCCAATGTTAAGGGCGTGCCAAGCACAAAAGGAGTTTTGGAATGATCGCAATCATTGATTATGACGTGGGCAATTTAAAAAATGTCTACACCGCATTAAAGGATGTGGATCTGGAAGGCGTGATCACCCGTGACCCAAAGGTCGTGGACAACGCCGAAGCCATTATCCTTCCTGGAGTCGGTGCTTTCAGCGACGCCATGGAGCATCTCAGACAGTTTGACCTTATCAACTGTCTGGACAAAAATGTGCAGTCCGGAAAAACCCTTATGGGTATCTGCCTGGGCATGCAGGTTCTGTTTGATAAAAGCACCGAGGATGGTGAGTGGACAGGCCTCGGCTATATTCCCGGAGAGATCGTCAAATTTGACGCGCCGGGGCTCAAAATTCCGCACATGGGCTGGAATAACCTTATCATCAATCGTGATGATTCGCTGGTCAAAGGCATCGGCAGCGAGGATTACGTTTATTTTGTCCATTCCTATTACGCACAGCCAAAAAGCTTTGATGACGTTGTCGCCTATGCCGACTATTCTGTTAAGGTACCCGGCATTGTCCGGAAAGAAAACGTCATCGGCATGCAGTTCCACCCTGAAAAAAGCTCGAGGGTCGGAACTCAATTACTTATGAATTTTAAGGAGAATCTCAAATGATCATATTCCCCGCCATTGATATTAAAAACGGAAAATGTGTCCGCCTGAAGCAGGGAGTTAAGGACGATGAGACCATTTATTTCGACAACCCTGTGGAGGTCGCTAAGCGCTGGGAATCCGAAGGCGCTGAATATCTGCATCTCGTAGACCTTGACGGCGCTTTTGACGGAAAGCCCCAGAATCTGGAAGTCGTCAAAGATATTGTCAAAGCGCTCGACATCCCGGTTGAGTTGGGCGGCGGTATCCGCGACGAAGAAATTGCAAAAATGTATGTGGATATCGGCGTCAGCCGTATTATCATCGGCACGCAGGCAGTAAAGGATCTTAGCTTTATCGAAAAGCTTCTGGCCCTGTATGATGAAAAGGTCTGTGTCTCCATCGACGCCAAGGACGGCATTGTCTGTACAGAGGGCTGGGTGGAAAGCAGCAATATCGAAGCGCTGGAACTTGCGGCAAAGCTGGAGCGACTCGGCCTGTCCACTCTGGTGTACACCGATATTTCCAAGGACGGCATGATGAGCGGTCCTAATTTTGACATGTTAAATGTCCTCAACCTGCATCTGAACATGGATATTATCGCCTCTGGCGGCATCGCCTCTGCTGATCATCTCAAAAAACTGGAGGAAATGAACCTTTACGGCGCAATTACCGGCAAAGCCCTGTATGAGGGCACCATCGATCTGGCCGCCTATCTCAAAGGAGAATGCTAAAATGCTGACCAAACGTATTATTCCCTGCCTGGACGTGGACCACGGACGGGTTGTCAAAGGAAAGAAATTTAAAGATATACAGGATGTGGCGGACCCGGTAGAGCTGGGGCGCTATTACTCCGAGCAGGGTGCAGACGAGCTGGTTTTCTACGATATTACCGCCTCCTACGAGGAGCGCGATATCTTTATCAATATCGTAGAGAAGGTGGCTGAGGCTATCCGAATTCCCTTTACCATCGGAGGAGGCATCAGCCGGGTGGAGGATTTCCGTAAAGTTCTCATGGCCGGGGCTGACAAGGTTTCGGTCAATTCCTCCGCGGTTAAAAATCCCCAGCTGATCCGCGACGCGGCGCTTAAATTCGGCAACCAGTGCGTGGTGCTCTCCATCGACGCCAAGCGCAATGACAGCGGTTCCTGGGATGTTTATGTAAAAGGCGGCCGTGAAAACACTGGCACTGACGCCATCGAATGGGCCAAACGCGGTCAGGAGCTGGGCGCTGGTGAAATCTGCATCAACTCCATTGACACCGACGGTGTTAAGCGCGGCTATGACCTTGAGCTCAACCGCAAGCTGTCTGAAATTCTGACGATTCCCGTTATTGCCTCCGGCGGCGCGGGCGAAAAGGCCCACTTTTCAGAGGTTTTAAAGGCCGGGGCAGATGCGGCCTTAGCCGCATCTGTCTTCCATTATAAAGAAATACCAATCCCTGAGCTAAAGGCCTATCTGGACAGCGAGGGCATCGCAGTAAGAAAATAAAATTTAGGAGAAACGAAATGAATAATGATATCGAACTGAAATTTAACCACCATGGCCTGATCCCGGCAGTCCTTCAGGACTATTACACCCGTCAGGTACTCATGGTGGCTTATATGAACAGGGAAGCCCTGGACAAAACACTGGAAACCGGCAAAGCCACCTTCTGGAGCCGCAGCCGCAAAGAATTATGGACAAAGGGCGAGACCTCCGGCAACTACCAGGAAGTCGTCGCCATCGACTATGACTGCGACGCCGACACCCTGCTGGTACAGGTACTCCCAAAAGGCCCTGCCTGCCACACAGGCGAAACTTCCTGCTTCTACCGTAATCTGTACACCAATGAAGAAAAAGCCACAGGAAACATGGATATCATCCATAAGCTGGCCGACCAGGTACAGGACCGCCGGGAAAATCCTGTAGAAGGTTCCTACACCAACTACCTCTTCCGGGAGGGCGTTGACAAAATCTGTAAAAAGATTGGTGAAGAATCCGCAGAAACCATCATCGCCGCTAAAAACGATTCAAAGGAAGAGCTCACCTACGAGGCATCTGACCTGCTTTATCATCTGACTGTGCTCTTAAATAACCAGGGTGTGACTTTTGACGATTTGTTTGTCGAACTAACTAAACGGCATAAATAAGCCTTATTAAAAAAAGAACCTGAAATTAAATTTTCAGGTTCTTTTTTATTTTGATTTTTTGTTTAAGATAACATTTTAAGATTTTTATTATAATGCCGCATCAAAACTGCGACCATAACAGCGATGATCATCTCTGTTATGGGCATTGCAAACCACAGCGCTTGTGCGCCGAACAGGGCGGGCAGCGTATAAATAAGCAGTCCGCTTACCACCATTCCGCGCAGGACAGACACTGCGAGGGAGGCCTTCGGTCTCATGATGGCCTGGAAATAATAGGTCGAATAAATATTATAGCTTAGCAGCAGGAAGGAAATAAAATATTTCCGCATGATATCCGGCGCTATGGCCAGTACCTCTGGCGTCGGGTTCATAAAGAGGCGGATGAGCGGCTCTGGCAGAGCCATGGTCAGGGTCGTCCATACAATACTCAGCACCGCAACCGTGATCAGGCTCAGCCGCAGTGTTTTCCGGATACGATCTCCCTTCCCCGCACCATAGTTCATGGAAATGATGGGCTGGGCTGCCTGTCCCACACCGTATGCACAGGCCTGCACCAGGGTATTGACATTGATGATAACACCGTAAACCGCCAGTGCCGAGCTGCCGCTGTATTTCATAATCTGATTATTAAACATCATGGATAAGATCCCCATGGCGATATCAATGAAAAAAGTTGAAAACCCTGTGAGCACAATCTGACGGGTCATATGACCAAAGCCCACGGGCCTTTCAAACCTGAGACGGCATTTTTTTCTCAGAAAATGACTGCACAAAATACAGATTGACAGCACCTGTCCCAGAGCTGTCGCCAGACCTGCACCGCTGATCCCCATGTCACATACAAAGACAAAAATATAATCTCCGATAATGTTAAAAACACCCCCGGCCATGACAGCCATCGTCGCCGTTGCCGGCGCATTGTCATTTCGTATAAAGGCGGCCAAAAACTGCCCGAACACAAACAGCGGCGCCACAAATTTTATCCAAAAAAGATATTTTCCCGCCAGCCCTAAAAGCAGATCATCCGCACCGAACAGGCGCAGCAATGCATCCTGGAAGAAAATAATGCCCAGCCATGAAAGAACAGCAGCGGCAGTGACTCCGATGAATGCCATTGTATAAAAGCTGTTTCCCCGGCGCTCATCTCCCGCGCCCTTTGCCGCGCTCATCAAAACTGAACCGCCGATACCAAACAGCAGGCCCAGACTGTAGATAATATTCCAGACAGGCGCCACGGTCGCCAACGCGGCCACACCGTCTGGCCCTTCATACTGCCCCACCATTACGCAGTCCACCAGTGAGTAGACGGATACGATCAGCGCGCTGCCAAAGGACGCGAACAGATATTTAAAGTATATCTTTTTCAGATTTCCTTTTAGTAAGTCCATTGTACTGCTCCTCTATTTTCTAATATTCCCAGAAACGAAAAAAAGCCGGATAAAATGGTATCAACCATCTTATCCAGCATATCAATCTCATAGACTGTACACCCTCCGATGAACGCCTCTATTTTAGCAAAAGGTATTTAGAATGTCAATATATAACAAGCGGTTTACTCAAAGGGAATGACAATTTCCGTCATATATTTATTTTCGTTTCCCCTGAAAATGGCGCCCGGTCCTTTTATGTATTTTTCCCGTGATGGAATCAACAGCTTCAGGTCCTGTGCCCTGGAGTAATCCAGCAAGGCCTTGTAAGCGTGATTAAACTGGCTGTAGCTGCCCTGATGTATGGTCGAAACAGCACGTTCCACTGCCGGGAGCGTTCTGCACTCAATTCCAGCGGCTTCAATATAGCGCTTGACAGGCACACAGATTTCGATATCCGCTTTTTCCTGGTAGGCTTCATTGTAGTACAGGTTAAAGGGGATACCACCAGCGTTCCCCTTCACCGCCTTATAGATCCTGGCGATATATTTCCCCACCTCACTGTAAAGACCCTGATAGCGAATAGATGCGACAATTACGGGTTCCAGACGTTTTACCTCAATTTTATACTGCATAGGGCTTTCCTCCTGACCGGTTGGTTCGATATAGAGGGAGATTTTTTTCAGCAGTTTCTTTTCCTTTTCAATTTTATGCTCGATCATGGCTTTCTTTTCTTCCAGAAAATAGGCCAGATCGGTGTCCTCGTCAAAGTTTTCCATAACATCCCGCAGTTCGGAGATGGAAAATTCAAAGGACCGCAGCAGCGCAACCAGCTGTGCCCGTTTGAAATCCTCTTCGCTGTAGTAACGGTAGCCATTCTGACTGTCCCGATGGGATGGCACCAGGATTCCCTGCTCGTCATAATAGCGCAGAGCCTTGACCGTTAAATTGGTTATTTTGGAAAATTCACTGATTCTGTACATGATTCTCACCTCATATTTATCATACAGCCTGCCCCGCAGGGGAAGGTCAATCCCTTTCTACAGATACCCCAGCACCGTTTCCACCAGAAGCACCGCCGCACAGGCAAACACAGCCACTGTAACCAGCCCTTTTTCCTTCATGGCCAGAAGAATGGCGACGATCAGCCCCGCAGTGGCAGAGTACAGGCTTCCAGTCGAATAGAAAATAGCCGGAAAAGTCATGGTTCCCAATACCGCGTAAGGCACATAATAGAGAAAGGATTTCACAAACTTGCTTTCTATTTTCTTTTTAAACAGAGCCAGCGGCAGCACGCGTATCAGGTAAGTAACGCCCGCCATAACCAGGATGTATATTAGCAAAGTCGTCGTCATATTTCCTCCTCCTCACTGATGGGAAAGAACCAGGCGCCAAAGGCCGACGCGGCAATAGTGCAGATGATAATGGTAAAACCCGTTGATACCTGGCTCAGGATTGGCGCAAAGGTAAAAATACAGCTTAGTGCCACTGCAAAGATCAACACGGCTCTGACCGATTTTTTCTTTCTTGCCGGCGGTATGATAATGGCGATAAACATACCGTAAATGGCGATTCCCAGAGCGGAACGTATGAACTCCGGAAGAATAGTGCTGGCCGCCGCGCCAATGAGGGTTCCGCCCGACCAGCCAATATAAGGCATCACCATCAGGCCAAACATGTACCATTTTCCCAGCTTTCCAGGCTGCCCGCTGCTCACGGCAAAGATTTCATCGGTGTTTCCAAAGGCGATCAGGCAGCGCTCCAGGGTCGTCACAGAGTCTTCCAGTTTTTGCGACAAGGACAAAGACATGAGCGCATACCGCAGATTGATGATCAGCTGAGTAAGCGCCATCTCCACAAAGGGAGCGCCAAGTACAATCAAATCCAGCCCGGCAAACTGCCCCGCTGAAGTCAGGTTTGTCATGGAAATAAGTACCGCAGACCAGGCAGGAAGCCCCTGGGTGACGGCCATCATTCCAAAGGTAAAAGCCACTGACAGGTAGCCCAGACCTATGGGAATCCCATCCTGCAATCCCTTTGCGAAGCTGTTGTTAATGATGATCTTCTCTTCTGTCGTTTCCATTCCTACTCCTCATAAACTTCAAATTCAATTTTTCGTACCTTTGGCTCCTCACCGCAGACCCAGAGTTCGTAATCCGGAGCCAGCTCCAGACGTCTTAAAAAGACGCCTCCGGCCTGGCAGCCCTCGTCAAGGATTTGGTATTCTTCCCCTCTTTGCTGTATCTCAAAGGCACTCAGCGGCAAGGCAAAGCCCAGGCCCCGGTATTTCATATAGCTTTCCTTCTGCGCCCACAGCCTGTAAAATGCCTGCGTCCGTTTTTCATCGTCCAGAGATTCCAGCCTGCGGACCTCTCCGGGCGACATAAAGCGCTTTGCCAGGGGCATCAGCCGTTTTGTCCGGTCAATGAGCTGCACGTCCACTCCCACCGGGTTTTGGGACACCGCGCACACCAGATAATCTCCCGAGTGTGAACCGTTAAAGTGCAGACTGGGGTATTCTTTCAAAAAAGGCTTTCCATAGCGGTTCTTTTCCACTTTCACCGGAACTGGCAGCCCCTTTTTCTCAAATATTTTATTTAAGAGCACCTCGACATGCACTGTTTTTCCTGTAACCGAAAAAAAATGCGTATCCAGTGTGTACACATCAATCATGGATTTTCCTCCAAAAGGTGATAACACTACTATTATACGCATTTTTTTACTGTAACTCAATTTTATTTTTAGGGAATTCCCTAAATCAACCTTTATTCCACTGCGGTATCCGTTTCTTTTACGATCTTCTTATCTTCCCCTGTACCCACATGCTTTTTAGCATAACGGCGCACCAGCAGCGAAGCACCAATACTCAGCACAGCGCACACGATAAGGATCAGGAAAATAGTGGTAAAGGCCGCGTTGCCCTGTCTGTCGATCATACCGCCAAACCACTGGTGCATAAAGCTTTCCGGTAAAAAGCCAATGACAGAGACCATTCCGGTTGCCGCGCCGAATATATGAATGGGCACCCTGGTTTCTGTGAGCTGTGACGACGCAATGCCAAAGGCACCGTTTCCCACAAAGCCCAGAACCACCATGATCACCGCAACGACAATGGCCATGGCCGCTGTTTTCGGCAGGATCAGGAAAGAGCCGTAGCAGAGCGCAGCCACTGCGGAAATAACCATAATAACCTTGGCCGGTGAATTTATTTTTTCCGCCACCTTTCCAAGAATCGGCGATGAGATCAGAGTGATGCCGTAAGTCCGTATCATTCCCACTACAGATACCAGGCCCAGGGACGCACCGAAAACATTTGTCAAAAACGGCGTGGTGTAATTCATGCCCTGATAGACAAAACAGATAAAAAACATGGAAATGGAGGCCAGCCACACACCCGGATGCTTCAGTGCTTCGGCAAACTCTGACAGGTTAAAGGACTTGCCGTCGGTTTTAATTTCTCCTTCAAATTTAGGGATAAAGAAAAAGGAGAGGATGCCAAACAGCAGGATAATGGCGCCCATAATGATCAGCACCGTAGTCACTCCCCTGGTCTGGTCAGCGATCATCCCGAAAACACCGAGGGCGATCATGTTGAAGATAAGTCCTGCCACACCGTAAAGGCCGTAGCTGAAGCCAATATTCTTAGGGTATTCCTCCTCAGAGGATACCAGACGGACCAGCTTGAAACGGGTGCCCCACCAGATTAGAATGGTAGTGACTGCCATCAGCCCAAAAATAAAGAGCAGTACGCCGTAAGACGGCATGGCAGCGTACCAGAATACGGCCAGGGCCGTCGCAGCAAAGCCTACCCAGGCCAGAGTCCGCACCCTGACCTTATCTGCTACAATACCAGAAGGTATATATAGAATCGTCGCCATAATGCCATACATTCCCACCAGCGCGCCGAGCTGCTCATTGGACACGCCAAGGCCCACCATCAGCGGTTCATAAAAGACGTTTTTTAAATAAACCGGCATATAGATTATAGAGCTTCCCATACTGATAAGCACAATGAGAAACATTTTGTGAAATCTGGTCAAGTCACTCAGCTTTTTTTCACCCTTTAAAAAATTCATTGATTACCTCACTTTTTATTTACATAAGGATCACCGATCCCCATTGAGCTTAAATATCAAATTTATATTGTTCCGGCAGCTCAGTGTTCAACAGCTTTTTCTGTTCCAGCGTGGTATCTGGCAGCTCATAGGCCTCCATGCGGGCGTCATAGACCTTCCTGGCGCGATCCCGGATATCGCCCTGTTCTTCACGGGTGTTCTCCTTACAGCCCTTACGGTTAAACACCTCGGAGGCCAGATAGTTATCTTCCCGGTATTCCTTAGGGGTACGTCCTCCCAGGAAGTTTCCTCTTGGCCCTACCTTCGTGATATCCTTCAGCGCTTTTTCCTTTCGCTTATCTGACACTTCAAAGCCCCTGCGCAGACGCATGAGATAGCGGATGGTTTCTTCGTCCATAATAAATTTTTCATAGCTGGTCAGATTAAAACTGCCCATAGTGCCGCAGCCGTGAGGAATCATTGCTGACTGGCTCAGCATCGGGGCCATCAGCCCCACAAAGGATTCAACGCCCGCCTGGTAATCGGCCTTAAAGGCATCCCCCAGAGCGCCGCCGACACGTACCGGAATTTTATAGAAATTTGCCAGGGCAATGTGTCCCAGTGTGATCAAAGCAAATTCCGGCGCGCCCATGCACAGCTGCACATAGCGCATATCCGACATGGAGGAAAGACTGGTATATAATACCGGAAGGCCCGGATTCATGAGCTGGGATAAAACCACGATGGATAAAATTGCCGCCGCATCCTCTACAACCGATCCATACAGAGAGCCCGGTGCGGTCAGGTTCGTCATGGAGCAGGCCGTAATGCTGATGGGCTGGTTTTCCTTAATAAAGCCCATAAAATGATCCATGGCCTCCCAGCCAACACCCAGCGGTGAAATAACGCAGGTGCCGCTGTAAATAACATACTTGTCATCATAGCCATAATATTTTTTGGCAAACTGGATATTTTCACGCACCCCCTGAGCCACGCTGCCTTTTTTGTAATTGTGGATGGTCGCGCCCAAAATATTGTAGATGGGCTTATGGCTGTATTTCATCAGCAGCGCCGTCTGCGCCAGCAGCGAATCCTTAGTTTTATCAAGACCCGGTACGTCCACCGCAATTTCACTGGTAACCTGCATTACATCTGAGGTATCAATAAGCTTGTAAAAGTTGACCAAATCATCAGTATTGGTATCTGAATAAGAACCGTCAAAATTGAGTACCATCGGCGTGCCGTTTGTTGGGATAACCACTGGATCGTGGTCGAGACCGACCTGTACTGTGCGGTCAAAGCCCTGCAGTTCAAAGTTTGCCGGAACGGTCTGGAGTGCTTTGTTCAAAAGAACCTCTCCAATATAAACTGTACCGTTTTCTACCCTCGCGCCATGCTGTTCAAAAATTCCAAGCGCTTCGTCATTCTCGATCTTAACCCCAACTTTGCTTAAAACGCGTAAAACACCCTCATGCAGATTTTCAACGTCATCCTTTGCAAAAAACACATCTGTTAAACTGTTACGAATCATTTGTCTCTCTCCTTAAATATCTCAAAATCTTTTCTAGCTAGTTGATGCTGTATATTAATGCAAGGTTTGTGCCAAAACAGCTTTCTCTGTTTCTCACAGTTTTTTGATTTTTATGTTTAGAAAATCGTTTATTTTTAATACACCCATCATATATTTCCTTTTCTATTTCCTTTATAAAAAGCTCATTAAGGGGAATTGCCAGTTTGACTCACAAATGATACAATTGACCTAAAAATAAAACAAAAGCAAAACAAACTTATTTTTACGAAGCAGAGAGGGCTGAAAATGAAAAAATTTGACCATGATCCTGAATACAGCGCTTATCTGGACAGCCTGCCCAGGGAAATGCTGTTGTCTATATTGGAGCATTGTTATAATGAAATTTTTGTCAATGACCGAGATGGCAGGATCGTCTATGTAAACCCAGCCTGTATCCGCCATTATGGCCTGAAACCTGAGGACCTGGTCCACGCTAAAAACACTGATGTTTTTCAGGGGAACTGGACGCCCATGGCTCTGGACTACGCCATGGATGAAAAGCGCATTATCTTTGCCAAGCAGCGCTTTATCCCCGCCGACGAAGAGCTGGTTACCATTTTGACCCCGGTTCTGGACGATAAAGGCAGTGTGGAGCTCGTTATCGGCAATGTTCAGGAAAATGAAATTACTCACTGGGACGTTTCCTATAAGGATGACGACCTGAAAACCGGCCGGCGGCATAAGAGCAGTCATTTTAACTCCAACGAAACGCCCATCATCAGCCGTTCCTTTAACTATTGGAAAATCATCACCGAGCTCAAGCAGATCTCAGACTCCACCATTCCTGTTCTCCTGCTGGGCGAATCCGGCACAGGGAAAACCTATGTGGCTGAATATATCCATGAGAACAGCGGACGCGAAGGGCTGTTCATCACCCTCAACTGTACCGCCATTCCTGAATCCCTGTTGGAATCCGAGCTTTTCGGCTACGCGCCCGGAGCCTTTACAGGCGCCAGCAGCAAGGGGAAAATAGGCCTGATCGAAATGGCCAACAACGGCACATTGTTTTTGGATGAAATCGGCGACCTGCCCCTCTACCTTCAGGCCAAGCTTCTGGATGTGCTTGAAAACCAGCGGTATATTCCCGTCGGCGGCACAAAAATGAAGCACGTAAACATCCGCATCATCACTGCCACCAACAAAGATATTGACACACTGGTAAAAGAGGGGAAATTTCGCGAGGACCTTTACTGGCGTATCAGTACCTTTAATACCATTTTGCCGCCGCTGAGAAAACGGAGAGATGATATTCTCCCCCTGTCTAACTTTTTCCTCAAGCTGTTTAATGAAAAATACGAAAAAAATAAGACCTTCTCGCAGGAGGTCCTCAGCGCCTTTATGCGCTACAACTGGCCCGGCAATGTGCGCCAACTCAAAAATATGATCGAGCGCCTGGTGGTCGTCACCATGGGCAATATCATCGACCTCCAAAAGCTCCCGGAAACCATGTTTAGAGAAAACCGCAATACCCCAGACAACAGCGCTCTTACCCTTGACGAACGTGTGGAGGCATTAAAAAAGGACATCGTCCGCGATGCCTATAGAAAAAACCAGACCGTCCGCAGGGCTGCCGCCGCACTTGGCATTACCGCCTCCAAAGCACAACGGCTGATTAAGGAGTACTGCGGAGATTTACAAAAAAATTATGAAGGGTAGATTTACCCTTCATAATTTTTTCTTATAACCTGCATTATCTGCCTGGAAGCCATTCGTTTCGTAAAAACGGCAGGCATCTTTCCGATTCTCTTCTGTTACTAGAATGATCTGGGTACATCTTCGTTCTTTTGCCTGCTTTTCCAGAGCGCCAAGCAGAGCCTTACCAATGCCGCTCTGACGGCAGGATTTATCTACAATCATATTTTCAAGCACCATAAAAGGGCAGTAGTTCCCATAGAGGTCCTCACAGATTATGCCCATCACCGACCCAACAAGGCAGCTGTCTTGTTCTGCACATAGAAGAATGTGGTTATCTGTTTTTTCAAGGCGCCTGAATTGGCGCTCCATTGCTCCGACGTCTGAGGGCTCTCTCCAGAACTGGTAATAAAGCCTGGCAAGCTCTGGCATGTCGGAAAACTGCATTTTTCTTATTTTCACAGCTATCCCATCCTTTTGAGCTGTTCCATCTGTCTTCTGAAGTCCGCTTTGTTTTCCTCTGGGGTCTTGGTAGGATCTGGTGTATCGAAATAGCGGTGGCAGGGCAGCTCTCCGCATTTTCCACAATGAGGCTTTTTCCTCTCAAGAATACAGCATTCATAAATACCGCAGATATCTCCTCCGGTATACTCAAGCCAGAAAGCTTTCCCCTCAATGGCTGGACAGCCCGGACAGGTTTCAGGGTAATACTCACAGCTTGTACAGACAACGCCGCAGCAACTGATGATTTCTTTCATGATATTCCCTCCTTAAGGATTCGTGGAACAAATGGCTTCTTTAAACCCAGCATAACGGAACTAAAGGCTTCTGTCAATCTTTTTACAGTCTGTATAAAAAACTTGAGAGACGAAGCCTTTTACCTAAGAAAGAAAAAAACGTTCTGCGGGCACTGCCCTCACACCGATATCTGTTTCACTAAAGTTGATACTTCATCTCGCCAGTGTCCGGCTGGGCGGATAATTTTACACGATTTCTGGCCGTTATTCAAAGCGCCTGAACTTTTTTTCTTATCTGGATAAAAGGCGCAGTCTCAAGCCGCGGCACTTTTGGCAGTTTGAAACGAAGGGCTCGTGCCTTTCGTTCATTACCCATTATTCTACAAATCAACTTTTTCAAACCGCCGAATGGAAACACGGCAGGCCACCAACATTCCCAATATGTAAATTACGACTCCGGCTGCCAGAATCGGCAGCTGTCTCAGCATCATAGATGGGTTGGTAGTATCCAGATATGTACCGGGCACCGGAAAATGCACCAGGGCTTCCATCACAATAATATACAGCCACAGAGGGATCTGCGCTATGACAAAAGCTTTTCCAACATTGTAGGCTGTTTTATAAAACTGTGTCAGGAATATCACGTTAAAAATGGTAAACATGATCAATACAAAGCCATAAAATGCAGGATTCGGCTCAATCCCTACCGGATTCGGCGGCAGCACATACGCCCGCAGAACCGCGAAGGGAACAGAGATAAGCACCTCGCCAAGCTCCACCAGCACTACCAGAAGGCATCTTGCCCTGACAACATCTCCCTTTGAGATGGGCAGCGCTGCGGTATAAAAGGTATCCTTGTTTTCGCGCCCGTTTTGAAAGGTAAAGAAAAGCCCAAGGCAGCCAAAGAAAAACGGAACATAATAGGGATATCCAGGAATCATCAGCATGGCGCCAAAGAACATAAAAATAAACATCGGCGGCAGACTGGTTAAAAGCAGTTCTTTATAAAGCAATGCTCTCATCATATTTTTTCCTTTCCATATGAACCATAATATCTTCCAATGACAATGCCGGGGCGCTTTCGTTATCTTTAAGATACTGGAAATGGCGGATAAATACTTCCCGATCTTCACTGGCGAGAACGGCGCCGTCCTTAATATAGGTAATCGTATCTGCACATTTTTCCAGGTCTGATGTGATGTGCGTAGAAAACAGGATGCTGCGGTCACCTGCCTGCACCAGTTTTTCAAACAAAACCAGAAGATCATCTCTCGATACAGGGTCCAGGCCGCTGGTCGGCTCGTCAAAAATCAAAAGGCTGGCATGGTGTGAAAGCGCCAGTGCTATGAGATATTTAACCCGCATACCAGCTGACAGCTGGTCCACAGTTTTACGCTCATCAAGCTCAAAAAGCTTTAAAGCCTGCTGATACTTTTCGTCATCCCATTTTTCATAAAACCGGCTGGTCACTTTGGTGATGGTCTTTAGCTTCTTTTTGGGATAGTAATCAATTCCTCCCAGCACGACACCGATATTCTGCTTACACCATGCTTCGTTTTGATTAAAATCTTTTCCCATCATTTCAATGGTGCCGCTGTTGGGATGGACCATATTCAGCATGGCCTTGAGGGTGGTGCTCTTTCCTGCCCCGTTTTTTCCAATAAAACCCATAATGCTTCCCTGCTTCACGTCAAAGGAAACCTCCTTTAACTCAAAAGCCGGATATTTTTTGCTGAGATTTTTGACAGATAACAGATTCATCTATTCCTCGCCTCTTTTCACTGCGTCCATGATCTGGGCGGCAAGCTCCATAAAAACATCTTCCTTTACAATGGCAATACCGGCTCTCTCAGGGTCTTCATCGCCGAGAACCATCAGTCGGTCACCGGGTTTTATATCAAAAATTTCGCGTGCTTTTTTGGGGATAACAATCTGCCCGCGCTCTCCCACGCTTACACAGCCGAACATATGCTTATCCTTTGGCGGGATGGCCAGCCCGTCTCTTTCTGTTTCATTATAATTCACAAGGTCATCCAGGCTCACATTGTACATTTCGGCCAACGCGTTACAGTTAATGACATCCGGTGCGCTCTCACCGCTTTCCCATTTTGCCACAGCCTGACGGCTGACGCCGATTCTGGATGCTACCTCCTCCTGCGTATACTGGTTCATTTTCCGGAGTGCTGTCAGATTCATACTTAAATGATTTTTCATATTTTTCATACCTCCTGATACCAATTTTAACAGAATCTGCCGGATTGTCTACCAACCATTATTAACAAAATATGTTTGTTCTGGTTGCATTAAAAAAGAATGCCCTGAGGCATCCTTTAAGCTTCAACCTGCTTTTTACTGATGATGGCTTTGTCTTCCCACTTTTTACTGCGGTAGCGGATATAATTGACCAAAAGACCGACGCCCCATCCCATGGGGATAGACCACCAGATTGCGCTGGAACCGATCATTCCTGCCAGAATATACGCTGCTGCGATACGGACAACAAAGTTTGAAAGAGAGCCCATCATAAAGGCTGTGGCATCTCCTGCACCGCGCAGCACACTGCCGGCTGAAAACATGAGTCCCATGACCACATAAAACACTGAAACGATACGGATATACTCAACGCCAACCTGAATAACACCCGCGTCTGCCACAGAATCCACAAAAGCGCCGATAAAGACATCCCCGAATAAAAAGATCAGCCCGGAAATCGCAAGGCACATGATTACAACAATTAGAATTGTTACCTTAAAACCCTCGTAAACACGCTCTGTACGGCCAGCGCCGATATTCTGCGCCGTAAAGGTGGACAGCGACATGGTGACGCTGAGCAATGGCTGAATCGCGATGGAGTCGATCTTAGTCGCTGCGGTATACCCTGCGATAAAGACCGAGCCAAAGCTGTTTACCAGGCCCTGGATTGCCATCATCGAGAACGATACAATACACTGCTGCACCGTTGAGGGAATGGCATAGGCCAGCAGATCTTTCAGCATTTTAAAATCAAAAACACAGTCTTCCCTGTGGAGCTTGAGCACCGGCACTTTAAAATAAACATAGATCAGGCAGGTAACTGCCGATACGCCCTGGGCGATCAGCGTAGCCCAGGCCACACCAGCCACACCCATGTTAAAATAAATAACAAATACCAAATCCAGCACAATATTCAAAAGAGCCGCGACAATCAAAAAATACAGTGGGGTTTTTGAATCGCCGACTGCACGGCATATTGCGGCCAGGCCGTTATAGGTAAACAAAAAAATGCAGCCCATGTAATAGATGTTTATGTAGGTGGACGCGCCTTCAAAAATATTGGCCGGCGTCTGGATCAAATGCAGCAGCCAGTCCGAAATCGCAAGGCCCAGCACACAAACCACAGCTCCGACCGCCAAAATAAAAACCATGCTGGTAAACACCGCACGGCGCATATTTTTCTTGTCCCCCGCACCAAAATACTGGGAAATAAGTACAGAACAGCCCATACTCAGCCCCATGGCGACCGCCACCAGTAAAAATACCATTGCCGCCGTCGAGCCCACCGCTGCCAGCGCATCTGCGCCGACATAATTTCCAACAATAACGGTATCAACAATATTGTAAAGCTGCTGAAAAATGTTTCCGAGCAGCATGGGCAGCATAAAAACCATTAAAATTTTCGCCGGTTTGCCCCGGGTCATATCATTAACCATAAATTTTCACTCTCCTCCAAAATTCTCATTTTTAAGACGGCCTGCCTCAGCCGTCACTTTCCTGATTAAGCTTCCAAACTTTTACTGCTATCCTTTCTGACAGCTCATCAAACAAGGCCTTTTCCTCTTCTGTAAATTCTGCCATCACTTCTTCTTCCAGCTGCCTTCTGCTTTCCTTGATAAGAACTACCGCCTTATTGCCGGCCTCGGTCAGATAAACGCGCTTTTCTCTTTTGCTTTCACAGTTGGTTTCACGTTTAATGAGCCCCATATCTTCCAGCGCGGACAGCGTTTTTGCCACAGTGGTTTTGTTAAACTGAAAAAAACGGGCAATGGCGTGCTGGTTAACACCGTCATTGTGTTTTAAATACAAAAGAATGGACTGCTCTGTATTATTGAGCTGCATACCGCCCAGCCGCTTTTGAAATAAGATTTCGCTGTGGCGGTAAATGATTGAGATATTTTTAAAAAACATCGTTTCCTCCATATCGTTTGGCCGTAAACAGTTTCTAGCTAAACAGTTTACCTATAAACTATTTTAAATTTAATTTTGTTTTTTGTCAATCAAAAAAAACAGGCAGATCGCCTGTTTTTCGTTTTCTAATTTTGACTGCCCAGCAGATTTTTAAGCTCTGGGATATATGATTCCAGTGAAACCGCCGCGGTTTTTACCTGTTCGTTAGCTGAGGACAGTGCGTCATAATCTTTGTTTTCGATACCGGTTTTATATTTTGCCACCGCTGGTTTAAGCTGATTTGCCACATCGGTAAGCTTACTGTGGAGATCCACGTAATCCTGCGGCACCTTATCATAACTGATAACAGCGTCACAGGCTTTATCAACCTGATCCAGCTGCTTATCCATATCCGATACCCACGCGCTGTCAGACAGGGAGTCCTCTGTAAAGCCTGACAGTTTATCCTGAATATTCTGTACAGTGGTGGTCATCGAAGTAAACTGGCTGCCCAGAAATCCAAGGTACTCAGCCTTTCCTGCCGGCCCGTCCTTACTGCCGCAGCCGGCCAATACCAATGAGGTTACCAGGACCGCCACAGTAGACATAAAAAGCTTCTTTTTAACTTTCATGTTTTCCTCCGCAGCCCCCACAGCTGCCGCAGCCCTTTCCTGAAGCTCTGCAGCACGCAGCGATTGTGTCTTCTGTAATGCCAAACCAGTTAGCGATCTCCGTATTGGACGGGTAACCGCCCTGCTTTACCAGCACACCATCGATCAGGGTAATGGGCAGAACCTCGGGTCCTTCGGCGTCCAGCAGGTTTTCAACCATTTCGTTTTCGGCAAAATCCTTTTTCATTCCGATTATATCATAGCGCTTCACCGTTTCCCCGGCGTTAACAAGTGCCTGAATCACCGCGTCCACCCGCGCGTCTTCATCCGACACGTCAATGGCCGCCGGCTCGAAAAGCTCTAATACTTTCATTCGAATCCTCCCAGTTTATAATGATCTCATTGTAACACTGAAATCTTAATAAATTCAGTTAAAAGTAAAGATATCCTATCCAGACCACAAAAAAACAGCCCTTCCATCATTTTCAAGGCTGTTTTTCTACCGCTTTAGAGCAGCGCGCCCAGAATATCCTCCCGGCCTGCCGCCATGCCATGTCCCGGCAAAAACTGCTGACAATTGGTTTCGAGCAGCTTTTGCAAAGAATTTTTTACCTGTGTCTCATCGTTGGCAAAGGGTGGATAGACCTGCTTGCTTCTATGGATAATAGCATCGCCAACCAATGCAATATCTTCATTCAAAATCAGACTCATGGAGCCCTTTGTATGGCCTGGTGTGTGCAGCACGCGCATTCCTGGTCCAATGTACTGTCCATTTTCAACCGCCATGACGTTTCTGCAGGGCTCAAAGCAGGTCCAAAGCCCAAGGACTCCCGCTGCCCTCACAATTTTCCGGGTAATGGGAATTGTTCCCCGGGGCAGCGGGCAGCAGCCGTCCCGAAGGGCTGTCCGCTCATGGGCATGTACGTAGACCAGGCAATTGAATTTCTTCTGAAAACAGGCGGCATTTCCCACATGATCGGTATGGACGTGGGTTAAAATAATGCCGTCAAGCCCGCTGATTCCAAGCTTTTTAAGCTGCCGTTCAATACTTTGGCGCTCCATCACCACGCCGGTATCCACCAGATAGACAGCGCCGGCACACTGAACCACATAGCAATTGCACCTTAATGTATTTAACCGCTCAATGGCAATCCCGCCTGAGGTTGTCCATCTTTTCATTTCCATCCCCCCTTTCTGTCGATTCACATCCTTTATCCCGCCTTGACAGGCCTCCATAACAAGCGTACAATAAATTCATTCTGATTACAAGCGAGGATAAACATGGAACCTATCTACCCTACCGATATTTATGAATACCTTCCTCACAGCAACTGCAAACGCTGCGGGGAAGACAACTGCATGGCTTTTGCCGACAAGCTGTCTAAAAATGAAGCCAATCTCAGCAGCTGCGCCCCGCTCCGGCTTCCTGAACAGGAGAAGAACCGGAAAGCGGTGGAAAAACTGCTGAATAGCTGACGTTTGCTTCGTTGCGCTCGTCCGTTCGCTGTCGCTCCTCCTTACTCGCTGCCAATTTTGTTTTTCAAAATTGGACTCAGCTTCAGCCTCCCGCGCAGACGGGGACGAAACTGACGACATCGCCAATTTTCAGGCTTGTCCGCATGCCGTTGTGCAGATTGACATTATCGCTGTTCAGCAGGATCAGACACCGCCTGGCTTTCGCTGCCGCCTCTTTCCCATGGGCGGCTTTTATTTTTACCAGCACCTCTTTAATATCTGCCGCCTCAAGACTCTCCTGCGCTGTGCCGGTTAATGCCCTCAGCGCTCCGAAATATTTCACCGTAATCATAAGCTTCCAAGCCCCAGACGCTTGAGGGTTGCGGCTGTTGGCACACCGCGCTCATCCCAGCCCCTCACCTTATAGTATACCGGAAGCATTGCTTCAAGATCTACCCTGGTGCTGGGATCACCTGGTTCCTGAAGTTCGTCCGTCAGCCGGCCCGGCAGACTGTCATCCTCAGCAGTCAAACCTTCCCGCAGATTAAAGAGCCGTTCAATGGTAAAACCACGCTCACCAACCTGAAGGAACTCTCCGGTCGTCATGCGCATGCCGGTAGCCAGTTCAATGGCCTTGCAGTGCGGCATCAGATACATGGTTTTAACGGGCAGCAGTCCCGGCATCAAAGGCCACATATTTCCAAGAATCCCCCGGGCCATGATCATGGCCTTGCCCGCAGTATGGGTTACCGGGCTGACTGGCCCCATATGATACAAAATCGACGGGATCATGGTCTGCATGGTGAACAGGCAGAAACCTGCCGCCGAACCGGCTTCCATGCCGTTTTGCATAAAAGCGGTGAGCTCAGGCTTTCCCTTTGTTCCCTGTGCACCGACGCTCATGACACCCACTGATTCCATCAGCGCCAGATAGCCGCCATTCAGATGACAGCCACCGCGGTTGGAGGTCGCATAGCCAAGCCCCATGCCAACTGAACGCCGCGGCTCATAAGATGCCAGTTCCATGCCCTTGGCGTTGATGGCAAAATCAGTCCCGCCGTATTCTTTTGCCAGCCGGGCGCTGCCTTCTGCCAGCTCGTCACCGATGTCCTGGCGATACGCAATTTTTTCGATGATCTCCAGCAGGTTGCCGGTTTCCCCAAAGTGGAGTCCAAAGTCTGCCATTCCCCTTTCCTGAAGTTCCATGGCAAAGGCCAGTGTGCCCGCCAGCGAAATCGTATCTATCCCCAGAATATCGGCTCTATAATTAATCTCATTGATCAATTCCAGATTGCTGTTTTCAATATTTGAACCAAAAAGACCCACGGTTTCAAACTCCGGCCCTTTTACCTCGCGTCCGCCAACCATCACACGCCGCTCACACCGTATGGGACAGCTCACACAGCCACCGTTTCGGGTCAGGTACTTATCCGCAAGGGTCTCCCCGCAGATTTCCTCCGCTGCCTCAAACTGGCCCCGTTTAAAATTATGGGTTGGAAGCGCATGTGAGGCATTGGCGTTATTTACAAGACCTGCAGTACCGTAATGGGGCAGGCTGTCACCCGTCATGGGATGATTCTGAATGAATTTCACCCACTTTTTTACATAGGCGTCAAAAGCTGGTTTGTTGTAAAGCTCTGGCCGTTTGGTTCCATAAGCCACAATCCCCTTCAAATTTTTAACGCCCATTACCGCGCCGCAGCCGCACCGGCCGGCTACCCGTTCGCCTGAAACAGCGCAGGCATAACGCACCTTATTTTCCCCTGCTGGCCCGATGACCACTTTCCCATAAACCTTGGGGAAGCGTTCCTGAACAGCCTCGGCATCCATCCCCCACAGGTTTTCTGCGTCGCGGATCGTTACCACGCCGTCCAGAATTTCCAGATATACCGGTTTTTCTGCTCCGCCTGCCAGAATAATCCCGTCCACTCCGGCGCGCCGCATCATCATCCCAAAGCTTCCTCCGCAGTTGGATGAGGCGATGCCCCCAGTCATCACATTTTTAAAGGTCATGTTAAAACGGCTGGAGGAGGGCGCGCCAGTGTCCGTCATAATTCCTGTGTTGATGATCAGAATATTTTCTTTTGCCAAAGGTTCCACACCCTTTGGCAGCAAATCATAAAGCAGCTTGGCTGCCAGTGTTTTACCGCCAAGATATGCCCTCACAACCCCTTCTTTGATGGGCAGCGGACGTATTTTACCTGTGCTCAGGTTAATATGCAAATAATTCAAAGGCTTCATTGAATCACCTCCATGCGGATTGCTGAAAGAGGACACAGGCTTTCGCACAGGCCGCAGCCCACACAGGCCCTTGGTTTGACCAGTTCCGCGTATACGCGGATGTCGCCTTTAAAAGCCGGCATCGAAATTGCCAGACATTCAAAGCGGCAGCCTTCCACGCACATTGAGCAGGCACTGCACACGGCTGGTTCTACCATTGGTTTTTTCCATTGATCCTTTGGGACTCTATTCGCGATCTCTCCTCTGTTGTCCAAAATGGCAGCCTGTGGACAGGATCTTCCGCAAACGCCGCAGTCGATACAGCGCTTGTCATTCACCACATGCTGCTTTTTCTTTTCACCGGTGATGGCCATCACCGGACAGTTTCTCGCACAGATCGTGCATCCGATACATTTTTCTGTAATGGTATAGGCCATCTTTATCCCTCGCTTCCTTGTTTATTATCTTTATTATAACAGGTTTTCTGTGAATTTGGGGAACAAAAAAGACTCTGATAAAAACTCAGAGTCTCTTGTTCGTTTGAATTTTTTATTACAGGAATGACGTTGCTGCGCTCGTCCGTTCGCTGTCGCTCTCTTCTTACTCGCTGCCAATTTTGTTTTCCAAAATTGGACGGCTTCGTCTTTATTTGAAAAAACCTTTATTCCTCCTTCGGAGAGTTTTTTCAAACAAGACGTTTGCTTCGTTGCGCTCGTCCGTTCGCTGTCGCTCTCTCCTTACTCGCTGCCAATTTTGTTTTCCAAAATTGGACGGCTTCGTCTTTATTTGAAAAAACCTTTATTCCTCCTTCGGAGAGTTTTTTCAAACAAGACGTTTGCTTCGTTGCGCTCGTCCGTTCGCTGTCGCTCTCTCCTTACTCGCTGCCAATTTTGTTTTTCAAAATTGGACTCAGCTTCAGTAGTCCACGGGTTCTTCGACGCAGTCCATGACCATTTTGGCGAAGGCCATGCAGGCGGTTTTACAGGCAGACTGTGTCCCGGTCACGATGGCGCCACCGCGGTTGGAGACGGTTGGCGGTCCAAAGAATTTTACGACCTCTACGTCAGCAGCTGTCAGAGCTTCATCGACGCCCATCATAGATTCCAGCGGAGGGCCGACAAGATAGGCGACAGATGAACCAACAGGCAGATCACAAACTTCTGCGAGGTAAGTGCCGATTTTTGAGATAACCTGTGCATAAAATTGTACACCGTCATCTTCACGGGCGCTGAACAGGCAAGCATTGTGCTCGGTGAAATGCGTAATGGTCCGCAGACCGCTCTCAACATCGCTGATGGATGGCCCTGAGATAATACCGATCATTTCTCCGCCGTAGGCACAGCCAAGTCCCCCGTAGGTCGATTTGGCATAGCAGACCTGCACATTGGCCTTTTTGGTCGCTTCATCCGCGGCCACATAGCCAATATCCTCATTATCGGTGGTAAAAAGGCCGATGTCAATGTGGCCTTCAGGCAGGCCGAATTCTTCAATCATGATATCTTCAATGTCTGTCATCAGTTTGCTGGACAGAACATGTGCTTTCAATAAATCCCCGGTCATTTTTTGAACTCCCTTTTTTAAGATTTCTGTATTGTTTATAATCATACCATCTGTTATTTTGTTAGTAAAGAAGAAACTCTGCCCGAGTCATGGAAAAATTTGCACCAAAAATGATATATACCCCATTTCCACAGGCTATTCACACTTTTATCGTGAAAAAACACAGCTTATCCACATAGTTATGCACAACCTGTGGACGCAATCCCTGTAATTTTCGTTAAAAGCCGTTTTTTATCCCAAAACTTATCCACACTATCCACGTTAAAATGTGGACAAAAAGTGAACAAAAAGTGGAAAACTAATCTTTATATTCCTCGCAGGCTTGCACAAAAGCCTTAAGAGGAGGTGATAAAAACTTATTTTTGTGGTAAATCAACGTAAAGCTCCGCAGCAAACGAATTCCCTGAATCGAGAGTATGCAAAGCCGCCCCTGTTCAAAATCCCGTTCCACCAGGCGTTTGGAGAGCACCGCCAGCCCCTGGCCATCCATCACTGCGTTCTTAATGGCCTCTGTATTTGTGCACGTCCATTTTTCCACAATTTCCACGCCCTCCCTGTCCAGGATCTTCTCAAAAAAGCTGCGGGCTCTGCTGCCTTTTTCACGAATCACAAAATATTGTCCCTGCAGTTCGTCAAGACTGATGGTCTTTCGGCCAGCAAAAGGATGCCCCGTGCCACAGATTAAAACCATTTCGTCCTCCACTGCCGGTATCTGGATAAGGTCCTCGCTGCTTACCTCGCCCTCAACAAGCCCGAGGTCCAGATCACTCTTTAAAATCATGGATTCGATGACTGGTGTGTTGTCCACCAGAACTGTCAGGGTAACCGGCGGATTTTCTGCCTCAAACCGGCTCACCAGATCGCTGAGTATGGTGGTTCCGACGGTCACTGTTCCGCCGATCTTAAGGGTTGTATGCTCAGCGGAATATTTCATCTCCAGTTCCATTTCATCAAACAGCGCCACGATATGCCTGGCGTAATCTAAAAGCCTTTCGCCTGCCGGTGTGATGTAAAGCTTGCGGGAAAGCCTTTCAAAAAGACGCACATTATAGTATTTTTCAATATCTGCGATGGCCTGGCTGACAGATGGCTGGGCAATAAACAGCTGGTCGGCAGCAGCGCTCATCTTGCCTGTCTCCGCAACTGCCAGAAATACTTTCAGATGCCTGATAGTCATAATTATCCCCCATTGTTCTTCTATAGGTATTTAGCTATTAAACTGATTATAAAATACTATTTTACAATCGTCAAGAAATCCGTTAATCTATAGACTGAAGAATAAAGAATATTTTCACCTAAACGGAGAAGGAGATTTACAAGCTTATGAACATCGCACCTGAAGAAATTAAACGCGTCAAGGGACAGGGCTTCCTGTTCAACAATGACCACGAACATTTTGCTGCCCGTGTTATCACAGAGGACGGCGTTTTAAACGCCGCTCAGTTTGCCTGCCTGAGTGAAGCGGCTGAGAAATTTGGGAATGGCAACATTGCCTTTACCACTCGTCTTACCGTAGAAGTACAGGGATTAACCTGGGATGATATTGTACCTTTTCAGGAATTTATCGCTAAAGAGGGCATGGTAACCGGCGGTACTGGCCCAAAAGTCCGCCCTGTTGTTGCCTGTAAGGGAACGGTCTGCACCTATGGCCTGATTGATACACAGGGTCTTGCCCGCGAAATACACGAGCGTTTTTACGAGGGCTATCGGGACGTTACACTGCCTCACAAATTTAAAATTGCTGTCGGCGGCTGCCCAAATAACTGCGTAAAGCCTGACCTCAATGACTTAGGTATCGTCGGCCAAAAAATTCCCAATTATAATGATGAGCTGTGCAAGGGATGCAGCAAGTGCTCTGTTGAGGACCGCTGCCCAATGGACGCTGCCACTGTAACAGACGGAAAACTCGTCATTGACGAGGATAAATGCAACAACTGCGGTTTATGTGTTGACAACTGCCGTTTTGATGCGATTCCTGACGGTGAAGTCCGCTATAAAGTTTATGTTGGCGGCCGTTGGGGGAAATCCATCCGCCGCGGCACTGAACTAAAAACATTATTTACCCGCGACGAAATCATGGATGTTGTGGAAAAAGCCATTCTCTTATACAAAAAAGAAGGACAGAACAGCGAACGTTTTGGCTCTACTGTTGAACGCCTGGGCGCGGAAGCTGTAGAACGTGCCCTGACCACCAATGATCTGCTGGACGAAAAGGACAGTATTTTGGGTATTGCCACCGTATCCGGCGCTACCTGCTGATTTTTTAAAAGCCTCCTGAAACACTGGAGGCTTTTTATCCGTTGTTTTTCACAGAATAATCTTCTATAATAAAACCATAATCAGGAGGTAACGCCCAATATGTCTGTATCACTCAACGAAAAATTCTATCGTGTTATCGCAAATATCCCAGAAGGCCGGGTCGCCTCTTATGGGCAGGTCGCTCTTCTGGCTGGCCGTCCCCGGGCTGCAAGAGCCGTGGGCGCTGCCCTCCGCCATGTTCCCGCTCATCTGGAACTCCCCTGTCACCGGGTTGTCTTCAGTGACGGCTCCCTTTGCAAGGGACTTATCTTCGGCGGTCCTGGTATTCAGGAACAGCTTTTGAAAAAAGAAGGCGTGGCTTTTCTGCCAAACGGCAAGGTCAATATGCGGTGCTGTCTCTGGGAGCGTGCTGAAGACTTTTCCCATTGTTTTTCATCTATATCCTCAAGATAGTAACAGACCTCACGCAAATCTGCCGGCAACTGTTTTTCTTATAACAAAATTTCTGTTTTTCATGTCCGCTGTCTGGTTTTATGGTAAACTATAAAAAAACTTTGGAGTCTCTGACATGAAATCAAAAAACATTCAAAATACCCTCATTGCCTTTATTCAGACCTTTCCGGCACTATTGGCTTTTGAGGTTGTCTATAAGATGCTTTGCTCCGTTCTGCTGAAGCCGCTGCTGTCATTTATCATGCAGATTTTTTTGAACCTCAGCGGCTATAGTCTGGCATTTAACGAGCGAATTCTTAATTTTTTCACCAATATTCCCGGGGTCATTACCCTCATCATCATGCTGGCGCTGGGTGCACTTATGGTCTATTATGAGTTTTCTGTCATCATCTTAATGCTCTACCACAGGCTTCATAAAAATCCAATCAGCCTTGGCACTGCCATGAAGATGGCTTTGACGACTTATAAAAGCCTTAAAAATTTTGGCTCGGTTGGTTTTACAGCTTACGCTCTGGGGCTTCTGCCGCTGATCCATATCGGCTTACGCCCGTCGCTGCTGCCGCAGACCCGGATTCCCAATTTTATTACCGGTGAGCTTTCAAAAACTCTGATGGGAAATATTGGTGTTTACCTGTTTTACGCGGTTATATTTGTACTTTTTGTTATTCTGCTTTTCGTACTGCCTGCCATGGTTCTGGACCGCGTTTCGTTCATGAAGGCTTCACGGCGAAGCTTCGGGATTTTAAAAAGAGGGCGTCTGCCTGTCGCTTTAGTGCTTGGCGTTTACTTGGTTTTATGGATTATTCTTTTCAACTTTCCGGGGTTTGTACCTACCTACTTCCCTGGCATCTCCGGCAATGGCCCTCTCACTGTTTTCCTGAGCCTCTTTTCAGGAAATACGTTTGCGCCGCTTATGGGCTTTCTGCTGGTAGGCCTGCTGCGCATCACACTTATGCTTTTGCTGCTAACGATCCTGACCGCGGGTTACAGTGGGCTCGATGGCCGGGTAAATATTGATGCCGGAGCTCTTCCCTTTATTGATGAAAGGCTTGGTCACACGAAGGAAAAGGCCATGAGCTTCTTTCATATTTCACGCCATACGGCAAAAAGCGCTTGGACACGTATCAAAGCCCATCCCTTTTTCATCAGGCATCAGAAACCCATCGCTCTGGGAATTGTTATTCTGGCTGCCGTAGGTATGTTCAGCCTTTTTTACAATCCACCGGCTTTACACAGCCCTATCGTCATCGGACACCGCGGAAGCTCAGAGGGTGTGGAGAACACCCTTGGCTCTATCCAGGGCGGTATCGACCAGGGCGCTGACTACGCGGAGATCGACATTCTTTTATCCAAGGACAATGTGCCAATGGTCATACACGACAGTAATCTCCAGCGCCTTTCCGGCGAAAATGTCAACGTCTATGATCTCACCGCCAGGGAGCTCGGTGAACTGACCTTGTCTCAAAATAACGCTGAGGGAAAGATCTCAACCCTTGAAGAAGTGCTCAAGGCCACAAAAGGACAGATCAAGCTTCTCATTGAATTGAAAACTCATGGACACGAAACCGCTGATGTTGCCGCTGAAACCGCCAGGGTCGTTGAAGCGCAGAATGATGAAAAAAATTGTATGTTCATGTCCTTGGACTACAGCCTGGTGGAACAGCTAAAAACCCTGCACCCCGAATATACCGTTGGCTACTGCGTCTATGGCAATCTGGGCAAGGCAGACACAAGGCGTCTGGTCAATATGGATATCGACTTCCTTACGGTTGAAGAGAATATGGTCACAAAAAGCCTGATCAGCAAAGCCCGAAAAGCCTGGCTTCCGGTTTATGTCTGGACGGTGGATGACCCCAAGGCAATGCGGCAGTATCTCGACCTCGGAGTGCTCGGCCTGATTACAGATAAACCCGCCGTAGGCCGTGAGGTTATTGACCAACAAAACCCATGAAGCCAGTCGATGTTTGAAGCTGTTTAAAATGGGTATTTCTATTTTAATAATTACTAATCATTATAAAATAGAAGGAGATAACTGATATGTTTGATTTAACAGATAAAGTAGCGGTCGTCACCGGCGCATCCAGCGGGTTAGGCGCGGATTCCGCAAGAGCATATGCGCAAAACGGAGCAAATGTTGTGCTGCTCGCCAGAAGAAAAGAAAAACTGGAGCAGGTAGCCGCCGAAATTTCCGGAATGGGCCGAAAAGTTTTAGCCATTTTCTGCGATGTGACTGACGAAGAATGTGTTAAAAAAGCCGTTGAAGAAATAATCGAAAAATTTGGCAGAATTGATATTTTACTCAACAATGCCGGCGTCGCTGTCCGCGGCGGTGTGGATACCCTGACCGTAGAAGACTGGGACCGCGCCATGGATGTCAATGTTAAAGGGATGTTTATTATGAGCAAATATGTCGTCCCGCATATGAAAGAACAAAATTATGGAAAAATCGTTAATATCAGCTCTGTCAACGCGCTGATCGGGGACAAAGCCGATATGTTTATCCGCCACTCCTACAACGCCTCTAAAAGCGCGGTTCTTGGCCTGACAATCGGGATGGCGGCCTCCTATGGGCAATTTAATATCACCGTCAACGCCGTATGCCCAGGGCTTTTTGAATCTGAAATGACAAAAGACACACTTTTTAAGTCTGAGGCCTTCCTTCAGGGGTACAGCGCCCAATGTCCTATGAGCCGTCCTGGAAAACGCGGCGAAGTCAGCGGACCAGTACTTTTCTTTTCCAGTGATGCTTCCAGCTATGTCACTGGCCAGCACATTGTCGTAGACGGTGGCACTTCAATCGTCTGACAAATAAATTTAAACCCTGTCGTCCCCTCCGCAGTGCTGCGTTTGTTGGGATGACAGGGGTTTTTTATTTTACAATCCAAAAACACGGCGGGCTTCCTGCATATTGGCAACGACATCCACACCAAAAGGACAGCGTTTCAGACAGCTTCCGCATTCGGTACAGTCTGACGCGTGCGCCGCCAGGGCTTTATAATGCTCGGTTGTGCCCCCCGGTATTCTGCCTCCATGCTGGCGCGCGACATCCAGATATTTGGTCACCGCCGCCACATCAATCCCCGAGGGGCAAGGCTGGCAGTGATTGCAGTACATACATTGCCCCTGCATCTGAAAGCTCGGCTCTTCGGCAATTGCGCTGTAGTCCCTTTCCGCCTCAGAGCTCTGGCAGTAGGCTGCCGCCTCGTCAATTTCATGAAGCGAAGAAAGGCCAGGCAGCACAGACACAACTCCGGGGCGGTCCAGCGCGTAGTGATAGCACTGTGCCGGTGTCATGGCTTTGCCAAAGGGTGAGCTTTCCACTGACAGCAGCCGTCCGGCAGCCAGGGCTTTCATGACAGTAATGCCAATTCCAAGGGCCTCACAGCGCTGATACAGAGCGCTTCTGGCCGGAGCGATCCCCAGCGCCCTTTCATCCACAGATACACCTCTAAATTCCATGATGTCCTCAACCGCCCTCTGTCCGTGGTCCAGATCATAAGCTGGATTGAGGCTGAACATGAGCATCTCGTACAAGCCGGTCTCCACCTGTTTCATGGCAGTAACGGCATTGTGTGAGCTAAACCCAAGTTTTCGGATAACACCCTGGCGCTTTAAATCCAGGGCATACTCCAAAATACCGCTTTTTTCTACCGATTCACAATCCTTTTCCGAATCCAGGAAATGAATCATCCCAAAATCCACATAATCTTGCTTCAGCCGGTCCAGCATATCCTCAAAGGAACGCTTCACCTCTTCCAGGTTCCTGCTGCGGATATACTGCCCATCAGCACCACACACAGTACATAAATGCCCCTGTATCAGCATTTTGCCGGGGTGCGTCCTTATCGCCTCGCCGATCGCATCTCTTATTTCCGGCTGGGGCATGTAAAGATCCATCAGGTTAATGCCAAGATCCATGGCATGGTGGACCATCTCAATGATTTTCTCCCCGTGCATTCCCTCCAGATAAACGCCTCCGAAACCAATCACGCTGACTGGTATCCCGACACCTTTTATTCTTCGATATTCCATAGCAGCCGCTCCTTTCCCGGTTTAACCGTATTATATCACCCTTTTCTTCCGCATAACAGATGTAAAATTGCGTCGGCGAAAACGTTTTTTTCCTTGACCCCGATCCCTCCTCAGACTTACAATAAAAGCAGCCCACTAAAGGAGTTCTTTATGATAAACTATAAAACCAGTATTTTCAATGATGTACTGGGGCCTGTAATGACTGGACCTTCCAGCTCTCACACAGCCGGTCCTGGACGTATCGGATACTTTGCCGGCTGTCTGATGCCGGATTATAAATCCGTTCAGCTGATTTTTCCCAAAAACAGTTCGTACGCTACCACCTATAAAGGTCAAAAATCAGATATTGCCTTTGCCGCTGGCCTTCTTGGTCTGCCGTTAAATCATCCCGATTTTAAAAACAGTCTCCATCGCCTTAAAGAAAAAAACATTGCCTTTGATATCCGCCTGACCGACACAGCCTGCGAGCACCCTAACACCTGCGATCTTGTTCTTGCAGGTCCTTCCGGCCGCCTCTGCGTCACCTCCCTCTCCACAGGCGGCGGAATGTTCTGCATAACCGCCCTCAACGGAACCTCTGTCGACTTCAACGGTGATACTCCCGTACTTACAAGCTTTTACACCGCAGAATCACAGGCCGCCCACAAAATCTTTCTGGAGACGCTGCCCCCAGCCATTGCTGACACTAAAGGCCTGATCTGCGGCAACGGTTTTTATGCGCTGCCGCTGAAAACATCTGCTCCACCAGCTGAAATTGAAAGGCTTATAAAAACAGCGCCGGGAACACTGCGTTATACTCCCGCCATCCTTCCTGTACCCGCCCACGAACCAGCAGAGCTGCCTTTCGGCACCGCTGGCGCGCTCACCGCTTTTTTAGAAAAAAAGCCCATGCCTCTCTGGCAGGCTGCAGTTGAATACGAAGCCGCCAGAAGCGGGTGGGCAGCGGAGAAAGTGTTGAGCTATTCCAAAATGCTTGTAAAAACCATGCATCAATCCATAAACTTTGGTTTGCAAAACGCATCGAATGGCGAAAGCCTTACAAACCGCTCAGCCAGGTCAATGGCCGCAGCCGCTTCTGCCGGCAGGCTTCTTTCCGCCAGTCCTTATCAAAACGGAGTGGTCTACAGCACCGCGGTCATGGAGGCCAGCAACGCCATGGGCGTCGTGGTCGCCGGACCTACGGCAGGCTCCTGCGGTGTACTTCCCGGGGTGCTTTTCGCATTGCTCCAGGAAACAGAGATGCCCGCTTATTTCCCTCCGGCTTTACCTCAAAGGCATTTAGAACAAGCTGCAAAGGCCTTACTGTGTGCTGGCATCATCGGCATATTTATCGCAGAGCAGGCTACCTTTGCCGCCGAGCTTTGCGGCTGTCAGGCTGAGAATGGTGCTGCCAGTGCCATGGCCGCAGCGATGGCGGTCTCTTTCGTGAACGATGACCCAGACTCATCCCTGCGTGCTGCCTCTACCGCCCTCCAGAATGTCCTTGGACTTATCTGTGACCCGGTTGCCTGCAGAGTTGAAATTCCCTGCATCAGCCGAAACGCCATGGCGGTTTCCAATGCTCTGACCAGCGCGGAAATGACGCTCGGCGGCTACGATTCCCAGATACCTCTCGACGAAACCATTGAGACAATGTACCGCGTCGGCCGCCAGCTCCCACCTGAGCTGCGCTGCACTGGAAACGGCGGACTCTGCCTTACTCCCGCTGCCCTTGCGATGGCAAAAAATGCCGGGCAGCCGCACGAATAACGCTATCCCTTTTTTTCTGTTTTGCTGAACCATTAAAAAAAACGGTGGTACGCCGTTTTTTTTAATGGTTCATTTTACAAGCTCAGACAAATTTTCCATAATTTTCACGTGAGGCATCGTTTCAAAATCCGCAGCGGCGGTTGTGCCTGTCGTCACAGCTGCAAAATATACTCCTGCATTCTCAGCGGTGCGGGCATCGACCAGACTGTCACCGATATAAAGCGTTTCTTCTCTGCCACATTCCAGTCTGTCCAATGCCTTCCAGACCCCTTCTGGGCTTGGTTTGGCTGCTTCCACATCCTCGCCGCCGATAATCAGGTCAATCAGCTCATCCATACCATAAAGGCTGATGGTGCTCTCGATCCGATAACGGTATTTCGTGGAGATAATCCCTGTTTTCACCCCCTGCTCTTTCAATTTTCCAAGCATCGGCAGCGTTTCGGGGAACAGCTTAGTGTTTGCCACCATCACTTCGTCGGATTTCTCGACATACTGTTTCCGGTAGCCCGCAACGGTTTCCCGGTCCTTAATTCCCGTCAGCAGCATAAATGCCTCCTCCAGGGTTAAGCCGATGGTTTTCTTGATGGCGTCTTCCTCAATCCCTTTAAAGCCATTGCGCTCAAAAACATGCTGGAAACACATGACGATGCCCTTTTCCGAATTTGCCAGTGTATAATCGAAATCAAAAAGATATGCTTTGTAATCCATTTTCTACCTCCTGGTATCGCAATAGCTTTATTATAGCAGTTCCGCTGTCTTTTTTACAGCTTTCCCTTTGTTTTCTGGTAATCCGGAGGTATAATAGAATTCAGAATTTAAACGAAGAAGGGATCAGTATGTTTGGAGAATGTCATGCCCACATGATCATGGATGGCGTATGTTTCCGTGAAGCAGCGGCAAAACACAGAAACAGCCCCGATGAAGCCCTGATCCGGCAGGTCTTGTCGGCCTACCAAAAGCGGAATGTCCTCTTTATCCGTGACGGCGGCGATAACCTGGGCGTTTCACGACTGGCCGCCGACCTGGCGCCAGAATACGGCATTGACTACCGGACTCCGGTATTTGCCATCCACCGTCGGGGATACTACGGCGGAATCGTCGGCTTTGCCTATGACAGCCTGAAGGAATATGCCCGGCTTGTTCAGAAAGCCCGCGCAAAACGGTGTGATTTTATAAAAATCATGACTGCCGGCATCATGGATTTCGACCATGCCGGACGTTTAAGCTGCCCGGGGCTGCCAGGGCAGGAGGTGGCTGAAATGGTCCATATCGCCCATTCTGAGGGCTATTCTGTCATGAACCATGTCAATGGTGCCGATCATATTAAAGTGGCTCTGGAGGCCGGTGTGGACAGCATTGAGCATGGCAACTTCATGGATTCGGAATGCCTTTCTCTTCTGAAGGAAACCGGGGCAGTCTGGTGTCCTACCATTGCCATAACCGGTAATATCATTGGCAGCGGACGATATAATGACGCTGTTCTGGCAAGCATCCATGAACAGCAGCTCGCCAATATCCAGAGAGCCTTTACCCTCGGGGCCACCGTTGCCCTTGGCAGTGACGCCGGAGCTTTCCGGGTGCCGCATCCACAGGGGGTTTTTGATGAGTATGGCTATTTCAGGCAGGCCGTACCTGACCAGGCTCTTCTGGACGCCTGGCTTGCAGAAGCAGAGGCAACGGTGCAGGAAAGGTTTAGGGCGGGAGGCGTTATAATGGAAAATTGAAAATGGAGAATGGAAAATTCTGGTACAAATCTGCCTGCGGCAAATTTGATGAGATTTTGGCCTGCGGCCAAAATAAAAAGCTCCCTTTGAAAGGGAGCTGCCGCGGCCAAAGGCCGCGTTTTATACACATCCGCTTCAGTGGATGTACACCATAATTTTCCATTTTCGTATGCAGCAGCGTCTTTATTGAGAAAAACTCGATTCCCTCTTTGATATTTTTCAAAACAAGGCATTTGCTTCGTTACGCTCGTTCGTTCGCTGCTGCTCTCTCCTTACTCGCTGCCAGTTTTGCTTTACAAAACTGGACTCAGCTTCATTTAACTCCCGCCCAGCTGGAAATGACCATGCGCTGGACTTCGGAGGTGCCTTCATAGATCTCGGTAATTTTGGCGTCACGCATCATTCGCTCTACCGGGTAGTCCCTTGTAAAGCCGTAGCCGCCGAATAACTGGACGGCCTCGCAGGTAACGTCTCTCGCTGCTTCTGACGCGACGAGCTTGGCTAAAGCGGCAAGATGATTATAGGGTTTTCCCGCATCTTTCGCGCAGGCTGCCTGATAGACCAGCAGGCGCGCGCCCTCTACCTTGGCAATCATGTTGGCCAGCTGGAACTGGGTATTCTGGAAAGCCGACAGAGGCTGTCCAAACTGTTCTCTGCCCTTGATGTAAGGGATGGTTTCATCAATGGCTCCCTGCGCCAGCCCCAGAGCCTGTGAGGCAATGCCAATCCGCCCGCCGTCCAGGGTTTTCATGGCGATCTTAAAGCCCTTTCCAACTTCACCGAGCAGGTTTTCCTTTGGCACAATACAGTCCTTGAAGATCAGCTCAGTTGTGGAGGAACCGCGGATTCCCATTTTATCCAGCTTTTTGCCGATGGAGAAACCCGGAAAATCCTTTTCTACAATAAAAGCGGTGATACCATGGTTGCCCTTTGTGATATCCGTCATGGCAAAAATAACATAGGTATCGGCTTTTCCGCCATTGGTAATGAATATTTTGCTGCCGTTCAAAACATAGTGGTCACCTTCAAGAACAGCGGTCGTCTTTTGTCCCGCCGCGTCTGTTCCTGCTCCCGGCTCCGTTAAACCAAAGGCTCCAAGGTGTTCACCTTTCGCCAGCGGCACCAGATATTTACGCTTTTGTTCCTCTGTTCCAAAGGCAAAAATAGGCCAGGCACACAGGGAGGTGTGGGCTGAAATAATAACCCCGGTAGAACCGCATACCTTTGAAATTTCCTCGACGCACATGGCGTAGGCCAGATTATCCATACCCGCTCCGCCGTATTCTTCCGGGAAGGGGATCCCCAGCATACCGGCTTCGGCCAGCTTGGGGATGGTCTCTTCCGGAAAACGTTCCTTTTCATCCAAATCTTTGGCAATGGGCTTTACTTCCATCTGGGCAAATTCACGGAACATTTCACGCAGCTCCTGATGTTCCTTGGACAGTTCAAAATTCATGGTTTCTTCCTCCTCGTCCGCATGGGTTTTATCAACACTATTAATCTTTTTAATCTCACGCTTTGGACCTTCTTCTAAAGGCACCGCCGCTTTTTCTTCTTTCTTCCCAATTTCAGTCGTCTGGCGCTCCTGGTTTTTGGCTGTCTTTTCTTCAAAATAAGCCGTCCGAGTATCGGTTGGATTCTGCTTCCGCTCTGCCGGCGATCTGAGCTGGCGCTTTTCACGAATCAGATCGGTCAGCGCCGGAACTACCTCAAACAAATCTCCAACCACACAGTAGTGGGCAATTTTAAAGATAGGAGCCTCTGGGTCGTTGTTGATGGCGACAATAATATCCGAGTCCTTCATGCCCATCGTATGCTGTACCGCACCGGAAATCCCGCAGGCAATATAAAGCTTCGGGTGGATTCGCTTACCTGTAACGCCTACCTGATTTTCTATGTCAATCCAGCCATCCTCTACCGTTGGCTTCGATGCGCCGACCGCAGCGCCCAGAGCGTCTGCCAGCTCCCGAATGACCGCAAAGCCTTCCGGGCCTCCAAGGCCGCGTCCGCCAGCCACCACAATATCTGCTTCCTCCAGATCATCCACGACCTTTGAGGCAGCCTCGATGTATTCCAGCAGTTTCACCCGCAGCGCGCTTTCCTTTATCGGAATGTCTTCCTCGATTACCTCAGCTTTCAAACCTTCCACTGGCAGGCCCTTGGCAAAAATACCGGAGTGGACACTGCCAACCTGGGGACGTGTTGCCATGGTAATTTTGGCAAACGCCTTACCGTCGTAGGCCGGACGGATAAAGGTCGCGGCGTTATTTGCTTCCAGCTCAATTTCTGTGCAGTCCGCCGCAAGGCCAAGCTCCAGACGCGTTGCCAGACGTCCACAGAGGTCACGGCCATTGTGGGTCGCTCCCACCAGCAGGAGATTCGGCGTGTAACGCCGGATCAGGGCTTCCATCGCGTCGGTATAAGCGTCGGTACCATAGATTTCATAGCCATCGCCCGGGACATTTAAAATAATATCCGCTCCATAACCTGAAAGCTCGGTGGTCATATCACAGGAAAGATAGCCAAAAACCACAGCAACCAGCTCGCTGTCCTCGTGCTTAAGCTTTTTTCCCTTGGACAAAAGCTCAAGGCTCACGCGCCTGATCTGTTCCTCCTCTTTTTCAATAAAGATCCAAATCGCATTTTCTTTCATGATGTTTCCTCCTTACCACACGCCCAGGCTTTCCAGGGTTTCAAACAGGTCTTTTGCGCCTTCCTGGCCATCCTTCGCGTCAATCCGAACGCCAGTATCCAGAACTACTGGTGAAAAAGTGCCGACCACCTGGGTCGCTGAGCCTTTAAAACCAACATCATCAGGCGTTAATCCAATGTCTGCCGCCGATAACGTCCGGATCTCTGCACTTTTTGATTTCATTTTGCCCTTTATCGAGGGGTGTCTCGGCGCATGGGCTTTTTCCGTAATAGTGCAGACCGCCGGCAATACCACCTGCAGGATTTCAACACCATCTCTATTTTCACGTTCCGCTGTCAAAACATAATCTTCAACCTTCAGCCGGTTCACATAAGTGACCTGAGCGTAGTCCAGCCGTTCGGCAATTCCTGGGCCTACCTGCCCTGTATCGCCGTCGCTGGCCTGCTTGCCGCAGAGTACCAGATCATAGCCGCCCAGCTTATCAATCGCCGCAGCCAATACGCGGCTGGTGGCAAGAGTATCCGATCCCTGCAGCGCAGCGTCATAGAGCAGAACCGCTTCATCTGCCCCCATGGCGATACATTCCCGGAGCGCTTCCTCGGCCTGAGCCGGCCCCATGGATAAGACCGTTACCCTGCCGCCATGCTTTTCCCGAAGCCTGAGAGCCTCCTCCAAAGCATTTTTATCACAAAGGTTTACAACTGCGGGCACATCCTCTCTCAGCATTCGGTTTGTACCCTTTTCCAGCTTAATTTCTGACACAGCGGGAACCTGCTTAATACATACAGCAACATTCATCTGATTACCTCCTTTTCTCAATCGGTTTCAAATAAAATATAATATCCTGAATACAACTCAAACGAATACAATTGTCAGGCATTTAACTTATAACATGAATATATTTACCCATTTGTTTGTATTTTATCCACTAAAAAAGTCTCTGCAAATAAACGCGCATTTTGCAGAGACCATTAATCGGCTATTCTTCTTTCATTTTTGACCATACGGTGACCATCATGGTGATAAAGCAGGCAGCTCCCCCAATGAAATTGGAGATGGGCTCTGCCAGAAAAACGCCGTTGACGCCTAGGTTGAAAACTGTTGGCAGGAACAGGGTAAGCGGGATAACAATGATCGCTTTTCGAAGCAGCGAAAAGAAAATAGCCTGCTTCGACTTGCCCAGGGCAATAAAAACAGTCTGGCCTGAAAATTGCAGCGCCATCATAAAAAACCCGAAAAAATAAATATACAAAGCCGGCACACCAAGCCTTATAAGCTCCGGCTCACTGTTAAAAATATGAATAAAGGCCTGGGGCGTAAGCATCAGAATCAACCAGGCAATAAAAGTGTACGCTACACCGATAATGGCTGTAAACTGAATTCCCTTCCGAACTCTTCCATAAGCCCCAGCCCCATAATTAAAACCGAGCACCGGCTGCGCTCCGTTGGTAATCCCCTGGACAGGCATGGTGAGCACCTCACGAATGGAGTTTAAAACAGTCATAACGCCCACGTAAATATCTCCGCCATAAAACTGAAGACTCGCATTACATACGATCTGCACCGCACTGTTAGTGACCGACATGATGAACCCCGACAGGCCAAGGCCTGAAATCTCACCGATCAGCGAAAAATCCAGCTTCATACTTTTCAGACTGAGGCGGTAGATGGCTTTTTTTCCTGTCAGAAAGCGTAAAACCCAGAGGGCTGAAAGCAGCTGAGACAGCACTGTCGCCAGGGCTGCACCCTTGACGCCTAAACCAAAGATAAAAATAAATACCGGGTCCAGCAGAATATTAACCACTGCTCCGAGCGCTACAGTCATCATTCCAATTTTTGCAAATCCCTGTGAATTGATGAAGCTGTTCATTCCCAGGCCGATCATCACAAAGAGACTGCCGCAGAGATATATTTCAACATAATCGTCAGCGTATGGAAAGGTTTGGTCACTGGCGCCAAAGGCGTATAAAATCGGCCTCTTAAAAATCAGGCATACGATCATGAGCAAAACGCCGGTGATGAGCAGCATGGCAAAGGAATTCCCCATAATGCGCTCTGCCCTTCGGTCATCTCCTTTCCCCCTGGCAATGGAGCAGAGCGGCGCGCCGCCCATGCCAAAAAGGTTGGCAAAAGCCGTAATGATCATAATAATGGGAAAGGTAAGACCCAGACCTGTCAGAGCAAGTGTCGAAGCATCCGGTAAATGGCCGATATAGACGCGGTCAACCACGCTGTACAGCACATTAATCAGCTGTGCCGCCATCATCGGAAATGCTAGGCGCATAATATTGCCGGATATGCTCCCTTGAGTAAAGTCATTCTGTTTTTCCACAGACATCCCTCCCTTTATTGTAATATTATAACATTAACCTTCATGGAATGATTTAAGAATCTTTTATTGTTTTTCTTTCCATTTTAGAAAATTTATTATATAATATAAAAAGAATTTATCGAACAATCAGGAGGTTTCTATGAATACCATAAATGCACAGACACTGACCCAGGAGCTTGTCCGTATAGACAGCTCAGATCCCGGTGCATATGAGGGGGCCATCAGCCATAAAATCGCAGAGCTTCTGAAGTCATCAGGCATTCCTGTTGTCAAAGAAGAGGTTCTGCCCGGCCGTTTTAATGTCATGGGAAAAATCAAAGGAGAAATTGACGATCCAGCACTTATTTATATCTGCCATATGGATACTGTGACATTGGGAGAGGGCTGGAGTGTCCCACCGCTCTCTGCCGAGATAAAGGACGGACGGCTTTACGGCAGAGGCGCCTGCGATATGAAATCCGGTCTGGCCTGCGCCCTATCCGCTTTTCTTAAAGCCGCCGCTTCCAGAAAACAGCCGCGCCACTCCTTTGTTTTCATCGGAACAATCGATGAAGAAGACTATATGCGCGGTGTGGAGGCGGCCATCGCCTCAGGCTGGGTAACTGAGAAAAGCTGGGTATTGGACACCGAGCCCACAAACGGGCAAATTCAGGTTGCCCACAAAGGACGCACCTGGTTTGAACTGACGGCAGACGGCGTAACCGCCCATGCCAGCACACCCTGGAAAGGGGCGGATGCCATTTCTGCCATGGCAGAAATGATTGTTGCTGTACGGAAAGGAATTGAGGCAACAGCGCCCCATCATGACCTCGGCCACTCTACTGTCACCTTCGGGCAGATAAACGGCGGTTACCGCCCATATGTGGTCCCGGATCACTGCACAGTCACCATTGATATGCGCCTCGTGCCGCCTACCACCACTGCTGCTGCGGAATCCATTGTAAAATCAGCCATATGCCGGGCAGAAAAGCAGATTCCTGGAGTCCATGGCCATTATAAAATTACCGGTGACCGTCCTTTTGTGGAAAAAGATGAGCACTCCTACCTTTTAAAAATGCTGAAAGAAAGCTGCGCAGCCGTAACCGGCAGTCCAGCCCAAATCAGCTTTTTCCCCGGCTATACCGATACCGCCGTTATCGCGGGAAAACTGAATAATCACAATTGTCTTTCCTACGGCCCCGGTGACCTTGAGCTGGCCCACAAGCCCGATGAGTACGTTCCCCTGGCAGATATCGCCCGATGTGAAAATGTACTGACCGACCTGGCAAACAGGATTCTGTTTTTTTAGGCTGCTTGCCAAAAAAACAATGTGCCCTGCCAATACGGCAGGGCAGTAAAATATGGACAGATTTTATTCCACGATTCCTTTTTCCTTGTAGTACGCTTCGTCAATCCCAGCTGATTCCATCTGCTCCGAAACCCTCAGCGGTGTAAAACGGCCGATTATTTTAAGCATGACAATGGTTAGCACAAAGCTGTAAAGCATGACGATAACCGCGCCGGCAAGCTGTGTCAGCAGCTGCCCCGGATTGCCATAAACCGCACCCGTTACAGCATTGATCGCAGGACTCGCGAAAAGACCCGTCATAATAATTCCAACGGTGCCTCCGACTCCATGCAGCCCAAAAACATCCAGTGTATCATCCAGATTCTTTTTAATACGCATCTGAATCATCCCATAACAGCACAGCGTGCCCACGACACCAATTATCGCTGCCGCCCACGGTTCCACAAATCCTGACCCTGGCGTTATACATACCAGTCCTGCCAAAGCCCCCATCATTGCACCGAGAACACTGGGATGTTTTTCCTGTATCCAGCTGGCAATCACCCAGGTCATAAGTCCAAAGCCCGCCGAAATCTGTGAATTGGTGATGGTCATTGCTGCAATTTCATTGGCCGCCAGAGCGCTTCCTCCGTTAAAGGCAAACCATCCAAACCATAAAAGCCCTGCGCCAATAGCGACATAGACCATGTTATGCGGAGTATAATCACGTTTTTTTCGGCCGCCGATTACAAGCACTGCCGCCAGAGCCGAGAATCCTGCGCTCATATGAACCACTGTACCACCGGCAAAATCTGCCAGACCCATCTGAGACAAAAATCCTCCGCCCCATACCCAATGTGCTACCGGAATATAAACCAGAAAGCTCCACAGCGTCAGAAATACCATGTAGCTTTTAAGCGTCATACGCTCTGCCACCGCGCCGCAGATAAGCGCTGGTGTCACCAGTGCAAACATCAGCTGAAAGACAAAAAACGCAATAAACGGAATCGTCGGAGCCCAGAGTGCTGAGGACGCCAGACTGACATTCTGTAAAAATGCAAATTCCAGATTACCGATTATTCCCGAAACATCATCGCCAAAAATCAGGCTGAAACCACCCATAAACCAAAGAACCGTCACAATACCCATGGCAATAAAGCACTGAAACATAATATCAACGATATTTCCTTTTCTCAGCAGTCCAGCGTAAAAAACAGCTAACGCCGGTGTCATCAGGCACACCATTGCCGCACAGACAAGAATAAACCCTGTATCCGCAAAATTAATCATACTTCCCTTTTCTCCTCATAAATCATACAAAATTTACATTCAAGATTATCAGCTTTTACTTTATCTGTCAAACAGACCCTTTGTAAATTTTATGTTTATAAATCTTATAATTATTTTTGTCGAATTTTTACTTTTCTAGTGCAAAGTCTAACTGCTTATTATCTTTTCTCATAAATTATGATTTTTTGATTTTCGTGAAATTATTTTTCAAGTCATAAAAATTGATTTCCACGACCTTTATTGTAAAATAATTTGAGAATTTTCCCATCAAATCCATCTAAAACCTTTTTATACACGCAAAACTCCCTTCTTTTTTGTGTAAAACCGCATTTTATAACAAATTCCACTATTCCGTTGCAAATACGCTGTCTTTTTACTGCACTGCAATGTATACTTGCAATAATCTTTATCGAAACAAAGAAAGGAATATACAATGCTTAACCAATCTCAATTGATTCTCGAGATGAGCGATTACCTGGCAAATGACCCAAGACGAATCCATCATTTTCTCAAAGTACTGGGATTTGCCCAAGCTATCAGCAGTTGTGAGCAGCTTGACCCTTGCACGGCGACTATCCTTGAAACCGCTGCAATTGTCCACGATATCGGAAGTAAGATCAGTGAAGCAAAATATGGTCAAAGTAACGGCAAGCTGCAAGAGCAGGAAGGCCCCGCCGAAGCCCGAAAGGTACTTGAAAGCCTTGATTATCCATCGAATATCATTGATCGTGTCTGCTATCTTGTTGCTCATCACCATACCTATAACACCATTGCAGGCTTAGACTATCAGGTTCTTATCGAAGCGGATTTTCTTGTCAACGCCTATGATCGCAGCCTGTCTCCTGAGTCAATCCAAAGCTTTGGCAGCCGATATTTTAAAACACAAACCGGAAAATATCTCCTTGAACGCCTGTACCTGAAAGATCATCGCACTTAAACCGTCAACTGTTTTCTCAGCGGGCAGATCTGCACTGTCTCTAATTCACAAAAAAAGAACCTCTTACCCAATGTAAGAGGTTCTTCTCCATATGGTATTATCCAGCGTATGTCTGTTGAATTGAAATTTATTGTCTTACTGAAAAATAAGGACCATTCCATTTTTCAGCCTGCATTTCCGCAGATCCTGACCTGCGCTGCTCCTGATCTTGCCCTCTGTGACCTGTTCCAGATAATCCTTCTGTGACAGGCACAGCTTATCCCGCACCAATGTGGAAACCTTGACTGGAAATGGGTATTCGCTTTGTATCTCCACCTCTGATACTTCTCCGGATACGGGAATATCGCCCAAAACAGAGCAGGATGGCCGAAGGACATCGGCGCCGTTTCCTTTCAGAAATTGAAAATCCATGGCATACTGCCGGGCAAGCCCTTCTTCATTGCTGTAAAAGCCTTCCAGCAAATCAGCGTTCAACGCCTGTGGCGAAACACGTGAATAAACCGCCGCGTTCCAGGTCGTATCACATTTTGCGCATTTGTAAATCAGCCAAACATCCAGATATTTCCGCTGGGCATTGACACGAAATTGTCCCGAACAGCTAAACTCTGACGTTTTACCGCATTTTTTGCAATGCCTTAACACCAAGGGCGGCCCAAGGGGTTCTATTTTCCAGATAATTTTTTTCATTGTCTGGCTCCTTTCACTATTATAAGAAAGAAGCCTAATAAGGTGGATTGTCACAAATTCTTTTCATCCTGTGCCTCCCTGATTCATATTTCTTTTATGAATCCATTGTAGCATGATGCTTCTGTGCACCCTACCTAATACTCTTTTCATAAATAAACATAAGAAAAAAGCTGACCCAGTCTGTAAAACTGAATCAGCTGTCATTAGCCGTTATTCTCTTTTTTTAACTGCCCGACAATTCTCTGGATACTCTTCAGGCTCAAAAAGTATTTCTCCGCCAGAGCTTCCATAGACGCTCCGGCCAGATAGTCTGTGTAGATATTGGTATTACGCTCCTTCAATTCCTGACGGGTCGAGGTTGATGCGCCCCAGCCTTTTTTATTGTCAGAAATTCTTGGGATGTAGAGAAACTCCCCGTCAATGTACTCCTGAATCTTTTCCAGAAGCTCCCGCGGCAGAATATGTGTTGCCTTCTTATAGCTCATTTTGCGCTCCTGATATTGTTATTCAAACGGGAACAGCAAAGCTACCGACAAGCATTTATTCAATTTATAAACCGTTGCGACAGCCCTGCCTACGCAACCATAACGATAGGATTAAGCATAAAACTTCACCCCTCCTTCTTCATTGGTCTTTTCCTGTTTAATTTTATCACAAGCTAAAAAAAGACAAAACCTCATTCTCCTTTATTAAAGGAAAATGAGGTTTGTCTTTAAGTATAATATTATTTTATGTTTTTACAATCTAAACCAGCTTTACCCTTTGACACTGCAAATATGCTTTCTATGATTCTTCCCCATCAATTCTTAGTCAGGATAAAAATCAATTTATCCATTATTTTATCTCTCTCCATTTCCTGCATTTCACTATCTGTCTTTTCTCGCTTCAGACGTTCGAATAATTCTTTTACGGTATTATTTTTTTGCGTGCTTTCCATTTTTCCACCTCACAAACAGCTTTTTAGTAAGTTCCATACATTTTGACTGCCTCAATCATCGCTTTGATATTTTCTGACTTTGCATCTCCTAAAGTGAGAATCCCTTTGTCTGTACTGATCATAAATCCTCCGTCTGCTGCGCAGTCATCAATCATCTTTTTCACACAATCTTTCACTTCTTCTTCACTTCCGAAGGCCAAAAGGCTGATCGGAACACCGCCGCACACACAAAGCTTATTGCCAAGCTTCTCTTTAAACTTTTTACAGTCGCCATTTTCCTGTAGACAGACCAGCTTCCCATCGTTATCCGGAAGCTCCTGGAGCAATTCATAGTATGGCTCCCAGTTGCCCTCCATAAACACCCCCACGGTATAGCCGCAGGTATTCATTGCATAATCCAGCTGCGCGCGGAAATAAGGAAAATAGAATTCCTCAAAATCCTTTGGTTTTAAAAATGGCGCGATATGTGTGGCGCAAAACAGAAAGTGCGCCGAATCTTCCCGCTTCCTATACCCATCACAGCTGTTATGAATAAGAAAATCATTAAAGCTTTCCATGGTGTGCTTCAGCTCATCCGGGTGTCTGCGGATGTCTGTCATAACTCCGGAAAAATCTCTGCAAAAATCCATAATACTGTCTAACGGGTGGTTAATGGCTCCGTTTGACAGCACTGGATAGCCGTCTGCCTCAATGCGCATATTGGCTTCAATTGTTTTTTTCATATACCAGCCAAATTTATCAAAGGCCTCACACAATGCCTCGTAAGCCTTTTCGCCGGTCTCGTTAAGGATAGGATACTTTCGGGGCAGTAAATAATCCCGAAAATAGGCAGCTGGATCTTTTGCCAGCAATGGATATTCATCTTCATTCATAACATTACAACTGAGGTTTGAAACCTGCAGGCCCTTTTCCGTTACGATATAATGTCCGCCGCCAAGTGCGTTTGTAGCTGGAATCGGTACATTATTTCCCATGGTAAAGAATGCGTCAAAATCAAATTCTTTAGCCAGACGCGAATGAACATCATAGGTAAGTTCTGGTTTTGTGTCATAAACCTCTTTAACGCTGTAGCCATAGTAATTTTCTGCCCATGCATAAATATTCGCCACGACAGGCACCCTGTCCGGCGCTTTTCTCTGAATTGCTTTTTCGCAGCGTTCAAGTCGTTTTTGATATCCGCTATTTTTATTTTCCATTTTAAACTTTCACCTCATGTCCTTAAATAAATCCAACGATACTTCCAGCTAACGGGAACCATACCGCCATCAAAATAACCAGTATTACCTGAATAAGAGCGGTTGATTTCGGCATCTCGCTCATCTTGTAAAAACCTTTGGAATAGGTAATCATTGGAACTGTATCGAGCGGCAGTAAATAGGCATTGCCAGCACAGATCCCGAGAATAATCATCAGAATTGCCGGGCTGTATCCACAGTTTGCAGCAACAGAAATCATGGCTGGTGCTAAAACAGCAATGAACGCCGGTGCGACTGGAACAACGATCAGCATCGCAAAACCAATGAAGCCGCAGATCGCAATAAGAATTGGCCCTGTGATGCTCATTTGTTCCGGCATAAACGATGCAACCAGCCAGTTTCCAATCCCATTGGCTGAAATGGCCGTACCCAGTGTAAGCACCGTACCCACCAGAAAGAAGACCTGCCAACTGACACTTTTTACAAATTCATCCCATGTAAGCGCACCGATCTTTGGTAAAAAGAGACAGAATAATCCACACAAAGCGACCATTGTCACATTAAATACAGGGAACCAGGAACTGGCGATCCAGCACACCAGCATGATCAACGTTACCAGGATAACAAATTTTTCCTTTATGTCCATCTTGTCATGTGTATTCAGCGTATTGACGTAAGCCTTCAAACGATCTGGGTCCATGTCTGCCGGATGATAAACCTTGGTAATAATCAGCCAAGCAGCCGGAAGTATCACAATCGCAAGCGGTATTCCAAACACCATCCATTGAACAAAGCTGACTGTAATACCTGTCATTTGCTCAAGCATACCAATAACCAGCAAGTTAAGTGATGAGCCGGCCGGCGTCATAACGCCACCAACCATTGCGCTGACTGGAATGGCAATCATCAGCGCCTTACCGGTTCGCTTCTTTTCATCTTCATCTTCAAAAATATCAAGGAACCCCAACGCGATTCCCATAAAAATGGCTGTTGTCGGAATATTCGATACCATGGATGAAAACAACGCTGTACACACCATGATTCCAAAGATAATTCCCTGGGTACTCCCTTTCAACAGTCTGATAATAACCAATAGAATTCGATGGGCAATCGGCATTTTGGCGATCGCCGCTGAAATCCCAAAGGATGCCAGAATAAAAAAGGTAACGGGATTCGCAAATCCTGTAAACCCATCTCCAATACTTGGAACCGCTCCCAACACAGGCATCAATATCAAAGTAATGATACAGATAACCCCAGCCGGAAAGGCTTCGGTTACAAGCAGAATCAGAAAGACCAGCAAAATACTGATCGTTCGCCATCCAGCTACCCCCAGATCTGCCGGTGCCGGCATAAAATACATAATAATGACAATTGCAATGCTGACCAGCATGCCAATTATCTGTTGTTTTTTTATTTTGTTATCCTGCTGCATTTCGGATCCTCCTCTTTATGCACTCTATAAAAACAAACTGAAAATAAACCGGTATAAATCTTCTTCATAGGGCTGAACATACTGTGAAGCATCAAATTCATCGTCTGAATTTAATTGAGAGCTGCTACGTTTATATTCTTCCTCATAGTTATGATAATATGCGGACTGCATTTGTTTTCACCTCCTGTCATTAAATTGTCTGTACCGTATACGTTTAATAGCGGCCGTAGGTTTTTACAGTTTCAATTACTGCTTTGAGGTTATCCGCGATTTTACCTTCTAAAGAGTATATTGTTTTATCTGTATTAAAAATATATCCGCCATCCAGAGCAAGCACATCGAGCAAAGCCTTTGCCTTATCGGTACATTCTTTTTCGGTACCAGTCTGGAGCAGGGTGATCGGATATAATCCCGATATAATATGCTTATTTCCCAATGTCTGTTTGATCTTTTGGGGATCACCATATTCAAATTGAAACTCAACCCGGCTGCCGAGTTCACCCAGATGATCAATTTTATCTCCCCAGTCATGTTCCACAAAAGCCTTTACCCCTACATTTTTCTCAGCGATATAATCCATTAGTTTTTTAAAGGTTGGCCACCAAAATTGATCAAAATCTTTTGGGCGCATGAACGGAGCCATGTGCAGCGGTATAAAGGTTCTTGAATACCGGGAAGAACTTGGCGCAACCGCTAATTTCTGCATGTGCGGCAGAACTGCATCACACGCCTTAAGCACCTTCTCCGGATATCTTCGGATATCTTTTGCAATGCCGCTAAAAGAACGAATGAAATCCGCCAGAAAATCAAAGGGCGCCTCGGTCATCCCACCTGCTGGAAAAGCAGCAAACTGATATTTTTTAATCATCTTCGCCATGGTTGCTCCCATGACCGCACCCGTTCTGTTCTTCGCATGAAAAGCCCGGGCTAAATTCAGCGCCTTTTCATCTTTGCCGGCATCCAGCCCTTCATAAAGCCGTGGAAGAAGTTTTTCAACCATACATTTGTATGGGTCTTCAATAAAAAGGTCATATTCCTCCGGTTCCAGGCAATATATTTCAGGATGCTGCATATATCCGGATTCACTCATTATAATTGCCTTTGAACCAAGCAGCCAGTAATGAGCCGGATTTCTCAATGTTGGCATGATCGGCGATTTATCCGTTTTAAATTCCTTACAAACCTTATCAAAGAATACCTCGTAAAGTTCTGTATTCCACTGCGCTTCTTTCAGTTCAAGACCGGAATAGCAAATTGCCGCTTCCCATGAAACCGACACCTCAACAGGAACCCGTTTAGGAATCCTTCCCTCATAAACGTCTTGAAATAATTCTATCCGCTCAGCCTGGCTTTCTGTAAATTTCTGTTCTCCCATTTCTCCTCCGATTTAGGCTTTTTATTATTTTCGCCTATTTATTTATAATTAAATTGTATCTTTATTTCGTATTTTGTCAATACTTTTATATTTTTTCTTAAAAAACCTATTTTAAAAATGTAAAAATAAGTTTTTTCGGGCATTTTCTTCAGATTTTTATGATAAATTATGGATAAATATAGTAATGCTGTAGTATAATGGGCTTAAACAAGTAAAAGAAAATCTGGAAAGTAGGCTGAAAAAATGGCTGTATCGAAATCTAAGAGAGGTTTAAAAACTCAAAAGTTAATTCTTCAAACAGCAAAAGAATTTTTTTATGAAAAAGGCTATGAAAAAACAACGATAAAAGAAATCTGCGATAAAATTGATATACGGACAGGTAATTTGGCGTATTACTATAAAACCAAAGATGATCTTGTCAAAGCGATCTATGATGATCTTTTTTTAGAATCCTATACCTTTGTATCAACTCATCTTGAACATAAAGCTTCTGCACTCGAACGGAACACCATCAACAGTCTCGTCGACTTCCGCGCACGGCTCCGGGACAAAAATACGACAAGATTCTATTTAGACAATTTGAAAAAAAAACAGCTTTCTCTCTATCTTGACAATAATTTAATCCGTTTTGTAAGGCAGTTTATTACTGAATTAAAACTTGATATTTCTGAAAAGGAGCTTCAGGACATTCTATACGCCGAGTATGGCCTGCGCCGCGAACTTACGATCCGTATGATCGAAAATCCAGAGGAAAATGATTTTTGGGATTATTTTACAACGATCAATATTTTCAGATGCCGGCTCTATAAAATTGATGAAAATCTAATGCGCGCTTTCTTATTTAACGCAATGGAGTTTGAACGGAAAAACGACTTTTCACAAATTCGGCTATTGATTTAAAATTTTCGGCTGTGAGCGGGTTGATCTACAACAATCGAGACCTTCATTTCTTCTGTTTAAAATAATACAAGCCAGTATCTAAAGATACTGGCTTGTATTATTTTAAACAGACAGCAAATGCCGTTTCCCTTAACACACCTTACTTCCTGCCGGCATTGTGGAATCCTCCACTGTCAGCAGCGAAAGTCTTTTCCCACCGATGGCGGACAATATCATCCCATTGGATTCTACGCCGCGCAGCACAATAGGTTTGAGATTAACACATACCACCACCGTCATTCCAATCAGATCCTCTGGTTTATAATATTCCGCAATTCCTGAAACGATCTGCCGTTTCTCGCTGCCCAAATCAATTTGAAAAACCAAAAGTTTATCCGCGTCCGGATGCTTCTCACAGGCTAATATCTCGCCGATTTTCAATTCTACCTTTGAAAAATCATCGATAGTAATCTTATTGCTGTTTTGTATTTCAGGTTTCTTCTGCTTTTCCTTTTGCACCGCCTTGTTTTTCTTATTCTGCTTTTCTGTCTCTACTCTTGGGAACAGCGCATCGCAGCTCTCTATCCTGATGTTCTCTGGATATTGTCCAAACACCTCAAGGCTTTTCCAGGTTCTCAGTGTTTCTGGCACGCTTAAGCTTTCAAGTATTTTTCTGCCTGTTTCCGGCATCACCGGACCTACCATAACGGCGGTAAAACGCAGAGCCTCTGTCAGGTTATACATAACTGCCGCCAGACGGCTGTGGTTTTTCGGGTCCTTATACAAAATCCACGGCTCGGTTTCATCAATATATTTATTGGTTCGGCCGACCAATCTCCAAACCGCTTCCAATGCTCTGCTAAAATCCACCCTGTCCATATGCCCAGCAAAAACCTCAGGGGTGTCCTGTGCCAGTTTAATCAGCTCAGAATCCAACGCGGCAGCTTCCCGCTGCCCGGGTATTTTTCCATCAAAATATTTCACAGTCATTGCTGCGGTTCTGCTCAGAAGATTTCCAAGGTCATTGGCCAGGTCTGAGTTGATACGGTTTATCAGCAGCTCCTCACTATACACGCCGTCTGCACCGTCCTTCATTTCCCTGAGCAGATAGTAGCGCAGGGCATCCACTCCGTATTTACTGGCCAGCTCTACAGGATTTACGACATTGCCAACCGATTTTGACATCTTTCCGCCCTTAAGCAATATCCATCCATGCCCGTAAATCTGGTTGGGCAGCGGCAAATCCAGTGCCATCAGCATAATGGGCCAGTAAATGGTATGAAAGCGTATGATGTCTTTTCCTACCAGATGCACATTGGCAGGCCAGTACCGTTTCATCAGGTCGGGCTTATCATTGAGATAACCCAGGGCTGACAGATAATTCGGCAGCGCATCAATCCAAACATAGACGACATGCTTAGGATCAAAGTCAACTGGAACACCCCAGCTAAAGGAGGTTCGTGAGACACAGAGATCCTGAAGGCCAGGCTTGATAAAATTATTGATCATTTCATTTTTCCGAGACTCTGGTTTGATAAAATCCGGATGGGTTTCAATATGCTCAAGCAGACGGTCTGCATATTTAGACATTTTAAAGAAGTAAGCCTCCTCTGAGGCCATCTCCACTGGCCGGCCGCAATCAGGGCATTTTCCGTCAACGATCTGGCTTTCTGTCCAGAAGGATTCACATGGGGTACAGTACCAGCCCTCATATTTTCCTTTATAGATATCACCCTGGTCATAGAGCTTTTTAAAAATACGCTGAATGGTTTTCATGTGCTCGGGGTCTGTGGTGCGAATGAGCTGGTCGTTATCAATCTGCATCAGCTTCCAGAGCTCAGCGATGCGCGCAGCCTCTTCATCCACAAAAGCCTGGGGAGACATACCCTTTTCTTCGGCCACCTTTTCAATCTTCTGTCCGTGCTCATCAATCCCTGTAATCATGTAAGCATCGTAGCCCTGAAGCGCCTTAAAGCGTTTGAGGGTATCTGCCGCCACAGTTGTATAGGTATGGCCGATATGCAGGTCGCTGCTCGGGTAATAGATGGGCGTTGTAACATAATACTTTTCTTTCAATTCTGTCTCCCCTTTATCTGTTAATTTTTGACGCCAGGCAGGCCGCGCCGAATCCATTGTCAATATTCACAACCCCAATGCCGCTGGCACAGGATGTCAGCATTCCCAGCAATGCCGAAACACCGCCAAAGTTCGCACCGTATCCAATACTCGTAGGTACGGCGATGACTGGTTTATCCGTCAGACCGCCAACCACACTTGCCAGGGCGCCTTCCATACCGGCAATGACAATGATCACGCCTGCACGGTTGATCCGTTCTACATTGTCAAGCAGCCGGTGGATACCTGCAACTCCGACATCATAAATCCGATCCACACAATTTCCCATGACCTCCGCACAGACCGCCGCTTCCTCCGCCACCGGAATATCCGAAGTTCCAGCGGATACGACTGTAATACTTTTTTCACTCACCTTAAATGCCTGCCGCTTGACAACTACAACTCTGGCCTCTTTATAATACTCCGTTTCATCAGAAAGCTCCGCGATGGTTTTGTAAACATTCTCGTCGGCCCGGGTTGCCATAATATTCCCATCTGTACGCTCAATCATATCCTTGACAATGCCACGGACCTGCTCAAGGGATTTCCCAGGGCTGTACACAACTTCCGGAAAACCATTGCGCAATTCTCTATGATAGTCGACCTTTGCGTATTCCAGATCATGATACGGTATATCCTTTATTTTTTCAAAAGCGCTGTCAATACTGGTTTGACCGCTCTTTACCTCTGTTAATAAATCTTTTAATTTTTCTGCATTCATCGTCTGCCCTCTGTTCTTTTTAGATGAAAGACCGGAAAGGAAAAATCCTTTCCAGTCTGTTACTTGTAAAACAGCCTGTTTAACTGAAGAAGCCAATAAATCCTGTCGCAAGGAAATATATGAATACCGGCACAGCGAGGAACTTGTATAAAACATCTTCCCATGCTCCGTATTTGACAACAGAGGTCGGATTAATCCACTCCTCACGCACGCGTTTCGCCTTATAAAACCATGCCAGGTAAACAGCAAGGCCAGTGGCGGCAGCAGTATACAGAAATGTCCCAACCAAATAGTCGAAATGTTCTAAGAATTCGGAAATCCAGATACATGGAATCGCGCCAATAATAGCGACAAGTGTCACAATGATAACCGCTGTTCTCCGCTTCATTCCAAAGCTGTCAATTAAAACAGTAACCGGGACCTCCCAGGCGGAAATAGTGGTGGATAAACCAGCGAATAATAATGCGATCAGGAAAAACACCAGCCAGACAGGACCGCCCGCAAGCTGTTCAAAAACCTTCGGCAATACCATGAAAATAAGACCGCTGCCTGCGTCCGGGTTCATTCCAAAAAGAATAACCGCTGGAATCATCGCAAAGCCACTTAAAACACAGATTAGCATCTGGGTAATATTGACAGTTACCAGGTCTGTCCCGATATCCGCTTTGTCGGAGCAGTAGCTCCCAAAAGTTATGAGGTAGCCCGGCCCGCAGCCTATTGCAAACAGCGCCATACCGGCCGCTTCAACCCAGAGCTTCGGATTTGCCCACTGAGAAAAATCTGGACGGACATAAAATTCAATCCCTTCCATAATCCCTGGCAGTGTACAGATACGGACGACCAGAACGACCAAAATAACAAACAATGCCGGTAAAAGAATTTTACATGCTTTTTCAATACCGCCCTTGATACCGCCCAGACAGATAACACCTGTCAGAATATCAAGCCCGGCAACCACCAGAAACACGACGATTTTATTGTTTGCAACAACATTGTAAAATCCCTCAGGATCTGCCAGAAACGGCGACCCTGCAGCGGTATAATAAATGTATTGTACAACATTCGCCATAATAACAGGATAATAGAACATTAACAAAAGCGGAATCAATGCGATGAATGTTCCGATCACTTTTCCTTTTTTACCTGCCAGAGACTCAAGCGCACCGGCAACACCGGATTTTGTATGTCTCCCCAATCCAACTTCTCCCCAAGCGGCCGGGATTACAATAATAATACTGATTAGAAAAAATGCCAGGACAAACGCGCCTCCACCATACTTTGCAGTCAGCATTGGAAAACGCCACATTGCACCGACACCAATCGCCATCCCCAGGGTTGACAGAATATAGCCTATCCGCGATCCCCATGCTCCACGGCTTTTTTTATCACTCATTTTATTTCTCCTCTTCTAAATCTCTTTATTCCTTAGCGAATGCGCAATTAGGGCAATACTGCCTCCGCCGAGAACAACGCCGTAAAATATCAACATAATCCAAGTACCAATCGACATTTTTAACCTCCTGATTTTTAAAACACTTTACCAATTACTGTCAAACTACTAGATTTTCACTAATCATGCCGATAAAACTCGATCCTCTTGAGAAATAAAATGAATTTTTAAAATAGACTTGCTAATTATAAAAACCGTGGTATTATTAACATAAAAGAGATTAGTGAAGAATATTTATATTATCTTATTTTTCAGTTGAATAATTTATATTACTTTTTCACTTTTAAGTTTCTTTTTTTATTATGCAAAAGAGTTGGACTAGAACTCTTTTGCATATTTTATTTATCAGCCTTTACCGATAATTACTTACAGACCCTGCTGAGCTGTCCTTGCAATGACATTTTCCTGAACATCTTTATCCAGCTCAATAAAATACGCAGAATAGCCTGCAACCCGAACCATCAAATTACGATGCTTTTCTGGATGAACCTGAGCATCTCTTAATGTTTCTTCATCCACAACATTTATCTGAACATGTTCTCCGTATTCGTCAAAGTAAGATTTAATCAAAGTTCCGAGAATATTCAGACCTTTTTCTCCCTTAACGATAACCGGATCAAACTTCTGATTAAGCAATGTGCCAATTAAAGGACGAAATTGATCAATTTTAGAAACTGAACGCAAAGCCGCTGTCGGTCCATTGACATCCCTTGATGCGGCTGGTGAAGCATTATCTGCTAATGCTTCAAAAGCATGGCGTCCGTCAGGCGTAGCTCCAACACTTTTGCCCTGAAGGACATTAAAGGACTGTGAGAGAACTGACAAAACGTACTTACCATTTCTTGAATCGGGATATTTTTCAATTTCATCTGTTGCTATCTCCACAATTTTTCGTGCAATCTCATCAACGTAGTCATCATCATTGCCATATTTAGGCGCATCGTTCATGAGCATCTGACGCAAGGGTTCCTGATTCTTAAAGTCATCTGCAATGGCAGCCTTAAGTTCGTTAAAACTTATCTTATGTTCATCATAAACGAATTTTTTGATCGCCGCGATTGAATCCGCCGCGTTAGCCATTGCTGTGATAAACGAACCTGAAAAATTATATTTCGCTCCACCTTCCTGCAGTGTTTTTCCTTCTTCAATGCAATCATCTACCAAACTGGAAGATACTAATGCCGGAACCATATTAGCCTGACAGGCACCCACAATATTGTAAGCCTCACACATCAGCTTTGTAAAATATTCCATTTGTTTTTGATAAGCATCCATAAAATCATCAAAAGACTCAAAGCTGTTTGGATCACCCGTTCTAAGCCCAATCTGTTTTTCGGTTAACGGATCAATGCCATCATTTAACACAAATTCAACAAGTTTCACAGTATTAATATAGCCGACAACTGGTCGACCATCTGTTTTTCCAGTAACATAATTCTCAACGCAACCTTCAATACTCCAGTCTCTGGCCTCCTTAATAGTAGCTCCCTTAGAGAGAACAAGTGGAATGATCAGTTTATCATTAAACATTGCCGGTGTCGCAAGACCAGCCTGTATCATCGTAAGCGCCTTTTTAAAAAATTCTTCGTTAATACCATCATGATAACGGAAAGATATGGTGGGCTGCGTCGTTTTCACCTCGCTGGTTGCCTGAAGAATACAAAACGAAAACTCATTAACAGCATCCTTGCCATCCGGCGTTACACCCCCAACCGCACAGTTTTGCCACATGGGATATCCCGCAAAAGCTTGTGCATCAAAGTCATCACGCACTTTAATAATTTCTGTTATTTTAATCCACAGACACTCAATATACTCGACGCATTGATCAAAAGTTATATTGCCTTCTTCAATATCTTTTTTGTAGAAGGGGTACATCGTTTGATCAAATCGCCCAAGGCCAATAGAGTGCCCATTTGTCTCGATCTGCATAATCAAATGCATAAACCAGAAAAATTGAAGTGCTTCATAAGTTGTCTGTGGTGGATTTTCTGGAACGATCGAGCAATTGCTGGCAATTTGCAAAAGCTCATTTTTTCGTTTTGAGTCACTTTCCTTTTCGGCCATTTCTTTGGCCAGCTTTTCATAGCGGTGAGCAAAGTCTATACAGGATTCACAGGAAATAATAACCCCTTGCCAAAAATCAATCTGACGCTGTGTTTCATGATTGACATAATCAACGGATTCGATTTTTTTCTGCGCATTTTCAATAATTCCTTTTAATCCCAATTTAAAAACTTTTGGGTAATTGGGAACAACATGGCCTGTTGAGGTTGTCCTTGAACCAACGGATAAAACTCCCAGTTGTTCAGCTTCCAGTACTTCCTCTGTCAACTTTTCATCAACGAGCTCTTTAAAGCTGTTATCCTTCCAAAACTCAAGATCTTCGAGCAGTCTTTTTTTGTTTTCGTCACTGATAAATAAAGGGTCAGTTTGTCTGGTGGAAAAGGTGTCAATTGTATCAATAATCCAATTTGCACCAAATTCAGGAAATACCGGAACTCCTCGATATTCCTTGGCTTGGTTACCGGCAAACAATTCATCGTCCGCAATATATATCGTCATATTTTCCAGCAGATACTTTAATAGCTTAGCACGTCTGAGCATTGGCGTATCACAGGAACATTGCCTGTAGAATTTTGTGATTAATTCTGCGCGTTCCACGCAAATATGTGGTTTGGTTTCCCGCATTCTATCTCTTAATTTTTCTACGCGTTTGGTTATCATTCTATACTCCTCCATTAATTTTCAGCTATTTATGCTGTTCAAACCAGCATTTTTTCCCTGCCGGTACCAAAATTTTATTCATATAATCCACGTATTCCAGCATCTTTTCATCTTCTGGGCTGTTAACATTCTGTAACTCATACTTCCTTCCAAGCATTTCATATTTATGGACCCCCAAAGCATGGTATGCCAGCAACTCAATACCTTCTGCATGGTCAGCAGACGCTACCAGCTCAGCTATCCCTTTAAAATTTTCCTGCTGGTCATTATAGCCCGGAATTACTGGAACCCGTACTGTTATTTTATTTCCAAAGGAATCAATCTTTTTAAAATTCTCAATGATTTTCTCATTTCCTCGGCCTGTTAATATCTCATGCTTTTTTGAGTCAATCTCTTTAATATCCATAAAGATTAAATCTATATATTTCAGTGCTGGCTCAAAGTGCTGAAAGTTTGCATAACCACAGGTTTCAACAGCTACATTGATTCCCAGTTTTTTGCACTCCCGAGCCGCATTCAAAAGAAATTCAGGATGTGTTAACGGCTCGCCTCCCGAAAAGGTAACACCTCCATTCGAATTATTATAATAGACCTTATCGCGCCGTACCTTTTCCATGAGCTTTTCAACGGTCATCTCTTCTCCGACCATACGTTTTGACTTTGCATAACATACTTCAGTACAGACACCGCACACATTACAAACCGCTCTGTTAATGACGCCATGACCGTTTTTGTCCAGTACGATACATTGTTCTGGACATTTTTCAATACAAACACCACATCCTATACAATGTGACTGCGTATCTGCAATCTCTTTCCCATATTCCTGTGACTCCGGATTTGCACACCACAGACATTTTAATGGACATCCTTTTAAAAAAACGATCGTACGTATTCCAGGGCCATCATGAATTGAGCACTTTTGGATATTAAACACCAACGCTGTGTCTTTATTGTTCCAATGCGGGTTCATTTTCATTATCATTTTTCTTTTTAGTGTAAAGCACACCAAATCCTGTTACTGCACAGATAACCGCGAATATTGGTGTTGCATATCCCATTAAGTAGTAAGGCGCATACTCTGCAACAGCCACCCCTAGTGTTAGGGAACAATAAATACCATTTGTTCCCCAGGGAACAAGCGGTGCCATAACTGTCGCACCATCCTGAATGGTTCGACCAAGAACACGCCGGTCAATACCTTGTTCGTCAAATTTTCTACCCATAGCATTGGCTGGAAGCAGCATTGCTAAATAAGGGTCTGCTGCAAAAAAGCTTAATGCAATTGCCATAACCAGTGTTGTTGTAATAAGTCCGGCACGGTTTTTTGTTATTCCGCTGATCTTGCCAATAACAACACTCATTACCCCTGTGCGTTCCAGACAACCGGCGAGAGCCAGCGAGAAAAGCATCAGCATAACTGTCGATGTCATCGAATTTAAACCACCGCGAGTTAACAGGCTATCAATAACGTCTACACCTGTCTCTGAGACATATCCTGAATGCATGAAAGTTAAGCATGAGGCTAAATTTTGGCCTTGGATAACAAATGTGAAAAACGCTCCCATCAATGACGCAATAATCATTGTCGGAATGGCAGGTACCTTTAAAATAATCATTGCCAATAACAAAATTAGTGGTATTATTAATACAGGTGAAAGATTAAAGGAAGAAGCAAGCCCATCCGTAATGGCCTGTATCTGTGATATATCTGCCGTGCCCGAGCCATATCTAAATCCAAGGAAAACAAAGACAACTGCGCTGACAAGCAGAGAAGGACCCGTGGTATAAATCATTGCGCGTACCACTTCATAAAGTCCGCCTTTTGACACAGCTGCAGCAAAATTTGTTGTATCGGAAACCGGCGATTGCTTATCGCCAAAATAAGCACCGCAAAGAATCGCGCCAGCAGTGAGACCTGCCGGGATTCCCAAACCAATTCCGACCCCCATAAAGGCAACCCCAATTGTACCAACGGTTGTCCATGAGGACCCTGTTACAACAGACATGATACAGCACAACAGCAGAATAGATAACAAGAACCATTGCGGTGAGAAAATTTTAAGTCCATAATATATAACTAATGGCACAGTACCGCTGGACATCCAGGTTCCAACAGTAACCCCAATCAGGCAAATAATTAAAATAGCCTCTATGGATTCTGAAATACTCTTACAGATACTATCGCGCATATCTTTCCACGGAATACGCAGATAAATACTGTAAACTAAAAGGACTGTGACACTCATCAAAATTGGAATATGAGGGTCTAGTTTAAGGCCTACCACGCCGATTAACAGAACCCCGATTGCAGCTATCAAAACAATGACAGACATTCCAAAAGTCGTTTCTCTTTCTGGTTTAACTTCTTTTGCTGTTTGGTTATTTTTAAATAGTTTCATGGTTTTCTCTTTCTTAAATTTCACTTACCTGCGAAGAGGTTGTCGCGAGCCTTTTCGCATTTTTTTAACCGTTATACATCCGCTTTTTTTTGATAGTCCTCAATATTTTTAATTACTTTCTGGCTCAATCTAACTTTTGACAAAGCAGACGATCCTGCTGCCTTATTTGGGCAAAAAACATTTGGATAGTTTGAGAATTCTTTTGATCCAAGCCCTCCCAATGTATCACTCAAAGCGTAGTTCTGCTCATTCTTCAGCCATTCTTTCAGTGCACTTATGTCGTGTGATGGCCCGATTGATGTATTCACAAAAATCTTCCCATTACCAAAAATTTCAAATTCGCGCTCGTTCATCAGGATCACGTTTTTATTTAAACAGGTACATAAAATGTCTACTTTTTCAAGCAGTTTGTCTTTGGGAAGCCATATAAAACCTTCCTTGTTCTCTAATTCCGGTTTTCTTGTTCTGCTGAAGTAGTAGACATTTGCACCAAAGAATTTTAAAGCACGGGCGACCATCGTACCACTTGTTCCCATCCCCATCACACCAATATTAATATCCGTGAGTTCCATCGGCGCACTCTTCCACATAGTGCCGCCAAACCCGTGCAGCAATCGGACAAGCTCGCTGATTACATATTCCGGCACGCCTTCATCGCCATAATCACGGACCCCTTTAACCACAATTCCTTTTTCCTCTGCCGCAGCGATATCCACATTGGCGTTCTCCGGTGCGTACAGGCTGCAGCACATCCCAATATACTTAATATTCGGGCAGGCATTCAGCACCTCACTGTCAATCTGGCTGGTATAGCTTAGAAGCACCGCGTCGGCATCGCCGATCCGTTTGATAATCGCCGCATTGTCCTCAGGAATACTGTAGTAAAACTGTACTTTTTCTGCATACTGCGACAGCCTGTTTTCTGCTTCCGGTGTCAGATTCAACCGTTCAATTGCCACCATTTTTTTGAACATACTTTTTCCCCTTATATAAGCCTCTTAAATTAAAACTAGTTTATCTTTTCTTCATCCGCATCGCTGTATCTCCGGCCAACCTTCACTTCATCGCCGACAATACCCTGTACAACAAAAACATTTCCCGGAGGACACCCCTTTACGGAACGGCCTTTACCCTTGAGCGGATTAGTGCATTTTCCGATTAACACAGTGTTTTCCGGCGTGGATTCCGGCGGCAGTTCTTCTTCTTTTACCGGCCCCACTACCAAGATTTTTCCTTCCAGATACTGGGTTAATTCCTGGCTTTTCAAATCCATCAATGAGCTGATAACGGTATTTCGACAGCCTGTACATGCTCCTTCAGCAAAAATCAGCTTATATGGCGGCAGGCCTTCAATTTCTACTTCACTCGAGCGTTTGAAACGGTGTTTAACGTCTTCAATGGGTTTTCCTTTGATCTCAATTTTATCGAGATCCATTTCTCCAAGCCCTCTGGCATTCGCCTCAACCGTCAGCATTGGTTCATCCACCTTGTAGCCCATAATAACACTGGCTACCGCGTCACAAGCAACAACATCCTTTGAAGCAACAATGAGATCCATTACAACCGTTTCGCCAAAAATCGGCCCCAGACCCTGCTGACAAAATGTACCGTCAATAACATTAAGGACAGGCTTTACCGTCTGGATAATGTCGATGACACCGTTTATTACGCCAATGGAATGAAACTCCTTTTTCTGTACATCGCCGATCAGCCCCTTAAGATTTTTTAGTCCAAGGGTAACTTCTGTCTGGTCATGTGTTTTCATAACAGGCACTGTGATAATGGCGTCGGCCTCTGCCACAACATCCCAGGAGCTCAGCTCACTGATCAGTTTTCCGTCCGGCACAGGGATTTTAACTTTTTTTGCCTGCTTTTTTAAGTCGATAACTGAATAGCCTTCTTCGCGCAGCTGGTCATACCCGCACGCTTTTATGACTTCCTCGGTATCAACGCCTGCTGCGCTGGACTCCGCGATGATCGGTACCCCTCCTTCATCTTTCACCATCTCTGCAATGGCCTTAACGACTTCCCAACGTGTAACGCCGCCGGACAAGCGGTCATCTGGCACGGCTACCAAATTGGGTTTAATTAGGACTTTGTACCCAGGCTTTATGATGTCGCTGAGACCGCCGCAATCAGCAATGGCTTTCTGCACAGATGCCTGAATACTTGCATAATCGTTTCCTTCAGTTTTTTGAATCGATACTACTGACATTCCTTTTACTCCTTTCTGCTTTACTGGAACGCTTTTATGCGATTCCACTATACGGAATCATTAATTCCATATTATAGTCAAATTATATCTGGTATCTGTGCAATTGTCAATATGAAATTTATTGTAAAAACCATATTTCAAAATAGGGAACTGTTTTTAAATCCGCAGTTACATGATTCTCTCATTATAAAAATCAACTGCTTCCAACGCTTCTTCAAGTCCAGAGGCGAGGTGCTCATTTTTTAATTGGTATAGTGCATCATCATAGCGATTCTCCCTGATACCCATGATGATTTTCCTCATACTTTCAATGACCTGTTTTGCATAATCATTATCCCTTTTGCGATATTTGAAAATCAAAACCATAATTCTCACAAGCTCATCCTGAAGGTTGAGGTAAATCTGATCAATCCTTTTATTGTCTAAAACACTGACCATTGTCCGGTGCACCTCGCTGTCCGCATATTCAAAGGCATAGTAATCATGGTAGCTGGCCTTCATACGGACAAATTTTTCTTCAATTTTAAATGAAAAATCCCAATTCAACTTTTTTTCAAAAATGGTGTCCAGAGCCTTGACCTCCAGAATCTCCCGGATTTCGTAAATCTCCCTTACGTCCTTTACTGAAATTCCCTTCACATAAACTTTTTTGCGGAAGCCTGTCTCAATCCATCCCTCATTGGTTAATTTTTGGATCGCGATATGAACCGGCATACGGCTCACTGAAAATTCCTCAGCCAGATTTGCTTCAGTAATGGCAATCCCTGGTGGATAATCAAGTGTCAGTATCCTTTCCTTGATTTTTGAGTATACTTGCTCCGTCAGTGATTTTTCCTCTTTATATTTTTCTTTCATAATTCCTCCATTTTTTAAATACAATATATATTTTGGTATACTAAAATATATATTGTATTCATAGTATTACTTTCCTGTTTTCTTGTCAAGCTATTTTCGTAATTTATTGTTTTTATACAAATTAAAAAAGCCCTCGTGATATATAATGTTATCACAAGGGCTTTTTAAGCATTAACGGATTGTTGAGGATAGCTTATCTACATCAATATATGTAAATCTCTTTTTCAAATCCAGTGAAATCTGAGATGCTGTAGACTGCATCATACCTATAATATTCTCTTTATTGCTTTCATCCAGTCTTATTTTTGGGATACTCGTGCTGATTGCCGCGACAACGCGGTCATTCGCGTCCCATACCGGGGCAGCGATGCAAAAAAGGCCAGGTTGAAACTCCTCATCCTCTGTCGCATAGCCATTCCGCTCAACTTCCTCCAGCATTTCATGAAATTCGTTGATATCTTTATTAAAATTCGGCTGCAGCCTGATCATTCTCTCGACTTTATCCCACGGCTGATATGCCAGCAGGCATCTGCCAAGGGCGGTATTCAGCGCAGGATAGGCTGTCCCTACTGTAAAATTAGGGCGCAGGATATGCGGGGAGTCTACCTTGGTCAGATAAATGACACTCTTTCCCTGCAAAATAGCCAAATTGACGGTTTCCTGCGTTTTTTCGACCTGTTCTTCCATATGCGCTTTGGCTACCTCTACCCAGTCACGGCTGTTGGAATAACGGCTGCTGATATTAAAAAACGCAATGCCCAGCTGATATTTTAAAGTATGCGGATTTTGCACCAGATACTGCTTCATAACAAGGGTGTTTACGATTCGCTGCACGGTGCTGGCAGGGATTCCCGTACTCTCGCTGAGCTCTTTGATTCCAAGTTCATCCGCTTTGGAATATTGTTCCAAAATGCTCAGGGTTTTCAGGATCGATTTTGAAAATGAGGTTTCCTTTTCTGCGGGTTTCCCTTTTGCCATTGTATTATTTTCATTTTTAGCCGTATTTCTCACCTCGATTCTTTAATTTAGAATTCCCGATTCTATATTACTAACTATATAACAATTATTCTATTTTTTCAATTCTTTTTTTATGTCTGCAATTTACAGAAAAGCCCGAATCGTATCGACCAGTCCCTCAGCGTTATTATCGCAGGACACGCCGAGAGCGCGCAGATCATCGCTGACGTCCACAGCCAGATCGCTGCCATCTTTATTTTCGTTGAGAAGCCCGCCCATGATCAGGTGCGCGTCCATGCCGCTCTTTTCAAGGCCTTCCAGCATTTCCCGGGCAAAGCTGAGCGCAATGCCGTTAAAACTGCTTATCACGATAAAACGGCTTTCACTTTCAATCATCGTATCCAGGATATCCTGTACCGGGACGCTTTTCCCTAGGTCAAATACATTCGCACCGGCCTGAATAAGAATACTTTTCACAATTTCTTTTCCGAACTCATGGCCGTCGGTTGAACCGATAATCACGTTAACATCCTGGAGAGCGCCTTCAAGATTCTGGATCTGGTCGCTGATCTCACGCTGGCGTTCATTGATGGTCATGACGATGTTGGTCGGACGCACCGGCACACGACCGCGCATTGCCAGCTTATCTGCTTTTCCAACGCCAAAAACTTCTTCAAGCTGTTCTGAACCAATGGATTTTAACGCGCCCAATATTTCTCCTGCATGGGTAATATCCACATCTAAATCATCAAGTCCATTCATAATCCGCTCAAAAAAGATTCTGCCGCACGCCACCAGCAGGTTCTTCTCGGCGTTTATCTCTGTCCAGTTGATATACGGCGAGTAATAGCGTCCTTTTTCAATCATCATGTCCACCGTCATATGCGCCTGCACAATCTCCTCGATCGACGGAACACGAGCCGCCTCTGTCACAGGAATTGGCGTTACTGCGTGGCCGGTCGGACACTTCGACTGTCCCATGCTGTCTGCCATGACAAAGGAGGACAAAGCGCCGAAGTTGCGGTCATAGTCAAAGCCGAAGTCAATGGTGTTGCCATAGATCATGGATCCGGGGGTCTTGTAGGTGTTGATTTCCCACATCGCCTGATTAAAGGTCATACGCAAAACAGGGTCGCTGAAAAGATTGCCGAAGCAGTGGCACATTCGGCCGCCCAGCAATTCCTCTACGATATATCTTTCCATGATACACCAGCCCACAAGGTTGGCCAGGTCATGGAACTGAGAGCCGAATCCATCGTCAACATTTGAATGGATAATGGTTCCCTGGTCTTTAAATTTTCCCATTAAAACAATGGCCTTAAGCATATCAATAACGCGCTGCTCCTCAATATCTACCCCAGGATATTCATAGGTATAGTAGTGCGAAACGTTTCCAATTGTTGTTACACCGGCTGCCAGCGCGTAGCGTGTATTTTCAAAGGAATTACATGAGGCGATCATATGGTCGCCCAGATGCGGCTGAACAGGGACAATCTGCCCAAGCTTCTGCCATTCATCAGGGTTTTTAAACGTCAGCCCTGTTCCTACAGGCAGCTTATCACGGTATTTTTCTGGTACGCCCATAACCCAGTCCAGGCAAAATCCAAAACGATCGACATAGCTGCCCCGCTTCTGAAGGGTATTATAAACTTCTTCCACGCCTTTTGCGGTGGCGTCCCATGAATTCCAGCCAATATGGCTGTGCTTCATGATATGGCCTTCTTCTGCCATCTTACGCTTATATTCGGCTTCAGACGCCACTCCCTTTTCTTCCATGAACAAAGTTTTTCCAATAACGGTATTCGCGGCCACTTTATCCACTTCGTCCAAAATACTCTTCATATCCGGCAAATTCTTATACTCAAATCGTTTTTTCATTTTAATTTCCATGGTTAGTGTCTCCTTGATCCTCTTATTTTTTTATAATACTGTTCATTCCAACAGCAAACGCCAAATTTTTATCAACATAGCTCAGCAGACCCACTGCATATAGAATATAATTCCGGTCCACCACAAAATCACCTGTCAAAGGAAGCAGCGCGTCCTTCTCTCCCTTTTCCCTCCTGAGAACATGCTTCAGGATAGCTTCAGGATTTTCACTGTTAATAATCGGACCGCCTGTTCCGATAATGGTCTGCACATGAGTTAAATTTTTTCCATGCTGCATTCTGCGGCAGTAATTGCTGCTTTTATGCTCAATGACGCCCGCGTGCCGTCTGGCCGCCAGGTATGCAGCGCTCTCAGCAATGATCTGGTCAATGCGTTTTTCAAGGGAAGTGTCCGGCAGAAATTTAGTATTGTGCACTCTGTTCGATATGGACTTTTCAAGCACCTCCCCCGATACTCCTATTTCATTTGCGAAAAATTCCATTCCCAGCTCACGCACCAGCACATCGGACGACTCGCGCATTCCCAGGTCGCCCTCAACGGTCCTTCTGGCATAAGGCTCGTCTGCGCCTACAAGCCTTGCCCCCTCATAGGAGGTATGCTCCGCGTAGGAATGTATGTCCGTTGTCGCGCCTCCGATATCCACAAGCATTAACTCGCCAAGGCCGTCATGCCCCGTGGTCCCCTGAGACAGCAGAAGGCCTGCGTCCAAAACCGCTGCCGGTGTCGGAACAATGGGGCCGTCAACCAGCTTGATAATATCGCCGAGTCCCTTCATATCTACAATACGGTTCATAAACAGATGGCGGATAATCTCTTCGGCCACATCAATATCCAAAACCCCGACCTGAGGAATAATATTGGGCGCCTGAAAACATTCCTTTTTATTTTGCAGCAGCTTCGCGCGAATCTCCTGCGCAATCTGACTGTTCCCGCCATAGATAACCGGACAGCTAATCTGGCTCTGGGCAATCATTTCCGCATTGTGCCTGATAATCGTCTGGTTGCCATTTTCATAGCCTCCGCACAGCAGAATCATCTCAGCTGGCAGCGCTTCTATTTTTTCAATTTCTTCCTTTGTCAGAGCGCCGCTTGTGACGTGAATAATCTTAGCGCCTGCACCAAAGGCCGCATTTCTCCCCGCAGAAATGCTCAGGTTATAAGTCAATCCAACCACCACAATCCGGAGTCCGCCGGCTGCGCTGCTGGAAGCATATTTCTCAGCGCTGTCCGCCGCGTTCTCGCCGATGGCTCTGCGGATATCCGAAAGGCACGCTTCCATGGCAATCCGCGCGTCTTCCTTCACCGTTGACGGATGGCGGGTGGTAAAAACCACTGCCTTTTCTTCTTTGCAGATCACCGCCGCCTTCGTAAAGGTACTTCCAAAATCAAATAAAATACGATACTCCATGCTGCTCCCCCCTATGTCTGATAATCTAATTTTACAGATCTAACCCTCAAAGTCAAATCTTAAAAAAATAACTCTTTCATCATTCTTTGCCCATAAGCACGTAGGAAATAAGGAAGCGGGCATTTTTCTGATAAAAGAGTTATTAGCAATATATTAAAACTTTGCAACATTCTGCACGATCTTACCGGCGCATCATGTCTCTGATTTCGAAGTGTCTTCGATATGGTTATTTCAAGCAGAAGGTGTCTTCTCCGATAAGATTGTTACAAAGTTACTGCCCAATAATCTTATATCATGGGAAGATACCGCGGATTCTTGTCGCCATGCTCAGGCGTTTAAGCCCAAGAATGTAGGCGGCGACACGGAATGTTACTGCGTCGGTATCGTGGATATTCTGAACCTCACCAAAGCTGTCAACCATAATTTTACGCAGCGTACTGTTGACATTGTCTTCATCCCAGGTCAGATTCTGGGTGTTCTGAACCCACTCAAAATAAGATACAACAACGCCGCCGGCATTTGCGAGAATGTCTGGGATAACGGCTATATTTCTCTTTGTAAGAATTTCATCGGCTTCCACGCTTGTCGGGCCGTTAGCGCCCTCAACGATTAATTTTGCCTGAATACGGTCTGCGTTATCCGCGGTAATCTGGTTTTCAAGCGCGCAGGGAATCAGCACATCACAGTCGCAGCACAACAGGCCGTCGTTATCAATTTTTTCGACGCCCTCAGCGCTGTACCCTTCCAGAGAGTGGGTGCTGCTGTTTGCGATATAGGCTTCCAGGTCACTGATATCCAGTCCGTCTGCCTTATAGTATCCGCCGGAGACATCGCTGACACCAACGATCTTATAGCCGGCTTCGGACAGCAGGCGCGCAGTGGTGCCGCCAACATTCCCCATACCCTGTACGGCAATGCGCAGAGACGGCGAGTCGATGCCCAGGTATTTAAAGGCTTCCATGGCCACAATGCTGACGCCACGGCCGGTTGCTTCATTTCTTCCAAGGGACCCGCCGATATCAATGGGCTTTCCTGTGACCACGCCAGGAACAGAATAACCTTTGAACATACTGTAGGTATCCATGATCCAGCCCATTACCTCCGCGTTTGTGTTCACATCCGGTGCGGGAATATCGCGTTCTGGCCCGATAAGGGGTAAAATTGCCGCGGTATAGCGTCTTGTCAGGCGTTCCATTTCTCCTCTGGATAATTCCGAAGGATCGACTTCAACCCCACCCTTGGCGCCGCCGTATGGAATGTTGACAACCGCGCATTTAAAGGTCATCCACGCCGCCAGGGCCTTTACCTCGTCGATATTGACATTGGGATGAAAGCGGATACCGCCCTTGCTTGGGCCGCGGCCGCTGGAATGCTGCACACGGTAGCCCTTGAACACACGTATGGAGCCATCGTCCATATGTACGGGAACCGCTACCTGCAGTTCTCTTTCAGGATAAGTGATTGTGATGTATTCATTTTTGTCTAAACCCAGCTTACCTGCGGCTGTGTCTACAACTTCCAAAAAGTTATCATAAGGATTGTATTCTGATTTTTGATTGTTCAATTTCTTACTCCATATTAATCATAAATTTTAAAGGTTTGGTATTTTGGTAGAGAGATTAATGGTATTTTTACATTTTTATTTTTTGCTTATTTATTTCAAGAGGGGGATAGAGGATTGTTTATCTTTAAAATAAATTAATAGTTTTTCTTAACGTATGCGTCAATTCGCTGAAGGGCTTCCTTCAGATTTTCGTCTGAATTCGCAAAGACAAAGCGCATGTAGCCTTCACCCATGCTGCCGAAAGCAGAACCCGGCACGGTGATGACCTTCGCCTCGCGGACCAGGTCTTCGGCAAAGGCCTGTGATGTTTTTCCAAAGGCTTTAATGTTGGCAAATGCGTAGAAGCTGCCTGGAGATTTTTTTACACTAAAGCCTGGAATCGCGTTGAGGCCGTCAATTAAAATCTCACGGCGTCTGGTATAATCTGCGATCATCTGCTGCACTTCGGTTTGGGGACCCTTCAGCGCTTCGATGGCAGCCACCTGTGTAAAGGTGGACACGCAGGACACCATCCCTTCCTGGATCTGGGCCATTCTTTTTGTCAGCGCGCTGTCTGCCAGCAGATAGCCAATGCGCCATCCTGTCATGGCATAGGCTTTTGAAAAACTGTTCATGACCATAACCTGATCTGTCAGCTCTGGTATCTGCGCCATACTAAAGTGCTTGTGCCCATCGTAAATGATTTTGTCATAGACTTCATCTGAGAAAACATACAGATTGTATTTTTCAACAACCCTGGCGATTGCTCTCACGTCCTCTTCTTCCAGTATGGAACCAAGAGGGTTGCTGGGGGAATTGAGAATAATCGCCCTGGTTTTGGGGGTTATGGCCTTCTCAATATCTTCTGCCTGAATTTTATAGTCGTTTTCTTCATAAACAGGGACGGTTACCGGCTTTGCCTTGGTAATCATAATCTGGCCCAGGTAGTTGGGGAAACACGGGTCAGGCACGAGCACCTCATCTCCGGGGTTAACAATGGTTAAAAGTCCCAGAGTCAGCGCCTCTAAAGCACCGACGGTAATGATGACATTATCTGCCTGGTAACCGCAGTTGTAATGGGCATAGCTTTCGGCTACAGCCTCACGCAGCGCTGGCATTCCCGCATTTGGGTTGTAGTGGGTAAATCCATCGTCGATGGCTTTCTTTGCCGCGTCCTTTACATTCTGCGGCGTATCAAAATTCGGCTCACCAACGGTTAAATTCACAATTTCCTTTGGGTCATACTGTGCTGCTATCTCAAACATTTTCCGGATTCCCGAAGCCGGGTATTCATTCGCTACCTGCGAAAAATAAGTATTGATCTCGTTGCTCATCTTTATTCTTCCTCACTTTTATCAGAGTGGATTCCTGCCAGGTGCGCTGCGAACTCCTTCTTTTGCTCCAGATTGGAAAGCTTGGAGTACATGACCTTCTGAGCCTGGGGCGATCCTGCGCCGTGCATGCTTTCCACCAGTGCCGTACCACCGGTCATATTTTCGATCAGGCGGCCGATGCGCATTCGGTCCTCGGTCGGCACATCTGCCACGCCTTTCAGGTATTTATCCACATATTTGCCGATTTCCGGATTCCGCAAATCAGATTCCGATGGCATTGTAGCAATTATACCACCGCCAATATCCTGTGCCAAACGGTCGATGTCGTAAATCAATTGTGTCACATTGTGTTTACCGACATTGGCCAGCAGCGGGTCTACAAAATAAGCGCCGGATTCCGTGGGCTTTCCTTCGCAGGAGCACGCAAGGGAGCAGGCATAGAGGGTTTCAGTCAGGTGAATCATCTCGTTGATCTTTTCCTTAACATGGCCCGCCTTTCCATAGCCGCTGTAGTCTGCCATCAGCGCAGCCGCGCCGACCACAACATCGGAAACACCGCCCTTACAGCCGCCGTAATTCTGTCTGTGGTAGCAGGCAAAACGTTCGACCAAAAGCCCAGAATAGGGTGTTTCGCCGCACATGAACACACGCTCCCACGGGACAAAAACATCATTGAGAACCGTCAGGCATTCGCCGCCGACAATACCGAATTTTGCGTTGCCCTGGTCAATCTCACCTTCCATTTTACGGTCATCATTTGTCTGACGGCCAAAGATATGGATTACTCCCGGAGCGTCCACCGGCAGTGCGCAGCAGACAGCATAGTCTGCGTCATCTTCCTTCATTCCCATGGTGGGCATTATCAGCATTTCATGGGAATTGACCATCCCTGTCATATGCGCTTTCGCCCCGCGGATAACAATGCCGTCTTCATTTTTATCCACGACATGGACAAACAAATCCGGATCTGCCTGCTGGCTTGGGCGCAGGCTGCGGTCACCCTTCGGATCTGTCATGGCGCCGGCAATCATCAGATCGTTTTCCTGTACATACAGAAGAAACTTTTTAAAGTGTTCGTGGTATTCTGTCCCCATCGCCTTATCCATATCATAGGTAACGGAATAGGTCGCGTTCATGGCGTCAAAGCCCACACAGCGCTGATAGCAGGTACCTGTTTTCTGAGAGATCATACGAAGCATCTTGACTTTTTTCACCAGATCGCTGACGCTTTGATGGATATGTGTAAACCGGTTAATTTTCTTCCCTGTTAAATGGGAGGTGGTGGTCATTAAATCTTCATATTGCAGGCTGCCTGCCAGAGCGTAGGTCATGGAAGCTGCATTGACATGGCCTTTAATAAAGGGATGGTCGATGACCTTATCGCTGTCGATCAGCTCTCCCTTTATATAAACTTTGATATCCCGGCCGCGCAGGCTGTCAATATAATCGCGTGCTGTTTTCATCTTTTTCTCCTATTTTACCCAATCTCTTCGTATTTTTTCCCAGGTTTCATCTCTGCCTTCTGCGATAAGCGCAATGTCATTTTCATCAAGATGTGAAAACCGGCCCTGTTTTGAGAGATAATCCGAAATATCGGCAAACTCTTTAGGATTGCGGTTCAGGGTAAATTCCTTGTTTTCATATTCTGCCAGATACCACAGGCCGTTATCGACGGCTTCTTTTGCCAGCTCGATTGAAATATCCGTGGGTGTCTGCCAGCCTGTCGGGCAGGGAGCCAATACGTGGATAAAGGATGGCCCGTCACAGTTTTTGGCTTTTTCCAGCTTTCTCAGATAATCTTCCGGATAGCCGACACTGGCAGTAGCCGCATATGGGATTTCATGAGCTGCAATGATCTCAAAGATTTTTTTCTTTGGCCGCGCCGCGCCATGAATATTTTTTCCTGCCGGCGTGTTTGTGGTCTTTGCCCCATAGGGCGTTAAGCCACTTTTCTGAATTCCGGTGTTCATGTAAGCTTCATTGTCGTAGCAGATAAAAATTTCCTTATCGTTACGGTCAATAGCTCCCGACAGAGCCTGCAGGCCAATATCGGAGGTGCCTCCGTCTCCGGCAAAGCCAACGACATGGTAGTCCTCAAGCCCCAGGGCTTTGGCTCCCGCCAAAACACCGGACATCACTGCCGCAGTTGCGGCAAAGGGAGGTATAATCCCATTGACAAACAATGGCATATGCGGATATACGAAAGCAACCGTTGACATACAGTTCGGCGGGATAACCGCAATGCTTCGTTCTCCCAGCACCTTAAGGGCCAGACGAATCGCAAGAGCTCCGCCGCAGCCACCGCAGGCCTTATGACCATAAAACAGTTCTTCATTTGGGATTGTTTTTGCATTAAGCGCCATAATCAATGTCCCTCCTTACATTAATAAATTCAACAGGCTTTTCAGTGTTGCCTGCCAGCAGTGCGTCAAAGATACTGCTGATGTCTTCCTTTGAGATGCTGCGGCCGCCTAAGCCGCCAACATAATTATAGGTCGGTACATCCACACCCTGCTGCTTGAGGGCAGAGTTAAAATCAGAGTAAACTGCGCCTTCAAATCCAAAGCTGATATCACGTTCCATGACACCGACCGCTTTAGCGTTTTTAACGATCTCTGCGACCTTTTCCGTTGGGAACGGCCGTACACAGCGGAGCTTCAGCAGGCCAACCTTCTTACCTTCTGCGCGGCAGGCATCCACAACGACACGGGCTGTTCCCGTCACACTGCCGATTGTCACCAGGATTGCTTCCGCATCCTCACACTGGTACGCTTCTACCATACCACCGTAGGTGCGCCCGAAAAGTCTTCCGAATTCCTCGTCACTTTCGTCAATCACCTGCTCAGCCTTCAGCATTGCGATCTGCTGCTGATAACGGAACTCTGTATTATAGGTCGGTCCCGCAGTAATACAGGTGCTCACCGGGTCCTCCAGATTAAGCTTGTTAATGTAGTCCTGATACGGGATATACGCGTCTACTGCCGCCTGATCGGTCATCTCAAGAGGCTCATAGGTATGGGTTAAAACAAAACCATCCAGGTTGACCATGACCGGCGTCATGACCTCAGGATCCTCGGCGATTTTGAAAGCCTGAATGGTGGTATCAAAGGCTTCTTGAACGTTTTCAACATACAGTTGAATCCAGCCTGATTCCAGCTGAGATAAAGAGTCTCTCTGATCACCGTAAATATTCCAGGGCGCTGCCAGTGAACGGTTTGCGTTCATCATAACAATTGGGAAACGGGAACCGCTGGCATAGTGCAGGCCTTCAACCATGTATAAAAGCCCCTGGCTCGATGTTGCGGTAAAGGAGCGGGCGCCCATGGCTGCGGAGCCGATAACAGCCGACATGGCGCTGTGTTCAGATTCCACATACATGTACTGGCAGTCAAGACTGCCATCCTCTACATAATCCGCCAGACGTTCTACTACAATTGTCTGAGGTGTGATGGGGTAAGCGGCAATCACATGTGGTTTTGCCTGTCTGACCGCCAATGCGACCGCCTCGTCGCCGGATACAAATAATTTTTCGCTCATGCGTCTGCCTCCTTAATCATTGTAATGGCCTCAACCTTACATGCTTTCGCACAAACGCCGCAGCCTTTACAGTAATCATAATCTATTTCAAGGATGTCTCCTGATTTATCAATGGTGCCATCGGGACACACTAAAAAGCAGCGCAGACAGTTAACACATTTTTCCGCGTCGATCACCGGCCGGAATGTCCGCATCCCTGAGCTTACGTCAATCAGATGGCCTGATCGTGTTGACGGCCCCATGGGCAGCTGCTCGATCGTGCCTGCCGGCTGTGGCGGCGATAATTTAGGTCGGTTCATTTAGAGTGCCTCCTTTACAGTATTATAGGTTTCTTCCAAAAGCGTTTTATTTTTTGCCCGCACCTTTTCAGGGAGCTGCGTATCAATCGCCTTATAGATGGAGTCAAGGCTTGTCAACTCTGTGGCCGCTGTCAGCGCACCCAATAAAGGGACATTTGTGATGGGCCGTCCAAGGATTTTCAGCGCAAGGCCTGTCGCATCGACGGTTATAACCTTGCAGTCCTCACAGTCGCTGAAATCAAATGCCTCTGCAGGTTTCATTGTATTGATAATCACCTTTGCCCCAGGCTTTAACCCCGCCTTAACCGGCGCGCCTAAAAGCGTCTCATCCAACACAATGGCACAATCACAATCGACAACATCGCTTCTATCCTTGATTGGCTCATCATCAATTCGTGTAAAAGCTAATACCGGAGCCCCCCTACGTTCTGGGCCGAACGATGGAAAAGCCAACGCCGATTTATCGTCGCACACAACGGCATCTCCCAAGAGCCGGGCTGCTGTGAAGGCACCTTGTCCCCCACGACCATGCCAACGAATTTCAATCATTTAATACTTCCTCCTGTATTCCATAATACGGAATCATTAATTCCATATTTGTATTATAGTTCCATAATCAGGTTTTGTCAATTCCATTTTCTAAAAAAATAATAAAAATTAAGGTGCTTCATTAAAAGGGATTTTTAACCCAAAAATGCCTTTAGCAAATAAACCCACTTCATTGATTCCATAATGTAGAATTTATATTTTTATATTATAGAATTTTAATCAATTTTAAATATTATATAATATTTAAAAATCATAATATTGCATTTTAATTGATTTACTTGCTATATTTATTCTGTTATAATAAGAAAAAATCGCCGGAGGAGCGTATGGACAAAAAATTCAATCTGATTGCAGCCATCTTCATTATCTTGTTTTTTTCGATGATTTTGATTGTTACCTCAACGATGAAAATACAGCCAGGCAGTTGGTTGCCAGAAGGCGATTCCACCTGCTGCATCACCCTTTACCCGGACGAAACCTTTGAATCCAACATTTATGGAAATGGAACCTATACGGTTCAGAAAACCAAGGTCATCCTCCACAGCAGCACTGACATCACCCTGACCATCATCCGAAAGCCCCTGAAGCTCGCCCTCTATGACGGACAATCCCAAAATTATTTTTACCATACAAATACAGACTTCAAAAAATAAAAAAAGCCCTGGAAAACATTCCAGGGCTCGCTTAATAAAGCAAAGCATTATTACCAGTCAAATTGTAATTTCATACTTTTTCTGCCGTTACCATCATGTTATCAAACTCTAAACGGGCCCTTTTCCAGAATTTGTTCGACAGCTCCGGCTCTTGTGCTCCCCTTTTGAAGTTTTGAGCTGTTTTCAGGCGCGCGCTTTCCCAAAAACGGATACTTATGTTTTAAACTCAAAAGTGGATCACATTGTGCCAGCTTTATCGCACTGGCTAATCTCTAAATCACTGTAAACTACACACCCAGCAAAGCGCCTTTTCCAACTTTTCTTTCCATTCACTTTAACGCATTCAGCTAAATCAGCGTATTCGTTTTTGGCGGCTGGCTTAAAGTTCATCTTCAGCGGCAATGCCTGGCTGCTTTATTCTTCATTGATTTAACTTAATCATACGCCATCTGCCTCCTGCCTGCAAGCCCATTAAGAGAGCAGTTTTCTCTAAACCCCATTTTTTTCACAGATGTCCGCCAGACAGCAGCGTTCACAGTGCGGCTTCGTCCTGGCCGTACAAATTTCCCGCCCGTGGAGGACCAGGCGGTGGCAAAAGCTGTTGCCCTCTTCCGGCGGGATGAGCTTCCACAGTGCCATCTCCACTTTTTTGGGGTCCCTGATGTTTTCCACCAGTCCCATCCGGTTAACCAGACGAATGCAGTGCGTATCTGTGACAATAGCCGGTTTTCCAAAAACATCCCCCACGATCAGGTTTGCGCTTTTTCTTCCCACGCCTGGCAGCTTTAAAAGCGCGTCAAAGTCATCTGGCACCATCCCGTCATACTGGTCCCGGAGAATCTTCATACAGGCGCTGATATCTCTGGCTTTGCTTTTACCAAGACCGCAGGGCCGCACAATGGCCTCGATTTCCTCAGGCTCTGCCTGAGCCAGGGCCGTTACATCCGGAAATTTTGCATAGAGCTCCTTAACCACCACGTTGACGCGGGCGTCAGTGCATTGAGCCGCCAGCCGCACGCTCACCAAAAGCCGCCAAGCTTCTTTCTGGTCATACTCCAAACTACACTCCGCATCAGGGTATTCTTTTTTGAGCCGGTCAATGATTGCCAGGGCCCGTTTCTCTTTTGTCATATAAAGCTCCTCCTCATTCCGTGTATTTTGCAAACATCACTGCCATGCAATCTTTTTTATATTCTAAAATATATTATAACCATTCTAATCCGCTTGTCAATGCTTCTGAGAGCGGCTTTTCTTTCCCGCTATCTCCGTTTTTAAAACAATAAAATATCTATTCAAATTTTTCATAAATATTATATTTCTTTAGCCAGTATGCTATACTTAATTCTAACACTAGAAATAATTCTGCTTTAATGGGAGATATATAGATGACGGACAATTTACAACGAATTGCTGCTAAAAAATTTGCAGATACTTGGAAAGGTAAAGGTTATGAAAAGGGAGAAAGTCAGAAATTTTGGCTTGCTTTACTTCGAAATGTGTATGGCATCGAGGAGCCAGAAAACTTCATTGTATTTGAAGATCAGGTTCACCTGGATCATACCAGTTTTATTGATGGCATTATACCCTCTACGCATGTACTCATTGAACAAAAGGGATTAGGAAAAGATCTGAGAAAGCCTATTAAGCAATCCGATGGTACACTGCTAAAGCCTATACAGCAGGCGAAACGGTATGCAGCTGAGCTGCCTTATTCTCAACGCCCACGCTGGATTGTAACCTGCAACTTTAGTACTTTTCTCGTTTATGATATGGAAAATCCTGCAAATGAACCCGAAGAAATTTTACTTGAAAATCTTCCCACTGAGTATTATCGTCTTGCTTTTCTTGTTGACACCGGAAACGAGCATTTAAAGCGGGAAATGGAAATTTCAATTCAAGCGGGCGAAATTGTAGGGCTATTATACGATGAAATTTTAAAACAATATCTAAATCCTGCAAATGAAGAATCGTTAAAAAGTTTAAATATGCTTTGCGTCCGCCTTGTATTTTGTTTGTATGCCGAAGATGCCGATATATTTGGTAAACACAGTAAATTTTATGATTACCTCAGCCGCTTCGAAGCAAGAGACTTAAGACGCGCCCTGATAGACCTTTTTAAGGTTCTAGACACCAAACCAGAAAACCGCGACCCTTATATGGACCCTCTGCTTGCCTCATTCCCTTATGTTAATGGCGGTTTGTTTTCAGACGAAAACATTGAAATACCCCAGTTTAACGAAAAGATAAAGGAACTCCTGCTCGAAAAGGCCAGTGATGACTTTAATTGGAGTGAAATCAGCCCTACTATTTTTGGCGCTGTTTTTGAAAGCACCTTAAACCCTGAAACAAGACGTTCCGGGGGAATGCACTATACTTCCATCGAAAACATTCATAAAGTCATTGATCCGCTATTTCTTGACGATTTACGTAAAGAATTAGAAGATATAAAATCCGTTTCAGTGGATAAAACGCGTGAGAAAAAACTAAAAGAGTATCAGGCCAAATTGGGGAGTTTGCAATTTTTAGATCCCGCCTGTGGCTCTGGCAATTTCTTGACTGAAACCTATCTTTCTTTAAGAAGACTAGAAAATAAGGTTTTAGAAGCGATCACTTATGGTCAAATTGGCTTTACAGACCAGGCATACAGCCCAATACAGGTATCCATCAGCCAGTTTTATGGTATTGAAATTAATGACTTTGCCGTGACCGTTGCTAAGACAGCATTATGGATTGCAGAATCACAGATGATGAAAGAAACCGAAAATGTTATCCACATTAGTTTAGACTTTCTTCCATTAAAGTCTTATGCCAATATTATTGAAGCCAACGCACTACAGCTAGATTGGGAAAGCGTCGTTCCCAAAGAAAATGTAAATTACATTATGGGAAATCCTCCGTTTATTGGCTATTCCCTTCAAACGCCGGCTCAAAAGCAGGAGATCCGTTCAATTTATATTGATGAAGAAGGAAAACCTTATAAAACTGCTGGCAAAATTGATTATGTGGCAGGCTGGTATTTTAAAGCTGCCCAATTCATGGATAAAGTCAAAATCCGCACCGCCTTTGTTTCAACAAATTCCATCACACAGGGCGAACAGGTTGCTGGTGTGTGGAAGCCGCTTTATGACCGTTTTGGTATTCATATTGATTTTGCTTACAGAACCTTTAAATGGAGTAGCGAAGCAAAAGAAAAAGCTGCTGTACACTGTGTAATTGTGGGGTTCAGTCAAGCCTTCAATTCAAAAAACCAAGTAATTTATATAGATGGGATGGTTAAGCATGTCGTTGAAAATATTAGCCCTTACTTAATTGATGCGCCTTTAGTTTTTATTGAAAGTAGAAAAAAAGCTTTATGTCACGTACCTTCAATGACAACTGGAAATCGTCCTGCTGATGGCGGTAATTTAATTATCGAAGCAGATGAATACGACGACTTTTTAAGAAGAGAACCCTCAGCAAAAAAATATATTAAACAACTGACAGGTGCAACAGAATATATTAATAATAAGCTTAGATACTGTCTCTGGTTAGTTGGCGCAACCCCATCTGAAATCAGAAAAATGCCTGAGGTTATACGACGGGTTGAAGCTTGTAGGCAAGATCGGTTAAAAGGTGCGCCAGACAGACAAAAACTAGCAAACACACCTACTTTATTTCGAGAAGTAAAAAATCCTGAAAATTACATTATTATTCCAAGGGTCTCATCAGAAAACAGAAGATACATTCCTTTAGGGTTTCTCGATAGTAAAATAATCCCAACGGATTCAGCAACGATTATAGAAGATGCTTTAATATATCATTTTGGCCTTCTTACTTCTAATGTACATATGGCATGGATGCGAGCAGTTGCTGGGCGCCTAAAAAGTGACTACCGTTATTCAAAAGATATTGTTTATAACAACTTCCCCTGGCCCACTCCAACGGAAGTTCAAAAATCTAAAATCGAACAAACCGCCCAGGCTATTTTAGATGCCCGGGCTCTCTATCCCGACTGCTCCCTTGCCGACCTCTATGATGAAGCCACTATGCCAGCGGAGCTTCGAAAAGCACATCAACTCAATGATCGCGCCGTGATGCAAGCTTATGGTTTATCGGTCAAAGATACCTCAGAAGCCCAATGTGTTGCTGAGCTAATGCGGCTATATCAAAAGCTTGTCTCAAACTTGGACAGCTAAACTGCTTAATACTATTTTTTTAAATATATTGTACTAAATTTATTTCAAATAACACTACAACAACTAATAGGAGGATTCAAATGCCTGCTGCTTATGATAAATATTCTGTTACACAATACTCTGTAAGCTCAATTTTAGGTTACATTAACGCTGGTGATATTGCCATACCCGAGATTCAAAGACCTTTTGTCTGGAAAGGGAAACACGTTCGCGATTTAATTGACTCATTATACAACGGCTATCCCACAGGTTATCTCATTATATGGCAAAATCCAGATGTACGTTTGAAAAATGGAAAAGATGCTGTTGGTAAAAAAGTGCTGATTGACGGTCAACAACGGATTACCGCCTTAATGACTGCAATTGCAGGCTATTCCATTTTAGACGAAGATTACAACGAAAAGCGTATCAAAATCGCTTTCAACCCATTGGTAAACGACAATGAGGATCGTTTCGCCGTTCAAACCCCAGCTCATATTAACAGTTCTGCCTGGATTTCAGATGTTTCAGAGGTATTTCAAGATACTTTTTCCACAAGAAAATTTATCAACCATTATTTACATGAGAATCCTGATGCCGATGAAGACCTTGTTGATAGTGCAGTTTCTCAACTGCTGTCCATTAAAAGCTGTCAACTTGGCGCTATTACTCTAGTTCCTCAATTGGATATCAGTGAAGTAACTGAAATATTTGTGCGTATTAACTCCCAAGGCAAGCGTTTGAATGAAGCAGACTTTGCTATGTCAAAAATTGCTGCTGATGACAACTATGGTGGCACTCTGCTAAGGAAAGCCATCGACTACTTTTGTCATTTGGCCGTCGATCCTTCCTTCTATTCACAGCTTGAAAAAAGAGATCCTGACTTTATGAACAGTCCTTATGCCTCAAAATTAAGTTGGTTGAAAAATGATAATGAAGAAATTTATGATCCAGACTATAATGATATGCTCAGAGTCTCTTTTATGCATATATTTGGTCGAGGAAAGCTTGGTGACCTTGTAAGCCTTTTATCAGGGCGTGATTTTGTTGATCGTAAATTTAAGGAGGAAATTGCTGCCAGTAGTTTTGAAAAGTTAAATACCGGCGTTATGAATTTTATGAACCAATACCATTTCGAACAGTTTTTGGTTGCCATTAAATCCGCAGGATATATCTCATCTAAACTGCTAAATTCTAAAATGACTTTAGATTTCGCCTATACGCTCTTTTTAATGCTGCAAAACTCCCGCGAAGTCCCAAAAATTCAAGTCAAAAAATATGTTCAAAAGTGGTTTGTCCTTGCAACCTTAACAAGCCGCTACATCGGATCTCCTGAATCACAAATGGATCGGGATTTAAGAAACATCGCAAGCAAAGGGTTTATTTCCTTTTTTAATGAAAATGAAGATTCGATGTTGGCCGATACTTTTTGGAATGTTCGTTTAGTTCAAAATCTTGAGACATCATCTACAAATAGCCCATTTTTTAATACTTATATTGCCGCACAAATTTTCAACAATGATAACTCGTTATTATCAAACAGCACCAGAGTAAGCAGTCTTCTATCTGCAGGGGATGTCCATCATATCTTCCCCAAAGAATATCTAAAACAAAATGGTTTTTCCAATAAAACAGATTATAACCAAGTAGCTAATTATACCTATTTAGATACTGGTGTGAACATTGCCATTGGAAGAAAAGCGCCAAATGAATATTTCAGATCCGCCTTACTTCAATGTCAGAATAAGAATATGACGGTAGGCACTATTCTTGATGAAGCTCAACTGTTTGATAACCTGGAAACAAACTGCATTCCCCAGAGTATTATCAGTATGAACGCTTCTGATTATCCAACATTTTTATTAGAACGCCGTAAAATGATGGCACAAAAAATAAAACAATACTATTTTTCTTTGTAAATTAAATTTTAAGAGTCAATCAACTATATTGACTCCGTGGATGTTTTTATTGTAATTTTCAAAAAAGGGCCGTGGTAATTCCACAGCCCTTCTCTCTTTGTTTCTTCCCCTCTACTCCACCGGATCGTGGCTTAAAAGAAACAATGTCAAAATTTCCTCTGCATATCTGCCCTTCTCCCTGGGGCAGCGTTCCAGCAGTTCCAAAACCTCAGAGTATCTTGTTCCCATATAGTCCTTGGGACCATAGAGAATGGCGTCTGCCGACATTTTTAAAACATGGCAGAAACGGTTCAGGCTCTTTAATGAAAAGCCCTTTGTACCCAGCTCGATATCGGCTAAAAAAGTTGGTGTAATATCAAGCTTTTTAGCCAGCTCCTCCCGGGACATGTTCAGAAACGTTCTTTGCTTGCGGATACGCAGGCCCATGGCCTTGTGATCTAGCTCTTGCATTTAATTTCCTCCCCATCTATGTGAATAGATTATTTTTAGCGGTGTTCCGTTTGCGGATTTTCAGGGGAGAGTAAGCTCTCCCCGTCATCCTCCGTAAACTTCACAAACAAAAAAGCCATGCAAGGTTTGTTGTAAATACCCATACACAGCTTCAAAAAATAATCCAGATATCCCTATCTTATCTTGATTTGAAAATGCTTTACACTGCGCCCGTTTATCATCTACATAAAAGTCTTGTTTAATTGAGAAAAATCATGTAAAATTAAAACGTGCGGTACGTGGCTGTAGCCCGTTGTGTAGGGTGGTGTTTTCACCTGAAGCAAGCCAGTCAGGAGGTCGGATGCCTGGCTGGATGCCGCCGCTTTTTTATTTGTTCGTTTACGCTTTCTCTCCCTTACCCTTTTAATCATGTACTTTTTATCAGATAAAGCCATCGGATAAGGGTTTAAGAATTAGAAAACATAGCAGACGCGACAGGATCGAATGGGCTGAGGCTATCCATCATCCGTCCGTCCTTTCGGAAAATAAAAACTGCGCATGGCAGCTACCCACACACAGTTAAGAAAGTTCAAGAAAAAACTCAACAATATCACAAAATTAAGTACAGCTATTGAATAAAAAAGGAAAATAGCATATAATTAACTTTGCGGTACTCCTCGGAGGTGTGGTGCCCAGACACCGCATGCCACATTGTGCTGATCCCACAATGCGGATGCCGCAATTTTTATTTCTATACTCTTTATTATAGAATAGATTGAAATAATATGCAATTCTTATTTGTTTTTTCAGGCTAATAGTTTTTTTCGTATCTCATTTTTCTTTCAGCGTTTCTTCCTTTTCCCTCCAGCCGCAACACAGAAAAGGGAACGCAAAAGGCTTTTCTTTTGGTTCCCTGTTTTAAAACTCGCACTATATTTATTTTTGTATTGTTTTAACTCATCGGTCTTTTATAATTTTCGCTTCAACAGCCAGGCTGCGCCCACACTTATCAAAACCAACAGTGCCGTGCCCATGATCATCAACAGAAAACGCTCATCTATCACTACTCCATCTGTTTTCACTGTCTTTTCATCGGGCAGGGGGAAGTATCTTGTGCCACGTACCAGCAGCCGATGTGTATTAACCCCATAAGGGGTGCAGGTCATCAACGTAACCTCGTCTTTACCTGGTAAAATAGAGAGCGCCTTTTCTGCTTCTTCTGGGACTACAGTTAAAATTTGGTCAATTTTATAATAATATTCCTGCGCGAGCACTGTAATGCGAAATGTATCGCCGATGTTTAGCTGGTCAATATCGGTAAAGAGCTCTGCGCTTGGCAGGCCATTATGCGCAACCAACACAGCGTGACTGCTCTGTCCGCCGATTGGAAAGCTGCTCCCCTGAAGATGTCCTACCGCGGTTTGCAGTGTTTTTTCATCTGTTCCATGACGGATTGGCAGATGAATCCCCAGCTTTTCGATGTCGATATATCCTATCATTCCGGAACCGCCTAAGTCCAAAATGGTATTATAGGCCGTCAGCTCACGTGCCGCCAATACCATTGGGGCAGACAGCCCCAGAAGGGCGTCATTATATTCCTGTGCTCTGGCCATCAGCTCCGTAAGCTTATCCTCTTCTGCAGCCGCTGCTTGTTTTTTATAGCTGGCGATGGCACGGCGCTGTTCATATTCAAACAGGCCGTTGGAAAGTGTTGGATAAAGAAAAATAATCAGCCCTCCCCCTATCATAAACATGGCTATGATCAACATTATCCATCGTTTTATGGAATAACGCTGTCTCATTTTTTAAACTTTTCCTTTTCTATTTCGGCTTACAATCAGCAGAATAACTGCACCGCCAATTAAGGCTGCACCGACCAATAGATATACTATCGTACCACTTCCCCCTGTGTTTGGCAGCTTTGACCCGGAAAAATTCACCACTGTCATTTCAAGCATTCCTTTATCTTCCGGAGTTACATCAATGCTGTATCCACCAGACACATTTTTGGCTTCAAGCAAAACCAGTGTTCCTGTTGCATCATACACGGCCTCAAGATTAAACGTTATGGGCGCCGCCAGGGGCTTGTAGCCTGTTGGATTGGTGGTTTCCGTCAAGGTATAAGTTTCAAGGCTTTTAAGACCGTAAAAAGTAAAGCTGCCATTTTTGCCGGTATTATTGGCCCAACTGGCGTTTCCGCTTAATGTAAAAACGGCTCCGTCCAAGGGGGTTCCATCCTGGTCAATCTTATTTACATTCAATCCAAAGCTATACACCTTTGGCAGCTCTGGTATCTCATAAAAATCGGTTAAGCTTTCATCGCCGGGGTCATTGGAATAAAAGAGCTTTGCGTCATTGCTGTTGCCGCTTTCGCCCATTACGGCGTTTTCATTAACCACCGCCGTATAGTTAAGCGTAATGTCATCACCCGCTGTATAAATCGGCGCGCCTGCTCCGTCAACCATAGGGATCGCCGCAGTGAACGTATAGGGCGCGTCTGGCGTAGTGATAAGCGCTGCCGCAGTCACATCCTCATTTCCGACGAGTACCTCAAGGTCGTTATTAAAGCTCAAGCCTTCAGAAAAGGTATCCGTAATTTTATAGGTATAGGTGCTGTATCCTGTTGTATTGGGGATTTTGCCGGTGATCGTGTAGCTTACAGTATCGCCAATCTGCGCTGCGGTTCCTTTCTCACCATTGACAGTTTTGTCAATGGTGGGCAAGTCACTTTTTACGTAGATCGTTTCATTATCCAAATAAAAGGAATGCAGCATCGGGTAGGACGCTGCCATTCCGCTGTTTGTCTCTGCCACGTCTGCGTCTAAAATCAGATAATATCCCCAGTCAAGGTCTGAAAATTCAACCTTTGTTGCACCGTCTGTACCCGTTACAGCTGCCGTCGGTTCCGCCGTACCAATTTCGTCCTTCAATTTTTTTGCAAACGCCTTAATCTCCTGGCTATTTGATGGCATTTTGCTTTCAAGCCAGTTAACCAAGGCCTCGTTAATTTCCGCGTCAGTTTGTCCGGCGGCTTCAATCCCCGTTGCGGTTATTAAGGCTGCCTGATAGTTAGGATTGACCTCATAAACAATGTTTTCATCATTGATACTTGTAATAAAAAATAAATTGTAAACATTGATCTTTCGATTTTCAAAAGACTGCTTTGTGTTTCCCATACTGTCAATCGTTAAATTCCCATTTCCAGCGGTGACAGGCGCTGCAAAGGTCGTTGGGTTCAACGTTAATAGCAGCACTGCCAACAGGCTGAGAATGCTTAATTTTTTTATTTTCTGTAACATAATTTTCTCCTGTTTTTTTGTTATTTTTTAGACTTTATCCATACGTACCGCGCCACACCTACTCCACCGATGAGTATCAGAAGCCCAGCTATCATAAAGGGGGATTTTCCACTTCCTCCGGCCTCGGGCAGCTCTGCGCCAGTACCATAGTTTGCTTTTGAATAAGCCACCACAAAGGGGCCAAAGCCTTCCATGTTGCCTTTTGTCGTAAACTGTATGCCATTCTCCAGCTTTGTGATCGCGAGTGGGTCGCTGGTTGCATAAACCGGATTAGCGTAAGCGGCGCGGTTGGTCTCATAGAAGTGAAAAACCATAAAGTCATCATCGCTGGTCATCTCCTGTGGATAAGGATAAAATACAGTTACATCCCTGCTTGACTCAACAACAATGTTGCCATCCTCATTATCAACCAATTGAAGATATTTTACTTCATAAGATTTATTTTTCATATCGCTCCGCTGGTCCAAAACACTGGTAATACCATTGGCTTCATCTTCCAAAACGCCATCGGACATCAATGTAACATTAGCAATCTGAGATGCGTTCAGCGAAATTCCTGCTGTGTTTTTCAGCTGAGCCTCCGCTTCTACAAAGACTGCCGGATGCGGTGATTCAAAATTTTCTGGTACAGAGCCTGTCTTATAGGGTGTATACTGCGTTGGCATTTCGCTTTGCTCCCGAACTTCCAGCTGCCCATTTTGTGATAGCCGAAAATCGTATTGCAGACCCTGAGCATCGGTAGCGTTGATGGTATAGCCATGCTTTGTCTCAAAATCCTGAGCTGTGAGCTGAATCTGGTAGATTCCCGGCGCTTCATCAAGCGCCTGTGGGTCGTTGTGTACAGCTCCGGTATACGTGTTAACATATTGTGATCTAAAAGGATACGGATAGATAAAAAAGGTATGCTCACCCTCCACAAAAGGCTGTCCATCAATGGTAAAACTTAACATATCCAGCTCTTCCTGTGTCAGCGGCTGTCCTGGCTGTCCATTATTATCCCAAAAAAAAGTGAAATACGGACGTGGAAACGGATCTCCCGAAACCGAATTTCCTTCCTGATAAGCAATCATATCTAAAGCCTGCACGTGTATAAGATTGACATTGTCTGAACTCCCCTTAACCTCTGGCACCTCAAAATCAACGGTATTGGATTCTGCCATTTCTCCCGTCAGCTTCTGATAGGTCAGTGTTGTTGTGCCATTTGTCGGATAGGACCGCGTATTTTGAAAGCCTTCGTCGTCAGATTTCAGCAAAATATGATAGGTAAGCGCATAATGAAAACGCCCTTCCTCATCGGGCACGCCATCAACCGCGTGAAGGTTCCACTTCAATATACCTGTATCCGCATCGAAAGCTGTTTCCGGCGGTTTGGGATCATCCTCAAAGCCCATAAATTCAATATAATCTGCCATCGGGTCTTCAACATACCACGGTGTGATGGATTCCTGAATCTGCTTTTCAATTTCTGTAAAAATTTCAGCAAAAGCGCCCGCGTTCCCTGGAGCAATTTCGGTATACTGTCCAGAAGATGCAATATTTTTCATGATAAATACGCCCTGTCCATACTCAAGGTCACTCAGCGCAGGATTATGATAAAACACACTGTAAAGATCAATTCCCTGTGCTTTAGCAAACAGCGCTTCTGATACTGCCGACACCATATGTCCGTTAACATTTGCATCTGTTGTATAAATACCATCATTGTAAACAGGACTTCCCTTTACTCCATAATCAAAGCGATCAAATTTAAAAGTCATGTTATAGTTTCTTCCGGCAAAATTATGGGGGATTATATTAACATCACTAAGGCTTCCGGCAGCTGTTGGACTGGCCGAACGATTAGCGACGCCATCACTAAATAATACAATAAACTGAGGATTTCCAGAGGTATCTGCCGCCAGAATATCTCTAGCTTTTTTTATGCCCATCTGTATGTCTGTTTCACCGTTTGGTGCCTGAAGATCGTCAACGACTTGTTCAAACACTTCCACATCCCCCGTCATTGAATACTCATTGGAATAATAATAAATCTCATCATAGGCATCAAAATTCGGAGCGTCACCTCCGCCTTCGTAGGTAACCAGCCCTATTTTATTGCCAGAACTCCCATCTTTTAAAAATTCCTTGGCAAATTCCTTTAGGGCATCCCGGGCATAGGTGGCCGGTGTCGGTTCATCGCCCCAGCCCATACTGCCTGAGTTGTCAAGAACCAATACAATGGACCCGCTTTTTCCGTCAATGGTTTTTATATCCTGACTGGTAACAGCTTCTAATGTAATTTTAAAACGATCCTTATCTGTCTGCTCAATGGATTTCCTGTAGGAAAGCAATGTATCATCCGAAGTCTGAAACGCTGGATTGTAAACCACTTGATTCGGATAGTCCTCCGCATGGCTGACGCTGCTTGTGCTCAACACAAACACAAAGCAAAGAATAAGGATGCTCAACCATGCGCCGCTTCTGTTTATCAAGAGCTTTAATTTTGAAAAAGCACATTTTTGCTTTTCTTTATTACAAAACGGTATGTATCGCACTGTAATCAACTCCAATCTTTTTAGTCTGTTTTCTTAATTTATCTTCAAAAGCCGACGCTCTCATTGGTTTGTCATAGTAAAAACCCTGCACCATGTCACAGTCAAGCTGCCGCAACAGGTTTATCTGAGCTTCTGTCTCTATGCCTTCGGCCACAACGCTTAAATCAAGTTCGTGCGCCATGAGCAAAATGTGTTTTATCACGGTCATAAATTTTTGATGATTTTCAACCTTGTGAAAAAAGGTTTTATCCAGTTTTACAGTATCAATGGGCATATCCTTAAGAAAACCAAGGGACGAATACCCGCTGCCGAAATCATCTAACGCCACTGAAAATCCCTCTTTTCGAAGTGCTGCAAAAGACCGGCGCATCTGTCCAATGTCTTCCATCGCCATGCTTTCAGTGATCTCAATTTCCAAGAAATTTCTTGGCGTTTTCCATGCATCGGCAATTTCTCCCAATTCTTGGGCAAAGTGTTCGTTCAATAAATGCTGCTTTGAAAAATTAACGGATACCGCCACCGCCTCAATCCCGGCTTCACGCCAGGACCGAATGATCTTACACACCTTTTCAAACATATACAAATCCAAATTGATAATAAAACCATTTTTTTCAAAGATGGGGATAAAGCAATCGGGATAAAGAAAATTTTTTCCACCTGATATCCAGCGCACAAGCGCTTCGGCACCAACAATTCTTTCGTTTTGAAGTTCATATTTAGGCTGTAGAAAAGTCTCAAAAGCGCCCTCCTTAAGTGCAGCCTCCATTGTGGCTTTACTTATTTCTTCTACTAACATTTTTTTATCCTTTTCACACGCACCAACCACACTTACCCGATCCGTCATAGCGCCTGACTTTTTTGCCTTTGGCAAGCTTTTTCCCGGTCGTCCAAATTTTATTCTTTTTTTGTGTTTATTTATTTTTAATATGCGTATATAAAAAGCAAATGACGTAAGTATAAACGTTATAATGCTTGATAGGATGGTTGCTTCATATACCATGTACCTCTCCTTTCATGTTTAACATTTTATTAAAGTCGTTCTTAAAAAGGAAACAAACTTGTTAAATTCGTCTGATGCTATTTTACAAAATCAAATCAATTTTGAATATAGGAATATGAGATTTGGCAATTAACTGGCAACCTCTTTTTAAGTGTCATTTATTCCTTAAAAATGGCAAAAAGGCGGTCATTGGCATTGAGACTTGCCAATGATAATGTTACAATATGAAAAAATCACCAAAAGTATTAAAATTTCCATAATGAAAAGAGGCTACAGTTATGGCAAAAAATAGAACACAATTTGGCAGAATTATGGCGTTGCTTGATATTTCCCTTAATGAGATTTCAGAATATTTGCATATTGATAAAACGACTGTCAGCAAATGGCGTACTGGCAGCCGCAGGCTTACACCGCGTTCTCCTTATTTCGAGCCTATTCTGTCATTAATGCTTGAGCAAAACGACGCCATGCCTCAAAAGCCGCTCGTTGGCTTTTTATATGACCTGTATCCCGATGAACTTTTTGATAATCCAAGACAAATTCGTGATTTCCTGAAGCTCTATCTAAGCACACCGCCAGAGACGATGATTACCGCTGAAGCTCCTATGCAAAAAGATAGTCTTTCACATCAGGTGTTTGTCGGCATTGAAGGCAGGCAGGAAGCTCTAAATCTGGTTTTATGCCAGGCCGAAAAAATGACGGTTCCCGGCACCATTAAAATACTGGAGCTGGAGCAAATATCCTGGCTCTGCCGAGACCCTGTTTATCTTAAAAACACTATCACGCGATTAAAACAGTTAATGGAGCGAAACTTCCACGTCGAATTTGCCTTTTCCAGCGACCAAATCCGTCCACATTACATCAACTTTATTGCCGCAGTGGGAATCCTCCGTTTTCATAAAAATATTCACAAATATATCATTGATAATGACCGCATACAGGGACTTTTACCTTGTATCTATTTGGTATCCGACGGTTGTGTGTCAATCGGACTGGACAGTGACGAGCCCTCCATTCCTATTCACACCAACTTCTTTTCCGATCCGCTTAACCTCCATAAATATACAAAACTTTTTGATAAAGTCGTTCAGCTGTATGGTAACAAAGTACTTGTGACTAACTCCGCCAAAGACATAGACCGTATTTTAGAAAACATAAATTTTTTTAGCACAAAAAAAGAAGACCTTCTTTTTTACGGAGGTTACCCCAGCATTACCACCATGAGTCCAGAACTGCTTTCAGAAATCTTAGACAATAACAACATTCATGGCAATGTACGAACTCGCTGTATGCAGTATTATACCTATCTGCGTCACATCATGACTTCAACACCGCCAAATTACCTTGGGGTTTATAATTTAATTTTAGGTTCACTCGAGAAAGCCCTCTCCTTTGAGTATCACATCGAATATGAGCTTTCTGCTATCACCAATCGCCAGATCCAAAAAACGCCCAAACAATACCGGCGGCATCTTCGAGAAACCGTTGAATTTTTAGAAGCTTACCCTAACGTTAGAGCTATGCTCCTCTCTAACGGCTTTCAAAAGGAAATACCCTGTGTGTGGGTAAAACGAAACTTATGGAGCCTTGTGTTTAACACCTCCTGTCTCCCCAGCGAATACCAGATTATTTTTTGGGATGATGTCAATCTCGTCAACATGGCCATTGACGCAAGCAAATTTTTTGTAACAAACAACTACTCTATTGAGCATCGGCAAAAGGAATACAACATTCAAATTTTACAAGCCTTAAGCGAAGGAAAAATCATTTAGCTCAAACCTCACGAAGTCTTTAAATATAAAAAAGCAGATTAACTCATGACTAAAAGTTAATCTGCTCCTTAGTATCTCATCGTTTTTATTATTTGCATAAAAAAACTGGCTTTCAGAATCTCTGAAAACCAGCGTTTTTTTATTGTTGGCGGAGAAGGAGGGATTTGAACCCTCGCACCGCGTTAACGGCCTATACCCTTAGCAGGGGCACCTCTTATAGCCACTTGAGTACACTCAGAGTCCAACAACTTTGGAGAGCCCTGAACCCCGCATAAATACTAGGTTTTTGAAGTTTTTCTTTTTTTAAATTTTAGCTTACTGACTATTTTTTAGTTTATACTGACTATTTTTATAAACCTTGAATCATTTCGACCGCAGCCTTACATGCCTGTTTCTTATCTTCTTCATTAACATCCGTATATACCTTTAAAAACATATTTGGATTGGAATGTCCCAGAACTTTTGCACCAACAGTAGGCGATACCTTTCCACGTGCCATTGCCGTTGCAAAATTATGCCGAAAGCGGTGGGGATGAATCCCCTCAATTCCGCAACGCTCCGCAAAGTTTCTAAGTTTTAATGCTAGCACATTTGGTTGTACAGCGGTTCCCCGTTGGCTAATAAAAATAAAATCTTTATTTCCTTTCTGCCTGATTTTTTCCATAAGTTTTTTATCTTCACGATAACTTTCATGCAGTTTGATAAAATTGTCGATAATCTCATCCGGTACATAAACGAATCGGTTTCCCGATACTGTCTTAGGCGGAACGGTAATGACACCACGTTTTGTAATGTTAAAGTCCTCGTCAATTTCGATATTATAGGTCAATGTCTTTGTAACCGCTATTTTTTTATTCTCTTTATCTATATCCTGTATCTTAAGGCCTGCCAATTCTCCAATACGCAACCCCGTTGCAAGCAAAGCCGTAACCATGACATAAACAAAGAAATTTTCTTTTCGGCTGCATTCTATAAGTTTATGGTAATCCTCAACACTTACCTCTCTTACCACTCTCGATTTCTTTTTACACAACGGCAATTCAAGTTTTTCTTTTTTCAAGATATTGCTTTCGATCAATTTTTTCTTAACTGCATAATCCAATGTCTGTTCAATAAAATTTAGTTTTCTTAAAAAAGTAGTCTTTACTATCGGCTTTTTTCCAAGCAGTAAGTCTTTTGCAAACTTTTCAAAGATTTCAATATTATCAACCGTCTCCTGTAATGTAACGTTCTTAAGATATTTTTGGATTGTTTTATAATTATCAACATAGGTTCCTAACGTCCGGTCCGTCACATAACCACGCTTTTTTTGATTGACAAATTCCTTGTAAAATTCAGATAAGAGAATCCCATTTTTATTTATTTTTTCTTTTTCAATCTGGGATTCTATTTCAAGAAGTTCTTTGTGAAGCGTCTCTTCCAATTTGGAATAATGGTCCATTACTGCTGTTTCAAGGTTCTTAAAAGCGATTTCTTTTGTTTTTCCAGTACGCACCTTTCGGATTCGTTTTCCATTTGAATCAATCCCTAAATCAATGGAAGCTTCCCATATTTTACGCTCCTCACGATATCTTAATCCACCGCTCCCTTTTTCTCTTCTTTGGTTATCAATGCTTTCCATACTCACGATCTTTTTTGATCTCAATATTTCAATCGCACTAAGTATTGCATTTCTTCTAGCTTCCAGTACATCTGACATTGTCATTTTTTAAATATACGGTACACCAACAGTGTATAATATATTTTCATGCAATGCAATTATGTATTAGCCAGTGTATATACAACTAACCTTAGCGGCGTTATTCCTTTACGTTTCGACGTGATAAAAATCGAAGGAAAAGTAGGGTCGTGGTAGAGTTTTTCCTGAATCGTTTTGTCGCTAACCTGAAAGAAATCTTTTAATTCTTTGGAGCCAAGTATTTCTTTATCATAATTTTTCTGAAGTCGGCTTGATTCATTTGTGATTGTCACATTTAACGCTTTAAGTAAGTTAGAATAATATTCTTCTTGCTCTTTTTTAACAGCATTTTTTAAAGTCACGTTATTTAATTCAATTGTCGCGCTCTTTTTTCTTATAATAAGCTCGTGACAGATATTTTTTCTGCTTAATATTTCATTCTGTATCTTTAAAATACTGTTGTCCATTTATAGGCACCTCTCATTATTAAAAAGATGTTTTAAACAATTTATTTCTATGTCGGTTTGCCATACACCACCGACAAGGCATTATTAAGGCATCGGTTTTGGTTAGAAACCGACGAAGGTAAAGCGAACCCATCTTCCCTCTCTCCATATTGCATAGAGAGCAGCACATAACCGTCGCATTGCCCTTTCTCCAGTATCCTTGCAAAAAATACTACCATGAATTTTTTATAGCCGTAGTTGACCGCAAATGCGCCTGCGCTAACGTCGCTCACTGCCGGATCAAGGGGTCTACCTTAATAATCTTAATTCAGTTTTCAAAGACCTAAAAGGATTTGAAACAATTGTTTTCAAATGGATATTGTGATCATTTTAAAATCAATTTTCTGATCTTAATATTTATCCTCTTATATCTATATAGGAAAAAATCTGAAAAGCGTCGAAGCTTTTTTGATTTCTTAAGAAACGAGCCTAAACCAAAAAGGTTTAGGCTCGTGAATTACTTACTTTTCAATAATGCTCTTTAACTTTTTGAGAATCTTTATTTTTCGACTGGTAATCGTTGATCTGGGTATGCCTGTTTCCCGGGCAAGTGCTGTATCTGTTTTCTGCTCAAAAAACAACGCGTTAATGATGAACATTTCCTGCTCGTTAAGCTGATTTAACGCATTTTCTAGCGATTCCAATAACATTCCTGTCTCAACAATTTTAAAAACATCTACATTTGCCTTAATGAGCATACTCTTGTCGTTTTTTAATTCATTAAGTGAAATAGGATTATAATAATCATCTAAGTTTTTTAAGTATCTTTGCCTTTCTAAATCTCGATATAAAGATTTATACTGTTCTGGTGTTACTTCTAAAAGCATCCCTTGTAATGGAAAGAATTTTTTGCTTGCATACTCCTCTGGGTAAGCTTCACAATACTTACAAAGCTCATCGTAAGTGATTTCGTCATACTGGCCGACCTCATTCTTAACAAAACATTTTGCAGTTGCTTTCATGGTTTTATCCTCCGTTCAATTTGATTTTTAAAGTTCAAATTAAACGGAGGCGGACCGCGAGGGTAACGCAAAAAAAAGGCACGATATTTCTCAGTGAAATAAGCGTGCCCTACACAATGTAAAAATTTTAGTTTTAGAAAATACTTAGAAGCGTTTTATTATTACATATACAACAAACAGTTAAAATATAAAAATAATATAGAATATTTCATTTTGTTGTTTAGGTATACCTATTTCTACTCCCTCTTTTCTTTAAGCATTTCTTAAGATACTATTATTCTACCATTTTTAGGTGGGATAAGCAATATTTTTAAGCATAATATAATGAATAAAGATATTTATTATATTAATTATTAAAATATTTATTGATTTACTTTTTGATTTACTTTTTTCTAAAATAAGATATCGAATTTAAGCGCAATCATAACAAAAAAATACATCTAAAATATATCCTCAGGTAGCCAATCCTCTCGGATTCGTGTTCGGATAACATCATAGACAATCTCTTTTTCGTATTGATCAAAAGTTTTTCCGATAACACCCATATTAATCGCAAGCATCGGTTTTAAACCACGTCGTATTGTTCTCAAACTTCCCATGATTCCCCTTAAATCCACCGATTTAGTTGAAATTTCTGAGTTCATTGCCTTTTCCTGCAAATCGAGGAATATTCCAGCAAATTGTCGCAACATATCCTCTTTTGCATCAGAAAATTCTTGTTTTAAAATAACCATTAGCGTTTCTTCATCAATCTGAGGAATATCTATAGTCATAAAACGGGATACTAATGCTTCGTTCAATTCTTTTGTTCCTGCGTATTCGTAATTCATCGTACCAATAAAGCGTGTCGCGGGATCAAGACTAATTTTTTCATATCCTGGCACATCAATAATTTTTCGATAGTCAAGTGCAGAATGGAGCACAACAAGCGCATCGTTTTTTGCCATATTAATCTCATCGAAAACACCGAATCCGCCATTCGCTGCACATTCATAAACAGATCCGCGGCGCAGACGCACTTCATTGTCAATGAATGTATCCGTTCCAATAAGGCTTGTACTGTCAGTATTAACATGAAATGATGTGTTCCATTGAGGTCTTCCAAAAACCTCACAAAGATTATCGGCCAAAACATTCTTACCTGTTGCCTTTGGCCCACTCAAAAGAATATTTTCACCCTCTAATATAGCGGTAATACACATTGACCATATATCCTTTCCGTAAAAAATCGTTTCACATTTTGGTATACGATCTTTAAGATTTTCAGCAACAAGATACTCTTTTCTAAAGCATTCAACATCCTTGATTAATTTTTCATTAACGCCTTGTTCTTCTAATTTTTCAAAAATAGTCATTTTCTTTTATCCTTTTTCTAGTAATCTTAATTTGTAATAACTCTTTTTAAATAGGTCGTGACAATATCCGCAAAATGGTTAATATTTCGGCTAAAAACAAAATCTTTGCCATATATATGTTTTTCTGCTTCCAGATCACGCTCATCGCCTGTAAAAACGCCTAACACTGAAATTCCTCGCTGCCTGGCAACACGGACTTCTTTTGCCGTATCTGCAACGCCCAATCCTCCATTATATGCTAATATTCCCCTAAATGGATTTGTTCTATCCGTTGATTCCATATGAACATCATTGGGCTTTCCATCGCTTAAAATAATTAATATTTTATTTTCTTCACTACGTCGGTATAATCCGTCACAAATACTTCGAATTGCCAAACCATCCCGATTGCTACCCTCGCAGTAATACTCAAATATATTTTCTGTCGTTTTTATTGAATCGGAATAATCTCGGAAACGCTTCATGACTGTAAAATTCATAAAACAATTAAAACCAGTCACCCTGCAAGGTATTCCAGATTCTAGTAATGCCATTGCAATGATATAGGCTTGAATCGCCACTAACGGCTCACGCCCTTTTTGAGACATACTGCTATCTAAAAGGAGGTCAACAACAAACCCGCCTTTATCATTACTTTCAAAATGCTCAAATAGACGACTTGTCGGAGTTTTTCCAACTCTCCATACTGTTCTTGCATTAATACTTCCCCAATCGCTCAGAACAGGATACTTAGAACGCTCCATCGTTAAAGTACGTAATAACGCGTCACGGAGTCTTTTTATCGTCCGCGTATAAATACGCAAATTTTCCTGATAAACATTGATATTGCGGTGTTGGTCTCTTAATGCATATTTTTTCTTGAAATCACTATCACATTTACTTCTTAAAACACCATCCGTAAAATGCAAACAACAATCACGATGTGCCCCCTTGCATAAAGTATTTTGAAGTTTTTTAGTCTGATAAATTTCTAAATAGGGACTTCCGCAAAAATGCGCGACCTGTTTCTGCATATTATCAACATCATTTTGATTAACAAGGACTACCTCCGTTTTTCCAATCTCCCATTCTTCTTCCTCACGATTATCTTCTTCCCGCTCCACTTCTCTCAGCTCTTTTATTTGAAGCAGATCATCAACAGACTTATTAATGAATTCTTCGGTGTTAATAACTTCTTTTTTGCTGTTTTCATCCAGTAAATACTGGATAGGTTCTACCTCTTTGACATTCTGCCATTCAATATAAAGGTTATCCACCCCATTAATAAATTCTTCAGTGGTATCCGATCGTGAGATTTCTAAAATTTTTTGGCTCATTGCCAGAACGTTTTTTTCTGCTTTGCTGCTAATTTCGGCTAATGCTTCAAAAATCGCAAATTCTACCAAATCTAAAAACTGTTGTGATTTTGGATTTTTAAGCAGTGTAACGATTTCGGAACACGCTTCTTTTTGAATGTCTGCTACACCCGGACGCTCTTTGGATATCTGTCTGATTACCATTGGATTCACCGCTAAAAAGATTAAAGTTTGAAGTTTTTCAAGATTGAAATTCTGTCTGATTCGACCTTTTACATAACCGTTTACTTTCAGCCAATCAATAAATTTCCGACGACCGCCTGCCATAATCCCATAATAGAGTGCAATATTTTTTGATAAACTTGCTTTTTCTTTTGGCCCCATTTGTGCTGTGTAATCGCCGCAAATCGTCCACATCAGATTTGAAACCCTGTTATCAAATTCACAGTCATCATATTCCCAATGTATATTTTCGTTCATATTGAACCTCTTTTTCCATACAACAACTACTTTAAAATTTTTTTAACAATTCAACAATATCCTCAATTTCAAGGTTGCTGCCATTTTTTATTACACAATCATTAATCACTAATACCGCCTGACTTGTTACTTTACATCCAGCAATGTTTTCAGAATCTTTAATTCTCTCGCATTGTCCTTCTTTCTTCAAAATTGCCAAAGCATCCTGGGCTTTTTGAAGCAATCGGGTGCACTCCGGTTCTTCTGCACCTAATACTTTTATATAAAAAAATTGTTCACCCATTTCTTTCATTGCTTTTTCCATAGAATCTTCATTTCCAAACATATTGTCCAAAATCGACATTTTATTTCCTCCTGAAATCATAAAATTAACGTTGAATACTTGATTTTATATTAGTGATATAATAATATAATAATAAACTTATTTAAAAGGAGCACTAAATGAAAAAAGTAGCCTTTATATGTGTACATAATTCTTGTCGTTCTCAAATTGCAGAAGCCCTCGGAAAGCATCTTGCCAGTGATGTTTTTGAAAGTTATAGTGCTGGTACCGAACCAAAATCAAATATTAATCCCGATGCTGTCCGCATAATGAAAACCTATTATCATATTGATATGGAACAAACCCAAAGACCAAAACTCCTCGAATCCTTACCCCCAATTGATATTGTCGTTACAATGGGCTGTAATGTTACTTGTCCACACATTCCCTGCTCAATTCATATGGATTGGGGACTGGATGATCCAACTGGTAAAGATGACACGGTCTTTCTCAAAACAATAAAAGAGATCGAAACTAAGATACTCTTACTAAAGTCAAAACTTAAGTGACAATTCATTTATAATTATATAATTATTTTAGCATATTCTCAAATGCTTTTCTATAGCGAATACGGGTAATATTTTATCGCAAAAAAAGGAAGCAACGCTAACATCGCTTCCTTTTGCATTTTCATTTATTCATTTTAGTTAACAACAGCCACTTCCGCCACTGCAGCAGCCACCGTTTTGTGCCACTTTTTCCTGAATTAATAATGTTACCAATTCTTCCTTTGACATCCCACTCCAATCAAGTAATTCATCGTTTGTCGGATACTCGCCTTTTTTCAAAACTGCGCCATCCACCACTGTAACTGGCAGTGCATCTGCTCCTTCCTTCAGAATCACATCATTTACTGCTGCATTATCAATGTAAGCCTGCGGTTCTTCGGAAAGATTATGCCGCTTAATCTCCTTTCCTGCTTTTTGCAGATTGCTGACCATGGTGGCCATCCGCAGCAATTCAGGATCAACACCCGGGCCGCAAACACCTGTTGAACAACACATTGCCGGATCAAATATTTCGATTTTCTTCATTTTAACTGCCTTCTTTCTGTTCATACTTTTTTTCCAAAAGCATTTTTGTCACACATGCGCAGGGAATGTTTTCCGCTATATACGCATTAAAATTGTCCAAATCTTCCTGTAATTGCTTTTCTTCGGTCAATCGGTCAAACACTTCCATAATAAAAGGATTCGCCTTTACAAAATCCTCGTTTATTTTATAATAAGCAAATTTATTTTCGCGCCAGGTATCCAGTAACCCCAACTGGTTCATATTTCGCAGATGTCTGGAAAGATTCGATTGGTTTAATTCCAACAGATACTCTATTTCGCACACGCACAAAGGCTTTTGATTCAAAAGGTTTAAGATTCTCAGACGATTGACGTCAGATAAAGTTTTTAATATATTTATGATCATGATTTTCTCCATTCCAACACACATGAATTTATACTCATATTATTATAAACTATTTTCATATGTTTGTCATCAAAATGGTGTCCATCTTATTTTTGCCATGGAATAACGACATAATTTCCTTTGGTTTCTTCTGCAATGCGGTTAATCCATTTTTCTTCATTTGCTGCACGTGCTTTTAAAAATGGATCATTCGTATCCGCAGCCAATAAACTGGCGTTGATGACCCACCACTTATTGTCAATATCGGCTCGGTTCAGGTCTTCTTCCAAACGGTAGGCTTCGAAATAAGGTGTTGCTTCTGGAAGAGCAACAATCACTACTTCGGTTTCGTTTTTATTTTTCAATCGTGGCAACAGTTTCATCACTGACTCAGGAATCTCCGCATTCGAGCGCTCCATTTCCTTGTGGTAGCTTTCTGTTGAGTTGAGCAATAATAAGGTGTGTCCGGTAGGTGCCGTATCAATAACGACGACTTTTTCCTCTGCTTTTTCAACAATATCCGCAAAAGCCCGGAATACAGCAATTTCCTGAGTACATGGAGAGCGCAGATCTTCTTTGATATAGTCTAAATCTTCTTTGCTCACACCGCCTGCAATGGCTTTACTGATTACTTCATCTTTATATTTCTGTAATTCTTCGGCTTCGTCAATATTGCTGACTTCCACATTTCGGTTGGCAATGGCCTGTGCACTGATATTTCCTGCCGGATCAGTAGTGGTCAAATGTACTTTTTCGCCAAACTTTGCTAATCCCAGAGCAATGGCCGCTGCGATTGTTGTTTTGCCGACACCACCTTTTCCCATTGTAAAAATAACTTTTTTCTTGCTTTTGTGCAGATCGTTGATTAATGTGGTTAATCCGGGAAACTCAAAATTGTTATTAAAATCATCCAATTCTGACAGATCATCGCTTATCAACATTCTCCGGATATTGTCAATACCGCTGACATTATAGGAGCGGAGTGGCAGCACAAAGACCGGCATTGCTTTTAAAGATTCAGGAATTCCTGCCATAGCCTTTTGCTGCTTTTCAAAAAAGCTTTCTGAAACTGGATCGCTGTTATTTACTCTTTCCAAAACACCATTAATGATAAGCTCCTGATTATTTACACCAATATCGGATAATTCTTTTGATGCCCTGGCGGCTTCGTCAAGCGGTGCTTTTTCAGGTCTAGAAACCAAGATTAAAGTCGTCATATCTTTATCGGACAGAGTTTTAACCGCATGGGCATACATTTCTTTTTTGTCTCCCAAACCAGAAAGCTGTCCTAAACAGGAAGCCCCATGAGTGCTTTCGTCAATAAATGAATCCCAAGCAGATGGCAATTGAAGCATCCGCAATGTATGACCCGTTGGTGCCGTATCAAAAATAATATAATCATACTGATTATTGATTTTATCGTCAGTAATAAAATGCGCAAATTCATTAAATGACGCAATTTCTACTGTACAGGAGCCAGATAATTGTTCTTCCATATTCGCAATAATGGATTCCGGCATTTTCCCTCGATAAGGGCCAACCACAGACTCGCGATATTCTGCTGCCGCTTCTTCTGGATTAAGATTCGCAACCACTAAATTTGGTACTTGTTTGATGGAAACGCCTTTGTTATCCAGCTCTGTTTCAAAAACATCCTGTAAGTTTGAAGCAGGGTCTGTACTGATCAAAAATACTTTTTTCCCTTTATCTGCAAGGGATACTGCTGTCGCGCAAGCTGTTGATGTTTTTCCAACACCACCTTTTCCTGTGTAAAATAAATATTTGGTCAGACCGGCATTTTCCGGATTAAAAACTTCATACATATTAACGCCTCATTTCTGTTATTATTTACATGATCCAAAAATCATATGTTTTTATAATCATATGATAATACACTCATATGATTTTGTCAACGATTTTTTGAATTTTTTTTAGATGCTTTTATAAAAGCTTTAAAAAGCTTTTGTGCATGAACATTATCAGAATAAAGCAGTTCTGGATGCCATTGCACCGCTAATCCGAAATCTAATGTTTTAATCTGAACTGCTTCAATCAGTCCATCATTACTCCTAGCCACAACTTCCAGATGGTTCCCAAGTTTTTTAATCCCCTGATGATGAAAACTATTTACATCTATATGTTCTTCTTTTGTAATAGCGTATAATAGTGAAGCCGCTTTGATCGTAATACTATGAACCGGTACATTCACTGCTGCTTTTTGTTCATGTTGTAATGGCATTTTCCTTTTGTTTTGAATGTTTACATCTTGAAAGAGCGTGCCGCCTAATACAACATTAATGAGCTGCAATCCACGACAAATACCAAGCACTGGCCTATTCACTTTGAGAATTTCTTTAAAAAGTTGTGTTTCCAGCTCATCCCTTATCGGCAGTATCTCATTAGAACAATGACACATATCCTGATGATATAATTCCGGGCTGACATCCTGTCCGCCGGTAAAGAGAAAACCATCTAGTTTTTGCACTATTTTTTTTAAATCCTTTTTACGTCTGGCAAAGGGTAAAAGAAAGGGTATACCGCCCGCGTCCATGATTGCATCCATATATTCCGGAAAAATTCTAATTTTGTGTTCTGCAACCTGATATTGTGGTAAAACACCAATTAATGGTTTTTTATTCATCCAATCCCTCTCTACTTTCACGCAACTCACACTGCGGCAAAATCAAATCCAATTCACAAGTTTAACAGCACGTTCCGCAGCTACAACCTACCCCAGATTCTTCACGGAAAACTTTAAGAATATCAAGTAATTCTTCTGAGTTGAGCTGTAGCCATTCACCAATTTCCGCATTGTTTGGAAAAGTACCCATTCGTTTTACTTCGCCATTGATTAACGTTATTGGCAAAAGTCCTTCACCTTCCATTATGAGTGCTTGTCCGATAATTGGGTGATCTAAAAATTCCTCTTCATCGGTAGCAAAATTAAAAATTGAAATAGAATAATCTCTCTCGATTAAGGCATCTAACAATGGGGTGATCTTCCGCAATTGTTCTTTTTGCTCATTTGTCATACGAGCCGGTTCATAAATTTCAAATTTTGTTTCATCTTTCATTTTTTATTCCCTCACATGATTTTAAATTCATATGTGTTTATAATCATATAATATATCCGACTTCCCTTTTTGTCAATACAATGATTGACTTTTTCATAAAAAAATAATATTATAGCTATATAATTAAATATTTATTTAAGGAGATTGTTATGGTTGCTTATCTTGACAATGCCGCTACTTCTTTTCCAAAACCATCAAATGTGATTGAGTCAATGACGGCATTTATGGCTCAAAACGGAGCAACTTCCGGACGTGGCGCGTATCAGAAAGCTTTATTGTCCGATCAGTTAGTCTTTCAAGCCCGTTCTAAAACAGCACGCTTCTTTAATCATCCCGATCCAAAGACCGTTGTATTTACTAAAAATGTAACAGAAGCCGTCAACATTGCTTTGAAGGGATTTTTAAAGTCCGGGGATCAAGTTGTCACAAGCGCAGTGGAACACAATGCGGTTTGGCGCTGTCTTAAAATGCTTGAAAAAAATAAGGGTGTTTGTATAAACGTGGTACCCGCAGATAAGAATGGACAAACATCCCCTGAATCTGTTGAGCGCGCTCTAACCTTTAAGACAAAACTGATTGTTTTTAACCACGCATCAAATGTACTTGGAACAGTTCAGCCGATTCAGGCCATTGGTGAAATGGCAAATCTACGGCACATTCCCTTAATGGTCGATACCGCGCAGACTGCCGGACATTTTCCCATAGATATGCAAGATTCTCATATTGATATTCTCGCTTTTACCGGACATAAGGGTTTAATGGGGCCGATGGGGATTGGCGGCCTGGTTCTTTCTCCAAACTTAGATATTGAACCGCTAATCTCTGGCGGCACCGGGGGCGATTCCGCTTATCCCTATCAACCGGATTACTATCCGAATCATCTGGAAGCCGGTACACTTAATGTTCCCGGAATCATTGGCCTAAGTTCAGGAATTGACTTTATTAATGAAACGGGACTTGAAGGCATCCATTCAAAAATTAAAATGCTTTATAATTATGCAGTACATCAGCTTGATACAATACCAGGTATTGAACTTTATGGCCCACTTGATGCGCAAAAAACGGTCGGAGTTATTCCTTTTAACCTTAAGGGGTGTCCTCCTGAAGAAATTGCTTTTTATTTAGACCAGAAACACCATGTTATGATCCGGGCCGGTCTGCATTGTGCGCCTTCCGCCCATCAGTTAATGGGTACCCTTGAACGTGGGGCTTGCCGCATTGGATTGGGCTATTATAATTCAAAAATGGATGTTGATCAGCTGGTTAATGGCCTGCGTGGCTATTTGAGAAACAAGGGAGCAGTATTATGTATTTAGACCATATTGCGATTGTTTTTATGGAACCCTGTACAACGGGGCATGGAAGAATTAAAATCCGCGCTCAATTAGCGCGCAATATTGATGACTTACTGCCCTATCTCAACGCAGTTATTAAAACGGCAAATTACAACCCAAAGGCGCCGTCTTTCAGCTATAAAACAGGAAATCATATCATCACTGTTCAGGGCGATACTCTTTCTGCCACTCAAATGGAGAATGAAAGTGACGCTTACGAATTTCTTGAGCAATTTCAAATAATAGTTAATGACACCGCAGATAATAAAGCGCATATTACCCCTCTAAATAAGCAACGTGAACGGCTGAAGCCGTTTGAGTTGTATCGCTATCTTCCCAAAACAAACTGTAAGTCATGTGGCGAAGCAACCTGCATGGCTTTTGCCACAAAGCTTGTAGACGGCAGCCAAAAACTAGATCGCTGCACTCTTTTAAAAGAACAAGAAAATTCCCTGAATTATCAACATCTTGCGTTCATCTTAAAAGAATCCGGTTATGATCTTCACTAAATACACAAAAGAGACAGGAGGCACTGCTTATTCCTGTCTCTTTGTCAAATAAAGCCCTTCATTCAGTTTGAGCTTTTTCAAACGCATCCGTAAAAACAGAAAGCATACTATAGAAATATGCTACTAACTGACAATTCGCATTGAAATTAGGGGATTGTAATAATTCTTTTACTTCTTCTGGAGTGTAAAATCCACCATGAATTTCTTCATGCTCATTCATAAATGCATCTGATATTTCTCCTGTAACTTCAGCAACAACAAAAGTCATTCGAAGGTCAGTCATTGATGCTGCTGCAAAAGTTGATGGTAAAACTGTTACAATGTTGGACACTTCAAGTCCAGTCTCCTCATATATTTCACGATGAACACAGTCTTCAATGTTTTCTCCCGGCTCAATGCGACCAGCAACTAAATTATACACATAGTCATTGACTGCCATACGAAACTCACGTAACAACAACAATTTTCCTTTATAAAGGGCAATAATGGCTACTCCATTGTTTGTTTTTCCAATATCATCCGGATTTACTAGTTCGTTAAAACTGATCATTTCATATTCTTTTTGTCGTCCATTTGTATTGAGAAATGTAAGCTTAAAATTTTTGATAAAGTGACCATCTTTAATTTTTTCCATATTAATCAGATGTAATTTACGGTTCCCCATTTTTCCTCCATAAACATTTATTTTGTCCATATACATTCCACTCCGAAAAAAAACTTCTAAAGGGTATCAAATATTTTACATATTTCTGCTGCTACTTGATCCACATATTGTAGCTGTTCTGGCGTTAAATCCTTGGTAGAAATGGTTTGATGATCCAGAGCTATTTCTTCTCCGAGTATGGCTTCTACATCAACGATTCCTGCAACTGCATTACTGTATTTCTCGATGGCCCGTTTCGCACAGCATTTACTGCATCCATCCACTGAAATTGTTGGGTGATTCTGAGCAAAAGCCCGCTCTTGGTCACCGCCTGCAATGAAAAGGGGCAGACATAAAGTGCTCACTGCTCCTGGTCTCAAAGTTTCCATCATCTTTCGAACAGCCAGACGGGAAATCGTTCCGCCTAAGCATTCTTCGCCACTGCATGCAATAATTCCAATATTCTGTTCACCCATTTGATTATTCCCCCTTCTTCATGGCTTTTACTTCATCAGCCATTACCGCTGCCAATTCATCCGCAAATTTCCATCCATCCTCAGACAGATAAGTGCCCGTACCATGTTCTTCCCCCCGGTGCGCTTTCATAAAGTCAATGACACGATGTTTACCGCAGATCGCTCCACCGGCGGCTTCCACACTCTTTTGGGCACAGCATTTCGCGCAGCCGTCAATGGTGATGCACGGCTGGCCTTCAATTTTCGATACTATTTCTTCATCGCCGGTCACGATGTGTGCTAAGCACAGACGTTCTGTGTCTTCCGGCAATAATTCTCCTGTCACTTTTAGTGCTGATTCACGGGCAATCAGTCCCAGCACCTTTCCAATACCACTACATGGAATGATTTTTACCTTACTCATTGATTTCCTCTACTTTCTTCTTCATAATTTCAAAATATTCCTCATAAGATATGAGCATTTCTATATCTTCATCCCAATCTGTGAGTTTTATCTCAGCAATCCATCCCTTTTCATAAGGACTTTCATTCACGCGTTCAGGTTCTTCTTCCAAAACGTCATTGATGGCTGTAACAATGCCGCTTACCGGCGAAACCAGTTCAAAAATTGATTTTCCGGATTCCACAGATCCTACATCATCAAACTGCTCGATTTCGCGTCCAATCTCCGGGAAATCGACAAATAGAATATCGGATAAATTTTGCTGCACAAAATCCGTAACACCCACACGTGCAAAGCCGTTTTCAATAAAAACCCAACAATCATTCTCATTAAAATAATAGGCTTCCTTTGGTACTTTAAAAACAAATTTTCCCTTGCTGAAAGAAGCATAGTCAACGGCCTGGGGCATTACGAAAACGGATTGTTCTCCTTCCTCAGGTTTTGCTTGAAAATCTTCAACGATTCCATTGATAAAATCTTTGAGTTCTTCATCTATTTCAAGGTAATCCCCTAATGAAAGCCCGGCATCCTTGGCTTTTTCACTCACATTAATCCGTTCTGTTACTTTTAAATTGTTCTCAGATGCCAATTTACTTGCACATCTCGTATTGCAGCCATCAATGACTAATAGGGGCTTTTCTTCTAAAATTTTGTTATAACGTTTTTGAGCGGCATGGTAAAGCACGGGACAAATCAGTTCATGATTTCCTTCTTCCAAAATTTCCAAAGCGACCTCACGTGTCAAGGAACCGGCAAATTTATCCAATCCATTGCAAGGCAGAATACAAAAATCTTTTTCCATATTATTTTCCTTCTTTACGTATAGCTTTGATTAACCTGGTTGTTGCTGGCTTATCTGGAAATGAAATGGCATCAAGACCGCATGTTTTTCCACACGCCCGACAAAAGACCACACAATTATCAGGATTCTTAACCACTAGTTTATGCACACCATTTTCCTGCTTTTCAAAAACTTGGTGAGGACAAAAATCAAAGCAATCCATACAATCGTTACATTTGCTGTAATCTATCCGCGGAGACCAGTCAATCCGATTTCGTTCTACTCCCATAAAAGTAGTATCACTCATATCTATACCTCCAATCCCATATCTTCGAGTGCTTTTTCAACTTTTTCAAAGGCCTGTTCATTTGTCATATCACGTATATCTAACATAACAGCGTCTTTTTCAATGTCGAGTCCAGCATCTTTAAAAGCATCTTTAAACATTTTTCGCTGCATATTCGGCGCACAAGCACCAATCACAACTTTTCGTCCTGTCTTTAGAAAATCTGCAAAAAAACGGTCTCCATCTTCCTCGCACATTTGGGGGTGAATAATAGCATATTCTACTGGAAGCTCTACCCTTACTTGATTAATAAAATCCCATATATCCATTGCCTGAAATCCTGGGCATTTCCCCGTACAGACACACATTAAAAATCCTGGCAAATTATCATTCATATTAGCACCTCTTTATATAATTATTTAATTATATATTTACATTATTCTCTTTTTGAATAAAAGTCAAGTATCTTTTAATATGTTTATCCATAATATCTTAATGAAGCCTCCTTTAGCAACAACCTTTCTTTACGTTTTTCTGATCTTTTCCAGAAAAGAAACGCTTAAGATTATCTGGTAACTGGTAATTTTTTTCTTTTTGATTAATATGTCCAAAGACCACTTCTAAAATACCTTCCACAATCATCGCAACCGGAGGTTCTTCATATTCTTCTCCCTGATAAATAAAAATACGGCAATCAACAGTTTCTCCACAGAGATCGCCACAATCTTGACACCTGTTCTCCTTCACTTCATCACAAATGTCGATACCGTTCACTCGGATCGTCGGGGAACTAATGAAATGATATTGTTCAGCCAGCTCTTTTGTTGTCACATTAATCTTGTGAATTTCGACATGAAAATCGAGTAGCTTGAAAATATCTAATAACAACGTTACAGCCAGATCAAACGATGCACCTGTTGCTTTACAGCGCTCACAAGTGTTTAAATCCAAATAAAGGAAATCTAAAATAACTTCCCTCCGTTTTTCATAATTACAACGCAGCTCCGAATCTGTAGTCCTTTTCATTTTTTTGTCAAAACAATTTTCAGACATGTTAATCCCTTTCTATTTAATAACTTTTTAATTATATTTTTATAATATTATAATATTATTTTTTTACACCGTCAAGATATTTTTACTTGTCATTCCATACGTCTTCCTATATAATCATTATATAACATATCAATTATATCATTATAGAAAAGGAGTTATTATGGATAGCGAATCTTTATCCGTCAAAATATTGAAAGCGATGGGCCATCCCATTCGTTTAAAAATCGTTAAGTTCTTATTGGATAAACCACACTGCGTGTGCGAACTCAAAGAAAACTTAGATTTTAGCCAGCCAAATTTATCTCAGCATTTAAAAATTTTAAAAGAAGCAGGTATTATTGCCAGTGAAAAAGTTGGAGTACAAACACACTATCACGTATGTTTAAAAAATACAGAAGCGCTCATTGCAGCAGCTGAAGCAATGAGCCAAGAATATTTAAATCAATTTAAGTAAAAAGTGCCATATTCCAAATTAATTCTACAGAAAAAGAGGGGACAATTTTTATGAAAATCGTCCCCTCTTTATTACTCTACTGGATCATGTGATAAAAGAAACAGCGTCAAAATTTCCTCTGCGAATTTCCCTTTTTCCGCCGGACACCGCTCTAACAGTTCCAATAATGCTGCATATTTTGTCCCCATATACTCTTTAGGGCCATAGAGAATAGCATCAGCTGACATTTTTAAAACGTTGCTAAAGCGATTCAGGCTTTTAAGTGAAAAGCCTTTTGTTCCAAGTTCAATATCGGCAAGGAACGTGGGTGTAATTCCAATCTTTCTTGCCAGTTCATCCCGGGACATATTCAGAAACGTTCTTTGCTTGCGGATACGCAGGCCAATAGCCTTGTGATCGAGCTCTTCCATTAAAATTCCTCCCTCGTCTATATAAATAGATTATTTTTTACAATGTTCAGTTTGCGGATTTTCAGGGGAGAGTAAGCTCTCCCCGTCATCCTCCGTAAACTTCCCAAACAAAAAAGCTATGCAAGGTTTATAATAATTACCCATACACAGCTTCAAAAAATAATCCGAATATTTCTATCCTGATTTGAAAATGCTTTACATTGTGCCGGTTTGCCTTTTACATAATAAAAACCTTGTCTTACTGATTGCTATCATGTAAAATAGTATGCAAGCGGTACGTGGCTGACGCCCGTTGTGTAGGGTGGTGTATTCACCTAAAGCAAGCCGATGAGGTGTGACCGCACCAAGTCGGATGCCGCTTTTTTATTTGTTCGTTTACGCTTTCATTCTATATTCAAATTTCCACATTTTCAAACTTCATTTATCCTGAAATCTTCAAACTGGAAAATCAAATATATCTTCCCTTATCCTTTTGATTTTCTCTTTATCGGATAAAAGTTCAAGAATTAGAAAACATAGCAGACGTGACAGGAGCGAATGAACCAAAAGTTATCCATAGTCCGTCCGTCCTTTCGGAAAATAAAAACTGCGCGTGGCAACTACCCACACACAGTTAAGAAAGTTCAAGAAAAAACTCAACAATATCACAAAATCAACTATGGCTATTGAATAAAGATGAAAAATAGCATATAATTAACTTTGCGGTACTCCTCGGAGGTGTGGTGCCCAAACACCGCATGCCGCATTGTGGTTGCGTCACAATGCGGATGCCGCAATTTTTATTTCTATAGTCTTTATTATAGTTTATATTGAAATAATATGCAATTCTTATTTGTATTTTTAGGGAAATAGTTTCTCTCGTATTCCATTTTTTCTTTCAGCGTTTCTCCCATTTCTCTTTAGGTACAAAAAATAAAATCTTTTAGGATAGATATTTATTTTCAGTTTTCACAATTATTTAAACGGATAGATTTAATCGGTCATTTTTCCTATTTTCTAACGGGAAAGACAAATTTTTTCTTGGTATCTATCAGGGCAGAGATAGCCTAATTCCATAAAAACCATCTCATCCCTAGAAATCAGGTTCACTTTGAGGTACAACACGTACATGCTTCATCCGTCTATCCCTGTCCAGACATACCGATCAACGATCAGGAAGCATACAGCACAGCCAGGAAGTCCCCCGAGCCGCTTTTCTTTTACATGGGTCTGCGCTCTCCACTCCATTGACGACGGCCAACTGCAAGTGAAACAATCGACCGCCGGGCTGACTTTCTGCATTTGCTCAGCCACACATATTTGTTGTTTTGATATTGGGGATCAACAAAAGCTTAAAAACCCCGGCTATCCTGATTTTTTGCGCAAAAATAAAAGGGAACGCGAAAGACTTTTCTTCCGGTTCCCTGTTTTTGACCGATTTTCATCCGCCAAACTCCATAATCTTTTTCAGTTTCAATAAGCGGGCACGCCGTACCCCAGAATCATGTAGCCCCCAAGCGGGTAGCTCCTCCTTGCGCAGCTGTCCGTGGTGTTCCCCTCAATGGTATTCACCGTTCCGTCCGTCACATTCTCAACAAAACCGACGTGATCCGCGCTGCCGTCGCCACTCCATGTGAAGAAAATAATATCCCCGGCCTTTGGGGTATAACTCCCGTCCTGCCACTGGCCCTTTGACTGGAAATAATTTACGCCGTCCGATACCAGTGCAAACTTGGGGATTACCCCCGCGTCGATATAACCGCACTGATCCGCGCACCATGAAACAAAGCAGGCGCACCATTCCACCCGCCCGGAAAAGCCGTACCAGCTCCAATAGGGCTGTCCTCCGACATTCCCGATTTGGCTGGCCGCCACGTTGACAATATTGCTGTTGCCTGCCCCTGTCGGGATACGCCCAAAGGGGTAATACCTTAAGACATTCGGCACATAGCTCACATCGCCGTAGCTGCCGCCGTGCAGATTGGCGAACTCCTGCGCGTTGGCCTGCGTATAACCGCCATAATTTTCCAAAGCCCAGTCAATATACCCGGCCCCGAAATTGTATCCCTGTAATCCGAGTTTGATATGTTCTAAATCCATGGGACTGGTAACCCCCGCGGCATGTAAACAGTCGGCCAGATACCGGATGCCAATATTGATCGAATACTCCGGATCGGTGATGCCGCCGGGATACTGGTCATTATAGCCGCACGCTGAACACTGCATGGGATCGCCCCCGCGACCGCCGGATTCCTGCATCATGACCGCTTTGATCAGTTCAACATATTCCTGTATCCCGTGTTCCCGGGCATACTTTGCGATCAGCAGTTCATAGGCCTGCACTTCTGCCGAAACAGGTTCAACCGCATTGGCATTACCCGCTCCCACCAGACACAAAGCCCCGCCAAAAAGCACAATGATGACAAGGATCAGCACGGCCACCCATCCCCCCCGCCGCAAGGGCACTGGCAAGGGCTTTTCCCGCCGTCGCTGCGGCTTTGGCAGCTGCGGCAGCAGCCTTGGCGGCGAGCTTCCCGGTGGTGATGGCTGCTTTCGTCGCGGCCTGAGAAGCCTTAACGGCCACCTTGGCGGATGTCTGACTGGTCTTAGCTGCTGCCTTTGCAGCGGCCTGTGATGCTTTTGCAGCGGCCCTACTGCTTTCTCTGGCCGTCTTTGCCGTGGCCCGCCCGGACTTGATGGCGCGTTTCGATGCCTTCGCTGTCCGGATGCTGTTTTTTCCTAGTTTACGGGCTTCACTGGCTGTTTTAATGCGCAGCCTGCCTGTCTGGTCACTGGTTTTTATGGTGCGTTTGGGGGCCTTTTCAAGCCCTGTCCTGGCCGCCCGCCTGCTCTTGGCTGCGGAGTAAATGGACTGCCGGATATTCTTTTCTTTTTCCGGAAGGGCCTTGATCGACGGCTCGGTACTGCCTTTGGCTTTCACCATGCCGTCTGCGCGCTCCCGGGTTTTAATGCGCACCTCATCCCCGATATTCCGGACACCCTGTTCCGCTTCGGCGCGGGCATTTTCCGCGGATTCAGCCATACGGTCTGCCCGGTGGGCCTGAACCCTCTGAACAGCACGGCGGCTCTGATCCTGAACTTGACGGGCTGCTCCATGGGCCGCACGATCCGCGTAATCGGATGTTCGGTTGATGGCATAATCATTTGCGGATGTTTCCTGCGGCGACGGACTGCGCTCAGCGGCATCCTTTGTCCGGATGGTCGCTTCCCGTATCCGCTCGGCAGCTGTTCCGGCCTTGTCGAGTACCCGTATATCCTTTTTTACCTCCCGGGTCTTGATTGCTTTTCCGATGCTTAACACCTCCCTTCATCGAAAACGCCGGAAGGATCAAAGGGTTTCTTCTCCTGGCTTGGTCGTCATCAACCTGTACAGTCTGGTCTTTCTCGGAAACTTGTTGACAAAGGGCACTAAGGCACTCCCATACCTTATCAGGCCGCAGCCCTCATCCGCATTGGTGATATAGCTCAGCTGCTCCCGCGAGATATTCAAAAGATTGGCAAGCTTCTGGCGGTCACTAGCAGCCTGATTCAGCATGACGATAAACTCCGAGTTCGACAACATGGTGCTGGCTAAAACACTGTCTAAAAGGTACTCCACGTTCTGGGTGATGGCGGTCGGGAACGCATTACGCTTCCGGAAACGCCGCCACGCAGAGTTGAAAAAGGCCCCGGAGTATTCATTTTCAAAGACGACGTGGAACTCATCTAAAAACAAATGTGTCCGCTTGCCCTTTTTCCAGTTCTCCGTGACCCGGTTGATCATGGCATCTGTAATGACCAGCAGGCCCATGGTTTTGAGCTGCTTGCCTAAATCCATGATGTCATAGACCACCATACGGTTCTGGGTGTCCACATTGGTTTTATGGGCAAAGGCGTTCAGACTTCCGTCCGTGAAAAGTTCAAGCTCCAAAGCCAACTCCTGGGCTTCCGGCTCTGGCTGATCCATGAGCTTCTCCCTCAGCACACACAAGGTCGGCAGCTCCCCGCCGCGTTGATAATCGTCATAGACCAGTGCCACGCAGCGGTCGATGATGGATTTTTCTTTTGCCCCCAGTCCCTTTTTGTCCAACTGCTCAAAGAGGGATAAAATGAACTCGGACTTATCGACAATGGGGTTTCCACCATCACCGTAGCCCTCCACCATATCCATGGCATTGATATGATCCTCACTTCCAGCCGCAATCCGGATCGCTTCACCTCCGAGGGCTGTAATCAGGGAGACATACTCGCGCTCTGGATCACAGACGAGTATGTCATCCTGTGTTGCGAGGGCGAGAAACACGATCAGCTCCTTTGCGCTGAAGCTTTTCCCACTGCCCGGCACGCCCAAAAGAAAGGCGGACTGGTTCAAAAGATTGGCTTTGTTACACATGATGAGGTTGTGGGAGATGGCGTTCTCACCATAGTAGATGCCGCCCGTGTCCATGATTTCCTGCACCCTAAACGGCATCAGCACAGCTAAGCTCTCGGTGGTCAGGGTGCGCAGGGCATTGATCTTCCGGTGTCCGATGGGCAGAGCGGTGTTTAAACCGTCCTGCTGCTGATAGCGCAGGATCGCGAACTGACAGAGGTGCTTTCTGGCCGTGGTGAGCAGCGTATCCGTGTCTGCGTCAAGCTGCTTTTTGCTTTTGGCGGTGTGGACAAGGGTGAGCAGGCCAAACATCATCCGCTGATCCCTTGTCGTCAAGTCGTCCAGAAACTCTTTTGATTCCTTCCGCTGCAGCTCCATATCATAGGGGATGACCGCAGAAAAGTTCTGATTCTGGTTCTGCCGGCGCTGCCAATTCGTTATATTTGTCTCCACGCCGAGCAAGCGGTTCTCCACCTCCCGCACGGCTTCATCGGTCGGCACTGGAATCACGTCAATGGAAAGCATGAGATTTCGGTTGAGCTGCGTCAGCTCGCTGATCATGCTGTCACGGATGTAGGATGCGTATTCACGCAGGAACAGAACCCGGCCATAGCGATCACCCATTTTAAAAAAGTCCGATTCAAACTCAAAGGTATCCGGGCAGATAAAATCCCGGAAATCATGGCCTTTTTTCATGGTCTGTAGTAAATCAAAGGTAAAGCCTGTCTCCTCCCCTGTCCGGTAAAAGTCATGCAGAACGCGCAGTCTTTCCTCTGCGTCAAGCTCCGTACAGCGTGATCCCAGACGGGAAAAGTGGGCGGTTAACTCTGTACTCACGCGGGCAAAATAGGTCTTGGCTTCCTCGTAGTTCTTGCGTATAACCGTCACGGTGACATACTTTTCCTGAATCATGCTGTTGGTTCCGGTTGCCTTGTCGAGTAGCATCTGGTTATACTCTTTCCGGTAGATGTCCAGTCCATCCTCTTTCATGGGGATCAGAATGCTTTTTTCAAAATCCGCCCGGTTCAGACGGCGATTGTTGATCGTCAGTTTTGTGGTCGTGCCGCTGTCAAAGCTGTTTAACAGCTCAGAATATTCTAAAAACATGGCTTCCTTATCCTCCCTGCCGGCCACAGCGTAATTGATGTCCGTAAATCGAAAAGTCTTGGAATATTTATTTTTACCGATACAAAAAATCCCATCCGGATAAATGATCTGGATGGGGACGGCCTGCTGTACGCTTTTGGGAATTTTAAATTTTTCTTTCTCCTGATGGTTTGAATTTTTAAGTGTTTTAATCATTTTTCGCTCCTTGATCTTTTTTTCTTTTTTTATCTCTTTTCTTGTTAGCTGGCGTGGTCAGCATCCGGTAATACAGGTTGTCCGCATCAAAAATCAGAATTTTGGGCATCAGAAATCGGTCTTTTATCCATGCCCACAGGAACTGTTCTGCGCTCATGCCGTGGTACTTGATAAAGCCTAACGCCCCAAAGGGCGCGGCGGCTAAGATACAGGCCCAGGACAGGGTTTCCATGCCAAAGTAAGGCCGCAGTAAAAAGTACAGGCCAACGGCCATTCCACAGGCCATAACCGAAAAAACAAACTGCCGCATGGACAGTCCGAAAAACATGCTTTCTGTATATTCGCGGATCTCGCGGTTTATCTTCACTTCCATAATAAATCTCCTTTTGCTTTTACAGGCTTGCTTTTTGAGCGGAGCCTGCTATACTAAAACTATAAAAACTACTACATAGGAGGTGCCCCCATGGTATATGTCGCATTCATTTCGTTGATCATCACCATTGTGCTCATCGTTCTGTCATTTGTGTTGAAGCTTGCTGGAAAGCTCCGTCTGACACTGCCCGTTGTCTATTTCCTGCTGATCAGCACATTTCTCAATCCATGGGCGGCTGCCCATGAAACACTGGCTTTTGCCATTCTCTTTATTCTTCTGGGTTTTTCTCTGATCTCCTGGATACGCTCTTTTAAGGAATACTGGGACGAACGGCAATACTATAAAACCATGAAAGAAGATATTGCCTGGCAGGCCCGGACTGCAAGGGAGCGCGGTATCTCTACCCGTGACTTCTATATTGACAGCGAGGGAACCATGCGCTATAACAAAGATGATAAACCGGTATTCTAGGACGTTAACCGCGTCCTTTTTTATTTCTACAGGCCCATCATCTCTTTGACACAATGATCTGCAAGCTTGATGGTTCCCACCAACACCAGCATGTTAAAAACCAGTTCCCCGATATAGGCCCAAACCATGGTGACCGCCGAAGCGTCCGGGTTAACCTGTGGCGGGGATGCCGCAAACAGTGAGAAAATCACACAGGCCAGTACAATGATCGCCCCCTCCAGACAGACCCCCGCATAGCTTTTCAGAAAGCTCTTGCCAATGTTCTGGCTGGGTTCACCCGCAAAAGTGGACAAGGGCACCGGGGCGATGGCAGTATAGAGAAACAGCTTAAAAAACCGCCCATACACGCTCATGATCATCACAAAAGACAGTACGGTGATGAACAGTCCCCCGATGAGGGTCACTGCCCACAAAGGGATGCTCTCAAGAAATGCGCAGTTCTCCACGGCTTCCACAATCTCCGGCGGCAGCACGGTTTGGGTCGCACCCCCCAGCCCCGCCGTCACCATGATTTTTGACACAATCCCCTGCACAATGGTGAACAGGGCAATCATGAGTTCCAGACCATAAGTGATGATCCCTTTGGCAATGGCAAAGCGCACAAAGAGTTTCAGGGCGTGCTCCGGCTTCTTGACCTCTGCCAGTGAGCCACAGGTCTTGACCATGCCCACCAGAAAAAACAACACCAACAGCGCGTAGCCGATGGCCTGTAAGGTGCCGTTGATGTTGACAATCACCTCCCAGATGCCGCCGCCCTTAAAGGTCTGGGGCGACTGGGTAAGCAGCTGCCAGATTTCCGACAGTTTTCCATTCCATGTGTCCAGTGCGTTTTGCAGATTTTGTACAATCCAGTTATCACTTTCCATTGAATCCTCCTTTCAGGGGCAGTCCAGCGTTTCAGCCTGCCTTTTTTCTTTGTATCCATACCGGACTATCCCGCAATGGTGTTCAAAATTTCCTTGGCAAAGGTGACCACGATTCCCCCGGCCACGGTCATGATGCCATTGGCCCTCTGGCTTGGATCATGGGACTTAAGGGATAAGCCGATCTGCACAATACCATAGCCGATAAGGATCATACCGACCGCCCGGACAAGGCCAAAAATAAAAGTGGATAGGTTGTTGACCACGGCAATGGGGTCATCGGCAGCGCACACGGTTGTGGTACATAGAACACACAGTACAACCGCCATATAAACCGAAAAGTGGCGGTGCATTTTAGTGTTCACAGACAGACGGGGTGTCAGGGCTTTATGCTTCTTTTTTCGTTTCGTTGTTTGGTTCATTCAATTGTATCTCCTTTAACTTTTCAAAATAGGTTTCTAAATCTTCCTCCGACCAAAGCATACAAGTTATTTCTTCGGATATTTCCATTTCCTCAATCACCATATCCGGCGAATAAGGCACAAGGCTCATGCTTGCAACGGCGTGATCCACACGCCCGTGTTCATAGGGCAGCATCCCGCCGTCGGTGGTCAGATGGATATTGGGATGTTTTAACAGGTTGTATTTTTCATCTTTGATGGGCCGTTCTCCGCGGATAAAGAGCAGGGCATAACGGTTGTCGAGCATCCGCACCTCATCCGGTGTCATCAGCTCCCGTCCGCTGTTCTGGTAGTTCGTAGAGTAATTCCCGCTCTTACCTGAACTTTTTCCGTAGGTGTTGGTGTCAATGGTTTGTTTCCCGAGCAGCTCACTGACATATTTGTGCGTTGCCTGCTCATTGCCGCCGAGATATAAAAATGTGTCGCAATTCCCCGCGATGCTTTCCCACTGCTTTTCAAACAGGGCCTTGAGCTGGGCCATGTTCTGTAAAATGATGGACACGGAAACGCCCCGGGAGCGCATAACACTGAGGATTTTGTCAAAATCATCGGGTAAACTCACATTCGCGAATTCATCCATGATGAAATGCACGTGTACGGGTAACAGCCCCCCATATTTTCGGTCAGCGGTGTAAAACAATTGCTGAAAGAGCTGCGTGTACAAAATGCTGATGAGGAAGTTGAAAGAGGTGTCATTGTCTGGGATTAACGCAAACAAAGCCACCTTCTTTTCCCCCATACTCGCCAAGTCCAGTTCATCAGTCACCGTGAGGGCCGAGAGACTTTCAAGGTTGAACTTTTCCAGTCTTGCCGCTAAGGTGATCTGAATGGATTTCACGGTCTTGGCCGCACCGCTCCGGTAATTGCGGTAATACTTCAGGGCGATGTGATCCGGTTCGCGTGCTTCCAGACGATCCATCAGCTCATCAAGGGGAGACATATAGCCGTCCACATCTTCGGGGATGTCCCCGTTTCTGAGCATCTCCATGACCATGGGAAAATTCTGTTCCTCGGTCGGGGCTTCGTATTTCAGAAAAAAGACCAAGGACAGCAGTAACATACTGGCCGCTGTATCCCAGAAGGGATCGCTTGACTGCGCACCTTTTACGGTCGTGGCTTTAAAGAGGTTTGTCACAAGCCGCTGCACATCGTTGTCAGTTTTGAGATAGACAAAGGGGTTATAGCAGTGTGATTTCTCCATGTTGATTAAATCCAGAATACGGACTTCATACCCTTTTTCTCTGAGCAGCTGTCCGGTATCGCGGAGGATCTCCCCTTTGGGGTCAAGGATCACCATACTGGTATTGGCCTGCATGACATTGGGCTTTGCATAGAATCGTGTTTTCCCGGCCCCGCTGCCCCCGCAGACCAACACGTTTAGGTTTCTCCGGTGCCGATGGCCGTCCAGACCCATGCGGACGTTCTGGGTTAACAGCTTGTTATCTTCAAAATGTTTCTCCCGGTATTTTCGGTTGATGCTCTGGGCGTCTCCCCACTTCGCGCTCCCGTGCTCTTCGCCCCGGCGGTAATTCTTTTTCGTGGCATAAAAAATCCCGATTCCCATGACATATAGAATCATCAGAATCAGGATGGATTTTAAACTGCTTTCACACCATGTGATTTTAAAAGGATGTTCCATCGCTTCGGGGAACTTGAGGATAAAGGCATAAAGCCCTTCGTCGATGAAGGGGGCAATGCGCAGGGCCAGTCCGATCACTGGCACAAGGAGGGCGATGTACAGCATGATGTTTTTACTGAAATTATCTTGCATGGCCGCGTTCCTTCCTTTTCCCGGTCTTTTCTGTGGGTGCGTCGATGGCTTTAAGCAAGAGGTCGTCCACGGCATCGGTTGACCGTTTCTGCCTTATCAGACCGTTGCGCATTTGATTGAGGGCATTGATCAGAACGACATACTCCACATGGTCAAGGGTTAAAATTCTTTTGACTTCTTTCATAATCTACCTCAGCGTGCCGGGTCAGCCCGGCTTTTTGGCTGTACCATCTGCTGTAAATTGTACTTCACCCGCATGGATACCTCGGCCATGGCATCCTTGATGGTGGTCAGCTCTGCGCCTACCTGCTGCGGTTCTGCGCTGGTCAGGAAATCTGGCAGCTTTGAAAAGTCAAAGCACGCGGTTGAAACGCCTGCCTGTCGGCAGAGCATGTAAGCGGCGGCCTGGGCTTTAAAGTCAATATTCCCAGAATCTTCACCGTTTAAGGCCAGTTCAGCCTTGGCTAAAGCGGCAGCAATGCCCTGATACATGGCATCGGGTTCCAGCCCTTTTTCCACCACCACGCACTCCTTATCCATATCAAAATCCACGGCCAGCGGATGATTGACGGCTTCGGCGGTCAGAATCTTTACTGGGGCTTTTGAAATAAGCGATTTTATCAGCATCCGGTCATCCAGTTTGCCTGTTTTCTGAGAACGCACCCGACAAGTGGTCTGGGTGATGTCATACATTTTCTTGGCCTTGAAGGACTGTCCGGTTGTTCCATCATCACGAGTGTAGGGGTTTCCAGGTTCCAGAATCAAAATCGGGTTTCTGAACTCGGACTGTTTCACAAAGATACCCTGCTCTTTCCATGCCGTGTTGTCGGCAATTTTGGTGGCGGTTTCCCGCTGTGCCTGTATGAGCAGCGCGTTACGGGCAGTGTAGTATTCAAAATTGGCCTGAACATTCAAATACCCCTGAAATAGCTCCGGACTTTTCCCAACGGTTTCAAGGGACTTTTCAATCTGTGCATAGCAGTATTCCCGGTTGGCCTTTTGCTCAGCCTGCCACTTTTGGTTGTTTCTCGGCTTCGGCTCGGTTTCTTCCTGACCAAACAGGTCATATAGGTTACTCATCGTGTTTTATCTCCCTTCGATTTTTTTGGAATCTCTTTTTTGGTTTTCCGCTTTGGTTCACGGCGTTTGGTTTCTTTCTTTGTCTCCGGCGCCCTGTGTTCGGGTTCTGCTCGTGCCTTTTCCTGTTCGGCCTTGATCGCTCTGAGTTCTGCCCGGACGGAAGGTTTAGATTCTCCTTCGGCGGGCGGCTTCGAGCTGTTCTCGGATGGAGGGCTTTTCTCCGGTTCCTGGGCCTGAGGGGCTTCGGCATAGGGTTTCTCCGCTTGTATGGCCTTCTGATCCTCCTTCCTGGAAACCAGTTTTTCCTCCTTTGGGGGCAGTGCGTTTTCCTCCTTTGACGCTGCGAAGCCTAAGAGGTCATCCAGCAGCTGTTCTTCCCCTGCTTTGGCTTCCGGATCTGATGCACCAAATAGGTCATCCAGCAGGGCTTCTTCTGCCTGTGCTTCTTCGTGGGTCTGCCCTTCCCGTTCATTCAGAATTTCACTCTTAATTTCTGCGGTATTCACTGCTGCCAGCTGGAAGCGTTCAACGATCCGGTTGATCCGCACAGCGTCCTCCTGCTTCACCAGAATATCCGTCACACCGTCTGGACTGCCCGACGGATTGCCCAGGGCACAGTAAAGCACCCCGTAATGCCTGGCTTCCTTGGCAAAGACTTCAAGGTCGGCGTTATTAATCGAAAAGACGGTCAGAGGTTTTCCCGATTTCAGCATGGCCGTTAACCGTGTTTTTCCTTTCGTCTTGTGTATGTCCGCACTTTTTAAAGCTGAGATCAACAGAAAAGCCAGATTCTTAAGGCCCGTTCCTGTCAGCCGTAACAAAAAATCCGCCCCTTCAAGGGATATGCGGATGACTTGTTCGGCTGCATCACCGCTTGTGTTCATTTTTGCTTTTCTCCTTTGCGTTATTTTTTTCTTCTAATTTGACCACTTTGATTTTTTCTCTCATCGGTATAGATCGCGCGGCAATGCCGTCACAATATTTCACTTCCTTTCGGAGTGTTTTGATCTGCGCGCTCAGCCCGGCAATGTCCGCTTTGATTTTAGACACTGCTTTTTCATCCGGTGTGCGCTGTGTTCTGTTCCAGAGCTTTTTTCGCTCAGTACAGAGTTTTTTTATCTGTTGTTCATTTGATGTTTTATAATTCTCTAAAGCTTCAATCGTATCTATTTTGTGCTTACATAAAAGCCGGGCTTCCCGGCTGATCTGCTCCATCTTTCGTACATCCTCCCGGTACAGAAACGGCAGTGCGTTTGTTTTCCGGTCTTTCTTCTTTTGAAACACGCCCAGCTTAAAACAGTAATAAAGGTACAGGCCCCGCAGACCGCTGGTATGACGGGCTTTTTCAAAGCTTCCGTGCAAAAGCATTTTTTTCTTTGCAGCCTTTGGCCCGGGGCGGTACTGCTTGATCTGCTGCTGTTCATAAATCCGCTGTTCGATGTTGGATAAACTGTATTCGGGATGCTTGCGGTCAATGCGCACATACCGCGCTTTCCCGGGCGGCTTCAGCGTGAAGTATTTTGCATCGTACTTGATGGCGTATCCCTTCTGCCGCAGCCGGTACAAAAACTGCCGCATCGTCACACATTCAGAAATCGTATCGTCAAGGTCTTTTATGATCAGGCCGCGCCACGTGGGTTTTCCTTCCCGCTCTGCCTGCCACTCACCGTACTGCATGGACTTGTTCATGGGCTTTTCGATGACGGAGAGCTTGTATTCAAGGCACAGGCGGTCAGACACCTCCCGCATCTTGCGGTAGCTTTCTTTGTTATCATAGTAGCGCAGCCCATCGGAAAAGGAGACGGAATTTAAAACCATGTGATTGTGTATGTGGGCTTTGTCGATGTGGGTTGCGACGATCACCTCAAATCGTGATCCCCACAGTTCCTCTGCCAGCTTTATGCCGATTTCATGGGCGATCTCCGGGGTGACTTCCCCGGGCTTGAAGCTCTGATAAGCGTGATAGGCAATGATGCCGCCCTCCTTGCGGTACTGCTTTTTAGTGATGGTCATCTCCTCCCGGGCGGTTTCCGGTGAACAGTTCAAACCTGTGACGTAAAACTGCTTTTCGGTTTTAACGTCCTGGGACACATAGTCCATCACATCCCGCAGGGCCTGCAGGTCCGCTTCACCATAATTTTTATTTTTTGTCTTATCTGGATTTTTGGCGTAATCCACTACCCGGTCCAGTCGGCCCCGGATGTCCCAGATTTTTGTGGTGGCCATGTCAGCTTTTTTCCGGCACCAGAAACTTTTCTTTGACTTCGGTCTGGAACTTCCGCCACTTCAAGGCTTCTTTTTCATAAAGCGGCTGATCCACAAAACCCAGGGCATTGGCCTTGGCGGCAATCTGGTTCAGGTTGTTTCCGATGGCGGACATCTGCCGCATGGTTTCGTAAAACACCGGGCCGGGTTTTTCGTGTAACTGGTAACCTTCAATCATGGCACGCAGAAAAGCTTCCCGGCTCAGGCCAGACTTCTTCACTTTTTTATCCAGTTCCTGTGCTTCCCGCCGTGTCAGGCGAAACAGGATTTCAACGTTGCGTTTTCTCATTATTTTTCACTCCTTATCCATGTTATAAAAGGGGGATTGGGGCGAGTTTGTGTCAAAAGTCCACCTAAATCCCCAAAATCGTGGTATAATTAATACATAATCTTAAAATAATCGGGAGGGTATTCTTATGGATTTCATTATTGGAAATAATCGTCATCAAGGGATGTTACTTCCAGACTGTATCGAGGATTATGTCGATGAAAATAATCCTGTACGTGTCATTGATGCTTATGTTGATACCTTAGATTTCGAAAATCTCGGATTTAATAAGTGGAAACCCAATCAAACAGGCCGCCCGATGTACTCGCCACGTGATCTTCTAAAACTTTATATTTATGGCTATATGAATCACGTGCGTTCTTCCAGGCGTCTGGAAATTGAGACCAAACGAAACCTCGAAGTGATTTGGCTGCTTCAAAAACTTTCCCCGGATCATAAAACCATTGCCCGCTTTCGCCAGCAAAATCCAACGGCACTTAAGAATGTCTTTAAAAACTTTGTACAGCTCTGTACCCAATGGGAGCTTTACGGTAAAGAACTGCTTGCGATTGATGGCAGCAAATTTAAAGCCTGGAATACCAAAGACCGCAACTTCACCAAAAACAAACTAAAGGATCGGATTCAGCATATCGAAGAAAAAATCGAAAGCTATCTTGATGCTTTAAATCAGAATGATGCACTTGAAAATCAAAGCACTTCTGAAATATCCAGCGATATAAGCGAAGTTATTCATCAGCTCACTGACCGCAAAACACTTTATGAATCTTTTTTAGCGGAGCTCGCTGAAAGCGACGAAACCCAAATTTCGCTTACCGATCCCGATAGCCGTCTGATGAAAACTAAAAACGGGCTTGATGTCTGTTTGAATATTCAAACCGCTGTCGACAGTAAAAACAAAATGATTGTTGAATTCACGGTTGAAAATCAAGCTCAGGATAAAAATTTAATGGGTCCTTTAGCTCAAAAAGCGGCAGATTTATTGGAAGTGCCCGCCATGACCGTCGTTGCAGATAACGGCTACGACAGTGTAAGTGATGTGGCTCAACTTTATCTCAGTGGTCATCGTCCTGTTGTTGCTGGAGGGGATTATGAATTTTGTATTCCTACAGATGCGGCAAATACTGAAAAGATTACCGACTATGATTCGAACGTTGCACGCGCGATTTATCTTCCAGAGCGTAATATTTTCATCTGTCCACTAGGAAAAGTGTTAAGGCCCTGTACTTATAATAAAAATAAACATGTTGCCAAATACGATAATACACAAGCCTGTAGACACTGTCCTAAAAAATGTACAAAAATGCGCTATTACCGCGCCGAGCGTGTCATGAAACCGTCAGAATACACCAAGGCCTTCGATGATTCCGACTTATTCCTTCGAAAAGTTCACATCTTTCAAAATAAAGAGATCGTTCGACAAAGAAAGGCCATTGTTGAGCACCCCTTTGGAACCGTAAAACGCGCAATGGGCATCTCCTATCTTTTACTGAAAGGCAAGCAAAAGGTAGAAGGTGAGATTGCGCTTGCTTTTCTTGCCTTTAATCTTAAAAGAGCCATCCATATCATGGGAATCCAGCCATTAATCCAAGCAATCCGAGCATAGCGCTTCTTTTTTTGCTCTTTTTTCAAAGTTCAACCTTTACCCAGGGGTTTGGGGACGGAGTCACCAACAAGAGACTGTGTTTTGACACAGTCTGGGGCATGCCCCAACAAGCGAAAAAGGTGGGCTGCCCGGAGGGCGGCTATCCTTTTTCAGTGCTTGCTGGGACAGTCTCACGCCGCAAGGCTCCCCCTGCTTTCAATTTAGTTACCGCTCATAATATTTGATTTTCGGCATCAACGGCACGACGACAATCTCTCGGTTTACACGGCAAAACCGCTCAGGAAACTTGTATTCTTCGGCATATTTTTGGATTTGTTCGGGGGTAAGACTGGAAAAACCTTTTCGGTCATTCCGCGCATTGCAGATAAAAAAGTCCCCGGCAATGATGTCAATAAGTTCACTGTTATCAATGAAGATACCACGGTTCAGCGGCAGACCACTGATCTTTCCTTCATCATTGCAGATGATCACTGCATCATCATCCGTTGGTAACGCATACCTTTCAATGTTGCCGCCTACGAGTTTTTGCATGAATTTCAGGTTATTGGGAATGGTAACTGCCCGCGGGGACTCCCCGGCTCGGATATATAAGACATTGATTGTTCGCTTCATTTTCAGTTACCGCTCATAATCCTTGTGTTTATCCTTTATGGGGACAGCGACAATCCCTTGATTAAGGCGTATAAACTGTTCAGGATATTTGAATTGCTCAGAAAATTTTTCGATTTGTTTTGGGCTTAAGCTTGTAAAATCCTCGCTGTCCCTCGGGGCGTTACAAAGAAAAAAATCGCCTGCAATGATCTCAACAAGCCGCTTTTTTTCATCAAAAATGCCCCGGTTCAGGGGCAGACCATTGATCTTTCCTTCCTCATTACAGATGATCACGGCATCGTCATCGGTTGGAAGATAGTACATTTCAATGTATCCACCCACCAATTTCTGCTTGGCTTCAAGGGTGTTCTCAATGGTCATTTCCTCTGGCGGCTCCCCGGCCCGGATCATCAGGATGGTGATTTTGTCCTTCTTATCGGTTATCTCATTCGGATTCGTGATACTGTTTGTCATTTTTCTTTCCTTTCCCTTCGGTGGTTTCTGACGGCTCGCTTACATCCACAATGAGGGGTGATGAGGGGATGATCAATGTGATCTCCACATCCTCCCCCTCATAAAGTTTCATCAATTCGTTCAGGTTAATGGCTGTACTCATGTGTTTTTCTCCTTCGTTTTTTTGAAAATTTCTTTTATTGGCCGTGAGTTCTATGGATTCGTTCAGGGCATCACCCCCTTTCTGAAATAAAAAAAGCAGAATCTCCCAATGACATTCCGCTTACCGTTCCATGGTATCCCGGTGTTTCTCTTTTTCCGGAAATGCAATCTTTCGCTGCACATCTCCATTGTATTTTTCAGGGTATTCCAGCTGATCCCTGTACTTTTCAATCTGTTTTGGTGTCAGGTCTCTGGCCTTTAGGGCTTCAAAGTCCCAATTGCACAGCAGAAAATCGCCATAAATATTGATCTTCTCATGTTCAGCCGTGTCAAAAACAGCACGATTGGGGACACGCTTTGCGCTCATTTGGGCTATAATGATTACTTCATCCGTCAGCGGATAAGCGCAAAGCGTTCCTTCAAAGACGTTCTCGATACCTTCCAGACCATTCTCAATGCGGATTTTTTCAGGGGGCTGTCCGACGCGTACCATCAGGGCATCCACTTCCCTTGGCTCGGGAAAAAACGTGATGCGGTATTCTTCGGGAATCTCACTACCATCGAAGAAAGGATAAAAGTTCGCTCCGGTGTCGCACACATAGCAGCTGTTGATGTAGCTCCCGCAATCACTCATTCTTGCGTCTCTGCCATAGGCATCATAGGCGATATAGCTGCTCAGTCCCTCCGGTATATCGAGATATGCACCGCACTCGTTGATATAGTATTCTCCCAGCGCATAGTCGTTGTCGATGTCCTGAACGATGTCGTAACAATCCAGATTGTCGGTCAGGTTGATGAGATCCACGATGCTTGACGTGTAGTCGCCCTCCTCCAAAGCGATTTCGTATTTTCTCATTTCTTCCTCGGTCAGCTCATCAAGGCAGGATGCGAGATAATTCAAGGCATCCAGATTTTCATATTCGCCCAGACAATCGCCCAGGCCGCTGACCTCTGTTTCATAGTCGGTGATAAAGTATTCCTCATATCGCTTTCCGTCTATGCCGATCCGCTCAAAAAGAGCCTGTACTTCCTCAGTGTTGGCGGGTAAAGCTAAGGACTCACCCACCAGACAGCCCTCGTTATAGCGGCCTAAGTTCGTCACATAGGCGTTAATCACACCCTCGTACATGTTGATTTTCCTCCTTCTTTCTTTTACCGCGCATCGGTTTTCCGCCGAATCGGGTCTTTATCCAGCTTTCTCTTGATCCGCTGCGCGGTTTTAATATAGTCCTCCAATGTTTTAATAATGCCCTTTTCAAGCCGTTCATCCATGCGGTCCATAACGCGGTAGTCCCCGGTGCAGTAGTAAGCCCGGCAGGCGGTGTTGACTTCCATGAGGGAATGGCGGCAGGTAATCAAAGATGAAAGCTGTTGTCCTTGTGGACTGTCGGGCAGATACTGGATATGAATTTCCGGATCATCCGGATAAATTTTATCCATGGGCTTTCTGATGCCCATATCGTATAAAGAGCATTTGATGGTGTCTTGTGTGTACCAAAGCTTGGTTAAAAGCTGCTTGTCGCCGTATGTAATGCGTGCGTTTAGCAATGTGATCACCTCACCTGTTCTTTTTTATTTTGCTTTTCCGGTGTCAAAAATTGTGGAACTTCCGGAAATCCAATGGTATCCACATAATAGGCCCGGGTTTGTCCACCTCTGTGAAAAACCAGTACGTCCCCTAAAGATAACGCGTGTATTCTATTTCTAAAGGGCCGATCATCCATGTTGTGCTGCATATACAAATCTTCCTGATTCACATCTGCTGCTAAAACAGCCATATAGACGCAGGCATAATCCTCTGGTTTGATTTTTGTACGGGCTTCTGCATAGGTGCAAAAACCATAATCGGTATTCATCCTGTCGGGAATCTGGTAAATTTCATAGTAATCCATCACGTCCTTTTCCTTTGGCTGCGTGGGAAAATACCGCGCGCCGATTGCTTCCATGCGTTTGGCATACTCGTGGATATGAAAAACATTCCGTCCAATCTTTGTATGGTAGTCGTCCAGATAGTAGCATTGATGGGTATTGGTTGTTCCATCAAGCCGCGTCTCGGTAATCAAACCGCTGTCCTGTAACGTGAACAAGTCATTGTACCGGGTATCAATAAACCGTATCATTGGTGCTGTCATGTGCTTTTGCTCCTTCCTCTTTTTTCTTTTCTTTTTGCTCTGTGGTGCCTAAATAGGTGACAACTTTACCCGCTTTGACACTCTTTTGCAGCTCGTCGAACTGGACAAGCTCGGAGACCGACACGCCGGGCAAGGCCAGCATTTCAGTCATGGTCATGCCCGCAATGGCCTTTTCGGTGTTGTAGCCTGCTTCGATCAGGCGCGTTAAAGCCCTGAAACCTTTGGTGTTTTTCGCCATGGCCCTACTCCTTACGGTTCATCCTTGAAACATCCGCGGACAAAATTGCCGTTGGCATCATAGTTATCTGGATTCGCGGCGGGTGATGACCATCCAAACAAAGAACCGCCGACCATGGCAGCTGTCTGAGCCTTGGTGATCCCAGCCTTTCGGTTGGCCCGCTCGGCAATGGCCCGGTTTGTAAGCATATCCGGTGTGGACAGCTCGGACGGAAAATAGCCTTTTTCATTTTTTCGGATGGTGACAAGCTCTCCGGTGGAGCGTAGTGTGTTATAGCACTGTTCTGGTAACTTATTCATTTTCGCTCTGCTCCTTTCGCATTTTCCACATTTCTTTATTTCTTTGTACCTTTAATTCTTTGAGTGCCCGGCGGCACAAATCTTCAACAGCTTCCTGATGATGGTTTTTATAATGGCCATAATTGTATCCCTGGGCTTCGGTTTTTTTCCAAACCACATAGGGATAGGGCAGCTTTTCACTGTGTCCGATGACGAAAGCGGTATTCCCGACTTGGATGCTGTCGGTGATCTGATAGCCTTTGTTTTCCTGTTTTTCCATCAACGTGTTTCTCCTTTCCGGTTTTTCTCATTTTTTTCAAATTGGCAGACCACTTCCTTTGCCCAATCCGGCTGATATTCAGACTTGATCACACCCAGAATATCCCCGTAAAAGCAGCACATCTCCCGGCCATCATAAAGCCGCCTGAACACCATACTGTTTTTGGAAGGGGTTTGATCGGCGATCACATAGCCGATTTGTTTCGGACCAATGCGATCTTCTGGTCGAAACCGCATGGGGTCAATGGCAACCATCTGACCCCGGATGCCGGTATTCTCCTGATAAGAAACACACATTTCCCGGGTAATAACATCCAGCGGCACGTCCATTTCCTGTTGTTCGGCCCGCACTTTGTCGATCTGACCCTGCACACGCTGTAAAAACAGTTCCATCATTTCCAGATAATCGCCAGTTTGCATTTCTGAATAAGCATCCTTTAATAGCAAAGGCTCATAATAGCCGCACAAAAACGCGGTCGGTTTATCATCTGACCGACATTCTCCAAAAATAACCATACGCCTGTGAATATCAATGGCCTGTGTGATCTGATAATCTTTGTACATCCAATCTGTTTCTAACATCTTTGTTCCTCCTTTGAACGTCAACAGGCGGCATTTCTGCCGCCCTGAATCCTGTTACCGCTCCATCTGCTTCTGGCGTTTCTGATAAAGCTCCAACGCCTTGATGATGGTATCTTCAATTTTTTTGTCAGTGGTTCCTTTCCTGAAATACTTGCTGATTTTTTCTTTCTGAATTTTGATGGTTTCCTTCTGGTTGGGCTTGACCTCTTTCATGATGGATAAAATGACGTTGTTTGTGAGCTTTCCTTCCTTGGAGAACTGTTTCAGCTTGGTGGACTGTGTCAGTGAGGGGGTACATTCCTCGCTCTCCATCACTTCTAAAAGCTGTTTTTGCTCGGCAGGCTTCAGGTAGGACAGTTCCACCGCGGGCCGGAACGCGATTCTCCCCTCATCCACCATGTCCAAAATAGGGGAATCCAGTTCGGTTAAGCGGATATAACGCTGAATTTGTCTACCGCTATCACCAGATTCTTTACCAACAATTTCAGCACTCTCAGACTTTCCGACCACTGGTCGGGAAGTTTCGTCCATCTTTTTTCCCTGATGTTTTAAAGCCTCTAATTTCATTTTATATGCGTAAGCCTTCTCAGATGGCAATATATTCTCTCTTTGCAGATTAGAATCCACCATCAAAATGGTTGCTTCATCATCCGTCAGATTTCGGACAATACAGGGGATCGTGGTTTTTTCTGCAATCTCAGAAGCCATTTTTCTTCGGTGGCCGGAGACCATCTCGTATCCCCCGCCTTCTTTCGGCCTGACCAAAGCGGGCGACAGTACCCCGTATTCTCTGATGCTCTCGACCATCTCGCTCATGGCTTCATCCATCTGAAGCTTAAAAGGATGGTCAGGAAAGCTTGATATTTCCTCGATGGGAATTTCCATGACTTTTTCCAGCCCATCATTCTGCCGTTCCGCATCGGTTTTAAACAGGTCATCGGCACTGGGAAGCGGCATGTTTATCTTTTTGTTTGCTGCCATGGGTAATCACCTCCCTCGTCAAAGCTTTGTAAGCTTCACAGATTTTTGTTCCCTTGTCATAGGTGTAAATGCTTTTGGCCGCTGCACTGGTCTCTGCTGCCTTTGTAGCCCGTGGAATGGCATTGCGGAAAATATAAAGCTGTTTTCCGTACTGCTCATGGAGTGCTTCGGCCACCTCTTTGGTCATGTTGGTGTTTATATCGGCCATGGTAATGAGTGCGCCTTCAACCTTTAAATTGGGGTTGATCTGCCGCTTAACCTTGTTGATGGACTGGATCAGCTGGGTCATCCCATTGAGGGCCAGATACTGGGCCTGCACGGGAATGATGATGCTGTCGGCCGCGGCCATGGCGTTAATTGATAAAATTCCCAGGCTCGGCATGGTGTCGATGAGGATATAATCATAGTCTTTCTTGATGTCCTGCAGACACATGCGCAGTACAGATTCCCGGTTCATGGCCACCAGCAGTGACATTTCCATGCCTGCGAGGTCTAAATCTGCGGGAATTAAATCGACGTTTTCCGGGTGATGCAGGATCACCGCCTTTGGGTCAATGGGCTGGTCGGCAACCATTCCCTGCATCATGGTGGTGAGCGTTGCGTCAAGCGCATAATGGTCGTACCATCCGAGGGAAGTGGTTAAATCTCCCTGTGGGTCACTGTCCACCAAAAGCACTTTCTTTCCTTCATTTGCCAGACCCACACCGAGGTTCACTGTGACGTTGGTCTTGCCGACGCCACCTTTTTGATTAGAGATTGTGATGACTTTGGTTTTTGCCATAATTGGCACCTCCTAAATAAAAAAGCCGCTCAATGGTTTTTGAGCGGCGGGCCGTAATAAAAAAGAGAATACTGGTTGCGTATTCCCGTTATAAATGCTTGTTGACAAGCTTATTCAATTGTTTTCTTGAACGATTTAAGTTAATGATACTTGTGTGTCCATAGACAGAGATAACAAGTCCGATAATAGTGCATATGCGATAAAGGTTAAACGTATCACAATATTATCAAAAATATAGGTTAGAATTGACGCACTGAGGAACCCAAAACCAATAATATCAATACCGATTCCTATGATTTTATAAAATCTTTTTTATCTTCGTCTTTTACATCCACATAATAGTAATCATGCAAAAGTTTTACTTTCTGTTTAGCTACGATAGAATATCTGATCATCTAAAACTAGTCCTACAAAAAAGTAGTTCAGTGGTTTTTATTATTGTTAGGATACTTTCTTTACTACAGTAATTTCTCTATAAATGCCGTTTTAATTTGCACTAATCACTCTTCTATTTTAATTTTATTTGCTTTTTTATCTTTTCATTAACATTTTCTTGTTCTAACATGGTATATGCTTTTTTTAATGCATTCAGAATCGTATGCACCTGATCTCGCTGCTGATCTTCCCCCATTTTTTGTTGACATTCTTCAAATGTCCATTGATGATCTTGAGCTGCTTTCTTCATGTCATCTAAAAGTATTTGATACTGATACATTATCATTAAAGATTTTTGATAACAAAAAACAAACTCACTCAATAAAGTAGCTTCTTTTTTATTAAATAAAAGCTCGATTTTTGTCGCAACAGAACTGAGCATCTCTAATTTTACTAAGAATTCCTTGTGATCTGGCTGTTTAAGGGGATTTTTAATTACAGATGCTATTTGCTCTAAATAAGTATTATTTGTCATTAGTTCAAACCAGTAACTAATTGATAGCATTGCTTTATCATCTTCATTTTCATCAAAAAAATCACGATTTTTTTCATACAGTTGTATTAACCCTATTGCAATGCCATAGTTTTCGATACGTTCATCAAACAAATGCTGTTTGTTACTTAGCTTTATCTGCTGTTTTGTTTGAAGCAATGCGATGATAGCAATAACAACGGTAACCACTGAAAGACAAAAATTCCAATCTAATTGCATTCTAGATTCACCCCTTTGGATTAACTTAAGTACATTATACATTTTTTTAATAAATCTAACAAATCAAATGGCAACTTTTATCTTTTTAAATCACTCCCTTTCTATCTTTCCAGTGAAAGTAATGCCGTTTTAGCCGGGAAACAGCCCGCCCCAAACCAATGATTACAATCGCAAGGCTCAACGATGCTGAAAGTATTCGAACACCAGAATAACCGTTGTTAAACATCAGATAAACCGGCACGCATATGAGCAGACTTAAAATACTCACAATCTGCACCGCCAGCCACGGCGGATAACTTCGGCATTTTTTCTCCCGCTTTCGGATGCCCCATAACAGGATCAAGCCAAAAGTCATCATCCCGGTTAATGTCAGCACTGCGCCTAAATCCCATTCATTCACGTTTCTTCCTCCTTTTCAAATGCCAGATACCCGATGCAATTCCCACTAAGGATACAAAGGAAAAAAGCAATTCTTTAACAGGTGTCGGTTCTTCCATCGTTTCAGGTTCCGCTTCTGCGGGAAGTTCTTTGATTCGTTTGCCGCGCACCAGCAGCCGATGGCTGTTGATCTGGTACGGTGTGCAGGTCAACAGGGTTACAAAGTCCTGTTTTTCGACAGGTTTCAGTGCTTCGGTCTGTTCGGGCGTGACCACCAGAATCTGATCCACTTCATAGGTTAAAGTCTTGTCAAGAACGTGCAGATAAAAGCGATCCCCAATGACCAGCTGATCTAAATCGGTAAATAACCTGGCTCCCTCATAGCCCCGGTGTCCGGTCAGCACGGCATGTGTCCCGGTGCCGCCAACGGGCAGGGCGGTGTTTTTCAGATGCCCCGCACCTCTCGAGAGCGCGGATTCAGATGTCCCGTGATAGATGGGCAGGTTCACTTTTATTTTTGGTATCTCGAGTGTCCCCATAACCCCATCAACATTTAGAATCTCTGCATAATCCATGGCGTTGTCTTGTGCATCCTCAGAAAAAGGATCTCCGATGATCGGATTAATAAGCTTTTCATTGTAGTTAATGGCTTTTTGATATTCTTCATCCATCCGCTGTTGGTTCATCTCCTCTGTACTCACTTGATAATCCTCAATCACCTGTCCCTGTTTTTGGGAAGCCAGAAGATAAACCATATCTGGATAAAGGATGCAGCCAGCCCCCGCACTGATCAGAACAATAATCAGCAGCAGCATTGCTTTGTTTCTCATTTCCAGCTTCCCCTTTTGCCTATTTGTTCCCTGTGTTTCGCTTGTTCCGGATGAAAAGAATGCTCATCCCGCTTGCCATGAGAATCAATGCCGCGCCCATATAAAGAGGTGTTAAACTGCCGGTGCCGCCTGTGTAGGGGAGGTCATAATGCTTGATGTTTTCCACAATAATCTTATTGGCTTCGGCATGGCTGTTTGAATTGACGGTCACTTTTACAGGGTATTTCAGTAGATTGTAGGGCTTCCCTTCATTGTCAATTGGGGCCTGTGTCTCAACGATCCAGTAGTTTGTGCTGTCCCCGTAATAAGCATCCTGCCCTTTCTGTCCATAGGCAAGGCCCCAGAAATGGGCAATGCCGTTTGCGTCCGTGGTCACTTCCCAGTCAATCGCGTTATTGGCAGGGTCTTTGACGGCGTTGATGTTCTTTTTCGCATCGGCTTCGGTGCGGTAAATTTTAAATTTTGCGCCCTGAAGCTTAAGGGTATTGTCGTCCGCATCCACTTTTAAAAGGTTGATTCCTCCAGTGTGTACTTCGGGCTTTTTATCCTCGGGAACGCTCTGTGGTTCAAAGAAAATGTCCAGGTTGTTGGTATAGTGGATGGTTGCGCCGTTGGGGATCGGCTTACCTAAGCTGCCCTCGGCGGTTTTGTTCACGAAGGTGTTGTACTCAATGTTAAGGACAGCGTTTTTATCTTTGGTGTTTAACAGAGATTTAGCCGCTGTTTTTTTGCCGGTATCTGTCAACGAAACAGTCAGCGTCCGGTTGTTAGCTGTGTTGGGTTCTGTGACCGTGTAGCAGTCTGGTGTCATGAGCACGCGTTTTTTGCCTGTATCGACGCGGTAGACCTTAACACTGCCTGTCACGTAATCTAATCGCGTATCAATCACATCACTCACGGTATAGTTTTTACACGTTGCAATGTCATCCGGCAGCGTGGTTTCAACGATCCATTTCACTCTTTCGGAGATATCCGCTGTATCATGTTTGTTTTCGAGTTCCGTAACAAACTTGTCGATGTCCGGGCCGGGTTTGATCTGATTTTTGGGGAATACGTGGACGTTGTAAATCCAGCCATCCCCTGCCGGGTTGGTAAGTGGTATGGACACCAGACACGGGTCGGCCTTTTCGGCCACTGCCGGGTTGGTCTGTTCTTCAATGCGGTACACGCCCATGGGGAGGTTGTCATTGCCTTGAATTGTGACTGATCCATCGGCTCCGGTGGTGATGATCTGGATGTTCCAGGTGGTATCCACCTTGGTGTTGTCGGTATCCTGCATTTTCGTAACTTTGAATTGGATACCCGGCAAAGGAATCGCATCGGCAGGAACTTGATCGGTCTGCTGCCCGCTTCCCTCGGTGGTGGCTTTTTTGATGTCCTCCATTCGGTATTTGTGAATGGTCAGGCTCCGCGCTGCACTGGTATCGGGTGATCCGGTGGCGGCAAAAGCGGGGCCACAGCTTGTGCATAAAACGGCAATGCTCAGGGCAAGGCCGCCAATTTTCTTGAACAATGGCTTATTTTTCAGGTTCATTTTGTTTATCCTTTCCTTTTTCCTTTTGAATTTCTGCTGTTTCTCTTTTTCAGGACGAGGGCTAAAATGCCCGCCGCAATCAATAAAACAATCCCGGCCAGCATCAGTGCAACGCGGTGATCACCGTCTCCCCCTGTGAAAGGCAGCTTATAATTTTTCTGGTTATCAACTTTCAGAACACTGCCGTCTTTCACAAATGCCGGGGCCGTTCCTTTGGCGGTGATCTTTACGGTTTCAGCCGCTTCGGGATCAATCGTCACACGCCACTGCCCCATGGGCTTGGCATAGCCGGGAACGGTCTTGGTTTCCACGAGCTGATATTCTCCGGCATAGAGATTGCCAAAGTCGATTTTACCGTCCGTGCCGCTGATCCGGGTACCGATAATGGTCTGCCAGCAGGATTTAATCTTGTCATCCTGTTGGTTGTTATGCGTATGCTTTTCATCACAGCCATACAGCACAAAGGTGACGCCTTTCAAGGGCTGTTGAGTTTCCGTGTCCAGCTTCTTAAAGTTAAAGGGAACTTTTTTCGGTTCATTGGTTTTAGAAACGGTCACCATATCCCGGATGCCGTCGATGGTAAAGTGAAGCTTTGTCTGATCCAGCTCATAGCCCTTTGGCGCGGCAATTTCTTTAAAGTAGTAGTCTCCAAAAACTAAATCCGTCACGTTCCACTGCCCGTTCTCATCGGTCACGCCCTGTTTCAATAAGTTATCCTTGGTGTCATACAAGCCAAAAGTCGCTCCTGCCAATTTTTCTTTGGTGCGTTTGTCGGTCTTTTGCAGCTGGGCATCCCCGGTGGCTCCGGTAAAATTTGCCCGGAAGCTGCTGCTTAACGGACTTTGACCGACGGCAAGGGATACGAAAAGTCTTTGAGTGTCCGGGACATCCGGGGCGTAAATGACGCAGGCATCCGGATTTCCGGCATCACTGCTGTGGCGTTTAACGGTTGTCGGGGTAATGGTCACGGAGACCTCACCCTGATAGCTGCCGTCTGCATACAGCATAAAGTCATCATCGTCATAAAGGGTCATGGAGCCGGTATAGTCCCCGTAGGTCTGACCAGATGTGTTGCGGGCTATGGCGTGTACACCATTAGGTAAAGCGACCGTATAGTTTCCATGATCGGCAATATTGCTGCAGTACGTCTGAAACCATCCGGTTTCCTGCCGCTTGGTATTGGCGTTCCAGACCGCTTCCTCCCGTTCCGGAACAATGCTCCAGCTGGCATCCCAGTTATTGGGATTTTGATAGCTGAGGGTATTCACAAGGTTGGCAACGGTGGGGTCGGTCATATAGTAATCGGTATATGCGCCGATGCCTGCAATGACGCGGATGGCTGCCCAGGTCTGAACATAATACTCACCGTTCTGACCATCGTGGAAGCCGTGCCACATGACGTTTCGGATGCGCCAGCTCTGCACGTTCCAGCTTTCCCGGTTGTAGGTGACCAGACCGTTGGGGCCGACGACTTCTGAGGGAATGTTGAGCGATGGATCGGCACAGTAGGCAATTTGATCCACACCGTTATCGCTGATTCTCAAAATTGGTGTCGTGGTGGTAATGATGTCACTGCCATCGGGGCTGGCAAAGTCACTGCTGTAGATCACGCCATCATCCCAGCCTGCGGCCCGCTGAAATTTTTTGTAGCAGGGTTCATCTCCAAAGCTTCGGCTCGCCAACGTCCTGAGACTGGTGGAACAGCTCACCGTTCCGCCTGTGCTTGTCTCGCCTAAAATGTAGTTGCCGGAAGCATCTATCTTTCCGGTATCCTCGGTGGCAGTAATGCCATTTGCATCCAGAATCGCCTGTTCTCCGGCATCAAGCTCTGGGCTTTTTTTCTTGGTATCCTGATCCGCTCTGGTCGGTGCTGCATCGGTTTGAGACGGCTGCTCTATGGCTGGCGACGGGTTTTCCGTCTCTGTATTTGCCGAAACCTCTGTCCTAAATCCGCAGCCATAAAACAGCATCAACAGGGCCATGAGCAAAACGACAGCCTGTTTAAATCGGTGTATCATGCTTCTTCCTCCTTTTACAATTTCGTTTTTTCACGTTTGAACCTCCTTTTTAAAAATATCTATCTCAACCGCCATATGGCGTTTGTTTTCTGTTTTGAGCAAAGAAAAAGCAGCTTTCAATTGGGATTGATCAGCTGCTTTCAGCGGCATGGCTGCCGTGCTCTATTCGATTTTTTGTATTCTTGATTTTTTCTAAATGTGACAAGTTCCTGATTCCAGTCTTTTTGTCCCGGTAAATCCGTGATGAATTGTTTTGATGTTGTGAATCGGTCTGGAAAAGCTTCCATGATTTCCTGCGTGGCACTCTTAATAAAATCCTGACCGGGACGGTTCCCATATTCATTGACCGGGTCATTGTCCACACCAAACACAATTTGACTGATTTCATAATGTGTTGACAGGTAGTGCAATATCGGAAGGTATTTCAGACCATTGCAGGAAAGATAATGATCCCCGCGATTGTCAAAGTACAGCGGATTGTGTATGTTTTTGAGGGTCATATAAGAAAGCAAGTCGATGGGCGATTCAAAGATAAAAAGCCGTGAATTGGCTCCGGGTAAGGTAAAGCCGTATTCGGCCCGGCTTCCTTCCACGAGCATTTTAAATGGGGCGTATTCGTTACTCCCGCGCAGAAAAGCGGATGCGGGTTCTCCGCTATCATCATATCCTACAAACACACAATTACAGCGTTCATCCTGATAGATAAGTTTTTGATCAACACAGTATTGAATGATTTTCGGATCAAGCTTGCGGGTTTTTAACAGATAGGCAAAGAGATTGCGGTAACTTTTGGCTTTGGGCGGCAGACAAAAGGGCTTAGGTGGCGGTGGCTCCGGCCATGTGGCGGACAATTGAACGGGCGGGACGTGATGGCTGAAGTCCAGCAACTCCTGAACGGCTTCTTTCCAGCTGCAAGTATTGAGCCAGGCGACAAATTGAATGACATATCCTCCCTGACCGGATGCAAAGTCTTTCCATTTGCGCCCGTCAGGTGTGACATCAAGACCGTTCCAGCCTTTTACCTTCACACGACGGTTGGTGCGTTTGAGGTCAAGACCGCGGTGCTCCATGTAGTCTATAATATTAATTGTATTAACATAGTCTATTTGATCATCGGTGAATTTCTTTTTCATTATTCAACTCCTTAATTTGGGTACAAAAAAGCAGATCAACTCATGCTTAAAAGTTAATCTGCTTCTTTACGATCCTATAATCTTTATAATTAATGCTGTATAGAAATTCTAAAACCCTGCCATGATTTTGAATCAAAAAACAACGGATTTTGTACCGTATATCATTCCTTTCATTATAATTATTGTGAATATTGCTGACATTTTCCTGACCGCTGCTGACATTCCACTGACAGAAATCAGTCATTTTTTACCTTTTTCAGCTATGTTTTTCCGTAATTTTTTCTTCTTAATCTAAGCCCTTATTTTGTTTTTTTGTATAAAAAAATGAGCTTCAGAATCTCTGAAACCCAGTATTTATGCGGTTTGGCGGAGAAGGAGGGATTTGAACCCTCGCACCGCGTTAACGGCCTATACCCTTAGCAGGGGCACCTCTTATAGCCACTTGAGTACTTCTCCATGTTTAATGTCAGCTGAAAAAGACTACGTTTTTATCACTGACCTATTCAGTTTTGATGGCCGAGAGGGTGGGATTCGAACCCACGTGGGCTTGCACCCTAACGGTTTTCAAGACCGCCCCGTTATGACCACTTCGGTACCTCTCGACTCGAAATGCAAGATTAATTATAACAGGGGCTGAAGCCCCTGTCAACCATTTTTTTCGTGATTCTTACTGGTTTTTTTTATGTTTTTTTATTTAGAGTTTAACGGTCCAACCCAGTTTATCCTCAACAGTTCCTGTTTGCATACCGAACAGGGTATCGTAGATTCTCTGGGTATATTCGCCGATTTCACCGTTATTAAAACTCATATCCTCACCCTGGTATTCCAGTCCGCCAATCGGTGATACAACAGCCGCTGTTCCCGTTCCGAATACTTCTTCAATCTGACCTTTATGATACATATCTACGAACTCGTCAATGGTAATACGGCGTTCGATAACTTCTTCACCCCAGGACTGCAGAAGTTCAATCACACTCTTACGGGTAATTCCCGGAAGAATGGTTCCGTGAAGCTCTGGCGTGATAAATTTACCGTCTACTTTAAAGAAAATATTGCTGGTTCCTACTTCTTCAATGTATCTGCGTTCTGCACCATCAAGCCAGAGAATCTGTTCAAATCCTTCATCATGGGCTTTCTCCTGTGCCGCCAGGCCACCTGCATAGTTACCACCGCATTTAGCCTCGCCTGTGCCACCCACAACGGTTCTTGAGTAAATATCTTCCACATGCATTCTTGCAGGCTGCAGACCTGTCGCATAATATGCACCTACTGGGCTCAAAATAATAATAAATTTATAGTGAAGGCTGGTACGAACGCCGATGAATGGATCTGTTGCAAAGACAAAAGGACGGATATACAGAGAAGTCCCCGGTGCGTGAGGCACCCAGTCCTGGTCAAGGGCGACAAGCTGCTTTAAGGCATCAAATACAAATTCTTCATCAATCTGGGGAATACACATCCGGGCATTTGAGCGGTTCATACGCGCAAAGTTTTCCATGGGTCTGAAAAACTGGATATCGCCCTCTGGCGTTTTATAGGCTTTCATTCCCTCGAAAACCTCCTGAGCATAATGAAGCACCATTGCCGCTGGAGAAAGCTCTATTGGGCCATATGGGACGATTCTGGCATCATGCCAGCCTTTACCCTCTGTGTAATCCATGATAAACATATGATCTGTAAATTCAGTCCCGAAAACCAAATTATTCTCATCCGGTTTTGGTTTTAACTGTGTTCTTTTAGTAATTGTGATTTCCATCATTCTTCCACTCCAATCTTTTTAAAAACACTCTGATATATAGTATACATTTATTGTATACAAAGAACAAGTGCTAAAATAAAAAAAAGGGCAAATTTGCCCTTTTTATATGTATTTTTAATTGTACACGATGAATTTAGAAGTACCAGTTCCCTGCAATACATACAGAACCGCTGGTCTGATAGCTTCTAAAGCTTGTAAAATTATGGCTGCGGATGCCGCCTTCCATACAGTCTGTAACAGCCTGCTGTACAGCAGCTGGAGCATTACCAAGATACTGGGTATAATAACCGTCAAGGTAAGAAGCAAACTGGCCTGGTGCTGTCAATACACTTACAGCGTCTGGACCCCACCCTGCATCCACACGGTTCATAACACAGGAGATAACTCCCATTGCGCCTTCATAGGATGTGCCGCCTTCATGTGCAACAATTGCACAGATCAGATCAAAATCGCTGCCTGCAGTCTGAGTTGCATTTCCAGCGCTCGGACTCGGGCTTGAAGCAAGACTTTCTGGAACAGCTTTCTTTGTTCCAACTTCCACGACTTCCTTAACTGGTTCAACCTTTGTATTGGTAGAAATATTTTCGCGTTTTACTTCTACTCCGTCCTGGTAAGTTACTTTATCAACAAAATCGGCTTTTCCAACGACACCTTGTGTTACAACATTGCGGGTGCCCTCTTCAAGCTCTGCATTTTCTTTTTCTTCACTTTCAAAAGGAATATCTTTTTCGCCAGCTTCTTCTTTTACTTCGATACGAGCAATCGTTACATTAGAAACATCTGTCGTCAAAACTGTCGATGGCGCCGGTGTTACAATGTCATCATCATCGTACTGAATATTATTGTTACTCAAAAGATCTCCAACTGTTTCAGCAGCTGATTTATAATCAATTGTCTTTCCATCAACCTTGATCTGGCCAACCGCATTTTTCTTTACTGTAACAGTATCCACATCTTTAACTTTTTTGTCTGGATCAACACTGATCGTATATTCTTCATTTACTGGATACCCCTGATCCTGAAGAACCTCTTCTACAGATTTTTGCAGTTGTACATTAATAACTTCTGTCTTAACCGCATCGGCTGAAGTCGCTTTATTTTCGTCCAAAACAAGTTCTACATCCTTAGTCGCATTAAACGCACAGGTTACGCCAATAATAATGACCAAAACAAACAAACCCGAAATGATCGCGGTTTCCTTTTTATACCTCTTTAAAAATCTCTTAACTAATGTTAACTTATTCAAATCGTGTACCCCTTTTTTACTTGTTTTACAAATTCATAGTATAGTTTACAAGTTCGTTACAAAATAAATTTTAACAAGATTTTGGATGTTTGTCAAGTTTTTTAAGCATTTATGCTATAATAATGCCTATTGGAGGATAATATGACGAAAAATATTTTAAATTTTCATAAAGAAACTGCACGTATTTTTGCCACAAATCTTTTACAATGGTTTTACAAATCAAAACGTGCCTTGCCGTTTCGTGAAACCAAAGACCCCTATAATATCTGGATCTCAGAGATTATGGCACAACAAACCCAGATTGATACACTTATTCCTTATTATCATCGTTTCATAGAAGCTTTTCCAGATGTAACAGCTCTGGCAAAGGCACCTGAAGATAAAGTTCTGAAACTTTGGGAAGGATTAGGCTATTACTCCAGGGCTAAAAACCTTCATAAGGCAGCAAAATTAATTCATGAAGAATACCACGGAAATTTTCCAGACCATTACGATGCGCTCATTAAACTTCCCGGCATCGGGCCATATACAGGCGGCGCCATTGCCAGTATTGCTTTCAAAGAAAAAGTACCTGCCATTGACGGAAATGTTCTGCGTGTGATCTCACGATTTAACAATTACAGTGGCGACATCGCTGATACTAAAGTAAAAAATGCCATTACTGACTGGGTTGCCCAAGCTATACCCGATACTCCCGGTGATTTTAATGAAGGCCTTATGGAACTCGGCGCTTTAGTTTGCACCCCAACCAGCCCAAAATGTATGATTTGTCCTGAGCAAAATATCTGCGAAGCTTTTAGAGAAGGAACTGCAAATCAATTACCCGTTAAATCGAAAAAACAGCGTCAGAAAAAGCTTGAAATGGAAGTGGGGATTGTTGATATGGGAGGCGCTCTTTATCTTGTTAAGCGTCCCGATAAGGGCCTTCTTTCAGGTTTATGGAGTTTCCCTATTATAGAAGAAGAAAAAGCAAGGCCTGGCAATGCTATTCGTCAAGCCTTGAAAACCATCTTTACTGATCTCCCGGAAGGGAAAATCATCGGCAACAGCAAACATGTTTTCAGTCATATTATTTGGAATATGACCGTCTATTATTTTGAAATTGATCCTGCAATGGCTGCTGAAGCACCAGAAAAATATGGTGATACCCAAGCCGCCTTTAAAGATCGTGAACAGCTAGCTGCTGTGGCGCTACCAACGGCTTTCTCTAAATTATTAGTATTGCTGTAAAAATGCAAAAAAGCAAAGAATCATTCCTTTGATTCTTTGCTTACGGTCAGGAAGGCTTGCGGCAGATTGACACTGCGCACTCTGGTGTCCTGCGGACGCCTTTGTCAGGGGCTGTGCCCCATAAAAAAGAACGTTTCACCAGCCCATTGCAAACTTGTTTGCATGCGCATTGTAAGATTTCCAGCTCTTGCCGCCGCGTACTCCGTCGTCCTGCGGACGCCTTCGTCAGGGGCTGCGCCCCATAAAAAAAGAATGGTCATTGGCCCTTTGCAAGTCAACTTGCACGGGCCACTCACCATTCTTTTTTTACGCGGCTTAAGTCTTAAATGTAAAAAGACCCCGCGATGTCCTATCCTCCCAGGCAGTTGCCCACCAAGTACTTTCAGCGCTGAAGGACTTTACTTCTGTGTTCGGTATGTAAACAGGTGTTTCCCCTTCGCCATCATCACGAGATCAATCTTGCGTTTTTATTCGGTTGTTTTGGTCACTCAAAACAACATAAAGGAAAAGAGTTTTCAAAATGTCTTGATGGGATCAAGACCTCGGCCGATTAGTACTGGTCAGCTCCATACATTGCTGCACTTCCACCTCCAGCCTATCTACCTGGTCGTCTTCCAGAGGCCTTACTTCTTTCGAATGAGATATCTTATCTTAAGGGGGGCTTCGTGCTTAGATGCCTTCAGCACTTATCCCTTCCAAACTTAGCTACCCAGCGATGCTCCTGGCGGAACAACTGGTGCACCAGCGGTTTGTCCATTCCGGTCCTCTCGTACTAGGAACAGCTCCTTTCAAATATCTTACGCCCACGACGGATAGGGACCGAACTGTCTCACGACGTTCTGAACCCAGCTCGCGTGCCTCTTTAATGGGCGAACAGCCCAACCCTTGGGACCTGCTTCAGCCCCAGGATGAGACGAGCCGACATCGAGGTGCCAAACCTCCCCGTCGATGTGGACTCTTGGGGGAGATAAGCCTGTTATCCCCGAGGTAGCTTTTATCCGTTGAGCGATGGCCCTTCCACTCGGAACCACCGGATCACTAAGCCCGACTTTCGTCTCTGCTCGAGATGTCTCTCTCGCAGTCAATCACCCTTCTGCCTTTGCACTCTTACAGATGGTTTCCAACCATCCTGAGGGTAACTTTGGGCGCCTCCGATACTTTTTAGGAGGCGACCGCCCCAGTCAAACTGCCCATCTGACACTGTCCGCTTGCCGGATTACGGCAACGCGTTAGAATTCCAATATAACAAGAGTGGTATCCCAACAATGGCTCGGCACACACTGGCGTGCATGCTTCTCTGCCTCCCACCTATCCTGTACATGTTATATCAAAACTCAATGCCAGACTACAGTAAAGCTCTACGGGGTCTTTCCGTCCTGTCGCGGGTAACTCGCATCTTCACGAGTACTACAATTTCACCGGGTGTGTTGTCGAGACAGCGCTCAAATCGTTACGCCTTTCGTGCGGGTCAGAACTTACCTGACAAGGAATTTCGCTACCTTAGGACCGTTATAGTTACGGCCGCCGTTTACTGGGGCTTAAGTTCGCACCTTCGCTTACGCTAAGCACTCCCCTTAACCTTCCAGCACCGGGCAGGCGTCAGCCCCTATACGTCATCTTTCGATTTAGCAGAGACCTGTGTTTTTGCTAAACAGTCGCTTGAGCCTCTTCTCTGCGGCCCCCGAAGGGGCACTCCTTCTCCCGAAGTTACGGAGTCATTTTGCCGAGTTCCTTAACAACACTTCTCCCGCTCATCTTAGGATTCTCTCCTCGCCTACCTGTGTCGGTTTACGGTACGGGTACCTCTTTGCTCGATAGAAGCTTTTCTTGACAGCGTGAAATCGGCGACTTCCCTACTTATTTTTCGTTCCGCATCACAGCTTGACCTTATGCAATGGGGGATTTGCCTCCCGCTGCAGTCTCACTGCTTGCCCCGGCTCTTCCAACGGCCGGGTTCGCTTATCCTTCTGTGTCACTCCATTTCTCAAACGCATTGAGGTAGTACTGGAATTTCAACCAGTTGTCCATCGCCTACGTCTTTTGACCTCGGCTTAGGCCCCGACTAACCCTGAGCGGACGAGCCTTCCTCAGGAAACCTTGGGCTTTCGATGGTGAAGATTCTCACTTCACTTTCGCTACTCATGCCAACATTCTCTCTTCTCTTAAGTCCACCATCCCTTACGAAATGGCTTCGCCCCTAAGAGATTGCTCCCCTACCACTGTACCTTATGGTACAATCCATCGCTTCGGTGCCTGATTTTAGCCCCGTTCATTTTCGGCGCACCACCACTCGACCAGTGAGCTATTACGCACTCTTTAAATGTATGGCTGCTTCTAAGCCAACATCCTGGTTGTTTGTGCAGTGACACATCCTTTCCCACTTAATCAGTACTTGGGGACCTTAGCGGATGGTCTGGGCTGTTTCCCTTTTGACAATGAAACTTATCTCCCACTGTCTGACTGCCCTGTTAAAATGCACGGCATTCGGAGTTTGATATGGTTCGGTAAGCTTGACGCCCCCTACCCAATTCAGTGCTCTACCTCCGTCATTCATCACAGAACGCTAGCCCTAAAGCTATTTCGGGGAGAACCAGCTATCTCCGTGTTCGATTGGAATTTCACCCCTATCCACAACTCATCCAAGCCTTTTTCAACAGACACTGGTTCGGGCCTCCACTTGGTTTTACCCAAGCTTCACCCTGGTCATGGATAGATCACACGGTTTCGGGTCTACAGCATGCAACTAAGGCGCCCTATTCAGACTCGCTTTCGCTTCGGCTCCGCACCTGAAGTGCTTAACCTCGCTACATACCGTAACTCGTTGGCCCGTTCTACAAAAAGCACACTGTCACTTGCGCTCCAGCTGCTTGTAAGCACAGGGTTTCAGTTTCTATTTCACTCCCCTCCCGGGGTTCTTTTCACCTTTCCCTCACGGTACTTTCCGCTATCGGTCACTGGGTAGTATTTAGCCTTGGGGGGTGGGCCCCCCATCTTCCCACAGGGTTTCACGTGTCCCGTGGTACTCCTCGAATCTCCTCATCTCGGCTTTTCGCATACGCGCGTCTTACGCTCTTTGCGGGGCCTTCCCATGCCCTTCTGCTAAACGGAAATGATTGATGGATTCTGGGCTCTTCCTCGTTCGCTCGCCGCTACTTAAGGAATCGATGTTTCTTTCTTTTCCTCCGGGTACTAAGATGTTTCAGTTCCCCGGGTTCCCTCCGTTAAGCTATGGATTCACTTAACGGTGACGGCCCTTCTGACCGCCGGGTTTCCCCATTCGGACACCCACGTCTCAACGGATATGTGCTCCTAAACGTGGCTTTTCGCAGCTTGTCGCGTCCTTCTTCGGCTCCCAGTGCCAAGGCATTCACCCTGTGCTCTTTGTTTCTTGATCTCCACGAATGCTTTCGCATTTCGTTTTGTTTTTCTTTTGTTCTCTTTCTGAGCTCAAAAGAATGTTGTTTTTGAAATTGCATTTATTAAGAAGTTTTTTACTTTGTTTAATATTTGCTCTTTACTCTTTTTTCTTTATGTTGTTTTCAATGACCAATGTATGACTTTGGGTCATACAAAAGAAAATAGTACCATGACTTCCTGTTCCCTAGAAAGGAGGTGATCCAGCCGCACCTTCCGATACGGCTACCTTGTTACGACTTCACCCCAATTACTAGCCCCACCTTCGACTGCTGAGTCCTTGCGGTTCTCTCACAGGCTTCGGGTGTTGCCAACTCTCGTGGTGTGACGGGCGGTGTGTACAAGACCCGGGAACGCATTCACCGCGGCATTCTGATCCGCGATTACTAGCAACTCCAACTTCATGCAGGCGAGTTGCAGCCTGCAATCCGAACTGGGATCTGTTTTAAGGGATTTGCTTCACCTCGCGGCTTCGCGGCCCTCTGTTCAGACCATTGTAGCACGTGTGTAGCCCAGGTCATAAGGGGCATGATGATTTGACGTCGTCCCCACCTTCCTCCGTATTGTCTACGGCAGTCCCTCTAGAGTGCCCAACTTAATGCTGGCAACTAAAGGCAGGGGTTGCGCTCGTTGCGGGACTTAACCCAACATCTCACGACACGAGCTGACGACAACCATGCACCACCTGTCTCTCTGTTCCCGAAGGAAACTTCCTATCTCTAGGCTCGTCAGAGGATGTCAAGACCTGGTAAGGTTCTTCGCGTTGCTTCGAATTAAACCACATGCTCCGCTGCTTGTGCGGGTCCCCGTCAATTCCTTTGAGTTTCAACCTTGCGGTCGTACTCCCCAGGCGGAATGCTTATTGTGTTAACTGCGGCACTGAGTTTCCCCAACACCTAGCATTCATCGTTTACGGCGTGGACTACCAGGGTATCTAATCCTGTTCGCTCCCCACGCTTTCGCACCTCAGCGTCAGTATTTGTCCAGCAAGCCGCCTTCGCCACTGGTGTTCCTCCTAATATCTACGCATTTCACCGCTACACTAGGAATTCCACTTGCCTCTCCAATACTCAAGTCTACCAGTTTCCAATGCACTTCACCGGTTGAGCCGGTACCTTTCACATCAGACTTAATAGACCGCCTACGCGCCCTTTACGCCCAGTCATTCCGGACAACGCTTGTCCCCTACGTATTACCGCGGCTGCTGGCACGTAGTTAGCCGGGACTTCCTCATTGGGTACCGTCATTCTTCTTCCCCAATAACAGAGCTTTACGATCCGAAAACCTTCTTCACTCACGCGGTATTGCTGCGTCAGGGTTGCCCCCATTGCGCAATATTCCCCACTGCTGCCTCCCGTAGGAGTCTGGACCGTGTCTCAGTTCCAGTGTGACCGTTCGCCCTCTCAGACCGGTTACCCATCGTCGCCTTGGTGGGCTGTTATCTCACCAACTAGCTAATGGGACGCGGGTCCATCCTATGGCACCGGAGTTTTCATGATCTTGCCATGCGACAAAACCATAATATAAGGCTTTACTCCCAGTTTCCCGAGGCTATTCCTTTCCATAGGGCAGGTTACCCACGCGTTACTCACCCGTTCGCCACTTTCCAGTTCTAATGTCACCCGAAGGATCCATCAAAACCTTCTCGTTCGACTTGCATGTGTTAAGCATACCGCCAGCGTTCGTCCTGAGCCAGGATCAAACTCTCAATAAATAGTTTATCGTTTAGCCTTTCGGCTTCTTGATCTGGTTCATTTGATGATTTTTTGAAGTGTTCATCGCACTTGCGTTTTTTATCCTTTGCTGATTCTCATCAGCTGGAATTTCAGGTTTTATGGTACTATTCTCTTTTCTATGACCCTTACAGCTCTGCGCTGTAATCGTTGTTCGTTTTCTCAAGCGAACTCCTTTATTATACCGCGTCGTTTTCGTTCTGTCAAGCACTTTTTAAAATTTATTTTTTAAATTTCTCAAGCGCCGGACTGAAATCCCCGCGGTGCTGTGCTCTCCGAGACAGCTTATTTAGTATACCCCGGACCTTACCCTTTGTCAAGCGCTTTTTAACATTTATTTTAATCTTTTTTGATTTTATTTTAACCTGGATATTTTAAAAAGCAGATGCGCGGCGGCATCTGCTTTTTTCTACATTATATAGAGTATCTGCAGCTTACAATTTGCTCCGGTAGAGCTGGATACCATCCAGTCCCCAGATCTTTTCGGAGAAGGCGCCAGGCTCTAAGCTGTTCTGGACTTTTTCCATGGTATTCATGCGGGCGTCAATGATGTCGATGTGGTGAAGCAGCTCAGCTTCTGGAAACATCGGCTTTTTGGGGCTTCCGTATTCGGCTTCGTAATGGTGTGACAGAATCATGTGCTTTAAGAGCAGTAGAACTTCCTCACTGACGCCGAGTTTTTGCCCGTATTGGTCGATTTCCACGATTTCTGTGACGATATGCCCCAACAGCTTGCCTTCCTCGGTATAGTCGCTTACAGAGCCGTTTTCATCGGATTCCATCTCGGTAATCTTGCCGATATCGTGGAGGATAATGCCTGAATACAGTAAATCTGCATTGAGAAACGGGTAAAGGGGTGTCAGGCTTTTTCCGATTTGCAGCATGGAATAGGTATGATAGAGCAGTCCACCCTTTAGGGCATGGTGGTTAGACTTGGCTGCCGGGAAATAGGACAGTACCTTTGTCTTATCTTCAAAAATGGCTTTGGTCAGCTTCTTAATGTCTTCATTCGCAAAGGCATCGATGGTCGTATTGATCTCTCTGATCATCTCATTGACATTTTTAGGGGCACACTCCACAAAATCATCGATGCTGACATCGTCGCCCTCATTGGCCAGACGCATACGGTTGGCAATGAGCTGGAGATGCCCATTGTATTCCTGGACAGCGCCCTTGATCTTTACAAGCTTGCCAGTGACAAATTCCTCTTCGTCGGCTTCCTTGACATCCCACATTTTTCCGTCGATTTCGTCAAAATTGGTGTCGGTGAGCTTCATATTAAAATAGCGGCTGCCGTTGGCAGCGGTTTTGGTTACCTGGGATTTGATAAAGAGATAACCTAAAAACGGCTGTCCCTTCTGTAGATTTTTTATTTCCATTCTTTTCTCCTATTTACAACGTTCCGGGAATTTTTCTTTATAGGTATTGAGTCCCTGTTTCAGGGTTTCCACGGCAGCTGCCATATCCGTATCCTTTAAAACATAGGCAATGCGCACTTCATCTGCGCCGTCCTCGGGATGAATATAAAAATCATTGGCAGGGGACAGCAGCACGGTTTTGCCCTCATAATCAAAATCGGTGATCATCCATTCGATAAAATCGCAGGCATCCTTTGTTGGAAGCTTGGCCACATAGTAAAATGCTCCCGTCGGCTTTTTGCAGACCACGCCGTCGATGGTTTTCAGACAGTCGTAGACAATATCGCGTCGATGCGTGTATTCCTTGAGCACGTCATCAAAAAAGCTGGTATCCAGCTTAAAAAGCTCAGCGGCCCCGAGCTGGTCGACACTGGAGACAGCCAGTCGCATCTGGCAGAGTTTTTTAATCTGATTCATAAACGCATAATTTTTTGACAGGATAAAGCCAATACGGGCGCCGCAGGCACTATAGCGCTTTGAAATACTGTCGATAATGATGCAGTTCTGATCCAGCTCTGGATAATGGCCGGGGCTCACATACGCGAGCCCGTCATAAATAAATTCGCGGTAAACTTCATCAGCGATGACGTAAAGATCATGGGCAAGAGCGATATCCCGCACGCGCTCGATTTCTTCCCTGCTGAACACCTTACCGGTCGGGTTGCCGGGGTTGGTGATCAGAATTGCCTTGGTCGCCGGGGTGATGGCCGCCTCGATGGTTTCCCTGTTTGGCAGGGCAAAGCCTTCTTCGGCGTAGGTTTTAATACCTCTTAAGTCAATGCTGGTGGCTGAGGCCATCTCTTTATAAATGCTGTAGAGCGGTTCCGGGGTCAGAATCTGGTCGCCGGGGTTGCAGATGGTCAGAAAGGTGAACAGCAAGGCTTCGCTGCCGCCATTGGTGATGAGCATATCCCCTCTATGATAGGTTAAGCCGTATTTATGGTAATATTTGCAGGCTTCTTCCCGCAATGCGTTTTCGCCTTCGGGAGCTGCGTAGGCCAGAACGTTTTCCTTCATTTCGTTGACTTTTTTCATGAAGCTGGGCGGGGTACAGATATCGGGCTGTCCGATATTCAGGTAGTAGACCTTTTTCCCTTCAGCCTCGGCTTTATCCACCAGGGGATAATATTTTAAAAGGGCGGGTTCTCCCATCCCCATTACGCGTTTGGATATTTGCATTTTATATTAACTCCTTTTTGATTTCCTTACATTAATGTATTCATTATAAGCTTAAGGCGAAAAAAAAACAAGCGCCACAAGAATTTTGGCGCGATAAAAAAAGGAGTGCCACGCCGGGCTTTTTCAGCCCTTTCGTGCACTCCTCTTTTTTAGATTACTCTTCTTCGCCAAAGCCAGAATCGATCAGCTCGATCAGTGTATCGACTGCCTGCTGTTCGTCATCGCCTTCAGCGCTTACAGCAACGCGTGTTCCCTTTGACAGGCACATTGCCATAACTGCGATGATGGATTTTGCGTTTCCTTCTTTATCCTCATCCAGATTTTTTACATTGATGGCTGATTTAAAGCCGCTGGCTTTTTTTGTAAAGTCAGATGCTGGTCTTGCGTGAAGACCGGTTTTGTTGATAATAACCGTTTCTTTTGAATACATATTTACCTCTCCGTTTTCTTAGGTGTGAATGATTTCGATGGTACAGCCTACAGTGATTTCTGGCATACCTTCGCCAAGGAGTTCGATGTGTCCTGGGATCTTCGCCGTATCCCCTCCGTTGAAGCAGAAAGTACAGTGCCCCATTGTTCTGAATGTTTCGTTGGCTTCACTGCCGACAGCTGTTACCACGAATTCCTGTCCGCCAATGGCGATGATATCGTTCACGGCAATATCCTTTTCCATTTCTTCGATTGAATGGAGAACAGCCATTTCTCTGAGGGCTGCAGGTGCGTTATCGTTAAAGACGATAATCATTTTTTCACCGATAAAGTCCTGCACCATTGGTCCAATTTCGGTTACGGTTGATTTATATCCCATGATTCTTCCTCCTTAAAATCTATTCTAGAGCATTGTTGCTACAAAATATGCGATAAGCACCATGATCGGTCCTGTGAACAATCTAGATAATAACACAGATGGTACCCCGATGTCTACTGTATCGCTTGCGGCGTCCCCCATGGATAAACCAACTGGGATAAAGTCGCAGCCTACCTGGGCATCGACGGCAAAGAGGGCCGGAAGTGCTAAAACGACTGGGAATGCACCAATCATGATCCCATAACCAACCAAAACGGATAATACCTGGCCGATTAACGCGCCGGAACCCACCAGCGGAGAAATCATAGGAAGTGCGCAAATAATTACCAGTATCAAAAGACCCGGAAGGGTTCCTAAATACGGATAAACGTATTGTCCCATCAGAGCGCCTAAACCGGAAAACTCGATCAGGCCGATAAGCAGTGAATAGAAGGCCATGAACGGGAGAATGTCTTTGATGGTAATATCAATGGCTTCTTTACCGCCCTGCACACACTTGGTAGCAAAACCAGCCAGGGCTTTACCGCCGCGTGCGACCCAGTTTTCTTTTGGAGCGTCTGCTGCTGGAGCGGCTTCTTCAACCACTTCTTCTTCAGCCGCGTCTTCTTCGACCGGGACTTCTGAACCGTCTGCCGGTGTGATGCCGCTTTCGACAACGCCGGAAACGTAAATATCTTCTTTAATAAATTCTGCCAAAGGACCAGACTGGCCAACCGGGGTGATGTTAACGGTCATAACGCCTTTTTTCGGGTATACACCACATCTTAAGGTACCGCCGCAGTTAATGATAACACAGGCCATTTCATCATCCGGCACACCGTTTGAGAAACCGTCAATGGCTTCTGCGCCAGTGAGTTTGGCAATCTTGCGGGTTAACGGGTCGATGCCGCCGCCAGTAATAGAGACAATTTTGTTTTTCTTTTCAGTTGGCTGGATAACGAGCGGTCCGCCCCATCCGCCATGTCCTTTTTCGATTCTTACTGCATTATACATGGTTTATGCCTCCGTTTCTGAGCCCTGTGCATGGCCGTATTTTGCTTTGTACTTAGCGTTGTAGATTACCTGGGTAAAGATGCTGCGAAGCAATACCATCACCATCCCAAGCAGGAAGTATTCCACTGCTAAACCACCAAGAGATTCGATGCCGATACCAAACTGTAAGCCCTGTACGTAGACACCGCTGGCAATCCCCAGCCATACGAAAAGTTCGCCTGGGTTGGCGTGTGGGAATAAACCGGTAACCGGGTGGCAGAAAGAAATACCAGGGTCAAAGAAGGCTACCTTCTGGTTTTCTGGTAAGAAACGGGCATAAGGATAAGTCATCGGGTTACCTGAGAATACCATGGCGATTACCGGTGACAGAATCCAGCGGGTTAAGAAAAATTTGTTGCATAGTTTAACAAGCTTTTCGATTCGTTCCAGTCCGATTAATTTAAACAGAATGTGCATAAAGGTTATCATGATAATAACCCATGGCAGTAACTGTAAGACATAAAGTTGGATAAAGTAGTTCGCGCCGTTCTGGAACAGACCCATAAAGCCTTGTCCGAAAGTTTGTAAAGCTTCCATAAAATCACTCCTTCTAAAAATTAATAAATACTCATATAAATAAAACCATTAATCCTGCCGTATGCGTTACGGCCAACGTTTACACGTTCTCTGCATTCGTCCTTCACCTAAAGATGAACCGCCCCCTTACGCAGCCCTGAAAGGCCCCTCAGCCTTTGTCGGACTGTTCTTTTCTGATTTCACGCTGTCTTGCGCGCAGCCGTGCCTGTAACTCCTGCCGTTCTAATCCGTCATCCTGCACGACCTTTTTTTGTTCCTCTTTTTCCATCTCTTTTGCGAGACGCCTGTCTATGGCTTCAATAGCCTGTATGAGAGCGCCTTTTTTACGGCGCTTATCAACCAACAGCGGACTGTAGGGTTCTTTTTCGCGTAACCGAGGGTTGATGGCAAGATCTTCCTCGATCCCGATTTTGCGCACTTCATTGAGTGTCATTCCGTTATAGTCGTCCACATCTTCAAAACGCTTCCACATGGTAATCCCCTGTAGTCTTTTACAGGCCATAACCTGGTTGGTTTTCCGGTCCCATGCCAGCACAATAATGGCGCCGCCCTTTATATGGAAGCCCCCCTTGCGCATCCCAATGCCCAAGATCCAGCCCTTTCCCTGAAGGGCGCTTACGGCTTTCTGGTAGCTTCTATATTGAAGATAGGATAAAAAGCTCTGCAGAACCATCATGGCAAAAGCCAGAAATATAAAATACTTTAAGCCATCGTTCATCTGGACACTCTCCGTTTTCCTACTAATAATCTTATTATATAACGATAAGCAAAGTTCGACAATAAAGAATTAAATGGATCACATTTTTAAAAGAAAGTTTTTATATCCTTTCAGGATAACTTTCTTTTAAAAATGCGTTAGCCTCATTGCCGGACGCCCGCTGCCGCTCTGCTCATCCTGCCAAATTTCTGTGAAATCCGGATTTTGCCTTATAGGTATTTGCTCATTTCGTATAATGAATCATAAATACAGTCGGGTTCGACTTCAGACTCGGCAACGGTCTGCATATCCGCTTCACCGGTAAGTACGAGGAAGCCTTTTGCACCGTTTTTAACGCCGGTAGCCACATCGGTATAGATACGGTCACCGACAAAAGCAACCTCGTCGCGTTTGAAGCCGGTGATTTCGAGTACCATATCCACAGTTTCCTTAAAAGGCTTGCCCAGGAAACGCGGCTTCACGCCAGTGGATGAGGTGATCAAATCGCACATTGCGCCGCAGTCCGGCATAAAGCCATCCTCAGTCGGGCAGTTGGTGTCCATATGGGTGGCTACAAAAGGCACGCCGTTACGGACAAAGCGGCAGATTTTATCCAGCTTTTCATAGGTGAGTGTGGTGTCAAAGCTCTGAACCGCCACATCAGGCTCATCATCAACCAGATTGATGCCCTTTTCCTTAAAGCTGTTTTCCAGCAGCGGTGTCCCATTTAAGTAAACACGCTTGCCGGGGTAGTAGGTTTTCAAAAATTCCGCGGTGACATCACCAGCGGTGACAACATCGCTTTCTTCTACCTCCAGACCCATCTTTGCCAGCTTATCCTTGTAGAAAGACGGCACGCGGGACGCGTTATTGGTAAAAAAGATAAAGCTTCTTCCGGTTTCTTTAACTTTATGGATGAAATCCAGAGACCCTTCGATCAGGTTGTTGCCTAAATAGACGGTGCCATCCATATCCAGTACGAACAGTTTGACATCATTTAATGCCTGGTCTTTTTCAAATCGCATATTTATTCTCCGTAAATTGTATTTGTAATTTTGTCTGCAATTTCTTCCAGACGGCCGTGGGCTTTTGCAAATTCCATAACAGAATACCGCGGACGTACTTTGTAGCCTTCGATCAGGCTTCTGTGGAATAAATCTCTGTCAATGCCGATATCCTTCGGTGTCACCGGGCAGCCAGCTTTGCGAAGAAGCTCTTCAATTTCTTCATGCGGCGGGCACAGTGCTCCGGTTCCCTCTGGCAGCAGATCTGCCATTTCTTCAAAGAACATGGCGATAACTGGTGTCGCAACACCAACCTGTGTGCCGTGATGGATTGGTGTCATCCCTCTTGCGATATAATCCATTTCCCAGTAGTGGGACAGCATATGTTCTGCGCCGGAAGCCGGACGGGAGATATTGACGAGCCCCATCGCCACACCGGTCAGGGTTAAGGCTTCAATCAGGTATAAGGTCGCTTCATCGTTGCGTTCTTTTAACGCTTCTGCCTGGCCAAAGCATTTGTCCAGAGCGCGCTGTACAAGCTCTACGCAGGTTTCGCAGCGGTATTCGTCATTGACCTTAACGGATAAATCCCAATCTGCCAGAGCGGTAATTTTTCCTACGACATCTCCAAAGCCAGCGTGGATTAATTCCATCGGCGCTTCTTTCATAATATCGGTATCGCCGACAACGCCATAAGCCAAGCATGCCGGATAAGAATATTTATAACCGTTGCAGATCAGCGGGGCACCATCGGCCACATAGCCATCCATAGAAGGTGCGGTGCAGACAATGATATAAGGCACCTTTGTACGGGAGGATACATATTTAACAGAGTCATTAAGTGAACCCGAACCTACGGCTACCATCAGGCTGACGTCTAATTCCTGTTCTTCGAGAATACGTCCGACAACACTTTCATCCGGGATCAACAATTCTCCACCACGGTCAAACAGTAATTCCTTGACATTGAAGCCTGCATCGTCTAACAGCTGTTTCGCTTCCTTGCCGGCTGCTTTATAGGTATTATCATCGTAAACGATGAGGATTTTTCCTTCTTTAAAGGGTTCCGCCACACGCGGCAGCTCCTTGATCGCGCCCTTCCCGATGGCGATGTCATGGATTGAAAAATTGTGGTGTCTCCCACAGGAGCAGTCAAATTCAGTGTTTGCCATTTCGTTGATGGCCAGATTCAGGATTTCATTCATTGTTAGTATCTCCTTTTACTTTAAAAAATCTAAAAGTATTAATGACCGTAAATTACGGCTATTCTTCTTCAATCAGCTTTCTTGCGCTTTCCACATCGGTAACCAGAGTATTGATATACTTACCGTTGATGGCGCCCTTGATGGCATCAACCTTTTCAATGCCGCAGGCTACACCGATGGAATGCGGTACGCGGCGCAGCTTTTTAATCTCAATGCCGACCACGTTGTTATCAATTTTGAAGGGGGTTGTGCTGCCATTAATGTCGTAAAACTGCATACAGATGTCGCCTGCCACGTGTTTTTCACGCATTTTATTCATTTCTACACGGTCATAGTAGCCAGTAGCCATAATGGCAGAAGTGCTATTGGGAACCCCGATTCCCACCAGTGCCACATCCAGCTTATCACCCATCCGGATGATCTTGCTGATGCCGTCCTCCTTCAGTAGCTCTTCCTTAATCTGTTTGCCGGAAACCCTTGCCGGCGCGTGCATGAGCATGAACTCCCCACCAAAAACCTTTGCCAGATCCTCTACAATATAGTTGGAGTGCAGTTCCATACGAAGATGGCCCATACCGCCGATCAGCGGAACAAAGGTGATATTTTTGGTCGCGTTGCCCACAACGTGTCTGGCAATATACCCCAGGGTCGTTCCCATGGATACCCCAACGACGTTGCCGTCCTTAACCACACGCTCCAGATACTGGGCGGCTGCCCGGCCAATTTCGTTTTTCTGGTCTTCGATGTCCTTCTTGGTGTCAACGACAATGACCTCACGCAGGCCATACAGGTTTTCGATTTCCCTTTCCAGCTCCACATAGTCGGTGCCTTCCAGGTTATCAATGATGATTTTTACAATTCCCCGCTCCTTACCATTGCTGATGATCCGGGAAACCGTTGGCCTGGACAAGCCAAGCTGCGCTGAAATGACTTTCTGATTTAAATCCTGATTGTAATACATATCACAGATCTTAACCATCAGCCGCTCGTCATCAATGACCTTTTTCATCTTTCATCCCTCCAAACCTTTGTGATTTTTACTTTTGTTTATATCTGAAATATTGTCAATCATTGTTTAATGTCATTATATAACTTCTATAATGAATGTCAACCTGGAAACCCCAATATCTTAACAAGATTTTTGTATTTTTTCTAATTTTCTGTAAATTTTACGGATATTTCTCTCTGAAAATATTTACATTTTTTATTTTGTAAAAATAACAGGAATTTGATCAAATCAAAAAAGCCAGCCGCCCGGGCGTCATACCCAAGCGGCCAGCTTTTTCATTGTCCTTTTTATGCCATTGTTTTATTCATAATACCTTCATTTCGCTGTTTGGCCGCCTCAAGAGATATTCCTGAAAATCTTCCTGAGGCATGGGTCTTCCATAGTAATATCCCTGGGCATATTCGCACCCCATTTCACGCAGAAGTGCGATCTGCTCCTCTGTTTCCGCCCCCTCCGCGATAACCTGGAGCCTGAGCTCATTAGCCAGATTGATGACAAAGCGCATGATCTGTTTTCTGCGCACGACATTTTTTCGCATTCTCAAAAATTCCAGATCAATTTTCAGCACATCAATGGGAAGTTCCGAAAGCGTATTGAGCGAAGAGTAACCATTGCCGAAATCATCCATTTCAATGATAAAGCCAAGCGCCTTGAGCTGCTCAATAACTGAGAGCAGCTGCTGCGAATCAGACACATAGGCCGACTCAGTAATTTCCAGGTGCAGATCCTCTGGCTCCAGGTTGTTTTCTTCAACCATTTTCATCAAAACCCCAGGCAGGTCGGTATGGTAGATATCCACCCTGGACACATTGACTGAGATGGGTATAAAATTTCCCTTTTCCCTCTTCCAACGTCCCATTATCTCACAGGCCTTCCGCCATACAAACTGGTCGAGGGCATAAATGAATCCGTTTTTTTCAAACACTGGGATAAAATCTCCCGGCGAGACCATGCCGAGCTGAGGATGCTGCCAGCGTACCAGTGCCTCTGCCCCCATCAGCCGACCGGTACCGATCTCTACCTTTGGCTGGAGATAGACCTGAAAATCTTCCCGCTCCAGCGCTTCTGTCATGGTGTCGATAATATTCTGCTCCATGATCATCTTTTTCCGGATCGAGTCATCATAAAAGGCAATTCTTTTATCAAAGAAGCCCTTGATGCTGCAGGCCGCCAGTACAGCACGGTCGCACATCCTGGGAATACCGATCGTCCGGTCCTTTATATGATAAACGCCAAGCTTGATTTGAAGTCGCATAGGCAGTGGATAATTATCTGTCAGAAACCCAATGTGCCGGTCCAGCGTTTCATAGACGGATGTGCAGCAAGGCACCAGCGCGTAAAACTTATCCGCCCTTGCCCTTGCAAACAGTGATTTTCCCTCCTTGCGTACACTCAGCAGACAGATCGCCACTTCTGCCAGAAGCTTGTCACCAGCTGCGTTGCCAAAAGCGTCGTTGACCATTTTAAAACGCTCAATATCCGCGGCGATAATATCAAAATCCGTTTCGGGATTTTCTTTCAGTATACTGGCCGCCCTGTCAAAAAATGCGTTCTGGGTATACAAATTCGTTAGCGCGTCACGTTCCAGAATCTCAATGGTGCTTTTGGCTTCACGCACTTCCTCCAGCAGCATTTTCAGCCGTTCATTGGCTTTTGTGAGCGCCCTCTGGTAATTGATCAGCTGATTATTGACCTTCTGTATTTCATAATAACTGGCTTCGTAGGGCTCCTGCTGCACCAGTTCCAGATCCTCTGTCATGGAAATATACAGTTTCATCAGCTCCGGCACCTCAGATTCATCCTCAATAGCCCACATCATGAAGAGCAGCTGCCCTCCGCTTCGCTTTGCTACCGCCCAGACGTTCCGGTCTTCCTCGCATATTCTGAGTCTCGCAGACGCCACCTGGCCAGCCCCCGGATTCAGGAGCGCATCCATATTTTCATCCTCTGAAAAAAGCTGCCGTATATTCTGCCCCTCATTCACAAAGCGCATTGGCACGCTACGGATGACTTTATTAACGTTTCCCTGTGCATCGCACAGCGCAAAATATCCAATCATATTTTTTTATTGCAGTGTATCCACTGCCCATTCTACAAAAGATTTGGCATCCTGAGTGTATACATCTGCTCTCCAGTTCTTCCATATTTCATTTGTCCATTCAAAGGCTTTTCCGCCCACGGCGATCTTGATATCCGGGTACGCGCGCCGTAACCGCTCCACGGTTTCCTTACAGGCTAATAAATGCTGGGGCATTGTCACTGAAAGGGCTACCAGATCCGGCCGATGTGTTTCGACTGCGCTCTGGATGGATTCCGCCGGCACCGCCGCCCCAAGATAGATACTGTCCCACCCATTATATTCAAAAAGATCTGCCACCATACGCGCCGCCAGCTCGTGCAGTTCACTGCCGACACAGGCCACAAGAATCTTTTTAGGCCTGCGCTTCTGGCTGAAGATAAACGGATACAGCTGAGCGAGCGCCATCTGCGTGGTTGAGGTACAGTAATGCTCCTTATCCACCTGTATTGTATGGCGGTGCCACAACTCACCCACCTCACGCATACACTCGCCTACAATGTCAACATAGACATCCGGCAGAGGAATACCATTCTTTACATATTCCGGGATCAAAAACACAGCGTTTTTGGTATCTGCTTTTAAAATACAATCCAGATACCGCTGAATTTCTGCCTCGTATTTTCTCGGCGGCTTTTCCTCTGCCATTGCGCTTTTCTCACATTCCTCAACCGTCGCGCGCGACGCGCGGTCAAGCATCGCCTTCAAGGCCGACAGCCTTTCAGGCGCAACAGCCCGGTCCATACATTCCTCCATCAGGGCATAACTGTCCAGAAGCTGATCCCTGACCCTCTCCCTTGTACAGCAAGGCAACAGTGGGCAGAGCAATTGGTAAAGCCACCGGGCATAATATTCAAAAATTTTTCCATCCTCAAGCGCCAAAGCGGTGTATAGCATATCCAAATTGTATACGACGTCCTGGTACATCCTCTTTTTAGCCATCTCGTCCAGTTCTCTGCCCAGCTGCGGGTCCAGTTCAAGCTGGCGGTTTAAAATCTCATTTGCCAGACTGCGAAATTCCGGATTTTGATCAATCGGTAATAAACTCATCCTACATCCCCTTTTCAAAACGCTTTTTCACTATCTATAACAAGCTTTTATCTTATATTTTACCACGATCTTCTTCCTTTTAACAGAATCGGCCGCAATAAAATAACGCCGGGTACAAAAATACAACCGGCGGTACCTGCCTATCAGGCATTTATACATTCTCTTCTGTTTCCTGCTCCTTTACTTCCTCCGCCAGGGCATCGGCGTCCTCAGCGTCTATCTCCTCCACGCCCAAATCGATGGTCTTGACATTCCGGTCTGCGCCGATAAAATAAACAATGCCCAGAACAATGCTGACCATATGCGGAATCATTGCGGTCAAACCGTAGAGAATACTCATTCCCAGATTTACCGCACTGAACACGATGACCAGAATACTTAAAAATCTCAAAAAACGTGCTTTCCCAATGCTTTTGCAGAAAATGACCCCAAAAATCCCCAGGATAACGATACAGGTGCCATTGGCGATCAGCGATACCGACATCATATCAACCGTATGCACCAGACCCTCCATCGTGAGTCCGCCCTCTGTGGCAATCTGCTGGATTTCATGGCTGTCTCCCAGCTGCTGCAGCATCGCTGCTGTCGAAAACAATACGACTCCAAAAATTGTGATAAGGATACCCCATATCAAAAAAATAATACCCGCGCCCTTTAAGAGGCCTTTTCCCTTCGGTTCCATTTCTTTTCCTCCTGAATAATAAGCCTTTTAATTATCCTATCACGAAAAGCGCCGATGACCGTAACCATTTTGGTAAAAATACGCCCCTTTTGGTAAAAGCCGTAAAAGCGAAACTTTTGATTTTAAGAATGATTTTAATTGACAATCGCGAGCCGCACTGATACTATAATCACAGAAAAACAGTCCGTCTGCTAAGGACGGTCACGAGGTGAAAAGATCATGTTTAAAATAAAAGACTCTGATACCATGCTGCGCAATCTGATCGACCAGTCCGCCGCGGCATTTTTTGACCAGTACCGCTTTGTCACACCAGCAGATTACTGTGTCTATAATTGTAAAAACGCCTGCTTGGAGGCCGAGGATATTCCCTGTTATGCAATCTGGCAGCGCGACACCCCCTGCCACAACTGTTCCTCCATTCGGGCGCTCAGCCTTAAAGAACCTGTCATCAAGCTGGAATATCTCGAAAACAAAGTTTTTCTGATCCTTTCCACCCCGCATACCGTCGATGGACGCCGCTGTGTTCTGGAGCTGGCCAAGGATGTCACTGCCAGTCTGATGATCAATGATGACCGCCACTGTGACAACACGATCATCACCGATGTTATCGCTGAGCTCAACAACCTTTCTGTCCGTGATCTTTACACCGGCCTTTACAATAAAAATTACGCAGAGCGCGAGGTTTCGCGCTGTATCAGCGATAAAAAATCCTTTACCGCCGCCATGATGGACATTGACGATTTCAAAATTATCAATGACACTTACGGACACCAGACCGGCGACGTTGTCCTGCGCGAGATGGCCGCTCTGTTGACAGATGCTGCGTCCAATGGCAACGGCTGGGCTGCCCGAATCGGCGGTGATGAATTTATCTTAATTCTTCCCGAGCTTTCTATGGAACAGGCAGAGCCTATTCTTTTCGCTCTATCCCGAGATATTAAAGAGCACCTTTTTTATAAAGGCGATACCCATTTCTCTGTCAATGCCAGTATGGGAATCAAGGAATACCATCCCGGCGAAATGGATGCCGCCGATTTCTTTGACCTGGTAGACATGCGGATGTATGAAGAAAAGAGACGAAACAAAAGCGGCCGATAAGCCGCTTTTTTAAATTGGGCGCAATAATTGTTTTACACGCCGGAAGTTTTATAATATAATTCTTTTTGAAAGCACATGAGCATCGGGGATATGACACAGCTTTCATTTTAATTTATTCTGAAAAAAAGCGGCACTGCCGCGGGAGGTACAATATGACAAGAGCAACCGGCACCGTATCCAGAGGCGTACGGGCACCGATCATTCGAGAGGGCGACGATCTTGCGGGCATCGTAGTCGATTCTGTATTGGAGGCATCTCAGAACGAGGGCTTTGATTTAAACGACCGTGATGTGGTGGGCATTACTGAGGCTGTGGTTGCCCGGGCACAGGGCAATTACGCCAGTGTCGACGCCATCGCAAAGGATATAAAGGCTAAATTTCCAGACGGCGAGTTTGGCGTTATTTTTCCAATCATGAGCCGCAACCGTTTTGCCATCTGTCTGCGCGGGATCGCCCGGGGCGCTAAAAAGCTGACCATTATGATGAGCTATCCCTCTGACGAGGTCGGCAATCATCTGGTCGATCTTGATCTGCTTGATGAAAAGGGTGTAAACCCCTGGACAGACGTGCTGGACGAAGCCCGCTACCGCGAGCTGTTCGGAAGCAACCCCCACACCTTTACCGGCGTCGATTACGTTTCTTATTATAAGACACTCTGCGAAGAGGAGAACGCCGAGGTCCGGTTTGTTTTTGCCAATGACTGCCGCAGCATTTTGCCCTATGAAAAGCATGTACTCACCTGCGATATCCATACCCGTGAACGCTCCAAACGGCTGCTAAAGGCAGCGGGCGCTCAAACCGTTCTGGGCCTGGACGACCTGTTGACTGGACCGGTGGACGGCAGCGGCTACAACGCTGAATACGGTCTCCTGGGCTCAAACAAAGCCACTGAGGAAAAGGTCAAGCTCTTTCCCAAGGAATGTGAGCATTTTGTCCACGAGGTGCAGGCAAGACTACACCAGGCTACTGGCAAAAATATTGAGGTCATGGTTTTTGGCGACGGCGCCTTCAAAGACCCGGTCGGCAAGATCTGGGAATTGGCTGACCCGGTTGTCAGCCCAGCTTACACCGACGGTTTAAACGGAACCCCCAACGAAGTCAAGCTAAAATATCTGGCAGACAACAACTTTGCTGATCTATCTGGCGACGCCCTCAAATCAGCGATTTCCGAATACATTGCCAATAAACCCAAGGAATCCCTCGTGGGAAAAATGGAAACCCAGGGCACCACGCCGCGCCGTCTGACCGACCTGCTCGGCAGCCTGTGCGACTTAACCACTGGCAGCGGTGACAAGGGAACGCCCATTGTATTAATCCAGGGGTATTTTGACAATTACGCGGATTAGAAAAAAGCAGTGTCTGAGCATTCGGGCACTGCTTTTTAATTTTGGCTGCGGGGTATAACTTAAAAAACAGAAGGGATAAAGGCACACTCTATGAAATCCAATACCGTACTCAAGATTCTGGCACTGGTCATCACGCTGTTCTCTGTTACGCTGCTCGCCTATACCATCATGGAGGAACACCGGACGGATGAGCTGAACACCGTACTGGACCCGCTGACGTTTACGGGCACTTGGCAGACCAGTGACGACGCAGCACCGCAGCCTCTGACGGCAGATACAAAAATCGACTCTGATCAAAACCCTTCAGTTATTCTCACCGGCCATTTCAGCCAGACTATTAACGACGGCTCCCCCATTCTTTTCCGTGTGAGCAATATCCGGGTTCAGCTGTATAAAAATGGCACTGAGATTTACAGCTTCGGCCAGCCCGGTACTTACCCTTCCTTTTCAAAATCTCCGGGTAACCAATGGGATGTGCTCCTCGCACCCGGTGGCATTGCCGCCAGCGATACCATTACCATTCGTCTGGAAAATGTCTACCACAGCAATAACGAGCAGGCCTTTAACCTTTTCCTTGAAAATCTTTTTATGGGTGATTCAGGCGTACTGTTCAGAGATCTGGTCACCACCTCAGGCTCATCTCTGCTGCTGGGCGGCTTTATCCTGCTTATGGGGCTGGTTCTGCTGGCCGCCATCATTATTTTAAAGATCATCAAAACACCGTTAAGCTGGGCGCCTTTTCACCTGTCCCTGTTTACCATCGCCAGCGGCCTGTGGATTTTTCTCGACTTTCACATCATCTCGCTGCTCATCACCACTAATGTTTTTACCAACATTCTGGATATTCTGAGCCTGAGCCTTATCATGCCCTTTTTAGGGCTCTACCTTCTGGACTTTGTAAAAAGCCGGGCTCGCCATGCGATTTCAGGCTGCGTTTACGCCGGGCTGGGCTTTACCCTGTTCTTTCTGCTGGTCCAGTCTCTGGGAATCTGGGACGGCTATGAGCTGCTCACACCCCTTACCCTGCTCGACGCAGTGGCCGTGATCGTTATTTTGTTCAGCCTGATTTATGAAAACGCCCACAACCCACAGCGTGATACCCGCTTTATTCTGTTTTCCTGCGGCATTTGCTTTATCGGCTTTGGGGATATTGTAAACTACTATCTGGGATTCCTGCCCTTTAACCTTTTTTTCAAGCTTGGCTTCACGCTCTTTATCCTGGCACAGCTTTCTTATATGGTCCGCTATACCCGGAATACCCTGGCCGCTGCCCGCAAAACGCAGGCGCTTGAAAAAGAACTGGTACAGAACCGCATTGCCATTATGCTGAGCCAGATCCAGCCTCATTTCCTGTTTAACGCGCTGACCGCCATCAAACAGCTCTGCGCCATTGATCCCGTAAAGGCCGAGGAGGCCATCGGGCAGTTTGCTGGATTTCTCCGGGGAAATCTCGACTCATTGTCCCACACCGGCGCTATTTCCTTCGAAAAAGAGCTGACCCACATTGAAAACTACCTGTCTTTGGAAAAAATGCGTTTTGGAAAACGGCTTAACATCGCCTACAACATTGACGTCAGCGACTTTTCTTTGCCGCCTCTGACGGTGCAGCCTTTAGTTGAAAACGCAGTGCGATACGGCGTAACCAAAAAGCCTTCAGGCGGTACGGTTACCCTGTCCACCCGGGAAACAGAGGACGCTGTTATTCTTACCATTTCTGACGATGGCGTAGGCTTTGACCCATCCGTCAAAAAAGATGACGGCCGCAGCCATATTGGCATCGACAATGTCCGGAGCCGTCTGGAAAACCAGTGCGGCGGCCGTCTGACCGTCACAACTGAACCTGGAAGCGGCACCACCGCCACCATTATTCTGCCTAAAAGAGGAGGTAACACCGAATGAATATCATCGCCGTCGACGACGAAACACTGGCTCTGGGGTACATGCTTAAAATCCTAAAAGCGGCTGCTCCAGGCAATAACTTCAAAGGCTTTGAAGACCCTTTTTCCGCACTGGACTATCTCAGGGAAAATCCAGTAGATATCGCTTTTCTGGACATTGAAATGTATGGTCTGAACGGTATTGAGCTTGCCAAACAGTTCAAGGAGGCCGCTCCTGCGGTCAAGATCATCTTTTCCACCGGTTTTCCCGATTATGCCCTGGATGCCTTTTCGGTACACGCCAACGGTTATCTGCTAAAGCCCCCCACCGTCGAAGCCGTAAAGTCCGAGATCGACAATCTCGGACTGCCGCCAGCCACCAGCCAAAAGCGGGTGCGGGTACAGGCCTTCGGCAATTTCGAGGTCTTTGTGGATAACGCGCCGCTGCGCTTTGGGCGGGCAAAGGCCAAAGAGCTTTTCGCCTATCTGGTGGACCGAAAGGGCTCTGGCTCTACCACCGCTGAACTGATCTCTGTTCTTTGGGAGGACCGGGACCTGTCTCACTCTCTGCAGAGCCAGTTCCAGACTGTTGCCGCAGACATGCTTAAGACTTTCAAGGCCGTCAATGCTGAGGAAGTTCTGATCAAAAAACGCAATTACCTGTCTGTGGACACCGAAAAACTGGACTGTGATTACTATAATTTTCTAAAAGGGGATACCCGCGCCATCAACAGCTACGCGGGCGAATATATGAGCAACTACAGCTGGGCTGAGTTTACCACCGGTTTCTTATCCCAGAAAGCCGGCATCCTTTAATCTGCCGGCTTTTTCTTATTCTTCCTCCATTCTCAAATCTTCAAGATTTCTTCAAGATTAACCGGGGGTATATTAACACTTTGGTCTGCCAATGATATAATGTTTCTATTATAAAAACATCTGTTTTTAACAGCGCATCATCGGAAGGAGCGGGCCCAGTGATTTCAATTGAAAAGATAAACAAAAATTTTGGTACAGTACAGGCTTTAAAAGATGTCTCCCTGGAAATTGGAAATGGAAAAAAAGTCGTGATCATCGGGCCGTCGGGCTCAGGAAAAAGCACTCTGATCCGCTGCATTAACGGCCTGGAAAAACCAACCTCTGGTAAAATTATCGTCGACGGCCTTGAGGCCACTGCCCCCAAGGCAGATATGCGCCGCCTCTGTCACGACGTCGCCATGGTATTTCAAAACTTCAATCTCTATCCCCATAAAACTGTTCTGGAAAATGTTACCCTCGCGCCCATAAAAGTCTTAAAGATTCCGCGGGATAAAGCGGTGGAGAACGGAAAGCTGTATCTGGATCGGGTAGGACTCTCCGACAAGCTGGATACCTACCCCGCCAAGCTCTCCGGCGGCCAGCAGCAGCGCGTCGCCATCGCCCGGGCGCTGAACATGAACCCAAAAATCATTCTGTTCGATGAGCCCACCTCTGCTCTGGACCCAGAAATGATTGGCGAGGTGGCCGACGTTATCGCAGACCTCGCCAAGGGCAATAAAACCCTGGTTATTGTGACGCATGAAATGGGGCTGGCCCGGGAAGTAGCCGATGAGCTTGTTTTTATGGATGAGGGCAGTATTGTCGAACGAGGTACGCCTGCGCAGCTTTTTGACCAAAGCCCGAACCCGCGTCTCCGCGCTTTCTTCAGTAAGGTTTTAAAATAGGGTACTGTCATGAAGAAACTGATGATAGCAGCCATCCTGATCACTACTCTGCTTCTTACCTCTGGCTGCGCAGCGGATAAGAGCGACAAGCTAAAAGTCGGCGTAAAAATCGACGTACCAGGCTTTGGTTACCAAAATCCTGAAACCGGCCAAGTCGAGGGCTTTGAGGTCGATATCGCAAGGGAACTGGCCGGCCGGATCAAGGGCTCGCCCGATGCGCTGTCCATCACCGGCGTCAATGTCACCACCCGGGGGGCCATGCTGGACAACGGCGCTCTGGACGCGGTGCTGGCGACCTTTACCATTACAGAAGCGCGAAAAAAGAGCTACCATTTCTCTGATCCCTACTATACCGACTATCTGGGTATCCTGGTTAAAAAGGACGATGGCATCCATAGCTTTGAGGCGCTGGACGGTAAAACCATCGGGGTCGCCCAAAGCGCCACGACCAAGGACAAGCTGGAGGAATTGGCCCAAAAGGATGGCATCTCCCTGCGCTTCAACGAATACGCGACCTATCCCGAAATTAAAATCGCACTGGTTTCGGGCCGGGTTGACGCCTTCTCTGTTGACCGTTCCATCTTAGCGGGCTATGCGGACGACACCACCATGCTTCTGGATGACCGCTTCGGCGCACAGAACTACGGCGTCGCAACTGCCCTGTCAAACGAGCCGATGACAAAGGCCGTCAACAGCGCCATCTCTGATATGCTGACAGACGGCACCATTGATAAACTCCAGGAAAAATGGCATCTCACAGGAGGTCAGGATAATGAGTAATGTTTTTGCACCCTTTAAATGGTCTGCGCTCTTTGATAAAAGCATCGCCCTGCTGACCGCCTTTGGCCATACGGTCCTCATCTCTGTGCTGGCGCTGGCCATCGCCCTTGTACTGGGGCTTCTTTTTGGCATCATGTCCCAATCCCGGTACCGTGTATTCCGTATCATCAGCCGCATTTACGTGGAGCTGGTCCAGAATATCCCGCTGCTGCTCCAGGTATTTCTGATGTATGCGGTTTTCCCGCTCTTTGGGCTGATGATGAGCAGCTTCTTCATTGGCGTTATCGGCATTGGCTTTTACCACGGCGCTTACATCTCCGAGGTCGTCCGCTCTGGAATGGAGGCACTGCCAAAGGGGCAGTACGAGGCCGCCTACTCCCAGGGCTTTACAGACAGACAGGCCCTACGGTATGTTATTCTGCCACAGACCATCCGTATCATTCTGCCGCCTTTGGCCGTACAGGCTGCCAATCTGATAAAAAACACCTCGGTACTGGCTCTCATCGCCGGTGGTGAGCTCATGTATTTTTCTAATTCCTTTGCTTATTCCACCAGCTATTACGGGCCGGCCTATGTGGTTGCGGGCATTCTGTATTTTGCTCTGTGCTTCCCGCTTTCCAGAGCAGCCCGTTACCTGGAAACGCGGCAGAAAAAATCCGGGGAGGAGGTTTCCGGCAATGCGTGAACTATTTACCTGGATCAACATCCGTTTCATCCTTCAGGGCCTCGGCACCACAATTTTTATTTCTGTTCTGTGCATTCTCTGCTCAATGGCGCTGGGGATGGTGATTGCCATGGGACGCAGCAGCCGCACAAAGCTCCTGCGAGGTGTTGCCGGTATTTATATTGAGGTGTTTAAGAACACACCCCTGCTGCTCTGGATCATGCTGATCTTTTTTGTCGTCAAGCTTCCACCCATGGGGGCCAGCGTGCTTTCTTTTTCACTGTTTACCTCAGCCAGCCTCGCGGAAATTATCCGCGGCGGTATTCTGGCCATTGACAAGGGACAGTGGGAGGCTGGCTATTCCCAGGGCTTTGGCACCTTGCAGATGTATCGCTATATCCTGATGCCCCAGGCCTTCCGAAACATGGTGCCTGCACTTTTATCCCAGACAGTAACCACCATCAAGGATACCTCTTATCTCTGGGGCGCCATGGCAGTTCAGGAGCTCATGGGCCGGGGAATGATCCTGATGAACCAGTACAACTCAACGCCACAGATCTTTGCCATCTTCGGCACCATGGCCCTCCTGTATTTTGTCGTCTGCTTTGCACTCTCTACTGCTGTCAGGCAATACCAGCGGCAGCTGAAACAGTCGGCCTGATTCTGACCACTAAAAAAGCCAACATAATGTTGGCTTTTTTAGTGGTCATCAAAGTATCTTCCTGCCCGCTCGGCGCTCTTTCTGAGAAGATCAAAAAAAACAGCTTTTTCAATTTCTGTCATACCTGCTGTGATCTCATCGACCCATCCGGTACCGATGCGCTGTAGCTCCGGCAGAACCTCGTAGGCTTTTTCGGTGGGGTAAACGTCAAAGGAACGGCTGTCACAGGCGTTTGCCTCCCGGGTCAGATAGCCGTTTTCCTCAAGCTTTGCCACCATTTTAGTCACAGTGCTTTTATTCATGTCCAGCAGCTCAACAAAACGGTTCTGCGGTATCCCCCCATTCTCACAGGTGATCATGATAAAAGGCGCCTGTCCGCTGGTCAGCCCCAGCTCGCTGGTCTGTTTATTTAAATACATCTGCGTCTTCCTTTGAATAATGGAGATCAGCTTTAATATTTCATCCTGGGTCGGCAGCTCCATACTGGTGCCTCCTTCAAATTTCTGGCGTTACTCTAATTTTATGGCGTTGCTGACCATTTGTCAAATGAAAAGGGTTGTTGCAAAAATAAAAAAAGAATGCCACAAGGTAATGTGACATTCTCTTGAGTTATGCTCTCCAGCGCTTCAGGCCTGGAAAAAACTCTTTCATCATTCCCCGCGCCTGCTCCTCTGTCATTTCAGCATTGCTCTCCACCATCGGCCCGACGCAGATTTCAATCATTTCTTCCATGCTCATATCTGGCGCTGTAAAAGCACCTTTTTCATAACAATACTGACAGTAATCGCTGTTTGCGCTGCCATCAGCATTGGTTCCGCATACTTCTTCGCTCATTGGCATCCCGCAGGACTGGCAAAATTTTTCCATTTTCTCCTCCTGATGTTCTGTATTTGTCTTTATCATACCACGCAAATACTGACATCCTGTGTCATGGTTTGAAAATTAATTTTGTTCAATAAGCTCAAGCATCACGCCATCCGGGTCCTGAATAAAGAAAAATCGAGTCTTTGGATTTGGCTGAAAGGGGCCGCTGAAAACCGGCACCCCTTTTTTCTGAAGTGTCTCCATACATTCCTCCACCGACGCGATCTCAAATCCCAGCGAAATCTTTTCGTTGACATTCATCTCACTACCGCGGGCATCTCCAATGAGCTCAAGCTCTGCTCCGTCACCGCCCATAAAGGCGATTTCCCTTTCCGGCCCAGCCTCAAAACGGCGTAAAACCTTAAGGCCGAGAATCTCCTCATAAAACCGGATGGACTCCCCTAAATGATTAACGTGAATGGTTACAAAAGAAAATTTCATGACTGCTTTTATCCGCCAGGCCAGATGCCTTTCTCTGATTTTTTTCAAGTCCAGCTCCTGGCACTGATCCTTTCTGTAAATTTTCTCTATTATAGTCCTTTTTATCCTGAAATACAACGGGCTTTATTTTAAAATAAACTTTCTGCCTTCAATGCTGTAGATTCGGTCTGCCGTTTGCTCCGGTACTCAAACAGAACTCTATATAAACTGGTGAAAAATACCCCTTTACTGCCTCCCTAATACGCAACACAAAAACTCACACTGCCGGTAGTATCCCTGATTTTTTACTGTCTGCCTATCTTAAACGAAAAAACGATAATGAATGTCCTTTTGTTTTTCTGCCAATTTAAAAGAACTGCCGCAATAAGCGACAGCTCCTTATCATTGTTTTATCAAATTTACGATCAGTTTCCGGCCTGCAGTGTCACATCGGCTTCTTTTGTCTGGCCGCCACGCTCATAGGTAATCTTGACAGTGTCCCCCGGCTTGTGTCCATAGAGGATTTCCTTCATCTTCAGCATGGTATTCACATCCTTGCCGTCGATGGTCAATAGAATATCGCCTTTCTGGATACCGGCATTGGCCGCACCGCCGCCTGCCTGCACTGAGGCAACATAAATTCCCTTGTCGATGGGCTCTGCATCGTTGTAATAAGCAGCCTGCTGTTTATCATAGCCGCTGATCCCGATCACAGTCGGCGTAAAGCTGCCGCTTGTCACGACCTGATTGAGGATAGGTTTAACCACATTGATGGGAATGGCAAAGCCCATACCCTCGCCCTGGGCATTTTTATAGGTATTGATGCCAATGACCTCACCGCTTGCGTTGACAAGCGGTCCGCCGCTGTTCCCTTTATTGATGGTAGCGTCTGTCTGAATCAGGTCTTCCGCTACCAAGCTGCTGTCGACAACCAGGCTTCGGTTTAAGGCAGAGATGATCCCAGCGGTGACGCTTCGTTCAAACTGAAGCCCCAGAGGATTACCAATAGCAATGGCCACCTCGCCCACCTTTAAATTATCAGAGTCTCCCAGTGTAACGGCCGGAAGATTTTTAGCGTCAATTTTGATAATGGCCATATCCAAGCTGGAATCTGCCCAAACCTTTTGGGCTGTATAGTTATTTCCATCAGCCAGAGAAACCTTTATTTCCTTTGGGTTATCGCTGATAACATGCTGGTTTGTAACAATATAGCCGTCGGATGTCACAATAAAGCCTGAACCTACGCCCACAGCTTCCTGAGTGCCCATCATGGTGTTTTCTGTCATGGTAGTCTCAATTCCAGCTACGGATTCGGGGACGACCTGTGCCACGGCTTCTACCTGGGAGTCCACATTCACATCGTTGACGATAACCTTCTGGCCCGCGACTGTCTCGGTGCGGGTGCCCCCACCGAGGGTACCTGTAAAGTACAGGACAGCCACGAGAATAATCGCCACGATGATCCCGCCGACTACACCGCCTGCGATGGCTGCCGGCACATGAGACCCTCTCTTTGGTTTTTCGTTATTTTCGTACATTTTTCTTTCACCTCGTTTGATTTTGGATGAAAGTTCCTCTACAGTTCATAAATTTCACTGCTGTTTTTACGGCTTGCCACCACCAATGACAAATCCTCTCCGGGCTGTATGCCTTCGGCCTCAAGAATCCGCGCAGTGGTCTGGTACGCCAGAAGGGGATAATTGTTCTCCTCACTGAGATGGGCTAAAACAACCTTATCAAGCCCTTCCTTCACCAGGGTACAGACCGTCTCGCCGCATATTTCATTGGAGAGGTGACCATGGTTTCCCTTAATACGCTGCTTAAGCGGAAAGGGGTAGCGTCCTGCTTCCAGCATGGCGGGATCGTGGTTAGATTCCAGCACTACAAGATCTCTGCCCTTCAGGGCTTCCATAATTCTTGGCGTGATAACGCCCGTATCGGTGGCAACACCCACGCTGCTGCATCCGCTGTCAATGGTAAAGCCCACAGATTCCACCGCGTCGTGAGAGGTATTGAAAGCTTCGATCTGTAAATCTCCGATAACAAAGGCCCGTCCGGTTTCAAAAACCCGGACATTGTGCTCTGCGATCTTTCCAAGGCTGTCCCGCATGCTTTCCCAGGTGGCAAAATTAGCGTAAACCGGCAGGTCATAACGTCTGGAAAGTACACCGACACCGTGAATATGATCACGATGCTCATGTGTTACCAGAATACCGCCGAGCTGGGCGGGCAGCTCATCGATGGAGCAGAGCGCCTGCTCAATCCGCTTTCCGCTGAGTCCTGCGTCGATCAAAAGCTTTGTTTTGCTGTGTGAAACAAAAAGGCTGTTTCCAGAACTTCCACTATATAAACTACAAAATTTCATGCGAATCTCCTACTATCGAAAATTCGATCGGTAATAGAACTTCTTCTGCGCTTTAAGGCAGAAGCGTCGCTGCTTACATGTTATCGAATCTTACTTAATCTTTACTTAACGTAACTGCCTTAAAAACAGCAAAAAAATCCCGGACTTTAGCGGTCCGGGAGAACTTTTCAACTTTTTCTTTTCTATACCTGTCTGGGATACGAGAGATCTGATTCCATAGGTAAAAAAGTGTACCCCTCCGCTTTAAGTGTTTCAAAAAGCTGGGGCAAAGCGGCCCGTGTGGTGTCCCGCAGTTCTGCATGGCAGAGGACAGTGCTCACATTATGCTGATGTACCTCGCTCATAATTTTATTTACAACCGCATCGGTGCTGGCGGGATTACCGCCCCCATCACCAGCTGAGGAATTCCAGTCCACATAGTTATAACCTCTGTCAAGAATACCCTGTATACATTTTGCGTTGGCGTTGAGCGAACCGCCAGGGAACCTGAACATGTGGGATATCTCGGCCTTTCCTGTCACTTCAAGCTGAAATGCATCCAGCTTCTCAACGTCCTCATAAAAGGCCGGCGGATTCTTATAAAGGTCGTATTTATGACTCCAGCTGTGATTTCCAAGGGTGTGGCCTTCATCTACGATCCTTTTATAAGCGGCTCTTGCCACTTCGTTATCACGGCCGTTTGTAAAAAAGGTGGCCTTGATGTGATATTTTTTCAGAATGTCAAGCACCTCATTGGTATGCTCGCTGGGACCATCGTCAAAGGTCATAAAAACAACCTTCAGTCCATCAGTATCACCGTTTCGGATACGCTCTTTAATGGCCTCCTGTTCTTTGCTTTCTTCGCTCTGCAAAGCGCTGGAGCCCTTTTCTGCTGCGTTTGACAGGGCGGTCTGGAGAGTCTCTACCGCCTGAAGCGCTGTCTGAGAGTTCTTCTCAAGCTTCTTTGCCGGATGGGTGGCTATGAAAAAGACCGCCGTCATGAGCACAGCAGCAAGCGCCGCCACCCACACGTAAAACCGCGGTTTAAACCGGATACGGCGTCTTTTTCGTGTCTTCATTTTTAGTCTTCGACTTTCTTTTCAATGGCCTCACGGCGGATAATTCCACCAAGGCTCCGGATATTACTTTCTAATTTTTCATAACCGCGGTCAATGTACTGGATATCTGTAATCCGGGTTTCGCCTTCGGCGATAAGCCCTGCAATGACCATGGCAGCACCAGCGCGCAGGTCGGTTGCTTTAATCTTAGTCCCGGACAAAGTCGGAACGCCGGTAATGTTGGCGACACGGCCATTGATGGCGATTTCTGCGCCCATTTTACGCAATTCATCGACATATTTAAAACGGTTCTCAAAAATACTTTCAGTAATAACACTCTGTCCGCTTGCAATGCTCATGAGCACTGCCATGGGCTGTTGCAGGTCGGTCGGGAAGCCTGGATAAGGCAATGTTTTCACCTTACAGCCTTTAATATTTTCTTTTCCAATGACACGGATACCATTGTCCTCTTCAATGATCTCGACGCCCATTTCACGCATTTTTGCGGTGACAGCTTCCATATGCTTCGGAATGACATTTTTCACGAGCACATTGCCACAGGTTGCGGCAGCTGCCATCATATAGGTTCCTGCTGTGATCTGATCCGGTACGACGGAGTATTCACAGCCATGCATTTCATCCACACCTTTGATCTTAATGGTATCTGTTCCCGCACCCTTGATATTTGCTCCCATCAGGTTCAGGAAGTTTGCCACATCCACAATATGTGGTTCTTTCGCCGCGTTTTCGATGATGGTCATGCCTTCTGCGCGGGTCGCCGCCAGCATAATGTTGATGGTTGCGCCAACGCTGACCACATCCAGGTAAATATCTGCACCGATCAGACGGTCCGCAGTCATCTTAACCTGACCGTGCTCGATCAGCACCTTTGCTCCAAGCGCTTCAAAACCCTTTATATGCTGATCGATGGGGCGGTCTCCAATATTACAACCTCCCGGCAACGGAACAATGGCCTTGTGGTAACGGCCCAGCAGCGCTCCCAGCAGATAGTAAGACGCACGCATCTTTCCTGTTTCTTCTTCATATTCCGAACAGTCATAATTGATTGGCTTGTCTGTATTTATAATTAAAGTATCATTTTCTCTATATATTTCTGCCCCCATCTTTTCCAGGATTGCAACGATCTTGTTGACATCCTTAATGTCGGGCACATTATCGATTTTGCTTGAGCAGGAACAAAGGATGGCTGCGGGAATAATACCCAATACTGCATTTTTTGCTCCGGAGATTGCCACCTCACCGTTTAGCGGGTGACCTCCTTCAATGATAAAAGTATCCATATAATAGTCTTCCTTTCGCACACGCATTTAACTTTGTTATTATATCATACCTAAACTGATTGGCAACCCAAAGTGCCCGTTTTTAAGCCAACAAATGAAAGAATTTACAACTCGTATACAATTGGGATAAAAAACTGCAGGGTTTTGTGCTATAATAAGAGCACTCTTTAATCAAGGATGTGTTTTCCAAATGAATCAGTTCAAGTTTATCATCGACAACGACAATATGGCTATGACGCCAGTCGAAAATATATTTATCAATCACTATATGCCCCGCGCCCGGGGCGATTATGTGAAGGTGTATCTTTTTGGGCTGAAGCACTGCTTTAACCATTCCCTTGAGCCCATTGACAACCTGGCACTCAGCAAGCTTTTTGACCTGACCGAGGGGGATGTCATCAAGGCATGGGAATACTGGGAAAAGGAGGGCATCCTCTCCCTGGAATACGTCGGCACAAAAGATGTCATCGTCACTTATTACAACATTTCTGCCAAGCTGATGTCACACCATACCAAGACAGAGGCCGAGACTAAAAAAACGGAAGTCCTCCAGAGGGAGGACCCTGACAGCATGGAGGCCCGTGTTGCCCACATGTATTCCAAAATTCAGCAGATGTACGGCAGCCGAACCATCACCCAGAAAGAAACTCAGATGTTTAAAAACTGGATTACTGAATACCATTTTACGCCTGAAACCGTGATCCTTCTGGTCGAATATTCCATGAACCTTATTGGTAAAAAGGAAAAGCCCTTCACGGCAAAACAGATTATCAACTACCTGAAATCCGTGGCCGAGGGCTGGTACAAGGCCGATATCCGCGAAGCTGCAGAGGCCGACGCCTATATCCGAAAAAGCGCGGGTGAACAAAAGCTGGTCTATGATGTTTTCAAATATCTTGGCCTCCGCCGGGCGCCCATCGCCTGGGAAAAGGAAATGATCATCCGCTGGGCTGACGACTACCACTTTGATAGCGATATTATTACCGCCGCCATGCAGCGTTCCAGCAAGCAGGATATCCGCTACATAGACGCCATTTTAAAACGCTGGTTCCAGAAGGGGTATACCAGCCTGGAAGAAATCAACGCAGAGCCTAAAAAAGGCCATCATCAGTCAAAGGGCGACGTCGTGATCAGCGAAGACCGCAAAAAGGTCTACGAGGAGCTTGACCAGTTAGACGAAGCCTGGTTATGGAGTGACGACAATGAATGAACGAACCAAAAAAGTCTACGATGCTTTTGAGCAAAAGCAGTTCCGCAATAAGCTTGAGCTTAAGCGAAAACAGGAGGCGCTCTATGTTGCCATTCCAAAGCTCGCCGAGCTCGACCATGCCATCAATCTTCAGGGAATCCGCATGACCCGCGAGGTATCCCGCAAAAATCCTGACGCCATCTCCGAATTCCGCCAGAGTGTCGAGGCCTTAAAAAAACAGAAGGAAGCCCTGCTGCTCGAAAACGGCTATCCGCTGGATTACCTGACGCTCCGCTACGACTGCCCGATCTGTAAGGATACCGGCTACGTGGACGGGCAGGTCTGTTCCTGTTTAAAACAGGAGCTCATCCGGGCGGCCTTTAATAACTATGACTTGAATGTTCATGCCCAGTCCGAAAATTTCGATACCTTTAACCCGGATTATTACGCAGATGAAGCCATTGAAACCCAGAATGGCTCACCCAGGGAAAAAATGTGCCGTCTCAAGGAAAAAATGCAGCATTACTGCCTGCATTTCGACTCACAAAATGACAACTACCTGTTTACCGGCAAACCCGGCGTGGGTAAAACCTTTATGTCAAACTGTGTCGCCAACGCCCTCATCGGGCGGGGCTACAATGTTATCTATATCACCGCCGCCCATCTGATCCAGGATATTCAGAGTAAAATTTTCAATGATAATATACCCATTAATGAAATATATTCCCCACTTTTTACCGCCGATTTGTTGATTATCGATGATTTCGGGGCAGAGTTTTACTCAGATTTCAGTAAAAAGCAGCTTTTTGAGGTGATCAACACCCGGCTGCAGGAGCATAAAAAAATCATTTTATCCACCAACCTGACCATGCCCCAGATTCTTGAAAACTACGATGAGCGTCTGACTTCCAGAATCCGTGGCAATTTCCTGAACATCGTTTTTGCCGGTGACGATATCCGGCTGATCAAAAAACGTTTGGGGTAAAAAACAGCGCCAGAGCTTTACTGCTCTGGCGCTGTTTTATTTTCGATAATCCGGTCATAGGGCTCTGGTGTTCCATAGATATCATTGATTGTCTGTGTGTACCGGCCATCCTTTTCGTAGACCACAATGGGTGCCTCCGTAATCAGATAAGGTTTTCCTGCCTTCATTCCCTCCACCAAAACCAGATTAGCCGGCTTGTCTGCATAGGGATGGATAAACTGCAGGCGCTTGGGCTCTACTCTGTGATCCCGCATCGCGCTCATAATATCCGCCAGACGGTCTGCCCGGTGGATTAAAAACAGCTTGCCGCGATCCTTCAGCATCCGCTTGGCAAAAATTACGACATCCTCAATACCACACAGAATTTCGTGGCGCGCGATGGCTTTGGTCTCCATAGGATTTTTAAGCCCATGCCCCACCTTCATATAAGGCGGGTTGCTGACCACCACATCATAGCTGGTCGGTCGTACCTGCTCACCGGGGTTCTTGATATCACCATGGATAATCTCAATTTTTTCTTCCAGTCCATTGCAGGCGACACTGCGTCCGGCCATTTCCACTATGTTCTCCTGAATTTCAAGGGCCTGGATTTTCTGAGCGCCTGTTCTTCCATATAAAAGCAGCGGGATAATCCCGGTTCCTGTCCCCAGGTCAATCACCCGGCTCTTTTTGCGCACCGCTCCCGAAGCAAACCAGGACAGCAGCACTGCATCAATGCCAAAGCAGAAGTAATTTGGGTTTTGAATGATCTTGAGTCCCTTAATTCCTAAATCTTCTAAACGCTCGTTCTCTTTTATAAAGTTATCCACAATTTATGCTCCATCACTCTTTCTATACCACAATATTTTGAAAAACACCCGTTTTCCACAAAAGTTGTCCACAATTTTCCCGATTTTGTGCACTTATTGTGGATAACTCTGTGTAAGATTGTCCTAATTTTAACAAAAAGACCGTAATATTAAGCGGTTGAACCCTTTTTGTTTTTTGCCGTCCCTGTTTATTACTCTTTTATAAAGTTATCCACATTTCCACAGTTTTTTGTGTGTGTTCTGTGGATGAATCCCCAGTTCCTTTATTTTAGGGCTTTTCTTTCACGAGCAAAACAAGTGTTTTTGTGTACAGTTTTCTACTACTATACCATAAGTTATTCACAGTTTAAATACGAATACTGTCACTTTTTCGTAAATTTACTTTATTCTGACTCAGCTTTTTGTTATAATAAATTTAACTATAAACGAAAGCATGGTATAGACTATGGATAAACGCAATCCAGAGAGCCGCGAAGTCGAAGAGCTTCTGGAAAAAAAGAAGGATCTTTTTTCCCTTTTCTCCGCCTTTGAGGACCGGATCGATCATAAAATATCCCATCTCACCGATTCCGCGGAAATCCCCGTGGAATCCATTAAACAGAACATCACAGAACCCTCCGGGCATTATCTGGAGGACCCTGCTGAGGATCTTTTTGAGCAGGCTGTTTTAAAGAGCCAGCAGAAAACCCACGAAGACGGCATCATTGGCTTCCACACCGAAGAAATCCTTGGCGTAGAGGAAGCCCTGGCCGAACTAAAAAAAACAGACCCCGTTAAGCCCTTCAAAGAAGAGCCTGTTAAGGAACCAGCTGAAGTCATTGAAATGCCGGAAGATCCCGTCATTCTTACACAGGCTGAACCTATCCCATCATTCCATTCGGAGATTTTAGATGCAGAACCGTCCGAGGCAGCCCCTCAGATACCTGCAGATATCCCACTGGAAACTGAAGTCTCTGAACCAACCCTTTCTGTCGAAAACCAGGATAATGCGGGTGACCTGCTAAAGGAAAGAATCATCCGTCACGACGAAGAACCCATGGAACTTCCGCTCGGTGTTGACGAGCCCGATCTGGCCGAAATCGACGAACTGCTGCAAGAAGCCGAAGAACTAATGGAGGATATCCCTTACAGCCGGTATATGGCCGCAAGAGCCGCCGTCGACAAGGAAGTTCTTGATGACAATCCACTGGAAACATCCGGGAACGAAGAAGCTGATTTTGAAGCTTATGATGAAGATGAAGAAGCTTTCGAAGAATATGAACCCGATGATTCCGACGTCTTTGAAACAGACAGTGACGAATACGACGCTCTTTTTGAAGAAGATGACTTTGAAGAGGATGAAGACTTCGACAACGAAGATTCCTCTTTAGAAGAGCACTCCGAGACGGAAATTCTTTTTGGCGAAGACGAGCCTGAGGACGAAGAGTTTGAGGAAGAATACTTCTCAGACGAAGACGAAGATGAAGATATTTTCCAGGAAACCGTCAACGACACGATTCCCGAAGATGCAACAGCCCATCCTTTTGCCGATTTTTTTGAAGATACTGCGGAGACCGTCAAGGAAGATTTGTTTGACGAGCTCCCATTGGATGAAGCCCCGGAGGAAGAATATTCTGATAACAATCTGGATGATGTCACTTACGAAAACGTTGATGCCGTTTCCCTCGGCGCCTTTAAATATTCCGCCGTTTCCTTGCGCCTGATTTTATTTGTTATTGCCATGCTAGGCATGGGGGTATTTACTGCCCTGTCCTCGGGACGTTTTATTGCTATGGACTACCTGATTCTTTTTGTTCTGTGCATTTTTGTGGCCCTGACCATGGATATGTCCTTCAACGCTACCCTTATCGTGACTGTTGTCATCATGCTCGGATGCTTTGGTGGACTGATATACACCTTCTTTACCGGCGGCGAAGTCAGTATGTTTCACATGTTCTGGTTTATCATCATCCCAGCCTGCCTGCTGACAGCCTCTGGCCTGGTCCAGAAAATTAAAGAAGTTATCCTCGCAAACCAGCTGCTTAATGAGGAGCTGGACAGCCTCTACGGCGAACATGAGGAGACTTTGTTCGAGAATGGCGAGGAAGAATAAAAGCTTTTTATACCGCCAGCATATGCTGGCGGTTTTTATTTTTATGTTGATAAATATAGCTTTTATTATTCTTCAACTTTCCTATAGTGCCTTACACCGCAGTCAATACATCTCATGTTAATCTTCAACAAACGAAGGTTACGACGGAGATATTGTATCCGCTGGATTTAAATACATCTCATGTTAATCTTCAACGCCCTAAATCCTCGCCAATGGCTGACAAGAACTGTATTTAAATACATCTCATGTTAATCTTCAACTATAGTCGGTATACAGAAAAGGCGCATTGACGGTTTATTTAAATACATCTCATGTTAATCTTCAACATGCAGGCCATCTGCGTAAGGGAGGGATTTAAACTATTTAAATACATCTCATGTTAATCTTCAACGCCAGGGCCGCAGCAGTCGCAGCTCAGAAAGCCGCATTTAAATACATCTCATGTTAATCTTCAACTTAAGCAGGGTCATTGAACGCTTATTCAAAATTGAATTTAAATACATCTCATGTTAATCTTCAACGCCCTAAATCCTCGCCAATGGCTGACAAGAACTGTATTTAAATACATCTCATGTTAATCTTCAACTTGCTTTTTCTTTTATGGCCAGAATGAAAGATGGCCATTTAAATACATCTCATGTTAATCTTCAACAATCTGGAGACGCAACGGCTTCAACCGCGCTTACATATTTAAATACATCTCATGTTAATCTTCAACGGAAGAAATCTTTGGTGTACTTATCTTTACTCGCCAATTTAAATACATCTCATGTTAATCTTCAACGGATCGTGTGGACTTTGAAAAACGAATGCTTTATATATTTAAATACATCTCATGTTAATCTTCAACCCGCAGAGCGTACAGACACAGTACCGTGCTCTTTCATTTAAATACATCTCATGTTAATCTTCAACTAGTAAACGGCGGCGAGTACTGGCCCTATCAATTCGATTTAAATACATCTCATGTTAATCTTCAACAAGAAGGCCATATTGACCGGATCGAAGGGCGTTAATTTAAATACATCTCATGTTAATCTTCAACCAAACGCACTTATTGACGTGGTCAACGGAATTCTATTTAAATACATCTCATGTTAATCTTCAACCTTTTCAAATAAATAATCTGGAAACCCTTGAAGCCATTTAAATACATCTCATGTTAATCTTCAACTCCCACAGATAATCACAGGAATGTATTTAATATTCAATTTAAATACATCTCATGTTAATCTTCAACGCAGACGGATTTATAACATCCAGCATTTTAAGCGATTTAAATACATCTCATGTTAATCTTCAACACGGATCTGATAGCTGTAGGGGGCGATCTTTTCGGATTTAAATACATCTCATGTTAATCTTCAACTTGCTCTAATCGCCCTTGGGATATCTGCCATATCTTATTTAAATACATCTCATGTTAATCTTCAACACGCAAGGGTTTTTGAATCGGTTTCGCCATATTCATTTAAATACATCTCATGTTAATCTTCAACAAATAATGGAAAAGCCCCGCGTTTCGGGATCGAAAAATTTAAATACATCTCATGTTAATCTTCAACGGGAATTGGATTTGACAAATACTGCGCTCGAAAATGATTTAAATACATCTCATGTTAATCTTCAACGGCTTATGCACCATGAGCTGGGCGGTTTTCGGAATAAATTTAAATACATCTCATGTTAATCTTCAACAAAAATAAGAGAACAAGAAAACTGGATTTTAGAGCGATTTAAATACATCTCATGTTAATCTTCAACGATAGCCCGTGTAACCATTTTGATTTTATCCACCGAATTTAAATACATCTCATGTTAATCTTCAACTGTTGTTGCGGTTCTGTGCACCAAGGCCAGAAGGGAATTTAAATACATCTCATGTTAATCTTCAACGGACATTGAAAAAGTACGCGCGTGCAAGATTAAGGAATTTAAATACATCTCATGTTAATCTTCAACGCCGATGAAGCCGGAGCCATGGACAGTTATCCGGTATTTAAATACATCTCATGTTAATCTTCAACCTTGAACAGGCGGGCGTAAATCTCTCCAATGATAAAATTTAAATACATCTCATGTTAATCTTCAACCATAACAATCAAGCTATTCTTCCTCTATTTATATTCTCTAAGACCCTTGATTTCAAGCCATTTCTCTACAAATTTACCAGCCGCAGAGATTTTCGTCAATTCTTCTTTCAAATGGCGCTCAAACCTTTTGTTTAAAAGGATTCTAGCCTTCTAAACTTTTCGGCGCCTGGTAAAACAGGGCTACAGAAAAAGGTCTTCTGAGGATTCGGAGATGCCCATGACTTCTTCTCCAAAGACATTTCCATTCAGCAGTTTTACAATACAGACGAAGTCTTCATCTTCAACAATAATTTTTTTCAGTTCGTTTTTCAGGGCAATCAATTTTGAAGGGGTTATGTCTCCTCTGAATACAGATTTCTGATAATGCACAAGATATTTTTTACAAATTTTAAAAATTTTAGCCACACGCTTTTCATTGACATCATAAAACACGAAGGCATAATTATAATTAAATTTTTTATTTGCACTCATAGCTTTTCTCCCATATTAAAGGGGATAAATGGCTTTTCCTCAAGAATGTCTTTGATCAGCTTATAGCAGTCCAGCTTCAACGCAGTCCGATAGCTTGTCTTTCGTTTAAGCTTTGGATGCTCAAATACACTGTCCAAACGGGCTTCAAAGGCTGTAATAAAAATTTTTCGACCCTCCTCATTCAGAATACAATAATTCAGCTTTTTTTCAAAATGCTTGTCTACCTGTAGTTTTCGGTTATTGACCACATCAAAAATTGTCTTAAAAACAATGGCCGGTTTAAAAACTTCGCATAAATCGAGGCTCAGAGAAAAACGTCCCTCTGAAGGCTCATGAAGAAAGCTGATCCGCTGGTCAAGATGGGTCTGGTAAATCACCGACACGGTTTTGCTGTACAGTAGGCTGTTCCCAAAGGAGACCAAAGCGTTGGTTGGATTATCCGGGGGCCGCTTGACCCTTTTATTCATGATAAAATCTTCAGGCAGAAAATACTGAAAGCTGCTGTAAAACCGTTGCCAGGTTTCGCCCTCGGCCTGTAAAACCTGCTTGATATCCTCTGCTTTATCGAGTCGATCAGGCAGGTTATGCCTGATCCAGTCAATGGTCGGCTTGACATCTTTTTTATCATGCTTGTAATAATGATACAGCAATTCATCAATATTTTTTCCAATGCCGCCTACGATGGCTTTCGCAATGCCTAAACGCCGATTTTCAAATGCCTTTACCTGCGCGATGAGCAGTCTCCCGCTGACCAAATGCTCTTTGGGATAAAAGGTACCGCTGTAACCGCCGTAATAGTTGAAAAAATGCACGATGATTTCATTTTTCGCCAGAAAATCCAACAGCTTGGTGTTCAGCGATATTTCAGACATACAATAAATCTCACTGACCTGCTCAACTGGGATATACTTGTTGCGGCTGCCCACTCGAAAACACAGCGAATTATCCTTTCGGCTCAGCTCACCCATAGAGGTCAAATACTTTGTTGTTCCCATTTTACCTTCTCCTATAAAACACAGTAGTCAAAATACGCGCATTGACGACACTTTTTATCCGTCTCCCGCTCAGGCGGGAAAGTGCTTTCCAGGAGTATCTCAATGGCGCAAATTACTTCCTCCAATTCTTTTTCGCGCTCTTGGGTTAAATCCTCATAATAGATTTTCCGCTCAGCCTTTTTCTTTTCGATAAATTCAATTTTTCCTCTGCGCTTAATTCCCTTATCTTTCAGAACCTTTAAATAAAACAGTACCTGCCATTTGACCGCTTCATAATCCGCATCCGATTTTTTTACCTCGACCAGATAATCCTTCGTAATCTTATCTAAACGGATATTCTCAATGCTGATTTCCGTCGATTCACTTTCTTCTGCCCTTATCTCGTGCAAAGCTTTTCCAATTTTCACATCTTCACTGTTGCTTTCCAGGTTGATGCGGTTTCCATGCAGCCAGCACTGTCTTTTGCAATGAAAATAATAATTGACCAGAGTTCCGTTAACCTTCATTTTATTTTCCTCACAGAAAGTCGTTTTCACACTTTAGTTTTTCACGACTGAATTTTCCATTTTCAAAGAACGGTTCACCGTCCTTAAAATAGTACAGCTCACCCAAAAGTTCGTCAGGGCACAACACACAGGCATCAGCAAAGCTTTTGTCAATTTCATAGATAAAATAGTCCATCTTTGCCTGCACCTCTGACAGACGAACCCGCTTTTCAGCATAAGGCATCGCCGCATCCTGCAATAGCGCTTCATAGGATTTCCACACCTCGCTTCCAACGAGCATTCCGCCGTCTTCGCTGTTGACCCTCATATTGAGAAACAGAGATACCTTTCTCCGATTATCGTCAATCAGGCGCATCCTTTCCTGTATCTCGGGAAAATTGAAAGTCCACAGATGCCGGTCACGAAAAACTTCCAGATTTAAATCATTTTCTTTTCGGCTCTGCGCCTCAAGGCCTTCTAAAACGCAGTCATAAAATTTTGAAAATTCTTTATTGATCAAGATTTCCTGCATGGCCTTGTTGGCGCCGGTCAGCTTCAATTTATCGGCTTTACGGATATCCTTCTGATAAATCATATCGGGTGAATCCAGATTGAAAAAATACACGATGGCGCTTTTTTTCCTGCAGGAACGGTTGATTCTCCCGAGAAACTGTTCCTCGGCGTCCAAAATAGAGGTGTCTTTAAAACCAATGTCCATGTCGATATCAATGCCTGCTTCTATGACCTGGGTGGCTACCAGTATGATATTTTCTGTTGTTCTCACCTGGCTGATAATCCGTTTTCGCTCCGCCTTGTGGTCATCCCCGGTCATCAGTTCAATGGATACCAGATCATTTTCCACAACGTCCTTCAAACGGTTATAGAAATCAACAGCCGAAGCTTTTTTGATAAACTCAACCACAATCTTGTTTTCAGCGTCTGGATTTTTCCTGAGCGCATTTGAAACCTCGAGGACCTTTTTTAAAAGCGCATCAAAGGTTTCTTCCGGTTCCAGCTCCAGCATAGAGAAATCCAGCTCTACTCTGTCTTTAAACAGGGGGTTCTGAAAATAAAATTCCCGGTTTTTCACGAGATAAGTCACCTTATCATCTCCAACACTGAGCCGGTTTAAATCTGGCAGGGTTGCGGACATAATGATCACTTTAAAATTCAAAATACGCGCATAGGCTTTCAGAAAGATAATGATTTCCTTCCAGATCCGGTTTTTATAGCTCTGTATTTCATCGAGAATGATGACGGAATTCGCCAGATGCGCCAGCGGAAATACCGCCTCACGGCTTGTTCCGAAAATACCCTCAAAAAATTTTACATGGGTGGTCAGCACAATGGGATAGTGCATAAACTGCCGTGCCAGCAGAGATTTTTCATAATCAATTTTATCCTGCCTTGTGTAATCCCACTCGCCTTCATCGGTCGTTTCCCCGTATTTCTTGATGGGTGTAATGCTGTTAATGACCCCCATTTTTTCGCCGAGCGCTTTCCCAAAACATTCTTCCAGGGAATCCCGGGTTTGCTCCACCAGGGTGTTGAAGGGAAAAACGTAGAGAATCCGGTTGAGCTGTCGATCCTTTTTTATGAGCTGCAAAGCCAGATTGATGGAGGTTTTCGTCTTCCCAGAGCCCGTGGGCGCCTCTAAATAGTACACATTATCCTCTTGGTTTTGCAGCAGATTTTCTTCTGCTTCTAAAAACAACCGGCTTCTTAAAATATTAATATCGCCATCAGGTGCCTGATCTCTTTTAATTTTTCGGATGTTTTTTGTGACGGGATCGGCGTTGAACGCATCCAGATAGGGTGCAATATCATCCAATACGCCAAAATCATCAACCGGAGCGCCGTTCATGTATTCTGAGGTTGCGTAGAAATCGCAGGCAACTAAAATTCCGTAGAGGAATCGGGTATAGATGTAAAAATCCACACATTTCCACGGGTTATTTTTTTGTATAATATTCAGCCTTTCCTCGAAAAACAAACCGAGCCCAGCGGCGGTGTCAAAAGTCGTCAGATTCCTGTAAGCCCCGAGCTCCTCTTTCGTCTCGCTCAAATCATTCTCAAACCGTTCCAGAAAAACGCTGAATTCCGTCAGACTGCCATGATGCTTTTGGATGACAAAGGTGTTGAGCAGCAGAAAAACGAAAAACAAATCATACTGCCGGTCGTCCTCTACCGTATCAATTTTTTGATAATAATAATCAAAATAAACGCGGGCTGAAAAAGCGGAGTGGTTCTGGTTATTGGATTCAGTGCGACTAAAAGCCTTATTTTGCATTTTATCCCGCTGAAAATTGGGATTAATCTTTCCAATGTCATGCAGATAAAGGGTATTCAAAATCATTTCGCGCCACAAAGACACCGTTTCTCTGGCACAGTCTGGAAAAAAGTTTTTTTCCAGACGTCTGAACACACTTTCCAGATGTTTTTCCCGGCACAGACGATCGAAATAATCCAGAGTTAAATCCAGATGATCCTGTAATGGTTCCGGTCTTTTTTCATCCTTGATGTGTGCATAAAAGGGCTTATCGGTTTCGATAAGCCCTGCAAAATCAAAAACTGGCGTCTTTTCAAAATAGGAATTTACTTTTTTAGAAAAAGACATAATGTCTCTCCTCCAGACGGAAAACGCTGGCCGCATCGGTCAGAGAAATCCGCTGATTCGTGTAGATCATCGCCTGTGTCACGTATTGGTTACACGCTGGTTCCAGAGCTACCGGAAGTCGTTCCTGGTATTTGTACGGTACTTCCCGGCCAAAGGGGCGGCGGGCAGAATCCTCTGACAGACTGCCCTGATCCGCTGGAAAAAGTCCGTATACTCTCAAATTCTCCCTTTTTGTCTCTGCCTCCAGTTCCACTTCCTCCACATTTTCGATGACTGCAGTATGGTCGTTTTTTCCAAGGTAGGGTAAAAACTCAAACCGGGATTCTAAAATCCGCTCCGCGAGGTTCTCAGACTGTGAATCGTCTATGAGAAAAGTGATCTCCCACTTCGGATTTTCCAGCCATTGTTCCTTGACGATGAGGTTCCCGCCTTCCTCCTTGGAGGCATAGCCCACCGAATTGTTAAAGGTCTGTACCTTTTTGGGAATATAGCCCTTTTCATTCAACGGGCAGATAGATACTTTCAGATTCTTCAGCTTTTCATAAAATTCTGGGTAAGTTTCTACTTTAGTCTGTCCGTTATACCCCCGGAAGCCCATCATCGCACCAAATATTCCCAGCAGAGCGACCTTATGGATACAGCCGTAGGTATAATAGCAGTAAGTATTGACATCCGGCTGTTTAAAAAAGGCGGTCTTCCCCCTTAACAGAAATCTCAGGGCTTTCATTTTAGAGCGCTTCCTTTGTGAAAATATGGTAGGCCTCCGCCTTATCCAAACTGCCTTCCAGGAGCGTCGTCAGGGGATTATAATAGATTTCTATGGATAAAATCCGGTCTCCAAAGGCGTTTAACAGCTTGTCTAACCCTAAAGATATGACGCCTTTTTCATTATCCTCTGTTTTTTCAAATCGGATAAACTGCGCTAAATCTGGTAAGTACAGATCTGCTTCCGTTTCCACAAACAGGCCAAACTCATTCTCACAGCCAACCTTTGCGTTGGTGTTAAAGGCCGTGGCGGCGATTAAAGCGGCTTCCTTGAATTTTTTATAATCGGCTTCGGTATAGCCTTCGGTTACACCCATCTCCACAAAATCTTTATAGGCTGTCGGATTAATGGCAAAGCCGTAAAAATAATGGGCTTCGTTGCTGACAATTTTTGTGCCGAGGGTGGACTGCTCGGCATCTTCCTTTGTACCATCCCGGAAAGGTGACAGAATCTGCTGCTCTTCAACATTGTGGCCGTCATATTGATTAAAACCCTGGGTAATCTGAACTGCTCCGGTGATGGAGGTGTTATTACCGCCCTCCGCAAAGGTCGCACCAAAGTTTTTGACATCTATGGCCTTAAAAAGGTTGGTTAACACCGCCTTATTATCATTTGTTTTTTTAAGATCCTCTACCTCAAAAATCTGCTCATAGCGCTCTTTTAACGAGCGCGGACGCACCTTGATGCCTTCTTTTTTGTCTTCTTCTGCTTTAAAGGATTTAATATAGAGCACCTTTTCTCCCTGTTCATCCCACATTTTTTTCATAGGGTATTTAAAGGCTTTGTCACTGCCAAACACCTCACCTGTGGAAATCGCTTTTGGCATGCCGCTAAAATCCGCATTCCAATTAGCCATAATCGATTTAATTCCAAGTACACCGTAAACACGTTTATTCATTTTCTGATTCTCCTTCGTTTTTATTTTTCTTTTCATAGACCAGGCTTCTGTCCAAATATCCCGCGATAAGCATTTGACTGTCTGTTTTTTTATTCTCTGGGATATGCAGCAAAAACATCGAGTATAACCTTGAAATCCTCTGGGGGTATTTAATTGCGTAATTATACTTTTTATACAATCTTTCTAAAACAACCTGCAGCTGCTGCGCTGTTCTCGCGTTAATAACCGGATTGACGAGGGCTGGCGTTGGTTTGCTCGACTGGTTTAAAGAAAGCAAAAACTGAGCGATTTGTCCGGCAGCGTAATAGTACATTGCGTCATCCTCAATTGTGCTTCGCGTACCGCTGTTTATCATTTCACTTAAACGCTCAAAAATCTGTTCATATGTTTGTTCCATTCTTTCTCCTCCTTCAAAATAATTCAATATTGATTCCCGCACATTAAACTGTTCGATCGCTTTTGGAATATGTCTGTTTAAAATTGAATTCTTAATCAATAGCAGCGAGCTCTCCGCAAAAAAGGATCTTACAGCCACGGACTCTCCTTTAAAAAACCAGTTGAAATACCCGGTACGGCACCTGAGCAACTCCTCCTTAACTTTTGTATCATTGAGCCGGATATCCTTTGCGTCTGTAAAAAAATTTGTGGTTAAAAACTTTTTGAAAAATACTGAATTAATAAGTATTTTTACATCTTCGAGTTTTTTAACTTTTTCGTATATCAGATCTGTCGCATTCTTTTCCGGAACAGGGATAAACTGTTTTAGATCAATGGGCTCGATTTCCGCTTCAAACCCTGTAACTTCATCGAAGTCGTGCACTTCAAGCTCTTTCCCCTTTTGTATTCGCAAATAATACCCCCTAAAGGATTGTTTAAGTGATTCGTTGTTGCTAAGCGCTATTATTCCATCTTTCTCGTTTAAATAAATATTGCTCTTTCCCAGACATGCCTGATTATATAAGTAGTCAAAAAACTTCTTTTGAAGCGCCACTTCTTCTGTCGAAATCAGGTAAGGCATGGTGTTTTTACGGGTCTTGTTTTCGAGATAGGGCTTTTTCGCGTTGAGACCCATATTGTCGTTGGGCAAACCAAAAATTTTATCCCCGACAGGTATATTATAGTCGGTCGTATTGTAAACATTCGGGATAACATAACGCCGGCTTTCGCGCTGGTAAGCTTCTCTATCCGCATCAAAATATATTTTCAAATAACTTTTATCGTCTTTTAAATGATTATCCTCAATGATGGTAAAGATATTTTTCTTAATCCAATCCTTATGCTTTTCAATCATTTCCAAGTCAGGCTTTCCAATCTCAGCCTCAACCACCTCATAAAGCTCCAGTCCTTTTTTCCTGTACTTATTTTCCGCCGCTTTTAAAAGTCCGTAATAATCATCAATAATCTCCTGGGTCAGTTTAACCTTTCCGTTTTTATCTGGTCTGATGCTGTCCTTTTTAACCCAAAACGCGTAATAATTATTGCTGTGAATAACTTTCTTTTTATCAATGGGTTTATTCATGTCAATGAGCGCAGAGAGATAATCCTTTTCAACAAAGCTTTCAAAATCCTCTGGCGGTTCCTTCTGCTTTGGCAGTTCTTTAATCTCTTTAATCGCTCCATCCCTATCGACCAAAACATAAGAGCCTTCTGCTGGAACATAGGTATCTAAAATCAGGCTTTCCCCTTTTTCTTCATAAATTTTTTTAAAGACATCAAGACATTCCTTAAGCATTCTCTCACCCCTTTCTAAAGGTATCTATAACCGCAGAACCCATTTCCCCTGGCATTGTTTTCACCGAGCCCGCAGCCCAGTGCCATGTACGCGAGCTCCTGAGCCATGGGGTTTTGTGCAAGCTGTAAAGTAATCTTGTCTCCCAATAATGTAATTCCTTTATAGGGACAGGAAATCGGGCCTTTGTTGTCAAATTGCAGATGTGTGTAAAGTTCAAAGTCTTCATCACATTTTTCACCCGTGAAATTATTATATTTTTTGATCAGGTTTTCCTTAAGCCTCCGTTCAAATTCATCAAGTGTGACAATCTCTTTCCAGTAACCGCCATCGAATTTCTGGATGAGTGGCGTTAAAGTGTAGATTCGGCTAATGGGAATTTTTTTGATTCTTCTTACAGTCATGTTCAGGGACTTCATCTCTTCGGTATAAGCATTGATGAGGTGTTCCTTGAAATAATTCATCAAATTTTCATCTATTGTCCGTATCTGTATGGTGTAAATTTTATCCTGTCTGTAGACTCTCTCACTCTCTACTGGATAAAAACCTGAAAAGCAATAATTTTTATAGCTGATTTTTTGATGAAACACCGCCATTTTTTCATTCTGCACCAGCGCTTTGTCAATCAAAGCGCTGATTTTTTCCTGAACTGAATTAATTGAAATATCCTTGAGTAAAAATACTTTTAACCGTCCTTCGTAAACCTGCATATCCATCACCCCATTTTAAATAATTAAAAATTCAGAAAGCTTTATAGTTCTTTAAAAATACCAGCACACAACACTTTTCTGAATTATCTGTTGAAATCTTCTGTATGCTGGTAAATTTACATTTCAAAAAATCAGTAAAATTTTATCTAATTTTTTCTTTAGACACATAAACTTCAAATATATTAAATAACTTTATTCTAAAAATAATTTTTATTTTCATCTTTTCCTTTCCAGGCTTTTGTTATTGTGGTCTCAATAAACATCCCATGTTAATCTTCAAAAAACATTTCAGAAAAGTTAGATTTCACTTAGATTGTATCACGTTTACAGTTGAAAGTAAATAAAAAAAGAACCGACTAGCGGTTCCTTATACTCCTCACAATATTAAACGCCAAACAATCTCCGACAATTCTCAAACGTTGTTTCCTGCACCTCTTCCACTGTAATCTCCTTAATCTCCGCAACCTTTTCGGCCACAAAACGGACATAGGCGGGCTCGTTGCGTTTTCCCCGGTAGGGGACTGGGGTAAGGTAAGGGCTGTCGGTTTCGATGAGAAGCCGGTCCATCGGCATATACTTAACCACATCGGGAGCTTTTCTGGAATTTTTAAAGGTCAGGGGGCCGCCGATGGAGAGATAGAGCCCAAAATCAAGCAAAATTTTGGCCATCTCAACACTTCCGCTATAGCTGTGAAATACCCCGCCGACATTGGGATCAAGACAGGATTTTACCATATCCATAGAATCACCATGAGCATCGCGGTCGTGAACGATGATGGGCTTTTTCAGTTCATTTGCCAGATCGATCTGTTCCTCAAAAACCTTCTTCTGCAAATCTCTCGGGGCGCCGTCGTCATAATAATAATCCAGGCCAATCTCTCCAATGGCCAGTACTTTATCCAGTTCACACCACTTCCTGATCATCTTCGGGTGTTTATTTTTATCAAACGACACGCAGTCAGAGGGATGAAACCCGACACCGGCATAAACAATATCGTAGGTCTGGCTCAGTTCTACGGCGCGGGTGCTGGTGCCCTCCTCGGTGCCGGGGTTTAAAATAAAACCAATACCGGCATTTCGGGCGTTTTCGATAATCGTATCCACTTCATTTTCAAAGCGCTCGTCATCTAAATGCGCGTGGCTGTCTGCTAACATTTTTATCACTTCCTTCTGGTTTATTATAATCGAACAAATGTCATTATGAAAGTCCTTAAAATGATTTATTTCCAAAATTCCAGAATAAATTCAAAAAAGAGAAAAACCCTCGCAACGCATAAGGGGGGACGTTGTCTCGAGGGCTTCTCTATAGGGGAGAGGGGGGGGTAATATATGATTTTATTCCGCTGCGAGCCTCACTACTCACAGCTCAATAAACAAATCTTCACCGCTTGAAACAGGGGAGTTTCAATTGGTATTTGTTTATTTGTCTATAGTATACAACCTTTTGAAAATAAGTCAATAGTGAAATGCGTTGCACCTTTTTTGTAACAGTTTTCACGATAATGATACTCGTTTTCGCTCTCACTTTGTGCAAATTTCCCTTCAGAAAGTTTTAAGCTTTTTGTGTTTTCGCCGATGTTTTATTCTGACGGTCCACTTCCATGGTAATTCTTTTCTTCCGAACATTGCTTAAAATTTCTGTGAGTCCGTCACTATCCTCAGCCTGGATCATTTTTTTCATGGTGTCCATACTTTTTTCAAACTTTTCAATCTGATCTACCAGTGCTTCCTTATTGCAGATAAACAGCTCTGTCCACATGCCTGCATTGATCATGGCAATGCGTGTGAGATCTCCGAAGCTGCCGCCTTCATAATCCGTGATGTGGAGGTCATCCTCACTGTCTACCAGGGCACTGGCGATAACGTGGCAGAGCTGCGAAGTAAAGGCGATCTTCTGGTCGTGGACTTCTGCGGTGGTTTCTACAATATTCACAAAGCCCAGATTGCGGATAATCTCCTTGATAAAGGATAAATTTTCCGGTTTGTTTTCCGGCTGAGGAACTAAAATATAATTGCGCTCCTTAAAAATGGCATCATCTGCATTGCCGAAGCCTTCTTTTTCGCTGCCGGCCATCGGGTGGCCCAGAATCAAATCCAGATCCTCCCGAAGTACTCCCTTGAGATGATCGACCAGCAGCTTTTTAACGCCGGTAATATCAGTGATAACAGCGTTCTCTTTGAAGTCCTCCATATATTCCAAAATAAAATCCAGCGCAAGCTGTGGATAAAGACAAATCACCACCAGATCAGATACTCCCAGAATCTGGCGGATCCCTTCCGGTTCGCTGACACCCCAGTCGATAACCTCTTTCCTCAGGGCGTCCTCCAGGACTTCTTCATTAATGTCAAAGGCACAGATCTTATCCGGCCCTTGCTTTCGGATGCCCATGGCCAGTGCGCCGCCCATGAGTCCCAGACCGATAAAGCTGACGGTTTTTCCTTTTAATGTCTCCATCCTAAAGAACCTTTCCCTCAAATTCCGCGTATTTTTTGAGTGTCGCCATAATTTTATCAAACGCATCCGGCGTAATGGCCTGATCCCCGTCACACAATGCTTCTTCAGGCTTATTGTGCACTTCAATCATGACACCGTCCGCACCGGCGGCAATGGCGGCCTTTGACATGGATTCCACCATCCAGTTGATCCCTGTCGCATGGCTTGGATCAATGATCACTGGTAAATGGCTCTTTTTCTTGAGCAGTGGAATACAGCTCAGGTCAAGGGTATTGCGGGTCGCGTTTTCAAAGGTGCGGATACCGCGCTCACAGAGAATAACCTGTTCATTGCCGCCTGCCATGATGTATTCCGCTGACATAAGGAATTCCCGCATGGTAGCGGACAGGCCGCGTTTCAGCAAAATTGGCTTATCAATTTTACCAAGCTCCTTGAGCATGGTGAAATTCTGCATATTACGGGCGCCAACCTGAATAATGTCTACCTCATCGAAAAGCGGCAGCTGAGACATGTCCATCAGCTCAGTAACAATAGGCAGCCCGGTTTCCTTTTTAGCCAAAAGCAGCAGCTCCAGACCGTCTGCGCCCATTCCCTGGAATGAGTAAGGGGATGTTCTGGGTTTGAAAGCGCCGCCTCTCAAAAATTTAGCGCCAGATGCTTTGACATCCCTGGCAATTTCAATGATCTGTTCCTCACTTTCCACCGAGCAAGGGCCTGCGATAACGGAAACATGGCCCTCACCGATGAGGTTTCCCTGAACATCAATGATTGAATCATCTGGATGGAAAGCACGGTTTGCTTTTTTGTAAGGCTCCTGTACCCGCATGACCTTTTCAACAATGTGATTTGAACGCAGCTTATGGACGTCAATGGTCTGAGTTTCGCCAATTAAGCCTAAAATTGTATGATCCACCCCTTGAGAGTAATGGATCTTTAATCCCTGTCTCTCAATGGCAGCGGCCAGTTTCTGTACTTCTTCTTCCGGTGTTCCTGGTTTTACGACAACAATCATTTGTATTTCTCCTTAGGTTTTTATTTAAATTCACGGCCTGCATGTGCACTTGCAGGCATTTTAGGACAAAAGAAAAGGGAGACTCACCGAGTCTCCCTTAATAAACTGATTTTTCTTCAGTATTGGAAAATTTACAATGCCTCTATGACACCGCAAAACGACTCTCAGGTGAACTTAATTTCATGCACGCAAAGTAACCAGCACCATAATAATAGCCCTGGCTAAAGTAAAAGTATGCATTTAAGCTCATTCTTAAATCCTTCATGACGTTTTTCCTTTACTTAGTTTTTTAAGTTGTTTTTCATTATAGACCTGTTTCCGCGAGTTGTCAACGCGTTTTTGTAAAAATATATTGCTCAGAACTTCCTGTTAAAACCGGATGAGCTCCTGATAGATCTTTTCGATAAACTGGTCCGTCATACCAGAGATATAATCGATAATGGCCCGGTAGAAATCCAGAGGTTCTTCAGGAATGTGGTAGATGATCCGATTTTGCAGCCGGTAGTCTTCTGTCCGCCGATCGGTTTGATTCCAGTAGTCGCTGATCCAGTCCAGAAAGTTGGTGGTTAACAGGGGGAATTGTTTTTGAAAATAGGGAAGTTTCTCTGTGATCTCGCCTTTATTATAGAGCTCCTTCAGCGCATCGTATACCCGGTGTATGATTAGCTCACCATAGTCTTTATAGCCGTTTAGCCGTTCGTGATGGTAGATATTCTTTACATTAAAATCCTGGATGTTTTTCAAGACTTCAAAGCCCTCGTCAGAAAAGCGCAGTCCATTCGCAACAGAGCTGTTTTTTCCAAGGTCCAGGATCAAAAGGTGAATAACGGTGGTGTTGTTGACATTTCCTCTGGACTGTCCCTGCTTTTCAAAATACTCTGCCACGATACCATCAAGTATCTCCAGCTGGCCGTCACTCAAAATATCCAGCGTTTGTGCGTCCTCGATGTCGCGGCCCAGATAGGATATTTTGTCGGCCAGCTTGACCACACAGCCCTCCCAGGTAAAGGGCGAAAACTGGTTGACGCGTTTAAAAGTTGACAGGTCAATGGCTTCTTCTCTTGGGTACAGGGCGGCCTCGCTGACCTCGCCGCAGTGGGAAATAATACCATCTCGCACACCGTAGGTCAAATCAAGATTATATTTTTTCCGGTCCGGCCCTTCCAGCAGCTCAATATTATCCACAAAGTGCAGCCCGTTTTTTTCATGCCAGTAATACTGACCATTCTGGCCGCTCCACAGCTTCTCATCCCGGACAATGTCATTGAGCACTTTTTCACCGTGATGGCCAAAGGGCGGATGACCCAGATCATGGCCGATGGCGATGGCTCTTGCCAGCTCTACGTTAAGCCCCATGTACTCACAGATGGTGGACGCTACAGATTCCACGTAGTTTACATGCTCGATCCGAGTGCTGATGTGGTCATTCCCAGGCGAGAAGAACACCTGGGTTTTATGCTTGAGACGCCTGTAGGCTGTACTGTGGAGTATCCGCGTAAAGTCTCTTCCAAAGGGTGTGCGGATATCGCCCTCCTTCTGGTACAGCGTATGCTGTCTGGCGGTGGCGGCATTCCACTTTTCCGACTCCGGAACCGTTGCCACCCTGGCCAGACGCCCCTGTGTATTGATCATTTCCTGTCACCTTCTTTCCGTAAATTCTAAAAAAAGCCCTCCGGGCTTTCCGTCGGGCTTTCTTCCACAAATGGATTCCTCAGGTCCAAATGCTTCCTTAAATTTTATTATACAGCACTTTTAAAAGCCCGTAAAGCATTATTTGCATTGACAAGCATATGGAATAATGGTATATTACATATAATTCTTATTAAATTAATATGTTTTCATGCATTAAGGAGATAAATCATGGATAAAAACTTGAAATTTGAAACCCTCCAGCTTCACGCCGGACAAACCCCGGACCCTGTAACCCATTCTGTGGCAGTGCCCATCTACCAGACCACTTCCTACGCCTTTGACAGCACCGAACACGCAGAAAACCTCTTTGGATTAAAGGAAAACGGCAATATCTACACCCGTATCATGAACCCAACCTCTGACGTACTGGAAAAGCGCATGGCCGCCCTTGAAGGCGGAGTCGGCGCTCTGGCGGTAGCTTCTGGCTCAGCGGCCATCACCCTGACAATGATGACCATCGCCCAGGCCGGTGACGAAATCGTCGCTGCCTCTACCCTTTACGGCGGCACCTTCAACCTGTTTGACGCGACTCTGCCAAAATTTGGCATCAAGACCACCTTTGTGGACCCGGACGATCCAGCGAACTTTGAAGCCGCGATCAATGAAAACACCAAGGCCATTTACATCGAATCCCTGGGCAATCCCAGCATTAACATCGTCGATGTCGAAGCCGTTGCAAAAATCGCCCATGACCATAAAATCCCGCTGATCATCGACAACACCTTTGCCACCCCTTATCTTTTCAGGGCACTGGATTTCGGCGCAGACATTGTGGTTTACTCTGCCACCAAGTTCATCGGCGGCCACGGCACCACCATCGGCGGCGTCATCGTGGACGGCGGTACCTTTGACTGGGCAGGCAGTGGAAAATTCCCGGAATTCACAGAGCCTGATGAAAGCTACCACGGCATTGTCTACACCCGGGACGCTGGCGAAGCCGCCTTTATCACGAAGGCCCGCGTCCAGATGCTCCGGGATACCGGCGCCTGCATCAGCCCGTTTAACTCCTTTTTGCTGCTTCAGGGCCTTGAAACCCTTTCGCTGCGGCTGGACCGCCATGTGGAAAACACCCGCAGAGTCATTGACTTTTTATCCGGCCACTCAGCGGTTACCTGGGTAAATTATCCTGACCAAAAAGACAACAAATACCACGCTCTGGCAGAAAAATATTTTCCCCGCGGCACAGGCTCCATCTTTACCTTTGGCATTAAAGGCGGCATTGAGGCTGCCCGTAAGTTCATTGATAATATCCAGATTTTCACCCACCTTGCCAACGTAGCCGACGCCAAGTCTCTGGTTATCCACCCGGCAACCACGACCCACCAGCAGCTTTCCGGTGACGCACTGCTGGCAGCCGGTATTACAGAGGATATGATCCGTGTGTCCATCGGTCTGGAAAACGCCGACGACTTGATCGGCGCCCTTGACGACGCGCTGAAGCTTTCACAGCAATAAATACAGGGAGGGTACAATCAAATGAAAGTCTATGAAGAATTAACCGAGCTCATCGGCGGCACACCGCTTCTGAAGCTAAACCACCTGATGGAAAAGGAGGCGCTGAAGGCTAACCTTTTCGGCAAGCTGGAATTTTTTAATCCCGGCGGCAGTGTTAAGGACCGTATCGCCCTGTCCATGATCCTTGACGCAGAGGAAAAGGGGCTCCTTGCTCCCGGTGGCACGATCATTGAGCCCACCAGCGGCAATACAGGCATTGGCCTGGCTTTGGTGGCAACCCTCAGAGGTTATCACCTCATTCTGACCATGCCGGAAACCATGAGCATTGAGCGGAGAAGCCTGCTCAAGGCTTTTGGCGCAGAAATCGTCCTGACCGACGGCGATATGGCCATGCAGGGCTCCATCGACAAGGCCAGAGAGCTTAACCAGAAAATTCCAAACTCCATTATTCTGGAGCAGTTTGAAAATCCCGCCAACCCCATCGCCCATGAAAAGACCACCGCTGTGGAAATTCTGGAAGACCTGGACGGAAAGGTGAACATCTTTGTGGCCGGCGTTGGCACAGGCGGCACCCTCGGCGGCGTGGGAAAGGGTTTAAAGGAAAAAAATCCTGATGTGCAGATAATTGCTGTGGAGCCCTGGGGCTCACAGGTGTTAAAGGGTGAGCCCGCTGGCTTTCACGCCATCCAGGGGATCGGCGCAAACTTTGTCCCCGCTGTGCTGGATCTTGACATCATCGACGAGATCATTCCAGTCAAGGATGAGGACGCCTACACCTACGCCCGTGTGTTAACCAAAACCGAGGGCCTTCTGGTCGGTATTTCCTCCGGCGCCGCGGCCTGGGCGGCCATAGAACTTGCCAGGCGGCCAGAAAACGCGGGGAAAAACATTGTTGTCCTGATGCCCGACACAGGAGAACGCTACTTATCCACACCGCTTTTTAATTAAATAAAACCCGGGCAGGCCGGATTGCAAGGCACAGCAATCTGGCCTTAATCGACATTAACTAAAAAAGGAAGTGACTCTATGCCTATCAAAATTCCAGGCGATCTGCCTGCTTTTCAGATTCTCGAAAATGAAAACATCTTTGTTATGGACCAGGACAGGGCAACCACACAGGATATCCGTCCGCTGAAAATCGCTATCATGAACCTCATGCCCACCAAAATCGTTACCGAAACCCAGCTATTGCGGCTTGTGGGCAACACCCCTATCCAGGTGGATGTCACCCTTTTGCAGTCCGACACCCATGACTGCAAAAATACAGATCAGACGCATCTGGATACCTTCTATAAAACCTTCAGCGATGTACGTTACGAATACTTTGACGGCCTGATCATTACCGGCGCGCCCATCGAGACTCTCCCCTTTGAGGAAGTGGACTACTGGGATGAGCTGGTGGATATCATGGACTGGAGCCTGACTCACGTCTACTCCACGCTTCACATCTGCTGGGGCGCTCAGGCAGCTTTATACCATCACTATGGCGTGCCCAAGCACAATCTGGACCACAAGCTCTTCGGCGTTTTTGAACACCATCTTGAGGAAAAATACATTCCGCTTTTCCGCGGCTTTGATGATATTTTTTATGTGCCCCACTCCCGTCATTCCGAGGTACGGCGCGAGGATATCGAAAAGGTACCAGAACTCTCCATGATGGCCATGTCCGACGACGCGGGCGTGTACATTGTGACTGCCAGGGAAGGGCGGCAGATCTTTATCACCGGCCACAGCGAATACGACTGGGATACTCTGAAAAAAGAATACGACCGGGATATCTCCCAGGGTAAGCCCATCAATGTTCCCAATAACTATTACCCGGGCGACGACCCTGCGAAAAAACCCGTGGTACGTTGGCGCGGCCATTCCAATCTGCTTTTTTTCAACTGGCTCAATTATTACGTTTATCAGGCAACGCCTTATGACCTGGATAACCATCCGGATTTTGGCTGATTTGGTAAGGTATTTTGTCCATAAAAGACATACTCTGCGAACATTTTCCCTTTTCTGGGTTAATGATCCTAATTGCATTAACAAGAACAAACGCCGCTTGCAAAACCGTTTTTAGAACGGCACTGCAAAGCGGCGTTTCTGCATATTTAAATCACATACTACTTTATTCCCAATGTAATCTGATTTAAAATATCATCCAGTTTTTTCTTGCTGATAGAGTAGAAGGCCTCCTGACGGACTTTATGGACATCGGTCATTGAAAGAGCAGTCAGCTGCTTTAGATGGCGTGAGACTGCCCCCGGGGAAACCATGAGTTCATCAGACAGCATCTTGGTCGTCATTGGCTTTTCTGCGATCATGCAGATAATTTTCAAGCGTGTCTCATCAGCAAAGGCCTTGAAATAGGGGACAAGCTCCTTAACAATTTTATCCAGCTCTTCATTTTCCAGTATAATATTTGAACACAGCACAAGGTTAATCCGGTCATTGGTAAAAAAGTAATGCGGCGCGCAGAACAGGGAAGCATAAACCTTGATATTGATGAAAAAGTCCTCGAAAATATGATTGTATCCTGGGTACTTTTCATTTTTATCTGAATAGATGTACTTTCTGTTCTGGAAGGAAATACAAGGATGAATCCCACTGATAAAGGTTGAGAGATCTGTCTTTTCAAACAAAGCCTTTTTCTGGCTCAGCTCCTCGGCCAGTAACGCGGAGATACCCGGCCATTCTTCTTTAAAGACATTCTCCCACAGCTCCCGGAGCACTCCGGAGATACGTTTCCTGTAGGACTCAATATGGCCTAAAAAATCATAGGAGGTCTGTTTATCAACATATTCTGGCAGATAGCTGTCTTCCACTTCGAGAATAAGCTCGGGTTCCTTCATCCATTTATGCAGTGTGGAACGGCTGACCTTGTTATAGGGAAATGCCACCGCACAGTAGCTGGCGTCTGACAGCTGGTCCATCTTTTCAATCATCACCTCAAAGGGCTCATTCTCCTCATCAATGGTCAGATAGTGCATCATCTCCGGCGGAAAGGTCCAGCTCCAGGTGACCTTATCTAACGCCAGCACTTCCTCTAAAAATTCCGGTGTTATTTTTTCCCGCATCCGGTTAAACAGGGTTTTGTTATAAACATGGTGCGTCTCATTGGTCAGAATATGCAAAAAAAACGACATTTCAAAAATCGGATCAATATAAAAGGACGCAGTAACACGCTCCTCCTGACGAATGTTCGAATCATAATAGTTACTCAGCGGCATTTTTACCTCTCCTTACTACACTTCTCTCACGTAATCATATTCTAAGTTGTTCTACTTTTATTATAATCGAAACGACCCTAAAACTCAATAGTATATTCACATTTTGATAAATATATATTTGATCATTTCATAAATAACATATAAGCCAATTAATCAATCTATTATTGACTAATTAGTAAATATATGATATTCTTTACCTAGTTGATCAACTCAAAAATTTTTATAAGGGGAAACCGTCATGCAAAAGGAACAAAATATGAAAAAGTATTTGACGTTATTTGCACTCTGCCTGACCGGCGCAGTTGTCTATGAACTGCCTTATCTCAGCTATGGTTATTATGATTTGATGCTTGAGGCTTTTTCCATCGACAACACACAGATGGGAACGCTGATGAGCGCTTATGGGCTGGTCGCAATGCTTGCTTACTTTCCGGGGGGATGGCTTGCAGACAAATATCCAGCGAAGATCTTAATGATCGTCTCACTCGTTGCCACCGGCCTGCTGGGGCTGTGGATCAGTACTTTTCCATCTTATCCAATTCTTCTGTTAATCTATATTCTCTGGGGCATTTCCATAACCCTGCCGTTCTGGGCTGCCATGCTCAAAGCCACGCGGCAGCTGGGGGACAGCAGCGAACAGGGCCGTCTCTTTGGCATTCTTGAGGCCGGGCGCGGTCTCTTCCCGGTCTTTTACGGCTTGATCATTGTCTGGATCTTCAACAAGCTGGGCGCTGCTCTGGGGGCGATGCGCGGTGTCTTTATCGCGTATTCAGTCTTATGTTTTTTCGGAGCACTCGTCGCTTTTCTATTCATCAAATACGAAAAGGAGGAAGGGGAGCGTCAGAAGGGCGCATCTGGAAAGGAAGTTCTTCAGATCATAAAAATGCCCGGTATGTGGCTTGTTGCTTTGGTCATCTTCTCATCCTACAACATGTACGCCTGCTTCAGTTATCTCACACCTTATATGACTGAATTCTTTGGGCTGAGCGATTCGATGGGCGCCACTCTGTATCTCATCCGTTTTTATGCGATCGGCGTGGTGGGGGGCATCGCCTCCGGGTTCATCGCAGACAAGACCGGCTCAAACGCACGCGTCATTGCCATTGTATTTCTCATCGCTATCGCCGGTTTAATCGGATTTTTAGTGGTTCCTACCGGTCCAGCCAACCTGATTATGGTCATCATTGCCTTATTTGTTGTGGCAATCGGCATCTTTATGTCCCGCGGGATTTATTTTGCCACCATTGATGAACTCAATATTCCCATGCACCTGACCGGAGCCGCCATTGGTTTTGCCTCCGTCATCGGATTCATGCCCGAAGCCTTTGTCTATACTCTGGTTGGCAACTGGCTGGACACTTATCCCGGCACACAGGGCTACCACATTCTTTTCATCTATATGCTTGTCTTTGCCGTAGTAGGCACTGCCGCCGCGTTTGTTCTCTATAGACGCATTAAAAAGCAGAAAACGAATCCAGCAAAGGAAATTTCACAATGAAAAATTATGAACGCATTATATCAAAAAATGATATTGAAAATATTCACGAGCTGTCTTTAAAAATCCTGGGCGCTGTAGGTGTTCAATTTGAACATCCAAAAGCTCTGGAAATCCTGAAAGCAAACGGGTGTCGTGTTGACGGACAAAAGGTTTTCTTTGACCGCTTTATGATTGAAGAAACCCTTGAAAAAATTCCAGCTTCCTTTGAGCTATACACACAAGCCGGCTCCACAACGGTCGGCGGCGGAAGTATGCTGATGGAGCCTGTCAGCGGGAATATCTATATTAACGACGGTGAGAATATTCGCAGAACAAAAAACGAAGACACCGTCGATATGTTTAAACTCGCCGATACCAGCGACATCATCACAAGCAATTATCTGAATTATTTCGCTGATGAGAACAGCATGACTGAGGACGAGCATATTTTCTACCAGACAGCCATGATGCTTAAGTATTCAAACAAGGCGACACTGGAAATTTATCCTTTCCCACTTGGACTGCCTCATGCGTACGATTTTGAGGCAATGTACTGCCGCAGCTTTGAGTTTATTAACAACTTTTATGGAAACGATATGCCTCATGGTATCTACCTCGTTAATCCGCTGTCACCTTTATGCTATGATACCGATCCGCTGCAAAAGCTCATGATTATGGCGAAGCATGGAATCCCCATGATGCTGGCGCCATGCGCCATGCCAATGCTGACAGCGCCTTACTCCGTTTATTCCTTGATTGCCATGACCAATGCCGAGGTTCTGGCCGGCGCGGTTCTTACACAGCTTATCAAACCTGGCCATCCCATGGTTTTTGGAAACACCTCTGCCTCCACCAACCTGCGGACCGTTCAGCTGGCCATCGGCTCGCCGGAAACCGCCCTTGTAAGCTACGCACTCGCCGGGCTGGCAGACCTTTACCAGGTTCCCTTCAGAACCGCAGGAGGCTTGAGCGACGCCAAAGGCTGTGACGTGCAGGCTGGACTGGAGACCATGCTGATGTGCATGGCCACCCTTGATATAAAGCCAGACTACATCCTTCACGGCTGCGGCACAATCGGGAGCTTTAATGTCATGAGCTTTGACAAGTTTTTAATGGATGAGGAGGCCTACCGCATGGCCGCCAGATTCTTAAGGGGGATTGACACCGCTGAAGAAAAGTCCTGCTTCAGCCTTCTTTCAGAGGTTGGCCCGCGCGGGAACTTCCTGCACGGAAGGACGCCGAAAATGTTCAAAGAAGAATTCTTTGCGCCAAAGCTCTTAAACAAAGAAGACCCCAACCAATGGCAAAACTCCGGCAGCAAGCCGTTAACCGACGCCCTGATGGAAGAACGTATAAAACGCATCGCTGCATATAAACCGCCAAAGCTGTCAGCAGAACAGGAACGCCTGGTAAACCAATATATTCCAAATCAATATCGAGAAACATTATAGGGAGGAACTATTATGAACTTTACGTATGAACCATTAACCGAAAAACAGGTAGAAGCGATCCACCAGGCCACACTGGATGTACTGTGGGAATGCGGCGCTGAGATGAACCATCCGGCAATCCTTGAAATTTTCAAAAAACACGGCGCAGCCGTCGAGGGGAATATCGTCAAAATTCCCGCGAACCTCATCGAGAATGCCATCAAATCCACACCCGCTTCCTTTATTCTCGAGGGTGTTGATCCAAAACATTCCGTAAAGATCGGCCATAATGACCATCCGATCATGGCGCCGAACACCTGCTCTCCTTTTATGATTGATGATGATTTTACAAGACGGAACGCAACCTTTGACGATCTGAAAAATTTCTTTAAGCTGGCACAAACCAGCGACGTCTGTGAGCTGGGTTCCACACTTCTTGTTTTTCCTGTGGAAAATGCGACGCAGCACGAAAGCATCATGCAGCCGGTTTATGACTATTTCACACACTGCACAAAGGCCATGGGCCTGTCCAACGCCTGTGTCGAAAATGTCTGCATGGCGCAGGAAATCCTGGACGTTTTAATCGAGCAGGAAGATGTGAATAAAATGTATGTCTCCCTCTGTCCCATTTCACCGCTGCGGTTTGAAGAAAACCTGTTAAACACCCTGATAAAGGCCATCGAATTCAGACAGCCCATTGAATGTGTTCCCTGTTCCTCCGCCGGGATGACCGGACCCCTTAAGGCCATTGACGACACGGTTTTATCCAACGCGGAAAACCTGGCGCTGATCACGCTGGTACAGCTTATGGCTCCAGGCCTGCCAATGATTTACTCCGTCTATTCTGCCATCACCGATATGCGGACGCTTCAGCTTTCAACCGGCGCGCCGGAAACCTTTAAAATGCTGGCAATGTGCCGCGAAATGGCAAAATACTACGACATCCCATTTGAAATGCCGTCAGGCGGGTCTGACGCTAAGGCCTTTGACGTTCAGGCGCCAATGGAGAGCACCTTGGGAATTGTCAATGCCTTTGCCACTAAAACCGATACCTGCACCTTTATGTTTGGAAGTCTTGATACCTTTAACAGCGCCAGCTACCGCAAATTTATACTGGACGAAGAAACCGTCCGGAATGTCCAGGCCTATATAAAGCCTGTCGATGACCTTAGAGATACTACCGCCAGCCTGATTACCAGAGTAGGGCACCACGATACCTATATCAAGAATAAGGACACCCTCAAAAACTACCGGAAAGAGCATCACTTCCCGAAATTCTCACACCGCATGTCTCACGCCGATTATGTAAAAGAACATCTGAGCATCAATGACCGACTGGACAAAATCCTGAAAGAGCGGCTTGAAGCTTACGAAAAGCCCCCGATTGACAAGGATAAGCTGAAAAAGCTGGATGCCATCCGGGACAAATATCTGTAAAATATCCATTACAAAAAACCTGCTGCAGTCTGAATGATAACCAGACAGCAGCAGGTTTTTCTAATAGGTCAAATATTTTCTTTTTTATTCCCATACACAGTTTTCCAGATACTTAATATAACACAGCATATCTTCAGTAATGGTAACGTCTTTTCTTTTAATCCATCCAGGAATCATCCTGTTTTTAGCGTTATCAATCGGTATTGCAACGACTCGCTCATCCCCTAATCCTTTAGAAAGCAAGCCACTTCCCACAGCGAAAGCATCAGAATTTGCCAATATATTGATCGCTGTTGCCCGTTCGTAGACATATATAATTCTCGAAGGCCTCTCGAGTCCCCATATCCGCACTTCGCCTGAATAGTCGAAAGATACCTTTGAATCACGGTCAAAAGAAACGCAGGGAAAAACCGTTAAGTCTGAAACCGAAACCTTTTCTTTATGCGCTAATGGATGTGCATTGCGCAAAAAGACATGAGGGTTAATTTCCAATAATTTATGAAATTCTATCTTTTTCATATCAAGAACTTTTTTGATATAACGTTCTGTCATATCTGTCAGGAAGATAATCCCTATATCACTTTCTTTATCATACACTTCATTGATCACTTCGTACATATCTGTTTCCTTAATACTGAACTGATAGGTTTCTTCATCTGCGAGAGATGTTAAGTGCTTCAAAAATGCTTCTATTGCAAAGGGGAACTGCTGTGCAGCAATGCTCAATTGGTGGTGGCAAACCGGTTTTTTGTTAATCAGCTGCTGTTCTAACAAATCTTTTTGCATAAGAATACTTTTAGAATACGAAACAAAATCTTTACCCATATCTGTTAATTCCACGCCTTTATTGTTTCTGGTAAACAAAGTAATATCGTATTCATTTTCAACTGCCTGTATACTTGTACTGATCGCTGACTGCGAAACAAAAAGAGCTTCTGAAGCTTTGTTAATACTGCCATATTGGGCCACTGCAACAATATATGAAAGATGCTTAAATGTCATTGTTTTTCCTCCTCTCTCACTATATATTATATCAAAGTAACAGTTAATGTCAATCTGTTATCTATTTTTCTTATAGCTAAGTATCATTTTTTTGTTCTAACGATTACATTTTGTCTGTGCTATACTAAGAAAAAAAAGAGGAGTTGAGGAGTTATGGAACCAAAAAAAAGAAGGAAACAACAAATTTTAGGAATGCTTACACTGTGTATCTGTGGTGCAGCAGTATATGAACTGCCATATCTAAGCTGGTCTTATTACGACGCGGTACTGGCGTATTTTAATGTCAGCAATGCTCAAATGGGTACTTTAATGTCTGTATTTGGAATCGCCTGTGTTATCTCTTATTTGCCCGCCGGCTGGGTCGCGGATCGTTTTGATGCAAATAAACTGATATCCATCGCCCTTGCATCAACCAGTACAATCGGGATAATTGTAGCTTTGTTTCCATCGTACAATATTCTTTTATTCTGCTATGCCGCTTATGGAGTAACCTGTACAGTGCCGCTCTGGTCTGCAATGATGAAAGCCACTCGAGAATTGGGGGATCCAAACGAGATGGGTCGTCTCTATGGCTTTCTTGAAGGCGGCAGGGGCTTATTACCTGTAATATATGGCGTTTTTATTATTCCGATCTTTGGCATGCTGGGTGAAGGAGCGGCTGGCTTTAAGGCTGTTTTGTGGTACTTTATCATTCTGGGATTTCTTTGCAGTATTTTGGCGTTCACCTGTGTTAAAAAGTTGCGTGATGATGGAGAGGATGACAGTATTAAAAACGAAAGTCTGCAGCATACTTTCAAAGATTATTTTGATATGCTGAAAAACAAAAGTCTTTGGCTGCTTACACTATTGATGTTCTGCTGTTTCATGGTTTATGAAAGCTACAGCTATGTTACACCCTATTTAACAAATTTCTTTGGTGTCAGTGAATCCCTCGGAGCTGCCATTAGTCTTATAAAATCTTACGGCTTAGCTGTCTTTGGAGGAATTGCAGCAGGATTTATCGCAGATAAAATTCACTCAAATCCAAAGGTTATTTTCTGTGGCTTCACTATAATGGGGATTGCTCTTGCAACTTTTCTTTTTGTACCCGCTACACCAAAAATGATCGCTGTTGCGGCTGTAGCCATCCTTATCTTAAGCCTCGGTTTATTTATGATCCGTGCCTTATACTTTGCGGTTATCGACGAAATAAAGATTCCTTTAAAATATACGGGAATGGCTGTAGGCTTCGCATCTGTCATCGGCTGCCTGCCGCAGATCTTTATTTATCCAATCACTGGAAATCTTTTAGACGCTTTTCCTGGTATTACAGGATACAAATACATGTTTATTTATATGCTTTGCTCGGCCATTGTAGGCGCAGTCGCAACCTTAACATTGTATCGTATCATTAAAAAAGAAAACAAAAAAGCTTAAGAAACGAGGATTATAAAATGCTAAAAAAAGACTTAAGGACAATCGGTTCAGACTTAATTCACATGGCAATAGAATTCGGCGCTTCAAGCGCGGGAATCGCAAACATTAAAGACCTAAAAGGAGCGCCTTCATTTGTTATGATGCCAGAGCGTCCGCATATTGACCGTGTTGGCGCAATACCATACGAAACCGGCCTGCCTGAGGGCGTAGTCGCCTGGGAAGAAGGTATGAAATCCGTTTTAGTGATTACCTATGCCCATTCTGAAAAAGAAAAACACCTGGACTGGTGGATTGATGAAAAAAATCCGCTCGGAAATAAAAAACTTATGGAGATTAATAAAAGGGTTTATGACTATATCAACAGCACCTACAAAGGTGTGATGGCGAAGCCCTTAAACTACTATGTCGAAAAGGGGGGCGTCTGGCTAAAGGATTCCGCTGTGATTGCAGGCTTGGGCGTAATTGGAAAAAACAACCTGCTTGTCACCCCTCAATATGGTCCACGCGTTCGATTAAGGGCCATGTTCTTAAATATCGACATACCTTCTACCGGACCGCTGAACTGGGATCCATGCGAAAACTGCGCAATGCCCTGCAGAACAAGCTGTCCGCAAAATGTTTTTTCAGAAAAAATCTATTCAGAAAAAGATTACTCAAATATTTCAGAAAACAACCTCCCTGGCCGAGACGGCACATACAATTTAAAAACGTGTGACATACAAATGCAAAAGGATGAAGAAGCCGATAACGCTTCAAAACTCGAAATTGAGGGTTACGGGAGGGCAGAATCCATCATTGACTACTGCCGTAATTGCGAGCTGAACTGTCTTGTTGGACGCGGTTTCTAAAATATTTTTTATACAAAAGACCTGTTATTTTCTTAATAACAGGTCTTTTAATATGAAAAAAATTACGATAGCTAACTCTAACTTATCCACACCAGGCCACTTGATTTTTAAAAACAAAAATTTATTTAAAATAACTTTGAAAAGAGTTATGCACAATTAAGCTTGCAAATTTATAGAAGAGGGGATATAATGATAAAGTAAAAGCAAATAAAAAGTGCGGCATCCGGCAATGTGCGGGAACACATTACCGGCCTGCGCAGGTGAAGACACCACCATACACAACGGCCCTCCCGGGCACGTACCGCTTATTTATTATATGCCATTTTGTGTTTTATCACAAGTGATTTTTTGTACTCCAAAGTAATAAGGCGGTGTATTTGTGTAACGCGTTTTCGGAGAAAGAGATCGAGGGGACTTCTGTATCCTTAATTCGTTTTTTGAAGCTGTGTATGGTCACGTCTGGCCCTGCACGGCTTTTTTGTTTGCCGTCTGCGGGACAGCGGGGCTGAACCCCTGTCCCGCGGACAAAAACACAATGACGGAGGAAAGAAAAATGCAGGAACTCGACCACAAGGCCATTGGCCTTCGTATCCGCAAACAGCGGACCTTTTTAAATATGTCACGGGACCAGCTGGCCAGAAAAATCGGCATCACACCCACCTTTCTGGCCGATATTGAGCTTGGAACAAAGGGCTTTTCACTCAAAAGCCTGAATTATTTCTGCAATGCCCTCAAAATGTCGTCGGACGCGATCCTCTATGGCCCGCGGGAGTACATGGGTACAAAATATTCAGCCATACTGGAGCTGCTTGAGCGCTGCCCCAAAGATAAAGGCAAATACGCAGAAGAGATTCTGACCCTGTTTCTGCTGAGTCATGACCCGGTTGAGGAAGTACCGGAAGCCCAAAAATAAAAAAAGCAGCCCGCCACGGCTGCTTTTTTACGCTGCAAAAACAATGTTTAGTCTGCTTTATTCAAACAGCACTTCTTATACTTTTTTCCGCTGCCGCAGGGGCAGGAATCATTCCGGCCAACCTTTGGCGGGGCGATGATGGGCTGCTGTTTTAGCGGTTCACAGGAAAAATCAGGCGCCTCTGTCACCGTCGTATAGTGGTCCTCCGCGCTCCTGCTGATGGCCCGGCTTTTTTCCAGCCATTCGCCCGCTTCCTCCGTTTTGCCAAGAATGGTGCAGACCTCGGCTATCTCGTCATACAGGAGGTCGATATCCCGGTAGTGGCGCAAATCCAACTCAGGCTGCTTGGCGCATTCTGCCAGCACGGCATCAATTCCCCTTTTATAAATGGTGTAAGCCCTCTCATTATCGTCACCGTGCCTTCCGCCGTATTCTCTGGCGTAGTCTGCCCACAGATAGACATCTTCAGGATATTCCTCGAGCATTTTTTCAAAAAGAGCGTCTCCCTCTTCACGCTTTCCCAGTAAATAATAAAGTTCTGCCAGGTTCTGATCAATATCTCCCGTGCTCCAGCACCGCTGAAACTCTCCGAGCATCGTCGTGCAGAAGATTTCCCGCTCCCGTGCTTTACCTCTTCCTGAATTTAAAAAAGCCATCTCCAGATCGCCAATCCAGTTCCCAAAGCTGACATATGTCCTGATATTCGTCTTGCTGTCAAGGCAGGCCAAAAAATTGCGGTTCCCCGTTTTACGGTTTTCCTCAACGAACTTTTCCCATATCGGGTACCAGATATCAATGGTTTTATCGTTGTTTTTTTCCACGAAGCTATACCCTCTCCGCATTTCCTTCATCAAATCGGCTGTTTCTTTTTCTGTAAACATTTTTTCCCCTTAATCTGCTTTTATTTGTAATGGTTTAATCATAATACATTTCGAAGTAAATTATTCTTACAAAAAAATTATTTCCGAAATGCTTCAAAATTTTATTTTACCGGTTCGGCCGTTTCAGGCGATGCTGCCGTCTCCTCCTCCGGAACTGCGGTCTCTTTTCTCCGATAACTCAGTCCTTCTTTTCACTTTCACGCGGATTTGGATTTACATTTGCCTCGTTTTCTGCAGCCTGCGCATGGATCCAGAATTTCAGAAAGCACCCGCTCGTCAATCGTTTCTATTGTTTCTTTTTCTTTATACAAAATGTTATAAGCCTCATACTTTCTGTAATTCCGGATTTCCCTTTCGCACCGTGCTTTCATGTCTTTATTTTTTCTTTGCAAATAGTCCATTTCCTCATCTTTTCCGAGGCTTTCACACAGCGCTGCAAAGCCCGCTATGAAAATATCCGCGCCGTTTTCTATGAGTATGCTGGCATCCATTCTGCTGTTCAGAAATGCCTCCGCACCTCTTTCACAGATACGGTAAGCCTTGTTCATATCTTGCTTTGTTTCTTTTTTCGTATAGTGCTCAGCGTAGCGCTGCCAGCCAAAAAAATTCACCGGATAATCTGCAAGCGCGTTTTCCATCAGCGCATTGGCTTCATTTTCTTTACCCTGCAGAAAAAAAAGATCGGCCAGGTTAACCTGAAAAGCGTTCCGGATATTGCCCGTATCAAAATCATTCATCATAATTTTGCAGAAATCTTCCCGCTCCTTCTCCCGATTGCGTTTGGACCAAAAGAAAGTCGACACCAGATCATCAAACCAACCGCTGATTTCCATCGCTTTCCAATAATCCCTGATGCACGCATATAAATAGGTGCTCTTCATTGCCTTACTCTCATTTGCAATTTTCAGGAAAACCGGATACCAGATATCAATCGCTCTGTTTGCATCGCTCTCATACAATTCATCCCCCTGAGCAATTTCTTCCAATAGCATGTCTGTTTCAATTTCTGTAAACATATTAAATCCCCTTACTTTTGTAATGGTTTAATCTTAGCACAGCGATAAATAAAAGTAAATTACTTTTTGTAAAAAATTATTTTTCTTAAAAATAATTATGTTTTGTTTTTAACAATCTTTCTTCTCTGGGGCTTATTCACTTCCAGATCAACCATACGACCCCATCAAACATAATTTTCAACCAATAAAAAAGCAGCCGCGGCGGGCTGCTTTTTTACATTTCCGACGACCTTTCGGAAATCTCTTTACAATATTTCTCTACTAATCTCTGGGCTGTTGTCGGACTTACCTCAAGGGCCTGCGCGAGCTTTCTAATGGTTGGATACTGCTCATACGCTTTTTGTACAAGCTCCTTTTTAAAGGCATCCACTCTTTTGTTGAAGCCCATACCTGTTTTTTGGTAGTCTGGAAGCCTCTTTGTCTCCTCCAAAAGGTAATCCGGAAGATTCTTCATGGCAATCTCATTTCCCCGGCCTGTCACCACCAGGCGTTCGATCAGGTTTTTAAGCTGTCGGATATTACCCGGCCATGGGTATTCCTGAAAAAAGTTTATGATCTCTTTTGAAAATCTTTTCGACTTATTATAGCTCAGATTAAAATGCTTCAGAAAAAAGTTCGCCAGGGGGAGTATATCCTTCACTCTTTCTCTTAACGGGGGAATAATGGCCTTAAAGGTACAGATTCTCCAATAAAGGTCTTCCCGAAATTCCCCCTTGTCCACCAACTGGTCAATATCCTTATTGGTAGCTGTTATGATGCGCGTATTCACATATTTCATTTTTGTGCTGCCCACAGGCAGATAACGTTTGTTTTCAATGACATCTAAAAGCTTTGCCTGTATTGACAGCGGCATGTCCCCAATTTCATCTAAAAATAAAGTTCCCTCATTGGCCATTTCGATTAATCCCACTTTTCCGTCTTTACTGGCGCCGGTAAAAGCGCCCCCGGCATAGCCAAACAGCTCTGACTCCAGAAGCGCTTCTGGAATTGCGGCACAGTTCAGAGCCATAAAAAGGCCTTCCTTATGGCTGTTCTCATGAATATATTTTGCCATATAGGTCTTGCCAGTCCCTGACTCTCCCAGAAGCATGATCGGGATGGACGATTCCGATACTTCTTTTAGTTCACTGACAATTTTCCAATACTGATATGAAACGCTGATCAGCGGAAGCTCTTCCGACTTGAAATGGCTCTTAGAGGACCGGCTTTTTTTATTATAATCAACATCCCATTCCTTTACCGGTTCCTCCTGCACGGTTCCAATAATCATCTCAATACAATGGTCTTCGTTGAGGACAGGAACACCAATCGTATAAAAAACAGAATCTGAAGGGATGAAATATTGCCGCAGGAACGCAGTATCCTTTTTTGAATGGAAAATATCGAGTCCCGGAGGCGTCCAGTAGCCCTGATACACATCCGCGTTATTGCGGTTGATCATTTCTTCTGGCTTTAAGCCATAATGCCTTATGCAGGCAGGATTTACATACAAGATTTTTCCATCAGCATCGTAAACAATGTGCTCATTATAGCTGTTTTCAAGCACTGCTACAAAAAAGCTTTTGGGTAATGAATCCAGGTAAGCCAGATATTCTTTGCTCGGTTTGTATTTTTTATACATTTTCCATGCACCTCTGCGTTCATTATAGGAACATATTGTACCATATACGGTGCAAAATTACAAAGAAACCTACCGTTTAATCTGCTCAACTTATCATCAAAACGCTATTTTTCCTGGTTTTTAAAATTTTTAGTGTTATATCAATCAAAAACAAGCTTGGCACACAACTTGCGTTATTATTACAAACATAACCGGTTAAATATTTTTATTTAGGAGGAGTGAAAATGGATTTTAAAAAGAAAAGGTGGATCATCATTCTGTTAGTGACCATCAGCTATGGGGCTGTCTGGCAGTTCCCTTATATGCTGGAAACCTACTACATCCCTGTACAGCAGGCCTTTGGCTTTACAAATGAACAGATTGGCTCAATGATGACTGTTTTTGGGATTGTTTCCGTTATTTTATACTTTCCAGGCGGATATCTCTCCGACAAATTTAGTGTTAAGACCCTGATAACCGTCTCTTATTTAGGAACAGCCGCACTTGGATTCTGCATGCTGCTGATTCCTCCGCTTCCAATTATGCTTGTCATTCAGTTTGGCTTTGCCGTCACCACCATCTTTACTTTTTGGGGAGCCATCATCAAATTTATTCGCATTATGGGGAATGACAGTGAGCAGGGAAAGCTCTATGGATTGTTTTTTGCCTTTTCCGGCATCTTTGGCGCACTGGAGGGCTTTGCGGCAACCGCTTTGTACAGCGGTTTAGGTGAAAATATAACCGCTTTTAAAGCTTTGATCCTCTTTTTTGCTCTGGTCGTCGCTGTTCCAACGATCATCTTCTTCGTGATTTTCAAGGAAAAGGAAGCGCTGCCGGATACAGGCTCTGAAGAAAGCAAAGTCAATCTCCGTGATCTTGGAAAAGTATTGAAAATGCCCATTGTCTGGATTATGGCCATTGTTGTTTTGTGTGCCTACATTCCAAAATCTTCCCAAAGTTATTTTCAGCCCTACATGAGCGAATACTTTGCTGTTCCTGTCGCCTGGATTTCAGTCATTGCCATCTTCCGGCAGCAGGTTGTGCGCTTAGTGGCCAATCCGCTGGCCGGCTGGCTTCGCGACAAAATCGGCGCGTCGTCGATCGTCATGCGGATCGCCTTTGTCATCGGAATCTTAGCCTTTGCAATGGTTCTTTTCACACCGCTGAATCCAGCGCTTGCCTGGGTAATTGTTACCTCCTTATGCCTGGTGTCTGCCCTCTATAATATTTCTGTCACCTGCAGCTTTATTCCAATTTCGGAAGCGGGTATTTCCGCTAAATATACGGGCACCATCTCCGGTTTTGTCTCCTGTGTGGGCTATTCCAGCGATATCTGGTTCTATAAAGTCGGCGGCGGGATAATTGACGCCAATGGTTTTTCCGGTTATCAGCAGATCTTTATCCTGTGCCTGGTTTCCTGTGTTGTCGGAATCGCTGCAACCTTTATTCTGAAAAAATCAGTTTTAAAAACAAAAACAAGCAATAACCAATAGTTTTACTTTATGGAGGAAAAAATGCAAATCGCAAAATATCAACCGGTATTATCAAAAGCAGAAATGGAATTAATCCATGAAAAATCTCTTTACCTGCTGGAAAACAACGGCGAGATCATCGAGAGTGATGAAATTCTGGAAATATGTAAAAAAGCGGGGTTCCGCGTTGAAGGACAGCGTGTTTACTATCCTCGTGAAAAGGTTGAAGCCGCTTTAAAGCAGGCTCCCAAAGACTTTAAGCTTCGCGGACGGGATGGACGTAAGGCTTTCAGTATCCGGGAGGAGGGAACAAAGCTCGCTCCGGCTCTTGGGCCTATGAATGTCCTGGAGGACGGCCATTACCGGCCAACGACCATGAAGGACATGGTGGATTTCACAGTACTGCATGAAACCAGCAGCTTAATGCGAACAGTAGGGGCAAATATGCTGAGACCCCGTGATCTGTCGCTGTCACCCCTCGACAACGCGATGACCCGACTGGCAATCACCCTTGCTTATTCTACCAAACCGCTTCAAACTTTTTGTGAAGGCGGCGAAATTTCTGACAAAAGCTTTGAAATGATCAAGCAATTTTACGGCGGCGCCAGTGACGAGGATGTCTACGCCATGATCTGTATCAGCACTGCGTCACCTTTTCGTTTGACCCAGGATACCTGCGAAACCTTGCTGTCGTTTTGCAGATGCAACCAGCTTCTATGGGCTCAGGGCTCAGGAATGCCTGGTTTAACAACACCGCCTACCCTCGCAGGAACCTTACTCCAGGGCAACGCCGAAAAGCTGGGAATCATCACCCTTTCTCAGACCATCAACCCTGGAAATCCAGTTATGTACAGCCTGATTTCCATGCTTTCCGACCTGCGCTACACCTCCTGCGTTGTGGCCACGCCCGAATCTCCCTACCGCATGATGGCCGAAAAGGATATGGCCGACTTCTATGGTCTGCCAAGTCTTGGTACCACCGGCCTGGCAGACGCCAAAGAGCTCGATTACCAGTGCGGTGCAGAAGCCTTTATGATGTTTTATTTTGCCTACCATTCAAGTCCGGATCTGGTCGCCCAGTCTCTGGGAGTATTAGATTCCTACAATACCATCAGCTACGAAAAATTCATTATGGACGAAGAAAACGTTCAGTCTATTCTAAAATTACTGTTGCCTGTCGCCATTGATGAAAAACGCATGAAAATCGATAAAATTTTAAAAGCAGGCCCCGCTGGAAATTACCTGGCAAGAACGGACAGAGCCTACCGGGAAGATTTCTACCGCTCATCTTTATACTTTAAAGAAAGCTCAGCGGAGTGGATGGCACAGGGACGCCCCAGCCTTGAAGCCGAAGCCCGGAAAAAATACCTTGAGCGCATCGCTGAATATCAGCCTGGCGATTTTGACCAGATACAGCAAAAGATCATTGATCAGTACATTCCCAAGGATCTCCAGCTTAAAAATAAATAGCCTGTAAAAAGCAGCCTGTCGCCCAACTCATAAAAATGACAGGCTGCGTGGTTTTTGTCAGAAAGCTTCTTATGTTTTGTTTTTTGACAATCTTTCTTTTTATTATCGCCTTTTGTGCCATTGTCAGCCGCTTTTCTTTATGATATGCTTTTCATATGGAGGTTTGATATGAGCTATGACACTAAAAAAATGAAAAAACGGATGCTGGCTACACGGCTTATCCTGGCTTTGATTCTCATCGCATTTTTTATCTGTTTTGTCTATCAAATTGCTTTAGAGGATAAGGGCGACGCGCCACAGCAGGCCTCCGCCGAGGCTGAGGACACCTTTATGTCCTGGATGAACAACAGCCTGTACCGCAGTAATAATTATTCTATCCGTCTTTATCTGCCCGACGGCTGTCCTGAGAACACCCTGGATTTTTCCTCTTTAGAAGGCCTGCCCTTTTGGAGCTGGGTGAATGCTGCGGCAAAAGGCAACGGTGGCCCGCTGGACATCGCTGTGGACCGGGTGAACAAAACAGCCGCTTTCAGCAGCGGCGGGGAATACCAGTTTCTGACCATCAAGGACGGCCAGGTCTTGTTTAGTCTTTCTCAGGAAGATGGCAGCTGCAGTACGCTGCAGACCAGCGACCCGGAAACATTGCGCGCCGTTAACGGCATCCTGTTTTTAGACGATCCAGCGTTTTTCAAAGCCTACGGAAGAACAATCCTGAGACCAGAGCCCAGCCCTGTCAACGCTTCAAAACCCGTCACCCTTGAACGCACAGTAAAAAGCGAGGGCTTCTGTCAGCCTTTTCTGCACAACAGCGGCAGAATCCTGGAGGAGCGTGACAGCTTAAAAGCAAACTGGTCCTACGGCGATTATCCGGAAAAAACGCTGACGATTTCCGGAAATTTTTCTTATTATCTGGATACGGTCAACGCGCTTTTAAATAACCTGCCCTTTGAGGATGACAATCATTTCAGATGGCCTGGCAGCATTTCCTCTGATCCTCCGCAATGTCCGCTACAGATTGTTTACAGCCAGATCAACCATACGGGCCCCATCGAACATGATTTTTAACCAATAAAAAAAGCTTCGCCGGACAGCGAAGCTTTTTTATTTTAATCCTCTTTGAAATAGACGAATTGGTTTTTCCCATGAGCCTTTGCGTAGTACAGTGCCTGATCGGCCTTGCCCAGCAGCTCTTTATAGGTTGTTCCGTTTTCCGGGAACAGGGCAATGCCGATACTTCCGGAAATGCAGTACTTTTTCTGGACTCCAACACGGCAGCTCTCAAAAATCCGGATGATCTCCTGCGCCTTTCTGGTCACCGCCTCTGTATCCTGAATATTCTTCATAAGCACGACAAATTCGTCGCCGCCGATTCTTCCAACGATGTCGCTTTCTCTGAAAATACCGGAGATTTTCCTGGTAACCTCCCTCAGGACGCGGTCACCGGAGATATGCCCAAAGGTATCGTTGACCTGTTTAAAATCATCCACGTCAATCATCAGCAGCCCGGCCTTTTGGGTACCGGCGTTTTCTTTCATCCACAGCTGAATACGGCTTTCCGCCGCGCCCCTATTAAAGGTCTGGGTCAGAAAATCTTTTTCCGCGGCTTCCATGATCTTTTCCTTTTCCCGCATTTCCTCGTCAATATCCATCAGGATACCGATGCCCTTGCTGGGCGCTCCGTTTTCATCAACAATCAGGCTGACCCGGGAACGGCACCACAGCGGGTAGTGGCAGCTGTCATACACGCGGAACTCACCCTCGGAATAGGGTGCGCCATCAGCGATTTTCATGTAGGTCTGCATGAACACTGTCTCATCGCTTTCGGGCACCCCTTTGGCTTCAATAATCGCCTCCGGAAAATGCTCACTGGGGGACTCAAAGCCAAATTTTTGCCTGAACATGTCCGAATGATAAATATGCCCTGTTTTTATATCCCACTCAAAAATAATATCCTTTGACTGGGCCATCACAATTTCATAGCGCTGTTCATTGGTTTTAAGCTCCTGATGTGTTTTACGGAGCTCTTCATTTTTCCGTCTCTGGATTCCGAGGACATACAGACTGAGCACTGTGAATACTCCGAAGAGAACGCAGCAGAAAACCGCCGCCTGCATGACCAGCCCTGTCGCCCGGCTCTCGACCACCTCGTTGGGCACGACCGAGAGCAGATACCAGTCGTTAATACCCACCGGCAGATAGCGCATAATGCGTCTTGTGCCATTCCACACATAGGATACACTGCCGCTTCTACCCTCCAGCATATTAACCTGCATGGTCTGGAGGGCAAAAGGGTCCTCAAAATAAGAGTCTTCAAAATCAGTATTCAGATTTTTCAGTGTTTTATCGGCATTTTCATTATTGGAAGTGACAAAAACATCGCCATTGCGCCGGGCCATATAAGAGTATCCCTTTCCTTCAAAGGTATTGACGTCCAGAAGCTCGATAAGATCCGTCAAATAGTACCGGCCCATAACTACGCCAATGATGGTGCCTTCCCGGTAAACCGGAACAGCCATCACAATGGACTCCTCCGAGTTATCCTTTGGCACTGTCGGGTTTGAAATGACAGGCACCCCCACCATCGCATACCGGAAATGCTCCTGATCCGAGACGTCAAAGCTGTAAACCGCATTGTCCTTAATCTCATAGGCCACTCCATCTGCCGCGACCACTGCCACATCTCTGAAATCAAGGGTTTCATCAATCTGCCGCAGCGCCTCCATAATCTGGTCATCGCTCAGCGCCAGGTCTGTTGCGCCAATGACCCCAGCTGCGGCCTTCAGATTTTCGATGTCATCATCAAATTTTTGCCTGATCAACGCAGCACTCTGGATTCCAACCTCCTCCAGGTACTGGCCCGTTTCCTCTGAGACTTTCCCCTCAACGGATTTAACATATACAAAAGAAACCCCAATCACAACCAAAATCGCCGCAATGACAATGATGCCATTGCGCAGCCGGCCGGAGCGTTTGCGCTTATCTCTCATCCCTACGCCTCGTTTTCCCAATCTTATTATCTGATAACCTCAGTATATCGGAAGTCCTATTATAAGTCAATGACTGTGGACAGCTTACCAGTTTGCTCTAGCTTAACAACATATTTTTTAACTGCCGGATAACAGACTCTTTTTCTCTTTCAACGGATGGTATTGAATACCAATACTTTTCTGCATAAACATAAAAGGCAGTGCAGATGGATGGTTCATCCATAATAATAGAGGAGTCATCATCTATTTCCTGATTGATAATAACCGGACCGTTTTCATTTAGCCATAAATTTAAACCGTCAAGAAGATTTTCCTGACCACTTCGATAAAAAGCAACATTAAAATTGGGAAAAGTGACCAGCAGCCATATTAAGTACTCAATTTGTCTGTAGACGTCCTGCTTATCCACCATGATTTCTTTTCCTGTAAATAATGTAAGCTCATGAAATTTGACCTTTTCGCTGTGCAGTCCCTGTATCAGGGCTTCCTTATTCACCAACAGACAGTATTTGAAATTGACAATATCATCGGAAAATTTTTTATGATGTATTTTATAAATTTCATATAGTGCTTTCTGTTCCTCTTTCTCGATATTGTTTTTGATTAAAATACGTTGGAAACTCTGGCTGGTTGTAATGAGCGAAAAGGGCATTTTTGTCTTGACATAGGTATTTCCCAATTTATAGGGAAGTTTTTTAATCAACTCCCGTATCTCCTGATGATGAATCACTTCATGGGATTTTTTACAAAGCGTATAGGCAGACTTAATCAGCTCTTCATAGTGCCTGACTGTCGGATAGTCTGTGTACATATGCGTAATATCCTTTTGGGTAATTTCATCCGCAGCAATTTTCACTAAAGCCATCTTGTTTTTTAAGACAACAATATTATGTTTATACAGAAGCGGTGAGTACACAGGATAATACAGATACTGAACATTGCCGGTAAGCAGCATGGGCAGGCGATAGAGCAGTGTGTTAATCAAATAATCAATGCTGTGGTTCAGCGAAATTAAAAATACAATTCGATGCCCTTTTTCCGCGATATTCAAGTACTGCTTTTTCCATTCCTTAAAAAACTCCGTATCCTCCGACTGCCAGCTATAATGCTCCGTCCAGTCCAACACAAAAATATCCTGTGGTGTTTTCTCCAGTAAAACAGACTGAATAAACTCCTGGGCCGCCTTTCTTCGTCCTGTTTTTCCTTGAAAAATTTTAACCTTTGTTGTATAGACGGTCTTGTCCGTAAAGCTACTGTTTGCATCGTTTTCTTCTACAAGCCAACGTTTAAGGAGTACCTTCAACGCGCTCGTTTCTGTCTCTTTTGATGCCTGCCCCGACTCTATAAGCACCCCTTTAACAGATGCATAATTCGACCTTTTATCCAGCATGATAAAAAAGTCCACAATCTCGTCACATATTTCAGAATTTGTGTTAATCTTTCGTTTTCCTGTTTTCAGCTTGCTGATTAACGAGGTATCTACATGAAGATAATTAGCCAGATCCATTCCTTTCACATGAAACAGATCCATTAAATAACCCAATCGTGATAATTCCTGATAACTTTCCATTCTTCCCCCTTTGTTCGTATGCGCTGTACATTTGTCCATAAACTGTCAATTTTAGAAAATTGACAATTCCATACTGTACATTGACGGCTCTCATGCTTCTTTGTAAAATCAAATTAAAGTACGAATATCTGGTATTTAGCGACATGCCATTTTAAGGAGAGGTACATGAATACTCTATTCACTCTAAAAAAATATTTCACAGCGGTTAATAAAGAAAAATGGTCCTGGTTTGTGACACTTCTGGTACCAGCCGTTATAATGCTGATACCTGAAAATGAGGTATTTACCCATGAAATAAAAGTTTTTTCGGCCATCACCTTAACGGCTATTTTTATATTTGCGTTTGGGTACATTCCGCAGCTTATCGCCGGACTCATTCTGCCCATATTTTATAATATCACAAATCTCGCCCCCACAGAGGTGGTATTTTCTCCCTGGACAAGCACAGTTCCGTGGATGTTTATGGGCGGCATGATTCTTTCTAACATTCTCATGCGGACTGGCCTTCTTAAAAGAATCGCTTATATGCTTATTGCGCACGCAGGAAATACTTATTATAAACTCCTGCTCTCTATCACTCTCTCTGGATTTATCATGAATTTTCTGGCACCAGGGGAGAGCTATATCCCAATGGCCATGCTCACCTATGGTATCTGCGCAGCGCTGGAACTCGGAAAATCATCTACCTCTGCCGGAATCATGCTGACAGGATTTTTCTCGTCCTATATGCCAAAGTATTTTATCTACAGCAGCGAAATCAATAACCTGCAGACATTAGGCTCAACAGTGACTCAGACACATCTGACCTTCTTTCAGTACTTTTATCACAACATCCCTAGTATCCTTTGGATTTTTATTCTTGTCTTTGTTACCGCCCGGCTCACAAAGCCGGAACACAAGCTGAACGCGGTGCATCACGCCCAAAATGAACTTGCGCAGATGGGGCCGATGACAAAAACAGAGAAAAAGACAGCGCTTGTCAGTGCCCTGGTCTTTTTGTATTTCCTGACCTCAAGCCTTCATCACCTGCCTCTTGCCTGGGGATTCCCCTTAGTCGCGCTGATTTTCTTCCTTCCTGGCATAAAACTTGGCAGACCAGAGGATCTTACTTCTGTCAATTTTGGCATGATTGTTTTCATTGCCTCCTGCCTGTCCATTGGTTACGTGGCTAACTATATTGGATTCGGCAGCCTTATTGCCGGACTGATCCTCCCTCATCTCAGCGCTTCAAACGTTACACTTACCCTCATGGTTATCTGGGTAATCTGCGTCGTTACCAACTTCGCACTGACCCCTCTGGCAATCTGGGCCACCTATACGGTTCCCTTTGTGCAGGCCGCGCAATCGCTCGGCATTAACGCTCTGGTAATCTATTACCAGATGTATCAGGCCTCCTGCCAGGTCCTTTTTCCCTATGAATGGGCGCTTCCTCTTTTCTATTTTTCTTTTGGCTTAATTAAGACAAAGGACTATACCAAAATTTTTGGAACGGTTATGATTCTTAACTTTTTTTACATGCTTTTGGTTTATATTCCATACTGGCGGCTAATCGGTTTGATTTAGGCCTTTTGAATACGCTGTCAATTAAGTGTCAACCGCTGTAAATTGACAAGTCTTCTTATTTCGTTGATTCGTAATTACAAGATAATATATAATTCAGTCAAGCCATTGCAATGGAGAAAAGTTTGAACTTCAAAAATCATTTGAATATGTGAGGATAACAAAATGAGCGATCAAAAAATGACCAGCGCCCTGGAGAAAAAGGCAGAAAGAACAAAATTATTCGAAGATGTGTACAGTGGTATTATTCCTAAACGTGTACCGATTAAAGCTTCAATGACACTCGAAGCCGCACTGGAATATTCAGAAATTCCTGTCGGTAAAACACTCTGGGATCTCGACCCTGAAAATATAACCACAGCCATGGACCGCGTCTGCGCATTCATCCCATCCGATACTCCGGCCGTCGGCGGCATTTTAAAAAATCCGGCTGTCTTTAAGATCCTTGGCTCAAAAGGCTACTCAATGGGACAAACTGGTTATATGCAGCATATTGATCTTGAGACACTAAAGGCAGACGAATATGATGCCTTCATAAAGGATCCCTACACTTTTATTGTTACAAAGTCCTTACCCCGTATCTTTGAAAACCTGGACACCGATTCTCCGAGGGCTGGTATGGTTTTAGCCGAAGCAATGAAAGCCTTTTATGACCATCAGGCAAAATTCAATGCGATTAAGGCTCCTGTTTTCAAAAAATATGGTTACTTTACACCCCCGGCAGGCGCAAACACATTATGTCAGGCATCATTTGACCTTATCGGTGATTTTTTGAGAGGCGTTAAAGGTATTTACATGGATGTCCGCCAGCGTCCGGAAAAAATTATTGAAGCCTGTGAAGCGATGCTGCCCATGCAGGTAAAAAGAGGCCTTCCCGCTAAAACTCATAAGCTTGGAGAAGTTTTTATGCCGCTTCATCTCGGAACATACTTAAGAAAAAAAGACTTTGAAAAAATATACTGGCCCTCCTTCTCTAAATTTATCCATATTATGGCAGAAAACGGGCAGACAGCGTCACTTTTTTGTGAGCATGACTGGATGCGTTATCTTGACCTGCTCCAGGATCTTCCGGAAAATACCAGGATTCAGTTTGAATACGGTGATCCTAAAATCATTAAGGAAAAGCTTGGCAATAAACATATTCTATCTGGATTATATCCCATCACCCTGACAAAGACCGGCACAAAACAGGAATGCATTGATAAGGCAAAGGAAATGATTGATATTATGGCTCCGGGCGGACGCTTCATCTTTAACTTTGATAAAAGCGCCATGTCGCTTGATACGATCAATATCGAGAACTACGCTGCTGTTATCCAGTATGTTGCTGAAAATACTAATTATCAAAACGCAGGAGAAACAGCCAAAGGCTCTGACAATAATCCATACGAAAAACCAAGTACCACTGTCAGCTCATTTGAGTCGCCTTTCTACATAAATTGGAAAGATGTCCCTAAAAATGAAATTGAAACGTCGCTTGAATCCACCGTTGATCCTCTTCTTCAGTCCTATGAAGACATGCTTTACAAAATGATTTTTACAATCATTTAACTTAAAGGAGGCACCCCATGCCAGATGCTATTCGTAAAACAAATCCCAAAACATTGATCATGTGGATCTGTGTGATCGCTGCGCCCATTATCGTCATGCTGATTCCCACACAGGGTGTTTTTACCCCACAGCTGAGAACCTTCTCCGCAATTACACTCACGGCAATTCTTTTGTTCGCTTTTAATATTTTGCCAAATTTTGTTGTGGCAGTCGCCCTGCCTGTTTCTTACATGCTCCTGAATGTCGCTGAACCAAACATTGCTTTTGCCGCTTGGTTCAGCAATATTCCCTGGATGTTTATGGGTGGGTTTTTACTCGCCAATGTTCTGGAGAGAATCGGACTGCTAAACAGAGTTGCTTTTTGGAGCATTATTAAAACGGGCGGTACCTACAGCGGTATTCTCTGGGGGCTTGCCATCGCGGGGATTATACTAAATCTCATCGCACCCGGCAAGGCATATGTCCCAATGGCCGCTTTATCTTTTGGTATCTGCAAGGCTTTAAATTTTGAAAAATCAAGAGAGAGTGCTGGCATTATGATGGGTGGTTTTTTTGCCTCATGGTTTCCTACTTTCTTTCTGTACAATCCGACCTTTGCAATCATGCCTTCTTTAGGCAAAGAGGTCGCTCCGGTTCAGATAACATGGCTTCAATATTTTATCAATAATATTCCATTTGTTCTCTGGCTCGCAGTTTGTATTTTTATGGTTATTAAGCTTTGCAAACCAAAAAAACAGATTGATATTAAGGATTATGCCATTCAGGAGTACTCAAAACTTGGAAAAGTATCCCTTGAAGAAAAAAAGTCCATCATTGTGGTCTCTCTATTGTTTATTTTCATGTTTACCAGCGACATCCATGGTATTGATGTCGGTTGGGGCTTTGCCCTAATTCCGTTGCTTTTCTTTATTCCGGGAATCAATGTAGGCAAGCCTGTCGATATCAGTAAAATCAATTTTACCATGGCCATTTTCACCACCGCGTGTCTGTCCATTGGTCATGTTGCAAACTCTCTGGGAATAGGCCAGATCATCGCTAACGCGGTGCTGCCGCTGCTTCAGGGGAAAAGTGTATTCTTTGTTATCGGAGCAGTCTGGCTGGTCTGTGTCGTCGCTAAAATTTTCCTGACACCACTTGCGACTTACGCGACCTTAACCGTTCCTCTCACTCAAATTGCCCTCAGCCTTGGCATCAGTCCGCTTGTCATCTACTACACCATGAACCTGTCAACCACAGAAATCCTGTTCCCGTATCAATGGGCACTCGTCCTTATTTTTATGGGGTATAACTTAACCAGCGGCAAAGATTTTACCAGAATATGGGGGACCAAGATGGTTTTAAGCTTTGTCTTTGTCCTTGCCATCGCTGTTCCATATTGGATGCTTATCGGACTTATATAACATCATCGAAAAAAGACTGGAATCCCCCTCCAGTCTTTCAGTCTGTCATAACCCTTGAGAGACGAAGCCTTTTACCTAAGGAAGAAAAAGCATCCTGCGGGCACCGCCCTTACACGGATAGCTTTTTCACCAAAGTAGATTCTTGATCTCGCCAGTGTCCGGCTGTTCCTATAGCGCGGCACGATTCCTGGCCATTTACCACAGCGCCTGGACCTTTTTGCTTATCTGGATAAAAGGCGCAGTCTCGGGCTGTGCCTTTTCTTCGACACGCTAAAAGGCTGGCCTCCAGTCTTTTTTAATCATACCTCCCAGTACAGCGCAAACTGGGTTGTCCGGACTTCTTCCTCCACAATACCATTTACCGCGTGCTCGATCAGGTATTTTTCAATACTGGCTTCTTCTTCGGCAGTCAGTGTTCTTTTACTTTTCAGGTCGTTTTTGAAAATATCGACAGCCCGTTCCAGCTCAAAGCTGCGCACCCAGTTATTCTCCCGGTATTCCACAGCCGGAAAAAGCCCCTTCTCCCAGAGCAGGTTAAAGGCGTACTGAAGCTGAGGATAGCGGGGCTCTGGCTTTTTACCGAATATTTTCTTTTTAAGCCGGTCTGCCACCGAGCCGGTTCTCAAAACCGGATGGATGTACAGGCACCAGCCACAGCTGGCTTCAGTCAGTTTTTCAAAGGTTTCTGCCGACTGGATAGCCGGGGTCATGTTGGCCAGCACAAAGTCAAACTTGCCCTTCCAGCCCTTTTCTGCCAGCTCCAGGGTGTGCCAGTTATCGCAGGAAAAGAAAGCATTGTCTGTCCCGGCCTCTCTGGCCCGCTGCTCAGCACTCTTAATCATTTCCTCCGAAAAATCGGTTCCGCAGGCCTCGGCACACTGTTTCGCAAAATAGACGGTGTATTTTCCAGCGCCGCAGCCCACATCCAGAAATGCGCCGTCCGCCGGCAGCATACCATGCCGCTTAACAAGAGCGGCCACCCAGTCGTCCTCCTCAACACCTCTCTGCTTTGCGAATTCCTGCGCCCGGGCATTCCACATGTTCATGGACGCTTCTGTATCGCATTCCGGCATTTTCCAGTCGCCAATAATGATTTCTTTATTCATTTTGCCCTCCTGCTATAATCGTTTTCTTTAATTCTATTAAAGCACAACAGAAGGTATGTGTAAAGCGCTAATATGCAAAAGACCCCGGGGCGTTATTCCGGGGTCCTTTTATGTGAGATTGGTTATGTTGTATTTTTGCTTACACGTTTTCTACCTGCGCTGTCTGTTCCAGCTTTTTGGTCTTAACACCGCGCCGTTTCAGCAAAATGGCGGAGAAAACACCGAGAACAGCCCAGACAACCATCCAGATCAGCATCATGTTAAAGCCCAGCTCTACATTGCCGCCCGCTTCTCCATAGGCCAGAAAACGGCTGATGATCGGCGCGACAAAGATGTCTGGCGTCAGCGCGATAAAGGAGATAATTCCAGTGGCGATGCCGGTCATGGCTAACGGCACGCCCGCTTCACCCAGAATGGACCAGTAAGTAGATTTAAGCACATTGACCAGATAAGCCAGCACAACGGTAATGACCACACAGACCGCCACAATCTTAGAGGTAAACAATATCGCCAGCACACAGATGCCTGTGGCCAGGAAGGTCCAGAACATTCCCTTACCTTTATAGCTGAACTTGTCCATGATGATCCCGCCGGAAATGCCGGCCACAAATACAATGATATAGCTTCTGATAATGGACAGGGTACTTGAGAGCTCTGGTGAAATGTTCAGCACACGGGTGCAGTAGGTGCCCATGTAACCATTGGCGGTATTCCAGAGGGTATACCCGCACATGATCACAAAAATACACAGCCAGGTGGAGGACATGCCAAAAGCTTTCCACATGCTTTCCTTTTTTTCTGCCTTGGCGTTCTGTTCTTTTTTACCTTTATCAAAATCCGGTACCAGAACGATCACCAAAACAGTCAGCAGGGCAAAGGCCGCAGCGTTGATTAAAAGCACCGCTCTAAAACCAGCTGCCTGAGTGGCAAAAAGGCCCATAGCCCACAGACAGAGGAAAGCAACCGCTGTCTGCCCGATACCGCGCAGCCCTTCACTGATACCAAACAGACGTCCCTGTTCATTTTCGCTGCCCAGGTTGCGGATAGCCTTAAGGTAAGGTGACCAGAAAGTGCCGACACTGAAAATTCCATAAAGCGCATGGATGATAATGAGCGCCGTGTAGCCCGGAAAGCTCGAATACCACAGTGTTACCAGGCACATGGCCCCACAGGACAGAATCAACAATTTCTTCGTATTGAACTTTTCTGCCAGAATACCACTCGGCACATAGCCGATAACATTGAAGAGCCCGTAAACTCCGGCGATGGTCCCCAGCTGAACATCGTTGATGTTCAGCGCCACGATCATCTGGTCATAAAAGGAAAACCGGATCAGCGGCGTCAGGTAAGCGATCCCAGCGATCATACTCAGAATGACGAGAACAATATTTCTTTTCTTTTTATCTAATTCCATAATTACCCCTCCAAATTTAACAAACAATCCGCTCCGCCCGCTCTTTGCTGATGGCAGCACTATTTATCGAATTCCTCTTTCTTAAGATACTTGAAAAATCCCGCCAGCATCAGACAGATAATAATCAAGAACGGAAAACTGAAAGCAAAGGACAGTGACTGTACCGCAGAAAGCCCTCCAGTCACAATAAACATAATGGCCAGTAAGCCTAAGATCACACCCCAGATGACCTTGATAAGCTTCTGAGAATTTTCCTTACCCCTGGAGCTCATAGTGCTTACCACCTGCACGCCCGCATCTGCCGAGGTCAGGAAAAAGACCAGCAGTGACAGCATGACAAGGACAGAAATAACACCGGACAACGGCAGGTTACTGAGCATCTGGAATACTGAACTGTTGGTATCCACAGCGCCGTTCTGAATCACGCTGCCAGGATTTGTAAGCTCCATATTAAGGCCGGTTCCGCCCATAATCCCAAACCAGATACAGCTCATGATGGTCGGAACGCCCAAAATAGCGAGGACAAATTCCCGGATCGTGCGCCCTTTAGAAATCTTGGCAATAAAGCTGCCCACAAAGGGTGTCCAGGTAATCCACCAGGCCCAGTAAAAGACCGTCCAGTTACCAATCCAGTTTTCACCCGTATGAGCCGCCACGGTGCCGTTGGCATCGGTAAAAAAGCTCATGGGAATAAATTTAAAAATATAATCGCCGATACTTTCCAGCGTAATATTAAAAATATACAGTGTCGGTCCTACTAAAAGTACAAACAGCATAACAGCAAACACGATAACCGTGTTGGTATTGCTGAGAAGCTTCATGCCCCGGTCAATACCTGCTGTCGAGGAAATCACAAACAGAATCGTACAGATAATGACAATCACCACTGCCAGCAGCGTTCCGCCTGAAATATGGAAAACAAATTCCAGACCGCTCTGAATCTGCAGCGCTCCCAGCCCAAAGGATGTGGCTACACCGATCAGAATCAGAATAACTGTAAAGGTGTCAATTCCTTTTGAAAACCCGCCCTTAAGCGCCTTATCACCAAGGAATGGGTAGAAGGAAGAGCTTACCAGCAGCGGTAAACCTTTCCTGAAATGAAAGTAGGCCATGGGCAGCGCCACCGCCGCGTACAATGCCCAGGGATGCACTCCCCAGTGCAGAAAAGTATACTGGAGCGATTCTACAGCCGCCTGTGGCGTCTGCGGATCTGCGAAGGGCGGCACCATAAAATGGTTCATGGGTTCTGCCACACTCCAGAATACCAGGCCAATGCCCATGCCCGCCGCAAAAATCATTGAAAACCAGCTGATGTTGCTGTACTCAGGCCTTTCATCATCTCCGCCCAGCCGTATTTTTCCATATTTGCTGAAAGAGACAAACAAGCAGGCGACAATTACAAAGAGCGCAAAGCCAATATAGGCAAACCCCAATGTGTTCGTAAAGAAATTAAAAATACCAGAAAATACGCTTGCGACCTGTTCGGTAAAAACAATGCTGACAATGGCAAGTAACAAAGTGATACTTCCGGCTACAAAAAAAATTGTTTTATCTACAGACTCAAATATCTTTTTCATAATTGCCTCCATTCTGAGATAAACAACGATGACGATCGGAATGCTTTTCTAAAAAGAACACGCCAATTTGTGAAATACATGTCTTTTATAAACGAAGTATAACACGATTTCATTGGAATCGTCAACCTAAAAATAAATATTTTTTGTTTTTTACGACATTTTTAAAGGGCTTCTATAGAAGGAAACCCCTATTTTTTACTAAATAATCGGTTTTTATCCTTAAAATTTATCGTTATTTTTTCATTTTTTGCGTTTTTTAGTATTGACAACCTTTCCATATCGTGATATATTGTGCTTGTGAAATACATGTATTTATTAATTTTGGAGGTGTACCATGTACGTTAACAGAAGATTTTATGACAAATATGTTTCTACCAGAGATGTTGAATTATTACACGAATACTCATTAAGAGTTTTGAAGGAAGTAGGGGTTTCCTTCGATTGTGAAGAAGCGCTGGAAATATTTAAAAAGCACGGCGCTACCGTTGAAGGCAGTATTGTAAAAATTGATGAAGACCTGTTAAATCAGGCGCTGGAAACTGCACCCAAGACATTCACCATAACCACATCTGCCGGTGAAACAAAAATCGGCGAACGCTATAAGCCAAAAACAGTTGGCTGCTACGGACCACCGAAATTCTTATTTGAAGATGACGAATACCGCGTTGCAAAAAAAGACGACATGGTTAAATTCCTGAAATTAATGGATACCAGCGATGTCACTGACTTTGTCAACAACTCCGCTTACGATACACCGGATCTGGATAAGACCAAAGAAGATTTCTATCTGCCTCAGGTCGCCATGTGCCTGAAGTATTCGCAGAAACCGACCTACGGCAATGTTGCCAACAGCATGAACGTCCGGGGCAAAAGCTTAAAACAGGAAGCGAAGGACATCGCAAAGCTTTATAAAGAATTCTATGACATCTGGGACCGCCCGGTGCTCTTAACCAATACCTGCGCACTGTCACCACTCGGCTACTCCTATGAAGTTCTTGACAATATCATGGGTCTTGTTGAAGAGGGACAGCCGGTTACCATCATTACCTGCTCCATGACCAACCTGACCGCTCCTGCGGCTCTGCTTGGTTCTGTCATCCAGAATAACGCCACCATCCTTGCCGGTATCGTTTTAACTCAGCTCATCAACCCTGGCAACCCTGTGATCTACGGAACCGTTTCTACCGCTACCGATATGCGCAACGTGGCCTGCTCCATCGGCGCACCGGAAGCCCAGCTGATCCAGATGGCTTCTCTGGCCCTTGGCCGTTACTACCAGCTGCCAGTAAGAACCGGTATCGCCGGCACAGACTCCTTAAAACCAGACTATCAGGCCGGTGTTGAAAGCTTCATGATCTTAATGACTACCTATCTTGGAAAATCTGACTTTGTCCTGAACCACGCTGGTATTCTCCAGGCCTACGCACTGGGCAGCTATGAAAAATTTGTTCTTGACGAAGAAGTCAACCGTATTTTACTGCGTCTCAACAGAGGCATCGACATCTCCGATGTCAAGGCTGAAAAAGTATTTGACGCCATCAAGAAAGCCGGTCCTCTGGGCAATTACCTGTCCGGAAGAACACCAAAGGAATACCGTCAGGAACATTGGCTGACCAAACTCTTTAACCGCCAGGCCGGCAATCCGCAGCCAATCTTCGATGAAATCGGCGATCTCCGTGAACGTGCCAGCAAAGAAGTTGAAGAACGTGTCGCAGGCTATACATTACCTGACTTAACCAAGACTCAGAAGGATATTTTAAACCGTTATCTGCCTGAAGACGAAAAGTTTTAATTAACCCTCTATATATAGTATTCATTTTTCGGATAAAATCTGGTATCATTAGTGGTATCAGATTTTATTTTTGTTACCCGGTTATACTTAAAAGGAAGGTCACCCATGAAACTACGCTATTCATTTTCTGAAAAAGAAGAGTGCCAGCAAATTCATGAATATTCTTTGGATATTTTGGAAAACACAGGTATTGTTGTTCATTCTGAAAAAGCAAGAAACGTCTTTAAAAAAAATGGCGCAAAGGCAGAAGGCAAAAAGGTCTTTCTCCCGCCCAAAATCGTAGAAGACCGTCTTGTCGACGTGCCCTCCTCCTTTACTTTTAACACTCCCGGACACCGTGTAACCGTGGGCGACGGAACCACCTGTACCATGCCGCCCTACGGCGCCACCTATGCAAAGAAGAACAACGTCAGCCGTCTGGCAGGACGCGAAGACTTTATCAATTTTACAAAACTCAACCAGGAAAGTGGACAGATGAGTATGGCCTGCCCCTATGTCCTTGAACCCATGGATGTTCCCATTGACTTCAGAGAAAAGTATAAAATGGCCATGTGCCTGAAATACTCCGATAAGCCCACCTTTTCCATGACCCAGGATGGCCCGGCGGCACAGGAGAGCATTCGTTTTGCAAGAGAATACTGGGATTCCCATGACAGCAATATCCTCATCGGAAATATCAATATCTCCGCGCCGCTGATCATGGGTGAGGGTACCGCCGACGTCATTCTGGTACACGGGGAGGAAAACCAGCCTCTGATGGTGGCCTGCGGCAGCGGGCTGAGCGGGCTGACCGCACCGCCTCTGCCAACGTCTAACTTTCTCATCAGCAACGCCGCCGTACTGGCGGGCATCGTTCTGGCGCAGATGGTGCGTCCAGGTCTGCCCATCGTCTATGGTTTCCCGCTCTTTGGCGTAAATCCTTTTAATGCAGTCGCCTCACCCGGAGAGCCGACCACTGCGCTCTTTACCATGGCCGCAGCGGAAATGGGCCGCTTTTATAAAATCCCAGTCCGGTCTGGCGGCGTCTTTACAGATTCGAAATATCTGGATTATCAGAGCGGCGCCGAGAGCTTCATGAATCTTTTTTCCTGCCTGTTTTCCGGCGTCGACTGCATGATGCACGCCTTTGGCATTGAAGATTCTCTGAACACCATCAATTACAATAAGTATATTCTGGACGAAGCCCTTCACAGCACAATCAGGCATTACCTGGGCGGCTTTGAGGTGAACGCCGTCACACTGATGCTTGACGCCATTAAAAAAGCCGGCTGTACCGACAATTACATTAACATGAGTAACCTTCGCCTTATCCGAAAACATTACTATCCCTATCCCTTTAAAAATACAGACAGGGAACAGGACATCCTGGAAGAAACAAGCGCCATCATCGACGAGCGGCTTGAAAATTATGTAGCGCCGTCACTGACCCACGCGCAGCAAAAACGCATTGAAGGCTATCTGCCTAAAGCATTCATCGATTAAAAAGGAGGCATTCCCATTGCTAGAATCCATCGTAACCGCTGTTAAGAAACTGGAAGAAAAAAAGGTCATCAAGCTGGTACGCTATGCCGTTAAGGAAGGCGCCTCCCAGATGCAGATCATTGAATCCGTTCAGGCCGGGCTGGATGAGGTGGGTAAGTATTTTGAAACCGGCCGCTACGGCGTCACGGACCTCATGATGGCCGGTATTATTTTTGAGGAAATTTTAAAACTCGACTGCCTGAAGCTCGAGAAGGAAAACCCCGAGGAAGCCATTGGCACCATTCTTTTATGTACCATTGAATGCGATCTCCACGACATTGGAAAATCCATTTTCAAAAGTGCGGCCCTCATGTCCGGCTTTAAGGTCATCGACCTGGGCATTGACATTTCGCCGGAAAAAATTGTGGAGGAAACCCAAAAATCCCATCCCGATGTGATTGCCATCAGCTCGATTATGGCAAACGGCGTGAAATATATGAAAGAAACCAACGAACTTCTGGTAAGGGAAAACCTGAGAGACAAGGTCAAAATCATCCTCGGCGGCCTGTCAACGCACAGGGACGCTGTGGAGTACGTGGGCGCCGACGCTTTTACCAAGGATGTTTACGAGGGTGTAAACCTCTGTAAGGAATGGGTGGAGGGGGGCGTTTCCCATAAGCTATAAATACGATGAAATCTGCGATAAAATAAAAAATAAAATCAAGCAGCGCATTTATCTGCCGGATACACCGCTGCCGCCGGAAAATACTCTGGCCGAGGAATTTAAAGTCAGCCGGATCACCATCCGCAACGCCCTGCGCAACCTGATCGAGGAGGGCTATGTCTATACCATTCCCGGCAAGGGCAACTATGTGCTGGCCAAGACCAACGACAAGTTTGTCCTCTCCCTGAAGCCTGAAAATATTTTAAAGGAACCCTACAACCGCGTAGAACTGCTGGGCTCAGAGATCATCAAGCCCACCATCGAGCTGGTCTATCATCTGCGGGTCGCACCGGACTCCCGCATTGTGCTCATCAACTGGCTTTTATTCAAGGACGACCTGCCTGTTATTTACGACAACCAGTTTATTCCTTATTTCCCCGGCATTTCCCCCTGGAATGACGACTTTGAGTACAACAGCTTCAGCGAAATCGTCAATCAGCGGAACCACCTTTATATCACCCAGGAACGCATCCATATCGAGGCTGTGGGCTGTGACGCCCAGGCCGCGGAAAAACTGAACATCCCCGAGGACACGCCCGTCATGCAGATTACCCAGAACCTCATGGATAACGACGACCCGCTGGGCATGCGCAAGCTTTACATAAGAAAAGAATGCTGCAAGCTGACCGGCATTACCTATCTGCCTTAAAGGCCAAAGCAGGTGACACCAATGAAAGTAAAAATATACGATCAAATCATCAATGATATTATGGATGACATCCACTACGGCAACCTGAAGCCCGGAGAAAAGCTCCCCACCTATGCCGAGCTGGCAAAAAAGTATAATACCAGCATCGTCACAGTCCGCAAGAGCATCTCCTCTTTAATTAACAAAGGGTATCTGAGCGCAGTGGAGCGGGTAGGGACCTTTGTGCGGGAATGCGAAAAGGAGCAGTACCTCATCAGCTTTGCGCCCCAGGCCAATATTAACGAGGAAATCACCGAGATCAGCGTGGAGGACATTAACCTGTCCCTCATTAAAATGCGGGAGATCCGGCAGGAAATGAAGGCCGTGGAAATGCGCCAGATCCTGTACTCCGACACACTTCCCATCTGCTACATCATTACCGCGCTCCTCTTAAATGGCCGCTATAACCCCGAGAGCATGGCAGACATGACCGAAAAGAACCTCCAGACCATCAATAAAATTCTCGACGGCTTTGAGATCAAAAAAGTCCTCGAGATCACCATGGATACGCCCAACCGGTTTATCCAGAATAAGCTGCTGGTGGACAGGGACGACCCGGTCTTCTGTTTTACGACCTATTATTACACCATGAAGGACGAACCCGTTGGAAAAAGCGTGCTCTACGCAGCGGGGGAGAACATTGATTTGTATGGGAAATCTTTTTTGAAATGATGTTTTCTTTTAAAAAAACCACAGCAATACTGCAAGAATTGCTGTGGTTTTTTTAATTTTTCTGGAACACCTTCACCTCAAAGTATTCGCTCACTTCAAATTTCAGCTTCCCGGCCATCTTGCGGGATTTCCGCACATTTTCCTGAACCTGATTTTTATCCGGCACCAGAAAGCGGTAGCACTCCGTCAAAAACATATCGATCGCGTCCTCATAGGGGATAGCGATACTCTTCTGAATAATATCCCGGAAAAACTGGATCTGCATACCTGCAGTCAGGGAGGCGACCGCGTCAAAATAAGTTTTGTCGCAGATCATAGGATTCGTCTCATATTTCAGCCCGTCTTTGTAGCGTTTATGGGTGAAGAAATCCATCCAGCTGATGACCAGCCTTGGAAAGCTGCCGAGCTCCGAAATATTATTATAAAACCGTACAATCTCAGGGCCGGCGTTAATACACTCAAAATACGCCCGGTACTCCACCATGTCGATGAGCAAATCCTCTCCCTTATCTCTTAACGGAGCAAGGATATCCTTAAGCGCAAGGGTAATCGCATCCGCAAATTCACGAAAAATACTGATGGCTACCGATTCTTTTCCCTCAAAGTAATAGACAAACAGGCCGGGGTTTGATTCGGCCTCCACAACGATTTCCTTGATGGTTGTTTCATTGTAACCTTTTGTATAAAAAAATTTTTTCGCGCTGTTGTACAGCGCTGTTTTTGTTTCTGTTCCTTTTTTGTAATTGGCCATAATTCACCTCTGGCTTATTATAGCATGCATTTTTTGTAAAAAAAACAAAAAATAAAAACTACTTGACAAAAATATCAGAAGACTATAAACTTATATGCATATAATATTATATGCATATAATAAAAGGGAGAGATTAAAATGATTTATGAAGAACGCATTCAAAACATTAAGAATACCATGTGCGGGCAGGCCGCCGCGCACGTCCCCATACTGGCAGATTTTGAGACAAGCTACGCCTGTGAATACGCGGGACTGGATTTTATGAGGGCCAGTTGGGATTATAACTTAATTACAGAGGCCTACAAAAAGCTTTTAGACGATTTTGAAATCGACGCCACCTTTGGCCTTGGTTGGATACCGCCGCAGAAAAGCATTCTTCTGGGCAGCCGGACCTGGATACAGAACCGGGAAAACGGCATCATGCAGCACCCCGAGGTCATGGCACTGAGCGATGCAGAATATCCTGAGCTCATCGAGAGTCCAGTGGACTGCATTGTCAAAAAAGTCCTGCCCAGAATGTACAGCGCCCTCGGCAAGGGAAGTGCGGGCGATATACGAACCATTGCTCAGGCCATGCTCTTTGAAAAAAAACAGATGGCGGATTTCTACAACCAGCTTTTTACCGTCACCTATGCCCACGAAGTGCCCATCTATTACGGTTCCATGTTCTACGCGCCCTTTGATTTGATCGGGGATCATCTCAGAGGCCTGACACAGGTTTCGCTGGACATGCGGCGGAAAAAGAAGGAGCTGGAGGCTGCCTGCGAGGCTCTGGCACCCGTCATGATCAATTACATTGAAAATACTCTGCCGGCAGATGAAAACGGCCTGTCCTGCGCCTGTGCCTTTGTCCACCTGCCGCCCATGATCAGTCCGAAAAATTTTGACAAATTCTTCTGGCCGACCTTTAAAAAGGTCTGCAACACTCTAGCGGAAAAAGGACACTGCCTTTACCTCCAGTTTCAGGGAGATTACAGCGACGGCCGGTATTTAGACTATTATGCCGAGCTGCCCAAAAACAAAATTATCATCGCTATTCAAAATCAGAATTTTGCCAAAACACTCAAAGCTTTTAAAGGAAAAAACATGGTCTCCTGCGCCTATCCGCTGGATTATCTGACACATTACCCGCTTCAGAAATGTCTGGATAAGGCCAAAGAGCTCATGGACGCGGGCATGGCTCAGGGGCAGTTCTACTTTGGCTTTGACAAAGCGCCTTTCCACATTAGTGAGGCAGCGCCTGAAAAAATAAAAGCCGTACTGCAATTTGTACGGGAATACGGAAAATATTAAGGGGGAACAAGCATATGTATGAAGAAAATCAAAGCGTCGAGGCGTTAATCGGAGAATATCCTAAGGAATACCAGGCGTTGATCCGGGAGAGCCTGTCGGTCACGGAAAAAGAATTCGAAACATTTATCATCAGCTTAATCATGTAAGGGGGAAATTAAAATGAGTGATACTACTAAGAGCAATCTGACAAAGGGGATACTGTTCGGTGGACTGGCCGGGATAATCTGGGGAACTCTAAGCATTTTTATCTCACTGCTCAAAAATTTCGGCATGAGCGATATTGCCGTTTCATCGCTCGGGCCAATGATTATCATTATTTTTTACGGCATCAAAACGCTGATTAAAAATCCAAAGGCATTTAAAATCAGCTGGAAGCATCTGCTGGTCGTATTGGTGGGCGGCGGTATCGTCAATGCTCTGACCTACTATTCCTACGCCATGTGCTTAAATTATATGGGCGCCGGTGTTTTCTCAGCTTTGGATTTTTCACACGTCTTTATTTTAATGCTGCTGTCCTCATTCATCTTTAAATATAAAATCACCAGAGGAAAGATCATCTCACTTTCACTGGCCGTCGTGGGGATGATCATGGTGTTAAATGTCTTTTCGCCCGAGGCTTTCATCAGCCCCATGGGTCTTCTGTGGATCGCGGTGGACTGGTTCTGCAACTGCGCCATTGCTCTGCTGCTCAAATGGGCACTTAACAATGAAATCGACAACAATGTGCTCATCACCTATTATAACCTGGGCGCTGCCCTGATCTACTGGACCATGTGCCCGCCCTGGGCTGTAGTCGGTGAGATTGCCGCCGCCCAAAATATCGCGCTGCTGGTGTCGACCATTGCCGCTTACGGCATTTTTACTCAGATTTTAACCCAGTATGTCTGGGTCAAGTCTTTCTCTCTGGTAGATCCGGCCATCACCAATATGATGGCGGCCTTTTCACCTATTACCGCTGCCATTTTAGGCTACTTTATGTTTGGCCAGGTCATCTCCTGGATTCAGATTCTCGGGATCGCTGTGGTCATCGCCGCGGTCGTTGTCCTGAATAAAACCGGCGGGGCTGAGGAGATGTAGCCAGTTGTTAAACACGGGCATTGGAAACTTTCCAATGCCCGTGTTTTTATTTGTCTGTTTTTTTAGAAAAGCTTTAACTGTTTCCTTTGAAAGGGATCATCGTTCTTATATCAAAATAAAACTCAAAAATATAAAAAGCTCGTGGAATAATGTCATTCCACGAGCAAAAATATTCTGCTATTTAGAGAAAATGTTAAATATTGTTTTTATTATATCACTTTTCTCATTGAATATGTATATTAATTTTTAAAAAAATTACAATAAAAATCTTTTTTTGCAAAAATCAGATTGCTTAAGTAGCACTTTTAGAGCTATTGAAGTTTTATAATTATTATATATCTGGTCAAAAAAATGGTATAAGGAGGTAAGGCAATGAAGAAGCATCGCAAAAATATATATCAACGCTCTGATAACCGCTACGAAGGGCGTTATATTACTGGCTATAAGGAAATTCATGGAAAAGCAATTTATCGGTCAATCTATGCCGACACTTATCGGGAAATTGTAGCGCTTTTGGAAGAAGCTGAAAAAAGTGTCTCTGAAAAAGTAGCGTTTGAACGTCTGATTCGCAAACAGAAGAGAAACAATCTACCCGTGACAAGTTTAGAGCTTATGGCCGAAAATTATTCTTTGAGAAACTCTGTCCAGGGAGGCGCAACGCTGAGACAATGCCTTGTCCAATGGCTGGAAGAACATAAAAAATTCTCAGTAAAAGCCTCCTCATACACGCGCTATTGCAGCATCGTTTATAAACATATTGTGCCGCAGCTTGGTGATTTTCCGGTCACTGAAGTCACAGCGGCGGTAGTCCAGGACTATATTCATTATCTTCGTACAGACGCAAATAAGCATAAGGGACTGGCGCCATCAACGATAAAAATTCACCTTGTTTTGCTGTCATCCTTTTTTGAAAAAATGATCGAATTAAAAATGGTTCAGAACAATCCCTGTGAAACGATCCGGATTCCACCCAGTCAGAAGAAAAAGCCCACTTATTTATCATTAAATGAGTATCAAAAATTAGAAAAAGCACTCAGGGATAAAATTTGTGACAAAAAGGCCCGGGCTATCTTACTCGCACTAAAAACAGGTATCCGTCTGGGCGAGTTGGCTGCCCTGCGGTGGACAGACATTGATCTGCAGTCAAAAACCATTCATATCCGCCATTCAATCCAGCGAGTCAAGGCCAAATCCCCTGGAAAAAATAAAACCGAAATTGTATTTGGCCAAACAAAGTCTGTCTGTTCCCAAAGAGACATCCCTATGAACGACGGTATCTACACACTGTTATACTCATACCAGAAGAGCTTGAAAAAAAGCGGCATCTTCACTGAAGAAAGCTTTGTGTTCAGTAACCGGCATGGCTCCTATCTTGATCCGAGAGCTTATCAAAATTTTTTTTCAGAGCTTTTGAAGAAAGCAGGCATCCGCTGTGTGAATTTTCATGCTTTACGGCATACCTTTGCCACCATCGCAGCCAGCAAAAATATGCAGATCGCAACGCTGAGCAGAATTCTTGGGCATTCAACTCCCACCATAACCTTACAAATTTATGTGCACACCATTGATGAACAGGACCGTATCGAGATGTCTAAAATCGAAAGCATTTAAAATCTGGTCAAAATCTGGTCACAGAATCGAAAAAGCCCTGCACTTATGGGACGAATGCAGATAAGTTCGTGGAATGACATTATTCCACGAATGAAAAACGAGCTGTGCCTGTATCTTCTAAACAGGCAGCTAATATTATAAACAAATAAGGTTAAAGAAATATTTAATCGCTTTTGGGCTTAAGGAGATAGTATGAAAGAAAATACGGTTGAAATGCAATATCTGTATGAACTGGCAGCTTCGGTGCTTGAAGTGCGCCCGCCGGCCCGTCCTCCTTCAAAATTAAATTGGGAACTTGTCTGCCGGGAGGCAGATCGTTTATACATGCTTTCATTTATCTGCTATGGTTTGGAAGGCCTGTATGAAAACGATCAACCCAGTAATTCTGTCATGTCAGAATTAAAAAAATGGAAAATTAAGGGTATATTAAAAGAAGCAGAACAGCAACGGCTGCTGACAAAGGTATTCTGCGGTTTTGATGCGCAAAATCTAAAATGCCTTTTGTGCAGCGACCTGCCTTTAAAGCACCTGTACCCCTATCCAGACCTGCGCTACCGTCAAAAAGTTGAGGTCTTTATGCCCGCTGAAGCGATTCCCTGTGCTGGCCGTATCCTGCGGGATTTGGGCGGTTCTCCCTTAGCAGCGGAGAGCCCGGATTTTGGCTGCTGCCGTTTTGGCCAAACCATCCTCACTGTGAAAAAATACTCTGATGAATCTTCCTTTCCATCCCCTGACAAAAAAATTCAAAAATACAAGCATTATTCAAACATATATGAGCCACCACCGGAAGCTCTGTACAGACAGCTGGCCGGCAGTGCCGCCCAAGCCGCCCGCGGCCAAAAAGAGTTTATCTGGCCATACTTTGATTTAAGCATGCTCCAGCGCTTTTATCATTTTAGTTTACCCGCGAAATACAACGCTTTTCAGGTAAACCTGAAATCCCTATTTTCCCATCAAGGGCAACGTCCCTTAAATATAGATAAAACAATTATACACGAGAGGTAAAAAGATGAAAAAGAAAAACATCGCGATCGTCCTTCTGGCAGTGTTCACCGTTCTTTTGCTGGTCTTTGGCTGCGGAAAGAAAAACAGCACGCAGGCAGAGGCAAAGGTCTTTGACACAGCAGGAACCTACAGCGATCAGGCCACCTATGGTGACGTGCGGATTAAATCGGACGGCGTCACTTTAGAGAACGCCACAATCACCGGCACCCTGACCGTAGACAAGGCCGTCGGAGAAGGGACTGTCATGATCCGGGACAGCCGTATATCAAAGGATACAGACATCAATGGCGGCGGTGCGAACTCCGTCCATTTTGAAAAAACTGCGCTGCATAAGGTCAGCCTCAACAAGAAAGACGTCCGCCTTACACTGGACAAAGAATCTGAGGCGGCAGAGCTGAACGTTATCCAGCCCGCAAAGCTGGAGCTCAGCGGGAAAGTCACCACCCTGTCAATCGCTAAAAACGGTGAGGGGAGTACGGTTGCCATCGCCAAAGACGCAAAGGTCGAAACCGTCAAGCTGGACGGCAAGGCTGAAATGACCGTCGACAGCCCGCTCAAGACACTGGTCATCGGGGAAAACGCTCAGGAATCCAGACTCGTCATCAATGGCAGGGTTGACAAGCTTGACGTGAACGCCAAAGCAGAGATCAACCTCAATGCCGGCGCCGAAGTCGGAAAGCTCATCGTGACAGACAAAGCCAAAGACAGCACTGTGAACATCGCAAAGGACGCCAAGGTGAGCACACTGGCCACAGAAACCCCACTGAGCCTTAACGGCGAAGGCAGCGTCGAGAATGTTATTACCAACAAAGAAGAAAATATTCAGGGCAGCCTTGAACCTGCCAACATCAAGGTTTCCGCCAACCCGATCGCAAAAAGCGCCAGCGGAAATGACGTAAACAGCAAAGCCGATTCGGCCAAAAATACCGATTCCTCTGCCAGCACCGCAGTGAATAACAACGCCAGCAACGGCGATAACAACAGTGACCGGCGTGAAAACAATAATACCAGCGGCAATGCTGATCATACCAGCAGCGGAGGCGGACAGACGAATCCACCGGCGCCGCAGCCATCAACACCGCAGCCGGAGCCTGTTCCAACTCCCACACCTGAACCAATACCAACGCCGACTCCCGAACCAACTCCAATACCTACGCCTGCGGTGGTTCACGTTACCGGTGTAACCCTGGATCAAAGCCAGCTCACCATGACCGTTGGTGACAATGCTGTATTGACCGCTAAAATCGCTCCAAATAACGCCACTGACAAGACCATTGCCTGGTATGCCGAGGACAATAAAATTGCAGCAGTCGACGGAAACGGCAAGGTCACAGCCCTGGCAGAAGGCCAGACCAAGATCACCGTGGTCACAAAGGATGGCGACTACAAAGCTACCTGCATGGTCACCGTGAACAAAAAAGCGCCAACGGATATTCCCGTTGAGAACATCACCATTCAGAAAGCAGCGGACAGCATCGAGGTTGGCAATACTTTAAGCCTGACCGTTTCCGTTAAACCCGATAACGCCACGAACAAAAACATCAAGTGGAGCAGCGCGACAGAGAGCATCGCCACCGTTGATGAAGCCGGCGTGGTAACCGCAAAAGCGGCTGGCGACGCTGTTATCATAGCGATTCCGGAAAATCCAGCCTCGTCCTCCGTCGCAGCAACCATAAGCCTCCCGGTGACATCCCCGTTCAAGGCTGTTGTCATGAGCGGTGGTGGAAAAGCCGTCACCGTTGGAGAAATCCTTACCTGCACCTCGATTGACCCGGAAAATGGGGTATCCGATGCCCTGTTCTTCTGGAAAGCAGACGGTCAGGAAGTGGGCGGCGGCAGCACGTACACAGTTCGTGAAGGCGATATTGGCAAAAACCTCACCCTGACTGTCACTGGAAAAGAAAATGGACATTATACTGGCAGTGTTACAAGCGAGGCTACCAAAGTCATTACAGCCAACAAAACCGTTTTAACCGCCGCCATCAGCGCAGAAATTGGGGAAGATCGCCAGAATCCGGCCTACTCCCTGAAAGAAAGCTACTATAAAGAAAATACCTGGAGCAGCTACACCGCCGCTGTCAACACCGCCATTCGTGTAGAAACGGACGCCCTGGCCACAACCGATCAGGTGAACTCTGCCCTTAAGGGAATTGATACCGCAAAAACGCAATTGATATTTGCCGGTACCGATAAGCTGGATGAAATGAAAAGGACAGCCGACGCCAAGCTGGAAACTGCTTACACCGCTGCCAGCTGGCAGGCCTTCCAAAGCGCCTATGAAACAGCAAAAACGCTCCCCGAAACCACGCAGGAAGAAGTTGTGGCAAAAACAGAGGCCATCAGCAGCGCCATGGGCAAGCTGGCTTCAAAAACCTCTGTCACCGCCGTTAACCTGACCATTGAAAAGGATCAGCCCGTTGTCGGACATAAGGTCACTGCCGCCACGATCCCCAAAAATGCCACGGTCACCTATTTATGGCAAAGAGGCGACGGCACCGCCTTTGAACCGATCCCTGGTGAAACCAGCGCGGTTTACACTTTAAGCAGGGAAGATGTCGGTAAGGTACTTCGGCTGACCGTTACAGGAACCGGCGATTATAAAGACAGCTCAAGTGCGAAAATCAGCGGTATTCTTGATAATAAGGTCACTGGCGTAACTTTGGATCAGCATACGCTGGACATGAAAGCCGGCGATTCCAAAGTGCTGGCCGCAACCGTCACGCCGGATTACGCTGCGGACAAAACCATTATCTGGAGCAGCAGTGACGAAGCCGTGGCAAAAGCAGACAAAGACGGTACAGTTAACGCTATAGCAAAAGGCATGACCACCATCACGGTTACCACGGCAGACGGCAGCAAAACCGATACCTGTGTTGTCACCGTCAGGGAAGACATTCCGCAGATTAAATTGGATAATGAAACGCCCAAGGTTTACGACAAAATCAGCATCCTAGACATCATCGGCGGAAATTTCCAGTATCAGTGGTTTTCAGGCGATACACCAGACGGTCCTTTTACCAAAATTGAGGGCGCCGTCAATATGAGCTATGAGGTAACCGCCAATGATATCGGCAAATTCATTCAGGTAGAGGTAAGTAGCAGCGATCCAAACATTGTAGGGACTTCAAAAGCAATTACCACCGCAGCCGCAGCTGTCGGCGCCTGGGATGGCAGCAGAGTGGATACCACCTGGTTTAATAATACAGAAACAGACTTTAAAATCAAGACACCAGCCCAGCTGGCAGGCCTGGCAGCGCTGGTTAACGGTGATGCAAAAGACCAGAGCAACAATACTCTGTCCGCCAACAATATGGATGGTAAGACCTTTACACTGATGAACGACATTGATTTATCAGGCAAAGCCTGGACCGCTATTGGCAAAACATCTATGAGCGAGGATATTACAAAAGCTGATTATTACGGCAAAACCGATGGCAAGGTAACCATCTGTTACTTCAACGGAACTTTTGATGGCGGGGAACATATGATATCAAATTTATCCCAGCCTGTTCAGAAAATGTGTTCTGTGGGTCTCTTTGGCAATGCGAGCAGCGCCGCCTTTAAAAATATTCAGCTTAAAGACATTGATATCAAAGGATATTATGGTGTCGGTGGAATTGTCGGCTATGGTTATGACGCGATAACAATCGAAAACTGTCATGTCCTCTCTGGCCAGATCAACGCTATGGACACAGGCGCCGCGGGCATAATCGGCGCTTTAGAACAAAAAGATCTTCAAAGCGGTGCGGTCAGGGTAAGCGGCTGCAGTAACGCCGCCGATATTCTTTGGCCGGCTGACCAATTCAACAATCTCTCAGATAATACACAGCCTTATTTTAATCAAACAAGAGGCTGGCACTTTGGGGGGATTTTTGGAACCATTGATACTTCTGAAAAATTAACAATAGAAATTTCAAACTGCACAAATACCGGCGAGGTCAGCGGGACTGAGCTTGCGGGAATTGGTTCTTGGATTAAAGGAACTGATGGGTCAAAAGTCGAAAACTGCCAGACAACAGGAATCCTTACTCAAAAGTCCCCTGATTCAATAAAATCCGGCAGTACAGGCGCGGCAGGGATTGTCCATATCGACAATAGCCCAGGAAAAATTCAGTATTCAAATAATACAGTCGATGGAACCCTCGTTAAAACAGCGGGCTACCTGTCATCTGTTCTTTCAAGCGCCAAACTTGGCGAATTTGTACAAACACCGGCTGTGGAACTGGTAGGAGCCGTGGATTTAACTGGTAATGCGACAATATCAAAAGGCGTTATACTGACTATTTCCAAAGGACAGACACTCACTATTCCCGAAGATAAAGAACTCATCAATGATGGCGCTATTATCAATAACGGGAGAATTATCTGCAATGGTATTATCTCAGGAAGCGGTACTTTTAAAGGGAATGATCCTGAAATAAAACAGATTACCTTGACGCCAACAAGTCTTGATCTCACAGGAACCGTGGGTATCGCCATTGAAGCCTACAACTTGACCTCGGCGGTCAGCATCCAAAATGATGCCACCATCGGCAATGCCACTTACGCGGTTAAAGCAGAAGCGGCCTTACCAGATGGCTTGAGCCTGGAAAATGGTAAAATCACAGGAACACCAACGACCAAAGGAAATACAACCTCGGTCATTGAAGTTACTGGAAAAAATAAGACGAAAGCCGAGCTGACACTGACCTTTGAGATTGCCGCCAGCGATAAGCTCTATGTTGATTCTAAAAACGGAAATGACAGCTACTCCGGTTTTGAAGAAAATAAACCGCTGAAAACAATGGAAGCGGCGCTTGAAAAGGCCTCCGATGATAAACAAACAACGATCTATGTAAGCGGAGACGTGTATTTTGGCGAAGAGACTTTATACACCATTACAAAGCCCGTACACTTTACAGGCAGGGATAACGGAAGACTGGTGATGCAGTCAGATTTGAGCTTTGACGCTGACACCCTTTTCGACCATATCAAAATAGACGTTAACGGCGTCCGGTATATGTATGCCAACGGCCATCATTTTGAATTTGGCGATGGCATGGAGATTATTCCTCTGGAGGAAAAGTATAATAACAATTTATCCTTATACTTTGTTGCCGGCGGTCTTAACAAAACCGTTGCCTCAACCAACTTTACCATGAAGAGCGGCCGCATCAGCTACCTCTTTGGCGGCGGTAAGACCACCGAAGCCAACGCGGACGCCAGCGTAACCGGTGATACTAACATCACCATCACCGACGGATATATAGATGATGAAATTGTGGGCGGCGGCTACGCAGACGGCGAAAATTCCAAAGCCAATGTGAATAACACCCATATCTCAATCGACAGCAGCACCTTCAATATGGGCTATTTTAACAGTGACAACAGCATAGACGAAGGAAATATTTACGCGGGAGGATGGGCCTTAAGCAAAAATGCCAGCGCAACAGCAAAAACGACAAACCTTACGCTTAAAAATCTTGTGAACTTTAATGCGTCTGTTTTGGGCGGCGGCCATTCGGACAGCGCCAATAGCGACGCATCAACTGAAAATACAAATATTACAATTGATAAGCTCACAACAACAGGCTCTATCATTGGTGGTGGAATGGTTTTTAATGCCGGTACGAATGTCAATGTAACGGATACTGCGACAATAGACATTAAAGACAGCACCATTCCAGAAGTATTTGGCGGCGGGTTTGCGCTCAGCAGTAAGACTGCAAATGTTGAAAATGTAGTAATAAACGCTCAGAATATCCGATTACAAGACAGTAACAGTGACGATAAAATTGGACGATTTTACGCAGGCGGCTGTAGCTACGATGGTACAGCTGCCGCGGAGGTCGGAAACGCTACTGTTCACATTGATGGAAGCTTCTACGTCGGTGATGCCCAAAGTCCAGCCACAGACGCCGAGATCATTGACCATATCAAAATGACAGGCTATGTCGACGCAAGCGGACGGGCTCCGATCACAGGAAAAACAGAATTATACATCAACAATATTTTACAGAAATCCAAATGGGCTAAGACAGCGGACACCAGCTGGTATAACGACAACGACACAAGCTTTACGCTTTCCTCCGGCGAGCAGCTGGCAGGACTGGCATCTCTGGTAAATGACGGAAATGATTTTTCCCAAAAAACCATTCAGTTGGGTCAGGACATTGATCTGGACAATCGAGAGTGGACACCCATCGGAAAATCCGACAAAGTTTTCAAGGGAAACTTTGTCGGGGATGGGCACACCATTTTAAATCTGAAAATAACCTCAGCATCCGATAACACTGGGCTGTTTGGCTCTGTCAGCGCAGGCGAAATAAAAAATCTGAACATTAAAAAAACAGACATAAAAGCCTGTGAAAACGTGGGCGCTTTTGCCGGTTCGGTTGCCGGCAATACGACGATCAAAAAATGCAATGTGACAGAGGGCAGTATCCAGGGCAACGCCGATGTCGGCGGGCTGGTGGGCAGCGCAGGCGCAGGCACAATCCTTATAAAATGCAGCGCAACAGGCAACACTATCTCGGCAGTCGAAAGCGATGCTTCTCAGAGTACACCGTATGCGGGAGGTATTGTCGGTAACGCCACAGTTCCCAAAGCAACCCTGACCCACTGCACAGTTTCTAGCAATACGGTTGCGTCTTACAATGATAGCTGCAAGGGCGATCTCGTCGGTAGCCCGGCGGAGAATTGGCTTGATGGATACGATTTGGCGGATGTTTTTAAGGACAACACAGACGTAACTCTATCAAGCGATATTGCTGACCTGCAAGCTGCCACAGGCACTTTAGAGGAAAACCTTGAAGATATGTTTGGAAGTAAAATTACCAGCTGTGTCCTTGTAGGTGAAACTGTCCCCATTGCTTTACAATTTGATACAAATGATCAAGCCATTTTAGAAAAAGCAAAAAACAAAATTGTTGCAAACATAAATCAAACACTGGACAATTTCATAAAGGAGCACTCAACTACTCCAGAGGAAGCAGAAAAGTTTAAAGAACTCTTCGCTACATCCTATAAGAAAGAAGAAAGTTATTCTATTGACGAAAATATCATTTATGTTAACTATTGTGGACACGCTTTAGGCTTCTCCAATTATAAAGAGGATGCAAGTAAAGATTGCTATATAGATAACTTACCAAATTGCCCATCCGACCACATCCCATACATCAAAGAAATGCTTGAAAACTATGTAAATTGAGGAGGTAAAACAAATGATTTCTAAAAAGCATTTTATCCGAACCGAAGCCGTCCTGTTGATTTTCTTGATGCTGTTCTCTGTTCTTTGTGTCCATCCCGTAAAGGCTGAGGACGCTCCGGACAATGTGCCGGCCGCAGAGGAAACCACCGCTGTGAACACTCCGGAACAAGAGAGCCTGGAAACAGACTCCGTCAACGACGCGGAGGTCCCGAACTCGGTGAAGGAAGTTCCAAAAGCGATGGAAAACCTTCAGCCGGCTGAGGAACCCCGGCCGGCTGAAGAATCCCCCGTCGAAAATACTGCGGTGTTTGAGACATCCCCGGCGGCCAATGGTGTCACCGAGGTCAGAACGTTCGAAGCCTTGATCGCCGGTATCGCCAACGGCGATGTGAAACTGGCGGACAACATCTACGGCGTCACCAATACCATCACCATTCCCGCTGGACATGTTCTCGACGGCAACGGCAAAACGATCAGCGCCTTTACAGACGCCGGTGAAACCGCCGAAAATTTTGTAATGCCCACTGATCATGGCCTTTGTGAAATGACCGCTGTGGAGGGTACACTAAAAAACACCGAGGTTATCGCGCCGCGTTCCATTGGAATGGGCACACCTTACTATGAACCCCAAAGCACCGTGAAACCGGACAACTACCGTTATGACCACATCGCCGCGGTTCATGTTAAGGCTGGCGGCGATCTCGAACAGTCGAGCGTTAAATATGGCAAATATGGCGTCCGCTTATCTGGAAACGCCCGGGTTTCAAATGTATGGGTACAGCAGGCAGGCCAGGCCGCCTTCTATGTATACGCCGATTCGCCGATGACGGGAGACACACCCGCGATTACACCAGCCTTGACAGATGTTCATGTAAAAACAGAGATCGGAGTAGACAGCGCAGATTACACCTACGGTCTAGGCATCTACATTGAGCCGAAAACTGAGTACAGCCATCAAAGCTTTAAAGGAAACAGCTACACCCAGCACAGAGAATACCAGGACTACGTCAAAAATGTAAAAATGACCATCGGCAACTATAAATCCTATTCCTGGGCCAGTGAAGATGATCTTGTAAACAGCCTAAAGGCGGCCGCCGGCAGCAAGGAGATTGCTACACTCGAAAGCTTTGGCGGAAGCTCTGGAATGGGCACACCCCAACTCCAGGCCATGATACGTGGCGACGGCGGGAATCCATTTAAACTATCGGATGATTTCCGTCATGGCTCGGACAGGACAATCAATGCCGGGGCGATCTGGTTTGATAAAAAATTTATCGGTGTCTCTTCATTTCTTACAACATCAGCCATTCCTTTCGATAATATTCATCAATCCCTGGCCACAGCAAAGGGCAATGGTCTCACAAAGAACTGGGCCCTTCGCTATACAAACACAACCTCCACAACCTGGTCTGTCACGCAGCAATACCCTGGTTTAGAAGCTGTCACCATGACTGGTAACCTGTATCAGGATCAGATTGTGTCAACCTTCCAGTCCTACGGCAAATCCTACGGCTTCGACGTCGCCTTCCACTATGTGGGGGCCAGCAAGGCAGCTGACGCTGCTGGTTTTGAAACGTATTACACCGAGACACAGCCTGACAAATTCAGTCCAGTAATCACCAGCACCGTCAATTAGTATCTCACATTCATTTAAATCCGGGCATTGGAACGTCTCCCAATGCCCGGTTTTTCTTCTCTATACCTCCACATGCACAAACCGCTGCTCAGGGTATTCAATCACACCCAGCCCCAGCTCTCTGGCCACAGCGGCCACCTCGGAATAGTGGACGCCGGGGCAGTACAGGTCTGCGGCGCAGCCGATCTTATGCTTGGAGTACTCGATACCGCGCACTTCATGGTTGCGCTGTGTGCAGCGCACGCCGGAGGTGATGATGACCGGGCGACCGAGGCGGTTTCTCAGGTTTTCAACCTGGGCCAGAAGGGCCTCCTCCATGAGCTCGGGGAAACCGCCGCAGTACATGCCATCACAGTCACACTGGTATTCGCTCATGGCAAAGTGTTCACTGGCGCGGCTGTTTTTATAGGCCTCTGCCAGATGTCCCCGGGTTACCGGTCCCGCAATACCGTCAGCCTTGATGCCAGCCTTTCGCTGAAAGGCTTTGACGGCTGCCTGGGTGTTCGGGCCGTCCAGTCCATCGTGCTCACCCGGGTTATAGCCCAGGTGGGATAAAATTCTCTGTACCTCTAAAATACTCATTTCTTTTCCTTTTCATCCTTTGTAAATTCCTTGAGTACGGCCTTAAGCTTATCAGGAATGGGAATAAATTCTGCGGCGTTTTCGACCAGTGAGATGCCTTCATTGGAAATGTAGAAAAGCACGGTGATATCCCGGATGGGCAGCTCGGCCATTATGATCCTCTGGACCATGAATGCAGCGCTGACCACCAGAAATAGCATCAATTTTTTCAGTATTCCGTAAAAGCCCACCGCGCTGGAAAGCTCATGCCTGTAAATTCCCTTGATAACGCCGGACACATAGTCCAGACAGACTAAAACCGTGAGTACCACCAATAAATCATCGAGTCCCCCAAACAGGAAGGAGAGGGTGCCGCCTGCCACAGCGGCGGCGCCCCGGATGATTTCCCTCATTGCCTGCTGCCTAAGCCAAAGCCACTTCGGTTTTGGTGGTGTCGATACGCACCGCGGATACCAGCGCCGCCAGGGGCTGTCCGTCGGGCGCAAAAATCCCCTCGGTTAAAATACCGTTTGCGCCTGTGGCGATCTCGGCATCGGTGATGCCGTCCTTGTAATCCGGAATGATCAGGGTATAATTTTTGCCGTTAGCCAATTCATAAATCAACTGTAAATCTTTTGAAACATTTGCCATTTTTTTCCTCCTCTATCCTTACGCCACATCCATAAGCTCTTCGGCGATGGTTTTGGTACAGGACTCGCCGATGGGTTCCTGCATGTTCTTGATCAGCTTGTAGGTATTGTAGATGCTCTCATTGGTGGCATCGCTTTTGACATCGCTGTAGGTCTTGGACTTCTTAACGATTTTTCCATTCTCTTCACCATAGTTTGATACAATTTTCAAACCGACACTCTTTACATTTGCTGTTACTGCCATTGTTAACCTCCAAAAGTTTTTCAGGTCTGCGCGCTGCCTGTGATTTAAGTTTAAGGCCTGTCAAGACTTTTCGCAAAGGGATTAAGAGGGCAGTTTTACATTGACACTCACCGCATTAAGGCATAGAATATAGGTTATACTCATAAATTTTCAGAAAAATCTTTCGGACAGACGAGGGGGAACGTCTATGCTGTTTAAATTTATCATCTGTTTTATCGCCGGTATCGGCGCGGGACTGGGGACAGGCTTCGCGGGTATGAGCGCAGCTGCGGTGATCAGCCCGATGCTTATTACCTTCCTGGGTATCCCGGCCTATGAGGCTGTTGGCATTGCGCTTGCCAGCGATGTGCTGGCAAGCGCGGTCAGCGCCTATACCTACGGCAAGCACAAAAATCTGGATATTAAAAACGGACTGGTCATGATGGCAGCGGTTCTGTGCTTTACCCTGGTTGGAAGCTGGATCTCCAGCCTTGTCCCCAGCACTGCAATGGGCGGCTTTTCAGTTTTTATGACGCTGCTGCTGGGCATTAAGTTCATCGTAAAACCTGTGATGGCCACCAAGGACACCATGACCGGCACAAGCCCCAAAAAGCGCTTTGTGCAGTCTGTGGTCTGCGGCATGGCCATCGGCTTTATCTGCGGCTTTGTGGGCGCGGGCGGCGGCATGATGATGCTGCTGATCCTGACCAGTGTGCTGGGCTATGAGCTCAAAACAGCTGTCGGCACCAGTGTTTTTGTCATGGCCTTTACGGCCTTTACCGGCGCGGTCAGCCATTTTGCCATCGGCGGCCCACCGGATGTCTGGAGTCTTGTTTTCTGTGTTTTATCTACCCTGCTCTGGGCCAGAATTGCGGCCAAGTTTGCCAACAAGGCCAGCCCCATTGTGCTCAACCGGGCCACCGGCGTGGTACTCTCTGTCCTTGGGGTTTCCATTATCCTTGTAAATTTTCTGAAATAAAAAAACAACCGCATCCCTTTAAAGGGAATGCGGTTATTTTTTTATTTGCCATCCTCCTCTGTCAGAAACGCCTGGAGCTGCTTCAGAAAAATTTCTGAAGCTCTTGAGAACGCCGGATGCTTTTTCCAGACAACGTACAGCTGTGCCTCGAGGCGGGGGCTCAGCGGCCTGAAGCACAGAGCGCTGTCGCCGGTGGTGTTCACCAGCTTATCAAGGCACAGGGCATAGCCGATGCCTTCCTGCACCATGATGGCCGCGTTATAAATCAGGTTATAGGTCATCACGACGTTCAGCTTGTCTGAGTCGCTGCCAAACCAGCCGGACAGCTCATTGCGCACCAGCGACTGCCTTGAGCAGAGCAGCGGTATCTCCAGCAGGTTTTCTGCCTTAATGTCGGGCTGCGCCGCCAGAACGCTGTCCCTGCGCATCAGCAATCCCCAGGTGTCCGTGGCAGGCAGGCGTATATAATCGTATTTTGTAATGTCTCCCGGTTCGATTAAAATCCCAAAATCAAGCAGCCCCTTATCCAGACGTTCGGTCACATCGTCGGCGTTTCCGCTGAAGAGATGTACCCGGATATGGGGATAATCCCTCCGCGTTCTGCCAACCACCTGGGCGATAATCCGCATGGCGTCGGTTTCTCCGCCGCCGATATAAACATCGCCGCCGACAATCTCATCGGACGCTTTAAAATCAGCCTCGGTGCGGTCCGTCAGGTCCACGATCTCCTGGGCGCGCTTGCGCAGGAAAGCCCCCTCGTCGGTCAGGGTAACCCTTCTGCTTCCCCGGATAAAAAGCTTTTTTCCCAGCTGTTCCTCCAGTTCCATAAGCTGGCGCGAGAGGGTGGGCTGGGTCACATGCAGTGACTCCGCAGCTCCGGAGATCGTTTCCTCTCTGGCAACTGCCAGAAAATAGCGTAAAACCCTCAGTTCCATTGGCTGCACTCCCTTTCTCTGTTTCTCTCAGTATACTGGCGTTTACCATGCTTGTCAAGCATGGTATCGCATAGCATATAAGTATTTGCTATTACAGCAAGTCAGGTTATATAATAAAGCCATGATAAACAAATATTTGAAAGGAAGCTGATTACCAATGAATCTCGACACATTTTTAGAACATTTAAATAAAGGCCTGACCGTTGACGGCGGGTCAGAAGCACATGAATTTATGCACAAGGTCAGCCAGGAGGCGCTTCGGATCACCAGCGCGCTCAACAATGCCTACCACAGCCCCGAGGAAATCCGGGAACTTTTTTCAGAATTGACCGGCAAGCCTGTGGACGCCTCCTTCGGCCTGTTCCCACCCTTTTACACAGACTGCGGTAAGAACATTACGGTGGGGAAAAATGTTTTTATCAACAGCGGCTGCCGTTTCCAGGACCAAGGCGGTATCACCATCGGTGACGGCGCGCTCATCGGTCATAACGCAGTGCTGGCCACCCTCAACCATGACTTTTCCCTTGAAAAACGAAGCTCCATGCATCCGGCGCCTGTGGTCATCGGCAAAAATGTCTGGCTGGGCGCAAATGTCACTGTGGTGCCTGGCGTGACCATCGGGGATAATGCAGTTATCGCCGCCGGAGCGGTGGTCACAAAGGACATCCCAGCGGGCACCATCGCCGCCGGAGTCCCCGCGAAGGTTCTCCGTGAGCTTAGCGTATAAAAAATCCTTAAAGAAAGAGGTTATCCATTATGAAGAAAAATATTCTAATCCTTTCAACCAGTCCCCGCAAAGGCGGAAATTCCGACACACTGGCCGATGAATTCACACGCGGCGCCCGGGACGCAGGCCACGACGCCGAAAAAATCAGTCTGGCTGGCAAAACCATTGGTTTCTGCCGGGGCTGTCTGGCCTGCCAGAAAACAGAGCGCTGTGTCATCCAGGACGACGTCAACGCCATTGTACAAAAGATGCTGAGCGCCGACGTGCTGGTGTTCGCGACACCCATCTATTTCTATGAGATGTCCGGCCAGATGAAAACACTGCTCGACCGCAGCAACCCACTGTTTCCAGCAGATTACGCTTTCAGAGAGATCTATCTGCTGGCTGCCTCGGCGGATGAAAACAGGGACTCAATGGATGGGGCTGTCAAAGGCCTCCAGGGCTGGATCGACTGTTTTGAACGCGCAAAGCTGGCCGGCGTACTCCGGGGCACTGGCCTGGACGCTGTGGGCACAGCCAAAAACGCCCCGCTGGTTTTAAAGGCGGCCTATGATATGGGCAAAACTCTCTGAACAAGGAAACCGGAGGTACTAAAAGTGATGATTCGCCTGAAAGCCGCTTTCCTGTGCTGTTCTCTGCTTTTGGCTGCTGCCTTCACAGGCTGCGCCGCAGACACGACAGCCTCAAGCGCACCCAAATCAGAAAAACCCGGCCCATCTGTCCAGACCACTGCGCAGGCCGAGATCACTGCCACTGCTGTCACAGAGCTGCGCATTCAGGCTGGGGACAGGGTCTTCACCCCGCAGCTGGAGGATACTCCGCCCGCACAGGCTCTGGCCGCCGCCATGCCCATGACCTTGAATATGGATGAAATGAACGGAAACGAAAAATATTTCTTCCTCTCAGATGCACTGCCCACAAACGCCGAGCGGCCAGGCCATATTGCCGCCGGCGATCTGATGCTCTACGGGGACAACTGTCTTGTCCTGTTCTACGAAAGCTTTCAGAGCGCTTACAGCTATACCCGCCTCGGGTCCATCACGGACACTGCTGGCCTTGCCGACGCCCTCGGGAGCGGGAGCGTCGAAGTGACCTTCAGCCTGGCTGAATAAAAGGACCATAAAAAACACCCTGCTTGCGCTTAGCAAGCAGGGTGTTTTTCAATCTAGCTTATTTTTCTTTTACGGTAGGCTGCCAGTCCGGCAACGGCCAGAATAAGCATTCCCGCACAGAGGAACGCCGCGGTCTGGCTGTCCTCAACGATTCCGGTTTTTACATTATCCGGTTTGTTTTCAGGATTTACCGGCTGTCCGCTGTTATCATCCGGCTTTTTGTCCGCTTCCTCTCCCGGCTGAGGATTGATGGTTTCAACCGCGGTTGCCTTGAAGATATAACCGCCCGGTGCTGTGTAGCTGGCGGCCAGCACGTAGAGCTGATCGTGGTAGGCTGTAGCGCCTGTTCCGATGAGTATACCATCGTCAATCCGCTTCCCGTAAGGCGTTATCACCCCTGTCTGCGGATCAACCGTGTAGGTATCTGCTACTGCCGCCGGGTCTTCACTCGCACTCTGGGGACCGGCCAGCATAAAACCATTCTTTACAGTGGCATTGGCAATGCTGTTAAAAGCCTGGCCTTTTTTTATATCAAGAGAGACCTTCATTCCCTGATAGCCGTTTTCGCTCTGTGTCACGAGCTCAATACTTCCTACCGGTTCGCCTGTGCTGTCTGTACCGCCAGATATGATCAGACGGTTTTCATGGGCGTTTACCTTACCGTAAACTCTTGCTTCGGCCAGTTCTCCAGCTTTTGAAACCGTGCCGGCTTTAGTGTCGATGGCCACGATATCCTTTGTAGCTGCCGCTGCCGCCTGATTGGTTTCTTTATCAATTTCGATATATTGGCCGCCCACGCCCATCAGTGTGCCGTCCGCATTGACCAGGGAAGTGGCAAATGGGAGTCCTTCAATCTTTTGTTCCTGCCACTGGCCGTCATAGAACCACAGCTTCTCAACCGGCTGATTCTTTTCATCAACCGTCAAGCCCGCAACGGCAAGCCTGCCATTCCAGGTTGCGCCGGTAAGATTCACTAAGGCCTCCGGCAGCTCGAGTGTTGACCATTTCTGGTCTTCAATACTGTAAGCCCATATTTCGGGGGAGGGTTCACTCTCCAGCCCGTCCGGCAGGACGTAAAGCTGGTTTTGATAGCCCACAATCTGTTTGTTTTCCGCCTTATAAAAATCCTCATCCTCTGGAAGCGGCAGATTCTCTTCAAAGTAGTCGATGTTTACATTCTGGCCGATTTCAAAGGTCTGATGCCCCTCACCATTGTCTGTGGTGAGGGATACCTCGGCGGTACCGCCTGCAAAGCCTTCGGGCTTTTTAAGGGTAACAACTTTTCCTCCATCGGTGGCAGAAACCGCCTCTGGCACATTTGCCACAATCTCAGCGTCCATTCCGCCGATTTTCGCGCTCTCCAGGTTTTCAAAAAAGTAACCGTCAACCTCAACGGTATCCCCCTGATCCACAATGCTGTTGAGTACCGGGTAAGGTCTTGTCTGGCTGACATTGACCATCCCGCCGGACACGCACTTATCCGTAAAATTGGAATATTTAGTCACGCTGCCCACCACCCGGGCTGCCAGTGCCGCGCCGGATTCGTTATATTGACTGCCGAGCAGGGCAGCCGCACCGGCTGCCGCCGGAGTTGCCATAGATGTGCCGTTTTTATAATCGAAGGGCAGCATTTTGGACGCGTCGCCAATGCCCATGGCGTCGGCATAGACGGTGCCGCTGTTTGGTGTCACTGACGGATTGGAGCTGTCCGGTAAAAAGGTAATATCCCGGAAAGCAAACAGTACCTTCATCTGGAAGTTCTTATAATCCGTATCTTTTGGAAGGGCCGCGCTGTAATTCATCCACGTGCCGTCAAGGGCTGAGCCTTCCGAAATTTTAACTTTCTCAAACTCGCCTCCTGTGTTTTTTACCAGTAAAGCGCAAGCGCCGACTTTCTGTCCTGCCGCCGCAACCTTGATGCTGATGGCCTTATTCTCTATTGCACTGGCCTTTTCCGACAGATCCATCGGTTGGCTGTAAAGCACAACGTTTCCGCTTTCAACATCCTCAATGTCTATACTCAGGCTCTTTGAACCTTCATAAACCTTGTCGCCGCTTATCTTGGTGACTTTCGCAGCTTCTGTACACGCCGCATCATAAAAGAACGAAATGGCTGGGGCCTGTCCGTCTTCAAAATTATCATACCAGACTGGCGCTTCATCCTTTTCGGGATAATAGACGCTCTGGTCCATGGGTACTGTGGATAAAATCTGGCTCCCCGGCGCTACGATATCCGTGGTCCGTTTCCCGTAATCGCTGAAGGTAGACATGGTTCCTGTCGGATTTGCTGAGTTGACCACAACCGCGTAAGGATTATTTGAAAATCCTGAGGCCATGCTGTTACTGATGTCATTATCCCAGCCAGAGTTCCCGGAGGCCACAAGGGCGATGGCGCCAGCCTTTCCAGTTTCCTCGATGGCTCTGTCCAGAGCTTTGGACTGCCCGGGACCGCCCCAGGACAGGTTCACAGCCTTGACGTTAACCCCTTCCTGGCAGGCCTGTTTGACATAATCAAAGCCCTGAATTTTACTGGAAATGGCGTTATTGCTCTGGATCGCCATGATCTCAATCTTTTCACCCGCGCCGGAAACACCCATATTGTTCCAGGCTGCGCCCACAATACCGGCGCAGTGCGTCCCATGGCCGTTCGTGTCCACCACGTTCTCCAAGCTGCCCTCACCGCTGACATTAATGCCGTGATCGCCGCCGGGGAGGCCTGAGCCGGCTGGCCGGGTCCACAGCTTGTCCTTTAAATCCGGATTGGTGAGGTCTACGCCTGTATCCAGAATCGCGACCACTGGATTATCACTTTCAGCGCTCGCGCTGGGAACATTCCAGTCGGGAACCCCGATGTTAAAGCCCTTTTGATTTCCAAAGGGATTATTTTTGCTGCTCTGATCACTGTTTGCCCACTGCAGATCCGATAAATCCGGATAAGTCTCTGTGGCTGTGGTTTCAAAATTTGTCGTAATGTAGTTCGGTTCTGCAAAGACCACCTGCGGATAGGATTCAAGCTCTGCGATCAGCGCTTCCGTCGAACGGCTTTCATCCTTAACCAGCGCGAGCACCTGTGTATCCGCAGAAGCCGCTGAACGGCTGCGCAGCTGTGCGTTATCTGCATCCCCAGCGCTGTCCGACAGGGTCATAAGCTGCTCCGCATCAGCCAGCAGCTCCGGCAGGGCTGAACGGCTGCGCAGGGCGGTGCTGCCGCTGTCCATGCACACGATAACCTCTCCCTGAACATAATCGCCTGTGATCACAGGCGTTTCCTCTGATGCTGTCTGAGCAAACGCGGCCAGCGGCAGTGACGCCGCGACCAGAAGCGCGCTCAGCAGAACGGTTAAAATCTTTTTCATGGGTTTCTCCTTATCTGTAATGCTTTAATCTTAATTTAATTATATAAAAAAGATATTTTTGTGGCAATGGTTCTGTATCCAATAACGGCTGAAACGTATCGAAAACGGCATCCCTTAAGAAAAGCGTGCTTTTATATTATAAGAAAATCTATCATAAAAAACCATTGACTCCCTGACTGGGGTGATGGTAAAGCCAATGGGCAGCCAGCCGCCTGCTCCAATTCCGCCAATGTCATGGATGACCGGCAAAGGCCCCCGTAGCATGTCATTATTTTTATCTGAAAATGTTTCATAAAATATTGTGGAACAAAGTAAATCATCCCTCCCTTTTTAGGGATATAATCTGAACAGCAAACTCCAGATGTGGGTTGTTTTTTTGTGTACATATCTTAATTCCACTTTTTCTTCAATAGACAAAACATGTTTTACTCCATGCGAAAAAGATTTTCAGATCTATATTTCTTATATTTTTTCCTATTCTATGGTATAATTTTCTTAACAGATTAATCAAGATGATTTCTGGAATCAAATGTAATTTTAGAGGAAAAGAAAAATGATGACTGATAATAAACTAATCGGCACAAAACTGAAAGGCTTCCGCAAGGAAAAATTAATGACATTGCAGCAGTTGGCAGAAGAATCGGGGATCTCTGCGGGATACATCAGCAAGATTGAGCGGGGCGAGGTCAATCCCTCGGTGAAAAATATCCAGCGGCTGTGCTTTACCCTTGGTATTACGGCCAATGAGCTGATGATTGACGATAGCGAAGTGGAAAAGATCAACAGCGACCAGAAGGATAAGACTTATGTTGTCCGGAAGGATCAGCGGCTCCCGATTTACGGCATCAGCGACTCCATGGATTTCGAATCGGTTTTTGACGGTATGGCGGGCTTCAAGGTCAATGTCATGACCCTGCGAGGCGGTATGAATGAAAAGTCCTACACGGTCCACAGCTATGACGAGTTCGGGATCGTGGCCAGAGGAAAGCTGGGCATGGAGGTCGAGGGAGAGGACTATGCCCTCGACGAAGGGGACTGCATCATGATCCGGGCCAACACAAAGCACATTGTGACTAACCTCTCGGCAGAGGAGTGTGTAAGCTATTGGATTGAAATCTGTGATTAGGAATAAAATAAATTTGATGAAAAAGTCCGATGCCTGAAACGGCGTCGGGCTCTTTTATTTTTTACGGAAAAAGGCCGCGCACGATGTGGCTGCGCGGCCTATGAAGGCTTGGAGGGGGTTAGAATTTTTCGTCCTCTGGGAGGAAACGGTTTAGGATATCCTGCTGGGTTTTTGTGAGATCTGGCAGCTTGTAGCTTTCGACGCGCTCTTCGATGATTTTACATGCACGGTCCCGGATATCACCGATTTCTTCATAAAGGGGCTGTGGGTTGCCGGCTTTGCGGTTGAACAGGTTCGTGAGGTGATGTTCCTGGCGGTATTCCTTGGGGGTACGTCCGGAAAGGAAATTGCCCAGAGGGCCGGCTTTTTTTATTTCATTCAGTATCTTTTCGCCTTTAGTGTCGCTGACGTCAATACCTTTATTTAAGCGCATGAGAACACGATTGATTTCTTCATCCATGATGTATTTTTCATAGCTTCCCACGGCAAAAGAACTTAAAATGCCTGCGTTATTGAGGATAAAATCTGCCTTACCAAGGTAGGAGGGCATCAGATTAATGAAGCTTTCCACGCCGGCCTGGTAGTCGGGCTTCAGGGCATCGGTAACACAGATGCCTGTACGTACAGGAACCTGGTAATAGCGGCCGAGGGCCAAGGCGGACATCTGAATCAGCTGTGCTTCCGGCGCGCCGGTGGCGCAGGTGACAGTACGCATATCACTAGCGGTAGAGACAGAACCATAAAGGACTGGGGTTCCTGGGTTGATCAGCTGGGTCAGAACGATACCCGCTAAAATAGTGGCGTTATTCTGAACCACAGAACCCATGAGGGACGCGGGCGCGGTGAGGTTAGTCATGGAGCAGGTGATAACGACCACAGGCTGTCCTTCTTCGACTAATCCGATGATGTTGTCCAGCACTTCATAGGAATAACCGAGGGGTGACAGGGCGCAGCAGTTGGTGAGCAGCACCGGTTTGTCCCAGATGTCGTAAAATTCCTTGTAGAGAACAGCGATGTCCTTGGCGGCCTGTTTCAGACTTTTACCCCGGACATTCATGCTGTTGGCGACATTTCCGTAGGTCGGTTTTTTCGAGTATTTCAGACACATGGCGACTTGGGGCATGTAAAAGTCATCCTGGGTTTTGTCAAGGTCTGGTGTGTCATAGGCTGAGTTGTTAACAAAATCGGTGACGTCGCTGGTGTCCATGAGCTTGAGAAATTTGACCATATCATCTTTCTGTGCGATTCTGTAGGTATCATCTTCAAATAAGAAGGTGGGCGGGCCGTAGCAGCCGACGGTCTTTGGTCTGAAGCGTTCGCCGATTTTGGTTTCACCGTCCGGTGTATAGATAGTGAGGGATTTCGGAACCGTTTCCAATGCTTTGTTAAGAAGCATTTCGTCGAATTTGACGATGTTACCGCCAACGGTGGCGCCATGTTTTTTAAAAACTTCCAGTGCTTCTTCACAGGCGAAGGAAACACCAACTTCCTTTAAAACCCGCATGGTGTAGTCGTGCAGCAGCTCAACGTCGCGTGTGGATACATAATTTTCATAGAATTTTCTGTTTGAATACATCATTTTACTCCTTTAAATTTAATAATACCTGTACTTTAGTTAAAATATAGCACCAAAAAAGAAAAAAGTCAAGAAAAATAGCACTATATGAAAAATAATTCTTATATGAAAAAGTAGTTGACTTATTGGAGAAAAACATGGTATGATTTGCTTAAACAATACCTGTATTTTACGAAAAAACACGATAAAAGTACCAAAAAATGGCTTCTGTCATTATTCTTTAAAAGAAAAACAACGAAATTAAGGGGAAAATTATGAATTTGGATAAGTCAAAAAGAAACATTGTGCTCATTATCCTGAGCGTTATCGCAGGGATCGCATACCTGGCGCCGCTGATTCGCTTTACGTTTTATGATCAGATGGTCGCCGCGCTGGGGATCACAGACATACAACTGGGGACGCTTGCTGGCGTCTATGGGACGCTGAGTGTCATCGGCTATGTGCCCAGCGGGATTCTGGCGGAAAAATTCAACACGAAAAAACTGCTGATTTTATCCTGTGCAGCCATGTGTCTCATCACTCTGTGGTACTCGATGTTTCCAGGCTTTACAGCGTTGATCGTCATCCACGGGCTGTACGGCGTATTCAGTGTGGGTACCTTCTGGTCACCCTATCTCAAGGCGATCCGGAATCTGGGCGATGAGAACGAGCAAGGGCGTCTCTTTGGCATCAGTGAGGGAGTCCGCGGTGTCGGGCAGACCATCGTGGCTTTTATCTGCCTGGGCGTCATGGGGCTTTTTGCAACGGAGGCGGCCGGCTTCAGGGCCGTGCTGTTGATCAACGCGGCGGTTTTTGCCTTGCTGACCCTGTTGGTCATTTTCCTGGTGCCGGATTTTGATAAGGACAAGAGAAAAGAAGCGGCTACGACGGAAAAAAAGGAGAGTATGTGGAAAGCCTTTGGCAAATCCTCGATCTGGCTGTGTATTTTTGTCATTATGTGCGGGTACATTTTATGGAACACAGCCAACAGCTATATGGGTACCTACTGCACCCGTGTTCTGATGATCACGCCTGAGCTCTCCAGCACTTTGTCCATTGTCAGGAGCTACATCATTGTTTTTGTCGCAGGAATCTCGGGCGGGATCATTATGGATAAATTCAAATTCAAGGGCTCCGGGATGTTCTTTGCCTTTCTTGCCACTGGGGTCTGTGCTGCGGCGGTGTTCTTCACCTCTCAGGCGACCATGATCTGTGTGGTGGTCACGGTGATTCTGGCTTACCTGGTCAATGTGATCAAATCGACCTACTGGTCCATTTTGGGCGAGGCAGGTGTGCCGCTGGCCATGACGGGTATCGCCACTGGGATCATCTCTCTCATCGGCCTGTCGCCGGATATTTTTGTCGCGCCGATTATCAGCCGCTTTCTGGCTTACGGGGAGGCTCAGGGCGATGTGACCATTGGCTTTAATATCATGATTGTCTGGATGGTGGTCTGGTCGGCTCTGGGAATTTTGTCAGCGGTTCTTTTAAAACGCCGAGGTGTTAAAATTAAGGCCCGGGAAATAGAGGGCTAAGATGAGTTTGGCGTTAAAATTTATTAACTGAGCGAATTCGAAGCTGATCATTAAATGGCATTGAGTATACCAGCAATTTTAAAGAATCCCCTCTCTTAATAGAAAAGGGGTTCTTTTTCGTATTTCAAAATAAACTTTATTATAACAATTTATAAGAATACGCACACTAGCAGCCACTTTTCCTGCTGTTATGCCTCCCACTCTATTTTCTTATATCACATTTTTGTATTATAAGAAAAATTATCATAAATTATCTTGACAAAAATATAAAGCCGCAATATACTAGACTCAGAGGTAACAAGGCGTACTCCCTGCGCTTGTTACACCACGGAAAGGAAGGGGTAAAAGAATGAATGCAACTGTTAGATTTATCGGTGCCGGAAACATTGTTCAGGCCATTCTTTCAGGAATTGAAAAGAGCGGCGTCTACTCACCTGGAGAAATCGGAATCTTCGATGTCTCACCGGAGGTTCGCGATCGTTTTATGAAAAACGGCTACACCGTTTATGAATCCATTGAGGATTTGGTCCGGGAGGCACCTGTTGTCGTTGTCGCTGTGACACCTCAGATTATTGACTCCATTGTCCCCCAGATTAAAAGCACATTCTCTGCCGAAACAGTCCTGCTCTCTCTTGCGGCCGGGATCAGCAATCAGTGGTATCAGGAAAGACTTACAGACACCTGTAAGGTTGTCCGCTGCATGCCGACCCTGACAGCGCAGGCAGGCCTGGGCGCTTTTGCCGTCTCCCGCGCAGCTGCCGTGAGTGATGACGACTACAGAGAAGTAGACCGCTTCCTGACAAGCTGCGGAATCGTCGAGGAAATCCCCGAAGCCCTCATGTGTGAGGTGGTTCCGATCAACGGTTCTGCTCCGGCGTATTTCTATCATATGGCCCGCGTTATCGTTGATGAAGCTGTACAGATGGGCATGGATGAAAACACAGCGCTCCGGCTCTTCGCCCAGACCATGAAGGGAAGCGCCGAAACGCTTCTGAGCTCTGGCACGAGCGCCGAAGCCCTGGAAAACAAGCTTCGCCTGCCTGGCGGTACGACCCTGGCCGCCCTGGACAAAATGGATGAACTCGGCTTTGATACCTGCCTGAAAGAGGGCGTCAAGGCCTGCGTCGACCGATGCAGAGAGCTTGGCCAGCTATAACAAAAGCCATCCGGCGGACAGCCGATTCTTTGTCCGCCGTTTTTTATTGTCCTGAATCTTTAAAAGCTCTATTTTCTCATAAGAAAAATATCATATATGACATTTTTATCTTGTCAAACAACGAACAACGTGATATAGTAATCATTAAGAAGAATTTTCCAGCAGTATTTTATTTGGAGGTAATGATGATGGAAGACAAAGCCTATATGAAGCGTATCATGAGACTTAAAGATCGCGTGTTAAACACCCGTCCGGAAATGGACCTCGAAAACGCGCTGATTTTAACACGTGGATTTAAAGAATCCGAAGGCGAGCCCTTTGTTGTGCAAAAAGCCTACGCTTTCCGCAAGCAGTGCATGGAAAAAACCGTCAAAATCTGGGGAGACGAACTCATCGTCGGCAATTCTGGCAGCAAGCAGCGCGGCGGCCTTCTTTGTCCAGATACCTGCTGGTCCGTTCTCGATGACGAGCTGGACACCATCAGCAGCCGGGAGTATGACCCTTTCTATTTAAAGGACGAGGACCGGGAAAACTTCATCAACGAGATCCGGCTTTACTGGAGCGGGCGTTCGACCTATGAAAAATGGCTCTGCCAGATTCCCGGGGAAACCCGTATTCTGCGTGACTGCGGCGTCCTGTATATTAACCGCAAGGCTGTCCGCGGCTGGGGCGAGACCACCGCAGGCTATGAGATGATCATCAACGAAGGGATTGAGGGCGTTAGAAGACGTATCGAGGAAACCAGAGCTTCCCTGGATATCACAAAGCCAGGCCATTATGAGAAGCTGGTCTATCTCCGGGCGCTTTCACTGAGCGCGGACGGCATTGTAAAGCTGGCTGCGCGCTACTCGGCCGAAGCCCTGAGGCTGGCCGGTCTCGAGGAAGACCCTGCTCGAAAAGAAGAGCTGCTCGCCATCTCCGACATTTGCGGCCGGGTTCCTGAAAAGCCCGCCCGCACCTTCCGCGAAGCGCTCCAGTCCTTCTATATTTACCATACCTGCATTTTTATGGAGCAAAACGCAGCCAGCTATAACCCGGGGCGTATGGACCAGTACCTCTATCCCTTCTACAAAGCGGATCTCGAGGCCGGAAGGATCACACTGGAACAGGCCCAGGAATTACTGGACTGCCTGTGGGTCAAGTTCAGCGAGCCCTGCCTTTTCCAGGACGAGGTCACCGCTAAATTCTCCGCCGGATACCCCATGTTCCAGAACGTCTGTGTTGGCGGGGTCGACGAAAGCGGCATGGACGCCGTCAACGACCTTTCCTTTATGATCCTCCAGGCCACCATGGACGTCCAGCTGTACCAGCCTTCATTGTCTGTGCGCTATAACATGGCCCGGAACTCAAACGCTTTTCTGAAAAAGGTAACGGAGCTGATGCAGCTGGGCACAGGATTCCCTGCCTTCCACTGCGACGAGATTGGTATCCAGATGATGCTCAACAAGGGTGTTCCTTTGAAGGAAGCATACAACTGGAACCCCTGCGGCTGTGTCGAGACAAATCTCGCGGGAAAAATGCACTGCTACACCTCCTACGCCGACTACAACCTTGGTTCAGTGGTCGAGTTTGCCTTAAACGACGGGGTCAGCCGAAAATACCGTCTTCCGGCCTCTGCGCGAACAGGAAACCCCCGGGACTTCGACTCCTTCGATGCCTTCCTTGAAGCCGTCAGGGAACAGATAAGATACATTATCCGCGCCATGGTCGCCGGCAGCCACGTAAACGACGATATTTGCCAGGAGCGTGTCTGTCCTGCGCTTTCCTTGTCTTTTGAGGACTGCATTTCTAAAGCCAGGGATTACGCCTGGGGCGGGCCAAAATACAATGTGGGCAATGGCCTTGACGCCATCGGGGTCGCCGACCTCATCAACAGTGTCTACGCGGTCAAGCACCTCGTCTACGATAAAAAAAGAGTGAGCATGGAAACCCTGCTCGCCGCCCTGGAAAATGATTTTAAGGGTTACGAGGACGTACAGAAGCTGTGTCTGGAATGTCCAAAATACGGCAATGATGACGAGGCTGTCAACCAGCTGACAGCCGATCTGTTCACCTTTATCGCTGACCTGATCGAATCCTATGACAGTAAATTCGGGCATATGACTGCCGGTATCCTTCCTGTATCCGGGAATACCCCCTTTGGCCTGGAAGTCGGCGCGCTGCCCTCCGGCAGAGAAGCCTATGTTCCGCTGGCCGACGGCGTCAGTCCAAGCGCCGGAACAGACATCGAGGGCATGGGGGCGATTATCAAGTCTGTCTCCTACATTCCTCACGGCCGCTTCAGCCAGGGGACACTTCTGAACCTCAAGCTGGACCCGGCCTTTAACCAGAGTGACAGCGCCACCCAGCTGTTAATGTCGTTTTTAAAGAGCATGTGTACCCTGGGCGTTTTCCACGTCCAGTTCAATGTTATCGACCGGAATGTGCTGATCGACGCTCAGAAAAATCCTGAGCGGCACAGAGGGCTGCTCATCCGGGTGGCCGGCTACACCGCTTATTTTGTAGAGCTTGGCCGGGAAGTGCAGGACGATATTATCTCACGCACCGCCCATGCCGCGGTGTGCTGACTGCTCAAGCCTGGCCAAACAGAAAGGGGAGCCCATGAATAGAGAAGCTCAAATTTTGCGAATCGAAAAAATATCACCCAATGATGGGAAAGGCCTGCGCACTGTTGTGTTTTTCAAGGGCTGCCCGCTCCGGTGCGCCTGGTGCTCAACGCCAGAATCCCGAAAAATGGAGCCGGAGCTTTATTACCAGCCCGCTAAATGCACTTCCTGCGGAAAATGCGTCGAAGCCTGTCCCCAAAGAGCCCTGCGCCAGACTGGGGATACCTGCAGGCTCATCATTGACAGGGACAAATGCAGCCGCTGCGGCCGCTGCGCAGAGCTTTGTCCCTCCAGGGCGCTGGGCGTTTACGGTGCGCGTATGACAGTCGAACAGGTTTTGAAGCAGATCCTGAAGGATGAAATTTTCTATTATCATTCCGGCGGTGGTGTGACCCTCAGCGGCGGCGATGTGCTGTGCCAGGCAGACTTCGCACGGGAGCTTTTAGCCAGCTGTAAGGACTCCGGCATCCACACCATGGCCGAGCTTGATATGTTTGGCGATTACGAAAGGATTGCCATGCTTTTGCCCTATCTGGACGCATTCTATGTTGACATTAAGCTCATGGATAATATCCAGCACCAAAAATGGACCGGCGTGGATAACCGGACAATTCTGGAAAATACCCGCAGGGCCGCCGCAGACTGCAAGCCCTCCGCGCTGCATATCCGCGTTCCGCTGATCTGGAATATTAGCGATACGCCTGAAAACATTCACGCTGTCGCCGATTACTGCGAAAACCTCGCCTCCTGCGCAGAGCTGGAGTTTTTACCCTACCACCGCCTGGGACAGACCACCTACGCATACCTTGGGCAGGAGTACCCTCTCGCTGAGCTGCCGGCCATGAGCTTCTCGGACGCCTGCAAAAAAGTCTCTGTCTTAAAAGACCGCAGTCCCTCCTTCCCAGTCAAAATTTCAGGTAAAATCCTTTAAAAAAGGGCCATGTTTAGAATGCCTAAACATGGCCCTTTTTTCATATCAAGCTTATTTTACGCCGCTTCCAGCGCCGCCTCACCCGCAGGAGTGATGGTAAAGCCAATGGGCAGCCAGCCGCCTGCTGCAATGCCGTCAATGTCATGAATGACCGGCAGACTCAGGGCGCGCCCCTCATAATAATAGGGCAGAGGACCCGTATACCGCCTCTGGATGCGCCCCTCCGCCACCAGCTGGGCCAGGGTTTCAAAGGCCTCCTTATTCCATCCAGACCAGAAGTACACCGGCTGGCCACAGCCAACGGCTTCAAATACCAGGCTGCAATCGCCCTGATAATTGTACCCATAGCGGTCAAAGTTGCGTTCCATATCCGTAAAGGTTGCGCCGCCGTTGCTGTGATAGCGGTGGATACACTTGAGCAGCTCCTCCTTTAAATCAAATTCCGGCTTCATAAAATCCAGAAGGATCTCGTCAAACCAGAGACGGTAAGCTTCCTTTTCCGTAATATAATGGGCAATGTCGTTGATGATTGCCAGGGCCTCGTGGCAGGGAACACCCAGCACCTTCCGCATCTTTCTGGTGTCTGGCCCCACCGGCACCATCAGCATCTGCTGCCCCTTGCAGAGGCGGCGGACCAGCGCGTCATTACATTTATAGCCAAAACGGCCTGTAAAATCTTTTGGAATAAAGTAGACCTGCCCATTCTTTAAGGCAACTGTCTGAACTCCAAGCTCCGGATGGGTGTAAAATTTTGTTTTTTCGGAATACATCAATTATTTCCCCCTTTTCTCATCATTCATATTTTTATTTTTCTTTTCATAATAACGCCGGTTCGTCTGGGCCGTTTCGGTTTCCAGCGCGTCCCGGATTTCCTCATCTACCTTCCTGGCCGTCTGCCGGCTCATTCTGGCAAAACATTCCTTATGCGGGATAATTCTGGACAGCGCCCGGCAGTTATTGCCAAAACGCTCGTCAAAATTTCCACAGAGCCTGTAATCACATTTTTTCACTTTGACCTCTTTTATCGTTTTCAATTCTAAAAAAATAATCGGATATTTTTTCGTGGTCAATGTCTAACAGCACAACCGCACGGTCGATTTCCTCCTTTCTGAACGGGGTCTTATTCTCAATCCGGCTGATTAAGACAGCTTCGGCCATTTGCATCTCAACAGCAAAAACACGTTTATCCCAAAAGACTTCAAACACTCTTTCCAATAACCGGTCGTAATTAAAACACATGACGTTCCCCATATTCTTTAGTTTTAATAAATTTTATTATATAATAACACATTTTATTCAGAAACACAATAATAATTTCATTTTTTTTCTAATTTTATTTTATTTGATGTATTTTGTTTAAAAATAGCATATAATAAATGCACAGGACAAAGTAAACGAAAAAGTTTACTTTCCATCTAAAAACATCGACCATCGGGAGAAGACCTTATGAAGCAGACCATCGGCCAGCGTATCCGGCTGGCTTTAGAAATAAACCATATGCGGCAGAGCGACCTGTCTAAAAAGACCGGGATCAGCCCTTCTGCTGTCAACCAATATATTTCCGGCAATTTTGAACCCAAGCAAAACAATATTTATCTGCTGGCAAAGGCTCTGAACGTCAATGAAGCCTGGCTCATGGGCTATGATGTCACCATCGAGCGCAGCGATCACAGCGCCCCGCTCATTACCGAGCAGGAGGTAGCCCTCCTGAAGCTTTTTCGGAAGCTCAGCGAAGCGGGGAGGGAAGAGGCCCTTAAGAGAGTGGAGGAGCTTACCGCACTCTCCCAGTATCTTCCAGAATAAAAAAGCGGATTCCGACATTTTGTGGAATCCGCTTCTTTTATTGTTTCCTGTTTTTATTTTAATTCTTTTTACCGGACTGTCTGGCATAGCCGCTGGCGTAATGGGGAGCGGCCTGTTCGTTTCTGACTAAAATATGCTCAATCGGTGATTCATGCAATGCGTCATACAAAGGAAGCAACGACCCACCCGGGTAAACGAAAATGATATCAACTTTCTCATTTTTCAAACATTTCAAGATCAATTTTGAGCCTGACAATCAGAACACTCTCCTTCCGAAAACACCAAGTCGCTTAAGTGTCACATCTTTTCTGAAGCGCTTCCCACTTACGGTCGACTTCTTTCTGCATTTTTTCAATGAGCCCTTCATTTTCTTTTTTAAATAAATGCTTGAAACGGCCCTGAGCTTTCAGGAAATCTTCGATGGGCAGTTTTTTCTTTGGCTCATAATTGAGTATCCATTTTCCCTCAGCCACCTCATAAAGCGGCCAGTAGCAGGTCTCAACCGCCATCTTACAGATATCCATGATATCCGGCGTGTTGTATCGCCAGCCCCGCGGACAGGGCGCGAGGACATTTAAAAAGGCCGCGCCTTTTGTATAGATCGCTTTTTCTGCCTTTGTATGAAGATCCTTGAAATTCCGGATAAAGGTGGTCTGGGCCGCGTAGGGGATGTCGTGGGCGACGAGCACCTCGGTTAAATCTTTTCGATTCTGCTCCTTGCCGTCTGATTCTCGGCCGACAGGGCTTGTGGTGGTGTCTGCGTACATGGGCGTTGCTGAGGAGCGCTGGATTCCTGTATTCATGTAGGCTTCGTTATCATAGCAGACGTAAACCATGTCGTGGTTTCTCTCCATTGCGCCTGAAAGAGACTGGAAGCCAATATCGTAGGTACCGCCGTCACCGCCAAAGGTAATGAATTTATAATTTTCCTGTACCTTTCCTTTTTTCTTTAAGGCACGGTATGCAGATTCCACACCGCTGCAGGTGGCAGCGGCGTTTTCAAAGGCATTATGGATAAAGGAGTCCTTCCACGCTGTGAAGGGATACATGAAAGAAGATACCTCCAGACATCCCGTGGCGCAGGTGATCACTGCCTCATCGCCTTCGTGCAGGCCGCGCAGAACATTCCGAACCGCGATTGTTCCGCCGCAGCCGGCACACATTCTGTGGCCTGGTGCCAGTCGTTCCTCTTTATTCATCGTTTCTTTAAAATTATACGACATTCTTACTCCTCCTATTCTCTAACCGATAAATAACGGTAGTTTTCACCGACATCGCCTGCTTTGTCCGCTTTCTGCATATCGTCAAAGACAGACGCAAGGCTTTCGATGGTAACATCTCTGCCGCCAAGGCCATAAACGTAGTTGATCATGGGGATATTGACGTTTATGTTATACAGGGCGTTTTTCACATCCTCGGCAATAGGGCCTGCGTAGCCGTTATAGCTTTCGGTGCGATCCATACAGGCGATGACCTTTGCATGCCGAATGGCCTCTGCGATTTCTTCTGAAGGAAAGGGGCGGAACACTCTGATTTTCAGCACGCCAGCCTTGACTCCGGCGGCACGAAGCTCGTCAACGGTATCCTTGGCTGTGCCTGCCGCTGAGCCCATAATGATCATGATATACTCAGCATCCTCCATCTGATATGCCTCAAACAGGCCATATTCTCTTCCTGAGATGCTCTCAAAATCATCAGCCACAGACTGAATGACTTTTTTCGCATTTTTAAGGCCTTCAAGCTGGGCTCTTTTGGCTTCCATGTAATATGAGCTTACCGCATATGGACCAACCGCCAAAGGCTCTCCGGCTTTTAAGAGATACTCGTCCGGCGTGTATTCTCCCACAAAATCTTTGACAGCAGCGTCCTCGAAAAGATCAATGTTCTCAACTGCATGGCTTGTGATAAAGCCGTCCTGACAGATCATAATCGGCAGACGGACATCTGGATGCTCCGCAATCCGGTATGCCTGAACAAAATTGTCATAGGCTTCCTGATTGTTTTCGGCAAAAATTTGAATCCAGCCAGAATCTCTTGCTCCCATGGCGTCAGAGTGGTCACAGTTAATATTGATCGGGCCAGATAAAGCACGGTTTACCAGCGCCATTGCAATAGGAAGGCGGTTAGAGGCCGCCACGTAGAGCATTTCCCACATGAGCGCCATGCCGCATGACGAGGTGGCGGTCAGTGTCCTGGCACCTGCCGCTTCTGCACCGATGGCCGCGCTCATAGCGCTGTGCTCGCTTTCAACCGGGACAAAAACCGTGTCGACCTTACCGTCTGCCACAAAGCTGGAAAAATATTGCGGCACCTCTGTGGAAGGCGTGATGGGAAATGCCGGCATAACATCCGGGTTGATCTGACGCATCGCAATGGCAATGGCCTCGTTTCCTGATAAGCGTTCTCTCATTTTCATTCTCCTTCCTTCATAATAATCGCATCGAAGGGGCATACCTTTGCGCAGATACCGCAGCCCTTGCAATGATCCATATCAAAGTCCAGACGTTTTTCATTCTTTACCGGAATAGAGCTGTCTGGACAAACTGGTACGCAGAGCAGACACTGCTTGCAGTTATCTGCAATATACCCGGGGGCATCCACCCGCCATTCGCCTGTATTAAAAGCCTCCGATGTCTTACTGCCCACAACTGTACAGCCACTTGTAAGTTCCTGCCATTTGACGCTTTCACTTAATTTAGAAATATCCGCTGCCATTTATTTTACCTCCTGAAGCGCCAGCGACAGGGCCTTCATATTGCCCTCAATAACCTCTGGCTTCGATGCGAATTTATGCTCAAAAGAATGCCGCATTTCATTAAGAAACGCTTCCTTTTCCATAACGCCGCTCACCTTTACAATGGAGGCGAGCATGGGCGTGTTTGGAAAATATTTTCCGAGAGCTTCGATAGATACTTTCCGGGCATCAATGGTGAAAACCCGGCCAGTATAGCTCTTAAGGTGCCTGATAATTTCAGATTTATCCTTGCTGGTATTGATGATTACCGCGCCCTCGGGGCTCAGCCCCTTCGTAACGTCGACAGATTCCAGCAGAGTCTCATCAACCACCACCACATAGTCTGGCTCATAAATATTTGAATGCACCCGGATTTTGTTCTGACTCAGCCGGTTATAGGCTGTGATCGGCGCACCCATTCTTTCCGGGCCATATTCCGGAAACCCCTGCACATACATCCCTGTCGAAAAGGCAACATCAGCCAACAGCAGGGCGGCCGTTTTTGCGCCCTGCCCGCCGCGGCCATGCCATCTTATTTCTAAAGTATCTTTCATTTTATTTTCTATTCTCCTTTACTTGCTTTATTCTTCTTCATTTCCTGCTTCTGTCTTTTTTCCTCCGCCCGTTTTTCACGTTTGCGGGCAGCTGCAACCGCAACTTCCTTGCCTTCGATTTCCTCGACCTCCAGATACTGTTTTGACCAGAACATTCTTACAAACCCAAAGATCACGACAACCTGTAAAAATACAATGGGGAAACCAACCAGCAGCTTAACGGCTTTCGCACCGTCCAATCCGCCCAGCAGCAGGAATAAAAGCGCGATACCGCCCATGAGCACACCCCAAAAAATCTGGATTCCCTTAGGCGCGTCCTTATCCTCCGCGTCATCATCCTGGCCCTTCAGACTCATTTTAGAAACCGTCGAGGTGACTGCGTTTGCCAGGGTTACAAAAGAAATAACGATGATGATCATCATTAAAACCTTCATGATATTCGAAAGAGGCATACTGTCAAACAGGCTCAGCATAACGGCTTCTGTGCCGTCCTTTAGCATAATGGCGTTTAAGTTCAGGCCGCCAAAGAACTGTTCATGCGCTGCCAGACCGCCAAAGAGCCAACACCACACCATACCAAACAGACCAGGGGCGATCATGTTAACACCGATGAATTCCTTGAAGGTTCTGCCTTTACCCAGCCGTGCCAGGAAAAAGCCCGTGGTCGGCGCAAAGATAAAGAAATCAATATACCAGAGCCAGTTCCACCATACCGACCATTTATCTGCGCCCACCATGGGTTCATTAAAGGTCATGTTTGAGAAGAAATGCGTGATCATGCTCCCGGTTGTCTCTGTACCGAGGGACAGCGAGAAGATGGTCGGCCCAAAAATAACCACGTAAATCAGCATCAGGATAAAGAGCTTGGCATTGTTATCGCCGAGCCACTGAATGCCTTTCTTGAGGCCTGAGACGCTCGACAACGTATAAATCAAAGTAATGACAATTCCGATAATGATGTAAGAAAGATAACTTGCGCCAATGCCAAACACCTGGCTGAGACCATTGGCTACCTGCAAAATCCCGTATCCAAAAGAACCGGCTACACCGCCGACAATGGCAAAGGTCACAATGCCGTCAATCCAGCTTCTGTAGCGGTAAACCTTATCGCCAAACAGCGGGTACAGTGTTGCAGACACGCTGAAGGGCTGTTTCATATTGTGATAAACATAACCGGCGATAAGCCCCGCAATGACATAGACGCCGTACAGGGTCAGCGACCAGTGCATCATGGTATTTTCCATGGCCCAGCTTAAGGCGCCGTAGCTTCCAGCCTCAAGTCCCGCACCGACCGCCGGACGGAAGGTATATTCAATGACTTCCGCTGGCGGGAAGAACACGATTCCCATACCCATACCAGCGCACAGCGACATGGCCCACCAGGTAAAGGTCTTGAACTCTGGCTTGGCATCCTTTCCGCCCAGCTTGATCTTTCCATATTTCGAAAACATAAAATAGAGTGCAAAAACAATGCACAGCAATGTCGCCAGATTTAAGAACCAGCCAAGATTGCCGCACAGAAAGTTTACAACACTGTTGAGCGCCGCGACAAAACCCTCTTGGTCAATCTGGCTCAGTACAAAAATAATGGCGAAAATGACAGCCGATATCCCGATAACAACATAATCATACTTACGCGCTTTACTATTCATAATTTCCCCCTTCTGCTCAATTTTTCATTGAGACTCAATAATGTTCCCCATTGTCGTAAAAGCAGCTGGCCGGTATGTCGGTAAAGGTTATCTGCGAATCCGGAAAGCCGCTGTCTTTTAACAGCTGTGTTAACGCCTGCGCAGTTTTATCCTGAACCTCCTGGGTCCGCCCCAGCCATAAGACATCCACAATGGGCATCCATTCCTCTTTTCTTGTGTTTTCCAGATGGATAGTCTGCTGAAACAAAACATGAATATACTCTGGCTTTGTGTCCGCAACCTCCACAATAATATCTTTAACCGATTTTGCCACTGTCTGTGCAGTCTGGCAGGGAACCCCGTGTATGGTTACTCTCGGCATTATTTTTCCCTCTTATAAACCTCGACAATCCCCTCAAAGCCGTTGATCTTAATCCAGTCACCTGTCTCGATCACATCGCAGGGGTCAGCCGAGACAATATCCGTCACTGCTGGTGATCCAATGACGACCGTCGCCACACCCGCTCGGGAATCCATCTTGCTGAAAATCCATCCAGCCGGCTTAAACCCGGAGATCATAGCCGAATGGAAATGGCAGGACCATCCATTGGAGCCTTTGCTGCAGGGCAGCACCAAGATTTTGCCGTTAATGTTCTTACCCTCCTCGGCATGTCCTTTTTCGATGATTTCACCGGTTGTATCACTGACACCGGCCCAGCCCTGAATGCTTTCCCTGCATACCAACGCCTCACCCTCGGCAATTCCCTGATAGGCGCCGCGTCCATACATTGTTAGAATTTCCATTTATTTTACCTCCAACCATTTTCCAGCCACTGCCGCGTCAATACAGGCGTATTTATCGCCATAGTATACCGGATTTGTGAATTCCGAACGGATATAGTGTGCCTGTTTTGCGCCATCTGTCGCCATTCCCTTCGCGTGACCAAAGTATTTGCTGCCAATGACCAGGGGGCATCCGCTGGTCAGGATATGGCCGCCGGCGTCCTCAACCATTTTGCAGTATCCGTTCTGAACAGCCATCTCTCTTGTGGCGTAGTCTGTCCAGAGGGCAAATTCAACATTTTCTGCAAATTTTTTGCCTTCGATGTACAGCGCCGCATCTCGGATCTCTTCCAGCGTGTAATGCGGACAGCCCAGCGCGATGAAGTCAACAGGCTGCTCGCCCTTGTCACACAGCATGGCAAGGGATTCGTCATAATCCTGCTGTGTGATTTTGATAACCGGCGCGTCCTTTTTGCCGCCGAGAGCCGCCTCACGGGTTGGCGCTTCGGGGGTGAAATCAACAATATGACACATTTCTGCGCCACTGGTAGTCGCCATGGCTGCAAAGCACTGTTTTAACTTGATGAGGTTCGGCTCTTTAAAGCTGCCGTCAATGACCGGCACACCATGCGGCGGCAGCTTACGGCCAACGGTATACCCGATAATATCCCAATCCACTTCGGTTTCTGACGGACATTCAATCTCAAAAACAATGGTACCGATACGCGCTTCTTTGGTATGGTTTCCCCAGAGCGGCGTTCTACCGCAGACCGCGCTCCAGGCCGCAGCTTCAATACCGTCGGAGTTGCCGCACGCCCCAAAAACAGAGTTGCACATGACCACATTGCTGGATTCTGTGGTTACAAAGTGCTCTCCTTTTAAAGGAATCCAACCAATAAGGTAGGGGGTACAGCTTCCTGTAATTGAAACGCCCGCTTTCTTAGTGATTTCGAGAAATTCCCTGTTTTTATCAAACAGCTCCTTATCAAGGTGCAGCGGTTCATAAACATACTGGTCACAGGGTGCCACACAGGTCTGGCAGAAGCAGCCTTTTTCCATTTCCCCCATAGGGATTGTCTTATCTGCACACAAATACATTTTAGAAAAAATTTCATCATAATCATCTGATCCCAGAGATTCCAGATAGGGGTGTGCCCCAAAGTAAAGCGTTGCTTTTGATACCTCGCACAGCTCCTGTGCTCCAAGGGATTCTGCGTATTCAATGATTTTTTGCAGCGCTATCTGTTTGAACTCGCCAAACTCACCCTCACGCATCCTCTTTTCATATTCCGTTAGTTTTACCATTTCTCTCTCCTTGTTCGTTATTACCGGTAATTATTGATATGCTATTAATTAATGCAAGTATCGTGCCAATTTAAGAAAAACAAAATTCCCGCATTTTTACACAAATTTGTGATATAATCAGAAAAAAATTATCTAAATTTAAAAAAGAAAAATAGATACTGTTTATTTTTAGACAAAGGGAGGTCAGTCGTTTATGGAAAATCCTTTCAACCACGGTCCCGAATACCTGGCATATCTGGAAAGTCTGCCAAAGGAGTTTTTCCTGAAAATTTTGGAAAACATCTATCTGGGTATTTATGTCAGCGACCGGGATGGAAACACCATCTATGCCAATCCGGCCATCACGCGGCATTATGGAAAACGGCCGGAGGAGCTCGTCACCTATTCAAACTGGGGGATCTGGCAGGGCATTGTTTCTCCGCCTGCCTATAAGGAGGTCTTTGAGAAAAAGCGGACTCTTTTTTACCGTCAGATGCACTTCTTTTCCAAAGAGATCCTCACCACCATCGCAATTCCAGTATTCGATAGAAATCAGGATATTGATCTCCTCATCGGTATCACACAGGATAACATTGTAAAATTTGACCGCAGTTATGATGAAATTTATTATCAAAACACAGCGGAGAGCAAGAGCAATTTTAAAGGCATCATCGGCGAGAGCAAAATCTATCTTCAGGAACTCCTGACCCTCCGCCGGGCTGCTAAATCAAAAACCTCCATTTTAATTCTGGGAGAGTCCGGAACCGGCAAATCCCTTGCCGCGCGCTATGTTCATAATTGCAGCAAGCGAAAGGAACAGCCTTTTTTGGAAATCAACTGTGCGGCTATTCCCGAAAACCTGCTTGAATCCGAACTGTTCGGCTATGTACCCCACGCTTTTACCGGAGCAAACCCAAAGGGAAAGAAGGGCTTGTTTCAACTAGCCAATCACGGAACGTTGTTTTTAGACGAGATCGGCGACCTGCCTCTTTCTCTCCAGGCCAAAATTCTGTTTGTCCTGGAAACGGGGAAATTTCTGCCCATCGGTTCAGAAAAATATATTGAGGTAGATGTCCGTATCATCAGCGCCACCAACCAAGATCTCGAACAGCTTATTGAGGAAAAGAAATTCAGAGATGACCTCTATTGGCGCATCAATGCTATCTCCTCCATCATTCCGCCGCTCAGAGAGCGCAAGGACGACATTGTCCCGCTGGCTTTTCATTTTTTACAGCAGAACAACCGCGAAAATGGCACCAATAAAAAAATGGACCCTCTGTTTATCAGCTACCTTCTGCAATATGACTGGCCTGGCAATGTACGCGAGCTCAAAAATATCATTGAACGATGCTATATTCTGTCGCCAGGCTATAATATTTCGCCGGATAAGTTCCCCAGGAAAATAAAGAGTCTGGACGTCGATACCCCCTACGAGTCTCAGGGTACCTTTGATGAAATGATGACAGCCTATGAACGGGATATCATCAGAGCGTGCTACAAAAAAGAAAAAAACATTACAAAGGTTCAGAAAAGGCTGGGCCTTTCCCAGAACAAGGCTTACCGCCTTGTGAAAAAACATTGCGCAGACCTGGAAAAATAACTAAATAAAAAAGCGGCATATCTGTGCCGCTTTTAAAAGAGTGTAAGATTATGGAATTCTTTATTTATTTTGCGCCGATCACCTCGATTTCAATTAAACTTCCGGGATACAGCTTCGCTGCCTGAACGCTGCAGCGCGCAGGCCTGTGATCGTTGAAAAAATGGGCGTAGATGGCGTCTACCACCGAAAAATCATCAAGGTTTTCCACAAAGATATTTACCTTTACAATATCATTTCGGCTCATACCTGCCTCTTTTAAAACGTTCTCTGTGTTAGCAAGCGCCTGTTTTGTCTGCGCCTCAATTCCTTCAAGCATTTTACTTGTCTCAGGCACAAGCCCCAGCTGTCCGGAGGTAAAGATAAAATCTCCCGCCAGAACAGCTTGGGAATAATGGCCTGTGACTTCAGGCGCTTCTTTTGTATTTACAATCACTTTTTCCATTGGTTACTCCCCCGGTACTTAGATGCTTTCGCGGTACGCCTCATGAATATAAGGCATAAGCAGTTCATTCTGTTCTTTTGTAATTTCGCTCGGCATAAAGCTTTCAAGCCGTTTTTTCACATCTTCTTCCGCCACATCCATAACCGTGATGCTGCCTTTGTTCTGCCATTGGTTTGGGTCATCCTTGTTAAAATATTTCGGCAGATAAACCTCTTCGCGGTACATTTTCGGTGTTCTTCCCTTTAAGAATACACCCCTTGGACCGACTTTTTTCAGGGTGTCAAAGCAGAAGCGATCCTCCTCACAATTGATGCCGCGGTTAATATGGAGCGCCATATAATGCATTTCTTCATCAATGAGGAATTTCCCAAAGTTCGTTACATTAAAGGAGCCCATACAGCCACAGGTATGCAGGACAATATCTGCTTCACAGTTTCTGGTGGCCTCAATGTTCATCATGGTTTCAACGCCCGCCTGAATATCTGGCTGCTTGGCGTCGCTGAGGCCCCCGCCTGTGCGATAGGGCAGACCATAGTAATCTGCCAGCCCGGCTGTCGCGTAGCTGACAAGAACTGACTCCGGTGAACCGATGGACAGCTGAACCGTGCGCATATCGGTAGCGGCCGAAGTATTTCCATATACAACCGGCACCTCCGGATTCAGAAGCTTCGCCAGTGTGTAACCTGCCAGTACCTCAGCGTTGGTCATTGCCAGCATAGACGCCATTGACGGCGGAGCCGTCATAAGCGGCATCGCGCATGGAGTTACAATGATGGCCTGCTTGGTTTCTGCTAAAATGAAGGTCCGTTCAATGGGATCATGATCCAACGTAAGGGGCGACAACGTGTTGACAACATAAGCATTATGGACATCGTCATTTCCTTCAAATTGGTTGATAAGCTCAATGTTTTTTCTGAAAGCTACCGAAACCTTCTCGTCCTCCATTCCAAAAGTATTTGGACTCGCCATGATCATCGGTTTGTTCCCGTATTTTAAAATCATCGCGATGTTTCCAAAAATTTTCTGATCCTCTGTGAAGCTGTTGTCATAATTGAGGAAAAAGTTCATGGATGCCGCTGTCACAATTTTGCTGGTATCGGCAAGCTTAAACTGATCAAGAACATCCTGGTTCGTCATTTTTTCAATTCTGCCATTATGATGGTGTCTGTAAATATTTCCATAAATTCCAATGCTGTGCTGTTCACCCGCTCCGATGGTAATATCTCCCTTGCAGGAACGGATGGCAAATTCTTTTTTAGCGTATTTAAGCACCTCGTCTATCATCTTTTCCGGGATAAAAACCGTCTCACCCTCAACCCGCGCACCGCGCTGTTTAAATAACTCCAAAGCCTTCTCATGCTCAAACCGCACACCGACTTCTTCCAAAATCCTGACTGAATACTCATGAATCTTTAAGACATCTTCTTTTGAGACATACTGCTCATATTTTTTCATGTTCCTAACTCCTTATCATATCGTTCGGATAGTTTTTATGGTTTTATTATTATGCAAGAAGCGTGCCATTATTAATTCAGTCATTTTTCCCTGTAAATCACCTTATTTGTTTGAATATGTTATTTATTTTTAGATAAATATTTTTAGAATTTTTAAATATAGATAAATCCAGGCAAAACTAAGGCCAGTGACAGTCACCTTCTGCAATACCTCTGTATCAGCCGGTAAGCCTTTGACTGGGAAATATTCAAGTCCTTTGCCACTTTCGATGATGTCTTATGCTCGGCGTAGGAGTTTTTTACCAGGTATCCTTTGATGGAATCCACGATAAAAGGGAGGTCGTACTCCATACCCGTCTCTTCGTCGTCACCGACTGCATTCTGAGACATCTCAAACTCTGGAAAACTTATGATTGAATTCCGGCTTAAGATATACATTCTCTCGATAACATGCTTGAGCTCCCGGACGTTCCCCGGCCAGTGGTAATCCAGCAGGGTATACAGGGTGCTGAAATCAAAAACCTTATCGGTAGTGTATTTTTCGTTCAGCTGGTTTAAATAGAAATGGGCAAGGGGGATAATGTCTTCCTTTCTTTCACGCAGAGGCGGAATCGTCTGGTAAAAAGTGCTGATCCTCCAGTACAGATCTGAACGAAATTGGTTTTTCCTGATCAATTCTTTCAGGTTCTTATTGGTCGCGGTGATAATCCGTACATCTGCATCCATGGCTTCTCTGCCGCCAACCGGAACAAAGCTTTTATTTTCAATGACATGTAATATTTTCACCTGAAGCGGCAGCGGCATGTCTCCAATTTCATCTAAAAACACGGTACCGTGCCTGGCCGTTTCAAATATGCCTTTCTTTCCCGTTTTACTGGCGTCTGTAAATGCACCGGAGACGTAACCGAAAAGCTCGGCCTCCAATAAATTTTCCGGTATTGCGCCGCAGTTGACTGAAAAAAAGCTCTGTTCTTTTCTGGGGCTGCAATTATGAATGTACTCTGCGATATGGGTTTTCCCGACGCCGCTTTCACCCAAGAGCAGAATTGGCATATTCGAGACTGCGATTTTCTTAAGTTCAATCAGCGGCCTTAAAAAAGCCAGGCTCCTGCCCACAATGCTTTGCGTATCATGAGTTTTATCAAATCCTCCGTTGACCGTCGAACCATCCACATCAAGATAGGGGAGATTTTCCTGGAACTGCTCGATAACAAAGGCTATCCGTGTTCTTTCACGGTCTGCAAAGACCGGCGTTATTATTCTCAAACGAACATTTGGGTTCATCTCCGGTTCTGGCGGAATAACCATAGATGCCTGAATATTTTCAGGGAACGGCAGCTTATCGGCCCGTGCCTCTATGTGTTCATCATATGCGCTCAGCCATCCTGGCGCTTTTTCATAATATTTCTTAACAGCGGGATTGGCGTACAGAACCCTTCCGTCAGTATCCCATACAATAATCCCAAAGTACATTTTTTCCAAAGCGTCTGAAAAGACTCTCTCGGGAATGGTACGCAGATAATTTTCATAGTCCTCGGAATGGTCAGGGTGACGTTCTTTTTTGTTCATAATAGATATTTTTCCTTTAAATACAATGCCTGGGGATAGGTAATGTTTAAAAATTCAGCGATCTTTTTGGTTGAATCCGTATTTTGGGCGGTGGTGGCAATGTTCAGCAGCACCGCTTCAGCCTGGTCGACAATACCGTCATAATCATGGGTATATTTATAGAGCCTGTCCTTAAACACACCCAGAATGTCTTTGGGAAGGCGCTCTTCATTAATTTCATTGCTGCTTGTCAGAATGAAAGCCCGCTCAACGGCATTTTTAAGCTCGCGGATATTTCCAGGCCACGGATAAGAAAGAAGGTAGAGAAAAGTCAGAGGATAGAAATGCTTATGAGTGTGATATTCCTGATTTAAGCTGTCCAGGAATTTCAGCGACAGAGAAATAATATCCTCTTTGCGTTCTCTGAGCGGGGTGATCACGCTGGTGTAAGCACTGATTCTCCAATACAGATCCTCCCGGAACCGCTTCTCAGAGATAAGCTTACCAACGGCTCTGTTTGTGGCTGTAATCACACGCACCTCGATGGGGATGGATTCCGTTGAACCCACGGGCCGGATGGTCTGGCTCTCTAAAACATGCAGCAGCTTTGCCTGCAGGTGAAGGGGCATATCCCCAATCTCATCAAGAAAAATCGTTCCATGATTTGCCATCTCAAAGAATCCCTTTTTTCCGTTTTTTTCAGCGCCGGTAAAAGCGCCTCCAGCATAGCCGAACAACTCGCTTTCAATCAGCGTCTCTGGGATTGCGCCGCAATTAAGCATAATAAAAGGCGCGTCTTTCCGAGGGCTGTTTTCATGGATAAGCCGGGCGTAGTAGGTTTTGCCGGTTCCGCTCTCTCCCTGCAAAAGAATCGGCAAATCTGAGCCCGCCACTGTCATCAGCTCTTCCAGCTTAGACTGCATCGTATGATTTTCAGAAAACAGAGGAAAATGAGGCTTGGTTTCTTTTTGATCAGGCTTTAGACGGTCCTCCTGAATGACATGAACCGTGTAATCATATTTGTCTCCATTTAAGAAGACAGGGACCGTAACAGAGCTGTTATAGGAATCCGACAATCTGAAATACTGATTATAGAAGAGTCGCCTTTGTTCCTTAAGCTGATGCTTGTAAAGTATGGGAAAAACAATGCCTTCCCATTTCCCCCAGTCGATTACATTTACCAGATCCTCCGGCTTATTGCCATATTGCCTTACGATTGACGGGTTAACATAGAGCACCTTTCCTTTTTTGTCTGTAACAAAAATTCCCATGAAAATATTGTTCAAAACCTTTATCATAAATTTTCTATCTAAACCATTTTCTCCCATGGACACAGTTCCTTTCATCGCGCTTATACTTATTATAAAAGATTTTGGCAAAAAAATCCTGGCGGCTGCCATTTCTTAAAAAAACAGACCCCGTTATCCACCAGCAGAGACAACAGAGTCTGAAAGAGTATATTTGAATTACTGGACTTCTCCTGCTTTTTCCCGATGTACCGCCAGTTTTTTGGTTCTTTGCGTCAACAAAACAGCGGATACAATACCGATGGCTGAGGATACGATAAGCAAAACGAAAATTTTATCAAACCCCTCTGCGATGTTTCCGGCTGCGGCGGCATCATCCAGCCATTTCCCGCAAATGGGCCCAACCAAAAAGTCGGGGATAAAGGCGATAAATGAGATGATTCCTGTCGCTATGGCGGTCATTCCGAGTGGAACACCTGCCTGGTCCATGATGGACCAGTAGGTTGATTTCATAATATTCGCTAAGAATGCAATGACCAGGGTCAGGGCAATACACAAAGGCACGGCCTTGGAGGTCAGCATCACCCCGGCGATCGCCGCAATGATTGCCGCGAAAAACACTAAAAATCCCTTTCCCTTGTAAGTAAACTTATCCAGCACAAACCCTCCGATAAATCCTGCTAAAAGAACAATAATATAGCTTCTCACAATGCCTAAAGCACTGGCGGTCGCAGGGGAAATTTGAAGCACCTGCACGGTGTATGTCGTCAGATACCCATTTCCTACAGTCCATGAAATATAGGCGAACATGATGACAAAAATAGTAACCCAGACTCCTGGATTTTTCAAAACATCCATCAACGAATATTTTACTTCGGCCTCCTTTGCGTTTTCTTCTGTCACTGCCTTAATCTCTGTCTTGGGTAAAAAGATCAGGGCCAGAATAAAAAACACGACACAGGCGCCGCTTCCAAAGAGCAGAACTGCTTTTATACCGGCCGCATCGCTTGCCATAATTCCAAGGATTCCTAAAAAGGCAAACCCCATAATCGTCTGAATAATGCCACGTGTCGCCTCACTGCTTCCGAAAATCTTACTTTGATTATCTTTATCCGCTAAATTTCGAATACCATTGAGGTATGCTGACCACAGGGTCGCGATACCAAAAAAGCCGTACAAAATATGTACAATGATCAAAACAACAAAGTTTGTTGTCAATGCAAAGATCGCGGTAAGAATGGCAAAAGCAGCCAGCGTAATACAGATCAATGTCTTTGTGGAAAACCGGTCTGCGATAAAGCCGCCGATGGGGTAGCAAAGTGTGTTGGTAAAGGTTAAGGCCGAAGCCAGCAGACCAATCTGTGTGTTTGAAAACTGATAGGCCGCCGCAAACTGATCATAAAAAGTATATCTTAAATACGGAATCTGGTAGGCCAGGGCAACCGTTGCGCTGAGTATGAAAAACACCATAAATGTTTGAAAATTAAATTTTTTCATGAGAATCTCCTCTGTATATAATCCCCTCTATCCAAGCCAACTTCAATCGTTTTTGTTAAAATTTATACCCTGCGGGCAAATACTGGTTCAACAGCTCTTTTTGGGTGGTGGTTAAGTCTGGAGCCTTATAGGCTTCATATCTTTTTTCTACCTCTGCGGTCGCTCTCTGAATAAGGGTTCCCTTGCTCTCCAGCAGCGCGGCTGGCTTGCCGCCATCGCGGTTAAACAGTATGGGGAAAAAATGATCCTGCCGGTACGCCTTTGGCGTTCTACCTTTCAGGTAGCTGCCCCTCGGGCCTACCTCCTTGATGGTATCAAACATAATTTTCTCTGCTGTGATGTCCAGCCCTTTATTGATGTGCTTCTGATAAAGGATGGTCTGTTCATCAAGAACCATCTTTTCAGGACTGCCAAGGTTATAAGTACCATAGCTCCCCACTGAATTTAGCATGAAATCCGTTTTTCCCATGAATCCGGGTTCCAACATCATAAAAGCGTCTACGCCCGCCTGATAGTCTAAATCAAAGCTATTGCTGCTTCCAACACCAGAGCGTACGGGAATACCATAATATCTCGCCATGGCAATGAGCCCCATCATCATGAGATAGGATTCCGGAGAACCGACAGCCAGCTGAATTGTCCGCATATCCGTCGGCGTAGTGACGGTGCCGTAAACGCAGCCGAGGCCTGGCCGAATCAGCTGAACCAGGGTGATGGCCGCCAACAGGGTAGCGTTATCGTGGGTGATGGTGCCTGCCAGAGAGGGCGGTGATGTTAAGTTTGTCATGGAGCAGGAGATCGGAATAACTGGCTGGTTTTCGAGTGCGCAGCCGATCAGGGCCGCCGCAACATCTGCGCCAATGGCAAGCGGTGACAGCACGCAGCAGTTTGTCAGGCTCACATATTTATCCCATACATCATAAAACTGCTTTTGAAAGTTCAACACGTTTCGGTTTGCCTGAATTAAATCTGCTTTTTTATAATTTTCTGTATTGACACAGTGCACCTGATAAATGGGCTTTGTGACAGACTTAAGTGTCAAAGCAAGCTGCGGTGTGAAATAATCATCTGTATTTTTATCTAAATCCGGCGTATCTGTACAAGAATTCATGGCAATATTAACCACCGGGCTGGTTTCCTGTAATTTGTAATAGTTGACTGCATCTGAAAGCAGCGAGTCTCTATATATCCCACCATTATTAAAATCCTGGATCATCGTAGGGACACTTGGCCCTGTGTTAACCGGATCATGCTTTTCTCCAATGGTTACGGACTGCTCCAGCCCATGAACTGTAAATTCATCCGGCACATTGGCGATGGCGTCCATTACGATTTTTCGGGGGATGCGGACAATCTGTCCATCAACCGCTGCGCCGTGCTTCTTAAACACCTCCAGCGCATAATCATTTTCAATGGCAATTCCAACCTCTTCCAAAATTTTCATTGAATATTCGTGAATCAATTCGATCTGTTCTTCCGTAATATACTTTTCATACAATTTTCTATTCTGATACATAACCCATTCCTCCATAAGTTTACAATGCGCATTTGTTATGAATTATGTAACGCAAGCTTTATGCCAAAAGCCTTTATCCCATGAAACCCTCATAAACAGGCGGTTCTTCTAAAAACAAAGCCGCTTGAGTTATTCATTTTTATCAAAATATTGTTTTTTTCGCATTTCCACCTATAATAAAAATGAATAACCCTTAATTTGAAACGGCGGTAAACAAAAACAACCTGCCAAATATTTTTATTTGGCAGGCTGTTCTGTATCTACAATTCTATATTAACTTGTTGATGTCCTGCTTGCGGCATGGCCGCTTTTTATCTCAGCCTTTTCTGCCTGCTCCGCTTCCTCCATCTCCTCAATATAAGCCACGTCGTACTTATCCCGGTGCAGGATAAACCGGACGCCGGCAATGAGGACAATGAGGGTAAAAATGACCGCGGGGAAGCCCAAAACCACGATAACCTGGTTGAGGGCGTCGTAGCCGCCCACAAAAAGCAGGACCATGGTCAGCACGCCCATGAAGATAGCCACTGCGGCGTTTAAGGCTTTGGGGATTTTGGTCAGGGAGATATCGGTCGAGGTTTTTTTCATCAGGAGCATGGGGAAGGAGTAGGCCACAGAATCGGAGAAGGTGATAAAGGTCATCATGGCCACGATGATGAACACCCACTTCATGATCTGTCCCAGGGGAAGGGTATCCAGAAAAGCAAAGGTTGCGATGCCGTCGCCGAACTGCTGCATCTGGGCAAACAGATCACTGCCGTTTAAAATGCCCAGCATGGCGTTGCCGCCAAAGGCAGCGTACCAGGTGAACACCACGGTGCAGGGCAGCAGGCAGTTGACGAGCAGGAACTGGCGCAGGGTACGCCCATAGGCGATGCTGACATAAAAAAGCGCCTGCATCAGGGCCGGGACCAGATTCCAGGCATAGTAGAACATGGAATTGCTGTTCTGCCAGCCTGTCTGGTAGATTGGGTCACCAAAGGAAATCATCGGGATAAAATCCCGCACAAACTCACCAAGCGAGGTAAAAAGCAGGTTAAAGGTATCGTTCACGCTCGTTGTAAACAGGACGAAAATGAGGATCACCGCGTAGCAGACCGCATTGACATTGCTCAGCCGTCCCATGAGCTTATGGGCGCCGGAGGTGGCGAAAATGACCGTCGCGACGGTGTAGACGATAATTAAAACCACCTCAAAGCCGGGCGTCTCGGTCATACCCGCCACCGTACCGATGCCTGCGTTCAGCTGGATAACCGCAAGGCCCATATTCGTTCCGCAGACAATCAGGCAGACCACCATGAGGATATTGGCGATATTCCCAATCCAGGTTTTGGACTTTTCACCGATGAGCGGAAAGAGGGTGGAGCTCCCCCGCAGATCCCGTTTTCCGTTATAGTAGACCAGGGCCAGGATCATGGCAAAAAACACCATTAGAAAATAGGGCGGTATGCCGTAATGCAGGAAGCAGTATTTTAAGCTTGGGATAACCGCCTCCGGGCTGCCAGGCGCAACGTGAAGAAATTCCGGCGGGTTCATAAAGGCGTTGACCGGGCCGGATACACCGTAGAAGCAGATACCGACAGCGATGGTTCCGGTGAGGGACAGCGTACACCAGGTAAAGAGGCTGAAGCTTGGCTTTGCCTTTTTTCCGCCGAGGCGGATATTCCCATACTTGCTTAAGATGAGCCAGAAGCAGACAATGGTGACGGCGCACACGCAGACGATGTACAGCCATTTAAAATGCGCCATGATCCATTCCACACAGGCGCTCAGCCCTGTCTCGAACTGTGCGGGAAAGACCGCCCCGGCCAGAACGACCAGGAACAGGCAGATCCCCCCGGGTATGAGCACCCGCTTATCAACCTCCTGCCAAACACTTTTACCTTTTTCTTTATTTTTACCTTCCATGTTCTTCTCCTCTTTTCTGAAATCCCTCTTAAAATCATTTGGACTGGAGAAGGCCCTTATATTGAAAGACCTCTCAACGTGTCAAAGAAGTGGCGTATCCCGAGACTGTGCCTTTTATCCAGACAAGAAAAAAGGTCCAGGCGCTGTGGATAACGGCCAGGAATCGTGCTGCACGATAGGAACAGCCGGACACTGGTGGAATTAAGGATCAACTTTAGTAAAGAAGCTATCTGTTAAAGGTGGTTCCCGCAGGCCGCTTTTTTCTTTCTAAGGTAAAAGACTTCGTCTCTCAGGTTTATGACAGTCTGGGAGGCCCTTATATCAAAGGACCTCTGACCCCAGTCTGAAGTGTTTTATTATTCTGTACGGTTTAATACCAGTATTCCTTTGGAATGTATTTTTCAATCAAGGCCTTCTGGTCCTTATCCATTTCAGGCATCACATATTCTTCCAGACGTTTCTGGTAAGCGGCTTTGGTCCGGCTTTTGACGGTTGGTTTTCCGGCGGCGATCCAGTTGCCGTGGGACAGCCGGTTACAGATCTCTGGCATAAAGTAGTCCTTGCGGTACAGTCTTGTGGTTCTCCCCAGAAAATCGCCACCCGGGCCGGTCTTCTGTATTTTATCAAGCTGCAGGGTTTCCTCTGTCACCTCATAGCCGCGGACAAAGCGTTCGATGGACTGGATCATTTCCTCGTCATAAATGTACTTGTCATAGCTGATAGTATTGACCGAATCCAGCATGCCGCAGGACAGGAGCATAACGTCCACGCCGGACATGATGGCTGCGTAGCCGCTGTTAAAGGATTCTACTCCGGCCTGGATGTCCATATCCTTGGCGTCATTCATGAGACCGCCGGTACGGACCGGCATACCGTAAAAGTTTGCCAGGGCCTTGGCGGTCTGGAAGATCAACGACTGCTCCGGGCTGCCCATGGTGCCGACCGTATACCGCAGGTCTGAGCCAAGCCCCTGGAGTCCGTAGACCACCGGAACGCCCGGGTTGATGAGCTGTGTCAGCACAACTCCGGCCAGAATTTCGGTGTTTGCCACCAGGATATGTCCGGCGAGGGTATCGGGAACCGTCAGTCCGCTCATGCCTGCCGAGGTCACAAAGGTTGCCTGTCCTTCTGAGGCGTATTTCATCAGGCCTTCACACATGGCCTGGGAATAGTGGAAGGGCGAAGCCACGTTGATGAGTCCAGACACCACGCAGCGCTTGTCGGAATCGTCCATGCCGTAGAAACGGCGGACCATATCCAGGCAGTCTGTGGCGCTCTTTTTTCCATCAACCATACCCATGAGCGGCTTGTCAAGGTACATGAGGGTGGCCGCCATGGCGTAGTTGCTCCGGTCCTCGGGCTTGATCTGGGGCATATCCATGTTGTTGGGATTTCCGATGGTCACCACCTTGCTGCTCTGGTCCAGCTTTGCAAAGTTGGCGAAATCCAGCGGTGTGGGGAAATGGTAGTTGTCATCTTCATAGACGTACATCGGGCCATAACTGGAGGCGTAGATGGGCTTGCCGCCGCCCAGGGTCAGCGTGTTCTTCCGGCCGTACCATTCGTAGGTTTTGGGAATGGTCCTGAGGGCCTCGTTCAGCATTTTTTCTTCAATAAAAACCGTCTCGCCGTCAACACGCGCGCCGTGCTTTTTAAAAACCTCCAGGGCTTCGTCACAGTAGAAAACAACGCCGGTTTCCTTCAGAAGCCTCAGGGAATGGGTGTGGATGAGCTCCAGTTCTTCCTTTGCTGCAAAATTGTATGGTTGTTTCATTTTTTCTCCTCATTATTCTGCGTCTGCCGCTGGCTGTTCCGTTTTATTTTTTGCCTGTAATTTTTTAGAATAGGCCAGTGTGGCAATGGCTGTGATGATCCCCAGAATACCGCAGCCGATGGCCCAGTACCAGATAAAATCATAGCCTGCGCTGCCGTAGGCGTCCAGCCATGAGCCCGCCAGCTTGGCAAAGTAAATATCCGGCGTGTAGCAGATCAGGGAGATGATCCCAGTCGCCACGCCGGTGAGTGACAGCGGAATCCCGACCTCACTCAGGGTTGCGAAATAAATGCCGCGCATGCCAGTATAGACTGTGGCGAACACAAAGGTGACGACAATGCACAGCATGGTCGCGTCCTTTGTCAGAACCATGACCACTGCCATAACCGTTGCCAGTACCAGGTATATGCCCAGGGTTTTTACCTTTGAGCCGATCTTATCCGCGATGAAGCCAATGGCCAAGGTGGAAAGCCCAGCGATAATATAGTTGCGGATAACCGCAAAATTGCTGGCCTGTGTCTCTGAGATGCCGAGAATATTCGTGGTGTATGTCCCGAGATAACCTGCGCCGGCAGAGGTAAAGGAAAAGCAGAAGAAAATCAGCAGCGCCAGCAGCCAGGTACCCGGCATTTTCAGAACAGTGATGATGCTCTTCATGCTGAAACCCTCCTGAACCACCTCATTGCTCTCCTCAGCGCCTGTAATCTTCCGCGGCACGAGGATAAAAATCAAAATTCCCAGAACGATGAACAGCGCGCCGTTAAAGAACAGCATCATCTGCCACTGCTGCCCCAGCACCTGAGCGTCCACGCCTGTTCCTGGGAAGATGGCTTTGTTTAGAAGGCTTGCGCCAAAGAAGCCGATGGCTGTGCCGACAATGGCCCTTACAAATTCCGACGTGGAGTACATTCTGCCCTGTTCGGCGTCTGTCCCCATCTTGCGGACAACCTTCAGATAGGCGGACCAGATGAAAATACTGGTGCCGATGCCGTAAAGAATATGGATGACCATGATCTCCGTGCTGCCGGGCACCATGCCATACCAGAAGGAGGAAAGGCCCATGATGGCCGCGCCGATGACCAGCAGGTTCCGCTCGCTGAATTTATCAGCCAGAATCCCCCCGATCGGGTAGATCAGGACAGAGAAAATGCCAAACCACAGGCCAATATCGCCGATGAATTCGTGGGCGTAGGATTCTGAGACAATGGGCTTAAACTGTGTGAACACTGTGATCATCTGGTCGTAGTAGTTGTAGCGCAGAAACGGCACGTAAACCATAATCCCGCCGAGCAGTGAGACCAGCGTGAGTACAACCCATCTTTTTTTCCCGGTTACTTTCATATTATTATCCCCTCTTCCCGCTTAGCGTCCGCGGACGCCAAGCTTTAACACATTGCGCAGAAAGTCGATGCTCTTTTTGCAGGCCTCGATTTCCTTTTCTCTGGCAATCTCCAGCGTATCCTCCCCAATCTCATACTCCACCTCAAAGGTGATTCGGGAAAGCGGCGCTTCCTCCTTGAGCATTTTCAGGATTTTGGCGCAGTCAATATCCCCATCACCGATGGCCACCCCGATGGAGTGGGTGCCGTCCGGGTCGATGACCAGCTTGTTGTCGCAGAAGTGACAGCAGTTTGCGTAAGGTGCCATCTTCTCTGCGCAGGCTTCCGGGCCTTCCAGTACACACAGAGAATTGATGGTGTCCAGACATGCCCCGATGTCTGGGTGGTTCAGCTGTTTTACCAGCCAGATAACCTCGTCGGCGTAGGTGTCGCAGTGGTTTTCGATGGAAACCTGAAGCCCCAGCGCCTCCATGAGCGGAATATTCTCTTTGAATTCATGGTACCGCTCTGCCAGCTGTGCCATGACATCCGGATGAAAACAGGTGCCGTACAGCGGCTTTGGCCGCTCGATGTCCAGGCTGAATTTGACCAGATCTGCGCCCATGGCCTTGGCGTTCACCAGGGCGTCGTGCACGTTTGAGTTGACGCGCGGGTCGCAGGGGGCGTCAAAGGATACGTTGTATTCCAGGTAAAGCCCGTGCTCCTCAGCTGCGGCCTTCACCTCTGCCAGATGGGCGGCGTCAAGGGTTTCCAGATCCACGTTGGTGATGTGGAGTCCGTCCAGTCCCCATTCCACAGCCAGATCCATGAGCTGCATGAGGTTGATGGACTTTTCAAAGGCGTGGGTGTCGTCAAATCCCCAGCTCTCGCCAAGTCCGCTGAGGTGCAGGGTATAGGTGTGCATGCCTAACTGTAATGGTCGGTCGTTTCGTCTCATTGTTTTACTCCTCTTTCTTCTTATCTTTTATAAATCGTATTTATGGCCTTCCGGCAGGTATTCATTCAACAGCTTTTTCTGGGTGGTGGTGACATCCGGCAGCTCGTAGCTTTCCAGCCGTTCGTTGATAACCTTGCGGGCCCGGGCGACCAGATTGCCGTTCTTTTCAATCACGTCCGCCGGGGAGCCTCCCTCACGGATAAAGATGTTCGGGAAGTAGTTTTCCCTACGGTAATCCTTTGGCGTGCGGCCCTTCAGATAATTGCCGCGGGGGCCGGTTTTTTTAATGAGGTCAAAATACAGCTTGTCCTCGGTGATGTCAAGGCCCTGGTTCACCCGTCTGAGGTAAGCGATGTTTTCTTCATCCAGCACAAAGTTTTCAAGGGAACCCAGGTTATAACCGCCGTAAGCGCCCGCAGTATTCAGGATAAAGTCGGTTTTGCCGAGCATGCCGGTCATGAGTGTCATCATGGATTCCGCGCCACACTGGAAATCCAGGTCAACGGCAGTGGTTGCAGATACGCCGGAGCGCACTGGCAGGTTATAGTAACGCCCCATGGCGACCAGGCCCATCTGCATGAGCACGGCTTCGGGCGCGCCGGTAGCCAGCTGGACATTGCGCATGTCGGTGGGGGAGGTCACTGAGCCGTAAACCGCGCCCACACCAGGGTTTATGAGCTGAGTGAGTACAATCCCGGCCAGGATATTGGCATTGTCCTGTACAATGGCGCTTGCCAGTGTCGGCGGACAGGTCAGGTTGGTCATGGAGCAGGAGATAATAATGACCGGCTGGTTTTCAAGCACTGCGCCCACAATGGTGTCCACGACCTCTGCGCCGATGGCCAGCGGCGAGAGCACACAGCAGTTGGACATGGTCACAGGCTTATCCCAGATGTCGTAGAACTCACGGTGCAGCTTGACCAGCCTCTGGTTTGCCTCCACCAGGGAGCCTTTTTTGTAATTGATGGGGGTGATGGTGTTTCCCTGATAGATGGGCTTACGGCAGTATTTGAGTCCCATGGCTACCTGCGGCGTGTGGAAGTCATCGCCGGATTTGTCCAGATCGTCTGTGTTCTGGCAGGAATGGGTGGGCATGTCGATGGCCGCGCTGGTTTCCTGGAGCATATAGTATTCTGCCACATCCTTCAGGCTGGCTGGCCGGTAGGTGTTGTTTTCAAAATCCTGTATGGTGGTCGGGGCCACAGGGCCTGCGCAGATGGTCGGGGCGGTTTCACCCAAGGTAAGCTTCCCCGATGGGCTGTAAATGTCAAATTCCTTGGGCACTGTGGAGAGGCCCCGTTTTAAAAGGGCTTCATCGATAAAAATTTTATGGCCCTCAACGTGGGCGCCGTTTTTCGCGAACATTTCCGCGGCGTAGTCACTCTCAATGACCACACCGACCTCGGATAAAATTTTTAAGGTATATTCATGGATCAGCTCAATTTCATCTCTGGTGATATATTTCTCAAATAAATTACGGTTTGGGTACATGTTTTTCCTCCAATTTTTCATATCAGTCATTTTTCGTTGATTACACTTGATTCCATCATTCTGCAGATTCTGGAAGGATCGGCTTTCCGATTCATGCCGTTTAGTAACGCAAGACCCGTGCCAATCTTAAAAAAGCCCCAGCTGCGCCATTTCTCCCCAAAAAAGAACAACCTATTAATCATTTTTAACTACCTATACTTTTTAATATTTAATAATCTATGCAAAAATGACTATTTTTTCGGAAATCGCTTGTTTTTTATAAAGACTCCCGGTATACTAGGGAAAAGGCGGTGATTTTGTGAACAATCCATTTCAGCACAGCGAAGAATACCTGAACTATCTGATGTCTCTTCCAAAGGAGCTCTATATTAAAATTCTTGAAAATCTTTTTCTGGGCGTTTTTGTCAGCGACCAGAACGGAAAAACCATCTACGTGAACCCGGCCATCTCAAGGCATTACGGCAAACTGCCCGAGGATCTGGTGGGCGACAGCGATTGGGGGAAATGGGAGGGCGTTGTCTACCCGCCCGCCTATAAAAATATGCTGGCCATGAAAAGGCCGCTGATCTACCGGCAGAAAAATATGCTGTCGCGCAATTATATGGAAATCATCGACACCCCCGTCATGAAAGAGGATACGCCTGACGACATCGACTTTACCGTCTATGTGATTCAGGAAAATTTTTCGGATGTGGACTTTGACGCTGACGCTAAGCTCATGGAAAAGCCCGAGAAAGTAAAAAAGCGCCAGAGGCGCAATATTGTAGGGGAAAGCCATGCTTTTCTGAAGCGGATTGTGGAGCTGGAACGCATCGCGAAGTCGGACATGTCCATCCTGCTGCTGGGGGAGAGCGGGACTGGCAAAACCCTGATCGCCGAGTACATCCACCAGTGCAGTGACCGCGGCTTTGGCCCTTTTATGTCCATCAACTGCGGCGCTATCCCCGACAATCTGCTGGAAAGCGAGCTTTTCGGCTATGCCTCCGGCTCCTTTACCGGCGCCAATACCCGCGGAAAAAAGGGCCTGCTGGAATCTGCCGACAAGGGGACTGTATTCCTCGATGAGATCGGGGATCTGCCTTTAAACCTCCAGGTAAAGCTCCTGCACGCCATTGAGAGCAAATCCTTCCTGCCCGTCGGCGGCACCACGCCTGTCCATGTGGATGTGCGCATCATTTCCGCCACCAACAAGGACTTAAAGACTGCCATCGCGCAAAAAAACTTCAGAGAGGACCTCTACTGGCGTATCGGCTCCTTTATCAGCTATATCCCTCCCCTCAGAGAGCGCAAGGAGGATATCATCCCCCTTTCTCTCCACTATCTGAAAAAGCAAAATTTAAAATACGGCACAAACAAAGTTTTTTACGCTCTGACCCTGCTCGCCCTGGTCAACTACGACTGGCCAGGCAATATCCGTGAGCTCAAAAATGTCATTGAGCGCATGTATGTTTTAACCAGCGGCTCCATTATCTACGAGAGCAAGGTTCCCGAAGAAATCCGCATGCATGTTCCCCGGACGGATGATAAATTTTACTATTCCTACGACCAGCTCCTGGATCAGGTCAAAAGCTACATCCTCCAGGACTGCTACAGCCGCAGAAAAACCTCTGTCGGCGTGGCTGAGGAGCTCGGCATTACCCAGTCAAAGGCCAGCCGGCTCATACGGAAATATTGTGCTAAGGAGGAGTAAAAACAGCAGGAAACAGGCCTGTCAATCCTCCTTCCTGCTTTTACGCCTAATGGCCCAGAAGCGGCCCCATCGGCAGCCCCCTGTCTCCGGCTGAAAGCAAAAGATCATTGACAAAAAGATAAGCTGTGCCGACTCCCACAATCAGCGACAGGTATTTATTAACTGTAAAAATGATCAATGAGCCAACAGAAAGCAGCTCTAATCCATAGGTAAAAAGCCATATCGCAGCGATACCATAAACCACAAGCGGAATAACAGGCCCTTTAAGCATCGGCTTGAGCAGCGCAAAAACAGCAAGACTTCCCCAAAACATGGGAATCGCTAAAATCGAAATATTCATATCCCAGCCAAACAGAAATCCAAAATGCAGAGCAATGTAGATTAAACCAAAAATTCCTCCGAAAAGAGAGCCAAAAATGAAGTAACAATTGCCCATATAAGCATCATTGCGCTTATAATAAATAAAAGCGCCTATAAGATAAACGGGATAAACAGCCAGCATTAAACACCCAAGCACTAAGTACGTTCCCTCCGAAAAAACATCCAGATAAACGGCCCAAAAAGATATTACTTCCATTGAAAAAACAAACAGCATGGCCCCTCCCGGATCTGCCGGAACACTTACTCTGTTTTCATCCATTGTTTTTCTCCTTTACATAATTAAAGTGATTCAGTTAATTTCTCCATCCTGAATTACAAAGACGCGCAACTTTGAATGCTTTCAATATACACCCATTATTGAACGTTGTCAATATTTAATTTTGAATGTTTTCAATTTTTAAGAAAAATGGTATAATAACCGCAGCTTAAAGCTGATTAAAATTATAAAAAGAGTTCAAAAAACAAAAATCGACTATCTTACTCACAATATCTTAATCATCAATCCTAAAACAAAGAGGTAAAAATATGGAACAGGATTTAAAGGCGCTGCGCCCGCTGAGCATTGGCGATCTGGAGCGCATCACTGACATGGCCGTGATGATCCTTGACGCCGAGGGGCGGATCATCTGTTACTCAAAGGGATGTGAAAAAATCGAAGCCCTGCGGCGTGAAGAGGTTATTGGAAAAAGCCCGGAGGATCTCTATAATCCACAGCAGTTTCCAAACATCATCCGCCCAAAACGCTCAATGGTGCTCGATACGCTGAAAACCGGAAAAATCTATCAGGAAACGCTGGACTACTACACCACAGTCGGCGGCAATGAGGCGAATATTCTGTGCAGCACCTACCCCATTTACGGTAAAAACGGTAAAATCGACTACGCCCTGTGCATTTACCGCGAGGTCTCGGATTATCTGGAAATGATCGCCGACGGCAACAAAAAGCAGAGCGACCGCCAGGCCTCTTCCCAATACCTGCAAAACGGTACCCAGCACACCTTTGCCAATGTGATCGGCAGCAGCCCGATGCTGCAAAAGGCAGTCTACCGGGGGAAAATCGCGGCTAAAACAGACGCCCCTGTACTCATCTGGGGTGAGACCGGCACCGGTAAGGAGGTCTTTGCCCAGAGCATTCACAACTACAGTGCCTTTTCTCCCTATCCCTTCGTGGCTGTAAATTGCAGCGCTATCCCGGAAGCCCTGCTTGAAAGCACCCTGTTTGGCACCTGTAAAGGCTCGTATACCGGCGCGGTCAACCGAAAGGGCCTGTTTGAAGAGGCTGAGAACGGCACTCTGTTTTTGGATGAGCTCAACTCTATGGATATCGGGCTCCAGTCAAAGCTGCTGCGCGTTCTGGAGACCGGGCGCTTCCGCGCGGTGGGCGGCCAGGAGGAAAAGCCCTGTAAATGCCGTATTATCAGCGCCATCAACGAGGAGCCTTTCATCGCCATTGAAAACAGCCATTTAAGGGCAGACCTCTATTACCGCCTGGCGGTTTTCTCCATCGAGCTGCCTCCGCTTATCCGGCGCAGGGAGGACATTTCTGAAACGGCTGAGTATTTTATTGGCAGTATGGCGCCAGTGCTCGGAAAAAAGGTCACCCGGCTGTCCAGCGCGGTAAAACAGATTTTTGAATACCACAGCTGGCCCGGCAATGTCCGGGAGCTGCGGCATATCATCACCCAGGCCATCTATTTCGCGGGAAAGGATGAAGCCTTTATCAAGCCCCACCACCTACCTGAGTACCTGCTTAGGACAAATACAGCTCCCGAAGCTGCGCCGCCCTCCGGCCTGCCCGGAACCAGCGGGAAAGAAGGGCTCAGCCAGCTGATGAACGCCTATGAAGCAAAGATCATCCAGGACGCCCTTGAAAATAACGGCCATAATATCAGCAGAGCCGCAAAGCAGCTCCAGATCTCCCGGACAAACCTGCACAATAAGATTAAGAAGTACAACCTGGAAAAAGCTGAGGGCTAAATGCCCTCAGCTTTTTTGTGCCGTCTGTAAATTATCACAGCCAGTATGATGCTGATCACCGAAAAACTGATCATCCAGATGAATATCTTATTAAAGCCCAGCACCGGGTCCGCGTCAATCCACGAGCCCATAATGGTTGTCATAAAGGCCTCCGGCGCATAGGCGATAAAGGAAATGATGCCTGTGGCGGCCGCGGTCAGTTCAAGGGGAATCCCGCCTTCACCCATGACTGAATAATAAACAGATTTAACCGTAAAGTACAGGAAGGACATGACCATGGTAATGACAATGGCCATTGTCACCAGGCTGCTGCTGAAAATCAAAAGCGCTGCGCACACGATAATACCGCCCAGAAGGCCGCTGATAAAAATCGCTCTGGATTTTGCCTTGTCCGCCAGTATACCGCCCAGCACACCTGCCGCGATCACGATGACATAGCTTCTGAAAATCGCCAGTCCGCTGGAGACAGAGGCCGATACGCCCAGCACCTGTGTTGTGTAAGTGCCGAGGTAGTTTGTCCCGGTATTGATCACACAAAAACAGCTGAACAGGAAGAACGCAACCAGCCATGTGCCGGGAAGCCTGAGCGCTTTTATAATATTTTTCATTCCTTTTTCCTGAGGGCCGTCCTGCTTTGAGCCCTTAACCTCCGTTTTAGGTAAAAAGACGATGCTCAAAACCGCGAAGAGCACATATAATCCCACCGAAATCCACAGGAGCACCTGCATTCCTCCCACGCTGTCCACAAAAAGGCCCAGCATCCAGAGAAAAACAAAGCCGGTTACCGCGCTGACCACACCGCGCATGGCCTCGCTGACACCAAAAAGCTTTCCCTGCTCCTCCTCTGTTCCCAGATGGCGCACAAAACAGATATAAGGCGACCAGAGAGTGGCAGTCGTAAAGAAGCCGTACAGGACATAGATAACCACCAGTGTATTATAGCCTGGAAAAGTGGACTGCCAGAAAGTGAGCCCTGCCATGACTAAAAAAGAGATGGTCAGCAGAATGCGCGCGCTGAAACGGTCGGCCAGATAACCGCTGACCGGGTAACAGAACAGGGCGACCAGGCCATAAATTGACCCAAGCGTGCCCAGCTGTAAATTGGTCAGATGAAATCCGTCCAGCATCTGGTCATAAAAGAAAAAGCGGAGGTAGGGGATAAAATAGATAATCCCCACCATTACACTGATCAACACCAAAAGAAAATTACGTTTTCCCTTACTCATGACAGGCCTCCTAAATCTGGTCCCGGTAAGCTTCCGGCAAATACGGCTTTAACAATTCTTCCTGCTCTTTTGTAATTTCCGGCGCCTGGTAAGCCTCAATTCTCTCCTGCACCTTTTGGCCGGCATTTTCCTTGAGCCCGACCCGGCCTTTATTCTGCCAGTCGTTGGCGTCGGCCTTGTTCAGGTACTGGGTAAGATAAAATTCTTCACGATACATCTTCGGCGTTCTGCCAGACAGGAAATTGCCCCTTGGCCCGGTCTTTTCAATATCCTTAAAACAGATTTTCTTCTCCGTTACATCAATACCCCGATGAATCCGTTCGGCATAGGCAAAGATTTCTTCGTCCATCAGCATTTTTTCAAAGCTGACGATATTGTATGTCCCCAGACAGCCTGTGCTGTGGAGGATCATGTCTGGTTTTGCCTCTACGGTCGCTTCGGCCATCATCATGGATTCCATACCTGCCTGGAAATCAAGATCCTTGGCGTCGCTGATGGCGCCGCCGGCCCGGAAGGGAACGCGGTAATAATCGGCAAGAGCCGCTGTTCCGTAAATCATCAGCGCAGCCTCTGGATTCCCCATGCTCAGTTGAATGGTCCTCAAGTCTGTCGAGCCGGATACATTGGCGTAAATCATCGGTGTTCCTGGTTTTAAGAGCTGTGTAAAAACAAAGCCTGCCAGAATTTCCGCATTCACCATGGTCAGGATTGAAGCGACCGAAGGCGGAGCTGTTAAAACCGGCATCACACAGGAGGCCAGCCAGATACCCTGGTTTTCATCGCAGGTTCCGATGATCCGCTCAATGGGGGCATGGTCATAGCAGAGCGGTGAAAGGGGGTTGATCCCCACCGAAGCCAGACATTTATCCTCAACGCCCTCAAACCGTTTCATCAGGCGGATACCGCCGGCCATGGCTTCCCGCAGGCTGCCCTTTTCTGCCGAGGTATCGGGAATGGCAAAGGGGAAAGGCTTATTGGAGTATTTCATGAGCAGCGCCAGATAGGAATAGCGCTTCACATCATCGGAAAAGCCTTCCGATTCGGTAAAAAAGTTAACATGGTTACAGTCGAGCAATGGACTGGTATCAATAAGCTTAAACAGATCAATAATGTCCTTATTTAAAATTTTACGGATATTGCCATGATCCTCGATAAAGGCCGGACAGCCCACCGGCAGCTTGACCATACTGCCGTCTCCAACCTCCACCGTTCCTCTGCCCGAGTACAGCGTGAAGGTCTCCGGAACCGTCGACAGGGCCGTACGCACGTCCTTCTCACCCATATAGACGACATCACCCTCGACCCGTATGCCGTGCTTCCTGAAAATCTCCAGAGCTTCCTCATGCTCAAACTTGACCCCGACGTTTTCCAGAATACGAATGGTATTCTCATGAATTAATTCAATGTCTTCTTTTGCAATAAACTGTTCATATTTTTTCATCTTATTCCTCCCAAATGCAGCAGCATTAAATCTTAATCTTTAGTAAATGCAATTTTTATGCCAAAAACAAACCGCGAACAAAGCCATTTATTGCTCTAAAACACCGTAATTTTATTTTTTTACTTAGTTTTTGTTTTTACTTCGTTCAAAATAATGACACTGTCATAAAAAGCAACAAACCTAAAAAGCCTGTTTTTAACGAAAATCCAACTATAATGAACAAAATCTGTCCAAAATAATGACACTTCTAAAAAGCTTTATTTTAAAAACAGCCGCAAAGGATAATATTCATCTTTAAAATCAAAAAAATACTCGCTTAAATTAGAGTAAATATTTGTCCACTCCAATGGATTTCGTTGACATTTCCTCTTGATGAGCGTATGATTATTTTAAAGAACATATGTTTGTAAAAAGAAAATTCATTCGAAAGGTGGGAGTATATGAAATTATTGGAAAAGGACGACTCTGTCATCAGCCTGAAAGCCGAGCTGGCCATTATCCAGGAGGAGATTATCCATCTTACTCAGCTTGAAGAAAAATGGATGCGTTTATCTGAAAAAACACCCTACACAAAGGTCGAAAGAAAAAAGCAAATTCTAAAGCAGCTAACGCTTATCCGGGAGGCGCTGGATGAGCAGCGGCGTCAGGAGCACTTGCTTGAAAAAAGCCTTAAGGTTATTCTTGAGGCAATTCCAAAGCTTAAAAACATTCAGAAAAAAGTATTTTACATGCAGCGCTATACTGGAAAATCGCTGGTACAGATCGCCGAGGAGCTCGAGTACGACTATGATTATATCCGCCATGTCGCCTCAAAAGCAAATCAAGTGATGAAACACCAGGTTAAGTAATCAAATTCTCCCACTTGCCTCCAAAGAGCCGAAAGGCTCTTTTCTTTTTAAGCAAACACAGCACAAAGTGAACACAGCCGGTCCACGAATGCGGTGCTATAATGTGTTTATCGAAAGCATAGCTGTTATCGCGATACCACAACATCATCAGCCTTCGATAGAAAGTAGGTGATAATCGGAATGAACTTAAAGATTCGATTAAAGAACAAAGCCTTCTGGATTGCCTGTATCGGCCTGATCGTTTTGATCCTGCAGTACGCTCAGGGATTTATCTCAATGGATTTTAACGTGCCTTTAATCGAAAAGATTTTAAACGCAGTTGTTATCTGTGCCGTTGCAATGGGTGTGATTGTCGATCCGACAACCCCCAGCATCAGCGATTCAGAACAGGTATTAAAAAAGAAAGCCGAAAAGGAAGAAGGTGAAAAATAATGGAGATGACCTTAACACAGGTACAGGAAGCCCTTAAGCTCTGCAACTACGCGCCGGGGACCGTCGACGGCTTTAATGGCCCCGAAACCCAGGCTGCTGTGAGGCGGGCCCAGGAAGGCTATGGCATTGAGGCCGACGGCATTGCCGGTCCGGTGACAAAAGACCACCTGTCTGAGCAGGTGCGCGGCATACAGGCGCAGTTGAACGCAAAGGGCTGCGGCTGCCCGGTGGATGGCCTTCCAGGCCCCTTAACCGATGCGGCCGTCAAGACACTGCAGGCCAATTTTGGACTCGTCACTGACGGTATCGTCGACTATAACACTGAAGCGGCCCTGTTTGGCTATGCCGCAGCCGATCCGGCGCCAGCTTTTGATCCGCAGGAACAGGTAACCGAGCATTTTAATATGCAGGAGTTTAAATGTGAGTGCGGCGGCAAATATTGCGATGGGTTTCCGGTCCCGATGAACCGGACGCTCATCGAAAAGCTGGAGCAGGTTCGGAAAGACCTGGGGATTCCCTTGGTTGTGACCTCCGGCGTACGGTGTGAAATCCTCAACGCAGAAGTCGGCGGCGTGCCGGATTCCTACCATAAACTGGGACGGGCGGCCGATATTGCCGTCTATGCCGCCAATGGCTACACCGTCGATGCGGTGGCAGACGCGGGTGAGCGGTATGGCTTGAAGACCATCCGCTATTATGACAGAAGCTTTGTGCATTTTCAGTGGAATAATTAAAAACACACAAACTGCACACAGACAAAGAATAGAAACGCGGCTAAAATAGAATTATGCAAAGCGCCCGACACTGCATAAGGCCAAAAACTAAAGCAGAGGACCGGTCCTTCTTAAACCGGCAAGTGCACATTGCCGGTTTACTAAAAAAATAAAAAAAGAAAGAAGGATTTATATTATGGATCAGAAAGTATTAATGACGCAGGTATGGTTAAACAATACCTATTCGGGAAAAACAGGCTATATTCACTGTGACGAGGACGGGGCAACCGGTAATGGAACCATTGCTTCCCTGATCTCCGCATTACAGATTGAAATTGGCGTATCGCCAGTTACTGGTGAATTCGGACCGCTGACAGCAAGAATGTGCCCGACCCTTAAACTTGGCTCAGCTGGGAATAAGGTTAACATTCTACAGGGAGCACTTTGGTGTAAAGGCTACAGTTCATCAGACTTGACAAAAACCTATGATGGTGCAACAATTATTGGTGTCAATGCCTTTAAAAAAGCGGCAGGTCTGCCGCAGGATGGAGAGGTTGATCCCAAAACTTTTAAGGGCATTTTATCAACGGATGCCGTTGTATGGGGCAGTATGGGAGACCCCAGAATTCAGGAGATTCAGAGAGGCTTAAACTCAAAGTACAGCGATTGTTTCTGGAAAGACCTGAATATCTGCCCGGTAGACGGTGCGTATGGGCGAAACACCTGTAACGCCATGCTTTATGCTTTTCAGAAAGAAGTGGGCATTGATGAGCCGAATGGTGTATTTGGCCCTAGTACAGCACAGGGAGCGAATGACCATAACGTTGCACTTTGGAGCAGCCAAACCGAACTCGTCATCTTGCTTCAGTATATGTTATATGTGAATGGTTTTGATCCCGGAGAATTTGATGGTGGATTTGGTTATGGTGTTCAGACCGCTGTCATGGACTTTCAGGAAATGATGGCCTTAGATGCCGATGGCTGGGTTGGCTTATCGACATGGGCGGCTTTATTAATCAGTAAAGGCAATACAGATCGGGCTCCCAACGCAATTGATACCACCGCAAGAATCAATTCAAACAGAGCACAGTATTTTAAAGGTATCGGCATTGATTATGTCGGACGCTACCTCACAGGCTATTGGCCGATTACTATTTCGGAAATCAATAAAATTTTAGCAGCAGGCTTGCGTTATATTCCGATTTTTGAACGTTCTGGTGATGATATGAAAGGCATCGTACATGAAGTCACTAAAGCTCCCTACTTCACTTCCGATCAGGGAACAAGCGATGCGCAATACGCAATTGAAGCGGCGGATCGTTTAGGACTGCCGAGGTCAAGCGTTATTTATTTCGCTGTTGATTTCGATGTCTATGACTTTGAAGTCGAATCAAATATTATTCCATATTTCAGAGCTGTAAAAACTAAACTTAACCAAAGCTCCGACTACCGTGTTGGTATTTATGCCAGCAGGAGCTGCTGTTCGAAAGTCGCAGCAGCAGACCTGAGCGAATACAGCTATGTTGCCGATATGTCTGTTGGTTTTTCTGGAAATATTGGCCAGAAAATGCCTCCAAACTGGGCCTTTGATCAATATTGGTTCGACGATATTGGGGTTCAGTCAAGATATATGGACTACGACAAAGTCATCGCTTCCGGCAGAGATGGCGGAGTTGGCTCTATTACAGTTTCAAATTTACCGCGCGTTTTATGTGAAGATACACTGGAATCGTTAGGATTTGATGTATCCGTAGGTTGGGACTTTAGTGTTGAGTATCCATTTTATACTGGTGTAGTTGATGGAAAATATAAAATGGGGATTACAGGACAATTCTCACCAATGGTCGCTCTTGGAGGTATTCCGGCAGAACAAAAGATTTCCTTTAATATCAATGATGGCCAGTTTGATGAAGTGGAACTCGAAAGTGCAAAAGCAACATATGATAATCTTGATACGACAATGAAAATGTTGTTCGGGGACTCAGATTCATTGCAACCAGCTGTATCAATTGCAAACACGGTCAGTAATGGCAAGCTTACCTTAGCTTTTTATCTTGATAGCGCAGGAAATCCTGTATTTGATATACAGGTTGAACAAGTTGCTGAAACTTCCACAGGCGAAACCTCTATATATACAGAGGTAATGTACACATTCAATTTAAATCAGCCAGATCCACCGGATACAGGCGCGCTTAGATCAACTGTTATTACCGTTTTAGGAGCAAGTGTAGGTCTGCTTCTTTTAGTCCTATTTGCAGCAAGTTTTGGAACGGGTTTTGGAGAAGTGCTAACAGCGATTTTAGCCCTCGGTGCATTTTTAACAGCGAGTTAGATTTTTAAAGGATAAGTGCTCAAATGGCACTTGTCCGTTTTTAGTAGATTCATTTAAGGAGGAAAAATGGAGCCTAATTTTATTGTAGAACCATCTTATACCAAAGAAGAAATGAAACAATTCCCGAAAGAATGCTGGAAATTGTTTGAAAACAAACCGTTTTTTATTGCTCTTCGTATTGTAGCAGTTATATACATGGTGATCATATTATTTGTTACGCTTATGCGAATAGTAGTTGTTGAAAATCTATGGATTTGGTTTATAGCAGCGATTTTGGGAATTATTATGGCCATATTTTTACCAAAATGGGTAAGCTTTAAATGCATCGGTATTGGTATAAATTTTATTGGAAACTTGATGAACAAAAAAATCAATGAAAAATTAGAATTTTACAATGACCATATTGATTGTTTAGAACATAAAAATATTCAATATCGCGATATGGAGATAATTGAATATGAAAATCGTTTAATCCTAAAGGCAGAAAGATTTTATTTTTTGGTAAAACGGTCGGATCTATCTTTAGGGGTATATAACGAGTTGATTAAGTTTTTGCATTTAAAAAATAACTGATCTAAAAAAGCAAGGCATGTTTTTATGGAATTACTATATATAAACGAACAGAGATTTACTGAAGAAGAAGTAAAAGAGATTAGCAAGAAATATTTAAAATTTCCAAATCAAATAGAGGCAAGAAAATTACTCTTCCTAATAATATTTTTATTATTTGATTACTTATTGTTTAAACAAATAGATCCGTTTACTCTGTCATTCTACTCTGTGCTCTTTTATTTTCGCCTGGCTTTCGGGGTATTAGGTTTAGTGTATTTCCATTTTTCCCAATATATTAACTTTGTATTAGCCAAAAGAATGAAAGCTTCAGAAAGGAAAAAATGAGCAGAATCTGGATTTATCCCAAGAGGGAGAATCCTTTTTTATGAGGATTATATTATTAATGAATTCGTTCTCTTTAATGATTCTGAAGAAATTATCGAGATAAAAAACAAAAAGTATCAATATTCTGATATTACAAATCTGCGTAATGAGGACGAAGGGACGTTATGGATTGTTTATTTTGGATATTATTTTTTTGTAATTCATAGAAGAGGTTTTATTCAAGGATTGCCAAATGATTTTAAAAAATTCATCAATTCAAAGATTGCTATGAATTGATAATAATGGAGGTCATCATGGAAGCGCTATACATAAATGAGCCGCACTACACCAAGGCGGATACTGAAGAACTTCTGAAAAAAAACACCCTGGGGTTATCCAAAGATATGACGAACATAAAAATCATGGGAGTGCTTATCGCCGGAATGGAAATAATCATTTTTCTTTTAAGCGGGTTTAAATTTGATCTGATTTCACTCATCGGCTTAGCTGCACTGAGCCTTGTAGTACTTATTGAACTTTATGCATGCAACTATGACCGTTTTATCCTTTTTATGACAAAGCTAAAGGGCGCCAAACTAAGAAAAGTGAATAACGTTGAAAACAAGCCCCCTGTGTTTTTATTTTATGAAAACTACGCCGACTGTACTTTTATGAAGCATTTGGAATACAGTGAGCTGACCAATTTTAAAGAGGATGATCTTCATTTTGTTTTTTACCACAAAAATACTTATTTTGTGCTTCAAAAGAATGCTTTCAAAAAGGGAACACCAGAAAATTTCAGGAAATTTTTTCTGAGTAAAACGGGCAATGCGCTTTAAGACTGATCGTATAGACTTTTTTACTCCCAGGCCAGCTCCCTGAGCACCTTCATATAGAGCTCCTTATCCCACCGCGGTTCCTCGTCAAACAGGCTGTACTCGCTGTGGCCGCCGGATTTCCGGTAGCCGCGGTAGCCGGCCCGCACAGCCGTACAGAAGCGCTGAAGGCAGGTGGTTTCAAGGTAGTCGAGATCGCCGAAGCACACGCCCTCAAACTGCTCCTGCATAAAGGTCAGCAGCTCGTCGTCTGAAACCAGATCATCGGATTCGTTTTTATACAGGAAAAAAATATCCTGCAGCCGCTTAAGCGTCTTGACATAATTATCCTGCCAGATATACTGGGAATCACAAAAAAGGTGGATGATTTTTTTAATGACGCATGGACCAATCTCCACGCGCTGGTGTTTCTTAAGGCTTTCATTTCGGGATTCCATCACTGCCAGCGCATCCTCGCCGGACAGAGTAAGACCAAAGTGTTCGCTTTCTTCATTACAGGCCAGCACTGCTTTTGTGTCTTCCACCAGCTGTACTTCAGCCGCTGTTTTCATAAGATCCATCATTTCCAGACACTTCCTTTCTCATGTAGAGTAACCCCTATTGTACGCCCATTTTTCAGAAATAAACAGTCTTGTAGTTGAAAATTTTGTGAGGTATAATGGAGGTAGCGGGAAGTGTTTATCCCAAAACAAAAAGTTCCAGCCAGATTATGGCTGGAACTTTTTTCATGTTTTGTTTAAGGATACCGCAATCCGCGACTGGTTGAGGGCTTTGTAGAACTTAGCCTCGTTCTGCATAAAGACGGACAGGTACAAGATATCCACAATCACCAGCTGGACGATTCTGGACGCCATGGCTTCGGAGTGGTATTTTTTATCATTTGTGGAGCTGGATAAAAACACATCGGATTTTTTCGCAAGGCTGGAATTGCTGAAGCTGGTCAGCGATATGATCTTTGCGCCGTTTTCCTTGGCAAGGCTGACGGCATTCAACACCTCCACACTTTCACCTGTATGAGAAACCACAAACAGAACGTCCTCTGAGGTCATATGTGAGCAGTGAATGTTCATCAGGTGTGAATCCTGAAAGCCGTTAACATTTAACCCGATTTTCCCAAACTTATGCAGCGCATCAATGGCGACGGCCGAAGAGGCCCCGATTCCAAAAAATGTCACGCGCCTTGCATTGAGAATCATCTCCGCACATTGGTCAATATCCTTTTGGTCAATGGAATACTCCAGATCGCTGACTGCGGTATTCGTATGCTTAATCACCTTGCGCTTGATATCAGTGGTACTGTCACCCTCCGCAATTTCCTCATTGATGGTCTCACTGGGGCTGTCGATCAGCTCTTTTGCGAGATTAACCCGAAAAATCTGATAGGAATCATAATCCAGCTTTTTAAGAAACCGCATAACGGTTGTCTCACTGGTGCTGCAATGATTGGCCAGCTCTGTAATGGACAAAAGAATGGTAGCATCCGGATTATCCAGTATGTAGTCTGCAATGGTCTTCTGCGTTTTAGAGAGCAGATTGTATTTTGTTCGTATATCACTTAATAAAGAAGCCATAAGATTTCTCCCTTTTTCCTCTTTTTGAATTAATTATACTTCATAACTCTCTGAAAGTAAAACACTTTTTCGTTAATAATTTACGATACTAATATTGACATCGTCAAAAAATGATGTTATAATTCGTTTATAATTTACGAACAGTAGATATAAAACGTAAATTTAATACCATTTTTGTGTTGAAACAATTAATCAGAGGAGGCAAAGATTAAAAATGAAAGCAGTAAGAATGTATAAGCCTGGGGACTTGAGGGTTGAGGATGTTCCAAAACCGGAAATGATGGACGACGAAGCGATGGTGAAGGTTCGCGCTGTTGGTCTTTGCGGTTCAGATATTCCGAGAGCACTGGTCTATGGCGCTCATGTTTCACCGATTACCATCGGGCATGAATTTTCCGGTGAAATCGAAGCTGTTGGAAAAAATGTGAAAAACTTTAAGCCCGGGGACCGGGTTGTAGTTCCGCCGCTCATTCCATGCGGAAAATGTGAATGGTGCCAGAAGGGAATTTACTCTTTATGCGAGGATTATGATTACTATGGCTCCAGACGCGACGGCGCCCTTGCCGAATATGTATCTGTCAAGGAATCCAATCTTTTAAAGGTTCCGGAGGGTGTATCCTATGAGGACGCCGCGACTCTTGACCCGTGTGCAAACGCTTATCACGGCCTCATGCGCGGCAGCTTTAAAGCAGGCGACAGCGTCTGTGTCTGCGGTACCGGCCCCATCGGCTTATTCGCCGCACAATACGCAAAACTCTGCGGCGCGTCTCAGGTCATTGCGGTTGACGTCTGGGATGAAAAGCTGGATATCGCCAAAAAAGTCGGCGCAGATGTGACCATCAATTCCTTAAACGAAGATCCTGTGGAAGCGGTTAAAAAAGCGACCGATGGAAAAGGCGCAAATCTGGTCATTGACTTCTCCGGCGTGCCGGCCGCTCAGAAGCAGTGTATTCTCATGGCCTCTAAAATGGGCCGGGTTGTCTTCCTCGGAATTTCTCATAAAGGCTTAGACTTAAGCGAAAAGGAAGTGGACACCATCATGCGCAGCCAGCTGAGCGTTATAGGTTCATGGAACTCCTTCACGAAGCCTTATCCCGGTGAGGACTGGACGGAATCCTTAAAAATGTTCGGCGAACGCGGAATGACCGCCAGGGATATCATCAGCCACCGCCTGCCGCTGGATGACTGCCCGGGTATCTTTGATAAAATCAAGGAAGGCGGCTTCTTCTACAACAAGGTCATGTTCTACCCCTGGGGACAGGAATAATCGAAAGGAAAAAAGCGATGCAGGCATTTGTACTTAATGAAAACAGAGAGCTCGAGGTTCGGGAGGTTCCCGAGCCCCAGGGAAATGACGATAACATCATCATCAAGGTAAAATCCGCTTCGATCTGCGGCACAGACATGCGCACTTTCTTAAAGGGAAATGACAAAATTGACGTGCCGCGTGTCCTGGGCCACGAGTGTGCCGGGGATATTGTCCATGCCGGCAAACTTGCCAGGGAGCACGGCTATCAGGCAGGGGACCGTGTCACCGTCGCTCCGGCCATCGGCTGCGGCGAGTGCTGGCCCTGCAAAACCGGCCATACCAATATGTGTGACCACCTGACCACCATCGGCTTCCAGTATGAGGGCGTTTTCGCGCCTTATCTGGAGGTTCCGGCCCAGGCCATTAAAATGAACAATGTCATCAAGCTGCCGGACAGCATTGAGTATGATGACGCCACCCTGATCGAGCCAGCAGCCTGCGCCTTAAACGGCCAGCGCTACATGCACATTGAGCCCGGCGATTTCGTGGTCGTTTACGGCAGCGGCATGATCGGCTGTATACATGCCGAGCTTGCTTTCCAGAAAGGGGCCGCAAAGGTCATTATTGTGGAACCTGTCGAAAAACGCGGAAAAATCGCCATGGAAAAGGTACCGGGCGTAATCTGGGTCAATCCCTTCACACAGGACACAGTGGCAGAGGTTGAAAAAATTACTGAGGGCCGAGGCGCCAATGTGGTCATCACAGCGACCTCTGTGCCTTCTGTCCACACCGAGGCTCAGGTCATTGCCGCAAAGATGGGGCGCATCTCCCTGTTTGGGGGGCTTCCGGGTGAGAGCAAGGGCCATATCGACTCGAACCTGATCCATTACAAGGAGCTTCAGGTCTGCGGCGTGCACGCCACCACACCAGACTGTATGCGTGAAATTATGCAGCTCATGGCAGCTGGGAAGCTGGATGCCCAAAAATATATCGAGCGTTCCATTAAGCTGGAAAATATCATGGACGGCTTCACCGCAATCCGGGATGAAAACATCATGAAAGTTGTTGTTCACCCATAAACTAAAAACAGGAGATCATCTATGAACTACCCAAAAATATACCTGGTACTGGATAACTGCTTTGCTATCAAGCGCTGGGTGGAGCCCGAAACCTGGGGGCCGCTCATCAAACAGCTTGGGTTTGACTATGTCGAGGCAAGCTTTGACAACGAGGCTGACTTTTTCTATTCACCGGATTGGTACCTTGATGAATGGTTTGAGCGTGTAAAGGCAGTGGAGGCCGCGCAGGACATCCGTATCGCCAACTTTTTTACAGGCTACCAGACCTACCGGACTGCCGGTTTAGCCCATCCAAATCCCAAAATGGCACGCCATATGCTGGAGGGCTGGGTAAAGCCCGCCATTGAAAGGCTGGGCGCGCGCGGCTCCGGCATTGGCTTTTCGCTTCACGCTTATCCCGACAAGGTGCTCCAGGACCCGGAGCTCTACAAAAAAGAAACCCGCAAAGTTTCGGAGCTGCTATCTGAAATCGGCAAAATCGCAGAAGACAACGGCAATATTCCAGTGTGCGTTGAGGCCATGTACGCGCCGCACCAGACCCCCTGGACCATCAAGGGCACAAAGAACTTTCTGAGAGATATCTACAGTATTGACCATCATCCCATCTACACCACGGTGGATCTGGGCCACATGGTCGGACAGGTACGCTTCCTCACGCCCTCACGGGACGCTGTCCGTAAAAGCATTGAAGCCGCAATAGAGGGCCGTGCCTTCACAGAGCCCTGGCTGGGCGGCGATACCACCTACGCGATCTGGGAGAAGGCCATCGGGGATAAAAATACCGGCGAGGGTGTTCTGGACGCCATTGAGGCCGACATGGCGCGCTATCCTCACCTTTTCTCCTTTGATCCGGCAGATTCTGACCCTTACGCCTGGCTTGAGGCGCTGGCCTGCTATTCCCCCATTATGCATATGCAGCAGACCAATGGCGTTACGTCCTCCCACGCGGCCTTTACAAAGGACAACAACGCCGCAGGCATCATCGACGGCGCCCGGCTTTTAAGAGCCATCGCGAAATCCTATGAAACAGAAGACCCGGCCATGCCGCCAAAGGCTGAGGCTATCTATCTGAGCTTTGAAATTTTCGCATCCAACGCTGAGCATCCAAGAGAAATCAAAAATAAATTAAAAGAGACCTGCGCGTACTGGCGTACGTTTATTCCAAAGGATGGCATGCCGCTCGACGAACTCATTGAGCGGCTGAAATAAAACCGACAAGACTGAATGAAGGAGTATAAAAAAATGAACAAACAAGAAATTCTAGGCCACATTGACCACACACTTTTAAAAGCATTCTCAACCTGGGACCAGATTAAAGCACTCTGCGACGACGCGGTGGAATATAAAACCGCTTCTGTCTGCATCCCCCCTTCCTTTGTAAAACGGGCGAAAGAGACCTACGGCGATGCCCTGAATGTCTGCACCGTTATTGGCTTCCCGCTGGGCTATAACACCACTGCCGTCAAAGCCTTTGAAGTCAGAGAAGCCATCTTAGGCGGCGCTTCCGAGGTGGATATGGTCATCAATATCGGCGCTTTAAAGGATAAGGACTACGACTATGTTCAAAATGAAATTGCTGAGCTGAAAAAAGCCGCCGGCGACCGCGTTTTAAAAGTCATTGTTGAAACCTGTTACCTGACCGAAGAAGAAAAAGCCAAGGTCTGCGAGCTGGTCACAAACGCTGGCGCAGACTATATCAAAACCTCCACTGGCTTTGGAACAGGCGGCGCTACCATTGAGGACATCAACCTTTTTAAAGCGCATATCGGGCCCTCTGTAAAAATGAAAGCTTCCGGCGGCGTGAAAACCGTAGAAGACCTGGAAATGTTCTTAGACGCAGGCTGTGAGCGTATCGGCACCAGCTCAGCCATCGGACTTTTAAAAGAAAGCTAGGCCAGGTGAAAAAAATGTATGATCTTGTGATCATCGGCGCCGGTGTTACCGGCTGCTGCATAGCACGCGAAATATCAAAATATGAAATAAACGCATGCGTCATCGAAAAAGGGGATGACGTGGCTTCGGGAACCTCAAAGGCCAACACCGGTGTTATCCACACCGGCCTTGAGGCTGACCCAGGCTCCCTGATGGCAAAGTTATGCGTTGAAGGTAATCGATTAATGTGGGAGCTTTCTGAGGAACTGGATTTCCCGGTAAAGAAAAATGGAAAATTCATTGTCTGCACCCATGAGGAAGACCTGCCAAAGCTCCAGGAACAGCTGGAGCACGCTGAGAAAAACGGTGTCCCGGGCTGCCGCATCGTCCCCAGAGATGAGGTGCTCAGGCTTGAGCCCAACCTCACAGAGCGGACCGTCGCCGCGCTCTATGCGCCCACCGGCGGCGTGATCTGTCCTTTTAATCTCGCCATCGCCATGGGCGAAAACGCAAACGTCAACGGCGTAGAGTTCAAATTTGAAACCGAAGCCTATGACATTATCAAAACGGACGGCTTCTACACCATCAAAACCAGCCGCGGCGATATCCAGACAAAAGCCATCGCCAACGCTGCCGGCGTCTACGCCGATAAATTTCACAACATGGTCAGTGAAAAGAAAATCCACATCACCCCCAGAAAGGGCGAGTATATTTTCTTTGACAAATCACTGGGAACCATCTTCAACGCGACGGTGGTACCGCTTCCCGGCAAGATGGGTAAGGGCATCGCCGCTTCCCAGACCATCCACGGCAACTTTTTCGTAGGACCGACCGCCGACGACGTGGACGACAAGGAATCCTTCCAGACCACCCAGGAGGTGCTGGACTCACTGAAGGAAATCGCCGCTTCACCGGATTTTCTTCATAAAAACCCTCTGCCGCTGAATAAAATTATCACCTCCTTTGTGGGCCTGCGCGCACATGAGGACCACCACGAGTTCATCGTTGAGGAAGTGGCCGACGCTGAAAACTTTTTTGACGCCGCTGGTATCGAGTCACCGGGCCTCACCAGCTCACCAGCCATTGGCGTGATGCTCTCTGGAATCATCGCGGAGAAGATGCAGCTTAAAAAGAAACCGAACTTCATCGCCAGACGCAAGGGTGTCCTGAAATTCGACAGCCTGTCCGACGAAGAAAAAATAGCGCTCATCAAGGAAAAACCCGAATACGGCAATATTGTGTGCCGCTGCGAGATGGTCACCGAGGGCGAAATCATGGACGCCATCAACCGTCCCATCGGCGCAAAGTCCATGGATTCTGTCAAGCGCAGAACCCGGGCCGGCATGGGACGCTGCCAGGCAGGCTTCTGTACACCGCGCACCATGGAAATCCTTTCCAGAGAGCTGGGCATTAAAATGACAGACATCACCAAAAAAGGCGGTGCATCGCAGCTTCTGATCGGCTGTGACAAAGAAATCGGACAGGAATGAGAGGTTGATTATGAAGTCTTATGAAATAGTCATCATCGGCGGAGGGCCGGCAGGACTTGCCGCCGCCATTTCCGCCAAACGAGCGGGCGTCAATGATATTTTGATCGTGGAGAGAGACCGGCGGCTCGGCGGCATTTTAAACCAGTGTATTCACAACGGTTTTGGCCTGCACACCTTCAAGGAGGAGCTGACCGGGCCGGAATACGCCCAGCGCTTCATCGACGAGGTGGTTGATCTGGGTATCGAATACAAGCTGAACACCATGGTGGTGGACATTGAGGGAGACAAGGTCCTCACCATCATGAACAGCACCGATGGTCTGGTCAGGCTTAAGGCAAAGGCCATCGTACTGGCCATGGGCTGCCGGGAACGCCCCCGGGGCGCCCTCAACATTCCCGGCTGCCGGCCCGCGGGCATTTACAGCGCCGGCACTGCCCAGCGTTTTGTCAACATTGAGGGTTTTATGCCCGGCCGCGAGATCGTTATTCTCGGCTCTGGAGATATCGGCCTCATCATGGCCAGACGCCTGACCCTGGAAGGGGCAAAGGTAAAGGTCGTCGCTGAGATTATGCCCTACTCCGGCGGTCTTAAGCGCAACATCGTCCAGTGCCTGGACGACTACGGCATTCCGCTTAAGCTGAGCCACACGGTTGTAAACATCAAAGGGCAGGAACGGGTGGAAAGCGTCACCATCGCCCAGGTGGATGAAAACATGAAGCCTGTCCCCGGAACCGAGGAGGAATACAGCTGTGATACGCTCCTGCTGTCTGTGGGCCTCATCCCTGAAAATGAGCTTTCCAGTAAAATGGATGTCGGCCTTGACCGGAAAACAAACGGCCCAATCGTGGGTGAAAGCTTTGAGACCAACGTGGAAGGCGTTTTTGCCTGCGGCAACGTCCTCCATGTCCACGACCTGGTCGACTATGTTTCAGAAGAAGCTGCCTGCGCAGGAAAATGCGCGGCGAAGTATGTCCTGAAACAGCAAAAACCTGAACCCGGGCCCGTCATCGAGCTGGTCACAGGGGAGGGCGTCAGCTATACGGTTCCCAAAACCATTGACCTGAACCGTATGGGCGAAACCCTCAAGGTCCGCTTCCGCGTCAGCGGTGTTTATGAAAACAGCTCGGTCTCTGTTTACTTTGACGATAAGTGCGTCAAGCACCGCAAAAAGCGGATTGTCACTCCAGGGGAAATGGAACAAATCGAACTCGCCCGACAGGATCTCCAGGCTGAACCGGACTTAAAACAGATTCTGATTAAAATCGAGGAGGCCTGAGCTTATGGAAAAACATATCACCTGTATTGGATGCCCTCTCGGCTGTGCTGTCACTGTCACCATGGATCAGGGGGAAATCACCGACATCACCGGACACACCTGCAGCCGCGGCGAAAAGTATGCGCGTAAAGAGGTTACACAACCCACCCGGATCGTTACCTCCATTGTCAAAGTCAATGAAGGGGATATCCAGATGGTGTCGGTCAAGACAGAATCCGACATACCAAAGGATAAAATATTTGACTGCATGGAGGCGATCCGAAAAATCGTTGTAACCGCACCTGTGAAAATTGGGGATATTATTGTACCGGATGTCTGCGGCACTGGGGTCAATATTATTGCCACCAAAAACATCGACAAAAAAACTTGCTAGTATTAAACACAATCTGTAGGGAAAATTTAAATTAATTTAAAATAAGGGGTAAAATCATGAAAGAAAAAAAGTATGTAGTAGGGATTGACTTAGGAACAACCAGTGCGAGAACGGTTGTGTTTGACTTTGACGGCAATGAAATCGGCTCAGGTCAGATCATGAATCCGCTGACTTATCCGGCTCCCGGACGCCAGGAATGTGACGGCGACGAGCTCATCAAGCATTTATACCGCACCACCCGCCTTGCCATTGACAACAGCGGCGTTGACCCTGAAGAAATCGCGGCCATCAGTACAGACGTGTTCCGCTGTACCGTGGCTCTGCGCGACGAAAACGGCGGCTTTACCATGCCCATCATTATCTGGCAGGATATGCGAAGCGCGGAAATGATCCCCGAGGTTGAGCGCAAGCTTGTGGCCGCCGGCTTATCTGCCGATGAGCTGTACGACCGCTGCGGCATGCCGCTGGGCGGCGTTAACCCGCAGAGCAACCTCCAGTGGATTCTGAAAAACATGCCGGAAGCCTATGAAAAGGCCGCCACCATCCACACCATGATGGGCCTTGTCACCAAGGCTTACGGCGCTGACGACTATTACGATGACATCAACGATACGCCGTGGGTACAGCTCAACGGTCCAGACTTCCAGTATGACCCGCAGATCTGCGCAGCGCTTGGTATTGATATCAATAAAATGGCGCCGCTGCGGCAGCCAGGCACCATCATCGGCAAGGTAACCGCTGAGGTTTCCGCGAGAACCGGCCTGGCAGAGGGCACTCCCATTGTCATGGGTACCGGCGACCAACAGTCCGGCTGCCTGGGCTGTGGCTGTGTGCGTGAAGGCGTCGGCTATGCCTGCGGCGGCACTGCCGGTATTGTGGCCGGCAAGTCTTTTAACCTGCTGCGCGACCCATCCAGAAGATGCTACGTTTTAGGCACACCCGACGGCGCATGGGTTATGGAAGGGGTTGCCAACGCATCCGGCTCTGCCTTCAAATGGTTTAAAGAACAGTTCTGCGACGTTGAACAGCTCGCCGCGGAATCCCTCGACATCAGCGTCTATGACTTCCTGACCTCTGTGGCCACCAAATCGAACCCTGGGGCAAACGGCCTGTTCTTCCTGCCTTACTTTGCCGGTGCGGTTACACCAAACCAGAACCCCAACGCCCGAGGCACCTATATCGGTATGACCGTCGGACACACCAAGGAAGACTTTATCCGCGCCACCATGGAAGGGGTAAACTATGATATCCGCGATATGCTGGACGCCATGGTCTCCGGCGGCGCTCCGGACTTTGACATGGTCCGACTGACCGGCGGTATCTTCCGCTCAGAGCTCTGGTGCCAGATGCAGGCCGATATCTTCAACCGCTCCTGCGAAGTTGTCGCCGTGGAAGAAGCTACGGCCCTCGGCTGTGCCATGGTCGCCGCTGTCGGCGTAGGCATCTATAAGGACTTTGAGGAAGCCGAAAAACACATGGTAAAAATCCGCAGACGCTATGAGCCAAATCCGGAAAATGTAAAACGCTACGAGGACGCCTTCCGTACCTGGCAGCAGGTTTACAAATCCCTGTCTACCGGCGCCTTTGACCAAGTGGTATCCTTCCAGGATAAATACCGCTAAACCCTCCCTGACAATATTGATCAAACTTATCTCCTGTCTTTTAAGAGCAGCCACCCAGCTGCTCTTATTTATTTCTCAGGTCTTATTAAGCGCTACAGCAATACGGGACTTGTTCATCTCTTCAAAATAAACATCCTCATTCTGCATAAAGGTGGCAATATAAAGAATATCAATGATGGTCAGCTGCACAATACGCGACGCCATGGCCTCAGAATGGTATTTTTTATCATTGGTTGAACTCAGCAGGTAAAGATCTGACATTTTGGCCAGGCTCGAATTGGCATAGCTGGTCAGGCTGATAATTTTACTGCCGTTTTTCCGGGCAATGGACACCGCATTTAACACCTCCTGGCTCTCCCCAGTGTGAGAAACCGCTATGAAAAGATCATCCGGCGTCGAATGCGCGCAGATAATATTCATCTGGTGCGGGTCGGGATGGCTGCACACATTGATGCCGATATTGCCGAATTTGTGCAGCGCATCCTGAGAAATGGACGCGGACGCGCCCACGCCAAAAAAGAGAACCCGCTTTGACGCTGCGAGAAACTCAAGAAACTCGGCAATGGTGTCTTCACTCAGGGTCTGCTCCAGGTCATTGATGGCTGTTACATTATGCTTGATGACCTTTTTCTTAATGGTCGCCAGGCCATCTTCCTCACTCAGCTCTTCATTAAGGGTTTCTCCCGGTTTTTCAGTCAATTCCTTTGCCAGGTTAATACGAAAAACCTGGTAGGAATCGTATTCCAGCTTTTTAAGCAGCCGCATGACCGTTGTCTCGCTGGTGTCGCCCTTCCCGGCCAGTTCTGTAATTGACAGCAAAGTCACCTTCTCCGGCTCACACAGGATATAATCCGCTAAACGCTTCTGTGCCTTTGAAAAAGTATTGTATTTTATTCTGATATCTGATAAAAGAGATTTCAAGGTACCCTTTACCTCCATTCTATATTTATCTTTTTTTTATTTTTATAAGATTGATTATACTTTATAATTTTGCTTTTGTAAAACACTTAAAAACGCAAAAAATTAATTAACAGAAAATTTTTTACGCTTTTTGTTGACAACCTCAAAAAATCATGCTAGAATAAGTTCAAAATTTACGGTTAATAATTTACTTTAGTAAATAATAAACCGTAAATAATCCAAACAGACTTTTCATTTAAGGAGGATTATGATGAAAGCAGTACGTATGTATAAACCCGGAGATTTAAGAGTTGAAGATGTGCCAAAACCAGAGATGATGCCCGATGAAGCCATGGTTAAGGTAAAGGCAGTCGGCCTCTGCGGATCCGATATTCCGAGAGCGTTGGTTTATGGGGCACATGTTTCTCCAATCACCATCGGCCATGAGTTTTCTGGTGAAATCGAAGCCGTTGGTTCAGAAGTTAAGAATTTCAAACCGGGTGACCGCGTTGTGGTTCCGCCGCTTATTCCATGCGGTGAATGCGAATGGTGCCAGAAGGGAATTTACTCCTTATGCGAAGATTATGACTACTATGGTTCAAGACGTGACGGCGCGCTGGCCGAATACGTATCTGTTAAGGAATCCAACCTTTTAAAGGTTCCGGACAAGGTATCTTTTGAAGACGCCGCAACCCTCGACCCATGCGCAAACGCATACCACGGCCTGATGCGCGGTAACTTTAAAGAAGGCGACAGTGTCTGTGTTGTTGGAACAGGCCCGATCGGTTTATTTGCAGCACAGTATGCCAAATTATACGGCGCTTCTAAGGTTGTCGCAGTGGACGTCTGGGATGAAAAGCTGGAAATCGCCAAAAAGGTGGGCGCAGACGTGGTGATCAACTCCACCAAGGAGGATGCTGTCGAAGCGGTTCACAAGGCAACGGATGGTAAGGGGGCAAACATCGTCATTGACTTTTCCGGCGCTCCGATCGCGCAGAAGCAGTGTATCCTAATGGCCAGCAAAATGGGCCGTGTCGTTTTCCTGGGTATTTCTCACAAGGGCCTGGATTTAAGCGAAAAAGAAGTGGATACCATCATGAGAAGCCAGCTGAGCGTTGTCGGTTCATGGAACTCCTTCACCAAACCATACCCCGGTGAAGACTGGACAGAATCCTTAAAAGGCTTTGATGAAAAAGGCATGACCGCCAAGGATATCATCAGCCACCGCCTGCCGCTGGACGATGCGCCCGCTGTGCTCGGTGAAATTGCCAAGGGAGGCTACTTCTACAATAAAGTTATGTTCTATCCCGACGGTTATGACGGGGATTTTGATACGGTTTAATACAATCTGTTTTTAAAATAAATCTATAGGGAATTTAAGAGGAGAATCATTATGTACGAAGCTCAATATTTTATGGGAGTTGACACCGGAACACAGAGTGTGCGTGTCGTTGTTGCAGATATCAGCGGGAATATCGTCGCCAGTGACGAGCAGGTTTATGAAACCTATTATCCACAGCCTGGCTGGGCAGAACAAAAGCCTGCGGACTGGTGGAGCTGTTTTAACAAAGCGGTTGAAAATGTTACAAAAAGCTTATCAATGGGGATCCGCTACAGCATTAAATCCATCAGCGTCTGCTCAACCTCATCCACTGTTTTAGCCGTCGACGAACAGGGGAATCCGATGATGGATGCCATCATGTGGATGGATACCCGAGCGGTTAAGGAAATGGAAAAAATCAACGCCACTGCCGATCCGGTTCTGGAATACTGCGGCGGGGAAGACTCCGTTGAGTGGATGATCCCAAAAACACTCTGGATCAAAAACAATAAACCTGAAATTTACAAGGACAGCTACAAAATCATCGAACAGCTGGACTGGATGAACTATCAGCTGTGCGGCACCTTTGCCACCTCCATCTGTCAGGCAGCCTGCAAATGGAACTATGTATCCTGCGAGGGCGGCTGGAACAGCGCGTTCTTCAAGAAGATCGGCCTGGACGATTACGAAGAAAAGCTTGTCACAGATGTCAGACGTCTCGGCGAAGAGCTTGGGAGAATTGATCCCGCTTTCGCAGAAAAATATGACTTGAACCCAGATATGATGGTTGTGCAGGGGGGCATCGACGCCCACATCGGTATGCTTGGCCTTGGCGTTGCAAGACCGGGTAAAATGGCCATGATCATGGGCACCAGTTTTGTGCAGCTCGCATTTGCCAACGCCGATGAAAAGCTGAAGCTGGAAGGCATCTGGGGCCCTTACAATGAACCCGTTGTGCCAAACGCGTGGCTTCTGGAAGGCGGCCAGATTTCTGCCGGCTCCATTGTCAAATGGTTCATGCGCGAATTTGACCTGAACAAAATGGAAAACCCCTATGCTTACATGAATGAACAGGTCGAGAAAATCGCGCCCGGTTCTGACGGCTTAGTGGCTCTGGATTTCTTCCAGGGTAACCGTACACCGTACAAAGATCCAAACGCAAAGGGCGTCATCTACGGCCTTACCTTAAGCCACACCAAAGCACACATTTACCGCGCTTTACTTGAATCCGTTGCCCTGGGCACAAAAAACATCATCGACAATTTTGAAAAACAGGGCTGCCCGGTCGATATGGTCGTTGGCTGCGGCGGCGTCACCAAGGACGCCACCTGGATGCAGATCATCGCAGACGCCACCGGCAAACCCATCATTGTTACCGTTGACCCGAGTGCTGGCGCACTGGGCTGTACCATCGTCGCCGCTGTCGGCGCAAAGGCCTATCCAGACTTCGAACAGGCCACCAAGGGGATGGTTAAGGAAGCCTACACGGTTACCCCGAACCCGGATGTATACGACGATTACCAGAAGGTTTTCGATACCTATGTTGAATTATATGAAGAACTAAAAGGCACCATGTCTAAAGAAAGATAGAGGAACTGACAAAATGAACAATCAGGAAATTTTAAGCCACATTGACCATACCTTATTAAAACCCTTTTCTACCTGGGAACAGATCGCAAAAATCTGCAATGACGCCATTGAAAACAAGACCGCGTCTGTCTGTATCCCGCCCTCCTTTGTAAAACCTGTTAAAGAAGCCTACGGCGATAAGCTGACCATCTGCACGGTTATCGGCTTCCCTCTTGGCTACAATACCACTGCCACCAAGGTTTTTGAAGCAAAAGAAGCCGTAAAGGAAGGCGCAGCCGAGATCGATATGGTCATCAACATCGGCGCTTTAAAAGACGGCAAATACGATTTTGTTCAGAATGAAATCGCAGAGATCAAAAAAGCAGTGGGGGATAATATCCTGAAAGTGATCGTTGAAACCTGTTTCCTGACCGAGGAAGAAAAAATCAAAATCTGCGAGCTGGTCACTGCCGCTGGCGCAGATTTTATCAAAACCTCTACCGGCTTCGGCACCGCTGGCGCCACCAGAGAAGATATCCGCCTGTTTAAGGAACACATTGGTCCAAACGTTAAGATGAAAGCCGCAGGCGGCGTAAAAACCAAAGAAGATCTGGTCGACTTCCTGGAACTCGGCTGTGAACGTATCGGTACCAGCTCTGCTGTCTCCATGCTCAAGGGCGGGGAAGCACAGGGGTATTAAAAACTTTTAAATTATCAGAAGCCCCGCTGAAAAAGCGGGGCTTCTTTATCTAAGTGGTTTTAAGTTGGGTGTATTAACGAGTTGGTTTAATCTTGATAATGGATTACGGTCTAATCTACCAGTCCTTCAAGCCCTTCCATGGAGATATTTTGGGTCAGGGTTTTCTGGACTTCGTTGTCCTTGATGTAGAGAACCGCCGGCACTTCGGAGATGCCCAAACGTCTGGCAATGCCGTCGGATTTGTAGATATCCACATTGGTGACGTGGAGATCGCCTGCGTGTTTTTCCTGGAAGGCTTCTACGGTGGTCATAAGCTCACGGCATTTGGGGTCTACCGCGTTCCATACATAGACGACGGAGGGTTCGCCATTGTTGAGCACCTGGCTTTCGTAGACTTCCAGCTCTGAGATGTATTTTTCTGCACCATAGCCAGCAATGGCGCCGTCGCCTACAGCTGTGGCAACCTGTTTTAAGAATTTATCACGGACATCGCCTGCGGCAAGGACACCCGGCACATTGGTTTCCATACGTTCGTTGGTAATGAGGTAACCGCCACGGTTCATATCCAGGATATCCTTAAACCATTCAGTATTGGGGAGATAGCCGATAAAGAGGAAACAGGTATCCACCTTGACAGGGATGGATTCTTCGGTTTTAATATTTTTCAGCACAACGGTATCCAGGTGTTCGTCGCCCTCAAAGCGTTCGGCAACGGTATTCCAGATAAATTCCATCTTTGGATTTTCCAGAGCCTGGGCCTTGGCGATCTCGTTACAGTCCATTTTGCCTTCCTCGTGCATGACGGAAACAATGACCTTGTCCGCAAACTTGGTCAGGAAGGTGCCTTCCTCGATGGCGGCGTCTCCGCTGCCGATGACCATCACGGTCTTTCCGGTGTTGGCGGCCGCGTCACAGGTCGCGCAGAAGGAAATACCCTTGTCATACAGATATTTATCCTCGTTTTCGGCGCCGGTCAGGCGGGGCTTTCCACCGGTGGCCACAATGACGACCTTGGCTTCAAAGCGGTTTCTGAAGGTTTCAACCACCTTGGTTTCACCCGAGAAATCCACGGAGCGCACATCGGTCAGCTTAAACTTGACGCCGAATTTTTTGGCCTGTTCATGGAATAAATCCATAAGCCCCAGGCCGCTTGAGCCTGCTGGAAAGCCGGGATAATTTTCAATTTCACTGGTATAGGTGGCGAGACCGCCCACCAGCGCCTTTTCGATCAGCAGGGTTTTGAGACGGGCACGCCCGCAGTAGATCCCAGCTGTCAGGCCAGCGGCGCCGCCGCCGATTATTACAACATCATATTTCTCTGTTTTCTTATTCATTCCATACTCCTAATTGATTGCAGATTACATAAAATACTTTGCCAGCAGCTTGCTGCCGATAAAAGCACCGACCATTAAGAAAGCTGCGAAAATCCAACCAGAAAGGGACAGTGAAGCAATTCCACTGTACAGCGCTCCGATATTACAGCCGTGAGCCATTCTGGCGCCATAGCCCATGAGGAGACCGCCTAAGACAGCGGCCACTACCTGGCGAATGGACTTGATTTTCTTAATTTTAAACTGTGATGCGTAGAGCGTGGCCAGTAAAGCACCGACGATAATCCCAATATTTCGGATGGAACCACCGTCGTGCAGGAAGCCTGCGGCCAGGGTATGCTGCGCCTTTTCACCGGCAAAATAAGCCCAGGAGCTCACATCCCCGCCGAGGCCCTGGTAAATCCAGGCGCCCCAGTCCGCAAATGCACTGGTAACGCCCCAGGCACTGCCGAGGGACGCCAGGTGCGCGATCTGAAAAACAGACAGCAGCACCGCGCCGGCCACATAGGTCAAAGGCTCTTTCATCAATTTTTTATAAAAATCATTCTTACTGAGCTTTTGAAAAAATTCTTTCACAATAACAACCTCCCCCTCATATTGGGTTATTTGGTTTTTTCAATCACAACTTCCCATTCGCCGTCGTCCACTTCTTCGATTTCGACGTTATGGCCCTGAGCGCGCGCCCATTCCGGCACATTTTTCATCGCGCAGCTGTGATCAATGGCGACAATCAGCAGGTCTCCCACATTCAGTTTTGCCAGTTCCTTTTCTGTTTTCATCAATGGCACTGGACAGGCTTCACCTAAACAATCTAACGTATATTCACTCATTTTAATTTCTCCTTTTTCTTATAATCTCATTTTTTGAATTCCAATTAATCCGCTGTTCCCATTTTCTTTTTCTGCCACTGCCTTGCGGCAATATACAGCAGAAGAATAATTAATCCCTGGACGACTAAAGCGCCGAACCATCCAAACACATCCGGTAAAAAGATCTTGGGCGCATTGGTGTTAAAGACACCGTCCCAGAATCCCATGTCGTGAGCGCCCCAGAAGGAACCGACCACAAAGAACACCAAAGCCAGCATCTGCATGGTAAACCCTTCGCCGACACGCATCAGCGTTCCGGAGGCGCAGCCCCCCGCGATGACCATGCCGATCCCAAAGAATACGGCCCCCAATGCCAAAGGCAGACTGATAGGCGCTACAGAACTCATGCCCGGTATTTCCTGGCCGTTCAGAACCGCGCCATACTTGATGGCTGTAAAGCCAATGGTCGTTACCGCGAATGCAATGAGTACCGCCCGGGTCAGTGAGGTGCTCCCGGTAAGGCTTGGGTCACGCACCGACGCGGTAAAACAGAATCGCGCCCGCTGAAGGATAAAACCAAAGCAGAGCCCGATAATCCAGTATACCGGCAGCTTCTCGCTTCCCAGTCCAAGATACACACCTGCGGCCACGACTAAAATCGTTACCACAATGGCGATGGGTATCTGGTTCTTTTTTGGCTTTCTTGGCGCGCGTGTCCTGGTAGACCGCTGAATCTTTTCTTCTTCCAAATCCTTTCCCCTCCTTTGTTAAAAAACTATCAACTTTTGATGATTCCATTATAGCATCTCATCAGTAATTTGAATAACATCGAAAAAAGATTCAGCATAAGAAAAACTGATGGTAGAATTTCAGCACCTTATTCCTGTTCTGTGATATACTGTAATCAATCACAAAGGAGGCGAGAGGATGAATATCGAGTCTTTAAGAATGTTTATCAAAATCGCAGATAACGGAAGCATCACCAAAACCGCAGAACAGACCTTTATCTCGCAGTCGGCCTTAAGCCAGCAGATCAAAACCATGGAACAGCTTTTTAACACCAGCCTCATTGAGCGCAGCAACAAGGGCGTAACGCTGACCTGCAGCGGAAAAACCGTCTACGAATACGCAGTACACCTGACCTCTACCTATGACAGTATGATCAGAGAGCTTCAGGAGAATGAAGAGAGCAACCGTGTACTCCATATTCTGTCCACACCCATCATCGCTTCTTATGCCCTGCCCTGCACACTTTATTATATTAAGAAGAATTTTCCGACTTACTCGCTGGAGATTTCCTCCATGGCCAGCCACAGGATTGAGCAGCAGATCAACTGCGACCAGGGCGACATTGGTTTTATCACAGGTCCGCCGTCGGATCCTTCACTGACAGGGCAAAAGTTTTTTTCAGACGATGTCTTTCTCGTGGCCGGAAGCGATATGGAAATTGAAGATCATATCCTAAAAGAAGACCTCAGCCGCTATCCGCTGCTCACCCTGACCACTGACCAGAAAACAGAACAGCACCTCGAAAAACGCCTTACGGATGAAGGGGTGGACATCGAAAGCTTGATGATCCTTTTTAAACAGGATTCCATTGAGTCCATTAAGCTTTCCACCATCAACGGCTACGGCATGGCCTTTCTCCCATATATGTGCATAAAAAAAGAGCTGTACCATAAACAGCTCAAAATCATCAGCGTTGAAGGGCTGACCTTACAGAACGACTACTACATTATTAAGAAAAAAGCTTCGGAGTACCGGGACCGCACCCTCCTGAAGCTGATCTGCTATATTGAAAAGATTCTGGCCGACACTATCTGCTGACTGTGATCTCCCAAACCCCGTTCATAACCTCATCACAAACGCACGCCATCTGCATGCCCGCACAGAACTCCCGGACACTTTTTACCGTACAGCTGTGGTCTGTGATGAGAAGAACGCTCTCGCCGGGCTTCATCTTTTTCGTTTCACGCTGAAGCTTCATGACCGGAACCGGGCACATATCGCCGAGACAATCAATTTTTTTCATTGGTTTCTCCTTATATAAACCCCCCATATGCTTTTCATATGGGGGGTTTTATAATTAATCAATAATCTTTATCAGTTTAAAAAAGTTTTCTGTTATCCGCACAATGGTGTCCACCATGTCGTCGATGCTTTCGATTTCCATACGGTGCATGATCAAGTAGTTGGCAATGGTGAGTGACAGGCGGCAGGCCTCGTTGCGTTTATCCCGGTCCTCGATGGTATCAAAGTCGGGGAGAGGAACAAGACCGCCTACGCGGCTCGTGATCTGGCAGCCGGTAAAACCGCAGACCTCCTGAATAAAATTCCTGAGGATGGACTCGCGGAAGTCGTCAAAGTCACGGTAGGTAACCTTTGCGTCCTTTTTCCAGCACTCGGTATAAACCGCATTGTAGGTATGGATAATGTCCCGCATATAGCTGAGAATAGTTTCCCTGAAATCCTTACAGAAATCCTCAGGGTAATCGTCCATATAAAACCAGCGAATGTATTCATAGAGCACACTGCCCATGAGATAGCCAGTATCGGAGGATGAAGCCCCCATAAAGGCGTATTCCTGGTCAATGATTTTCATTTTTTCATCGTTTATCATGATGTTGGAGGTGTGCAGATCGCCGTGTACCAGGCATTCGCAGTGTTTCATGTGAATGTCGCGCAGCTTGAGCATCTCGGTGCGGAAAGCCGTGCTTTTCCATGGAGCATCGCCCATGGCCAGCCGTTCGGGATCAGCATTCGGGTCATCATGAGGGTCACGGTCATCGATGGCGTGCTCATCTTTTAGGAACAGGCCAATCTCAAAAACCAGACGCATATTCGGGTTCAGGAATTTTGCCTGAAGCTCTTTATAGACCGTTGGGTCTAAATAATATTCAGAAGTGTAAAAGTTGGACTTGGCGATAAATTCCCCAATTTTTTTCGGGAAATCCGGAAATTTTTTCCCTTTCATGAGTTCAAACCGCAGGATTTTCAGGTCGCTGCAATCCTCACAGAGGTAAATATGGTTATCCAAGTCTACCTGATAGACCTCTGGAATATATTCGGGTGTAATGGCGCCCTTGATGCGCATGACATCTGCCTCCAGCGCGTTGCGGTCCTGTACAAAGGGGCCCACGCCTTCCTCAAAGGCTTTATAATAGGTTTTGGCCTGCTTGACGATCACGGATTTTCCGTTTTCGTCCCAGACACGGTACAGAAAATTGATGAAGCCGTCGCCGTCTTCCTCGCTTTCGCCGATTTCGTACACGCTCAGCCGCGCATCCGGCGCAAAATAATCCGTACACTCCTTTAAATAGTCCTTAACGGTTTCTTTGTTTATGTCTTTAAAATTTTTACACCCCATGGCAATTCCCCCAAGCTGATACTAAACTTTTACTTATTTATTATATCACTCTGATGTCACCGGTTAAATGCACTTTTTGTGCTCATAAAGGCTATTTTTTGACTCCGGTTAGTTTTCGTAAAATAAAAAAACAGCACTTCCGCCAAAAATGGCGGAAGTGCTGCCTGTGCTACTGGGTCTTTTTATAAACATGGACATCGCCTGTGTCCCTGTCTGTCAGGGTCAGGGTATCCCCGTCGATGACATAGGACATACGGGTGGTCTGTCCGCCGTAGGCCTGAGCATACTTCATGTCCACGTTTTTTTCCTTTGTGTCCATTGTATAGGTCGCGACATCGTCGCCAAACATTTTAAATACATTGTTATCCGCAAATTCAATATCGACGCCAGAATCATCTGCCCACGCTCCAAGAATCAGCTTTTCATCTTTTGCAGCCTCTGAACTTGTTTTAACCTTTGTACTGATACCGGTAGTTAACAGCGCCAGCACAAGACTGAGCACCGCAACCGCCACAATGCCGATGGCAAGTTTCTTTTTCTCCATTTAAATCTCCTCAAATCCATTGGATGTTCCTAATGGATTTTATTATATCATAATTATTTACACGTAGTGTGATAGTTTTATGATTTTTTGGGAATTAACCTTTTTTTAAGGATATAATTAACGGTTTTTATCTTTACAAATTTAAGTAACAGCGTATATAATAAAGTTATATAGGATCGATTTTCAATTTTGGAGGTAATATCGATGAATGAAGCATTAAAAGAAACCCTTGACAGCATCAAAGGTTTTATCTGTGATATGGACGGCGTTATCTATCATGGTAACCGCCTTCTTCCTGGCGTGCCCGAGTTTGTGGACTGGCTGTACCGGGAGGATAAAAACTTTCTCTTCCTCACAAACTCCAGCGAGCGATCGCCTCTTGAATTAAGGGAAAAGCTCTCCCGCCTTGGCCTTGATATTGATGAGAGCCATTTCTATACCAGCGCCCTGGCCACCGCTAAATTTCTGAGCACACAGTCCCCGGGCTGCTCTGCCTATGTCATCGGTGAACCCGGCCTCATTAACGCCTTATACAGCGCTGGCATTACCATGAATGATATGAACCCGGATTATGTTGTTGTGGGAGAAAGCTATAACTACAACTATGATACCATCCTGAAGGCTGTTCGTTTTGTCTTAAAGGGCGCTAAACTCATCGGGACAAACCCGGACCTCACCGGCCCTGCTGAAGGCGGCCTGGTACCAGCCTGCCGCGCATTTACCGCTCCCATCGAGCTGGCAACCGGAAAATCCGCTTATTTTGTCGGAAAACCGAATCCGCTCATGGTTCGCACTGGTATCCGCATGCTCGGCGTTCATTCTGAGGATGCCGCCATTGTCGGTGACCGCATGGATACGGACATTATCTCCGGCATTGAATCCGGTATGCACACCATCCTGGTGCTCTCCGGCGTCTCTACACCGGAAACCGTTAAGGAATTCCCATACCGCCCGCAGTTTATTTTAAACGGAGTAGGGGAAATACCGACCAATTAGTAAGATTTTTTCAGCGGCCTTCTGGCCGCTTTTTTATTGGACAAATTCCAGAATCTGTCTGAATTTTTTACAAAGCCGAACATTGTCTAATTACATGCAACTCTCCTGATGCTATAGTAAAAACAGAAAACCGGGCATCAAAAGTAGTCAGGATTTACAAAATGGAGGCTGTAAAATGGCATCAAGTATGAGTTTAAGTGAAAACATCAAATCCTTTGGAATGAAACAGGTCATTAAGTATCTGGACGCAGATCCGGATAAAAATATCCCGAGAGTGATCGAGTGGGTCGAAAAATTTGATAAGGACCAGACCATCGCCGGGCAGATGAAGGTTGTCAAGGAGGCCCTGGCCGATAAAAACAATAACTGGAACCGGCTGGTAAAAAGCTTATGGACAGACATTGACCCCGGTGTCCGAAAACGTCTTTTTAACAATTTTATCGTCAACAGTGTCATTATCGCCTGTAAACGTCAGAACATGAATAAGGAAAAATATGACTGCAATATCCCGTGGGCCATTCTCATGGACCCCACCTCTGCCTGCAATCTGCACTGTACAGGCTGCTGGGCCGCGGAGTACGGGGATAAAATGTCCATGGATTTCGATACACTGGACAGTATTATCGAGCAGGGGAAAGCCCTCGGGACTTATATGTACATCTATTCCGGCGGAGAGCCCCTTGTGCGCAAAAAGGACATTATCCGGCTGTGTGAAAAGCACGATGACTGTGCCTTTCTGTCCTTTACCAACGCCACCCTCATCGACGAGGCCTTTGCCGATGAGATGCTTCGGGTTCAGAACTTTATCCCGGCCATCAGCGTCGAGGGGTTTGAGGAAGAGACAGACATGCGGCGCGGTGAGGGAACTTATGCCGCAGTCGTAAAGGCTATGGATATTTTAAAAGCCAAAAAACTGCCCTTTGGCTTTTCCACCTGCTATCACCGACAGAATACCGATGTCATCGGCAGTGAGGCGTATTTTGACACCATGATCGAAAAGGGCTGTAAATTTGGCTGGTTCTTTACCTACATGCCCGTGGGCGTGGACGCAGTGCCCGAGCTCATGGCCACCGCGGACCAGCGTGAGTACATGTATCATCAGATCCGCAGATTCCGGAGTACCAAGCCTCTGTTTACCCTGGATTTCTGGAATGACGGCGAGTACGTCAAGGGATGTATCGCAGGAGGCCGTAACTACCTGCACATCAATGCCGGCGGCGACATTGAGCCCTGCGCCTTTATCCACTACTCCGATTCCAACATCCACGAGCAAACCCTTCTGGAGGCTTACAAACGGCCGCTGTTCATGCAGTACCATAAAAATCAGCCTTTCAACCAGAATCATCTGCGCCCCTGCCCGCTGCTTGATAACCCTGGCCGACTGACCAGTATGGTCGAGCTGTCCGGCGCCCACTCCACTGACCTCACCCACCCTGAGGATGTCAAGGTACTTTCCGACAAGTGCCTTGATGCCGCAAAAGCATGGAAAGTCAACGCTGACCGTCTCTGGAATGAAAACCATTCAAATCACTGACATTAAAAGCACTTCTGTTTCAGGAGTGTTTTTTTATTAGCCTGGTATTTTTAAAAAAACAATCTTTTGGTTGTTAGACCTTTACAAAGACGCTGAATTGCGATAATATCAAACTCATAATCAAAAATGGAGGATTTGTAGAAAATGAAAAGAAAATTTAAATTGGCAAGTATTCTCGTTGCGCTGCTGTTGGCCCTCAGCTTTGGAAATACCGCGCTCGCTGCCGGTGGCAATGGCGGCGGTGGTGGCGGCGGTAATGGCAGCGGCGGGGGAAACGGGGGCGGAAGCGATGAACCCCTGACGGTTGTCTCCTCTACCCCGGCAGATGGTGAGACCTCAGCTTCTGTCAGTGACCCCATCAAACTCGAATTCAGCAAAAATGTTGTCAACGCTGAAGTCAAAGACGGGAATATGGCAGCCATTGTACTTTATAAGAACGGTGCACCTGTTGCGGCTGAAGTAACCATGGCAGATGACCAGGTTGAGCCTGATCTCAGAAACTTTATAACCATCACGCCTTCAAGCCCTCTTGAACCTGGAACGGAATATCAGGTTAAAATAGCCGGAACCTTAACAGCAAAAAGCGGCGCAGCCCTGGGAGAAGAAAAGACACTGAGCTTCAAAACTGCCGGTACAGCCCCTACAGCGGCCAGCGAGGAAAAAACAACCGCTGAAAACACAGCTGCTGAAAAGCCAGCCTCAAATAATACCACCCTTTACATTCTTTTAGGTGTCGCCGCAGTGGTTATCATTGCGATCGTTGTTGTCGTGTTCGTTAAAAAGAAAAAATAATGCTGGATGTAATTATTATCGGCGGTGGTATCCTCGGGGTTACCACCGCCCGGCTTTTAAGCCGTTTCAACCTGGATACGCTTGTCCTTGAAAAGGGCGCCGATCTGGGAGAAGGGGCCTCCAAAGCTAACAGCGCTGTTTTGGCCGCTGGCTTTCATCCCAGAGGTGGCAGCCTGAAGGGAATATCCTGTGTGCGTGGAAATGCCATGTATCCCCAGATCTGCAAAGAGCTCGGCGTCGAAATCGCCTATCCAGGATCACTTTTCGTCGCCTTTCACAGAGAAGGGGAAGAGATGATCCGTGAAAAATACAAAAAGGGCTTGAAAAATAATGTGCCTGATATGGCGATTCTGTCTGGCAGTGAAAGCCGCGCGCTGGAGCCGGGGCTTTCTGACCGGGTAACCATGTCCCTTTATGCCAGGACCACAGGGATTATTGAGCTTTTTTCCCTTCTGCTGAGAACGGCTCAGTCGGCTGAAAAAAACGGGGTTCACTTTGCATTTGATGAAGAAGTACAGGAAATTATTGAGCACGAAAACCACTTTGAGGTGGTAACAGGCCAGCGCTCATTGAACGCCCGTTATGTGGTCAACACCGCGGGGGGAATGGCCATGGCTGTCGAAAGCGGCGTAAGACCTCAGGATTTAATCATTAAGCCGCGCTGCGGACAGTTTTTAGTCTTTGACCGTCAGGGAAAAAACGGCATCCGCCATGTACTCTACCAGGCTCAGGAGACCGATGAAAAGGGCTGTCTGCTTGCGCCCTCCATCGAGGGAAATATCATCGCTGGCCCTACCTCGCAGGATGTACCGGACTATAAAAATGTCGAAACCACTGACTGGGGAATTCATCACATTGAAAAAACAGCAAAAAAGATACTGCCTGAGCTGGATATGGGAAAGGTCATCACCTCCTTTGCCGGTGTGCGCGCAAATATCAAAAACGTTGTCAAGGAAGAAAAGGACTTTGTCATCCGTCGTTCAGTCCCCCGGATGGTCAGCGCTCTCGGCATTAAAAACCCGGGAATGACTGCCGCCCCGTATCTCTGTCAGATGATTCTCGACCTGCTCATCGAAGACGGGCTGAGCACTGCTCCCAATCCAGATTACTGTCCGGTGCTGCATCTCCCCAAACCCTTTTTAAAACAGACTGAAAGCATACAGAAAAAATGGTATGAACAGGACCACCGTTACGGCAATCTGGTCTGCCGCTGCGAGGGGATTACAGAGGGGGATATCCTCCGGGTGCTCCGTGAGCCGCTGCCGCCCAAAAACATGAACGGGCTTAAAAAACGGCTCCGCACCACCATGGGAAGGTGTCAGGGAAGCTTCTGCACACCGCGGATTCTTGAAATACTGTCGAGAGAATGGTCGGTACCGCCTGAAAAGATTATGAAAGAAGCGCCGGGCAGCCCGTTTGTCAAAGGGAGGGTGAAATAAAATGCATTATGACTGCGCAATCATTGGCGGCGGCGCTGCCGGTATGGCCGCCGCTCTTTCCGCATCCCAAAGGGGCGTGGAAAAAATCGTACTTTTGGAGCGTGACCCTGCTGTCGGCGGTATTCTGCGCCAGTGCGTTCACGATGGTTTTGGCACGCTCTATCTGAAAAAATCGCTCACCGGTCCAGAATATGCCGCTCACTTTAAAAACCAGTTAAAAAACACGCCGGTCACAGTGAAAACAAGCGCGTCGGTTTTAGAGCTCTCCGGAAAATACGGGGCTTTCAGTGTCAAGTATCTCAGCAAAGCGGATGGGCCTGCCCGTCTGACCGCGGACACGGTTATTCTGGCCATGGGCTGCCGCGAGAGAACCCTTGGGCAGCTGCGTATCCCCGGAAGCCGTCCTACCGGCATATATACTGCCGGTACAGCCCAGTATATGATGAATATCCAGAACCTGCTTCCGGGAAAAAACGCGGTGATCCTCGGCTCTGGTGATATTGGTCTCATTATGGCCAGGCGGCTGACACTGGAGGGCGCCAGAGTCAGCCTGGTGCTTGGAGAAAGAGCCACAGGGCTGGCCCGCAACCATCTGCAATGTATCCGGGACTTTAACCTTCCCATCCGCTTTGGCTTTACGGTCGTTTCTGTTCATGGTTATAAACGCCTGAAGGGCGTGAGTATTGCCCCGGTTCTGTCAGACGGACAGCCCGAGCTTTCCAAAAAAATCTATATTCCCTGCGATACCCTGCTGGTGGCTGCCGGGCTGATCCCCGAAACGGATATAATAGATCCGGATTTTGTCCGCCTTGACAGAAACGGCGGCATTAACGTCTATAGCAACGGGCAAACCAGTGTGCCGGGACTTTTTGCCTGCGGCAATGTGACCGGCGTCCACGATCTTGTGGACAAAGTAAGTATGGCTGGAAAACAGGCCGGCGAGTCTGCTGCATCCTTCCTCGCCGGAAAGCCAGCCGCATCGGGTGAAAAGCTTCCAGACGCCTACCTTGAAAAGGAACCGACCTGTGAAGTCCTGAACAGCCTGAAGGAAAATGAACGCCTCTGTGTTCTGTGCCCAAAAGGCTGTATCCTGAGCTTCGACACTGCCTGCGACCCACCGGAAATTACCGGATACAGGTGCAGGCGCGGCCTACATTATGGCCGGGAGGAGTGGACGGCCCCCAGGCGGATGCTCACCACCACGGTCAAAACCACCGCTGGCGGGATGGTTCCAGTCAAAAGCAGCGTCCCCCTTCTTCAAAGATCACTTCTGAAAGCGATGAAAAAAATACAGAAAATCACACTGACATCGTCTGTTGCGCCAGGCACCATTATCTGCGAAAATATCCTGAACAGCGGAGCAGACATTATCACAACAGGAGAAGCACATGAAAACTGAGACGGCATTACAGGATCATCGGCATTTTATAAAAAAAGTCATCTTTATTCTTCTGCTCTTGGTGATTCCTCTGGCTTTTATTTTTACCGCGCTGTTTATCGGCCGTTACAGCGTGTCGGTTTCTGAGGTTTTCAGAAGCCTTGCCAGCCCCTTTGCCGGCGGGGCTGGCATCTCACCACAAACATTGACCGTTGTACTGCAGTTGAGACTGCCGAGGGCCATCGCCGCTGCCTTTGTGGGCGCGGGACTATCCGCCAGCGGTACTGCTTTTCAGGGGGTTTTCCGCAATCCACTCGTCGACTCAGGCTTTCTGGGTGTTAATTCCGGCGCCGGCTTCGGAGCAGGTCTTGCCATTCTTCTCTTTGGCACAAGCCTTGCCACCTACGGCTTTGCCTTTGCTTTCGGCGTTTTAGCCGTTATTTTCAGCTACATGATCGCTAAAATCTATAAAGCGGTTCCCACCATTATGCTCATTCTCGGCGGCACGATTGTCTCCTCGGTTTTCAGCGCTCTGCTGACCCTGCTTAAATCCATTGCCGATGTCAACAGCGAGCTTCCCGCCATTGTTTATTGGCTCATGGGAAGTGTGGCCTCCGTCAGCTATAAGGATTTCTGGGCTGTTCTGGTCATTCTGGCGGGAATTGTCGGGTTGGCCTTTTTCAGCTGGCAAATCAACGTGATCTCCATGGGGGAAAAGGAAGCCCGCACCATGGGCGTCAATGTCGTATTCAGCAAGCGCATGATCATTGCCTGCGCGACGCTGGCAACAGCTGGCGCAGTGTGCATTTCCGGTATTATCGGCTGGGTCGGGCTCATTATCCCGCATATTGGCCGGATGCTCATCGGCAATGATACCCGTAAGCTTCTGCCAGTTTCCATGAGTCTGGGCGCTGTGTTCATGGTCACCATTGACACCATCAGCCGGAGTGTCACCACCTCCGAAATTCCTCTGGGCGTTCTGACAGCGCTTGTGGGCGCGCCCTTTTTTGTCTTTCTGCTTAAGAAAACAAAAGGCGGGGGGTGGCAGATGTGAGTGTGTTAAAAATTACAGACGCTGCTTTTGCCTACGGCGAGCAGCTTATTTTTCAAGATATTACACTTGAAACCCGACCCGGTGAAATCTTCTGCCTGATGGGACGAAACGGCTGTGGAAAAAGTACTCTTCTGGACTGCATCCTGGGCATTCAGCCTCTCAAAAAAGGCGCGATTAAAATTTCTGATAAAAGTGTCGATGCCTACAAGCCCGCCGAGCTGGCAAAGAAGATGGCTTACCTGCCCCAGAGCCACGAGCATTCCTTCCCTTACAAGGTGCTCCAGGTCGTGCTCATGGGAAGAACCGCCTATATGAGCCGCTTTGGCGCTCCCACTCAGGAGGATAAAGTCATTGTCAAAAACCTCCTTGACAAAATCGGCATCACTCACCTTTCCGACAGGCCGTATACCCAGCTCAGCGGCGGAGAGCTTCAGATGGTCATGCTTGCCCGTTCCCTGGCCCAGGAAGCCCCGCTCATTCTCATGGATGAGCCCACCGCCCACCTGGACTACTACAATGAGCTTTTATTTTTAGAAACCATCGCCTCACTGGTTAAGGATGGCAGGCAGACCATTTTCATGGCAACCCACTCGCCCAACCAGGCCTTTTACCTCGAAAACCGCGGAATCCCTGTCCGTGTAGGTCTGATGTGCGACGGAAAACTTGTTGAAACAGGGCCGCCTGCCAAAACCCTGACATCTGCAAATCTGGGGCAAGTTTATCATATCGAAGCACGAATTCTGGATTCCGGAGATACAAAGCAGGTAATGCCTGTAGGTACTTTAAAATAAAGGAGTTGAAAAATGAAAAAGATTAAAGGATATGTCAGCATTACGCTGGCTCTGCTGTTTATCACAATGCTTTTGAGCGGGTGTTCCCAGTCTGGCAGCACCGCCTCAGATAACACTCCGACACACACCATTACCGACAGCGCTGGCCGCCAGGTAGAAATTCCGACCGAAATAAAGAAGGCCGCGGTTCTCGACGCTTTTATGACAGAGGCCATTGTCATGAGTCAGGGCGGTGAGCAGGTTGTCAGCTGTCCTGCCGGTACGAAGCGCAATGTACTGCTCAAAGAAATTTATCCTGAAATTGAAAATGCCGTCACAGTCACCAGCAGCGGGGTCATTAACGCTGAAGCGTTGATGGAACTCAAGCCGGATGTGGTTTTAATCAAGCGGGAAATCTACCAGAGCGAGGCTGAGGCGCAAAAGCTGGATAAGCTGGGAATTCCCTATGTGGTGGTGAGCTATGACAATATGGCTGAACAGATAGAAGCCCTGCGGCTGATCGCTTCAGTCATGGGGGGAAGGGTTGCGCAAAACATGGAGACTCTCTGTCAGGAATATGAGAAAGTCATCACTCTGTGTGAAGATCGGAGCGCCAGAATTCCTGAGAGTGAACGGGTAAAAGTATATCATTCCATCACAGAGGCTGTGCGGACAGATGGTGAAAACTCTCTCGGAAGTGACTGGATAAAGACCGTGGGCTGTACCGATGTATCTGTCGGCTCAGAGCTCAAATCTGAGGGGGATGACTATTATGCCAGCATTGAGCAGATTTTTGTATGGGACCCGGATGTGGTGATCTGTAACGACGCCAGCACAGCGGAATATTTCAAGACCAATGAAAAATTTCAGGGTCTTCGGGCAGTACGTGAAAACCAGGTCTATAATATCCCCATTGGCTTTACCCGCTGGGGTCATCAGGGAAGCTGTGAAACCTTCTTTGGCATGCTCTGGCTTGGGACCACTGTTTATCCGGAAGTTTACGGCGACATCGACCTCCGCGCAGAGGTGACAGATTTTTACCAGAATGTTGCCGGTATCCAGGTAGACGACGCCCTCTGGGATAAAATACTCTCCGGAAAAGATATTCGCCAGGGCGGCAAAAATTCAGGAAAATAAGGAGCTTAAAAATGATTAGATATTCCCTCTGTGTCGATGACACCGATGACCTGACTAAAAAAACCAGTACAGGAAAAATAGCCGAGCATATCAAAAAAGAGGCCGAATCCCTCGGCAGTGTCATTGATTACGGCATCACACGGCACCAGCTGCTTCTGGACGATGCAATTGTCTACACCTCCCACAACAGCTCCATGTGCTTTTCGGGCAGCATCTCCGAAGATCAGCTCAGCAGGCTCTGGGAGAAAGCAGCAGACATTATCATGGCAGAAAAAGCTGAAACAGCTGACCCAGGCCTCTGTCTCTGCCGTCTGGATCAGCTGAAATTTCCGGAAAAACTGCTGGCCTTTGGAAAAAAGGCACAGCGCAGCGTCATCAAAAAGGAGGAAGCCTATGATCTCGCTCGCAGCGTCGGTGGTACGCGCCTTGAGGAATTTGGCGGCACAGGTATCGGCGTCATCGGCGCCCTGGCCGGCGCAGGGCTGAGGCTGAGCGGAAACGATGGCAGTATCCGGGGGAAATCCGGCATTGGCACATGCCAGACCACCCTGAGTGCCGCTGAAATGAAGAACCGCCTTGGCGTATCGCACATCATCGAGCGCTCAGGCGCTGTGCTTCCGCCGGACACCCCGGTTTACATTGAAGACTATGCCAAAATCGTTCTGCTCGACCACCGGCTGGTGGCTGTGGCGAAAAGAAACGAAGCGGATGGCTTTGAGCTCTGTAAAAAATCCGATCTCTATACCGGGGATAAAAAAACAGGCGCCTGGGAACTGGGCTGCTCTTTTTTCAAGCGCGACAATGATGAGGAAGAGTGTCTGGACGATCTGGATAAAACCTGCTGTAACTGTCTTTACCGGCGATGGACAAGGGAAGGCTATCGGTGCAGCATCGAAAAAAGATAGGCTTTTGCCTATCTTTTTAATTATATAATACTATTTGCCAAACGCATTCCACTAAAGTACAATAGAATCATCAAATCTCACACAAAGGATTTTTATATGGATGCCAAGAAACTTTTTAAATTGTTTATCTCAACCTTCAGCCTGAGCATGTTTACTTTTGGCGGAGGCTATGTTATTGTGCCGCTCATGCGCAAAAAATTCGTCAAAGAGCTGGGGTGGATCGAGGAACAGGAAATGCTGGATCTCACAGCCATCGCCCAGTCTTCTCCCGGTGCCATGGCCGTTAATGCCTCTATTCTGGTCGGCTACCGAGTCGCAGGTGTTACCGGCGCTTTTGTGGCCATTATCGGGACCGTACTGCCTCCGCTGATTATCTTGTCCATCATCTCACTGTTTTACACAGCCTTCCGCGACAACCTCTACGTGGGATTTCTGCTTAAAGCCATGCAGGCCGGGGTATCCGCTGTCATTGTGGATGTCGTCATCGACATGGGCGGAGATGTTTTCAAAGCCCGCAAGGCGCTTCCGGTCATCATGATGTTTGTGGTTTTTATCCTCAGCGCTTTTGTGAAAATGAACGTGATTATCCTTATTCTGATCTGCGGCCTGATTGGCGCTCTTGTGACCTTTACGGCCAAGCGCACCGGAAAAAATCTTTTATAGGAGGCGGCCATGACTTATCTTCAGTTATTCATCAGCTTTTTCCAGATTGGGCTCTTCAGCATCGGCGGGGGATACGCGGCGCTGCCGCTCATTCAGGAGCAGGTTGTTAACCTCCACGGCTGGATGGACATGACCCAGTTCATTGACATCATCACCATTTCCCAGATGACGCCAGGCCCCATCGCCATCAATGCCGCTACTTTTGTGGGTATCAAAATAGCCGGGATCGGCGGCGCTGTCGTCGCCACTGTTGGCTGCGTCACACCTTCCTGTATCATCGTATTGATCCTGGCCGCGGTATACTACCGCTTCCGCAATTTAAACACCATCAAAGGCGTGCTCTCAGGCCTCCGTCCCGCTGTGGTGGCCCTCATCGCCTCGGCCGGCCTCTCCATTGTCATCGTGGCCTTTTTTAAAAACGGCCTGGTGCAGTTTGCAGCAGACAATATTGATTTTGTGGCGGTGGTCCTTTTTGCCGTCAGCCTTTTTATCCTCCGGAAATTCAAGCTCAATCCCATCTACGTCATGCTGGGGTGCGGGGTCATTGGCATGGGGATATACGCGGCGCTTAATTTTATGGCCTGAACATTTCCTCGCGGATGGTCTCGCCCGGCTGGATCACGATAAACCGCTCATCGGTGCTGCCGCCCAGCATCTCGATGACCAGCTCCACGTCACCTTCGGTTTCCTTAAGCTCAAGGTTCAGCTTTTCTGCGATACCGGCGCATTTTTCACGAACACTCTGATCCTCCACACCAGTTTTGACAAACATGAGATACTTGTAATTTTTATACATAGCTTTTATAACGCGTAAAGCCCGTTTTTCGCCGTATTTTTCCTTCATGCGGTCATATTCATATCCAAGGCCTTCTTCGCCCCATAGCCAGCCCTGTGATACGAAATAAGAGGTCCGACGCATTTCAGTGGTGTTGGGGTTATGGCAGAGCAGGACATCAATACAGTCCTCCACCTTTGGCAGCACCACCGAGCAGTTTTTGGCCTGTATGCCGGTCAGAGCCTGGCCGCAGTGCCCGTAGAGCAGGTAAATCCTGTCTGCATCTGTCTCCGCATCAATGGCGGACTGTACCTTTTCGTGAAGGGTTTCCGGCACATTGTGCAGCTGATCCTCCAGCCAGTTAAATTTAAAATCCGGCCGATTTCCAAGCGCAGCTTCAATTTCCTTTCGAAGCACGCTGCATCCGATAACCACCTTTTTCATTTTTCTCCTCCTTTGCGCTGCCTTTTTAGCAGCTTCCCTTAATGTCATTATAAAAATCTGCGAAAGCCCTGTCAATCCTGCAAAAAAAGAATACAAAAAAAGGCTGATTTTCCAGCCCTTTCTTTCAGTTCTTGCTTTTCAGTAACATTTCCTTAAACACAGTTTCCGAAACCGGCCTGGAATAATAGTAGCCCTGGACAAATTGAATGCCGTTCTTTCTCAGAAAATCAACCTGCTCCTGGGTCTCCGCGCCCTCGCAGATGATCTTCAGGTTCAGCACCTGTGCAATATTGACAATACCGGTGATGAACATGGCATTGCGGTGCTCGCTTAAATCCCGATTGATAAAGCTCCGGTCTATTTTGATCACGTCGACGGGCAGCTCCTGGAGAACGCCCATGGACGAGTATCCTGTTCCAAAATCATCCAGCGCGACACTGAAGCCCATTTCCCGGAGCCTTCTGGTCTGGATAATGGTTTCATCCCAGTTTTCCATGAGCGTTGTCTCGGTAATCTCGATTTCTAAGAAGGAGGACGGTACTAATAACAGATCTGCGATACGCTTAACCTCGTCGGCAAAACCAGGATTTGCAAAGTGGCGGCTGGAAAAATTGACCGCCACAGGCACAGCAGGTTCATTGTTTTTAAGCTGCGCGGCAAGTGTCCGGCAGACCTTTTTGAAAATATAGAAATCCAGCTGAACCACAAAGCCATTGGACTCAAAAACCGGTATAAAATGAACAGGGGAGAGTATCCCCTTGGTTGGGTGGTTCCATCGCACCAGTGCCTCCGCTCCCATGATCTCCCCAGTTTCGACATTATATTTCGGTTGAAAGTACGCTTCAAATTCTCGCTTGGCAAGGGCGCCGTACATCTCATCCTCAACCTGCTGCTCGTGCTCCTGGGTATACTGCATGGCCTGAAGATCGCTGTCGTTGGCATAATAGAACTTAAAATGTCCTTTGCCCTGCTGTTTAGCCCGGCTGCAGGCCAGATCGGAGCGGTGCAGCACCTCGCGGAGCGGAAGCGCATCTGTCTGGCTGTCCCAGAGTATAACGCCCACACTGGCAGATACTGGAAAATCCTTCCGGGATTTCCGACCGCTCTCAGGTTTTATCTCTGAAACGGCCTTTATAATCTGCGCTGCGGCTATCTGCGCTTCAGTCTGTGTTTTAACAGCAGGAAGCAGCATGGCAAATTCCTCACCGCCGACGCGCGCGGCCTTTCCGCTGTTTTTCTCGGCAATGATCCTCAGCCTTTCACCAACCTCTGTCAGCACCTGGTCGCCGACAAGATAATCATACCGGTCATTAAGCCCCTTAAATTCATCCATATCCATGAAGAACAAAGCCATTCTGCCGCCGCATGCCTCGATGGTCTCTTTGATATAGAGATCAAAAGCTTCTCGGTTATAAAGGCCTGTCAGGCTGTCCTTCCGACTTTTTTCCAGCAGCGCGGCATTTTGATTTTTTAAGTCTTCTACCATGGTGTTAAAGCTCTCAGCAAACTGCTGAAGCTCCTGAGATCCACCGGGGACTAAAGGCTCTGCACCGTTTTTGCCAGAATTTTTCAGACTTTTATAATAGCGGTATAGGGGAGAGGTTACAAAAAACATCAGAAACAGGGACAATAACAGCAGCAGTAAAAGCAGAAAAAAATTATAAACCAGCATATGGTTCAGCGAACGTTCTGTCTCACTGTTCGAGAGAGTGTTCTCACTGGTTTTCCGGTTGTGCAGCTGGCTTCTGAAACGCGTCATATTGTCTGTGATTTCTTTTTTCTGGTTTTCATAGGTATTATTAAAAATGCTTCTGATAGCCAGCTGTTCCTTTTCCTCTGAAGTGCTGCCCTCCTCACCGTTTTTATAGATATAAGCGGCCACCTCGGATGGCATCTCATTTTCTGGAATTCCAACAGCGTCAGCCTTTAAACGCATGGCAAGGGTTTCGGTTTTCATGAGCCTGTTGGAAGCGTCCATAGCGTTACTCAAAAGCGTCTGTTCCTCTGTGCTGATGCCTAAAGCATTGAGGCTGGCGACAGCGTCCTCGCGATGACGAAATACATCAGCCTCCTGCCAATACTGATTCATATAAATCGGATCTCCTGTTGCCACGAAATGACGCGTAGCCGTGGTGAGATCGTCTGAAGCATTTGAAAATTCCAGAATTTTATCCTCACACTGGTTGTGGTTTTCCAACCGGTCGGCCTGTTCATGAATTTTCAGGTCAACATTTTGTGTATTGATAAAAGACAGAACTGCCGCGATAATCGCCAGAGCGCAAAAAATAAAGGTGGTCAGCCTCAGACTGATTTTTAACTTCATCTCGCTTGTCCCTTAACTTTCTTTTAAATAAATTCTGTTTCTAATAAAACAGTTAAAGTGTATCATTAAATTTTCTGAAACACAAGCCGCATTTGATGATGTTTCCTGACAACAAAAAAGCGGCCGAAGCCGCTTGTAAATGAAACCATATTCGAAAAAATCGTCTGTCTGTTATCCTTTCAGAATTTCCAGCAGTTCGCCGGTTGTCTTCTGAAGATTAATGCCCGTTAAAAAGGAACGGCCATTCATGACCGGAATGTCAATGTCGCCATCGAGCTGGCAGGTACATACAATAATGTCCGGCTTAATCTCAGCGGCTTTTTGAGCCACCTCTGAAGCCTTTGCCTGGACAGTTTTCAATTCAATACCATTTTCCGACGCTATTTTTTCAATTTTTTTGGCTACTACGGTAGAAGTCGCCACAGCGGCGCCGCAGGCCACTAAAACAGTTTTCATTTCTTTACACCATCCATTATTTCTCTGAAACGGCTGATATTTTCTTTCATATTGCCGTTAAACAGGCAGGAGCCAGATACAATGACATTGGCGCCAGCTTCGACAACAGTGCTCAGGGTTTCAAAATTCACGCCGCCGTCGATCTCCAGATCAACATCACGGTCGCCGATCATAGCGCGGATTCCCTTTAAACGTTCTGTGGTTTCGGGAATATACTTCTGCCCGCCAAAGCCCGGGTAAACGCCCATGACCAGAATCATGGAAATATCGTCAATGAAAGGAGCCAGCACATCAATGGGTGTATCCGGGGAAATGACCAGGCTTGCCTTGCAGCCGGATTTTTTAATCAGGTCAATACATTCCCGTGTATCGTCCTCGACTTCAACATGCACTGTGATGATATCCGCTCCAGCGTCGGCAAAACGTTCGATATATTTCAGCGGTTCACTGATCATCAGATGGACATCAAAGGGAAGATCGATGGTTTTACGGAGGCATTTTACCTGATCTGGCCCGATGGTAATGTTTGGAACAAAATGGCCGTCCATCACGTCCACATGAAGCCAGTCCGCACCGCCGGCTTCCACGGATTTTAAATCACGATCCAGATTGGCAAAATCCGCGCTCAGCATTGATGGGGAAATTTTGTAATTCATAATGAGTACCTCTCTCTTATTAATGATCATCTTTACTTATCGGCTGAGAAGCTAACCCAGCCCGTCGATATCTTTTACTAAATTATATATCCACTCAGGGTTTTTTGCACCTGCTATTTTTTGTAAAACCATTTCATCTTGTATCATCAGGACAATTTTCTGCAGGGTTTCGATCTGCTTTTCACCGTCTTTTATGGCTAAAAGAAAGACGATAGAGACCTCAATACGCTCCTCGGGCACGCCCATACCGTGAAAAACCACAGGATTTTTTAAAGTGACGAGCGATACGGCCTCCTCCAGCACATTGTCTGGCTCGGCGTGGGGAATGGCGACGCCGACGGGCGTCGGCAGCCCTGTCGGGAAAATTTTCTCCCGCTCACAGGCAGCGGTAATGTAGCCTTCATCAATTTTATTGTCACGTAAAAGGGGAGAGGCGGCGGCCTCTATCGCTTGAAAGCAGTCCGCCGCCTCTACATTAATCTGAATGTATTTTTGATCAATCAGCATTTTTTATTTTTCATCCAGAATGGAAACCTGGCCATCCTCAATATCCTCTTCCGGGTCTTCTTTATAAACCTTGGAAATGGTCGCGATCTGTTCGCCTGCCTGAAGCTTCATCAGGCGGACGCCCTGGGTATTACGGCCGACAGTGGAGATGTCATTGCCCTCCAGCTTAATGACCACACCCTGGTTATTGATCATCATGATCTCGCCGTCCCGGCTGATGACGCAGAAGCCGACCAGCTCGCCGGTTTTCTTGGTAACCTTATAGGTCTGAACGCCCTTGCCGCCGCGTTTCTGCGAACGGTACTGGTCACCGGAGGTCAGCTTGCCATAGCCATTGTCTGATACGCAGAGTACAAACAAGTCATCCGATACAATGTCCATGCCCACAACCACGTCGTCATCACGCAGCTCGATACCGCGGACACCGATGGAGGTACGCTTCAGCGGACGCACTTCCTTTGAAGTAAAACGGATGGCATATCCCTTCTGTGTCCCCATGACAATATCCTCGTTTTCTTCCACCAGGCGGACGTTGATGAGCTCATCGCCCTCGCGCAGGTTAATGCCGATGATGCCGTTCTTTCTGGAAGAATCGTACTCCGTGAGGTCGGTTTTCTTAATGATCCCCTGTTTGGTCGCCATGATCAGGCATTTATCCGCTGTAAATTCTTTAACCGGAATCATGGTCGTGATCTTTTCATCCGGATCAAGCTGAAGAATGTTGACAATGGCTGTCCCTCTTGCCGTACGGCCGCCTTCGGGCACTTCAAAGGCCTTCAGTCGGTACACCTTGCCCTTGTTGCTGAAGAACAGCAGAAAGTGGTGGGTGGTGGTGGTGAAGAGGTGTTCCACAAAGTCGTTCTCACGGGTAGAGAGCGCAGTGATCCCCTTTCCGCCGCGCTTCTGTGAGCGGTAAGTGTCTGCCGAAATCCGTTTGACATAGCCAATGTGGGTCATGGTAATGACCACTTCCTCCTCTTCGATGAGGTCTTCCACATCAAAATCTTCCACGTCGATGTCAAAAGATGTTCTTCTTTCATCGCCGAATTTTTCCTTGATTTCTGTCAGCTCATCCTTGATAATGTTTAACACAAGCTGTTCGTCTGCCAGAATCGCTTTGTACTCAGCGATCATTTTCTGCAGCTCAGCGTATTCTTCCTCGATCTTTTCGCGTTCCAGACCAGTCAGACGCTGGAGACGCATATCCAGAATAGCCTGTGCCTGGATTTCGGTCAGGGCAAAGCGTTCCATGAGCTGGATTTTGGCTTCCTTGCCGTCCTTAGCCGCACGGATCAGCGCGATGACTTCATCGATGTTGTCAAGGGCGATGCGCAGACCTTCCAGGATATGCGCCCTGGCTTCTGCCTTTTTCAAATCAAAGATGGTTCTTCTGGTAATGATTTCCTTCTGGTGCTCTACGTAATAGTGAAGCACCTGCTTCAGATTCAGAACCTTGGGCTCAAGCTTTTTCTTGTCGTACTCATTGCCCACCAGCGCCAGCATGATGACTCCGAAGGTATCCTGGAGCTGTGTATGCTTGTAAAGCTGATTCAGGATAATAGTCTCATTGGCGTCGCGCTTGAGCTCAATCACAATGCGGATACCTTTTTTAAGGTCTGTTTCATCGCGGAGGTCCGCAATGCCCTCTACGCGCTTTTCCTTGACCAATTCGGCGATTTTTTCCACCAGCTTGGACTTATTGACCATGTAAGGGATCTCGGTGACAACGATCTGTTTACGGCCTTTTTTGGTGGTCTCCATCTCAACCTTTGAACGGATCTTAATACGTCCGCGTCCAGTACGGTAAGCTTCCTTAATACCGGATTTTCCCAGCAGGATACCAGCCGTTGGAAAGTCCGGACCTTTGATATGAACCATAAGCTCATCGATGGTGATGTCAGGATTGTCAATATAAGCGATGGTGCCGTCAACAACCTCGCCTAAATTGTGAGGCGGAATGTTGGTGGCCATCCCGACCGCGATCCCGGCAGAGCCGTTGACCAGCAGATGGGGGACACGGGCTGGAAGGACTTCCGGTTCCATTTCAGATTCATCGAAGTTCGGAATAAAGTCAACCGTATCCTTATTGATGTCACGCAGCATTTCCAGCGCGATTTTGGACATCTTGGCTTCTGTGTAACGCATGGCGGCAGCGCCGTCACCGTCGATGGAGCCAAAGTTACCCTGTCCGAAGATGGTCATATAACGGGTTGAAAACTCCTGGGCCATACGCACCATGGCGTCATAGACCGCGGTATCGCCGTGTGGGTGATATTTCCCCAAAACTTCCCCGACGATACGGGCAGATTTACGGGTCGGCTTGTCGGGTGTCATCCCGAGCTCGCTCATGGCGTACAGGATTCGTCTGTGAACAGGCTTTAAGCCGTCGCGCACATCCGGCAGGGCACGCCCGATGATAACGCTCATGGCGTAATCCACATAGCAGGACTTCATCTCTTCTTCAATATTTACTTCTTTTATTCGGTCATATTCTATAATTTCATCCATATTTTAAGTTTAACTCCCAATTTTAAATGATCGTATTTTGCATAAAAAATCTTATATCATCCTTTGGATGATTTTTTATACAAAATGCGTTAGCCTCATTGCCGAACACACGGGAGCGGCCGCTCCCTCTGCGTGTTCTGCCAAATTTTTTCAAAATTTGGATTCGGCGTCATATATCCAGATTCTTAACCTTAGCCGCGTTGCGTTCAATAAATTCTTTTCTCGGCTGTACCTTGTCCCCCATGAGGATCGTAAATACCTCATCAGCATAGGCGGCGTCCTCAATGTTGACGCGGTTCAGGATACGGACAGAGGGGTCCATGGTGGTTTCCCACAGCTGATGGGCGTCCATTTCCCCAAGACCTTTGTAACGCTGGATGGTGTACTTGCTGCGGTCTTTATCCTCGAACATTTTGTCAAGGGCCTTTTCATTGTAGACATACTCGACGTGCTGTCCCCTGGCTACCTTAAAAAGCGGCGGCTGGGCAATATACACATAGCCTTCCTCAATCAGACCGCGCATATAGCGGTAGAAGAAGGTTAAAAGCAGCGTACGGATGTGGGCGCCATCGACGTCGGCATCTGTCATGATAATGATCTTGTGGTAGCGGGCTTTTTCAACATTAAAGTCCTCGCCGACCCCTGTGCCAAAGGCAGTGATCATGGATTTCAGCGTATCCGCTGTCAGGATACGGTCAAGACGGGATTTCTCAACATTCAGGATCTTACCGCGAAGCGGCAGGATCGCCTGGATTCTGGAGTCACGGCCAGATTTGGCCGAGCCGCCAGCGGAGTCCCCTTCCACGATAAAGATCTCCGACATGGACGGGTCCTTTTCACGGCAGTCCGCCAGCTTACCTGGCAGCGCGGTGGTATCCAGCGCACTTTTACGTCTGGTGAGCTCACGGGCTTTTTTGGCTGCCTCACGGGCCCTGGAAGCGCTCAGTGTTTTTTCAATAACGGTTTTGGCAATGGTCGGGTTTTCTTCTAAGAAAGCTGAAAGCTCATCGCCGACAATGGTTTCCACAATCCCCTTGACCTCAGGATTCCCAAGCTTTGTTTTGGTCTGTCCCTCAAACTGCGGGTCCAGCAACTTAATACTGATAATGGCCGTCAGGCCTTCACGCACATCCTCACCGGTCAGGTTTTTGTCATTTCCCTTGATGTAATTATTTTTTCTGGCATAGGTGTTGATGGTACGGGTCAGAGCACTCTTAAACCCGTTTAAATGGCTTCCGCCTTCGGGTGTGTAAATATTGTTGGCATAGGAGTAGATATTTTCTGAATAGCCCGCTGTGTACTGGAAAGCAATCTCCAGGCTGTAATCATCCATTTCTTTTTCATAATATGCGATCTGTTCATAAAGAGGATCCTTGTTCTTGTTCATGTATTCAATGTAAGAACGGATACCGCCTTCATAGCAGTAAGATTCCTTGCGTTTTTCGGATTCTCGCTCATCGACCAGTGTAATGGAAACGCCTTTATTTAAAAATGCCAGCTCTCTGAGGCGGTGCTCCAGAACATCAAAGTCATACACCAGTTCGTCAAAAATATCCGGATCGGGCTGGAAATGGACCGTGGTACCGGTACGGTTTGTATTGCCGGTCACTTCAAGCTCAGAGGTCTTTTTACCCTTGGCAAAGGTCTGGTGGTAAATCTTTTTATTCTGCTTGACTTCAACGGTCAGTTCAGAGGAGAGGGCGTTGACAACGGAAACCCCAACGCCATGAAGGCCGCCGGATACCTTGTATCCTCCACCGCCAAATTTACCGCCTGCGTGCAGAACCGTCAGCGCCAGCTCAACACCGGTTTTTTTCATTTTGTGGTTCATATCGGTCGGAATACCACGGCCGTCATCCACAACGGTGATACCATTATTTTTATCAATGGTGACCACAATATTCTTACAGTAACCCGCCAGCGCCTCATCAATGGAGTTATCCACGACTTCATAGACAAGATGGTGGAGCCCCTGCTTGCCGGTGCTCCCGATATACATCCCAGGTCTCTTCTGGACAGCCTCAAGGCCCTCCAGCACCTGTATCTGGTCGGCAGTATAATCATTTTTCTCATTTTTTAAATTGTCTGACATAAAAACCTCCGTATTTCAATAAAATGGAAAATGGAAGATTGAAAATGGAAAATTATAGAACAAAATGCTAAAGCACTTTGAATTTTAATCAAAACCGCCAAGCGGTTTTGCCCATTAATTTTCCACTTTTCATTTTCAATTTTCAATTTGTTTTAATTGTCGCCCATCCTCTATCTCAACAATCTTAGATGGGTATTCGCTGTAATGCTTGATAAAAGATGGGTCCGTACAGGTGATAAACGCCTGGGTCTTACCAAGAATGGAAAGAATGTTGCGCTGGCGCCTGTCATCCAGCTCGGACAAAATATCATCAAGGAGCACCACCGGGTAATCTCCGGTGCTCTCCCTGTAAATTTCAATCTGAGAAAGCTTCAAAGAAATAGCAGCTGTCCGCTGCTGTCCCTGTGAGCCGTATTTTTTTGCATCCTTACCGTTTAAGTGGATCATGATATCGTCCACATGAGGCCCATAGGTGGTGGATCCACGGGCAATGTCCTCCTGTCTGGAGGCCCGCAGTTTTTCCTTGAAAATCCTTTCAAGATCTGAAAATTCCTGTGGATTCTCAAGAACATTGTTCTGATAAAAAAGCACCAGCTCCTCCTGGCCGCCGCTGAGCTCACGGTGAAGTTCCCGGGCTTTTATATTCAGCCGCCTGAGGTAATCAATGCGGTAGCGCATGAGCACCGAACCGTATTTGACCAGCTGCTCATCCCAGGAATCCAGGGTAAGCGCCAGAGTGCTGTCGTATTTTATTTCCTTGAGCAACGCATTGCGCTGATTATGTATTTTGGCGTAATTCTTTAAAACATAGGGATAATTGGGCTTGAACCCGCTGATCTCATTGTTCATAAAACGCCTTCTTTTTTCAGGCCCTTCCTTAACGATTTTCAGGTCGTCGGGCTCAAAAAGAATGGTGGTCAGGACTCCAAGCACAGCGTCTCGCTTGGTTTCCTTCTTACCATTTAAAAGAACCGTCTTTTTTTTATCCTGCATCTTAATGGACAGGGTATGAGAGATGTCCTCCTTGACAATATCCGCCTGAACAAAAAATCCCGATTCGTCAAAGCCCACCATATCCATCAATGTTCCCGTCTTGTGGGAATATCCCCTGGACAGAAGGTGAATGCTCTCAACCAAATTGGTTTTTCCCTGGGCATTCTGGCCACAAATTACGTTGATACCCGGCGAAAATTCAAAGGTTTCATCCTTGTAGTTCCGGTAATGGACGAGGTGCAGCCTGGTGAGAATCATTGGGCAGCGGCAACCTCAAAGCTTCCGGCGTCCTCCACCTCAACCATATCTCCCGGACGAAGTTTTTTACCGCGCATGGTACAGATTTCTCCGTTTACACGTATCATTTCATCCTGAATCATCATTTTTGCGTCGCTGCCATTACCAACCAGCCCGGCAAACTTAAGAAGCTGATCCAGCTTTATGAACTCCGTGTTAATTTCGATAATTTCCATATTTATTCCTCTTTAAGTCTGTAAGCCTTTTAAAAAATAGTTTTTCTCGATTTTTCCCCTTAAAATTGGAAATACGCTTGAAAAACAGCAATAAAAACTGCATACATAGAATAGTATACCACAAATAAAAAAGGATTTGTAAACAAATCCTTTAAAATCATGATTTTTCTTAATGATAATACAGGTTTTTTCCGAAGGTTTTATTCTAGAAAAAAACTCAGGCTTCCTCAGCGATCCGGACTGGCAGAATCAGGTAAATAAATTCATCTGAACCGTCTGCCGGTACAATAACCGCTGGTCCAACAGAAGTGGTCAGTTCAATACTCATCTCATCCCGGTCGATAACCTTCAGCGCGTCAATGAAAAACTTGGAGTTAAAGGCGATTTTGATGGGATCTCCTTGATTTTCAATTGGAATCACCTCAAAAACATCCCCGATTTCTGCGTTGGAGGTTAAAATCAGCTGGTCAATATTAAAATCCATTTTAATCAGGTTATTCTTTCCCTCTCTCGCCAAAAGGGCCGCACGCTCGCTGCTCTCTAAAAGAAGCTTCCTGGAAACCTTGACCTGGGTGGCCTTTTCTGTCGGAATAATATGCTTATAATTGATAAATTCACCTTCCAGAAGGCGAGAGGTGAACTGGGTATTACCCATTTCAAAAAAGATCTGGGTTTTTGAAAATTTAACAATGACATTTTCATTATAGCTGGATAACAGCTTATTGAGCTCGTTCATGCTCTTTCCTGGAATAATGACAGAAATACTGCCGTCAATGGGCTCTTTAAGTTTACCTTTCTTTAAGGAAAGACGGTAGCCATCCAAAGCGATTAAGCTGATGGCATCATTTTCAATTTCCATTTTCAGGCCAGTGAGCACTGGAATATTTTCGCTGACAGCCACCGAAAAAATGGTGCCGCGGATCATTTCCTTCAGAACACCTGCTTCAATGACAAAACTATGCTCCTCAATGACTTCCGGAAATTCCGGAAACTCATCAGTCGGGAAGCCTTTAATGGTAAAGTTGGACAGGAGGCATTCGATTTTCACCTGGTTTGAGTTGTCTTTTTGGAAAAAAACCTCTTCTCCCGATAATTTTCGGATCACTTCGGTGATCAGATTGGATGATAAAATAATCTCACCATCCATGTCTACATTGGCCGGAAGGCTGGTTTGAACACCAATTTCCAGATCTGTTGAGGTTAAAACCAATTGATTATTGTATACCTGAAACAAGATTCCCTCAAGAACAGGAAGGGTGGTTTTATTTGATACCCCTTTCTGGGCAATGGATAAAGCGTTGATAAGCGCGTCACGTGAGCAGCTGAATTTCATAAAGGCACCTCTCTTTTGGGAAGGCTGCTTCCCTGAATATTAAATAATATATAAGTATTTATTTTAGTAATAATAGTAGTAGGGGTTGTGTAGACTGTGGATAACTCAGAAAACGGCGGGAGACCGCGAAAATTTGAAGTTATTCACAGTGGACAGGGTGTGGATAAATAGAGTCATATTCTGTTGAGAAAAAGCGGGTTATCAACAGATAAGGATTGTATTTTAACTGAAAAATCTTTTAATATCTTTCGGATGATTCTTTTGTTAAAATGCGTTAGACTCGTTACTGAATACCCAGGAGCTGCCGCTCCTTTTTCGATTTCTGCCAAGTTTTTTCAAATTTGGACTCGGCGTCAATTTCCGGTAATCTCTTTCTGTATACGGATGATTAGGTTTTTGAAGTCTGTGTTGGCTTCCATTTCCTCGTTGATCTTCTGGCAGGCGTGGATGACGGTGGAGTGGTCGCGGCCACCAAATTCTTCGCCGATCTTTGGAAGAGAAAGATCGGTTAAATCGCGGGTCAGATACATGGCGACCTGACGGGGAAGTGAAATGGCTTTCGTTCTTTTTTTGGAGTCGATGTCCTCAATGGTGACATTGAAATATTTTGCGGTCATTTCCTTAATATGGGTACTGTTGATGACAATGTTTTCTTTTGCTTTGAAAATATCCTTCAAAGCGTCTTTAGCCGTTTCCAGGCAGATGGGCTCGCCGTGGAGCTTGGAGTAGGCGACCACTGTGGTTAAAGCGCCCTCCAGTTCCCGGATGTTTGAGTGAATACTGTCCGCGATAAAGCTGAGCACATCATTTGGAATTTCTTCCTTATAGGATTCAGCTTTTTTGCGCAGGATGGCAATTCGCGTTTCAAAGTTCGGAGCAGAGATATCTGTGATCAAGCCCATTTCGAAGCGCGAGCGCAGACGTTCCTCCAGCTTTGGAATTTCTTTTGGCGGGCGGTCTGAGCTGATGACAATCTGTTTGTTTTCCTCATGCAGGGCGTTAAAGGTATGGAAAAACTCCTCCTGGGTTCCGTCCTTGCCGGCAAGAAACTGAATATCATCGATAAGAAGGATATCTACGTTGCGGTATTTATTTCTGAAGTCAATGTTGTTCTGGTTCTGGATTGCGTCGATGAATTCATTGGTGAATTTTTCACAGGACACATAGACCACTTTTTTGGTGGGCGCGTAGGAGAGAATATAATTTCCAATGGCCTGCATAAGATGGGTTTTCCCGAGGCCAACACCCCCATAGATAAAAAGGGGATTGTAGCGTTCTGACGGCGCCTCCGATACGGCGACGCAGGCAGCGTGGGCAAAGCGGTTGTTTTCGCCGATGACGAATTTTTCAAAGGTATACTTGGGATTCATGCTGCCGCCGTTGTTTGAAGGCTTGGAATTCCCCTCGTTTTTAGGCATGGGAGCGCTTTGCTCAGCAATATCCGGTACTTCCTTTTCGGATAAAACGATCTGGACCTTGCACTCCTGTTCCATCACCTGGCTCAGTGCATTGGTGATCAAAGCCTTATAGCGGGTTTCAAGCATGCCCCGTTCAAAATCATTATCCGAAATAAGATAAAAGGTGCCGCCGATCATTTTCAGCGGCTTTGTATTCGTAAACCAGGTATTGTAGCTGAGCTCAGACATCTCTTCCTTAATAAGGCTCAGCGCTTTCTCCCAGATTTTTACAATTGAATCATCCACAGGTCAACCTCCGATTTGTTGTGAGTATTAGGATATTTTAATTAAGATTCTATGCACAAATATTAAACAGAGTTGTGCACAGGGGTTAAATTATTTTAATTGTAAACACAAATGTTAATAAAAAAATAAGGTTTTATCCGCAAGAAAAACCGCCTAAACAAGCCGGTTTTAGGATTTTTATCAAGTTGTGCACAGCTTATCCATAGATTAATAAACAAAAAACGAAAGCTGTGGAAAAGTGTGGATATTTATTAACAGTATAGTACAGTATAACAAAGTCCTGTGGATAATTCAATAAGATTAAAGGAGATTGTGGATAAAAAAATGGGTTTTTACCAGATTCGGACAAAAAATACCATTCAAAAAGCCATGAAAAAACAAAGGAAAAGATGCCTTTTTGAGAAAATTTCTTGACAACAAGGAGCCAAAATTATATAATCCTAAAGTAAAAGTCTAATATGCTTATGAAAACTAAATGATGATAAATCGGAAAGTCAGGGGGTGTCGTAATGAAAAGAACATTTCAACCAAAAGTAAGACAGCGTAAAAAAGAACATGGTTTCAGAAAAAGAATGTCTACCACAAGTGGTCGTGTAATTTTAAAGAAAAGAAGATCAAAAGGTAGAGCAAAATTATCTGCATAGACTTGTATGGACCGTTTAAGCTTCTTGAACGGTCTTTTGTTTACTATGGCTTACCTGTAAATCAGGTAAAAACTCAATGTCAGGAGTAATCTTTTTGGCAAAAATTTGTACATTAAAAAAGCAGAAAGACTTTAAGCTTGTGTACCAAAAAGGGAAGGTCTTTGGCAATCGTAATCTTGTGATGCATTATTTAAAAAATGGGAAAGATACCAATCGTCTGGGTATCATAGTGAGCAAAAAAGTTTCCAACCGCGCGGTTGTGCGCAACCGTATAAGGAGACAGCTCAAGGAAGCCTACAGGCTTAATGAAAATCAGTTTGCACTGGGATATGATTTAGTAATAATTGCCAAAGCCAGCTGTAAAGATGAAAAATATCCGGTTATCGAAAAATCTTTAAAGCATTTATTTTATAAGAAGAATCTTATGAGGCAGGATCATGATTAAAAGGTTTATTTTAAAATTGATACGCGGTTACCAGCATTATATTTCGCCTTGTTTGCCGCATTCGTGTCGATTTTTACCAACCTGTTCAGAGTATTGCTACCAGGCCGTGCTAAAGTACGGTATATTTAAAGGACTGTTCCTCGGTACCAAAAGAATTTTAAAATGCCATCCCTTTCATCCGGGAGGCTATGATCCGCTCCCCTGAAAATTTTAGGGGAAATTTTAAAGGAGCTATTGCATGCATATTTTATATCAGGCATTTGGGTTTGTACTGTTCCAAATCTATAATTTTGTTCAGAATTACGGTGTTGCCGTCATTCTGTTTACCATTCTGGTAAAATTTTGTATTTTACCACTGAACATCAAGCAGACAAAATCCATGAGAGAAATGCAGGCGTTACAGCCTGAACTGCAGAAGCTGCAGAAAAAGTATAAAAATAATCCCGAAAAGCTTAATCAGGAAACAATGAAGCTGTACAAGCTGTACAACGTCAGCCCAATGGCTGGATGTCTTCCGCTCCTGATCCAGCTGCCTATTATTTACGCTTTATTTGGAGCTTTGAGAGATCCTGGAAAATGGGTGTTTACTAACGGCGACGTTTCAGCTATCAGCCAGCAGTTTCTATGGATTCCTGATTTAGGGAACCCGGACCCGTGGTACATTCTGCCAATCCTTTGTGTGGTCTTTACCTTTATTACACAGAAGTTTACCATGTCTGTTCAGAAGGGAACCATGGATCCATCTGCTGAGAAAACCCAGAACATGATGCTTTACATTATGCCGATCTTTATCGGTTTCGCAGCAATCGGTATGCCGGCTGGTGTTGCGCTGTACTGGGTGGTTCAGAACGTCTTTACTTTTGTCCAGCAGTTCGTTATGCTGCGCAAGCCTGCTAAAAAGATTGATCCGCGCGAAGCTGAAAAGCGTGTCGAAGAGGCAAAACGCGAAGAGATCAAAAAGAAAAAGGAAGAGCGCAAGCAGCAGAGTGAAGCCAGAGCAGAAGCGATGGCGGCTCAATCCGGTAAGCCAGTGAAAAAGAAGGAAGAGCCGACCGACAAAAAGCCTTTAACAAGACCGGCTTCAAGCAAAAAGGTAAAACGCCAGACGATCACAAAAATTCCTGGACAGGATAATTCGGGCAACGAGCCAGAAAAAGAATAGGATTATGGGAATGAGGCTCTGGTCCCTGGCCGGAGTCAGGATATCTGCTAAGGAGAAGAATCATGAATAAAATGGTAGTTGGTAAAGGAAAAACCATTGAAGATGCCATTAATGCAGGTTTAAAAGAATTGGGAGTAACGCTGGACGAGGTGGAAACCAACGTCGTTCAGGTACCGGAATCCGGAGTTTTTGGTATCTTTGGAAAAAAAGAAGCGGTTGTCGAAGTCACTGTTTTAAACAACGCAGGTAAAAAGGCAGAGGTTTTCCTGGGCGAAATGCTGGATGCCATGAATATTCCATGTACTATCACCTCACATTTGGAAGACGATGTGCTTCATGTTGAGCTTGAGGGAAAGGATATGGGCATTCTGATCGGCCGCCGCGGCCAGACGCTGGATTCCCTTCAGTATCTGGTAAGCCTGGTGGTTAACCGTTCTGGTGAAAAATACATCCGTGTGGTTTTGGATACGGAAAATTACCGCAGTAAGCGCCAGAAAACATTGGAAGCGCTGGCTGAAAAAATGGCTTCAAAGGCAGTGCGTTATGGCAAGAAAATGTCTCTGGAGCCCATGAATCCGTCTGAAAGACGAATCATCCACGCAAAGCTTCAGAACAGCGACAAGGTTTTTACCTTCAGCGAGGGTGATGAGCCTTACCGTCACGTCGTTATCCAGTTAAAAGATAAGTAAGGTAAGAAAGCACTGTTATAGGTTTATTTAAAAAACTATGCTATAATGTTATGGAAAAACACTTTGATTCTCATAGAATTAAAGTGTTTTTTGTGAATTAAGGCCTTCATTAGCCATTACCAATGAACAATTTTTGAAATTATTTATTGTTAATTGTTAAAACGAGTAAAGGAAATAAAAATGAACGAAGCATTATTAAATGAAGATACCATCGCAGCGGTCGCCACTGGACTTGGCGGTGCGGGCATTGGCATTATACGCGTCAGCGGACCGGAAGCAGTAGATATTGTCACCCGGATTTTTGTAAATCATGCTGGTAAAACCGTGGAGGGTGCAGAATCCCACAAGCTGCTTTATGGCAATATCCTTGAGCCTGAGGATGGAAAGATCATCGACGAGGTTCTGGTCTCAAAAATGAAAGGGCCATTTTCCTACACAGCGGAGGATGTGGTGGAGATTAACTGCCACGGGGGTATTGTGTCACTGAAAAGAATTTTGGACGCAGTCATCCGCTCTGGCGCACGTCTGGCAGAGCCAGGTGAGTTTACCAAGCGCGCCTTTTTAAACGGACGTCTGGATCTGGCCCAGGCCGAGGCAGTCATGGACATTATCTCTGCTAAAACTGAAAAGAGCCTGGAGTATTCCGTTGGACAGCTTGAAGGAAAGCTTTCTCAGCGGCTGACTGCCATCGACGACCTGCTCATTGATGTCATGGCAAATGTGGAAGCGAACATTGATTATCCGGAATACGATATTGAGGAAGTGACCACAGCTTATCTCAATGACCATATTCAGCAGGCCATGGACATGGTGGATGCGTTACTTAAGGCGTCGGAGACTGGGAAAATTTATCGCGAGGGGATCACCACCGCGATTCTTGGAGAGCCTAATGTTGGAAAATCCTCCCTGCTCAATACCCTTTTGATGGAAAACAAGGCCATTGTCACAGAGATTCCGGGAACCACCCGTGACATCATTGAGGAATATATCAACATCGGTGGGATTCCCTTTAAAATCATCGATACCGCTGGTATCCGCGAAACGGACAACCTGGTTGAGCAGATCGGTGTGGAGAAATCCCGTCAGCTCATTAAAAATACGAACCTTATTCTGTTTATGACAGACCTCAGCCGTCCCTTCTCTGAAGAGGAAAAGACACTTATTGAAGAGCTGGACTCTTCAAAAACCATTTTTATTGCTAATAAGACAGACAGTATGATGGAGACTCGCGATGTGCCGGATGGATGGATGCCTCTGTCTTTAAAAGAAGATAAAGGCGTCGAAGCGCTTAAGGATAAAATGCTTGAAATGGTCATGGGTGGTTCTGTCGATCAGGAGGCAGACTATATTGTCAACAATGTACGCCACGTCCACTTGCTGGAGGAAGCCATGGGCTGCCTGAAAAACGCTCTCGGAACCATCGATATGGGAATGCCGCTGGAGCTCGTCTCTATTGATATTAAGGACGGGCTTGAAAAGATCCGTGAAATTACAGGGCGTTCGGTGGGTTCGGATATTATCAATCAGATATTTAAGAATTTTTGTATTGGAAAGTAGAGGAATACTATGAACTATCAGGGAGGAAGTTTTGACGTTGTCGTCATCGGCGCCGGACACGCCGGTGCAGAAGCGGCTCTGGCAGCGGCGCGTTTGGGCTTTGAAACCTTATTATTAACCATCAATCTGGATTCTGTTGCCATGATGCCCTGCAACCCATCCATCGGGGGAACAGGTAAGGGGCATCTTGTACGTGAGATTGATGCTCTGGGCGGCGAGATGGGAAAAAATATCGACGCTACCATGATCCAGTGCCGGATGCTGAACACAGGAAAAGGGCCGGCGGTTCATTCTTTACGGGCGCAGGCAGATAAAAAGGCCTACCAGTTCCGGATGAAAGAAGTGATTGAGAATCAGGAGCATCTGTTGTTAAAGCAGCAGGAAGCTACCCGTATTGTTGTGGAGGACGGAAGGATCACCGGAGTAGAAGTGCAGACCGGGGCGGTTTATCAGTGCAAAGCCTGCGTTATCTGTACTGGTACTTACCTTAAAGGAAAAATCTTTATCGGTGAGGTCCAGTATGACGGCGGGCCTAACGGGCTTTTTCCGGCCATGCAGCTGTCTGACAGCCTTCTTAAGCAGGGGATTGAGCTGCAGCGCTTTAAAACAGGAACGCCTGCCCGTGTGGATGCTAAAACCGTGGATTACTCTAAAATGCAGATTCAGAATGGTGATGAAAAGATCGTCCCTTTTTCCTTTGAGACGGAGAAAATTGAGATTGACCAGGTACCCTGCTATCTGACCTACACCAACGAGGAAACCCATCGGATTATCAATGAAAATATGGAGCGGTCACCGCTGTATACCGGTGATGTCGTCGGAGTTGGCCCGCGCTACTGCCCATCCATTGAGACGAAGGTCATGCGTTTCGCGGATAAACCCCAGCATCAGATTTTTATGGAGCCTGAGGGCCTGCACACAAACGAAGTCTATGTTCAGGGGATGTCCTCCTGCCTTCCTGAGGACGTGCAGATCGCTCTTTACCGTACGGTTCCGGGAATGGAAAAGGTCGAATTTATGCGCTCAGCCTATGCCATTGAGTACGACTGTATTTATCCCACACGGTTAAAGGCCAGTCTTGAATCTAAAGATATTAAGGGGCTTTTCTTCGGAGGACAGATCAACGGGACTTCCGGTTACGAGGAGGCGGCAGCCCAGGGGCTTATCGCCGGTGTCAATGCGGTGCGTGCCATCGAAGGTAAGGAGCCGGTTGTTCTTGACCGCTCACAGGCCTATATTGGCGTTTTGATTGATGATATTATTACCAAAGGAACAGAAGAGCCTTACCGTATGATGACTTCCCGATCAGAGTATCGCCTGCTTTTACGCCAGGATAACGCAGATCTGCGGTTAACCCCCATTGGCTATGAAATTGGCCTGATTTCTGAGGAGCGTTACACCGCTTTTCTTCACAAAAAAGCAGCAGTTGAGCAGGAAAAGGAAAGGTTAACCCGGTTAATGATTAAACCAGGTGAACATACTAATAAGGTACTCGAAGATATTGGAAGTTCACCCATTAAAAGCGGCGTTACTCTGGCAGAGCTTATCCGTAGGCCAGAGGTAGGCTATGCCAATACCGCAGAGCTTGACCCTGAGCGTCAGGCGCTTTCTGACGCTGTGTGTGAACAGGTAGAGGTTCAGATTAAATATGACGGCTACATTAAAAAACAGATTGCTCAGGTGGAACAGTTTAAGAAAATGGAAAAAAAGCTGATACCAGAAAATATTGACTACACTGCCATCGGGGGTCTTCGTCTTGAGGCCGTTGAGAAATTGACGGATATTCAGCCAAAATCCATGGGACAGGCTTCGCGTATTTCGGGTGTATCTCCTGCAGATTTATCTGTACTGCTTATTTATCTGGAGCAGAACCGCAGACAGGCGCCGGTGGAGGAAGAAGAAAATGAGTAATATAGAAAAGCTGATGGATGCCGGCAAAAAATGCGGCATTGCCATTGACGAAGAACAAAGCCGGCTGATGATTCTTTATATGGAAAAGCTGCTTATTATGAATGAAAAGATCAATGTGACCCGCATTACGGATGTGGATGAGTTTATTGAAAAGCACCTGATTGATTCCCTTACCTGTTTGAAATTTATTCATAGAGATGCGAAATCAATTTTAGACATAGGTACGGGCGGCGGATTTCCAGGTGTACCTCTTGCTATTATGATGCCGGAAGCAGAGATCACCATGATGGATGCAACCGGCAAAAAGCTGAAGGTTATTGAGAATATCTGTCGCGAGATCGGAATAAAAAATGTGGAATTTCTTCACGGCAGGGCTGAGGAGTTTGGAAAAGACCCTGCCTACCGGGAGGGCTATGATTGTATTGTCTCCCGCGCGGTAGCGAACTTATGTTTGCTTTCTGAGCTATGTCTGCCCTTGGCAAAAAAAGGTGGCCAGTTTATTGCTCTTAAGGGAAAAAATTATCTGGAAGAGATGGATGACGGAGAAAAAGCCATTAAGGTCCTTGGCGGAAAAATAACCGGAATAGAATCCTGTTTGTTACTGCAAAGGGACTTGGTTCATGTTATAATATTAGTTGATAAAGTTAAAAACACACCGGAGAGGTTTCCGAGAGCCTTTGGTAAAATTAAGAGGGAACCTTTTCCGGGTTAAGATGTTTCACGTGAAACATATCATATGAAACACATGTAGGAGATAATCAAATGAAGAGTATTATTGAATCAAATGTTGAACAGATACCAGTTGATAAAATCCTTCCAAATCCAAATCAACCAAGAAAACATTTTGAAGATTCTGCGATTACTGAACTGGCGGAATCCATTAAATCCTTTGGTGTCATTCAGCCTATCCAGGTTCGGAAGATCAGTGAGGAATTTTATGAACTTGTTTCTGGTGAACGTCGGCTGAGAGCCAGCAAAGTGGCAGGGGAGGAAACCATTCCAGCTATCATCGTGGAAATGTCCGATCAGGATTCCGCTTTGATCGCTATCATGGAAAATGTTCAGCGTGAAGACCTGACCTACTTCGAGGAAGCGGAAAGCTACCGGCAGCTCATGGAATACTATAATTTAACCCAGGACCGAATTGCGGAGCTTCTAGGAAAATCCCAATCCTTCGTCGCAAATAAAATTCGCCTTTTAAAGCTGGATCCGTTGATCATTGAAACATTGACTGAGAATAATCTTACAGAGCGCCACGCGCGGGCTCTTTTGAGGATTCCAGATACAGAGCTTCAGGAAGAGGTATTAAAGCAGGTCGTCAAAAAAGATATGACTGTTAAAAAAACTGAGGAGCTGGTTGAAAAAATCCGCAAGGATGTATTAACTAATAATTATGATGAAAAGCTGACGCCGGAAAAGAAGGCTCGTGTCAAGTCCTTCATCAACGCCCAGATTTATATCAATACCATCAAGACAGCATTCAAGGCTGTTAAGGAAAGCCGGAACACAGCAGAATATAAAGAGATCGAACGGGAAGACTATGTCGAGATTAAAATAATTATTCCTAAGTAGGGAATTTCTGTGGCTGCGGATAATACAGCTTAAAATGGTGCTGGGTAAGGCAGTTATGTAAATTTTTTAATGCACCTGTCCATTGATCGATGTGCTTTAGAAAGCCACCATCACAATTCAAAGAATATTTTGCTTCTTCATCTGAAGAAGCATTTTTATGCAAAAAAATATTTAAGATACCAATAAAAAATGGACAAAACAGTCTGTTGTTTATTATAATGTTAGAGTACAAACTGTGCCGAGATTATATATGTTTCACGTGAAACATACTGGAAAGGACCCTGATATGGCAAAAACTATTGCGATTTTTAATCAAAAGGGTGGTGTCGGAAAGACAACGACAACCATGAATCTCACCACTGCGCTAAGCATGATGAATTACAAAGTACTGACCGTTGATACCGATCCCCAGGGGAATACAAGCAGTGGCTTCGGCATCAATAAAAATGAGCTGGAAAAAAGCATTTATGACGCGCTCATTGTCGGAGATGATCCCAAAGAGATTATCCTGACAACCTCGTACAAAAACCTTCACATTCTTCCATCCAATCTGGAGCTGGCGGGAAGTGAAATTGAGCTGACAAACATGAGCCAGAGGGAGCTTCGTTTGAAGCACAGCCTTGAAAGCGTTCAGGATTTTTATGATTTTATTTTCATTGATTGTCCGCCATCTCTTGGACTTTTAACCATCAATGCTCTGGCAGCCTCAGATTCGGTTTTGATACCGATCCAGTGTGAGTTTTATGCGCTGGAAGGTGTTGGGCAGCTGATGAGCACTGTAGGCCTGGTGAAAAAAGGTTTGAACCCCAAGCTTGAAATTGAGGGCGTTTTAATGACCATGTATGATGGCCGTACCAATCTTTCACTTCAGGTTGTGGATGAGGTAAAGGAATATTTCAAGGACAAAGTGTATAATACCTATATTCCCAGAAATGTCCGACTGGCGGAGGCGCCGAGCTATGGTCAGACGATTTTTGAATATGCGATCAACTCAAAAGGTTCGCAGGCCTATTCGGAATTTTCACAAGAGTTTATAAAAAGGCAGGAGTAGATCATGGCGAAGAGCAGAGGATTAGGAAAGGGTTTGAAGGCATTAATTCCCGATGAAAGCTTTATGAGTATTGACAACAGCGATACTGAAAATGCCGAAAAGCTGGTCTTTTTTCTCCAGATCAACAAGATAAGACCAAATGCCGACCAGCCCCGTAAGAAATTCAATCGGGAAAAACTGGAGGAACTGGCTGCTTCCATTAAAGAGCACGGCATTCTTCAGCCCTTGGTGGTAAGGCCGGAAAACAATGGATATACCATTATCGCAGGCGAGCGCCGCTGGCGCGCAGCCACCATGGCTGGGCTGAAAGAAGTTCCGGTCATTGTGAAAGACCTGCCAGCTAAAGATGTAATGGAGCTTGCGCTTATCGAAAATGTTCAGCGAGAGGATCTGAATGCCATCGAGGAAGCTGAGGCTTACGGCGCGCTTATGGAGCATTTTAATCTGACACAGGGAGAGATTGGCATCCGTATCGGTAAAAGCCGGGCAGCTATTACAAACACTATGCGGCTTTTAAATCTTCCCGATAAAGTGCGGCAGGAGGTTCTGGATGACAACATCAGCTCAGGTCACGCAAGAGCTCTTTTGTCACTGGAAGATCAGAGGCAGATGGAGGCCCTGTGCGAAGAGATTATTGATAAAAAACTCAGTGTACGTGAAACCGAAAAAAAGGTGAAACTGCTGAAAAACCCTCCAAAGGAGGAGAAGGCAAAACCTGAAAAAAATCCGTATATTACCGCAGTGGAGGATGGATTGAAACAGAAATTTGCCACCAAAGTAAAAATCTCAGGAAAAAAGGATAAGGGGAAGATCGAGCTGGAATACTATTCTACAGAAGACCTGAACCGCATTCTGGATCTTTTGGGATATGAAAATGACGGGAGTAATGATGAATCAGAATAATTATCACATTAAAAAAAGGATGAGCCCGATAGAGACAGCGCTGCTCGGCAACCTGATTTACATCGTGCTTGTTCTGATTTTGAAAAATGTTCTAGACCTTATAGGAAATGATGGCAACTATAAGCTCTGGTTTGGTGCCATCGAATTGGTGATAACGGCAGGTTACTGGATATTCCTGAACTGGTTTTTATTTAGAAATCCAGCAAGCCACCAGGATGGGAGCTATGCAAAATACATATTTTTTAGTCTGCTGCCCATACTGGTCTTTACCATTGTATCTACAATAGTGATCTACGCAGCGCCTGGAACAAACTTCACCAGCGCCTGGAATGAATTTACATTTTTGGTAGCGCCAACGATTTTCTGGTATCTGCCCTATGGGCTGATTTACCATTTTATCGGCTCTGCTATTCCCATTGTTGTGTATTTTGTCATCTGCCTGATATTGGTCATTGTTTTCCAGGGGATCGGCATTGCCATGGGCTCCGGCAGACGTAAAAAACTGCGCGAGCGTGCAGAAAGACGGGAAAAAGAAAAAGAACAGATCAGCGTCGAAAAGGTCATTGAGCCCTACAACAAAAAAAGAAGACCAGCTGCCAGTCAACAGGCAGCGCCGCAGAAACCAAAGAAAAAAGCACCAGCAAAACCACAGCCTAAAAAGGCTGACCCCAAAGATCCCTTTGGAGATGATGATGATCAGCCTCAGATCATCTATACCGAGGCTTTCTCAGTAATCACCGATGAAATGCTTGAAGAAGCAGAACGGCGTAAACGGGAAAATCTTGAGGATAAGATGGCCGAAGCAGCCACGCCTTCAGGTGAAGCAGAGGAGATACTGGATCATGTAGAAAAAGGTCTGATCGATGAAATTGATACGGAGGCTGTTAACCGTGCCATAGCCGAAACCCAAAGAGGCCTTAAGGCAGCGAAACAGCCAAGAAAAGCGCCGCGTGAAAAAGACAACGTGCTGGACAGAGAAAAATCAGAAACACAGGATATCACAGCAGAGCTGGAGCATATCCGTAAGCTGATGTCCCAGAATGATAAAAACAAAAGGAAATAAATATGAATATGACAACTCTTGACATCATCTGCATTGTGCTGGTGATCGGAGTTGGAATGATCGGTTATATAAAAGGTGCAATAAATACGCTCATTGGTCTGGCGGGATTTATTGCATCTTTTGTCATAGCAAGGATTTTTTCAGCACCGGTAACAAACTGGTTACTCAATGTAGAACCCGTTAAAAATTTTATAAATGACACGATTACCCAAAATGCCATAAATGCTGTGGGACAGTATGGGAGTGAGGCACTCTCGAGCCTTCAGGGGATTGGAGGGCTGGATTTTTTATCTGGTATTACTGACGCATCGATACTGTCGGGCGGCACAGCTGCCGCCCAGGCAGTCAATCAGGCGCTTCAGCCAGTCATTTATCAGATTGCAAACGGCTTTGTATTTTTGATTCTGCTGCTTTTGTGCAGCGCCGCCTTTGGCATTGTAAGACATATTGGAAAGGGTATGAACCGGGTGCCTGTTATCGGAACAGCCAACCGCGTTGCAGGTTTGGCCATTGGATTGGTGATTGGACTGGTGATTGCAGTGATTGTGATCACAGTTGTATTGTACTATGGTATTTTTTCAGGAGACGTCACCATTGTGCAGATGGTAAAGGACGGTGTGCTCACCGGACCAGTGGCACTGTATCTGCATTAGAAGGGAGGATTTATGGTATACGAAAACGTTGGAGATCTCTGGCAGCATTTGCTGAGTGGAATTGACCTGAGCGAACTAACCGAAAAAATTATTTCGGTTGTCATTACGATCATTGTATTTTTTATTCTCATCAAGGTCAGCAATGGGCTGGTCAATAAATTTTTTAATGAAAATAAGAAAAATATCACACCGCAGGAGCGAAAAAGAGTACTTACCCTTAAAAAGGCTTTAAAGACGTTTTTAAGGACGGCTTTGCTCTTGACGGAACTATTGACCGTTTTATCCTTTTTCACCGACGTAGGGGCCCTTCTCGCGGTTGCCGGAGTTGGAACTCTGGCCATTGGCTTCGGCGCTCAGGGCCTGGTCGAGGATGTTATGAGCGGTTTTGTCATCATATTTGAAAATCAGTTTTCTGTCGGAGATTATGTCACCATCGACAATGACCACTACGGGGTAGTGGAAACCATTGGTGTCCGGACAACGGCGGTCCGTGAAATGGACGGCGGATTGTTTATTATTCACAATGGGAAAATCGACCGGCTCATCAATCACTCCAAAGGAACCATCAAAGCCGTGGTTGATGTCGGAGTTGCTTATGAAGAAAATATTGATTATGTACTTTCTGTTCTCCGGGAAATCTGTGAGGAAGTCTACAATGCCAACGAGACTTTGTTTGTCGGAAAGCCGGAGGTACTTGGGGTAACCCGCATGGACCCTTCATCTATGAATATCCGCATCATTGCAGATGAGGATGCAGCCAGAAAGGTCAAGGCAGAAACTGCGCTAAGAAAGCGTATTAAGGAAGTTTTTGACGAAAAGGGTATTGAGATCCCTTATGGTAAGTACGTTGTCTATTCCAACGGACAGTCCAAGCCGCAAATTATGCAAAAGTAGAAAGGAGCCATCATGGAAAACAGGGAATATGGTCTCGGGGATATTGTGGAGCTGAAGAAAAAACATCCCTGCGGAAGCTACAACTGGAAAATTCTTCGTATGGGAGGAGAAATCAAATTAAAGTGCACAGGATGTGAGCATATGGTAACTGTGCCGCGGTCCAAGTTCAATAAGATGATTAAAAAAGTTGTCGAACACAACGAGGACAATAAATAGCGAAAACGGCAAGTTGTTTTTAAAAAAAGTTTGCTTAGACTGTCAAAAAAGTAGTGTAGTCCGAGACTGCACCTTTTATCCAGATAAGCAAAAAGGTCCAGGCGCTGTGGATGACGGCCAGGAATGGCGCCGCCCTAACTGCACAGCCGGACATCGGCGAGATGAAGCATCCGCTTTAGTGAAGAAGCTATCCCTGTGAGGGCAGTACCCGCAGGCCACTTTTTTCTTCCTTAGGTAAAAGGCTTCGTCTTTCTGGTCTTGAACCCCCCAGCAAATTCTTTTTTGAAAAAGAGTTTGCTTTTTTTTGCTTTTATGATATACTATTGAACTGTACCCTTGCGCATTGCAGAAGCGGTGCGCCATAGTCCACAAGGAGGTGAATTGAAATGAGAGCTTACGAAACAGTATTTGTTTTACAACCTGAATTAGAAAAGGAAGTTACAGATTCCTGGATTGAGAAGGTTAAAGGCGCCATTGCAGCAGCAGGTGAAGTTGGAACTGTTGATGAATGGGGTAAAAGAAAGTTAGCTTACGAAATCGACAAAAAGTATACCGAAGGTTACTATGTTGTGATTGAATTCAAAGCTGAACAGTCTGTATTAGACAGCCTTGACTACTTATTCAAGATGAATGAAGAGTTCATCAGAAGCATCATCGTTAAAAAAGAAAAATAGAGGTTAAACCGTGAATAAAGTAATTTTAGTAGGAAGATTAGCAAGAGACCCTGAACTGCGCACAACTAACACCGGAAAATCAGTGGCGACATTTTCTTTAGCTGTTGACAGACGGTTTAAACAGGAAGGTCAGCCAACCGCCGACTTTTTCAATATTGTTGCATGGGGAAGACAGGCTGAAGTCATTTGCCAATATCTTGGCAAGGGCAGACAAATCGCTCTGACCGGAAGATTACAGTCCCGTTCCTACGACGCTCAGGATGGCTCTAAACGTTATGTGACAGAGGTTGTTCTGGAAGAATTTGATTTCATCGGTAGCAAAAACGATGGCGGTGGAAGCGGCTATAACGATAACTTTGGCGGCGGCTACAATCAGGCTCCGGCAAAAGCAGCACCACAGCCAGCCAATAATATGCCTTTAGATTTCGACGACGATTTTCATTTGATGGCAGACGATGACGAAGTACCTTTTTAAGATAGGAGGATAAAACAATGCCAAAACCGTTTAAAAGAAGAAGAAAAGTATGCGAATTCTGTGAAAGACATGAGACAGAAGTCGATTATAAAGATGTGGCTACGTTAAAGAAATACATTTCTGAACGCGGCAAAATCTTACCAAGAAGAGCTACAGGAACCTGCGCAAAACATCAGCGTAAGGTAACCGAAGCTGTTAAACGTGCACGTAATATCGCATTATTACCATACACATCTAACAACTAAAAAGCACAAAACACCGGAATCTAAGGATTCCGGTGTTTTGTAGTACTTTATTTTAAACTTGCTGTCCGCACCCAAGGCGATGGGCTTCATGGAGTAGTCATCCACCCGTATAAAGTGATTCCCCTTCCGAACGGCGGTCATAAACTTATGGATCAGGGCTTCCTTACCCTGGACCTCCATGTCCACCATGCCATTGTCCAGATTGCGGACCCAGCCGGTCAGTCCATAGCCTGCGGCAATGGACTGGACAAAATACCTGAAACCAACCCCCTGAACACGTCCTTCGACAATGATATAATAACGTTTCATCACATCCTCCTCAGTTAATTGCGCTCCAGGCATGACCCAGAAGCGAAACGGCTGTTTCAATTTCTTCCTCTGTAAAGCTGGCGTAGCCCATGACAATGACGTTACGCGGCATCCTGGCCTCTGGCTCAATATAATACTCCGACAGCCCATAAACCCGGATACCAGCCGCCTTTGCGTGTTCAACAAGGGCTTTCTCAGTGTAGGGAGGCTCAAATTTCAGCAGCAGGTGAAGACCGGCGTTTTCGCCGGAGATTTCTATTTTATCTGCCATGGGCAGACAGCGGATGCACTCCAGCATTTTATTCCGCCGCACCTTATAGATTTTACGCATACGGCTCAGGTGGCGCTCAAAATGGCCGCCCTTCATAAACTGGTGCAGTGTGTGCTGCTCAAAGCGGGGAACAGTTGAGGAATAAAAGGAAAAATCCTCACAGTAACCGTGAAGCAGCCGCTCGGGCAGAATCATGTATGAGATACGCATGGAGGGTGCCAGGCTCCGGGTAAAGGTATTAAAGTAAATGACCTTATCCGCTGTGTCCAGCCCCTGCAGGGCAGGGATGGGACGGCCGCTGAAACGAAATTCACTGTCATAGTCGTCCTCAAGAATATAGCGGTCCGGGGATTCCAGCGCCCATTTCAGCAGCGCCATGCGCCGGCCCACAGGCATGACGATGCCCAATGGAAACTGGTGCGATGGTGTCAGATGAAGGATTTCTGCACCGGAATGCTTCAGGCTTTCCACGGAAACGCCATCATCATCCAGGGACATAAGGCTTACGTCCGCCCCATTGCTTTTAATGACCTTGTAGACCTTATTGTAATTGGGATTCTCCACCGCGTAGCGGCTTTTCCGGCCGAGAAGCTGTACCGCAAGCCCCAGCAGATATTCTGACCCTGCGCCGATGATAATCTGCTCCGGTGTACAGTTGACCCCGCGGTACTGGTGCACGTAGTCCGCGATAGCCTTTCTCAGAGGATAATACCCCCGGGGATCGACAGCCCGCAGCAGATTTCGGTTGCGGTTGTGGAGGATTTCCCGTGAGATTTTTGCCCAGGTGGGAAAAGGAAAAAAGTTAGCGTCAACGGTATTGGTTTTAAAATCATAAAGCCACTGCTCGCGGGTTGGCTTTTGAGCCGCGTGAACAACAGCTTCCTCAGGAGAGGGTTCTGGTATATCGGGCAGCATATCCTCCAAAACAGCCACATAGTAGCCACTCTTGGGCTTGGAGATAATATAACCCTCTGCGGCCAGCTGTTCATAGGCTGTTGCCACAGTATTCTGGCTGATTTTCAAGTGGGCAGCCAGCTTTCTTTTTGAGGTTAGTTTTTCACCGGGATGCAGCCTTCCGGTCTCGATTTCCTTCCGGATAAAGCTGTATAGCTGCTGGTACAGTGGAATTTCGTGATCGGGATTCAGAATAAAGGTCAGCATAATTCTCCAATCTGATACTATTAATTATTTTAAATCTGGTTATTGTGCAGGAGTCAGTTCTTAACTATAATAATACCCAAGATTACAGATATCTGTCAATAAAAAAATATAAATTGGAGAAAAATCATGTCAAATGAATTAAATAAAAACCTGGCCCAGATGTTTAAAGGTGGGGTAATCATGGATGTCACCACACCGGAGGAAGCAAAAATCGCCCAGGAATGCGGAGCGGTAGCGGTTATGGCCCTGGAACGTGTTCCGTCAGATATAAGAAAAGAGGGCGGTGTCGCCAGAATGAGCGACCCGAAGATGATCAAGGAAATTCAGGAGGCTGTGACCATCCCTGTCATGGCAAAGGTGCGGATCGGCCATATCGCTGAAGCGCAGATCCTTGAGGCTTTGGGAATTGACTATATTGACGAAAGCGAAGTCCTGACGCCTGCGGATGAAAGATTTCACATTGACAAAGCGGCGTTTAAAGTACCCTTTGTCTGCGGAGCGAGAAATCTCGGAGAGGCACTGCGCCGTATTGGAGAAGGGGCTTCCATGATCCGTACAAAGGGGGAGGCAGGCACTGGCAACGTTGTAGAAGCAGTGCGGCACATGCGGACCATTCAGGCAGATATGCGCCAGGTGGCCGGAATGCGCAGAGAAGAGCTCATATCCTATGCCAAGGAGATCGGGGCGCCATATAATCTGGTGTGCGATGTCCACGAAACTGGCAGGCTGCCCGTGGTCAATTTTTCTGCCGGGGGCATCGCGACGCCGGCAGACGCAGCGCTTATGATGCAGCTTGGCAGCGAGGGTGTTTTTGTAGGATCAGGCATTTTCAAGTCGGAGAACCCTGAAAAAGTTGGAAAGGCCATTGTCAGGGCAACTGCCTATTACAGCGATCCAGAAATTCTGGCAGAAGTCAGCGAGGATCTTGGAAAAGCCATGTCCGGCGTCGATTTAAAAGATTTGGGCGAGGAAGAGCGTTATGCAGGCAGGGGCTGGTAAAAAAACGCATATTGGGGTTTTGGCGCTCCAAGGCTCAGTGGACGAGCACCTGGAGTGCCTGAGCCGTCTGGGCGTGCGGGGTGTTCCGGTAAAACGGAAAGAGGAGATTGCGGCTGTGGACGGCATGATCCTGCCTGGAGGAGAGAGCACAACCATCGGCAGACTGTTGCGAGACTTTGGCCTGCTGGACCCGCTGAAAGACCATATTACGAATGGATTGCCGGTCTGGGGAACCTGTGCGGGGCTTATTCTGCTGGCAAAGCATATACTGGGAGAGACGCCGTATCTGGGCGTCATGGATATTACAGTCAGACGAAACGCCTATGGGCGGCAGGTTGACAGCTTTAAAACATCTGAGATTATTTCGGCTTTTGGCCAGTCCCCAATGCCGCTGGTTTTTATCCGGGCGCCTTATATAGAATCTGTGAGTGGCGGCGCGGAGGTGTTGTGTGAGCTGGAGGGGCATATTGTAGCTGCCCGGCAGAGAAATATGCTTGCAACCGCTTTTCACCCGGAGTTGACTGAGAATATAGACGTATACCAATACTTCCTGAGAATGACTGAAGAAGCCAGATGCCAGGGTTTTATTTGGGAATCCACTAAAAAAACGAACTGAATTTTCAGTTCGTTTTTTATTGCTTTTATTGTTCTGCGTCCACAACCTTAAATTTCTGCATCTTTTTCTTTGTCACCAGCTGGAGCAAGATCTGCAGCTCCTCTGGGGTAAAGTAGTAGTGTTTGCCGCAGAAATCACAATTGACCTCAATGGTCTTGCCGTCATCGATCATTTCCTGAAGGTCTTTTTCGCCGACACTGATGAGGGCCTTGGTGACACGTTCTCTGGAACAGTCACATTTGAACTGGGCAGGCAGACGGTCAATGATCTTTACGCCGAAATCGCCCAGTATAATTTCCAGGATCTCTTCGGGAGTCTGGCCTTTTTCCAGGAGTGAAGTAACCGATTCGGCCTGGCTTAATTTTTTTTCAAGCCTGTCGATGATTTCATCGGAGGTGTAAGGCATCAGCTGAATGATAAAGCCGCCAGCCTGGTTGACCTCGGTTTCTTCCTTTAAGGTAAGGCCCAGTGCCACAGAGGTTGGAATCTGTTCAGAAAAAGCGTAATAATAGGTTAAATCCTCAGCAATTTCTCCGGTTACCAGTGGTGAGGTGCCCACATAAGGTTCCTTTAAGCCGATATCCTTAATAATGCTTAAATTTCCATTTCCGATGACCTTTTCCGTTTCGAGCGGATTTTCGCTTTTCACCTGCGGTTCAAAGACAAAGCCCTTGACGTCGGCCTTGCTGTTGGCCGTAACGGTAATACCTCCGATGGGGCCGTCGCCTTTGATCTGCAGGGTCAGCACCTCATCATCGTTTTTCATCATGCTTCCCATTAGGCTGCCGGCTGTCAGCAGGCGGCCGAGAGCCACGGTGGCGGCGGGGGAGGTGTTGTGTATTTTATGCGCATGGGCACAGAGCTCCCGGGTCGTCGCGGCATATGCGCGGATCTGTCCGTCGGCAGCTGTGGCTCTTACAATATAATCAGACATTGTTTCTCCTTTCAGTTATCCACTTAAAAATAGTTTAACATTTCGTAAAAGAATCTTCAATTAAATGCTGTTATTATTTATACCACAAAATCACAAAGATAAAAAGAATGTTGCAAAAATGTTGTAAAATTTACAGAAATGTGTTCATTAAGCCGGGAATGTGGTATAATATCTAGGTTCATTTTAGTCTATTTAAGGACAAAAGGGATTTTAAAACTAATTCAAGGTGTATCATGTATAATAGAATTGGATAAATATGCCTTGAAAAGGAAGGTATGAAAAAATGAAAACAAAGGCCATAACAGAGGGTGCAATGCTGTGTGCATTGGCGGTAATCATCGCTCTGTTTTCTTCTTATGTTCCCTTTTTATTGCTGCTTTTTTTCCTGATTCCAGTGCCGATGGTTATACTGGCGGAAAAACAGGGCTTTAAGGTGACACTTATCGCGGGCCTGGCAGCAACGCTGATTTTATTTATGTTTATGGACCCGCTTACAGCCGGGGGCTACGGTATCTATATGATTTTTGTGGGCTGTAGTCTTGGGTATATGTATTACAAGCGTAAGGATGGTTTTCTTAAACTCGCAGCCGCTTATGCCGGGATTTTCGCAGCAATCATCCTCATCATTATTTTGCTGCAGGTCCTGACAGGACAGAATTTTGTCGCAATGCTTACGGAAACCATTGACACCTCATCAGCGCAGGTAATGGATGTTTACCGCTCTCTGGGCGCTTTTCCAGAGGATCAGCTGAGCCTTTTGCAAACAGCTGTCGACCAGATGAAGGAGACCATGAAAATGGTTATCCCGCTGGCGTTTCTGATTTCGCCATTCTTTATTGGCTGGGCCAATGTGTTGATTTCTGACACAATTCTGAAACGGATGCGGCTGCAGGTAAAGCCGCTTCCACAGCTCAGTAAATGGCGTCTGCCGAGGTCCTTTAAGAATTTCCTCATTATGGTGGTCATTGTCCTTTTAGTCATTGATCTGGCGCATATTGATACGATTCCGGCCGTCTATACCTATACGCTGATGATGATCATCTATCTTCTGTACTTTTTAATGGGGATATCCTTTGTGTACTGGCTGATAAACCGTAAGCGGGCAAAGGAATCCATGGGCCTGAAGATTCTGATCGTCGTACTCTGTCTGTTTATACCGTATATTTCCTATATTATTTCCTTTGTAGGCGTTGCGGATATTTACATTGATGTACGAAAATTTATAGAAAATCGAGATGGTACAAACATATGAAAGAGAAGCAATCAATCGCGTCGAAGCTCTATTTAGTGATTTTTCTGCTGTCGCTGATTCTCCTGTTCTACAATATCCCTCTGGGGTGCCTGGGCGTTCTGCTCTGCGGCATCTGCTTCTGGCGTGACAGCCAGGAGGAAAAACAGTCCAATCTGCGCCTTCAGAAGGCTATTGAGACCATCTATGGCGATATTGACCGTTTAAACCAGGAGCGGATGTATGAGCTGCCGATTGCCCTGGTGATTGTCAACGAAGACGGACAAATCTGCTGGTATAATCAGTATTTTGACCGGAACTTTAAGAAGAAGGATACGACTGCCAACTTTTTCGGGAAAAAAATTCAGGAAGAGCTGGGGATCAACCTTGAATCTCTGCTCAAGGAAAAAGAACAGGACTTCAATCACAGGGATATCGACTATACCATTGTGTCAAACAGCTTCAGCGACGGGGATGAAACACTGATTCTGCTGCATTTTTTTGATGTCACTATTCAGAAAAAACAGCAGGAAATCTATAAGGAAAACGAACCGGTTTTCTGTTATATTTTAATCGACAACTATGACGATATCATCGAGCAGCTTCCCAGCCACGAGCGGTCTGCGGTGCTGAGCCAGATCGACCTGAAGATCAACGAATGGGCAAAGAAGGTCGGGGCTGTGATCATTCAGTATGAAAATGACCACTATTTAATGATTTTTGAAAAAGAAAAACTGAGGGCCATGGAAGAAGAGCGTTTCCGCATTCTCGATGAAATCCGGGAGACAGAAACCGAAGAAAAATCCCAAGTGACCCTGAGTATCGGTATCGGTGTGTCCGATGAGCCGCTGGCTATCCGTGAAGCCGATGAGCTTTCCCACGCGGCGCTGGACATTGCCCTTGCCCGCGGCGGCGACCAGGCCGTTGTCAGACAGGATGAAAAAATGGCCTTTTATGGCGGAACCACTGAAGCCACAGAAAAACGGACTAAGGTTAAGGCCAGGGTTAAAGCCCACGGCCTCAGAGAACTTATCCGCGAGTCCGACAATGTCCTGATCATGGGGCATCAGACACCGGATATGGATTGCCTGGGCGCGGCAGTCGGCCTCCTTGGCGCCTGCAAGGCGCTCAATAAAACCGGTAAGATTGTTATTAAAGAGATTAACTACAGTATTAAGGAACTGTTCCAGTACCTGATGGAAAACGACGAGTACCGGGATTCCTTCATCAAGCCAAAGGAAGCAGAGGACTACATTACGCCCAACACCCTGCTGATTATCGTGGATACTCAGAATGCCAACTATCTGGAGGTTCCGGAGCTGATCGACGAAATCGAAAAGATTGTGGTCATCGACCATCACCGGCGTTCCGGAAAATTCATCGAAAAGACGGTGCTCAACTATACGGAAGCCTACGCCTCATCGACCTGTGAATTGATCACAGAGCTGCTCCAGTACCTTGATGAAAAGGAAAATATGAACGAAACCGAGGCCAATGCCCTCATGGCGGGTATGTGCATGGACACGAAGATGTTTACCTTCAAAACAGGGGTGCGTACTTTTGAGGCAGCCTCCTATCTCCGCCGTAAAGGTGCGGACACCATTATCGCCAAAACCATGCTTCAGGATGACCTTGCAACCTATTCCACCCGGTCAGAAGCGGTGCGGAACGCGAAGATCTATTTTGACAGCATTGCCATTTCCCAGTTGGAAAACGAATCGGAATACGCCAAGATCATTGCCGCCCAGGCAGCGGATGAGCTGTTAAATATCAAGGGGATCAACGCGTCCTTCATTATCTTAAAAAGCGGCAGCGGGCTGGTGATCAGCGGCCGTTCCATGGGTGAGGTCAACGTTCAGCTGATCCTTGAAAAAATGGGCGGCGGCGGTCATTTAGCCATTGCGGGCGCCCAGCTTCCAGATATCAATGATCTGGATGTCGGAAAACAGATGTTGCTTAGTGCCATTGAAGAATATATGAAAGAGAGAGAAGAAAAATGAAAGTAGTTTTATTAGAAGATGTTCAAAATGTCGGCAAAGCCGGCGAAATTGTCAATGTTAAGGATGGCTACGGCCGTAACTTTTTGATCAAAACCAACAAAGGGCTTCCGGGAACAAAAGAAAATATCGCTAAGGCTGAGGAAGCCCAGGCTCTGAAAAAACAACAGATGGAAGAAGAACGTCAGGCCGCTGTGGCTTTGGCAAAAGTCATTAACGACACGACCGTCACCATTGCTGAAAAAGCAGGGGAAGACGGAAAGCTTTTTGGCTCTGTCACCAGCAAGGATATTGCTGAAGCCCTGGAGGCTCAGAAAGAAATCAAAGTGGATAAACGCAAGATCGCTTTAAACGCACCAGTCAGAAATGTAGGCCGTATTGAAGTAAAGGTTAAAACCTATGCCGGCGTTGAAGGCAACCTGACAGTTGTGGTTGAAGCTGCAAAATAAATTTGGAAATCCGTGCCGATTTCCTGGGAAATTTTTTGAAAAAGGAGGTGAAATCAGGTGATTAACCCGAAGACTCCGCCCCACAACCTTGAAGCAGAACAGTCAGTTCTCGGGGCGATTTTGCTGGAAGAATCCAATATCGCCAGGGCCGAGGAGCTGCTGTCACCGGACGACTTTTACAGTACCGCTAATGCCAGAATATTTGAGTGTATGCTGGCGCTGCATGATGAAAGACGGCCAATCGATACCGTAACTTTGATTAATATGCTTAAAAACCGGGGCGTTCTTGAAGAAATTGGCGGGCCGGCCTATATCGCGGGCTTGGTTGACCAGGTCCCCATGTATACGAACTATGAGGAATACTGTAAAATTGTTCAGGAAAAATCGGTCATACGAAACCTGATTGACACCGCCACCGAAATTCTCAATGAAAGCTACGGCCAGTATGATGATGTGGAATCCGTCATCGAAAGTGCCGAGCAGAGTATTTTTAAGGTTTCACAGGGAAAAAAACGCGGGGACTTTGAGCCCATCAGCGAAACCCTTGGTGAAACCCTGATGCAGATTGAGACCATTCAGCAGAACCAGGGGAATCTGACCGGCCTGACAACAGGCTTTTCAGAGCTCGATCTTTATACCTCCGGTCTGCAGAGATCTGACCTGATTTTCGTGGCAGCACGTCCCTCCATGGGTAAAACGGCCTTTGCCTTAAACCTGGCCCAGAACGCTGCCCTGAAGGAAAACGCCGCAGTCGCGATTTTCAGCCTTGAAATGTCAAAGGCCCAGCTGGTACAGCGTATGCTCTGCGCGGAATCTCTGGTCGACAGCAATAAGATCCGTACAGGAGATCTTTCACCGGAGGACTGGGAGAGTATCTCCCTTGGCTACAGTCATTTATACAATACCAATATCTTTATTGACGACACTCCGGGGGTGACCCTGTCAGAGGTACGGTCAAAATGCCGCCGTCTCAAAACAGAAAAAGGGCTGGATTTGATTCTTATCGACTACCTTCAGCTCATGAGCGGCAGGGGAAAGGCTGAGAACCGGCAGAATGAAATCTCGGAGATTTCCAGAGGTTTGAAGAGCCTTGCCCGTGAAATGGACTGCCCGCTGATCTGCCTGTCACAGCTCAGCCGTGCGCCGGATGCAAGGACAGACCATCATCCCATGCTCGCCGACCTCCGTGAGTCCGGCTCCATCGAGCAGGATGCCGATGTAGTTATGTTTTTATACCGTGACTATTACTATAACAAAGAATCTGAGCCTCACATCGCCGAACTCGATATTGCCAAGCAGCGTAATGGCCCGACTGGCCGTCTGAAGCTCGCATGGCTGCCTGAATACACCAAATTCAATGATCCTGCGCCTGATTTCTATGAGGACCCGGGGTACTAAATATGGTAGTGCAGCGGGAATGGTGAGGCGGTTTTCAAGCTGTGGTACAATGGAAATCTGTGGTCATTGAATGGAGAATGGAAAATTGAAAATGGAAAATGACAGGTGCAAATCCGCAAAGCGGATTTGATTATAATCAAATTTGCCAAAGGCAAATTTGTTCTTTGATTTTCCATTCTCAATTATTTTTTTATTGAAGGTTACCCTGACGTTCAGGGTAAGAAGGGTTTCATATGAACAAGTATGATGTCATTATAATCGGCGCCGGCCCTGCCGGCATTTTTGCTGCGCTTGAGCTTAAAAAGGAAAAGCCTGAGCTCAGTATTTTAATGCTGGAAAAAGGTAACGCCATCGAAAAACGGATTTGCCCAAAACGGAAGACTGGCGTGTGTGTGGGATGTAAGCCCTGCAATATCACGACGGGGTTTGCCGGAGCGGGCGCTTACTCAGACGGGAAGCTCTCGCTGTCGCCGGATGTCGGCGGGGAGCTGCCGGATTATATCGGTTATGAGAAAACCGAAGAACTTATCGCCTATGTGGATGAGCATTACCTGCGCTTTGGGGCAGACCCCAAGGTACACGGCCTCGATAATCCAGAGAAAATCCGTGAGATAAGGACAAAGGCCATCCAGAGTAATCTAAAGCTTATCGAATGCCCCATACGCCATATGGGGACAGAGGTTGGCTACACCATCTATAAGCGCATTCAGGATCATTTGATCCATGATCTTGGGGTAGAAATCAAGTTCCGCAATCCGGTAAAGAGCCTGATCGTGGAGGACGGTGTGGCTGTTGGCGTGAATGCCGACGGTGAATACTACGCGGATAAAATTTTAGCCGGTGTAGGCCGTGAGGGTTCAGAGTGGTTTAAAGCCATGTGTGACGCCTACAGTGTAGATACCACAGTGGGCAAGGTGGATATCGGTATCCGGCTTGAAACCCGCAACGAAATCATGAAGGAAATTAACGATGCCCTTTATGAGGGCAAGCTGGTCTACTATACGCCGACCTTTGACGACGCGGTCCGGACCTTCTGCTCAAATCCCGGCGGAGTCGTTTCAACGGAATACTATGATGATAATCTGGCAGTGGTCAACGGCCACAGCTACAAATCCGACGCTTTAAAAACAGACAACACCAATTTTGCGCTGTTGGTTTCCAAAGGCTTTACAAAGCCTTTTAACGCGCCCATCGCTTATGGCAAGCACATTGCCAGCCTTGGAAACATGCTGACCGGGAATAAAATTCTTGTGCAGCGCTACGGCGACTTTATCAGAGGCCGGAGAACCAACGAGGAACGGCTGCACCGTAACAATATCCGCCCCACTCTCAAGGATGCAGTGCCGGGAGATTTGTGCCTGGTGCTGCCATACCGCATTATGAAGGATATCGACGAAATGATCCAGGCGCTGGACCATGTATCGCCGGGTCTGGCCAGCGATGAGACCCTGCTTTACGGGGTAGAGGTCAAATTCTACTCTAACAAGGTGGCTGTGGATGAACATTTTCAGACCAATATTAAAAACCTGTACGTGCTGGGCGACGGCGCTGGAATTACCCGTGGTCTGATGCAGGCGTCTGTCAACGGCGTCTATGTGGCGCGAAATTTGTTTGATTAAAAATGGAGAATGACATGCCGGGTAAACTATACATTGTCGGAACACCCATCGGTAATCTTGAGGATATTACGCTGAGGGCTCTCAGGGTTTTGGAGGAAGTGGACGTGATCGCCGCGGAGGATACCCGCCATACGGTCAAGCTGCTCAATCATTTTGAGATTAAGAAGCATCTGCTGGCCTATCATCAGCATAATGAGCAGAGCGGCAGTGAAAAGCTGCTGGAGTTTTTGACAGAGGGTAAAAATATTGCCCTGGTCAGCGATGCGGGAATGCCCATTATCTCTGACCCGGGCTCGGTCATTGTCAGTCGGTGCAATGAAGCCGGAATCCCGGTGGAGGTGGTGCCCGGACCAAACGCTGGGCTTTGTGCACTTGTGCTCTCAGGCATTGATGCCCGGGCCTTTACCTTTATGGGTTTTTTAGGAAAGCGAAATAAAGAGATCCGTGAGGGGCTTGAGAAAATAGCCGTCTCTGAAAATACGGTTATTCTCTATGAAACGCCCCACAGACTGGTGAAAACACTGGAAGCCATGGTTCAGGTCATTCCGGACCGAAAAATGAGTATTTCCAGGGAAATAACAAAAAAATATGAAGAGACCCGAATGGGCACCGTTCAGGAGCATCTGGACTGGTATTCTGAAAATCCACCTAAGGGTGAGTTTGTGCTGGTCATTGAAGGCGGCGACGGGCTTCCGGCAGGCTGTCAGGATTTGGCGGCCCTTTCTCTGGAAGATCATGTGGCCCACTACAAAGACCAGGGTATGGGCGAAAAGGAAGCCATGAAGCAGGTAGCCAGAGACCGGGGCGTGAGCAAGCGGGATATCTACAACCTGATCAAACGGTAATTTGAAAACAATTGAGAATGGAAAATTATAGTACAAATCTGCGGCCGCTGCAGGCGGTCAAAGAAGAGGAACAATCCGAAACTGCGCCTTTTATCCAGATAAGAAAAAAGGTCCAGGCGCTGTGGTAAACGGTCCGGAATCGTGGAACAGCCGGACACTTTCGAGATCAAAGATTAACATTCATAAAGAAGATACAGGTGAGTGATCAGTACCCGCAGGACACTTTTTTCTTTCTTAGGTAAAAGGCTTCGTCTCTTAGGTTTTTTCCATTATTGTAAAAGGGCTTGCATTTTAAAAATATTTGGATATAATAGTATAGTAATAAATTGAATATGAACTGCGATGAAGAGAAGAGTACATTCGGAGAAAGCATACAGAGAACCGGGAAAGGTGAAAGCCGGCTGTGGACAAAGAATGGAAGATGGCCTCGGAGCAAGCTTTGGTGAGGGTGGAAGCCTAAGCCAGGGCCGCGGAAAGCGTTAAAAACAAATAATAAACCCTGCCGGTTTATTAGCTGAGCCGTCTGCCGTGAGACAGGCGGAAAGTAAGGTGGTAACACGAGAGCTTCGTCCTTATATGGAGAGGCTCTCTTTATTTTTAGAAATTTTTAAGGAGGAAATATGATGGAAGAAAAGAAAACTTTTTATGTCACAACCCCGATTTACTATCCAAGCGGGGATTTACACATCGGCCATACCTACACCACTGTAGCCGCTGATACCCTGACCCGTTTTAAAAAGCTGACGGGCTACGATACCTATTTTCTGACCGGTACAGATGAGCACGGCCAGAAGATTCAGAAGGTTGCTGAGGAAAAGGGCGTTACCCCACAGGCCTATGTGGATGACGTGGTGGGAAGAATTAAGGAGCTGTGGAAGCTGATGAACATCAACTATGACCAGTTTATCCGTACCACAGATCCGGAACACGAGAAAACTATCCAGCAGATTTTCAAAAAGCTCTATGACCAGGGCGATATTTACAAAGGAAAATATGAAGGCTGGTACTGCACGCCCTGCGAATCCTTCTGGACAGAAAGCCAGCTGGTGGACGGAAACTGCCCGGATTGCGGACGTCCGGTAGAAAAAGCCTCCGAAGAAGCTTATTTCTTTAAAATGTCAAAATACGCAGACCGCTTGTTGCAGTATATTGAAGACCATCCGGATTTTATTCAGCCGGAATCCCGGAAGAATGAAATGATCAACAATTTCATCAAGCCCGGACTTCAGGATCTCTGTGTTTCCAGAACCTCCTTTAGCTGGGGCGTTCCGGTAACCTTTGACCCGGGGCATGTGGTGTATGTCTGGATCGACGCCCTGCCGAACTATATCTCGGCACTTGGCTATATGAATGACAAGCCGCAGCTCATGGATCAATACTGGCCGGCGAATGTGCATCTGGTCGGTAAGGACATCATCCGCTTTCATACCATCTATTGGCCGATTATTCTAATGGCACTGGATCTTCCGCTGCCAGAACACGTATACGGCCACGGCTGGATTCTGCTAAAGGGTGGAAAAATGTCCAAATCTGTGGGGAATGTAGTCGACCCGGTAGAGCTGGCCCAAAAATACGGTGTTGATGCCCTGCGCTATCATGTGCTGCGTGAAATGACCTATGGTGCAGACGGTATTTATAACGAAGATCTGCTGGTCAGCCACATCAATTCTGATCTGGCCAATGACCTGGGTAATCTCCTGAGCCGGACTGTGGCCATGACCGTGAAATACTTCGATGGTGTGATTCCGGCTGAGCGTGAAAGCGGTGATTTTGACGCCGATCTCATTGCTCTGGCAGAGGAAACCCCAGGCATTGTGGAAGATTATATGAATAAGCTGGATTTCAGCCGCGCGCTGGAAGCGATCTGGAAGCTGGTTTCCCGTACCAATAAATACATTGATGAGACACAGCCATGGGTTTTGATCAAAGATCCTGAAAAGAAAGCCCGTCTGGCAATGGTGATGTATAACCTGACAGAGTCGCTCAGAATAATTTCTGTACTCGTAAGCTCTGCAATGCCCGATACCGGCGTTAAGATTGCCGATGAACTCAAGGTACCGGACGAACTCAGGACCTGGGAAAGTATCCAGTCCTTTGGAAAATACCCGGACGGCATCCAGGTAGAGCGCTGTGAACCGATCTTTCCGAGAATTGAAGTGAAGAAGGAAAAACCAGAGCAGAAGCAGCAGCCTAAAAAGGAAAAACAGGCCAAGAAGGAAGAAAAAACCGAGGTGCCGGAAGGTTTGATCACCATCGATGATTTTGCCAAGGTTGAGATGAAAGTCGCAGAGGTCATCTCCTGTGAACAGCACCCTGACGCAGACCGCCTTCTGGTGTTCCAACTGGATCTGGGAACAGAAAAGCGACAGATTATCTCCGGAATCGCTAAATACTATAAGCCTGAAGACCTCGTGGGCAAAAAGGTCATTGTCTGCACAAATCTGAAGCCGGTTATGCTGCGGGGACTGGAATCCAACGGGATGATTCTTTCCGCTGTTAAGGGGAAAAAGCTGAGTATTCTGACCGTTGACGGCGATGTGATTCCAGCCGGCGGCAAGGTAAGCTAAAAGGATAAAACTTAATTTGTATTGAAAATAACACAAAACCGCCTGTTTAATGATATAATATGATATAAGGGTCAAAAGAGCATGTGTTTCACGTTCGCGTGAAAAAACAGGGCTTTTGGACTCGCCAAACATGAGAAAGCAGCCGTTTTTTGCAGAAAAATGAGCGGATTTCGAATGTTTTTCGGATTTCGGGAGTGTGAAACACGGAGAAATCCGAAGGTATTATCATCTTCAGAGAACAGGAGGTTTTTTTGGATTCTGTAATCAATTTAACAACGAGTAAAAAAAGAATATTGGCAGCGCTGGCGACAGTGGCAGTGCTGAGCCTGAGTCTGGCGCTTTGTTACCAGATGATGGGATTTGATGAACGTTACCTGAACACAGCGGGGCTGTGCATTTTTATGATCGGCCTGGCGATCTTTTCAAATATAGAGTGCAGGGAGCGTGCAGCAGCTCTGTGGAATATGCTGCTGCTTGTCCTGATCTCTGCCTTTTCTTATACCATCTTCCAGATCTTTCAGGAAGCGCCCTTTGATACAGAGGGAATTCGTTTATTTTTAAACCTGGCCTGCTGTATGGCAGTCTATGTTTTTTTATATATTTTAACAGGACGGATGAGAGCATCCTTGATGGGTGGGGGAGTTCTTCTGTATATTTTTGGATTGGCAGGCTACTTTGTCCGTCTGTTCAGAGGAGATACGCTGCTCTATACGGATCTGTTTTCAGCGAAGACAGGACTTCAGGTCGCTTCGGCCTACCATTTTGAGCTCAGCGGCACGATTCTGCTTGCAACGCTGGTTCTGGCGGCACTGCTGCTTTGGGCCTTTAAAGCAAACAGACGCGTTCGGGATAAATATAAAAGCCGTAAGCTGCGCCTGATGGCCTTTGCAGCCCTGACCATCACCTTTGGGTTATTTTTTGAGACCAATGTGGAGCGGTATTACTATGCCTGGGACATGCCGGTTAACGGCTACCCTTATACCTTTACGGTCAATGCTAAGCTCTCACATGTCAGGGAGCCGGAAGGATATGATCTGGCCTTTCTGGGCGAGAGTATCAAAAACGTGCAGCAGCCCATGACTACAGGGGCTGTCGGCCGGGGCGGAACAACGGAAAAAGCCGCTGTTGGTCCCGGGATGAAAAACAGTCATAAGCCTAATATTATTGCCATTATGAATGAGTCCTTCAGTGACCTGCGGGCCGTGGGGGATTTTTCAACCAATATTGACTACATGCCCTTCATTGACAGCCTGCAGGAAAATACCATTAAAGGGAATCTCTATGTGTCAGTTTTCGGCGGAGGCACCTGTGACTCCGAATACGCTTTTCTGACAGGGAACACCACGGCTTATCTGCCAGAAAATGCGAGGCCCTATCAGCTTTATATCAAGGGTCCGGCCCCCGGACTCACGTCAACACTGAACTATGAAGGCTACAGCAGCTACGCCATCCATCCTGGAGAGCGGAACGCCTGGAACCGTGACAAGGTTTATCCGAATTTTGGCTTTCAGCAGTTTTTCTCAGAAGAAGAATTTTTGGAATCTCAGACGCTCAGAGAAAAATGGGTCAGCGATGCGGCCACTTATGACAAGGTCATCGAGCTTTATGAAAACAAAGGCGACAATCCTCTTTTTGTCTTTGATGTGACCATCCAGAACCATGCTGGCTACCAGCTGAATGCCGATGATCTGGAGCCCGTGCTTCTGGAGGGGATGGAGGGAAGCTATCCTGAAACCGAGCAGTACTTATCGCTGATGCGCAGCTCCGACGCGGCGTTCAAAAATCTGATCGACTATTTCAGCGGTCAGGATGAGCCCACACTGGTGGTCATGTTTGGCGATCATCAGGCGTATATTGAGCAGGCTTTTTATGAAGAACTCATGCAGAAGCCCCTGGACCAGTGGAGCCTGGAGGAACTGCAGAGGCGTTACGTTACGCCCTTTGTCATCTGGGCAAACTATGACATCCCAGAAGCTCAGGTGGATAAGCTGAGTGTAAACTACCTTTCCAGCCTGCTGCTTGCGCAGGCGGGTATCCAGGGCACACCCTACAACAATTATTTAATGAAGCTGTCCGAAACCCTGCCGGTCATCAATAAAGTAGGGGTCATTGACAATGAGGGGCAGTACTTCAGAAGGGGCGATCCAACTATCCATGACCGTGAGGTCCTGGAATACCAGCAGATACTCTACAATAACATGCTGGATACGGCGAGGCGGCGAAACGATTTGTTTTACCCGGCTTCAGACTTTTAACTAAAAAAATCCCCGGATCATTTGATCCGGGGATTTTTATTTATTTTTTCAATTTAAAGCCGTCAGTCATCACCTTGATGACATCGCACACGATTTTGGACTGCTCGTCATCAAGCCCTTCCATTGCAGTGGACAGAAAGTGAATCCGGCTGGTAAAGGACTCGACGGGGAAATCGGTAAGAAGTGCGCTGACAGGAACCTCCAGTGCTTCGGAAATGGTGATGAGCGTTTCAAGTTTGGGCAGATGGGTGCCGCGTTCCAGCATGCTCAGATAATTCGGTGTAATATGAACACGTTCCGCGAGCTGGTATTGCGTCAGTTTTTTATCAAGACGGGCTTCACGAATATGCCTGCCAATAACTTTATTATCCATTGTGATTAACTCCTCTGCGTGAGATTGGGGCAATAAAAAGACCCCGGCATAAACCAAGGCAGGGAGATTGCATTCAGTAAGTTTAATACCCGAGCAACCGGCTGTCGTTTCATCTGGAGATGAATTAGACCCTTGGCTTTGCGTCACTACCTTTCAATAGTTTTGCCCTATTTCAAAATGATTCGGATGTATATTATTTACTATAACTCACAATGCGAATGAAGTCAATATTCAATTATAGTTTTGTTCAAGAATTTAAACAAATAATTTAGTCATTTGTTGTTTTGAAATGGTCGCACATTAGCTTGACCATATCCTGAACTAATGCAAGCTGTTCGTCCGTTAGATTGTCAGACGGAATACAGAAAGAGGGATACAAATCTTTCCAAGACTCCGTTTGATCCTCCATCAGAAGGTCGTCGGCGGAAACGGACAAGACATTGGCAAGATTGATAAAGGTTTCCAGCCGGGGCAGTTGCGCGCCCCTTTCAATGATACTGAGATAAGTGGGGGTGATACCGGCCTTTTTAGCCAGCTGGTTTTGTGTAAGATGGGCGTCTTTTCGAAACTGGCGAAGCCGCTGCCCGAGGTATTTACTGTTCATCTGGAGTTCCTCCCGAGTGTTTGACAGATAGGATTGAAAATAAGGAAGCTATAAACAATTTTCATAGTAACATATTTTCAAAAAAGGTTCAAGGATTTTCGAAATAATAGTTATAAAAATGGAATAAAAAGAGAAACGTCTTGTATTGTAAGAGAAAATATAATAAAAAGTAGTTCGATAAAAAAAGACCATGCCCGGAGCACAGTCTGAAAAAACTTATAAATTTTTTAGGGTATCAATGTATTCCTGCTTGTCGCGGCTTCCTACGAAACGTTCGACTTCACTGCCGTCCTTTAAGAATACACAAGTCGGGATGCTCATGACATGAAACTGTCTGGCCAGATCGGTGTTTTCATCCACGTTCAGCTTACAGATCTTAGCGGTTGCAGGGACTTCGCCGGCGATTTCTTCGATGATCGGAAGAAGAGCCTTGCAGGGACCACACCATTCAGCCCAAAAATCGACCATAACAGGGCCTTCCGTATAGTTTAGCACTTCCGCTTCAAAGTTAGTCATATCGACAGAGATGATATTTGCCATCTTTTTCACTCCTTGAATTTTTTTACAGTGATTATCATATCAATAATCTATCTAAAAATAAAGGGGAAAAATCCAGATTTTATGATAAAATAAATCCATGAAAAAACGACTTTTATATACAAGATTACAAGAACTGAGTGACAGAGGGGCTTTGCGGTTCCATATGCCGGGGCACAAGGGAAAAATTTGCTTTGATAATGAGAACTGGGCAACCCTGGATACAACAGAAGTGCCTGGGGCGGATAATCTGCACGATCCCTCCGATATTCTTTTAAGGGTTCAGGAAAAGCTGGCAGAAGCTTATGGATCAGAGGAGGCCTGTATTCTGGTGGGTGGCAGCACAGCCGGCATACAGAGTGCTGTTATGGGCGTTTGCAGGGAAGGCGACAGCCTTCTGGTGCCGCTGAACTGCCACCGTTCTGTTTATGCGGGGTTGGCATTGGGCAGGGTAAAGGGCATTTATTTTGAACCGGAATACGATACTCGGCTGGGCTTTGGAAAATGCATTACCCCGGAGCAGGTAGAAAAAAAACTGACAGAGCATCCAGAGGTAAAGGGGATGATCCTGGTCAATCCCACCTATTACGGCACTGTCAGTGATGTGGCCGCCATTGCGGAGCTGCTTCACAAAAGGGGAAAGGTGCTGATCGTGGACGAGGCTCACGGAGCACATCTGAAATTTTGTGCTGCACTGCCGCCGGACGCGGTAACCTGCGGGGCAGATATTGTTATCCAGAGCACGCACAAACTTTTGGGCGCTTTTACCCAGAGCTCCCTGCTGCATATGCAGGGACCATTGGTGGAAAGGCGCCGTGTTAAAAAGTTTCTGGCCATGCTTCAGTCCTCAAGCCCCAGCTATCTTTTGATGATGAGTGTGGAAAACGCTGTGGATGAAGCCTGTGAAAAGGGAGAAGCCGTTTTTCAGGCAATCGCAGAGCGTTGGGATTATTATCAGAAACAGGCAGGAGCAGGCGACTGCATTGTCCTGTACACTCCGGGAGAAGGACAGCTCTATGATAAAAGCAAATGGCTGCTGATGGTAAAGGACGGCCGGGGCACGGCTGCTGAAAGGCGGCTGCTTGCAGAGTTTAACATCCAGTGTGAGATGTCTGGTTTTAATTATGTGCTGGCCATGACAGGAATCGGTACTACCGTTGACGAACTGGACCGGCTGATGGCAGCAGTGGCCGATATGAACAGAGAATGCCCAGAGGCCACAGAGCCACCAAAGGTCGAATTTGTCAGTCTTTGGAAGCACGAGGAGAAATATCCCCTTTGGCAGGCGCTCTACAATATGGAAACTGGGAGAATGCCTCTGGAGGACGCTGTTGGCAGAGCGGCGGCAGGCTTTGTTATTCCATATCCTCCGGGAATACCAGTGCTGCTGCCAGGGAGCCTGGTAACAGAGGAAACTGTCGCAGAGCTGTTGAGACGGCAGAGAAATGGCGAAGCTGTTGTGGGTATAGACAGTGAAGGAATGATTGAGGTCATTCTCAATTCTTCGTTTTAATGCATGGGTCGTTATGATATAATAATGCCTGAAACAAAATGAGAAAAGAAGGTTTATCAATGGAAAATAAAGGACAGCTGATTGTCATCGAGGGTGTTGACGGCAGCGGTAAGCAGACACAGACAGAAAAGCTCTACGACCGCCTGAAAAGGGAGGGGCAGCGGGTCATGAAGGTTTCCTATCCCCGTTACGATAAGGAGTCCTCCGCCATGGTGCGGCTGTACCTGTCCGGTGCCTTTGGAAATGACCCGGACAGCATCAGCCCTTATATCGCATCGACCTTTTATGCGGCTGACCGCTATGCGTCCTACAAGGAGGATTACGAAGCTTTTTATAAGGACGGCGGCATTGTAATCGCCGACCGCTATACCACCTCGAATATGGTCCATCAGGCAGGAAAAATCAGCGATCCCAGAGAGCGCCGCCGCTTTATGGACTGGCTGTCAGATTATGAGTTTAATAAGATGGAGCTGCCTGTACCCGACGCGGTTTTCTTTTTGAATATACCGCCAGAGATCAACTTCAGGCTGATGGAGGGCCGCGCCAATAAAATTACGGGTGAGGCGGAAAAGGATATACATGAAAAAAGCCCGGAGCACCTAATCCACGCTTATCAGAACGCCCTTGAGCTTATTGAAAAGTACAACTGGACAGAGATTGTATGCGTCTCGGAGGGAAAGCTCCGCAGCATTGAGGATATACACGAAGAAATATATGAGAGGGTGATGACAAGTGGAACGGTTTGAGGATCGCTATGCGCTTTTGAAGGTAGCCTATTCGGACATGGAATTTGCCATGACGCGGAGTTTTCTGGAGGCGAACGGCATTAAGGTCACCTCTCGGGAAAAGGGCTTCGGCGGCCCGATCCGCAGTATTTTTATGGGGACTTTCACCACGGCCAACATTGAGATATTTGTAGACCCCAGAGACCTTGAGGAAGCAAAAGAGCTGCTGAAAACAGATTTTTCGGAGCTAGCCGAGGAAGAATGGCACTAGGGAGGAGCAGGCATGTTTAAGGCGGTTGTTGAACAGGAGCGGATCAAAAAGCTTCTGGCGGGGAGTATTGCCAATCATGAGGTGAGCCACGCCTATCTCTTTGTGGGGAAAAAGGGCATTGGCAAGACCATGATGGCCCTTGAGTTCGCAAAGGCTCTTTTGTGCCGGGACGATGAAAAGCCCTGCGGCGCCTGCATTCCCTGTGAGAAGATCGAGCACGGAAACCACCCGGATGTTTTGATTACCCAGCCTGGAAAGGGCGAGAGCGCCATTAAAATTGACCAGGTCCGTAAGCTCATCGCCACGCTGCCGGTCAAGCCCTTTGAAAGCGAGCTGAGGGTCAGCATCATAAAGGGCGGAGATAAAATGACGCCAGAGGCTCAGAACGCCCTGTTAAAATCGCTGGAGGAGCCGGAGCCCCATAATGTTTTCATCATTACAGCGGAAAATCTGGAAAAAATGCTGAATACCATCCGTTCACGCTGCCAGGTCCTGAGCTTTGAGCCGGTCTCAGATGCGGGGATCCGTGAGATTTTGAAACAGAAGGGCTGCGCCCCAGGCGAGGCGGTAGATCAGGCCATCTACAGCTGTGAGGGATCACCGGGAAAGGCTTTAGAATTTCTTGAAAATACCGAGCTGGAAAGCTTAAAAATTGAGGCACTCAATGTATTTTATGCTATACTTAAGGGAGATACCTTTAAGGCGTTCGCTTTCAGTGAAAAAATAGGGAAGGATAAAAACACCAGCGCTGAGGTCCTGAATTTTCTGCTTGTCTGGTTTCACAGCATGGCGCTGTTTCTGGAAGGCGCGGAGGATGAAGGAAATCCTTATTACAGCTGGCAGGTAAAATACGCTTCGGTTTTGACGCCGCGTCAAAACAGCCGAATCGCAGAGATCCTTTTTGAGTTTATGAACACCCTGCAGTATAATGTCAACCTGAGGCTGCAGTGGGAAAGCGTCCTATTAAAAATATAAATTACAGGAGATACTATAGATGGCAAAATCAGTGGTTGGAGTCCGATTTAAAAAAGTCGGTAAAATTTATTATTTTGATCCACAGAATCTGGAAGTAGAGCAGTACGACCATGTCATTGTCGAGACTGTCCGCGGCGTGGAGTACGGCGAGATTGCCCTTGGACCGAGGGAGATCGAGGACGATTTGATCACAGCGCCCATTAAGCCCGTTATCAGGAAAGCTACCGAGAAGGATACATCGGATTTTGAGCGGCTGAAGCGCAAGGAAATCGAGGCAAAGGATATTTTTATCGAAAAGGCAAGAGCCCACAAGCTTGAGATGAAGCTCATTGATGTGGAGTATACCTTTGATAAGAAGAAGGCGATCTTTTATTTTACAGCCGACGGCCGCGTGGATTTCAGAGATCTGGTCAAGGATCTGGCAGCTGTGTTTAAGGTGCGCATTGAGCTGCGCCAGATCGGTGTCCGGGATGAGGCCAAGATTTTTAAGGGGCTGGGCGTATGCGGGAGAACCACCTGTTGTGCTCAGTGGCTGGGCGATTTCACCCCTGTGTCCATTAAAATGGCCAAGGAGCAGAACTTATCCCTGAATTCGACCAAAATATCCGGTATCTGCGGCAGGCTGCTGTGCTGCCTGACCTATGAACAGGAATTTTATGAGGAAGTCACCAGGAAGATGCCAAGAGTCGGCCAGCAGGTCATTACGCCGGACGGCGAGGGCGAGGTGTTTAAGTTAAGTATTCTTGAGGAAACGGTCTTTGTCAAAATGCAGATGGAAAAGGACGAAACGGAAGTCCGAAAATATCTGTTAGCGGATATCCAGAAGAAAAAGCAGGAAAAAAAGCCCGAGCGTAAGCCTGAGCGGAAACGCGAAAAAAAATCTGAAAAAAAACCTGAAAAAGGCAAAAAAGATAAATAATTGTCTTGCTTTAAATCAAGAATAAGATATAATAAAATAAATGTTGTTCAGAAAGGGGTGTATTAAATGGCTTACAAAATCACAGACGAATGTATCGCTTGCGGTTCTTGTGCAGATCAATGTCCAGTAGAAGCAATTTCTGAAGGTTCTATCTACGAAATTGATGAAGCTTTATGTACAGATTGCGGCGCTTGCGCTGATCAGTGCCCAGTAGAAGCAATTGTACCTGAAGACTAATAAGAATACAAAAAGAAAACACCATTCCGCGCGGATGGTGTTTTTTTCTTGCCGCCGGTAGATATGTATCCCGATTTTTAAGAATACAAAGGCTGCGAATTTAACTGGAAAAAGTAAGTGCCGCTATGATATAATACTTCTATTGAAATCGTATAGCGTTTGAGAGGATTCAGAAGACAACAGAGGTGCCTTATGGGAAAAATAAACAAAGAATTTGGAATTGATGAGGAGTACCTGGAATATCTCCGTTCCATTCCGGTGGACGTCTATATTAAAATTCTGGAAAACTGTTCATCGGATGTGTATGTGATGGACAAAGAGGGGAAGATTATTTACGTTAATCCCAACTCCATCCGCCATTATGGGGTAGACCCTAAAGAGATGATCGGTCAGAATAACTATTCTTTCAGAAAGGGGAAGTGGACGCCGACGGCTCTGGAAAAATGTGTTAAGGAAAAACGGACTGTCTTTGCAGAGCAGAACTATCTTCTCATTGGAAAAAGTGTTTCAACGGTGCTCACCCCCATTTTTGATAAGGACGGCGAGATCGAAATGGTCGTGACCATTGCCAATGAAATCCCTGAAAAATATGACATGACCTGGCGAAAGATGGACGGTGAGAAGAGCAAGGCCGGAAGCAAGAGCAAAACCCATACAATAGAGGCTGAGGATGGCAAAGATGACGATGAGATTGTGGGACAGAGCTATATTTTCTGCAAGATTCTGCTGACCATTAAAAAGGTTTCGGAATCGGACGTCCCAATCCTTTTAACCGGAGAGTCTGGGGTAGGCAAGACACTGATTGCCGAATACGTGCACAAAACAAGCCTGAGGGCCTCAAAGCCGTTCTGGGCCATTAACTGTGCCACGATACCGGAAAACCTTCTGGAATCGGAATTATTCGGTTATGCGCCCCATGCCTTTACAGGGGCAAGCGCCAAAGGAAAAGTAGGCCTTGTGGAACTGGCAGACGGCGGCACGCTGTTCCTTGATGAAATCGGCGAGATGGCGCCGGGACTTCAGGCCAAACTGCTGGACGTTCTGGAAAATAAGCGCTTTATTCAGGTGGGCGGCAGTGAAATGAAACATGTAGATATCCGTATTGTGGCCGCCACCAACGCGAACCTCGAAAAACTGGTCTCGGAAAAGAAGTTCCGTTCAGATCTGTACTGGCGGATCAATACCATCAATATTGAGATTCCTGCACTCAGGGAGCGCCGGGAAGATATTCTTCCTTTGACAGCCTATTTTCTGAAAAAATATAATAAAAAATATGGAAAAGATATTGATTTTTCGCCAAAGTCCATGGCGATCCTCATCGCCTACGACTGGCCCGGCAATATTCGGCAGCTGAAAAACCTCATGGAGCGGACGGTTCTTCTGTCCACCAGCGGACCGGTTGCGCCGAAGGATTTACCGGAATTTATGATTGAGGGTACGGCCATGGTAGAGGAGACCTATAAGGAAAGTTATGATTATATTCTGGAAAGCGTTGGGAAACAGCTGATCCGTGAGTCCTATAAAAAATACAGAAATATGAAAAAGGTTGCTGAGGATCTGGACATCAGCCATTCTAAGGCCTTTCGGCTGGTGAGTGAATACTGTAAGGATTTGATGAAAAAATAGACGACTTGAGACGGAGTGTCTGGATAAAAGGCTCCGTCTGTTTTTATGTAAAAACAAGGGAATGTGTGAAAAATTATTATAAATAAAAGGTGCTCTATTTTTTGCTGAAGCACAAAAATCAACCCATACAAACAAAAGAAAACGTATACTTTTCGAAGAAATGATTGAAAATAATATGGGAGATACCACGCCATTTGTCATTGGATTTCTGGAAATAATTTTTAGCGCTGTGGAAAGTTTATATAACGGACTTTTAGAAAAAAGAGACGGGCTGGAATATTACAGAAAAATGATGGAAGCATGTGGATATTTCAAGGATAAGATAAGCCTGGAATGCGCTTATGTGCTTCTCCAAACCTCATTATTTTCTGAATCGGTGACAGAAAATCCGATAAAGTTGTGATGCCTGGGACAATGGAGAATTGAGGCGTGCAGATCAATGGACGCTCTCAATTCTCCATAAAAGGGTTTGATGTTTTTATACTAAATGCTTTCTCTGTATTCGGGCGGAAGGTATGGGTTCAATAATTCCTGCTGTTCCTTGGTAATATCTGGCTGTACGTAGGATTTGATTCTTTCGTCAACCGCTTTCCGGGCAACCTCTAAAACAGAGTGTGAGCCTTCGTTTTGCCAGACATTAACATCCTGTTTGTTAAAATATTTAGGCAGATAGAACTCTTCGCGGTACATTTTGGGAGTTCTTCCGGTGATAAAGGAACCTCGAGGACCAGCCTTTTTCAATGCGTCGAAGCAGACTTTTTCTTCAGAAGGATCAATTCCCTGAACCATTCTTCTTGCAAAGGCAATACATTCTTCGTCCAGAATAAATTTTTCATAGCTGTAAAGATTCATGCTGCCCATCATGCCGCTCGCATGGTAGATTAAATCAGTACCACATTCCATACAGGACTGGATCATGAACATGGATTCCGCGCCGGACTGATAGTCGGTGTCTTTGGCGTCAGATTGTGCACCGCCGGTACGGCAGGGAACATCATAGAAGTCGGACATGGCTGCAGTGGCGTAGCACATGAGCATGGTTTCCGGAGCGCCAAAGCTTAGCAGTAAGGTACGCAGATTGGTAGAGGCGGAGGTGTTGCCGTAAATAACCGGTACGCCAGGTTTAATCATCTGAGCCAGTGCGTTAATGGCCAGAATTTCAGCGTTGGTCATTACGAGCGTTGCCATAACCGACGGCGGAGCGGTCATGCCGGGCATTGCACAGGGGGAGAACCAGAGCGGCTGGTTTTGTTCACAGAAGGCAAACATTTTTTCAAGAGGCGCAAAATCATAGCAAAGCGGAGAAATAGAATTGACACAGAAGGAGTTGACGTGTTTTTCACTGTCTTCAATGCCTTCAAATTTACGGATGAGGTCAATGCTTTTTAACGTGGCGTTGTAAATTTTGCCCTCGTCCATTAAAAAGGTGTCGGGATCAATACAGGCCGGCTGTTTTCCGTATTTCAGCAGCAGCGCTTCGGAGGCGTAAATTTTTTGATCTTCGTTTAAATGGTCGTCGTTAGGGAGAAAATCAATGTATTGATAACCGATTTCATCGCTGGTCGAAGTTAATTTAAGAAAATTGATGATGTCCTGGTTAACGGTTTTACGGATAACACCATTTTCGGTAATATAGACCGGGCCGCCGCTTGGCATGGTAATACGGCTTTCATTACCGATGGTTAAATTGCCCTTGGTGTTTGAGGTCAATTCAAAAACTGAAGGAGCAAGCTTCATGGCGTTTACGACGGTTTCCTCATCAAAATATGCAACGCAGCCGTCAAGTTTGACGCCGTTTTTTGCCAGAAGGTCCAGAGCACGCTGATTTTCAAAGCGTACGCCGATTTCTTTCAATACACGCAGAGACTGCTCGTGAATACTTTCAATGGTTTCTTTTGAGACATAGTGGCTATACTTTTTCATAAAAGACTCCTTTTAAAAATTTAAATTAAACGGTTTAATTTTCATGAGTGTATTATACAGCCATAATTATAGTATGTCAAGAATAAAATTTAAACGGTTTAATTATTTTTGAAGATTTTTTAGTCAGAATATGTTATAATAGAAACACACAAAAATTATTTGATTGAGGCATTTTATGGAGTACAAAAAAGGTAAGGAAACAAAAGAAAAGATTTTAAGTACTGTCAAACAATCTTTTTATGAGGTGGGATTTAAAAAGACCACCATGCGTTCAATTGCAGACGCTCTGGGAACAAATCAGGCGTTGATCTATTATTATTTTGACAGTAAATATGAGTTGGCGCACCGCATTATTGACGAACATTTTTACAGGGCATCAACGGTATTTAAAAAATATATTGACGCGGAGGAGGATTTGTTTTTATTTTCTTTGCTGCTGGTTCGGGCAGTTTTGAGAGAAATCTATCAGAATCCAAGGGATTTGGAGCTTTACCTTCACGCTTATGAAAAACCATACTGTGATAAATCACAGGTTGAGTACTGTATGCTGGTGTGCCAGGAGCATGGGATGTCTGTAGATAAAAAAATGGCTGAGATCGCGGTGCTCTCGACAACCAGCGTCTGGAGCCAGCTCTATTTTAATGCGAAGCTGCTGTCCTCGCCTGTGGATTTGGATGAGATACGGGACACAACAGATATTTTAAGATGGTGCTATCTGGGCTTCAGCAGAGAGGAAGTCCTTGAAAAAATAAAGGAGGCAAAGCAGCTTCTGGAAACTATACCGATACAGGGAATCCCGTTATTGGGAAAGATGAATTAAAAAACATCATCTCAGCTGTGGCTGAGATGATGTTTTTGTTCACTGTTTTTCTAAAATGCGGATATTCATAATGGGCAGAGATGCGAGCAGTTCCTCAGCCTGCTTTATTTTATCAATGATAAAGTCTGGTTCAAAACCCAGATAAGACCATCGCATGATATCGATGGAATCCATGATATCCCGGTGAGTGAAGTGGTCTCTGTAGGGAACATCCTCGTTGGTATACAGTTGGCCCCATGAGGAGGAGGTGGACAGAACCGCGATATCAATTTTTTTGCGGTCGATGGGATAATGATAAAAATCCAGAATTTTAACGCAGTTTTCCACAAGATCAGAGTCATAGTAGGATTGCTGATAAACCTCGACATAGAAGTTGAAATCCCATTCGTTATCATAAATTTCCCGCAGCCCGAAGCGGTAGAGGGCTAAAAGGCGAAGAAGCGGATCTTCAAACGACATATTGGCCGTCAGTTTGTTAAAGGCTACCTCTGCCTTCTGGTGAAATTCGTCAACAATATGGTGGGCAATGTCGTATTTCCCATTGAAATGGTAATAAGCCAATGCGTGGTTGATGCCGGCTTCTTTTGCAATGTTACGGATCGTTGTTTTTTTAAATCCAATTTCATAAAATGATTTTTTGGCAAGGTTGAAAATCTTATCGCGGGTTTCCTTGCTTTTTTTATATTCCATTGTTTCCTCTTTTCATGATATTGATCAATAATTGTGTTGCTGTGCTTATTCTATCACATTTCTCAAAACTTTTACAACATAAAAATTAACCCGTTTAAAAAAGTGTTGACACAATCGTAAAATCATGATATCCTACAGTTACAAAAAATTAACCGGTTTAAATTTTTAGAATGAAAAAACGAGGAGAGAGAACGTTGAAGAAATTTAGTCATTATGTTTCGAAAGAAAATATCGAGCGCATCCACGAAGAGTCACTAAGAATTTTAAAAGAGGTCGGCGTACGTTTTGAGCATCCAAAAGCTTTAGAATTATTCAAAGAGCATGGTGCAGAGATTGAGGAGGACATTGTTTTTATAAGCGAAGATTTGGTGAATCAGGCCGTAGCACAGTGTCCAGAGACCTTTGAGCTGTATTCGACAAAGGGGTCTGTCACCATTGGCGATGGCAGCCGCGTTAATATGCCTGCCTGTGGTGCAGTATATGTCGAGGACCATAATTCCATCCGCCGTATGCGCAATGAGGATACCATCAATATTTTCAAACTGGCGTCTACCAGTCCGGCAACAGATTATAATTACATGGACTATTTCGCGGATACTACTAATTTTACAAAAGAACAGAAAATTTTTTCGAATGTTGGCATGCTTTTAAAATACAGCCCGCAGATCGCCTGCTTTGACCCGGATACCTTTTCAGTACCGCATGAGGAGCTTTTTGACACAACGGTAAAAAGCCTTAAAATCATCAAGGCCTTTGAAGGAGTAGAGGAACAGGAGCGCTATGTTAATTCCTTCTGTGTCAATTCCTTATCGCCGCTTTGCTATGATTTTGCACCTATTGAAAAGATGCTGGCCTTCTGTGCTGAAAAGCAGCCAATCTGGTTTACACCCTGCGCGATGCCGGCTTTAACCTCACCGCCATCTGTTTTTGCAACTGTAAGCCTGACCAACGCAGAAATACTGGCGGGCTTAACGCTGGCACAGCTTGCCTGTCCGGGAGTGCCGGTCATTTACGGAAATACCTCAGCCTCTACGGATTTGAGAAGTATTCTTTTGAGCATCGGATCACCGGAGACCGCTTTAATGGTCTATGCGGCTGTAGCCATGGCGGACTATTATAAAATGCCATGCCGAAGCGGCGGAAGCCTGAGCGACGCAAAGGATCTGGACTACCAGACTGGCGCGGAATCTATGCTGGTGTTAAACGCGACCTATGAATCCGGCGTTGACCTGATCCTTCACGCCTGCGGTATTATGGGCTCCTTTAATATCTTCAGCTACGAAAAATATATGCTGGATGAAGACACCTTGCTCTACGCAAGACGAATGGCCGCTGGAATTGATACCTCCGAAGAAAAAGGCTGCTTTGATTTGATCAGGAAAATCGGCCCGCGCGGCTCTTACTTAAAGGGCAGAACGCCAAAGATGTACCGCGAAGAATTTGTTATGCCAAAATTCTTTAACAAGCAAGACCCTAACGTATGGCAGAACGAAGGACGGCACTCCTTAAAAGAAGTGGCTGAAAATGTAGTAAAGGAAAGAATTGCCTCTTATCAGCCGCCGGAAATCACAAAAGAGCAGAACGATATTGTAGCCCCGTATATTCCTGAAGAATATCGGGAAAATATTTAGAAAATTAGGAGAAAAAAATGGATAGCACTGCTAAAAACTCGAAAGTTAAAAAGTATGTGGCACTTTTTGCATTGATTCTTGCGGGAAGTACAATTTATGAACTTCCCTATTTGAGCTATAATTATTATGACGTGATTCTGGAGGCCATGAATATTTCAAATTCTCAGCTTGGTCTGCTGATGAGTATTTTTGGTTTCATCTCAATGATTGGTTACTTTCCTGGCGGTTACCTGGCTGACCGCCTGTCTGCCAGAAAGCTGATTGCCTTCTCACTGGTGGGAACAGGCGCTCTTGGACTGCTATTGTCAACGTATCCGTCTTACCCTGTGCTTGTTTTTATTTATGTTATGTACGGTGTTCTTTCATCATTGACCTTCTGGGCTGCTATGCTGAAGGCCACAAGACAGCTGGGCGACAGCAGCGAGCAGGGAAGACTGTTTGGAATGCGCGAAAGCGGAACGGGTATTATGCCAGTGCTCTATGGGATGGTAATACTGTTCATCTTTAACACCACCGGGGCCAACTATCTGGCGCTGCGCTGGGTTATTATAGGCTATGCGATTTTAGCCATCATCGGAGGTGTTTTTGCATGGTTTGGCCTGAATGATAATAAACCGACGGATAACCCGGAAGAAAAAACAGGAGCGTCTGTCAAAGATCTTGTCAAGGTTGTTAAAATGCCGAAGCTCTGGCTTTTATCCATTGTTGTCTTTTCTGTCTGTTCCATTTATGCGTCTTACTCTTATTTAACCCCCTATTTAACAGAATTCTTTGGACTGTCAGCCTCGACAGCCGCATTTCTGGGAATTCTGCGTATTTATGGAATGGCGATTGTAGGCGGTCTCATCAGTGGTTTTATTGCGGATAAGATCGGTTCAAACATTAAGGTGATCTTTTTCACCTCCGTTATCCCGGTTATCTGCTATGCTGCGTATATGATCATTCCGAATAATCCTCAGTATCTTGGCGTATTTATCGCTTTTATGCTGGCAACAGGACTTTCAATGTTCATGCTCAGAGGGATCTACTTTGCAGCCATTGATGAACTGAAAATTCCGCTGTCCTACAGCGGTACAGCAATGGGCTTTGTCTCTCTGGTCGGCTTCATTCCAGAAGCTTATATTTATAGCCTGATCGGTAACTGGATGGATAAATATCCTGGAATTGGCGGATATCAGCATATCTTTGTGTACATGATTGTGGTGACCGCCATTGGGTTAGTAGCGGCTGGTGTTTTGTTCAGACAAATTCGGAAAAGTAAAGAACAGACAGCGGAAGTGGAGTAAGCAATAAAAAGACCTTTCAATGCTTAGAATAGAGGCGCTCATATGAAATACAGACAAATTCGGTGGGGTGTTTTTTTGCCGCCGGCCATATTGTTTATTGGATGTATCCTTTGGAATCTTTGTGACGGGGCGGGTTTTTCCGCTCTGGCCACAGCTTTTTATGACTGGATTCTTAATTATTTCGGCTGGGCGTTTCTGCTGACAGCTGTGGTTTCCCTTGGCGTCTGCGTATGGATTTATTTTTCGCCGCTGGGCAAGGTTAGAATTGGCGGTCCCACGGCTAAACCAAAGCTTACGAACTGGAACTGGTTCACAGTAACGCTCGGGACGACCATTGCAGCAGGGATTGTATTCTGGGGAGCGGCTGAACCGGTACAGCATATTCTGTACCCTCCAGAATCAAGCGGTATCACTGCAATGACCGCAGAGTCGGCTCGTTTTGCCATGGCGGCAATTTACAGGCACTGGACGGTGCTGCCCTACGCCATGTATACCCTGCTGGCGGTGATGTTCGCCTATGGCTGCTATAATATGAAGGCTTCTTTTTCCATTGGGTCGATGATGGCGCCATTGATTTCTGAAAAGCGCCGGGGAAGGATAAACGGACTCATTGATGTGGTCTGTGTTTTTTCACTGGTGACAGGTCTTTCAGCGTCCCTTGGCATTGGAACCTTAAGCATTAACAGTGGTTTGGGCAGGCTTTTTGGTTTGCCGTCTAACCCGGCGGTCTGGCTTGTGATTATTGTCCTTGTAGGCGGGATTTCTGTTATCTCGGCCATTTCAGGTATAAAAAAAGGGATTACACTTTTATCAAATATCAATGTTGGAATATACATTTTTATTCTTTTGTTTATCCTGTGCTTTGGCGGGACGCTCTTTATTGTATCCTTTGGGATTGAAGGAGCAGGGGAGTTTTTAGATACTTTTTTCTCCGGCGCACTCTTTACGGGTGTCTTGGAGCATGATCCCTGGACTAAGAACTGGACCATGTACTATTTTGGTAACTGGATGGCCTGGACGCCCATCACGGCTGTGTTTCTCGGGCAGATCAGCTATGGAAGAACTATCCGGGAGATCATAAAAATGAATCTGCTTCTTACGGCACTGTTCAGTGTCTTGTGGTTTATGATTATCTCCGGCGCAACGGTAAATATTCTGTTTAACACGCCGGGATGTGGATTAGTGGAGGCCTACCAGCTGGGCTATGAGAATGTTATTTACCAGCTTTTCAAAAATCTGCCAATGGCGGAGCTCATGGTCCCGGTTTATCTTGCGGCAGTATTGATCTCCTTTGTGACTGCGGCGGATTCTTCGACGGTTGCCATTACCAATCTGTGCTGCCGCCAGTCAAAAAGCGAAACAGTGGACAGTCCGGCATACCTCAAGGTTGTGTGGGGCGTCATTGTCGGTATCGTTACATGGATTATGATGGGGATCGGTGACGGGCTGACAGGAATAAAAATGCTGTCCAATATCGGCGGTCTGGCAGCGATGTTTCTGATCATCGGCGTTATTGCCAGCGCCGTGGTTTTAATAAGGAAAACGAAATAAAAAGGGACTGCTGTACTATGATTTTAATCAACGGACAGCAGTCCCTTTTTTATTCGGTCAGAGTTTCCTCTTCTTTTGGTTTTTTACCCTTTTCGGGTAAGGTAAAATCGCCGGGTTCAAAATCTGGTGTGGGGTCTTTTTCCTTTTCGATAATCTGCGCCCGTGTCAGGCTGCCAAAGTCTTTTTTCATCCATTTATACAGAGATACAACACAGAGGATGAGTGTTACAGACACCGGGAGCGCTGATATAATAATGGCCGATTTCAGAGAATCCAGCGGCGCCTTAGCAAACATCAGGCACAGTGGAATTGCGGAGATGACAATGGCCCAGAACAGTTTGAGATGGTTCGGTGGGATTTCGTCATCCTTGATGTTTTTGATAGAAGCCGCAGACAAAGTAAAGACAGCGGAATCCAGAGTCGTGATGAGCAGCATGGTGCCAGTGAGGAACCAGACAAGCAAGACGATCTTACCGAGCGGCAAGGCCGCGATAACCGTTGAAATAACCTGTTCCGGACTCTGGGTCTGGAGGATTTCAACAAAGTTAAAGGAACCGGTAAGCTGAAGCTGGAGTCCGTAGTTGGATAATACACCAAAGAACAAAAGCGTGCTGAGCATGCCTGCGCCGGTGATACACAGAATAACCTCTTTGATGGTGCGCCCTTTGGAGATTTTGGCAATGAAGATCCACATCCAAGGCGCCAGCGTAATCCACCAGGCCCAGTAAAAGACTGTCCAGTCCGCTGTAAAACCGGTCTTGACGATGGGCTCGGTTTCAGTGATCATGGGCACAAAGTTGGTGAGCATCATGCCAAAGCTCTTGATGGTATTTTCCAGCTGGAATTGAGGCCCGCCGAAAATAAAGACATAAGCCAGTAAAAAGAAACACAGGTAAATGGTGGAGTCTGAACAGAATTTCATTCCTTTGTCGAGCCCTGCGTAGGAACTGGCAGTAAAGAATATGGTGACCGCAATCACCATAACGACCTGCATGATAAAGTTATCGGGTGTGCCGAGACTGGTGTGCAGGTTGTTGACCAGCATTGGAACCCCTGTTCCGAAGGTTAAAATAATACCTGAAACGATTCCAAAAATAAAAATAATATTGATGATTTTATTCCAGATTGGCCGGCCGCCGGTAACACCTTCACAGCCGTTTGCCAAGGAGAGGCCCTCCTGTCTGCGGACATAAAAACGGTAGGCAAGAGGAATGGTGCCGATGGCATAGATTCCCCAGGCGGGAACGCCCCAGTGGAAAAAGTTGTAGGATACAGCGACCTGCGCGGCAGCAATACTTTCAGGTGTAATGCCCTCAGGCGGCGTAATGTAGTAATAGACCCATTCGAGAACGGCCCAGTACAAAAGCGCAGCACCCATCGTCGCGCAGAAGATCATGGCGATCCAGCTGAAGGTTTTGTACTCCGGTTTATCTTTGCCAAGTTTGATATTCCCAAATTTGGAAAAAGCCACGGCAAAGTTAAAGACGAAGATACCGATGGTGATTACAATAAAGTAAACGCCCATCTTGGTTGTAATGAAAATTCGAATATTATTCAGAATTTCCGTCGCTGCTGTAGGCATCAGTATAATATATACACTGAAGACAGCAACCAGTGCCAGAGTGATAATGATTGCCCATTTGTCAATTTTATATTTTTTCATGGGTTATACCTCCTTTGATATGCAAAGATAAGCTAGCTAGGAAAATCTTTACATTCGCAAGGTATTATTATTTTACTATATTTTTGGCGTTTTGTCCAATGATCCTTCATTAAAGTTACTAATAAAGCCTGGATGCTGTAAAAACATCCAGGCTTTATGAAAATCACTCGTGTTCATTCAAAGCATCGATCACACTTGCTTTTTCACATGAACTCGGGGAGAGCGGTTCTTTTTCAGGGAAGTCAGGAACCGTTTCCTTTTCCTTGCGGGTGATTTCATCCCTTGTCATATCGCCGTAATCCTGCTTCAGCCATTTGAAAATGGAAATGATACAGAAAATCAGCGTGATGGAAACCGGAAGCGCCGTAATGATAATGGTCGATTTAAGCGAATCCAGCGGAGCCTTGGCGAACATCAGGCACAGCGGAATCGCAGCGATGATGACAGCCCAGAAAAGCTTCAGACTCTTAGGCGGGATTTCATCGGTTTTCAGGTTGGTGACTGAGGCTGCCGCCAGTGTAAACACAGCGGAGTCCAATGTGGTGACCAGCAGCATCAGGCCGACGATGAACCAGACAAAGAGCACGATTTTGCCGAGCGGCAAGGCCATAATGGCCGATGAGATGACCTGTTCAGGACTCTGGTTCTGCAGAATTGAGACAAAGTCAAACTGTCCGGTCAGCTGTAAATTCAAGCCGTAGTTTGAAAGAATACCAAAGAACAGCACCGTGCTGATGAGACCGGCCAGGGATATGGTAAGCACGACCTGCTTGATGGTGCGGCCCTTGGAGATTTTTGCGATAAAAATCCACATCCAAGGCGCCAGTGTAATCCACCAGGCCCAGTAAAAGACCGTCCAGTCCGCAGTAAATCCGGTTTTGACAATGGGTTCTGTCTCAAAGATCATCGGAACAAAGTTATTGATCATGAGCCCGAGACTTTTAATGGTATTTTCAATCTGGAATAAAGGATTCCCGAAGATGAATACAAAAGCCAGAAGGATAAAAAAGAGGTATGTTGTAGAATCTGAACAGAACTTCATTCCCTTGTCAAGACCCGCATATGAGCTGAGCGTAAAGATAAAAGTGACGACCACCACCATGATTACCTGCATAATGAAGGTATCAGGCGTCCCAACGCTGTTGTGCAGATTGTTGACCAGCATTGGAATCCCTGTTCCAAAGCTGATGATAATGCCGGATACAATACCAAAAATAAAAACGATATTGATGATTTTATTCCAGACAGGCTTTCCGCCTGTAACCCCTTCACAGCCGCCGGCCAGAGAAAGGCCGTCTTTCTGGCGGATGTAGTAGCGGTAAGCAATGGGAATGGTGCCAATGGCATATATCCCCCAGGCGGGAATACCCCAGTGGAAAAAACTGTAGGATACGGCAACCTCCGCGGCGGCCATACTCTGCGGGTCCAGCCCCATCGGCGGACCAGTATAGTAATAAACCCATTCCAATGTGGCCCAGTACAGAATACTGGTGCCCATGGTGGCACAAAAGATCATGGCAATCCAGCTAAAGGTTTTGTAGTTTGGATCGCCCTTGCCGAGTTTGATATTTCCATATTTAGAGAAGGCAAGGCTGATGTTTACAGCAAAAATGCCAATGGTAATCAAAACAAAGTAAAAACCCATTTTGGATGTTGTAAAAACGCGCAGGTTATTGAGCGTTGAAGTTGCCTGTTCCGGCAGGAGTACAATGTAGATACTGAGTGCCAGCACGATGACCAGCGTAATAATAATAGCCCATTTGTCGATTTTAAATTTTTTCATAAGTCCGCCCCCTTCTGTCTTTCACAATCACACACTTATATTCGTAAGATAATTGTATCTTACTACGATTTGATGGTTTAGTCCAATGATTTAACGGATAAATTATGGTAAACAGGCTATTTTATATTTTTGGGGGAAGGCAATGCCCTCCCCGCTCATGTGTTTACTATTTATTTTCAGGTTGAATATTCTTTTTCTTAACATAGATGCGAACAGCCACAGAGCAGAGTACTGCAATGACAGAAGCCGCAATCAAGAAGCAGCCAAAACTCATCTGATAGCCAAGCATACCTGGATGCTGATCCAGCCAGTTACCAGTGATAACCGGTACAAACATATCAGGAATAAAGGCGATAACCGACAGGATACCCGTAGCGGCGCCGAAGATAGTGGTTGGCACAGCGGATTCGGTAAACTGGGAGGAGGCAACGCCGTAAGCGCCGGTCAGGAAGAAACCAATGGCCAGAATTAAAACAATGGCGATCATTAAAAGCGCAGCCGTTGTCGGTAGGAAAATCAGAATGGCTGAGCAGATAGCAGTTAAGGCCATAATCAGAATTAATACCTTGGCCGGCGAATTGATTTTTGTAGCAATGCTGCCAATGATCGGCGCAGAAAGCAAAGCGATCCCGTAAGTACGGATCATGCCGACGGTTGAGGTAATGCCCATGGAAGCGCCGAAAACATCCGTCAGGTATGGTGTCGTGTAGGCCATTGCGGCGTAGGCGCAGTAGACAAAGAACATGGACGCAGTGGTCAGCCAAACGCCAGGATGCTTGATGGCCTCTTTAAATTCATTGAGGTTAAAACCCTGTCCATCTTTGATTTCATCGTCAAATTTTGGAACAAAGAGCAAGGTGGCGATACCAAAAATAACATTTAAAATAGCGCTGACAATTAAGACAACCACAAAACCAGCCGCAGAATCGGATACGAAAGCGTTAAAAATCTGCTGTGAGACGAAGCCCAGAAGCAGACCGCCGACGCCGTAGATCCCGTAGCTCAGGCCAATATTTCGAGAATAGGTGGTGTCATCGCTGACCAGACGGATCAGTTTATAACGGATACCCCAGAAAATAAGGGTACTGGTAACACCGAGAAGGCCAAAAATAATCATGATGCTGGTGTAAGACGGAAGCGTCGCAAACCAGCAGATAACGGCAGCGGTAGTGAAAAAACCAATCGAAGCGAGGTATTTTGCCCGGATTTTGTCTGCGATAATCCCACCCGGAAGATAGCAGATCGTGGCGACCAGGCCATAGATACCACCGGTAGCGCCGAGCTGGGCATTGTTAATGTTCAGGCTGGTCATCATGGTGTCGTAAAATGAAAAACGGAAGTAAATAATCTGAAAAAGAACGGCAGAACCGAAGCTGACCAGGAACACAATCAGCATTGTCCTGAATTTGCTTAAGTTATCCTTGTTGGTAACACTGTTATTCATCATAGGTCTCCTCTCTCCTTGATAAAAAATTAGTGCAAAATAAGTTCTGGTATTGCCGAATCCCTATTTTGCACTAATGAAATGGGTTAGTTATTGTTAAGGAATTTAGAACATGAATTCTTCAGGAATCAAGTCTGCAATCAGTTTTTCCTGGAATGCTTCAAGTTTGGTCGGTAGTTCGTAGTTGGCTACGCGGTCTTTCCATGCCTGACGAGCCAGTTCCTGTACAGTTGGACTGCCGGCAGCTTCCCAGTTGCCGATGGATTGGCGGTTGTACAGTGGCGGCAGGAAATAGTCTGCCTTGTACAGTTTGTTGGTACGGGCGATGTAGTTTGTTTTATGTTCAACTTTTTCCATTTTGTCCATCAGGAGTGTCTGGTCATTGATGGTGGTTCCCTTTAAGAGATGTTTGACAATACGGGCAGTCTGTTCGTCGAGCATATATTTTTCATAGCCTAAAGCGCCGTAGGAATCTAAGATGCCGCCGAGCATGTATAACTGTTCAGGTTCTACCATATAGCCGGATAAGCAGATCAGCATGGATTCAGCGCCGCTCTGATAGTCATCCTGTTTGGCGTCCGCGAGACAGCCGTTGGCGCGGCAGGGCAGTCCGTAGAAGTCTGCCAGTTCACGCATGGTACAGAAGGACTGGAAGGTTTCCGGTCCGCCGCATACGCACAGAGAGTATCTTAAGTCACATTCAAGAGAGCTTAACTGGTAGATAACCGGTGCGCCCGGCTGAACAAGCTGAGATAACACAAGGCCGGCCAGCAGTTCGGTGTTGTTCTGAACAGTGGTGGAAGCCAGGGTCGGTGGGGAAGTCATACCGGCTAAGCCAACGCCTGTGATAACCAGGGCCTGGCCCATTCTGGCGTAGGTGATGATGGTATCACACATTTCCTTGTTCCATGCAAATGGAGCGGAGTTGGTGGCCAGCGTAATGGTCTGGCAATGTTCGTGATCGTCATTGAAGTCCTGAACCAGCTTGATGAATTTTTCACAGCGTTCTTTTGTACCGTTGTGACCGCCGATTAATTTATCGGAGTATTTCAAGTTTGCCAGGGTGGTCCATTCGGTATGGATCTTTGTCGGAATATCGTTTGGTACGACGATGTCCGCGTCGATCAGGTGCATGATGTCGCTGTCCTGATGAATTTTAATGAAGTTGATATAATCTTCTGCGTTGGCCTTGCGGTATTCGCCGTTATCCAGAACATTGACTGGACCCAGTGAAGACTGAACCATCATTTCCTGCCCAACGCCTGTTGTGAATTTCATACCTCTTGAATACATATCAAAGGTCTTTGGAACCAGAGCCACACATTTTTCAACCAGGTCTTTGTCGATATAAACGATCTTGCCGTCTACTTTACAGCCTGCTTTTGCTAAAATATCACGAGCTTCTTCGTTATCAAATAAAATCCCCTTATTTGCGAGCAGATATAAGCTTTTGTCGTGAATGAGTTCAATGTCCTCTTTGCGAGTGAATAAATTGGAATAAAAGTTACGTGTCATAATCATTACCCTCCATGATCATTATGTGTTTTTTCTTATGCCTTTATATAACGCAAGTCCCGTGCCAAAAAATCAAAAGTAAAGGAATGGCTAGAATCAGCCGTTTTTTGTAAAAATATATTTTAAAGGATTTCAAAGATGAAATATGACGATTTTTATCCTTGTTTTCAGATTTCTATTTTAAAATTTTTGATATTTTACGAAAAATAAAAACAAGTCTATTTTGAAGGAAATGGTTTACTCATATATAATAAGGAAGGATAGAGACATTTACAGGCGCTGAAAAGCAAAATAAAAGCCGGAAAACGCAACGAGCTCTCCGGCAGAAGAAAAAATCTATCGTTAAGTATAAATTCAAAAATGAAATCAGCCTTCAGGTTCGATTTCATTTTCAGAATTGCCCGCAGGTTTTTCCGGCAGAGCGGTCAGACAGACCGACGCAATAACCAGGGCCGCGCCGAGCAGCTGAAGCGCTGTGAATGTCTCGCCGAGCACGATAGCGCTGAAGATAATGGTGACAACCGGTACAAAATTGACGAGGATGGTCACTGTAAGAATGGGAATGCTCTTCAGAGCATACATGTAGGTGAGGTTGGCTGTGGCGGAGACCAGTACAGCCAAAAACAGGAAATTGATGATGATCTCTCCGGTAAAAAGGCTGAAATCCGGCGGGAAGGCGAGGGAGAGAGGCAGTGTAACCCCCGCGATGCAGGCCGAGAGGTAGGTGGTGATATCCAGCCCTGTATAACGGCTGTAAAGGGGTTTAGCCTGATAATTATATAAAAGCCAGCCGAGGCCCGATAAAATCATGGCGCCGCATCCCCAGGGGTTGATCTCAATTTCAGAAAGCCCCACAATCATGACAACGCCCACTACGGAAAAGGCCACGGCGCCTGCCTTTATGAGAGTAAATCGCTGCTTTAAAATTACCGTGTCAATGAGCATACAAAAAATTGGAACAAGGCTCAATAATATGGAGGCCATGGAGGCTCCGGTCAGGTCTACACCCACAGCCTCAAACACATAATAGCCGGTAAAGCCGATAAGCCCTGCGAGTAAAACGCGGGGAAGATCCTTTTTCAGAAGCCGCTGCTCGGGTTCGAGCTTTCGCTTGACCAGAAACAGAATAATCGCCGCGATGGCAAAGCGTCCGAAAATTAAAGCGTATACCGAAAAAGCCTGAAGACAGATTTTTGTACTGATAAAAGAAATGCCCCAAAAAACCAGGGTGTAAGAAATAGCCAGATAGGGTTTTATTTTTTGCATAAGCGCCTCCGATGACAAGTGTCGAAAACTATTATACCTTAAAATCCCGAAATGTTTAAGTTTCCATTGAAAAATAGCGAAAATTTCGTTATAATTGCGGTAACGGAGTTTAAAATCAAATTCTCCGGGGTATATACAAGATAAATAAATTCTAGACCTTCGAAGGAGGAGAAAAAAATGCAAAAATATGTATGTGATATCTGTGGTTATGTTTATGATCCCGCTGTAGGTGATCCTGATAATGGTGTAGCTCCTGGAACAGCTTTCGCTGATCTGCCGGAAGATTGGGTTTGCCCGGAATGCGGCGTCAGCAAAGATGAATTTTCACCGGAAGCTTAATTAAGGCTTTTGAATAAGTCCCTGGATTGCCGGGGATTTTTTATTTTTTGCGGTTTCCGGCGGCCTTGCAAAACTTCCCTAAATCGGGTATGATAATTGAAAAGAATCGATTATCAAGGGAGATTATTATGGCAGTTAAAGCAAGAGAAGAGGTCCGCAGCCGTGAGTTCAGCGCCATTGGAATGATACTCATCGGGCTGTTTGTCGTGGCCTATGTATTTATTTATAACCGCTCCATCAGCCAGATGGATGACTACGCTTTAAAAACAGGGATCGGTATCGCGGCTCTGATCGTGATGATTGTAGTGTTTGTCGTGATTCTCAGGTTCATTACCACCGGGTTCTTTATGCTGCTGACGCATCAGAGCCTGAACATTGAGCGGAAAATCTTTTTCTGGCGCAAGGAAATTGCAGATATTCCGGTCAAGGCAATGTTTGATGTGGTACCGGAAGAAGCTTTTAAGGGGATTAACGGCAAGGTTAAGAATTATACCGTTGCCCGGATTGAAAATAAGGCTAAATATGTGGTGCTCTACCGCGAGGGCGGCCAGGTATGCGGCGCCAAAATTCAATGCTCCTCCAAATTTCACAAGGCATTGAAAAGCGTGGTCAGCCAGAACAAAAACGCCAAAAAAGTTTAAGGGGCAATTAAGCAAAAAGCAGTATGATAATGAAGTAAACAAGTTACCCTCTTTCAAAATTTTTACAAACCAGCCGGAGTATTCTTACTCCGGCTTTTGTGTTTTTTGCCTGAATCCGCTATACTTGACATAAAGGAGAACGATCATGAAAATACTACACACCTCAGACTGGCATATTGGCCGGACACTCAATGAAAAAAGCCTGCTGGAGGATCAGGAGGCGCTGCTCACACAGCTGCTCGCCTGGCTTGACCGGGAGCGGCCAGACATCCTTCTGGTTGCAGGCGACATCTATGACCGGTCAGTCCCTTCTAAAGAGGCGCTGGGGCTGGTGGACACAGTGCTCTCTGAAATTATTCTCAGGCTGGGAATACCGGTTCTGCTCATCGGCGGCAACCACGACGGTCGTGAGCGGCTGGCCATGAACGGCGGTATCCTTGAAAAGCAGGGGCTTCATATCGCGGGCAATTATCTGCCCGGGCAGGAGCCTGTGACACTAAGCGATGAGTGGGGCGAGGTCTGTTTTTGGACAGTGCCTTTTATCAAGCCGGTGGAATACCGGAGCCTGATGAAGCTTGAAAAAACCATGGGCTATGATGAGATGTACCGGGAGATTACCGCTGAAATTACAGGGCGTATGGATACATCCAAACGTAACGTCATGGTCTCTCACGGATTGATTTTAGGCAATATGGCGGATATTCAGACCATTGACGATTCGGTCAGGCCCATTGAGATCGGCGGCATTGAGTACGCTTGCGCCGAGACCTTTGAAGCCTTTGATTACGTGGCTCTGGGGCATCTGCACAGGCCGCAGAAGGTACTGTGGGATAAGGTGCGCTACTCAGGGTCTCTGCTGAAATATTCCTTTTCGGAATGGAACCAGAAAAAATCCGTGACACTGGTGGAGCTTGGTGAAAAGGGTACGCTGAACCTGGAGCCGGCAAGCTTTAAGCCGCTGCGTGACCTGCGTGTCATCCACGGAAGGCTTGAAGAACTGACCGCCCTTGAAGCCTACGAGACCGAAGGCCGGGAAGATTACCTGAAGGTGATTCTGGAGGATCAGGAGCGGTTGGTAAACCCGATGGACAAGCTCCGCAGGGTTTACCCGAATGTGCTGGAAATGGCCTATGAAAAGCGGGAGAAAACCGAGGCTCAGAAAAGCAGCCGGCGTATCAAGGAGCGGATACAGGACCCGCTGAAGCTGTTCGAGGATTTTTACACTTTTGTCAACGGCGAGGCCATGCAGGCGGACGAGCAGGCAGTGATCACGGAGCTGCTTGAGACCACCATGGAGGAAGAAAGATGAAACCCATTGCCCTTTACATGCACCATTTTGGCCCTTTTATGGAAGAGCAGATTGATTTTACAAGGCTGGACAAGGAGCTTTTTTTGATTACCGGCCCCACCGGCAGTGGGAAAACCACCATTTTTGACGGGCTGTGTTATGCGCTGTACGGCGAGGGCAGCAACACTTTCCGGCAGTCAAGAGAAATGAAAAGCCAGTTTGGCGACCCGCTGGAAATGATGTGGGTGGACTTCACCTTTGAGCTGCGGGAAAAGACCTACCGGATCAGGCGAATCCCTGAGCAGGATCGGAAAAAAGAGCGCGGACAGGGCATTGCCCGGCAAAAGCACGAGGCGGCGCTGTACGAGATAACGGGCGGTGAGGAAAAACTAATTTCCGCCTCAGTGGCTGAGGTGGGAGAAAAGATCCAGGAAATCCTCGGCATCAATGCCAACCAGTTCCGTCAGATTGTCATGCTGCCCCAGGGCGAGTTCAGCCGTCTTCTGAAAGCGAAGGAAGAGGAGCGGGTTGAGCTCTTGAAAAGTATTTTTCGGATGGATTTGTACAATAACCTTAAGGATAAGGTGGCCTCAGGCCTGCGGGAAATCCGGGGGCGCCACAATGACTTAAGTGTTGAGATGGAGACAGAGCGCCAGCATATTAAATGCAGCGGAAACTCAGTTCTGGCGGACACTCTGGCACAGAATGATAAAACCATGGATTACGTGCTGGATTTAACCCGGAAAGAAATCGAGGCTGACACGGCTAAAATCAGGGCTCTGGCAGAACAGGAGAAAGAGGCTGTCCAGTCACTGGAGCAGCTGCGCATCACTCTGGTTGCCGGCGAGCAGATTAACAGCCGGTTTGAACAGCTGGAGAATCAGAAGAAACGCCTGAAGGCGCTGGAGGATGAGCAGGCTGTTATCCGGGAAAGAGAAAAGGCCCTGGCCCTTTCAAAGAAGGCACTGTCGGTCAAACCCTATGAGGAAGCCTGGAACCGGGCCTACCGCAAGAAGGAAGGGGCTGCGGCAGAGCTTGAAATGATTAAAGAGCGGCTGGAGGATTGCCAGAAAGACCTTGAAAAATCAAAAGCAGAATATGAGGCAGTCAGTGCACCCGAATACAGCGCGGTTGTTGAGCAGCTTCAGGAAAAGCTCGACATTGAAAAGAGGCTGTCCGAAAGCCTGCGTGCCTTTGAGGAAAAGCATACCGGATTACAAGAACGAAGCGGGGAGCTGGCACAGCTCGAGGAAAAAGGGAAACGCCAGCAGGAAGACAGTGAGTCCTTAAAAAAGCTGGAGCATGAGAGCTACACGCTGGATAAGGAAATATTCGAGCTGGAAAAAGCTTTTCAGCGAAGCGGCCACGAGCTTGAAAATCTGACAAGCCGGCAGAAGCGGGTGGAGGAGGCGCTGGAAATTTACAGTGTCATCGAAAACCGTGAGCGCCGGATTACAGTCCTGAGAAAGGAATGGAAGGAAAACCAGAACCGCATCAAGGCACAGGAGGCCGTTTATCAGGCTTTAATTGAGAAGCAGCGGCAGCAAACCGCCGCGGGACTGGCCGCAGGGCTTGAGGAGGGACAGCCCTGTCCGGTGTGCGGCAGCGTCCATCATCCCCAGAAGGCCGAGTCCCGGGAGTCTGTCGATGCGTCGGCCCTCGCAGAGACGACAGAGGCTTTGAATACACTCAAAATTAAAAGCGGCTCCCTGAAGAATGAAGGTACCCTGCAGCGAAAAGAAATCGAGACACGCCAGAAAGAGCTCTCAGGCCGCCTTGCGGAAATGATGGATACCGTGGATAATGTGCTTCCAGATAAAGCGGAAGTGACCATGCTGCAAAAGCATCTGGAGGAGAGCTTTGAGGTTCTGCACGCCAGGTGTCAGAATGCTGAGAAGGAGCTCAAGGCCAGGCAGAAGGAAAAAGGCGGTCTGGAATCTGTGGCAAAGAAACTGAAAACGCAGCTGGAAAGCTACGGGGCATTGGAGGGACAGCTGAGGGAAGCCCGGGAAGAAACTGGGCTGCTGCGCGGGCAGCTCTCCCAGATGGAGGAACAGATAACCAATCTGGCGGAGGCTTTAAGATTTCCGCCCGAAATAGAAAACCCAAAGGCGTTTTTAAAAAAAGTTGAAAGCTTTGAGCGCAATACCAGCGCGTTAATCGCTGAAAAGAAGGGGTATAAAGATAACATTCAGGAGAATCACCAGAAGCTGCTGCAGGAGGAAGCCGTACAGACAGCTAACTTCAAAAATGGCAGTCAGGCTTTGGAAAAGGCAGCCGAGGAAGAAATCAAGCTGAATGAAGACTACAGGGGAGCCCTCAGAGATGCGGGGCTTACACCGGAAATCTATGCGGGCTGCCATAACATGAGTGATGAAGCGATCCAGGCAATGGAAGCCGGGCTGGAGCAGTACCGGTTTAACCTCAAAAGCACTGCCGAAAGGGTGCAGGAGCTTGAGGACGGGCTCAGGGATAAGAAACCCGTTGAGCTTACGCGTTACCGTGAAGACCAGCAGGCACTGGAAGCGCAGATCGAAGGCTGCCGCCGGGATATAACGATTCTGAATGAAAAGATCGCCCAGAACCGTCAGCAGATCGGGAAAATAGAGGGTTTGGTACAGGAACTGAAAGAGGTCGAGCGCCTTCAGGGAGTTTATACCCATCTGGACCAGACCATCAAAGGCACTCTGGCCGGAAAACCAAAGATCAGCTTTGAGCGGTATATCCTGTCTGCATATTTGCAGGATATTCTGGAAAGCGCCAATGTTTTTCTCGAAAGAATGTCCTCAGGACGTTACCGTCTGGAGGTCATGGGTGACTTCAGGCAATCCGGCAACCGCGGCCTTGAAATCGAGGTGGTTGACGCCTATACCGGGCTGCGCCGCAGCGCGAACACCCTGTCGGGCGGGGAAACCTTTATGGCGGCACTGTCCATGGCCCTCGGACTTTCAGATATTGTCCAGTCCTACGCAGGCGGCATCTCACTGGATACTATTTTTATTGATGAAGGTTTTGCCACCCTGGACCCAGAGGCCCTTGATAATGCCATCAGCTGTCTGCTGGCCATCAAAAATGACGGCCGTACAGTGGGCATTATCTCTCATGTCGAAGAGCTCAAGGACCGGATTGATACCAAAATTATTGTGGAAAAAACCGAAACGGGAAGTCATATTGACATTTCCTGTTAAAGGGTTTAGGATAGAGTTACCAACAGGACGAGGAGAAAAGAATGAAGATTACCGCGATTATGGGAAGCCATCGGAATAATGGCCACACCAATAAAATACTGAATTATTTTCTGGAACAGATCCGGGAGAATAACGAGCTTCGCCTCATCAATGTAAACAAGGTGCACGTGGAGCACTGCAAGGGCTGTGATTACTGCATTCCCCATCAGGGAGAGTGCGTGATCAAAGACGATGATATGACATGGATCTATGACGATTTTATGGACTGTGATCTGCTGGTCATTGCGAGCCCTGTGTACTTTACCGCCTTTCCTTCCAAGCTGAAAACCGTTATTGACAGGACCCAGATGATCTATAATCTGGAAGATCATTCCCATATTCCGAATAAGAAAATCATTTTTATCGGAGTGGGCGGCGCCCCGGCCTACGGACACCAGTTCAAGGGCATGGAGTACACGCTGGAATGGTATTTGAAAAATCTGAACGCCGTACCCATGGGCTTTGTGGAGATTTCCCACACCGATGAGACGCCGGCACTTGAAAATAAAAAAGCTGTCGCAGAGCTGGATGCGCTGGCACAGCAGATTAAAAATTTATAGGAGGCATTAAAATGGCAAAGAAAGTAAATTCAAGCGAGTTTAAGAGCGAAGTTTTAGAGCATAAAGGCGTTGTCCTGGTCGACTTTTTCGCGACCTGGTGCGGCCCCTGTAAGGCTTTAACACCCATTGTAGATAAGCTGTCTGAGGAAATGAGCGGCAAAGTGAAGATCGTCAAGGTTGATATTGACGAAAACAGCGCCCTGGCCACAGAATACCGCGTCATGAGTGTCCCGACCATGAAGCTGTTCAAGGACGGTGAGGTTGTGGAAACCCTGGTTGGTCTGAGACCAGAGTCCGAGCTCAGAGATAAACTGAATTACTATTCAGCGGAATAAAGTAAAAAAACAGAGGCCCCGGTCAAGGCTGCCAAGGACAGTCTTGACCGGGGCTTTTTCATACCATGGATTTTCCCTTAACAAAAACCTTCACAACATTCAGGCTTTTATCAAGCAACACCACATTGGCGAGCTTGCCAGGCTCCAGGCTGCCCAGACGGTCGGACTCACCGATGACGTGCGCCGGATTGACAGCCGCCGCCTGGACCGCTTCTGCCAGAGGAATACCAAAGGCCACGGCGTTTCTCAGACAGTCCATGAGATTGATGACTGAGCCCGCCAAAGTGCCGTCCGCAAGGGTTGCCCGGTTTCCGCGGACATGTACAGCCTGTCCGCCGAGAGTATAGTCGCCGTCGCCTAGTCCTGTGGCCCGCATGCTGTCGCTGATGAGAACAATGCGTTCGGCGGAGAAAAGCCTGAAAGCTGCCCGGACCATAGCCGGAGCGACGTGAACACCATCGCAGATGAGTTCAACCGTAACGCCGGGATGGTCAAAGGCCGCGCCGACGAGGCCTGGCTCCCGGTGGTTAAAGAGCTGCATGGCGTTAAACAGATGTGTTACATGGGAAGCGCCCAGCTCAAAGGCTTTGGAGGCTGTCTCGAAACCGGCCTCGGTGTGGCCGAGTGAGATGATGGTTTCATCTTTCAGGGCAGTGATAAACTCAGAAGCGCCGGGAAGTTCAGGCGCCAGGGTGACCAGCTTGATACGGCCGCCTGAAATGGCGTTCAGCCGGCGGAACATCGGGATATCTGGCGGCATAAGATAACAGGCGTTTTGTGCGCCTTTCTTTTTTTCGGCGAGAAAAGGCCCTTCCAGATTGACGCCCAAAAGCATGGCGCCAGTTTCCTGCGTCCGGCGGGCGGCGTTTTCGAAAATGCCGGACAGCCTTTTCTCAGAAAAGGTCATGGAGGCAGGGACAAAGCCTGTCACGCCGCTGTGGGCCTGATAAGCCACTATGGACTTAAGGGTATCCGCCGCGGCGTCACAGAAATCATGCCCCATACAGCCGTGGAGGTGGATATCGGTGAGCCCGGGAATGGCGTAGAGGCCGGAGGCGTCCATTTCAGCCGGATCAGCAGTCCGGCTGCCGATACAGAGTCCGTCAAAAATAAGGTCTTTTTTTAAAAAGCGGTGGTCTGGCGTGTAGACCCATGCATTTCGAATAATCATTTTAACTTCTGCCTTTCTGTTTTTATTATAGAGGCAAGTGAAGTGAAGCGCAAGCCTTTGAGCTGGGATGTTTATTATTGTTCCGGGAGGGTAAAAAATTTAAAGCTTGACAAAAGACGCAGGCAAGCTTATAATACGAAACATAATAAAAAATAAACCTGTGATTAAGAGTAAGTAAACAGGCATGTCATCTGGATAGAGAGCCGCGGACGGTGGAAAAGCGGTGAGGTGCGGTCCGTTGAATGGGCTTATGAGGGCAGAGCAAAAGGACAGTGGTCCGAGTATCTCTGACGGGATCTCCACCCGTTATAAAGGGAGCGTGTATGTTAGTATACGGACTTAAGTGGGCGATTTATCGTCAATTTGGGTGGTACCGCAGGCTTATGGAGCTTGTCCCTTGTGTAAGGGGCAGGCTTTTTTTGATGTTTTGTCCAAATTCCATGGGAATTTGGCAGTGAGTAAGGAGTTGATGCCATATGGTTGGCTGGTGGAAAATCAATATAAAATACGGTAAAGATAAAAAACGGAAAAAAGAGAATTAAAACAGAAAGAGGAAAATGAAATGAATAAATTATTTAAAAAAGTAATGGTTGGTGTGGTAAGTATTGCGATGGTAGCAGGCTTTACAGCAGGATGCAGCAGTAACGGCGGCAGCGCGTCAGACGACGGCAAGGTCACCGTTGGGGTCATCCAGTACGCCACACACCCGTCCCTTGATAATTGCTATGAGGGCTTTAAGCAGGGCCTGGAAGCAGGCGGCTTTAAGGAAGGCGAGAACCTCACCATCGAGTTCCAGAATGCTCAGGGTGACGTCGCCAATGCCGACATGGCCGCGAAGAATATGGTGTCTAAAAAGTATAACCTGATCGCCGGTATCGCCACACCAGCAGCAATGTCTGCCTATGCTGCAACAAAGGGCGGCGATATTCCAGTGGTCTTTACCGCAGTATCGGATCCGGTATCTGCCAAGATCGTCCAGTCCATGGAAAAACCAGGCGACAACTGCACTGGTACAGCCGATGTACTGCCTCTGGAAGCCCAGATTAAAATGATCCGCTCTTTCCTGCCAGACGCCAAGAAAATCGGTATCCTGTACACCACCAGCGAGCCGAACTCCGTATCGCATTTGGAAAAATTCAAACAGATTGCCCCGAACTACGGTTTTGAGGTAGAGGCTGTGGGCGTGACCAACGCTTCAGAGGTTGCTGCGGCTGCACAGACACTGGTATCAAAGGGTGTCAACTGTATTAACAACTTTACCGATAACAATGTTGTCGATAATCTGAGCACTGTGTTAAAAGCGGCTAACGACGCGAAAATCCCGGTTTTTGGCTCAGAGGAAGAACAGGTTAAAAACGGCTGTCTGGCTTCTCAGAGCATCGACTATGTCGCTCTTGGAAAACAGACCGGGGAAATGGCCGCTAAAATCTTAAAGGGTGAAGAAAAAGCTTCTGATATGGCAGTTCAGGAAGTGACTGAAAGCTCACCGGTTTATAACAAAGAAGTGCTGGAAACCCTCGGCTTAACACTGCCACAGGATTTAAGCACAGCGACCGCTGTTTCCAAATAAGGAAGAATAAAATCAGGTTTACAGATAAAATCAGGCAGAGGCGCCCTGGCGGCAGCCTCTGTTTTGTACGTTTTATTTAATCAACGAAAGGACTATATTAAATGGATATTATAGGTGGCTTGGTAATCAATGTCCTCGAGGAAGGCTTTATCTACGGGATTATGGCCGTCGGGGTGTACATTACCTATTCAGTTCTGGATTTTCCCGACCTTTCAGTCGACGGAACCTTCCCGATGGGGATGTGTCTCACCGCCATGCTGATTACCGCCGGGGTCAATCCGTGGCTCGCGTGTGTCGCGGCCTTTGTTGTGGGAGCGGCGGCTGGCTGTATTACGGGTTTTCTTCATGTGAAGCTCGGCATCACTGACCTGCTCTCCGGGATTCTTGTGATGACGGGGCTTTACAGTATCAACCTGGCCCTGACCGGCGGCAGCGCAGTGCTGCCCTTTTACAATATGCCGACCATTTTCAACACCGGGCTGGCAGCCGTTCTGCCCTCAGGCTACGGTCTTGTCATCATGGTGGCAGTGATCTGTATTGTGGTCAAGCTGCTCATTGATCTGTATTTAAAAACCCAGTCCGGAATGCTGCTCCGGGCGTCCGGGGATAACCCTCAGTATGTTGTCTCACAGGGACGCGATCCCGGAAAGATGAAAATCATCGGTCTGGCCATCGGTAACGGCTGCACTGCCCTGTCCGGCTGTATTCTGGCACAGCAGACCGAATCCGCCAATGTGGCTGTGGGGACAGGGATGGTCGTTATGGCGCTGGCATCAGTCATCATTGGGATGAACCTGTTCAAGCGGATATCCTTTGTAAAACCGACCCTTGCAGTGATCTTCGGAGCCATCATCTACAAGGCTTGCCTGGCCATTGCCATGCAGATCGGTCTGCCGACCAACTACCTCAAGCTGCTCATGGCCATCATCTTTACCATCGCTCTGGTAGGCGGCAAGCTTTTCCCGGAAAGGAGAAAGAAAAACCATGCAGAATAATGAACCTCTTGTCCGTATGGAACATATTTACAAAACCTTCAATCCGGATTCTGTCAACGAAGTGGTATTGTTTGAGGATTTTAATCTGAACATTAAAAAAGGCCGCTTTGTCTCCGTCATCGGGAGCAACGGCTCTGGAAAAACGACCATTTTAAACCTGCTCTGCGGCAGCCTGCCTGTGGATCAGGGAAAGATTTATGTCGGCGGCAAGGATATTACCGGGCTTAAGGAATACCAGCACTCCGCCTTTATCGGCCGTGTGTTTCAGGACCCGTCCCTTGGTACCTGCCCCAGCATGACTATCCTTGAAAATATGGCGCTGGCAGACCGGAAGGGCAAGCCCTATGGACTGGGCATTGGCGTTAATAAAAAGCGCATTGATTTTTATAAAAGCCAGCTGGAGCTTTTAAAGCTGGGGCTGGAGGATAAAATTGATCTGCAGGTCGGCAGCCTGTCCGGCGGTCAGCGTCAGGCGCTGGCGCTGCTCATCTCCACCATGACGCCCATTGACCTGCTGATTCTGGACGAGCACACTGCCGCCCTTGATCCAAAGTCCAGCGAGAACGTCATGGAGCTCACCGAAAAGCTGGTGCGCGAAAAACATCTGACCACCCTTATGGTGACGCATAACCTCAAGTTTGCCATCAACTACGGCGACCGGCTGGTCATGATGCACCGCGGTAACATCGTGATTGATAAATCCGACGATATGAAGGACGCCCTGATAGTCAGAGACCTGACCGATAAATTTAATGAAATCAGTATTGAGGATGGCAATTCGTTATAAAAAGAAAGGGATCTGCGAAAGCAGGTCTTTTTTTAATCGGTCTGATTTTTCTTTAAGCGAAGAGGGGTATAATCATTGTATTAACACCGGGAGGAAATTATGAAGAAGGATTATAAAATTACTAAACTCAACACACTGGAGTCCGGCTTCCGGCAGCAGGCTGTCCGTCTGTTCGTCGAGGGCTTTTACGATATGATCAAGTCCATTTCAGCCGATAAGGATGTGCTGTTTCAGCTTTTTGAGCCAGCGCTGCGAAATGATATGGCCTATGTCTGTCTTGAAGGCGAAAAGGTTGTGGGCCTGCTGGCTTACTCCGACAATAAACGCCGTGCCTTTGATATGGAAAGAAGCGGGGTGTCCCGGGTGTTTGGGTCTGTAAAAAGCCGAGTCATCAAGACACAGCTTATGTTTATCATTGGAAAGCCCGCTGTGAAAAGGGACGACGAGGGCTACATTGATTTTCTGGCCACCGACCCGGCCTGCAGAGGACAGGGCATTGCCACAAAAATGATCAATTATGTGGCTGAAAATGCCGGAATTGCCAGCCTGAGCCTGGATGTGATCGGCGACAATGGAAATGCCATACGCCTGTACCACCATCTGGGCTTTAAGACCACAGAAATACAGGACAACCTGCTGCTGCGCATAGCCGGCATCCGTAAGCTGCTGATTATGAAAAAAGAGTTATACGAATAAAAAACCCGGAGGATACATTGGTATTCTCCGTTTTTTTTATCTTAACACCATATCCTCTGTTTTGTCTGTCTTAATACAGCCGCGGCGTTTCTTTTTTTACCCAAAGATGATACAATAAATTATCAATATATTTAAACACGAGAAAGAGGAACCAATGAAAAAAGGCGATATTATCGATATTAGAATAGAAGGCATTGAATTTCCGGGGAAATCCTGGGGAATGGTGGAGGAAGAGAGCGGCGCAAAAAAGGTTGTGATTAAAAACGGTATTCCTGGACAGCTCATCAAAACCCGAATTACCAAAAAACGCAGTAAAAAAATCGTAGGGCAGCCCCTGGAAATTCTGGAGGTCTCCCCCTTGGAAATTCCAGCAGAATGCCCGGCCTTTGGCAAATGCGGCGGCTGTACCTACCAGAGCCTGCCCTACGAAAAACAGCTTGAGCTAAAGGCCGATTACGTTTTAAACCTGCTGGGTAAAGCTGGAACCGACGGCTTCGAGTTTGGAGGGATTATCCCCAGCCCGGAGGTGTTTGAGTACCGTAATAAAATGGAATACTCCTTTGGCGACGACGTGAAGGACGGCCCCTTGCTTTTGGGCATGCACGAGCGCGGCAGCTTTTACAACATTGTCAAAACCGACTGCTGCCGCCTGACCGATGAGGATTTTAACATTATCCAGAGAGCTGTCCTCCGTTATTTTGAAGGAAAGAGCGTGACCTATTTTCACAAACGCAGCCACGAGGGTTTCCTGCGCCATCTGGTTATCCGGAAAGGCAAGCAGACCGGAGAAATCCTCGTCAATCTGGTCACCACCTCCCAGGCAGAACTGGACAGCGAGGATTTTACCGAACTGTTCCTGAAGCTTGAGTTGTCCGGCGAAATTAAGGGTATCCTCCACACCATCAACGATGGAGTGGCCGATGTGGTGAAAAAAGATGACCTGCATATCCTGTACGGCGAGGACTGTATCCACGATAAAATCCTCGGCCTGGAATTTGAAATCTCGACCTTCTCTTTTTTCCAGACCAATACACTGGGCGCAGAAAAGCTGTACTCCGTTGTCCGCGATTACGTTGGAGACCGCCAGGATAAGACCATCTTTGACCTGTACTGCGGCACCGGCACCATCGCCCAGATCCTGGCCCCGGTGGCGAAAAAAGTCATCGGTATCGAGCTCATCGAGGAAGCCGTCGAAGCCGCCAGGATCAACGCCGAAGCCAACGGCCTGCACAACTGCGCGTTTATCGCCGGCGACGTCATGGAAAAGGTAGCCGAGCTGCCCGACAATCCTGATATCATCATCCTCGACCCCCCGAGAGACGGTATCCACCCAAAAGCGATTTTTAAAATTATCGACTTCAAACCCGATACCTTTATCTATGTGTCCTGCAAAGCCACCTCCCTGGCGAGGGACCTGCCTTTTTTTAAGGAAGCGGGGTATGCGGTGGAGAAGGTCTGTTGTGTGGATATGTTTCCGCATGGGGGGCATGTAGAGACAGTGGTTAAACTTTCCAGGTAAATAGTGTTTTTAGCTGTATATATTAATAAAAAATGGGCCTGAGCCCACTGTTTATCCACCCAAATTTAACGGGTGGACAAAAGGGAGGACTCAGGCCCGCAGCTTAGTAAATCCTTTTTTCTCCAAATTTATTAAACATAGGCGCTTTTAATATTAATTCCCAAGCACTGCGCATAAACACGCCTTACCCTAATAGGAAAAGGTTTTTATTCACCGATAACCAGCCGCAGATTCATTCAAATGGATAGTCCATGTAAATCACGCCTGTCCCAATTCGAGAAAGCCAGATAGGCTGAAACGCGATCAGCTTGACGTCCGTATATTGATGAACTGAAAAAGATTGTATCCATGAAAACAGAGTTCATGCTTCTGAACGCTTTTTGTGTTTTTTATAAGCCCCTCGACAGCTTCTTTTTGGCGGCACATTACCACTACCTATATTTTTTAGGGATGTAATTTTTATTTAAAGCCTTTATAATTCTTTCCTGCTGTTCTATTTCCTGGAGCAGCAGTTCTATTGTCGCTGGATTCATAGCTTCGCCATCAAACAGCAAGTCTGTTTCGTTCATGAGTTGCTTTTTCATTTTATCCATTATTTTTGCGATGTCTTTTTCGTTTGATGAATGATCTCTGCCTAACAAATAATCAATAGAAACGTTAAAATAATCGGCAACTTTAACCAAATTTTCTGTGTTGGGTGCGCTTTTGTTCCATTTATAAATGGTTCCGCGTCCAATCCCCAAATTTTCTTCTAAAAAGCCAACGCTTATACCATTTTCTTTACTGAGTTTTTGGATTCTTTCTAATACATTCACAATTTCAATCTCCTTTTTGAATTAAATCTAAAAATATGAAAAAAATCAAAAAGAATATATTGACAATTAGAGTTAAATCGAATATAATGAAAATAAAGCTGAAGTAAATCAAATAATCTTTTTGATTAAGAGCTATTTTTAGATAATACTCTAATTATTTGTGTGGTTTAGTTGAATCTATAATAGATTATTTTCAGCAATCTGTCAAGGGAATGTTTAGATTTATTTCGAAAATATTAAATTGAGAGGAAAAATGTTCTGTTGATTTATAAAAAAATAAACGAGCTGTCTGTTCAAAAAGGGATTTCGGTAAAAGCGTTGGAGAAAAAGCTGCATTTTGGCAATGGTACGATTTCCCGGTGGAAAACCGCAGAGCCCGGGGCAGATAAGCTAAGAAAAGTGGCAAATTACCTGGGTGTGAGCGTGGACTACTTATTATCGAATAACCCAACAGAGTTATCACCAACAGCTTATCTCGTTGCAAAATACTATGACCAATTGGATGAAAAACAGAAAGAAATCGTCAATGTTGTTTTGAATGGATTTGAAGATCACTCCGAATAAAATGAAGACCGATGTGGAGATGGAAAAGAGAAAATAAAAGAGATAGCATTTTAAATTTTGCTGATTTTATATAAAATTCAACATCTTTTTAATATTATTTGGAGTAAATATAAGTATTTATCGTTATCGTTTTAGTTCTCTGGTTGCCGCTATTGTTGGATTTATGCCAGAAGCCTTCTTTTAGTTATTGTATTAATTACGGCATACTCCGAAGGAAGAAGGGAGATTCTTTAGAGAGGAAGATGAGAATATTGCAAAATAAGCGAAAAAACAATAAAATGATTTCTTTGTGTGTCGTGTTTGTAATGATGTCTCTTGCAGTATTTACAGTAATTTCACCAACATCGATTATAGCGGCGGGTACACAGAGCAGCGGATACGAATTTAATGTAGAGAAGAGCGAAGACGGTATGGAGGCGGACATCGTAGGCCGGTTGTCGAAGGACACTTCCGCAGGGGAGGTAAAAGAAATTATCGGCCCGAATGGGGAGTCGTTCAATCCAGATAAGGTTTCCTATCATGTAACGCAAAACGGTATATATGATTTCAAAGTGAATTATGCATCCGAAACCGGAAAAAAGCAAGAGAAAATTTCAGTAAGCGTAGAGAATTTGCTGCCGCCGAAAAAGCAGAGAATGATCATGGATCTGAAGGCAATGCAGGGGAGGGCCGCAGCCTCAATTGATATTCCCATGTATATTAAAGGGGAAACAAATCCAAGGGGAATGTATTCTTTTGCTGGAGGGGATATTAAGGGAATCCCGAATCAGACATGGGAGCAGCGTCCCTATAAGTTTGACCACGCGGAAATTCAGATTAAAGAGGGAGCAACGGTGAAAACCTATCCCATCAGCTACTACGATGAAATTGATGGAGTATTTTATTACGCGATAGCAAAAGACGGGGCGCCGGCCCAGGATTTTGATGTGGCTTACGAGGCGCCGTCAGGTTCCCAGGTGGCCTTTGTGTATAGCCTAAACACCAACGAATACGCTGTGACCCTTGTGAACGATAAAAAAACCGAAGGCTTTAGTGTGGAAGTTCTCAGCGGTATAAAAACGGACAAGGATGGAAGTTTTTACGCTAACTCAACGGCACCGGTAAAAGTACAGCTAACCTATCCTGTGGGGTACTACATAAAGAATGCGCCGGAAGGCCAAGACGCGGTTGGCATCAGCTTTAATTTTGACGATCCGGCGCTGAAACCAGAGGTGAGCAGTGACCCCAAAAAGCGGACCATCACCTACGCTTTCAACTATCCGGACCAGCCAGTGACCATGACCGTTGTGGGAGATAAGGACACCGGCAGCCTGACTTATGGCCTCTATGATGGAAGCTCCAGCTTACAGAGATATGACGATGTAGGCAAAACCACATGGGCAGCAACGGATGCAGCCGGAGATTATACAGCAGGAGACGCCCGCTATGGGGCATACAATAACAACACCGATGGATTTGAGTTGGATATGAAGGTTCTTGGAGGTGATTCAACGCCAGTCGCCGTAAAAGCAGGTGTCACGAAAAATATAGCCACTGGTACGTTTAACAGTGACCAGGCATTAGATTTTGAATACGTGAGCGGCCGTTATAAGACAGGGCAGGGGGTTTACTTTATGTGGCCTGCGCCGACGTTGAATCTCTGCTATTTTCCAAATGGCGAAGATTATTCTACTGGCGCTCCGATTACCGAAACGATTCAGCTTTGGGATCCGGGCTGGAAGGTGGATCCAGATGATCCGAGTGGCTTTCCACCCATAACACCAGAACCATATACGGCGGCCAATGGGGCGAAAATCACAATAACCGTTAAGGAATCTGTAGTTACCACTAAGCCTCTTAAGACGGGATTTAATCCAACAACTTCATATCCCAGTTATAAAGTACATGTGAAGATCGAAAATATGAAAAACAGCTTTTACCTGAAAACCCAATCATCGAGCAGTGTACAGGGGCCACATTACTTCCGTCATCTCGAAAATATTTCGCTTGATTCAGTAAATGGAGTGTATGATTCTTACTATGTGGACTCTGATACAACGGCAAACAATGGCGATGGTGGGGAAGACGGTAAAATCAGCAAAAAAAACATTTCTCCTGGGAGTGTGTTTTTAGACAAGCTGGCGGTGTTTAACAAAAATATGCCGGATGGCAGCAGGGTGCCGTGGGCAGGTGATACGGACGCGTTTTTAAAATTTGGAATTACGCCAAAATGGGGGTATACAAACCCAAGAATAGAAAGCTATGGAGTAGATCCAACGCCGATTATGACAAATGTACCGATTGAAATTGAAAATAAGAGAGACAATCATAATGCAAGTCTTCCATTGGGAAGTTACTCGTGGTTTAATCCCAATCAGAATCGAAAAGATGTCAGTTCATTCCAATATACAATGTTTATGCCGGTTAGCAGTTTGACAGACCGCCATGATCTGCGGGCCATTGATGTGAAGACAGATAAGATTACCGTAGATATAACAAATAACGGAACAGTAACCAACAATATTGTGGAGCCAGGAAGTAACGGAACAACCTTTGACTTGCTGGAAAATGATAAAATCATATTCAACCCGGATTACAAGGCTTCAAAAGAGGAGGGCAAAACCTTTGTCGGGTTTATTGGAGAGATCACAGCGCCGGATAATGAATTATTACCTTCGGACTATAAACTGCTTTTGGCTAAGTCGCTTGATAATACGGTATATTTCAGGCCGGGCGATGTCGTCAGCCTCTCGGATTATTTCCGCCGGGATGCGGCCGTTTTACTGGACTCCTGGAATAACAACAAGACGTTAAGCCCAGAAGAACAGGAACGCTTAAATTTGCTGATGTATTCCGGAAACCTTAAGGTAAAATTCAACCTGATTTATAAGGATGGAACAAGCAGCGAGGGAGAAATGTTAACCGGCAAAGTGAACAAATATCTTCAGGATGTGAACGCCACCGATACACAGTATAATACAACAGCCTTTGACACGAAAGACGTGGATATTATTGCCGGTTCCAAGATCACCTTTACTAACTTCGCGGAAACCCTTGAAAATACAGCGGATCATTATACATACTACCATAATACACAGACATCGACCGCTAAGCATGAAATCACTACTCAGGGTGAGGAACTGGCATCAGTAAAGCATGACCGGGGACTGACAGTCAGTTACCTAAACGACAATAAAGCGCCGTTTGAAGGTATCAGTGATACAAATGTCTACCGGACCTATGACGGAAGCAATAAGGCAGCCATAAAATTCCCAACCGTGGCCCAGTATCCGCCGGGAAAGGCCTTTGACCACTGGACGGTTGAGGAGCTTGAGGACAACGGTCAATGGACCCAGAAGCAGGATTTGAAGCTTTCAGAAGGAGAATCCCCAACGGTGTATGACTTTTCCTCTGGTACGGGCGCCAATAATAAAAGTATCCGCTTAACCGCAGTATGGAAGGATATTACGCCGGAATATTTTGTTTCCATCCCGATGAATATTGTCCTGACAGAAAATAATACAAATCTCAACGATCCGGCTCAGAAACATGCCGGTTCAGGCGTGACGATTTCATATCAGCAGGTTTATGGAAATGATAAAACCGTAAATGTGGATGTGTTAAAATCCTTTAACCTGACGTCTGTGAATGACGCCAGCAAGACGGTTGCGGTTTCACCATGTAATGCGGATGGAAGTTCGCTGAGCAACACGGCAGAAAACAAGTATGCGAATGTGGCTCTGCTTGGTCCGTCAGGCGCTTCTGGCGCTGTTCAGACTAAGAAGCTTTGGTTTAATACGGTATCACAGAGTGGAAATGAGGTTTACAAGGGAACCTTCAACGCAGGCTCCAGTTTGGCGGCTGGGGAGACGCCGCTCTTTTATATCTCCCCAGGGCCATAAGGAGGCGCAAAATAATGAAAAAAATATTTTATATTTTCTTGCTTTTATTGTTTATGGCGTGCTTTTGCAGCCCCGTTTTCGCAAAAGAGGATGGACAACAGGGCAATATAGTAATTCATTATACGGCGGAGAAAAAAACGCCGGCGCAGGAAGTCTCAAAAGGAGATGGAAACCGGGTAGCCGCGCCTGCTACAGGCAATAACGGTTTGTCGAACCTGCTCACGTTATTGGTAGTTGCATCAGTAGGAGACACACTGATGTTGATTATATTTAAAATAAAAAGGAGGAAAGCACAATGAAGTGTACAATGAAAAAGATTGCGGGTGTTATCGCTTTAACCGCAATGCTCAGCACCGTGGCGTTACCAGTTTTCGCCGCAGAAAGCGCAACCGGAGGAATCAACGTTACGTACAAAGCTAATTCAGCAACAACGGATAAGGCTGACTGGCTGGTTTCCTATCCGAAAACAGTTACGGTATCCGACTATAACAATTCCATTCCAAATGGTGTATCACTGGATTTTAAGTTGTTGGATAAAGTTTCCGCTACTGATTCTTATACAGGAACAAGGAAAGTTTCTGTAGCCATTGATCAGTATAACGAAAGTACTGGTATCAACATGACTGGCGGAAGCGGAACTGCGGCTCTGGGTATGGCTGCTAGTGGCACTGAATTAACCACCTCGAACAAGAAAATTGCGGATTTATCACAAGGCACAGCTTCAGGTACCGCGACAGCATTCTTAAAGAGTACCGATAAGGCAGAGGGCGCATTCAATGCTAATGTGAGCTTTACTTTCACAGATGACAGCACTAATTAAACATTCATAGAACACGATGGAGTCAGTCCTTTCATACGGCTGGCTCTCTTTTCAAGTTAGGGTAAGGGAGGAATGACTTATCAGGTATAAAGCGTGTTCCGGCTCTGCCGCAGGGCGTGAGTACAAAGATAAAAGCGGCGCTGTATGGCATTGTATCAGTGAGAAGGAGCTGCAGACGCTGTTCCCCAATGGGGGTTTTAAGATTTTTTCTGATCTGGATCAAGGGGACAGCCGGACAGCGGGAGATCTGCTGGAGGCGGAAGGGAGCCGGGCTTGCCTGAGTCCATATAAAAAAGGGCACTCCTGGCTGAAAACCGTGGTTGGATATGTGCCGGTGGTAGATGAAGCTGGGGAAGAGGGCTTTGTCCGCATCATCGGCAGGGCGTGGTACAAACTGTTATTTATTGTGTTAGCGGTGCTTGTCTGTATTACGGTCTTTGTGGCGGGCATCTGGTTCGCCAGACAGGATGAAGTGCCGGGATTGGACAAGACGGCGGTTTCCTATCATATTGATGGTGTGAAGAATACCGACAGTGAGTCCATCCTGCTGCCGGGGCTGGATGTGCTGAAGGCTCAAGCGGGAGATCCTCATGTGAAGGAGGCGCTTATCAATCCAGATGGGAATGAATGTTACTTTACCTATAGCATCAAGCTCGCGGATACTGATGAGGTGTTGTACCGCTCTGGCCTGATCCCCCCGGGAAAGGCGGTTATGGAGTTTGATTTGAACCGTGCCCTGAGTGCCGGGGAGTATTCCATTGAGGTCATTGTTAGAACACGGGACCTAAAGGATCTGAATATTGAATATAATGCCGGGAATATTGACACGCGTTTAGAAGTAGCAGAGTAGGAAAAAGGAGAGGTCTATGGAGTATCAGTATAAAAAAATGAAAGGTATGTCCAATACGCTGAAATCGCAGGACGGCGGCGGATGGGATTATCTGACACATAAAGCATTTCTGGAGAAAGGGCTGGAGAAGAAGTGTGTCATTTTTGGTGATGTCACAGGAAAAAGTGGCAGTGAGGCTTCTGAGCGGATATGCACGCAGCAGGAGGGCTGCACAAAAACCATGCGGATGTATCCTTATAGCGGGCGTTTGTCTTTTTTTGATAAAGTTCTCGGCTACATGGCGGCCGCTTCGCCAACAGGTAAGATGGGGCTTGTAAGGATTCGAAAAAAGAACCCCCTGAAGCTTGCTCTTGTCATAGGGCTTTTGCTTGTGCTGCTAATTGGGGGAATTACCTTCGCGTTCTGGAACAGGGGGCCGTCTTTGGATAAAAACGCCATTGCGTATCAATTACCAGGTCAGGTGAAAAATACGGACCCTGACTCGATTTTGCTGCCGGGATATGATGTGCTGGAAATGAACGAGGCAACGCAAACGGCGGATGCGGCGCTTTTAAACCCTGATGGAAATGAGTGTTACTTTAAATATATCATTACACTTAAGGAGAGCGGGGAGGAGCTTTACAGGACAGGACTTATCAAACCCGGCACGGCTGTGGTAGGCTTTAAGTCTGTGAAGAAACTGGAAAAAGGGTCATATCCTATTGTTATCAAGGTAGAGGCTGCGGATTTAAAGGATACGGAACACTTATATAACGGAGGCGCCATTGAAGCTGATTTAGAGGTGAAATAAAGCGATGAAAAAACTACTGTGTTTGTGTTTGTTCTTGCTCGCGCTTTTGCTGGTGGGAGGCTGTGGTATGAAGGTGACAGCGGATCATGAATCGAACGCAGGGGCGGGTATGAAACTGCAGATGAACGCAATTACCTTTACGGCGAATAAAGCTGAGAAGCTTAAGGAGGTAAAGCCCGCGAACCCGAATGGATATTATAACTATTATGAGGAACAGGAAGGATATACGTACTTTGTAGTGACTGGAAAGGCTGAAAATGAGGGCTCAAGGGCGCTTGATACAGATAATATCCTTGTGCGTGGCACGCGTGGTAACATAGCGTATAAAGGAAAGCTTTTATTCTCGAATACGGAAGAAAGTGATCTGGTCAATAAAATGGAAAAAGATATGGAGCAGACATTTTATTTTATTCTGCTGGTAAAGGATGGACAGGAGCCGCCTGATACTATAGAAGTTTTTTATAATAACGACTTCGGAAAATCACAAAAGACAGAGCATTATGATTATTCTATACGCTGGTCAGTGGATGGCCTGGATTTAGAATAATTTAAAAAAAGCAGGCGTTTCCTCGAGAAACGCCTGCTTTTTTCATATCCCCAACAGCGCCAGAGCAGTTTCTTCATCGGTAAACAGCGCATTTACCAGCTTTAATGAGAGCACGGCGTGGATAATATCCTTTTTATAAACACCTTCGGCAATGCCGATGCTGGTCCGGGCGTTGGCGCTGGCCTTGAAGATATTTGCCCGGATCAGCCTCCGGGTAAAATCTGTATCGATAGGGTTCCCGTTGACATCGAGGTATTGGAGGGCAATATCGCCCATGACCTGTTTGGCGTTAAGCTCGGTGATGTCGTCGGGTTTAAAAATTCCAAACTGTGGCTGAGAGGAAATTTCAAAGGTACCCATGCCCAGAAGCAGGATGTCGGCATGTTCGCCCATGTACAGGAGCTTTTGCGTCTGGTCGTTGTTCATCAGGGCTTCGTATTCCTCCTGAGAGCTGCACACAGCTGGAGCGTGGATAACTTCAGCGACGCCGTTGATGGTCTTGGCCAGGCGGATGCTGCTCAGATTGGGAAAAAGGTCCATGGTATTGCCGAAGCTGCCGGCCAGAGGAACAACCTTTACCTTTGGAAAACACAGGGATTCGGTGGCGGAGATGAGCCTTGAGACGCTGGTGCCCCAGCCGACGCCAACAACGTCTTCTGGCCGCAGCTCTGAAATAAAATAGTTGGCGGCGGCGAGAGCCAGGTCGTCTCTGGTGGTATTTTCGCTTTTGATGACGCCGACATGCTTGATGTAATACTTATGCATGAGCGCGCTTTCCAGGGCTGCGTTTTCGGTAAAGGGCGTCATGACTTCAATTTTTACAATACCGCTTTCCTCTGCGCGGGCGAGGAGTTTTGAAACCCACGGCCTTGAAATATTCAGTTTTTTTGCAATTTCCTGCTGTGACAATTTTTCTTTATAGTACAGATTTGCGATGAGGATCATTTTATTAAACATGGAATCTGATGATTCGATTTTATTCATTTTTGTCTTCCTTTTCTCAGTGGCTTAGGGCTCTATCATAACAGAGGCACATTTGTTACTAAATCTAGTTTGATTATACGTTAAGCATTGTTAAAAAGTCAAGAAATATAAAGGTTTCGGTTTAAAAAACAAAAAAATATTGACACACATATGTTATTGTTGTATGATGTTGGTATCAAAAGTTACAATTAGGAACGAATGTATCTCATGGGGGAGAATACAATCCTGATTGTACAAAAATTTAAGGGGGTAATACAATGAAACAGTTGGATTGCGTATTAGGGATTGATATGGGCACCGGTGGTGCGCGTGTAGGTATCTTTGATTTAAAGGGGACGCCGATTGTATTCTGTGAGGAGCCTTATCCGCTGTATACGCCGGCATCCGGGCGTGCGGAGCAGAACCCGGACGAATGGTGGGCAGCAATCTGTAAGGCATCACGCAAGGCCATCGAGGAGAGCGGTATTGATCCATCCTGTATCAAAGGGATGAGCGTGGACACCACCTGCTGTACGGTGCTGCTGTCTGGAGATGATATGGTGCCCTTAAGGCCTGCGATTATGTGGATGGATATCCGTGCTTCAGAGCAGGCGAAGCGTATGTACGAAACCGGTCATGATGCGCTGAAATACAATGGATACGGCATGGTTTCGGCAGAGTGCCTGCCGGCAAAAGCCCTCTGGCTGAAGGAAAACGAGCCGGAGCTGTACCACAAAGCTACGCGCTTCTATGAATGTACAGACTGGCTCACCTACCGTTTAACAGGCGAGTATACCGCCAGTATCAACTGTGCTTCCAGCCGTTGGTATTACAATTCGGAGGAGGGCGGCTATCCGGTTGATTTTTACAGCACGATTGGACTGGAGGATCTGGTGGAAAAACTGCCGCCGCGTGTTCTCGCAATGGGTGATCTGGTCGGCGGGCTGACCGCAGCCGCAGCCGAGGAGCTTGGCCTGGTGGCTGGCATTCCGGTAGGAGAAGGCGGCGCAGATGCCTTCGTCGGCGTCATCGGCCTCAATGCGGTTCAGCCTGGAAAGCTTACACTCATCACAGGCTCGTCGCACCTGCACATTGCCCAGGTGAAGGAAGCCATCCACAGCAAGGGTGTCTGGGGCTCCTATCCGGACGCCATCGTCAAGGGGCTGCAGATGGTTGAAGGGGGACAGACATCGACGGGTTCCATTGTCAACTGGCTTAAAGAGCAGCTCTGCGGCAATCTGAAGGTACAGGCTGCCAAAGAAGGGTGCAGCGTTTATGATATTCTGAACCGTGAGGCGGAAGCTCTGCCCATTGGCGCGGATGGTATTATCGCGTTGGATTTCTTCCAGGGGAACCGCACACCGTATGTTGATCCGGATGTCCGCGGTATGTTTTACGGACTGTCTCTGGGGCATACACCAGCGCATATGTACCGCGCGGTCATTGAGAGCATTTGCTACGGTACGGAAACCATCATTGATTCCTTCCGTCAGGCAGGCTTTTCACCGGACGGCATTGTGGTTTCCGGCGGCGCGGTCAAGAGCCGGTTCTGGCTCCAGACCCACGCGGATGTCTGCAATGTGCCGATTATTGTTACAAAGGTAACAGAAGGACCATGCCTTGGCTCAGCGATTCTCGGCGCTGTTGCCGGCGGCGTTTATCCAGATATCCAGACTGCCGCCGAGTCCATGACGACGGTTGACTATACCGTAGAGCCAGACCAGCAGCGCCATGACGCTTATATGTTCTATTATGAAAAATATAAGGAATTTTATGCACTGGCCAAAGACTGGATGCACTCAGTCACCACACACAAATAAGATAATTGACAGAAAAAGGAGGATACTATGGCATTAGTATCAGCTTCAATCCTGGCCTGTGACCAGACAAGGATTGGAGAACAGATCATCAAGGCTGAGGCGGCCGGCATTGACTACATACACGTCGACATCATGGACGGCGTGTATGTGGAGAACATGACCTACGGCCCCCAGCTGGTCAGGGATTTAAAAAAGATCAGCGGACTGCCTGTATCCGTGCATTTTGAGGTCTGCCATCCGGAAACTTTTTTTCCAATCTTCGCGGACTGCGGAGCAGATATCGTGACCTTTCAGCTGGATGCCTGCGCCAACCCGCTGCATCTGATCCAGGAGATAAGGAAAAGGGGAATAAAAGCGGGTATCGGAATTGGGCCGACCTACGGCACAGAGCGGCTTGCCTATCTTTTGCCCTATATTGACTGGCTGATTATGATGAGCGCAGAGCCGGGCTATGGCGGGCAGCCGCTGAACCCAAGCATCTATGAAAAGCTGCGAGAGGCTCAGGAAATCATGGTGAAAACAGGAAGCCGCGTCCCGGTAAGCGTGGACGGCGGTGTAAATGGCAGCAACGGCCTGGGGCTGGTTGAGGCTGGCGCCGACGTACTGATTGCCGGCAGCTATGTATTCCAGGATGACGCGATGGCAGAGCGGGTGCAAAACCTGAAAAATTTATAACAGCAGGAGGATGCAATGTTAGTCACATCAAAAGAAATGTTTGAAAAAGCGCGGGAAGGCGGATACGCCATACCAGCTCCGAATTTTATTGATCTGGAATCTCTGCGCTGGCATGTGGAGACAGCTGAAAAGCTGAATGTTCCGTTGATTCTGCCGCTGGCAGAGGCGCATATCGGGGAAAACATCACCCTTGAGGATGCAGCGCTTGTGGGGAAAAAATATGCGGCAGCGGCAAAGGTGCCGGTTGCGCTGCACCTGGATCATGGGACCGATCCCGAGATCATTAAAAAGGCTGTGGATCTTGGATTCACCTCAGTAATGATCGATGCATCCATGGAATCCTTTGAGGAAAATGTCCGCAGAACAAAGGAAATTATCGCCTATGCCCACGTGCGGAGCGCTGTGGTTGAGGCGGAGATCGGCCATGTGGGCGCTGGTGAGAATTACGAAAATCACGATGAGTCCGATTCACAGTACACCACTGTGGAGGAAGCCAGACGCTTTGTTGAGGAAACCGGCGTGGATTCGCTGGCCATCTCCATCGGGACAGCCCATGGTATGTACAAGGGCATTCCGGAAATCAATTTTGACCGCTTAAAAGAAATTGCCGCGGCCATCGACACACCGCTGGTGCTGCACGGAGGCTCTTCCTCGGGAGATGAAAACCTCAAAAAGTGTGCGGTGAATGGTATTTCCAAGATCAATATTTTTTCGGATCTGCTGGCTGCGGCCATGAAAGCACTGGAAGAAGCCCCGCCGAAAACCTACCTTGATGTGAAGGAATTGTCAAAGAAGGGCATGCAGGACTGCCTGGAGCACTACTATTCTGTCTTTGAGACTAAACCAATCGACTGACAGACCAATCTGGAGGATAAAATGACTGTATATAAAGAACAAATTAGCGTAGAATCCCATGGAAATACCCCAACCTATATTAACATTACCCCGCAGGTCCGCGAGGCCATTGCTAAAAGCGGCATTAAAAACGGCACCTGTAGCGTGATCTCACCCCACACCACCTGTGCGGTTTTCTTTGAAGAGTTTGTGCACGATTATACCGAGGATGGGGACGAGTATCTTCAGGCTGATCTCAATGATGTTCTGGAAAAAATTATTCCAAATCAGGTAAGCTGGGACCAGTACCGCTATCCCGGTGAAAAGCATTTTGAAGCGGTTGAAAAATGGCCAAACATCGAGTCCTACCTCCCGGGCGGTGACCGGACTGCCATCTGGAACTGCGACGCCCACATTAAAGCCACTTTGATCGGCGCAAGCGAGGTGTTCGACGTGGATGACGGAGCGCTGGGCGTTGGAAAAACAGGCTATATCTATTTTGCGGATTTTGACCGTGCCCGCCCGCGGGTACGCCAGTGTAAAATTGTGGTGATGGGGGAATAAAAATGAAAAGAAAAATACGCGCACCCTTTTTAATCGTTAATCCCAAGGCGTATATTTACGGAGAAGAATCTGTGAAGCTGGCAAAGGTCTGCGATCAGCTCTCTGAAGAATATGATCTGGACATTCTTTTTACCGCCCAGCATGTGGATATTCAGAAAGTCGCCGACGCCACAGAGCATATCGTCGTGACCGCCCAGCACATGGATGGCATTGTGCCAGGCCGGGGGATGGGTCACATTTTACCCGAAGGGCTTAAGGCTGCCGGCGCTCAGGCCGTTGTCTTAAATCATGCTGAGCACCCTGTAACCACCGCACAGCTTGACAAAATTATCAAGCGCGCCGATGCGCTCGACATCGTCACCATTGTGTGTGCTGATTCACCAGAGGAATCCAAAGCTGTCGCGCAGTTGAAGCCAGATATGATGATCTGTGAGCCGACCAGCCTGATTGGGACAGGCAGCACGAGCAGCGAGGATTATATTAAGGCGACAAATGACGCGGTGAAGTCCATTGACGATACAATTCTGATCGTTCAGGCTGCCGGAGTCAGCACCGGCGATGATGTTTACCGGGTAGTCATGGAAGGCGCCCATGGAAGCGGCGGCACCAGCGGTATTCTAAACGCGCCGAGCCGAAAAGGAAAGATCGTTGAGATGCTGGACGCTTTAAAAAAAGCACAGAACGAACTGAATAAAAAATAACCAGGTTTTTTACCGCCGGCACATCAGTGTCCGGCGGTTTTTTATATGTGCGTCGGGATTAAGAGAAGTTGAAAGCAGATCAGGATAATGTTAACATAAGGAAAAGACAGATTATCAGAAATATAATTTGATGAAAGAAGAAAAGGAGTACGATTTAGTGAAAGATAAAGTAACGTCACTTTGGCTAAAAAAATTTACGGATGAGGACATTCCGCTGTTGGCTAAATGGCTGGATACGGAGCATATAAAGCCCTGGTTCACTGATCCGCAGGCATGGCTTGACGAGGTGAGAGAGCGAGAAGGAGAGTATAGCTGGATACGTCACTATATCATCTGTAAAAACAGCGAGACCATGGGCTTTTGTCAGTATTATCCTTATTGGAAAAGCGGAGAGGACTGGCATGGAAATATTCCGGCAGAGGGCACTTATAGCATTGATTATCTTATTGGTGAGGTGGAAAATCTGCAAAAAGGTTATGCCGGCGCGGCTGTGCGGCTGATGGGGAAGCTTATCGCAGAGGAAAAGGACGCTAAAAGAATCATCGTCCAGCCCGAGACCGACAACCATGCCTCCCGGAATACGCTGCTGTCCGCCGGGTACAGCTATGATATGGCGAACGGGCTGTTTTTACTGGAGATTTAGGGAGAAATTAAAATAAGGGGAGATAACTCTGATGATTTTGGCGGATGTCGTCGGAAAATGCACCCAAAACAAAAATGCTGCTACAAAAGAAGAAAAAAATGTATTATAATGAAGGCAGATGAGAGGACGATAAAAATCAGATTTTGGAAAAGAGAGGGAACGTATGCTCATTGATATTATAAGCACGACGCTCCGGGTGGTCGTCTGTTGTATTGTCTTCGCCTACTGCCTGTTTACGCCCTTCAAAAGCCGGTTTCGTTACAATAATTTTGTGACGGCGGCTTTAGCCGCTCTGCTGACAGCCGTTACGGTCGTGGTCATTGTTTTGTTTTTAACATCCGGGAAGTTTTTAGTAGAGTACAGCAGCTTTGGGATCGTGCTGTGGATTCTCACGGCGGTGGCAATTTTCCGCATTGCCATAAAGGGCAGTTTTTTTGAGATTTTATTCATTGTTTTGATGGTTTTAAACCTTTATGTCAATATTGTCGCCATTGCCAAGGTGATTGTCAATTCCCTGAGTCTGAACCTGCCGTTTTCGCTGGTGTATGCTCTTGTGGTGGTCGGTGTGCTCATCGTGTGTATTCCGCTGCTCTGGATTTTGATGGTTCGCCTGTATAAGCAGGTGGTTGAGTTTGAGGGGAATTTCAGTTTTTGGAAGTATATCTGGGTGATCCCGGCGCTGATTTATATGATCTTCTTTGTAAAGATTGTCGGAGATTACTGGAAAGCCCATGTGCCGACCAATGGCGTGGATATTACATTTACGGTTCTATGGGCTGTTACCACCTACACTTTCTTTCTGGTGACCCTCCTGATGCTGATTCAGACCTACAGGGGAATAACGGCCGCGCAGCAGACAAAGCTTATATCATCCCAGCTGAGGATGCAGAAGGACCAGTATCAGCGAGTGATTGAAAATGTAGAAAACAACGCTCGGCTCCGGCATGACTGGCGGCATCATCTGCTGTCCATTGACAGCTTTCTGGACAATAAGGATATGGAGGGTCTGCGGAATTATATGAAGGCCCTTGCCCCGGAGTATTTAGCTGGAGAGGACATTTCCTTTTGCCAGAATCCGGTGGTCAATGCGATATTGCTGCACTACTACACTATGGCAAAAGCAGAAGGGATCGGGGTGACGGTAAAAGCCCATGTGCGGGAGTCACTCGATATCCCGGATACGGATTTGTGTATTGTCTTTGGAAATCTTGTGGAGAACGCTGTGGAGGCCTGCGCCGCCCGTGAAAAAAATCCCAGGACGATTGAGATCAAGGCGGATGTAGAGGGAAGACAGCTGGTGCTGGCCATTCGGAACACCTACCAGAAGGCAGTGATTTTCAGAGATAAGCAGTATTATTCCACAAAGCACGAGGGCGAGGGTATGGGCATCGCCTCGGTAAAAAGGATTGTGGAAAAAAACAAGGGAATGATGGAAATCCATTATGATGAAAACAACTTTACGGTACAGGTTATGCTGAAGGTGATTCAAGGAGATGATGAGGTGCGTAAATGCAGATAGGTATTACCATCCCGCTTCAGAAATTTTTAAAAACATCCAGTCCGCCCTATGGGCCGCCAGAAAACCTTTTTTACTGCTGGGAGGCACATGTCATATTTTTTCAGGGAAAGGAAACACTGGTCGCTGTGAATGCGAGCAGTCGTTTTGCGGTTGTCCTCTGGGGAATGACTGCTGTGGACTGGGCCGGTTATCCTGAGCTGCTGAAAGAAGGGATTGCCCTTGGGCTCAGCGGCGAAGGTTATACGGGCGAGCAGGTTCAGGATTATTTTGAAAGGGCAGGCAGACTCAGTGTCACAAAGACCCACGGCCGCCGCCCGGTAGCCGGACTCAACCGGGCAGTGGAGCGTTTGTTTGGCCTGACGGCTGATGTGGATAAAACACGAAAATATCAGGCGCTGCACAGCCGTTTTGCCAATGAGGAGCGGTGCAGTGTGGCGGGCTTTCCGAATAAAGGCTGCCCGCGGGGTTTTTTAGAGGAAGATATGAAGCGGGCTGGTATATTAAAGCAGAAAGAAATCTGAAGGGCGGAGTTTCCGCCCTTTTTTAATAAAGTCTTTAGTCTTCTTTTTGCAGCGCAAAAAGAGAGGAAGGCTTTAAGATAGTGTGCTATGATACAAAAGAAAGGAAATGAGGATGGACTGGACAGAACGTTTAAACAAGATCATTGATTATATTGAGAGCAGTCTGCAGCTGGGCCATGAGGAGATCGACAGGCAAAGAATCGAGCAGCTGGCCGGTTGTTCTTATTCGCTGTTTCAGCGGATTTTCAGCTATATGAACAGCGTCACCCTGGCGGAATATATCCGTAACCGGAAGCTTACCCTGGCAGGCTATGATTTTAAAAGCACAGAGATCAAGGTGCTGGACGCCAGCGTAAAATACGGCTATGATTCGCCGACAGCCTTTACCCGGGCATTTCAGGCCTTTCACGGTATGACGCCCACAGAGGCCAAAAAGAAGACCTCTGTTTTAAAGGTGTATCCACGGATGAATTTTACCGAAGATAATGATATTAAATGGCGGGTCGAGCACAAAGAAGGCTTTCGTCTTCTGGGTGTTAAGCGGTCCATCAGCTGCCTGAATGGCGAAAATTTCAGGGCGATTCCGGCTTTTGGAATGAGGTTATGCAAAACGGCAGGCTGGCGCAGATTATTTCTTATACTGAAGCTCATAAACCTTCAGGCACCTTTGGTGTATTTGGAAATTACCAGGATGGGTTGATGGATTACTATATCGCCGGGATTACCGACCGGCCTGCGGGAAAAGGGCTTGAGGCCATTGAGATTCCGCCGGCGGACTGGGCTGTTTTTGAGTGTGCCGGCCCGATGCCGGGCGCAATCCAGAAGGGCTGGAGGTTTTTGAATGAGGAGTGGGTCATCAAGTATCCCTTTGACCACGCGGACTGCCCGGAAATGGAGTGGTATTCAGCGGGCAACAGCTTTGCGGAGGATTATAAAAGTGAGATATGGATACCAATTTTATAGAAACAGGAGGCAGCAATGGAGCATTTAGTTTATTGTGATGACAAGGAAAAAGTATTGGAAAAAATTATGGACGGTACGAAGACCATGATTGTGAGAGGTGCGGCGGGCAGGAAGATTCCCCACAGCCGGGTCTTTGAGGGTGAGAAACTTTATTTCATGAAAAAGGGCAGCAAAGCCATTTCGGCCAGGGCGGCGGTAAAAAGTGTCCAGAATTATGTCAAGCTTTCAGAGGAAGCCATTGATGAAGCCCTTGAATCGAATCAGGATAGGCTTAATTTATCCGAAAAACAGAAAAAACGCTGGCATAAGAAATGCCTCTGCCTAGTAGAATTTGAAAATGTGGAGGCTATTGAGCCATTGGCGTTTGACCATCAGGGCAATATGGACGACTGGCTGATCCTTGAAAAGATTGAGGACGTGGTGGTGGGGAGCAGTATTCCCTACAATTATGAGAAATCAAAATTCAAGTAATACTTGAGATGCTTCAGTGTGAAGCATCTTTTTTAGTGTGCCCGCTTAAAACTTCTTTACGTCAAAGTACAATCATCATATAATAAGCTTAAGGAAGTGGAGGTGAAACCATGAAAGCAGACGGTAAAACAATGAAGATCGTGGTTGGTATAGTGGCATTGGTGGTCATTATCGCGGCGCTGGCCCTTGCGGCTTATCATTCAGTCAACACGCCGGAACGGGCTCTTGAGCGCTATTTTGGCGCAGTGGGTGAGCGGGATTACGATAAAATGTATCTGCTCATCAGTGATGATTCTAAAAAGACCATCAGCCGGGAGGATTTTATCACACGGAATAAAAATATCTATGAGGGTATTGAAGCCAGGGATCTGAAGCTGGAGGTCATGAGTGTTGAAAAAATTGATTCAAAACAACAGCAGGCCTATTATAACCTGAGAATGGAAACAGTGGCCGGTGTGCTTGCCAATCCTGGTAATGTGAGGCTGCGGAAGGACAGCTTTTTCGGAGAATACCGGCTTGTCTGGAATTCCGCGGTCATTTTGCCCGGACTCAGCGAAACCGCCAAAGTCAGTGTCACCACAACTGCGGCAGATCGGGGAAGCATTCTGGACAAGGACGGCAATATGCTGGCAGGACCAGGTACGGCCCCCTCGGTCGGCTTTGTTCCAGGAAAAATAAGCGCAGATACCCGGGCTGTCGATCTGGCCACAGCCGCCGGGCTCTTGGGGATTACCACCGAAGAGATTGAAGACGCGCTGTCCGCCTCTTGGGTGACAGCGGAGATTTATGTTCCAGTCAAAACACTGCCCGAAATTGACGCAGGACTGGAGACTGCGCTTTTGCAGATACCTGGTGTGATGATCGGAGAAGCAGAGGTGCGCAGCTACCCTTATGGAGAAAAAGCCGCGCACCTGACAGGCTATATCGGCGCCATCACGGCTGAGGAGCTGGAATCGCTTAAGAATGAAGGCGATTACCGGGATACGAGTGTTGTAGGCAAAGGTGGGCTGGAAAAGGTTTTTGACCGTCAGCTGAGAGGAAAGGACGGAGGCACCATCACCGTCAGTGATACCAGCAGTGATGGGATTAAAACAAGCCGTGTTCTGTGTGAAAGCTCCCCGGTAAAAGGTTTTGATGTTCAGACAACCATCGACACCGGGCTTCAGACAGCCCTTTACGATCAGCTTGCCGGGGATAAAAGCGCCGCGGCAGCCATTAATCCGAAAACCGGCGCTGTGCTGGCTCTGGTCAGTGCGCCGTCCTACAATCCCAACATTTTTATTCTGGGTATGAGTGACGCCGAGAGGGACAGCCTGAATAAGAATCCGGGCAATCCGCTGCTTAACCGGTTCGAGAAAGCCTATGCGCCCGGAGAGCTCATTCAGCCTGTAACCATCGGCGCTGGTGTGGAAACCAGCGAGGCGTATGCCGAACAGCTTAAAAAGCTTGGCTTTGGAGAGTCGCTGCCCTTTGATTTCAGTATGGAGGCCTCCAGAATTTCAGAGAGCGGTACCGTTAACGGTGACCTGGCGGCAGCGGGCAGCAGCACGACGGGCATGGCCGCCAGCCCTCTGCATCTGGCGTTGATTTATTCTGCCCTTGTGAATGACGGTAATATGGTGGAACCCTATATCAAATATGATGCCAACCCGATGGTGAAGTACTGGAAAAAGGATGTGATTTCCCAGGAAAAGGCCGCGGACATCAGAGAAAGCCTTTTACAGGAGGCAAAGAGCCAAAAGGGAAGAGTGCTTGCGGCAAAAACAGGGACAGCGGCCCAGAAAAGTTCAGAAGATACAGCTCTGTGCGTCCTTTTTTATGCGGACCAGACAGATGAAAGCCCTCTGATGGTGGCTGCCGTGGCAGAGGGCGCTGGGGATAAGGGGGGCGCCGGCTATCTGGAAGAGAAGATACGCGCGGTTTTCTGAAAAGGACCTGATTAAAGAAAAGAACCGCTTATTCGGATTTGAGCTTTTTTAACATGAAAATACAGAACAGGACCGCTGCTGTGAGGATAGCGGTCAGGGGCAGCAGGCTGTCAGCATTAAAGCCGTTATTGAGCAGTAACTTGTATCCCCAGGCAGCCGGGAATAATTTTCCGGCTGCCGCCAGTGAACCGGGAAGCAGATCGGCAGAAAACATAATCCCGGAGAGCATAATGGACGGCAGAAAGATAAGCTGGGAAATCATGGTGAGCTTTGCCTGGTTTTTGAGGGAAAGCCCCAGGACGCAGCCCACAGAAAGGGACACCGTAGTGAAAATTGCGAGTGAGCTAAAATATAAGGGCGGGTTTGACGGGACAGACGCGTCGAAAATAACCGGAGCAGCGAGATAAATAATAGCTGACATGATTGACAGGTGTATAAAAGCGGACAAAAATATGGAAAACATACCCAGGTACAGAGGTACGCCGTTGGCCCTGTAGACCTTTTTTATATCACTTCCGTATATTTCCAGCAGAGATGGCGGCAGACCTATGAGGGCGCCCGTTGATACGCCCATGACAGTCATGGACGGTATCAGGGTTTCCCGGGACTCGGGAATAATGGCAGTGAAGATGCCGCCCATGACCATAAAGAACAGAAGCGGCACAATATAACAGGTGATCAGCAGTGACCGGCTGCGGATATCCAGTTTCCACTGCAAAACTACGCCGTATAAAAAAGCACTCATTTGATATTCCCCCTCGCGATGTTCATAAAATGCTGCTCAAGGTTTCCCTGGTCTATTTTAATATCCAGCACCTCAATGTTTCTCAGCCTGAAATCCTCGAGCAGAGCCAACATGGTTTCTGCGATGTTGTCTGATACAAAGCTTTTATCCCCTTGGGCAGTTTTAATGTGAATAGTGTAGCGTTTTCCCAGCTTAGCGGACAATTCTGCAACGCTCCCCAGAAAGAAAAGAGTCCCATCGTTTAAAATTGCAATGCGGTCACACAGGCTTTCCACCTCAGCCATATCATGGCTGGCTAAAATAATGGTTTTGCCCTGAGCTTTCAGCTCGCGGATCTGACCGTGGAGCGATACCCTGCCCTCCACGTCAAGGTCGGCGGTCGGCTCGTCCAAAAATACAATGTCCGGATCGCTGATCAGGGCAAGGGCGAGGTGCAGACGCCGCTTCTGGCCTGTTGACAGCGCAGCGTACTGTTTCTCCGAAAACTCACTGATCCCCAGAGAAGCAAGCATGGCGGGATTGGCCTGGGTTTTATTCCATTTGGCAAATAGCCGCACAGCCTCCAAAGGTCTGATGTTGGCTGGCAGAGAGGAGGATTGAAGCTGAATGCCCATTTTTCCATTTATCACGATGCTGCCGCTGTCATATTTTCTGAGACCTTCAATGCACTCAAGAGCAGTGGTTTTTCCCACGCCGTTTACGCCAAGCAGCGCAAAGATTTCGCCCTTTAGAATATTGAAGCTCAGACCTTTAAGGACAGTGTGCCGGCCATAGCTTTTCTTTAATCCTTTTACCTCGATGGCAGCGCTCATTGGGGCACCGTCTCAAAGGGATTAAATCCCAGATTGGTAAAATAGATGTCCAGAGCAGGTTCGATAAAAGCATTGGCAGCTGCCTGATTTTGTTTCCATTCACTGTCCGGCCCGTCAATGTCGGCTATTTCCATGAGCTGTGGCAGCATGCTCATATCACCGCCTGTAAAATCCATGACCATAGTCCAAAAGGATTCCGCCAGCTTCTGACCTTCCGCACTTTCGGGCAGGACGCCGATCTTTTGAAAGCGCACAGCCTGGCTGTTCAGCCGTGTGAAGGTTTCCAGCATTGCAAGGCCGCTGTCTTTATCGAAGTGGTTTCTGAAGTGGTCGAGGGTTTTGTCGTCAAAATGCTTGATCAGCCAGTAAAATTTATTTTTCATCTGCAGGTTTATGATGATATCTGCATATTTTTTAAAATCTACAGACTGCATCTGCAGGACTTCTTCCTTTAATGCCTCGACCGATGCCAGAGCCTCTTTTAGGCTGTTGATCTTTCCCCGGATGGCAGCAGCCTGCTCAGTGAGCACGTCCGCAATGGCCTCGGGGCTTTCGAGGGAAACCAGACGGTTTTTAATATCATCCAGTGAAAATCCCAGGGACTTTAAAGATAAAATCTGGTGCAGCTTAACCATATCCTTGTCGGTATAAAGCCTGCGGCCGCCTTCACTTTCTGATGACGGCGAGAGCAGGCCCTCATTGTCGTAATACTGCAGGGTACGAACCGTAGTGCCCATCTTTTTGGCGAGCTCGCCGACGGTCATGTAGCCTTTTGGAATTGCTCTGTTTTTGTTCATGCCAGATACCTCCTGTATATGTTTGTATTATAGCATGCTACGTTACGTCACAAGCAAGCCCGTGTCCTAAAAAGATAAAACGCCATGTGAAAGCAGATGCTTCACATGGCGTTAATGTTATAGGTGTGTACAGCCGAGGCAAAACAGCCTACTCATTGGCCGGCGCCGCTTTCTTTTTAAAGGTGAGGGACAGCAGAATTCCCAGAACAATGCCGATGGCCGCGGGAATCAGCCATCCCAGGCCAATGCTGTAAAGAGGAATTTTGGACGTCATGCTGGTCAGCCAGGGGATGGTCAGGCTTTTTTGATCCAGAGCGTAAATAACGCTGACCACGCCGGTAAACAGGATGGCTGTGGGGTAGACGCGGGAAAAGCTGCCAATCCATTTTTGCAGAAAAGCCAGCAGAATCAGCACAATAGCCACTGGATAAAGGCAGTTGAGCACTGGTATGGATATTTCCAGAATTTTGTTCAGCCCCGCGTTTGAAATAACCATACTGATAAAGGCAAAAAAGACAGCCCACTTCTTATAAGAGAACCGCGGAAAAATTCCGCTGAAATATTCGCTGCAGCAGCTGATCAGTCCAACGCAGGTGTTCAGGCAGGCAATGAGGAAGATCAAAGCCAGAATGATGAGCCCGGCCTGTCCGAAAAGGTGCATGACAATCTGGGTCAGCGTCTGCGCACCGTTGGCAGTAGCGCCAAAGCTGCCGCCGGATAAAGCGCCTACATGGGTCAGAGCCGCATAGACTGCCAGCAAAAGCCCGCCGGCAATCCAGCCAGCCTTGATGGTTTCGCGCACGACCAGTCTATCCTCACCAACGCCAAAAGCCCTTATGTTTAAAGCGATAATAATACCGAAGTTAAGCGCCGCGATAGTATCCATTGTCTGATAGCCGTCAAGAAAGCCCTGGACAAAGGAGTTAGAGGTGTAACTGCCAGTGGCAGCGCCATAACTGCCCGGCGGAAAAACCACGCAGGCAGCAAAGATAATGAAAATCAAGGCAAGCAGACAGGGAGTCAGCTTTTTGCCGAGCCGGTCTGTGAGCTTATCGGGTTTTAGGGCCAGCAGCAGCGCCACAGCAAAAAAGACAATGGAGTAGAGCAGCAGTATAAGACTGCCGCCGCTGCCCTCAGGCAAAAACGGCAGTACTGCCATTTCGAAGGAAGTGCTGGCCGTACGCGGAATGGCGAGACAGGGGCCGATGGACAGGTAAATTAAAAAGGTGAATACTGCCGCGAAAGCAGGGTGCACCCGTCCGGCCAGTGCGTCCAGCCCGCCGGATTTCGCCACAGCTGCTACCCCCAGTATGGGCAGGCCAATGGCACTGATGGCAAAGCCCGCAAAAGCGATCCAGGTCAGGCTTCCGGCCTGTTCCCCCAGAAAGGGCGGAAAAATTAAATTTCCCGCGCCAAAAAACATCGAGAAAAGCGTAATCCCGATGAGAAAAGTGTTTTTTCGTGATAATTTCTGCATAATATCTCCTGTAAATACAATCAATAGGTGCATTATAGCATAAAATTAAAGGAAATAGTTGTATTATGACAAGTATACATTGAAGGAGGAAAAGATGAAATTACTATTCAAGCAGCGGCTGTTCTCTTGGTTTGACAGCTACGATATTTATGATGAGGCGGGAGAAACGGTTTTTATGGTTAAGGGCCGTCTGTCCTGGGGACACTGCCTTGAGATTTATGACCGCTTCGGCGAGCGTGTGGGGACTGTAAAAGAGGAGGTGCTCACCCTGCTGCCGCGGTTCGCTCTGTACCAGAATGGCCGGGAAATTGGAGAGATTCAGAAAAAATTTACTTTTTTCAGATCAGCCTTCACGCTGAACTGCAACGACTGGAGCGTGGAGGGGGATCTCTTTGAGTGGGAGTACGAGGTGGTGGACGGCCAAGGACGCATGGTCATGCAGGCGTCCAAGCAGCTGTTTAATTTTACCGATACCTATGTGATCGACATCGCAGATCCACAGGACATGCTCCTGTCCCTGATGATTGTTCTGGCCATTGACGCGGCCAAATGCTCGCAGAGAGATTGATTATTTTATCATTTCCTCATAAATGCCGATCTTGGCATCGAGGTTTTCGAGATATTCATCCCATTTGCGGCGCTGTTCCTCGACGTATTCCCGGTGCTTTCTGAGAATTTCCAGGCGCCTGGCGGCAGTATGGTCGCCCTCATAACGGAGGTCTGCGTAAATTTTTATATCCTTTAGCAGCATGCCGGTATCCTTCAGGCGTTTGATGAAGCGCACCCACTCAATATCCTTTTCCCTGTAAAAACGGCGGCCTTGTCCATCCCGCGGGACCCGGATAAGGCCTTTTTTTTCGTAGAAACGCAGGGTATGTTCGCCGATGCCTGTCTTTTTAGTAAGTTCACCGATGGTCATTTTTAAGACTCCTTAATCTTCCTCTTGACTTTGACTATAGTCTAAGGACTACACTTTTATTATAAAAGAAACAGGAGGTAAGATCAAATGGATGACAAAAGGTTTGACAAAGGATTGGAAATGCTGCGCCGGATTGACGGCGGTGCGGGTGAGGGTGTGATAGCGTCTCTGGAGGACATTGCGCCGGATCTGGGAAGGTATATCGTGGAGTTTGCTTTTGGGGATATTTACCCCAGGGACGGGCTTACACTAGAGGAGCGGGAGACCATCACCATCGCCAGTCTGCTGACCTCAGGCAGCTGTGAGGCACAGCTGAAGGTTCACATTAACGGTTCCTTAAATGTGGGGCTTTCCCCGGAAAAAATCATTGAGGTTTTCATCCAGTGTATTCCATATGTGGGTTTTCCCAGAGTTTTAAACGGGGTGGCTGTGGCAAAGGCGGTTTTTAAGGAGCACCGCCTGGAAGGCTGAATTGAGCCTGTGCGCTTGACAGGGTTCTCCAAATGGCATATAGTGGACGAAAACAGAAGCGAAGCCATAAAAAGGAGGCGGCCATGGAAAGCGTTTATGACAAAAGAATTTTACTGGTCGATGATGAACCAGACATCACCGGTTTGGTGGAAACAGCCCTCATAAAAGAGGGATTCCGCTGTGTTGACAAGGCGTTCACAGGAAGTGAAGCCCTCGCGGCCTGTAAGAAAAATGCGCCAGATGTGGTGATTCTCGACATCATGCTGCCAGATATGGACGGAATCGAGGTTTGCCGGGCGATCCGTGAATTTTCCTACTGCCCGGTACTTTTTTTATCCGCGAGAAACGATGATGTGGATAAAATTCTCGGGCTCAGCAGCGGCGGGGATGACTATATTACCAAACCCTTCAGCCCAAAGGAACTGGTCTTTCGTATCAAGGCCCAGCTCCGGCGGCTGGAATACAATAAAACGTCTGAGGCTGCCGCCAGTCGGCGCATAAGCGTCGGCGGGCTGGAGATTGATGTGGACGGCAGCCGTGTTTATCAGGATGGGCGGGAGCTTGGGCTGACTGCCCGGGAGTTTGGTATTCTTTTGTATCTGGCCGAAAACGCAGGGAAGATCATCAGCAAGGACCGGCTTTATGAGCAGGTCTGGGGAGAGATGAGCGCAGTGTGTGACAATACCATCATGGTTCATATCCGTCATCTCCGGGAGAAGATTGAGAAGGATCCTTCAAGGCCAGAACTTATCCTGACCGTTAAGGGACTGGGCTATCGGCTGGCTGTGGGGACAGGGCAATGAAACAGTCCGGCTATAAATCTGCTTTTCACATCTACGGCTTATTTTTAATCCTCATGATGCTTATTCTGGCCGCCGGAGCAGGTATGGTGGTCTACGCCGTGACCGTCCAGAAGCCAAATGGAGAAATTGTCCGGAGCGACTGGCCCGCTGAGTTTACCGGGGCTTTTTCGGAGGAAATTATTTTTCAGGAGGGGGAGCCAGTGATCACTCAGAAGGGATTTGAAATGCTGGAGAATAATGGACTCTGGCTCCAGATTCTGGACGGTGCCGGCCATGTAGTTAAAGGCGTCTCTGTGCCGGAGGGGCAGCCAGAGGAGTATTCGCCGGACAGGCTGCTCAGTACGCTGGACAGCAGTGGAGACAAAGCTGTTTTTTCGGGTGTGTCAGAGGATAATGGCCGGAGCTGGACCTATCTCATCGGTTTTCCCATGGATATTGCCAAGATCACGATGAATGTGAACGCCGGTCATTTTCCCTCGGGCAAGTCGTATGTGCTGTTTGGCGCAGGCGCAGTGCTTTTTCTGACAGCAGGTCTTGGGCTGGCCTATGGCTTTGCGGTTACCCGCAGGCTTTCAAAAATGACCAGGGCAGTGGAGGAGATCGCTGGCCGCCGTTATATGAAGACTCACGAAAGAGGCGCTTTCCAGGATGTTTATGCCAGCCTGAACACATTGGATCAAGCACTCCAGGAGGCAGAGGAAGCCCGAAAGAAAGACGCGCGGATGAGGGAGGAGTGGATCGCCAATATTACGCACGACCTTAAAACGCCGCTGTCGCCCATACGGGGATATGCCGAGCTGCTGGCCAATTCGGATGATACGCCGGATGCTGGGGAGCTTCAAAAATACAGCGCTGCGATTCTAAAAAATACCGCCTATGCCGAGACGCTCATCAATGACCTGAAACTTACCTACCAGCTGGAAAATGGCATGGTGCCCCTTAATCTGAAAGCCCTGGATATCATCCGGTTTGTTCGGGAGCTGGTCATCGACTGTCTGAACGATCCCCGACATGCCGGACGTGCTGTAGAATTTGAGGCAGAGGGCTGCCAGATTTTGAATTTTGATCCGGGACTTATGAAGCGGGCCTTAAATAATCTGTTCATCAATACACTTCTGCACAGCGGCAGTGACGCGAGAATCGGGGTGGAAATTATTTCAGGGATTCCCTGTCAAATCCGGATCTGGGACGAGGGCGGGGGAATGTCTGAAACGCAGTTAAACCGGATTTTTGACCGTTACTACCGGGGCGCTCCAGCTGCCACAGACAGCGGAGGGACCGGTCTTGGCATGGCCATTGCCCGCGAAATTATCTCGCTGCATGGCGGAAAGATATCGGTGGACAGCTGTCTGGGGGGCGGGACAGCGTTCAGGATCACGCTTCCTCAAAATTAAGATTAAAATAAGGTTTGTTGAAAGCAGGCGTAAGGCCGGCGGTTTATTCTTAGAGTAAGCCGCCGGTTTTTTCGTGCGGCAAAACTCAGGAAAGCAGGTGAGCTTTTGAAAATTATATTCAGGTATATTTTAAACAATATCCGTGAGCGAAAGCTGCGGACAGCGGTAATGCTGCTGTCCATTGTACTCTCTGCTGTGCTGCTTTTTGTCTCGCTGTGCATTGGCGATTCCTATGAAGCCGCTCAGCGTAAAATGGCAAAAGGAATGGCTGGAAGTGCGACTGTGGTTGTAACGGCCCAGGCAGGTGAGGATGGCAGAACGGCAAAGATAAGGAAGGAAGCGGTTCCCGATTTACCGGAGATCGGCTGGGCTGTGGGGATACTTGAGACAAAAGGACTTTACAGCGAGGAGGGCTACTATGAGAATTTTGATCTGCTTGCCGCAGATTTAGAGGAATTGTCTGCCATCAATGAGCCGCGCCTGTTAAGTGGCGAAAAGCTCAGCCCACTTAAGGAAGATGAAATTGTTTTGCCGGAAAAATTTACCTCAAAATATCCGATGAAGGCCGGCGATGCCTTAAGTCTTGAGATTGACGGGGAAAAAAGAACGTTTCGCGTCGCGGCTGTCGCGGCCTATGACACGGTGTTTTTAAGAAATACACGGGGTTTTAACGCCCTCGTCTCCGAGGAATGTCTGAGAGGACTGGACGGAGTGGCAGCAGGTTACAGCCGGATACTGGTGGCCCCTGCGGAGGGTGTGTCAGCAGAACAGCTAATGGATTCGCTCTCCGCGGCCCTGCCCGGTGCACAGTACACGGTTGAAAAAACCTATGATGAAGCCCAGGTACAGGCCGACGCCCGGCAAAAATCCATGCCATTTTTCCTGATCAGCTTTTTTTCCCTGGTCATGAGCGTGTTTATTATTTTCAGCAGTTATCAGGTGATTACCCTGGAGCGGCTTCCAGTCATTGGAACCTTCAGGAGTATCGGCGCCACGAGGCGGGCAGTCACAGGGATATTGCTGATGGAAAGCATGGTCTATAGCATTTTGAGTGTTGTTATTGCGATTCCGGTGGGGACAGCGGTATTGGGACTGCTGCTCCAGGGCCTGGGGGACTCCCTTTCCCAGGGGATCGCCATTCCCATGGTGGTGTCGCCGCTCAATGTGTTGCTGTCCTCTGCTGTGGCAGTGCTGGTGTCCCTGCTCAGCGCATACATTCCTGTGCGCCGCGCCAGCAGGCTGCCGGTTAAGGAGGTCGTGCTCGGAAGCGTGGCACAGAAGCGGGTGTCAACAAAGGCACGGCTGGCGGCTGGCACAGTGCTGCTGGTGCTTTCCATTGCCGCGCCTCGGCTGCTGTCCCTTGAGGATAACGCGCTGTTTCTTGTCGGGGGACTCTCTCTGCTGGGCATTCTTGCCGCGGCGATTTTGATGATCCCGCCAGTGGCGGACGGGGCCGCCTGGGTTATGGAGAAGATATATGCCTGCTGCTTTGGAAATGAGGGAATGCTGGCAGCCCGAAACCTGCGGAATAACCGCAACGTCCATCAGAATATTACCCTGCTATTTATCAGTCTTTCGGCCGTCATCGCCATCAGTGTGGTGGGGAGCTTTGTGAACCAGTATATCAGCGATGTGTTTAACGGTGCAGCACTCGACGGCTTTGCCGACGCTCAGATGGCACCAGAATTTGTGGGAGAGGTACAGGAGATTGACGGAGTCCGGGAGGTTATGCCCATGTATGTTATGAATGGAGCGGTCGAAAGCGGCGGTGTTCTCTTTGACCGCCTGGAGGCTGTGGAGGATCTGGAGCAGTATAATGCCATGCTTGCTGTCAGGTACCCTGACGCGGCGGCAGAGAATTCCGCCTTGTCTGAATTTGGAATGGGCAGGGTGATTCTTTTAAAGACAGACACCATGAAGCAGCGAGGCCTTGGGGTTGGCGACACCATTGAGCTGTCGATGAATGGACAGGCTTTTGATTACAGGGTGATTGGCAGCATGGAGTCCCGGGCGGATGACGCCCAGGCAGTGATTCCGGCGGCCTGCGCCGTGTCGGATTTCGGCCAGTCAGAATATGGCTTTCTGGCTTACACCGCCGACGATCCCGATGCGGTGATGATCCGTATCCGTAACCTTTTCGGCGAAAAGGAAAACTGGAGCCGGACAGTTGAGGAGTTTAACCAGGACGCCATGGGTGTGGTCGGCGCTTTTCTCTCACCCATGCACAAGCTGACGTATTTTATTCTGTTTCTGGCAGGCGCAGGGGTGATCAATAATCTGCTCATCAATTATCTGCAGAGGCGGCGCACCATTGCCATGTACAAATCTGTTGGAATGAGCAATAGACAGAATATTAAAATGACGCTTCTGGAAGGTTTTTCCTCGGGCATCATCGGGGCGTTTATCGGAGTGATGGTGTCATGGCTGTTGATCCAGACCATCTTTCTGGTGGCGGGGCCGCAGATTGCCATGACACCAACCCTGGATATAAAGGTATTTCTGGCGGCCGGACTGGCGGGAGTCCTTATCAATTTAGCCGGGGCAGTGGTTCCGGTGATTAAAGGGTCAAAGATGGATCTGGTTGAAGAAATTAAATGCGAGTAAAGGAGAAAAAATGAAGCATATGAAAAAAACAGCAGTGGAAGCCCGCAATATCATTAAGGATTACCAGATGGGTGAAGTGACGGCTTCGGTTCTGAAAAATATTTCCCTGGAAATATATCAGGGCGAATTTGTATCCATCATGGGGCCATCCGGCTCTGGAAAAAGCACACTGCTCTATATTTTGGGAGGGCTTGATGAGCCCACAGACGGCAGTGTTATCCTGCAGGGGCAAGATATTTCACAGTGGGATGACAAGCGGAAAAGCCTGATGCGCCGCAGAGATATTGGTTTTGTCTTTCAGTTTTATAATTTGATACCAAATCTGACGGTTGAGGAAAATATTCTGCTGTCTGTGCTTTTGGATGGCAAGAGCCGCTGTGACTTACAGCCCCGGCTTGACGATCTTCTGGAAATCGTGGGGCTTACGGACCGCAGAAAGCACACACCGCGTGAGCTTTCCGGCGGTCAGCAGCAGCGTGTCGCCATTGCCCGTGCTTTGGTCAACGATCCGGAGATTCTGTTTGCCGATGAGCCTACCGGCAACCTTGACAGCAAGACCGGCTGGGAGATCATGACGCTTTTGCAGCGCATCAACCGGGAAAGGGGCGTGACGATCCTTATGGTCACGCACTCTGCCGATTCGGCTGAGTGCGGCAGCCGGACAGTGGTGGTAAAGGACGGGCGAATTGTGTGAAATGATGTGAAACCAAAATTCAGGGTATATACCTTTTAAAAAAGGAGCGATACCATGAACGATACACATCATACAATGGAGCATAACCACAGTATGGAGGGGATGGGCGAAATGGACCACTCGTCTGTGCAGATGGGCGGCATGGATCACCACGCCATGATGGTTCAGGATTTCAAGAGACGGTTCTGGGTGTCCCTGACTGTGATGATTCCCATCATGGTTCTTTCACCCATGATACAGATGTTTTTAGGCGTTGACTGGCGTTTTCCAGGGGATTCTTATGTTCTGCTGGCCCTGTCAACGTTTTTGTTTTTTTACGGCGGCTGGCCTTTTCTCAAGGGTGCCAGGGATGAACTGAAACAAAGATCTCCGGCCATGATGACCTTGATTGCCCTGGCGATCATTGTCGCCTATGTCTACAGTGCGGCGACGGTATTTGGTGTACAGGGATCAGACTTTTTCTGGGAGCTGGCGAGCCTGATCGTCATTATGCTGCTCGGCCACTGGATTGAAATGCGCTCGGTGATGGGCGCGTCTAAGGCTTTGGAGGAGCTTGCCAGGCTCATGCCTGAAAACGCCCATATGATTATGGATAACGGCGAGACCATGGATATGCCGGTCAGTAGCCTGAAAACCGGACAGGCAGTCCTCGTGAAGCCCGGGGAGAAAATCCCTATTGACGGCGTTGTGTATGAAGGAGGCTCAGAGGTCAATGAGGCCATGATCACCGGAGAAGCTGTACCTGTTGAAAAAGGGAAGGGTGATGATGTGATTGGCGGTTCTGTCAATGGCGACGGGATTTTAAAATTTAAGGTGAGCCATGTCGGGGATGAAACCTTTTTATCTCAGGTGATCCGTTTGGTTCGGGATGCCCAGGCCTCTAAATCCAATACGCAGCGGCTGGCGGACAGGGCGGCTAAATGGCTCTTCTATATCGCGCTGGTCACTGGTATTATCACCTTTGTTTCATGGATGGCCATTGAGGGAAACCTGAACTTTGCCGTTACCCGGGCAGTGACGGTTATTATTATCTGCTGTCCTCATGCCCTTGGCCTTGCCATGCCGCTTGTAACCTCAGTATCGACCAGCCTTGCGGCAAAAAACGGACTGCTGATCCGCAACCGTGCCGCCTTTGAAAATGCCCGAAATCTGGATGCGGTGGTGTTCGACAAAACCGGCACACTGACAGAAGGCAGTTTTGGCGTAACAGATATACAGGCCGACTGCGTTTCACAGGATGAACTTCTGGCCATTGCCGCTTCGGTAGAGGCAAATTCGGAGCACCCCATTGCCAGAGGGATTGTGGAAGCAGGAAAAGACAGGAAGCTGGCATCGCTCAGGGTCACAGATTATCAGAACCTGACTGGCGAAGGGTTGCGGGCCACCGTGGATGGACAGCCTGTCAAGATTGTCAGCCCAGGCTATCTGAAGCGCGAGGGTGTCGCGTTTGATGAGAAAGCCTATAGCAGCCTTGCCAAAGAAGGAAAAACCGTTGTGTTTATTCTCCGAGACAACAAGCTGCTGGGCTTCATCGCTTTATCCGACGTGGTGCGCCCCACAGCGAAGGAAGCTGTAGATGAGCTGAAGCAGATGGATGTCACTTCCATTATGCTTACCGGAGACAACCAGAGGGCAGCAGACTACGCGGCGCGGCAGCTGGACATCAGCAAGGTGTTTGCAGAGGTGCTTCCGGGTGACAAGGCGTCAAAGATTGATGCGCTTCACCGCGACGGGCGCAGGGTTGCCATGACCGGCGACGGGGTCAATGACGCGCCTTCTCTGGCGAAGGCAGATCTCGGCATTGCCATCGGCGCCGGAACCAGCGTGGCCATTGAAACCGCGGATGTTATTCTGGTCAAGAGCAATCCTCTGGATGTGGTCAGCATTCTAAAGCTCTCGCGGGCGACTTTTAAGAAAATGGTGCAAAATCTGATCTGGGCCACAGCCTATAATGTGGTGGCTCTGCCGTTGGCCGCGGGTGTGCTCTATTACCAGGGCGTGGTCATCAGCCCGGCGGCAGGGGCAGTGCTGATGTCGCTGAGCACTATCATTGTCGCCATTAACGCGCGTCTGTTGAAATTGCCGAAAAAATAAGTCGAAAACTTAACAATAGACAAAGACCGGGGTTCATACTATAATGGAAATAAGATGTCCTCGTAAAGGCACAGTGCTGAGCGGAGGGCAAATTTACTGACGAAGGGAGCAACACAAATGAAACTGAAAGCCGGAGATAAAGTTGGCATCGTGGCCTGTTCTAACGCGCAGCCCGCCGCCAACCGGACCCATGTGGAAAAACTACTTGAAACCCTGAGACAGGCAGGCCTGGACCCCGTCTGCAGTCCTTATATTTTTGAAAAATCACGTTTCTTCAGCGGAACAGCCCAGGAAAAGGCCAGAGCGCTGATGGATTTTTACAGTGACAATACGATTAAAGCGATTTTTGATCTGTCAGGCGGTGACCTCGCCAATGAGGTGCTGGAATATCTGGACTACCAGGTGCTTAAGGACAATGCTAAGCCCTTCTTTGGCTACAGCGATGTGACGGCCGTGATCAACGCCATCTATAAGGAAACCGGCCATCCGGGCACTCTCTACCAGATCAGAAACCTGATCTATGACTTCCGGATCGAACAGTTCAGCCGCTTTAAGGACTCCCTTTTCCAGGGCGGGCGGGCCCTGTTCGATTTTGACTATGCGTTTCTGCAGGGCAGCCATATGGAGGGGGTGGTGGTCGGCGGCAATATCCGCTGCTTCCTGAAGCTGGCAGGAACGCCCTATTTGCCGGATTTTTCAGAAAAGCTGCTTTTCCTGGAGAGCTACAGCGGCGGCGCAGACCGGATGGTTTCACTGCTCAACCAGTACCGCCAGATGGGCGTTTTTGACAAGATAAACGGAATTATTCTGGGAAGCTTCACCAAGATGGAGGAGGCGGAGGAAAAACCTGAGATCGGAGACCTTGTAAAAGAGGTTGTCCGAAACGATGCAATGCCCATTGTCAAAACAAGACAAATTGGTCACGGACCGGATTCCAGAGCCATTGTGATCGGTATGCCGCTGACGCTTGAAGCAAATTAAAGATTTTCGCAAATGCGGTCAAGAATCTCCTGAGAAACAGGTCTATACTGGTAAAACGGAGGTGAGCTGATGAAACGGGAAGAAAAAATACTGGCAGTCCAGAGGATGCAGGATTACATCAAAAATCATATGACAGAAACCATCACACTGAAGGAGTTGGCCGATTGTGCGGGCTACTCACCCTTCCACTGCTCCAGGATTTTTAAAGAGCTGACGGGTAAATCACCCTTTGACTATATCCGGGCCCTGCGCCTGAGCAAGGCAGCCCTTAAGCTGCGGGACGAAGAAAAGGTGAAGGTGGTGGATGTGGCTCTGGATTTTGTCTTTGACAGCCATGAAGGGTTTACCCGGGCCTTTTCAAAGGCCTTTGGCATTACACCCCACCGCTACAGCAAAAATCCTCCGCCGATCAAGCTGTTTATGCCAGATCCGGTAAAGGACTGGTATCTCACCATGAAGGAGGGAGAAGAACGCATGAAAATTTATGAAAAACAGATCGACACGGTTTTTGTCCAGGTTATTGAAAGGCCTGCCCGTAAGCTGATGGTTAAATGGGCAAAATCGGCCGGAGAGTACTTTGCTTATTGCGAGGAGGTCGGCTGCGATATCTGGGGCGTGCTGTGCAGTGTCAAGGAGGCCTTATACGAGCCGGTGGGACTGTGGATGCCTGAGCGCTTCCGCCCTGCGCATGCCGGGCGTTATGCACAGGGGGTAGAGCTTCCTGTGGATTATGACGGGCCGGTGGCCGAGGGATTCGATTTAATTGAACTGCCCCCCTGTAAAATGATGGTCTTTCAGGGAGAACCCTTTGAGGATGAAAAGTTTTATCAGGCGGTCAAGGATATCGAGGCGGTAATCGACAGCTATGAGCCTGAGCTCTACGGTTTCGAGTGGGCAGATAATGATGGCCCGCGTTTTCAGCTGGAGCCCCAGGGATACCGTGGATATATTGAGGCCCGTCCGGTAAGGGGAAAAATGGAAAATTGAGAATGGAAAATTATACTACAAATTTGATGAAATGCGGTCTCTGACCGCTTCAGACTGCCAAAAAAGTGTCATAGTCCGAGACTGCGCCTTTTATCCAGATAAGAAAAAAGGTCCAGGCGCTGTGGATAACGGCCAGGAGTTGTGTCGCACTACCGGCACAGCCGGACATTGGCGAGATAAAGCGTCTACTTTGAGAAGAAGATACTGTTGTAGGGGTAATGCCCGCAGGACACTTTTTTCTTCCTTAGGTAAAAGGCTTCGTCTCCCAGGTTTTTGGATACTCTGAAGCGGCTTTGGCCGTTTTTTATTGGGAAAAATTGTGGATATGTGGAGGATTTTCGGGGTATCTGTGGATAAATTTTATTTTAGCAAGGGTGGTCAAGCACCTTTTTCTGCGGCGGGGTATAATCTCCTGGCAGAGATAAAAAGGAGGTGCAAAAATGGAAAAGGTTTTACAGGTACAGAACCTGAGTAAAAACTATGGCAGTGTGACGGCAGTAAGCGGCCTGAGCCTGAGCGTAGCCCGGGGGGAAGTCTTTGGACTCCTCGGCCCAAACGGTGCGGGGAAGAGCACCAGTATTGAGTGTATGCTGGGCGTGAAGAAAGCAAGCGCCGGAACTGTGGAAATTTTGGGGATAAACCCGTCTGAAGGGAGAAAAACACTTTTTGAACGTGTCGGCGTCCAGTTTCAGGAGACAGGCTATCAGGATAAAATCCGGGTGGGAGAGGTCTGCCGGATGACAGCTGCTCTTTACAGACAACCCGCAGACTGGCAGAGACTGCTCGCGGTATTTGACATACAGGGGCTTGAAAAACAGGAGGTAAGCCAGCTGTCCGGCGGAGAACGCCAGCGTCTCTCCGTTCTGCTGGCATTGATCCCCAACCCTGAGCTGGTATTTCTGGACGAGCTGACTACCGGGCTGGACACCCGGGCACGCCGGGAGGTCTGGCAGTATCTGAAGGAATTGAAAAAGGGTGGTCTGACCATTGTGCTGACCTCTCATTTTATGGATGAAGTGGAGGTTTTGTGTGACCGGGCGTTAATTCTGAAAAAGGGAGAGCCCCAGATCTGCGGAACCATAGGAGAGATAACAGAGGGAAGCCCTTGCAGCTGCTTTGAGGAGGCTTATCTCTGGTATACGGGAGGTGACGATGATGCGCGCGTTTAAAAGTTTATTCTGGATCGAGTTCAAGCTTTCCGTCAGGGCCATGAACCTGGTTCTTTTCGGCCTTTTTTCGCCGGCTGTTGTGGCTGTGATTATCGGTGTTATCTATGGAGCAAAGCCCGCATTTGACGGAGCGGGTTATTCGTTTATGGCCCAATCCTTCGGGGCGCTCTCAGGCATTGGTATCTGCGCCACAGGCCTGATGGGGCTGCCCCTGGCTCTGGCAGATTACCGACACCGAAAAATACTCAAACGCTTTGAGGTAACGCCTGTTAGTCCGGGAATGCTGCTCTTTGTGCAGATGGTTGTCAATTTTGTTTACGCCCTCGCGGCTATGGCAATGGTTTATGGAATTTGCCGGATGTTTGGCGGTGGATGGGAGGGAGGCTCCTTCCTTTATTTTGGTTTGTCCTTTCTGCTCGTCACAGTTTCCATCTACAGCCTGGGAATGCTGGTGGCGAGCGTGGCTGGAAATATCAAGACAGCTAACCTGCTGTGCACGGTTCTTTATTTTCCGATGCTGATTTTTTCTGGCGCAACGCTGCCCTATGAGGTTATGCCCCCGGCTCTGCAGCATGTGGCGGATATTATGCCCCTGACGCAGGGCGTGAAGCTCATGAAAAACGCCGCGCTGGGACTGCCCATCGAAAACGCCGCAGTGCCGGTTGCGGTGATGGTTATCCTGGCAGTCATCTGCGTTGTTGTATCCATCCGTTTTTTCAGATGGGAATAAAATTCCTTAAGGTTTGTTGACAAACTAACGATCGTTCGCATATAATAAAAACTAACGATCGTTAGTTTTTTTATTGAGGAGAATGATTATGAACACCAGGGAAAGGATCGCCTGCGAAGCGCTGACATTGTTCAGCGCAAAGGGCTACAGCGCCGTATCGGTTCGGGACATTGCCAGAGCCACCGGCATCAAGGAAAGCTCCATTTACAATCATTATAAGGGTAAGCAGGCTATTTTTGACGAGCTTGTAGAGACCTATGATACCCGGGCAGACGCCTTTTTCAGCCATTTTGCTTCACCGAAGCATCTTGAGGGAAACATCATTGAGAATATGGCCTATATGAAGACCATTGACAGTCTGGTTGAAATGGTACTGGCATCGGTAGAGCATTATCTCTCTGATGATTACTTTTTTAAGTTTTTCAGGATGCTGTCCATTGAGCGTTTTAACAATGAGAAGGTTCAGGCCATTTACCAGAAAATGTTTGTTGACGGCGCCCTCGATTATCAGGCGCAGCTCTTTGGCTGGATGATTGATAATGGCTATTTTGTCAGGGCAGACCCCAAAATGGCTGCGCTGCAGTTCTACAGCCCCATTTACATGCTTTTCAACCAGTATGAGCCTGGGGTTACAGATATGAAAGCAGTGCTGCAGACTCTGGAGAGACATGTCCGGCAGTTTGCAGCACTCTATGATGTGCGGGTGAAGCGTCATGAAGCAGAATAGTGAGCTTACCCGATATATGAACCGTGCCATTGAGAAACTGGCGGCCGGTGTTGTGAGAGGAACCCTTAAAAATCCGAAGGAGACAGCTTTTATTTTTAAGCTTCGGGACAGGCTTGTGCGGGCCATGAAGAAGCGTGAGGCTGCTGAAAAACAGGGGCGCCATATTCCGCCGTTTTTGATCTCAAGCATTGCCACAGAGTGTAACCTTCACTGCAAGGGCTGTTATGCACGGGCAAACGGTATCTGCAGCGCGAGCGAAGAAAAAGCGCTGACCGCTGAAGAATGGCAGAAAATATTTGAGGAAGCCGCTGGGCTCGGTGTTTCTTTTAATCTTCTGGCAGGAGGCGAGCCGCTCATGCGGTGGGATGTGCTGGAAGCGGCTGCCTGTGTAAAGGAGATGGTCTTTCCGGTTTTTACCAATGGTCTGTTGATTGACGAAGACACAGCGGATTTTTTTGAAAAGAACCGGCATCTGATACCAGTTATCAGTATTGAGGGCGACAAGGTACAGACCGATGACCGCCGCGGTGAGGGAACACACAGGGCAGTTCAGGAGGTTATGGAGCGCCTCAGCCAAAGAGGGGTCCTCTTTGGCGTGTCCATCACGGTCACCACTGAAAATCTCCATACAGTTGCTGGCGACGCTTTTATTAAAAAGCTTGACAGCCAGGGCTGCCGTCTTGTTTTCTTTGTGGAATATGTGCCAGTAGAGGAGAGCAGTGAGCCGCTGGCGCCTTCAGAAGCTGAGCGGGCTGTTTTAGAGCGGCGGCAGGCCGCGCTGAGGGAAGCCTTCCCGGGGATGATCTTTCTCTCATTTCCTGGTGACGAAAAGCATATGGGCGGCTGTCTGGCAGCCGGTCGGGGATTTTTTCATATCAATGCATATGGCGCGGCAGAGGCCTGCCCATTTTCACCCTATTCGGACAGAAGTCTGAGGGATTACACACTACTGGAGGTTCTGGATTCACCGTTTTTTACCCGTCTGCAACAGGAATCGCTGGTAGGCGGTGAGCATGACGGCGGCTGCGCGCTCTTCCAGAAGCGGGCTCAGGTGCAGGCTCTTTTAAAGTGAGATTAGAAGAAAGCAGCGGTTTCGTGGAGATTCGCTGTTTTTTTATTTTTTTGTCATGTTAAGAAAGCGTTGAATGCTTGTCAATTCTTGATAATATGCGTATAATAAATCATAATAAGTATAAAATTTTTAAAAAAGCCGATGCCGTTAAAAAGGAGGGGAGCAGTATGACACAAAATACCATTGAATCCATTCTTAATAACCTGAGTGGAACAGCGATCTATGTGATTCGTCAGGATGATCATCGAATATTATATTTTAATGACCGGGTAAAAGAAGTTACACCAGACGCCAGAATTGGATCAGTCTGCCATGAGCTGTGGGCTGGTACCTGCGCAAACTGTCCGCTCCCGGGACTTGAAGGCAAAGAACAGCACAGCACGATCAATTACAATGACCCTTTTGGCGAGGTGGTGGACATCTCTGCTTCAAAAATGATGTGGGAGGATAAAATACCAGCTGTATTGATCTCTGTAACACCACATATTTTAACTGAAACAGAGCGAAAGGCAGAGGAGAGAAGAGATTATCTTGCAGCGGCGGCGCTCAAGGTTTATGGACTGATTATTTCTGTGGATTTATGCCGGAATACCTATGAGATCATCGGCTGTGATGAGAGCAACTGGTTTCCCGAGGGCGAGTACGGCTGTTATGATGATCTGCTGGAGCAGGGAATCCGATCTACCCACCCTTCCTACAGCAGCGCTTTGAGAGAAACCTTTGGCCGTCAAAATGTCCTTAAAGCTTTTGAGAATGGAAAACGGGAACTGCAGCTTGATTTCAGGCAAAAGGATGAGGACGGCACATATCACTGGATGAATACATTGCTGCTCCGTGTCGGCAGCGCTGCAGAAAAAGGGAAGGCAATTTTGATGCTTTCCCAGGTAGACAGCCGGAAACGTCTGGAGCAGGAATGGGAAGCCTTTAATGCGGGTGTCACCACGCTTTTTGGGGAGTGCATGCTCCTCAATCTGGGGGACGGTACCTACACAACCGCAAAATTTGACAATTCCTTTCCGGAGTTCCCGGTACAGGGGGATTTTGAATCCCAGAATATTGAGTATTGCAATGCCCTGATACATCCCGATGACCGTGAAATGTTCCGGAAGGCTTTTTCGCTCGAAAGTATTAGAGAAAGCGTAGCGGCCGGGGAAAAAGTGATTGTCCGGGAATTGAGGAGACTGGCGCCGGATGGGATTTACCGCTGGACTGAAATGATTGGTGTTTTGGTAATAAGCGCGGCGGTGGAAGAAAAAACGGTGGTGCTGACCTTTAGGGATGTGGACGATATCCGAAAAGAAGAGGAACGGAAACGCGCCGCTCTTTTGGACGCTTTGAATCTGGCTGAGCAGGCTAACAACGCAAAATCGGACTTTTTGTCCAGAATGTCCCATGATATCCGGACACCAATGAACGCCATTATCGGCATGGCCTCTATTGCCGAGGCCAATATCCATGATATTGTCAGAACAGAGGACTGTATACATAAAATTCAGGCTTCAGCCAATTTCTTGCTGGCTCTGATCAATGATATTTTGGATATGTCGAAGATTGAAAGCGGAAAAATGACCATCAACCGGGAGCCCTTTGACCTGTGTGCCCTTCTGCGGGAGCTGGAAGCTATTATTGATGCACAGGCCAGAGAAAAAAGGCAGCAGTTCAGTGTGCTTATGCCCGAGCATATGGAGGCAGAGTACTACGGTGACAGCCTGCGCCTTAATCAGATTTTGATGAACCTGCTCAGCAACGCGGTCAAATACACGCCTGACGGCGGTAAGATTACCCTTCGGGTTAATGAAGAACGCAAGAAAGGCAAGAAGAGCGTGATGCGGTTTGAGGTCGAGGATAATGGTATCGGTATGTCTGAGGAATTTCTGAAGCATATATATGAACCCTTTAAACAGGATGGAAGTAAGGAAGGAAAAAGACAGGAAGGAACAGGTCTGGGGCTTTCTATTACCCGGAACCTTGTGCACCTGATGGGCGGAAGTATTTCCATCTCCAGCGAACAGGGAAAGGGAAGCTGCTTTATGGTTGAACTGCCCTTTGTGCAGGAAGAAGGGAACTGGCCGGAGGCTTCCTCAGAAAATAAAAGGACCGATGAACCGGAAAAAACAAAAGGTGGGTTTGAAGGGAAACGTCTTTTGATCGTAGAGGATAATCCGCTGAATCTGGAAATTGCTGAAATACTTTTCGGAATGGAGGGCTTTGATATTGAAACTGAGGAGGATGGAGCAAGCGCAGTCCGCTGTTTTTTAAATTCACCTGAGGGCTATTATGATATGATCCTGATGGATGTGCGGATGCCGGTGATGGACGGGCTGGAGGCCACAAAAGCTATCCGGAAGCTGGATCGGCCGGACGCGGCCACAATCCCAATTTTAGCTATGACCGCCAACGCCTTTACGGAAGACGTTAAGGCGACCCGGGAAGCAGGAATGAACAGCCACTTGGCAAAGCCTCTGGAAATGGAAGTCGTACTCAGGGAAATACGGAAATTTATATAAGATCTTAAAAAACCGCTGCCTGCAAAGCTGCGTTTTTTTGCTTAAACATTAATTTAATAATTCTTAAGAAATTGAGTAGGCCTTTCTTTATTTTTAGCGCGTACAATAAAGCTATAAAACAAGGGAGGCCAAGACAATTGATCCAGACACTAAAAAGAACCTTTAAATATTGGACAGTTTCGGAAGAAACGGATAAGAGCAGCTTTGCGCGGGGATTATGTTTTTACAAGCTGTTCTGGATTTTTCTGCTGGGCTGTGTTTTGGGTGTTGTTGTGGAAACCCTCTGGTGTTACTGGACACGCTCCTGTATCGAAAGCCGCAGCGGCGTTCTCTACGGGCCTTTCAATCCTGTATATGGCTTTGGAGCTGTGGCGCTGACACTGGGGCTTCAGCGGATTTCTAAAAAAGGTCGCCTGTGGATTTTTTTAGGCAGTATGCTGCTGGGCGGCGGGGTTGAATACCTCTGCAGCCTGGTACAGGAGATGAGCTTTGGCACATTATCCTGGGAATACAGCGGGACTTTTATGAATCTTAACGGCAGAACAAATCTTATGTTTGCCTTTTTCTGGGGAGCCCTTGGGCTTCTGTGGATACAGTTTTTTTATCCACTGCTGTCAAAAGGGGTTGAGCGGATTCCTAAAAAAACCGGGATCCGTCTGACTTGGATACTGGTTATCTTTATGATCGTCAATATGGCAGTTTCCGGCCTGGCAGTGGCGAGATGGTCCGAAAGAACAAGAGGAGTACCTGCGTCAAATGCCGCAGCAGTTCTGATTGATCAGAAATACCCCGATCCGCTCATGAAGCGGGTTTATCCCAATATGACTTTTCCGGCAGGTTTTCAGGAGGATGCCTCCGCAGAAAGCACCCCATCCAGATAACCGCAATAAGTATCGGAAAGCCCTTCCAGCAGATTCATGCGGTATACGGGAGCAGCCCTGTTAAAGCGGTTTCGGATTTCGTCGGAAAAGCGTATCATCTCAGGAGTAGCGGCGTCAATTTTATTTTGGACGATGCCTTCTGCCAGAGGAAGGGATTCCTCAAGGAGCGGCTCCAGTATAGAGAGAAACATTTCTGTCCGCAGAGGATCGAGGATAGAAATGTGATGGATGGAATCTCCACCATAGCCGGCCTGGCACAGTGGCTTATAGAGGGCTTTTGGGCTGGCAGTGCCAGAGGGCTCCATGAGAATGGCGTCGAGGCTGTAGCGCTCATTTAATTCAAGAACCATTTCCTTAAGATTTTGGGCCAGAGTACAGCAGATGCAGCCGCCAAAGAGTTCTCTGACCGCATAACCTTTTTTCTTCATATACAGGTTATCAACGCCGGTTTCTCCAGCCTCGTTGATGATCATGGCAATTTTATATCCTTTTTCCGTCAGATAACGGGCCGTAAGGTTAAGCAGAGTCGTTTTTCCTGAGCCCAGAAAGCCTGAAAAAAGGAAAAGCTTCGGTAAAGTATTCATGGTATTCTCCTTTTCTTTGTGCTTAGAATAGCATATTTTGAAAATGAATAAAAGACTTAAGTAAAATCGGTTAAAAGAGTGCAAAAAAGCATAAAAGATTACCAAAATTGTGTTTTTTCTGAAAAGAATAGGCTGAGTGGATGTCTGAAATCGCTTGCTTTTTTACAAAAATACCGATTTAAAAACAATACTAAAAAAAGCGTCGGGATTATAATAGTCTCATAAAGACCAGAGCTTTTATTTCTAAAAAAGAACAAGGAGAAATGTGAGAATGAATTCAAGAGAAAGAATGACGCTGACTCTTCAGCACAAGGAAGCGGACCATGTGCCGGTCTACCCGCTTATCAACAGCGCGTCGCGGCAGACCATTGGCTGTAACTACGAAGAATGGACAAAGGATGCGGATAAGTGCGCGGAATCCATTATCAAAGCGACTGATCTGCTGGATGTGGACTGCATCTGTACGCTGGTAGACCTGTCTGTGGAGGCAGCAGACTGGGGTATGAAGATGATCTATTACGAAGATCAGGCAGCCTGCCCGGACCACAATGATTTCTTTTTGAAATCAGAAAATGATTATGAAACACTGCCAGTGATCAACCCCAGGGAGACGCCGCGCATGAGTGAAATGATCCGGATGACTAAAAAGCTTGTGGATGCCAGAGGAGAAACCAAGCCGATTGTGGCCTTTGTTTTTGGCCCGCTGGGTATTCTCGGTATGCTTCGGGGACATGATTATATGTTTATGGATTTGATTATGTACCCTGAAAAAGTGCACAAAGCGCTCAGAACCATTACGGATACCCTCAAAGAATATTGCAGGGCATTAATTGAAGCCGGGGCAGACGCAATTATGTTTGACACCCTTTTTTCTTCTAAAACCATCATGCGCAAGGAAATGTGGGATGATTTTGAAGGGCCGTACATTGAAGAACTGGCGCAGCTGGTTCACGATGCGGGAAAGATGGTCATGATCCACAATTGCGGTGACGGCATTTATTTTGACGTTCAGATCAAGCGGATGCACCCCGAACTGATCTCCTTCCTGTATCTGCCGGATGACTGCGAAAGCATGGAAGAGCTCAAGGAAAAATATGGTCACCAGACCACACTGCTGGGGCATATTGATCCTGGAGAGCTGATGGTCACCAGCAAGGAAGATCTGGTTAAACAGTGCAGGGAACAGATTGATGTTTATAAGAAGGACGGTGGTTTCGTACTGGCAACCGGCTGTGAATATCCGGCACAGATGGATTTTGAGCACGCGAAAACCATGGTTGAGGTCGCAAAGACATATGGTAGATATGAATAAAAACTAAAAGCGGGCATTGTGCCTGCTTTTTATATTTAGAGTAAATAGTCAAACAAAGCAACAAAGTGGCATAATGAAAATCAAATTTTTTGAATATAATATTGCAGTTTTTAGAAAAATTGTTTATAATATAAAGAAAAGAAGTAAGTAAAACTATGTATAAATCAACAAAGTGGGTTGAAATGAGTACCTGGTGGAGCAGATGTACTCTTTTTGATAGAGAGATTGGATATCTAATAAAAAGCGGCGGCTGAGGAGGCAGTCGTTTTTTATTTTCTGAAAATAAAACAGAAGAAATCTGTATTAAATAAAAGTATGATAAATAATAAACGCTTGCAAACGATCCGGTGAGAGTATATAATGATTTATAGGGAAAATTAAAAATTAAGGGAGAGGAATCATATGAATGAAATCAATCATAAAGAGATCGGCCAACGGATTCGGAAGCAGCGTACTTTTTTAAATATGTCACGTGATGAGCTGGCCCGTAAAATTGGAATTACGCCGACTTTTTTGGCGGATATTGAACTCGGAACAAAGGGATTTTCGCTGAAAAGCCTGAACCGCTTCTGTAATGTTTTAAAAATGTCTTCGGACGCTATTTTGTACGGTCCCAAAGAATATAAAGGTGTCAAATATACAGAGCTTCTGGAGCTTCTGGAACGCTGCTCGCCTGAAAAAGCCAAGTTTGCTCAGGAAATTTTAACAATATACCTCTTGAGCCATGACCCTGTTGAATAAAATCGTGCCGGCGCAGCTGACCACGCCGGCATTTTTTTATTTTTTGGTTCCTGAAAGAATATAAAAAGCCGTGGTATCAACGGCAATGTCTACATTGAAAGCAGAAGAAAAAATCTGCCCTTCAGACTGTGCGTCTCTGAGGCCGGTCGAAACCTTGCGGACCTCCTGGCCGGAATGCCGGCCGTTTATAGTTTCCCTGCTCTCGCTGTGGGCGACCATAAACCGGCCGCCAGGTTTCAGGCAGGCTGAAAGCTGGTCGCAGAAAAGGGACTTATTCTCAAAGTGCGGGTAAGCGCTGTAGGCCACCGCAAAATCAAAGCTGCCCTCCTCAAAGCAATAGAAATCCGCAGTCTGGAAATGGACTCGTGAGTCGGGATGTTTTTTTCTGGCCATTGCAAGCATCTGATCTGAGAGATCAATGGCGACGATTTCCAGGGGATTTGTATCCAGCAGGCGGGGGATCAATACCCCTGTCCCCGTGGCGATATCCAGAATCCGTCTGTTCTCCGGCAGCTGGGCAAGGCTGACGATTGTATCAATTTTTTTCATGTCATGATGACACAGGTTATCCCAGTTTTCAGCAAGATTATCAAAATAGATTTTTGTCGATTTAATATTCATGACAGACCTACACTTTCGAAATTGTGGGTTTGGATATGACCATGGCTTTTTCCAACCCGATAACAAGAAGCGGAACAATCAGGATCTGAAGGATAATTCCAGGGAGTCCTGTGACAAAAGCGCCGGTCAGAAAGATCTGAAAACCGTAGGCCTTGCCCGCTACGCCGTAAAAAACCGCGGAGACGAGTCCGGAGACCACGCGTCCGCCAACCATGGCGGCAATGAGCGAAATGTAAATATTTTGCCGGAGATTTCGATACATAAGACCGGATAAGGCGCCATAGGCGGACAGCTCAAAAATCATGGCGGTACCGGTGGGGAAAAGGGGCGGCATGCCGGTCATAACAGAGGACAGAAGCGGTGTGACAGCGCCGCAGACCAGGCCAAAGGGCCAGCCGAAGCACAGGCCGCAAAGCAGCACAGGGATGTGCATGGGGAGAAAAACAGGTCCTGCGCCGATGAGATGGAAAACCTGAGGAAGTATAAGCCCAAGTGCAATGCAGAGGGCTGTGCCGACAAGATTTTTGGTTTGTGAGTGGTTCATAATATTACCTCCTGAAGAAACAAAAAACCGGTAAAACAGAGATTTCCTTCAGGAAACCACCACCTTACCGGCTTGTTGTTCACTTTATTTCTTTTCATTCTATTATAAAAATGAAAAGAATGCAAGGAGAAAAATAAAAAACACAGCTTGACAATTAACTGACAATCCTGTATGATTTAAGTAAATGGATTACATGTATATACAAGACTGGATGAACCAGTCTGAACATAGCGGAAAGCTCTGTGAGCTTTCCGTTTTTTGTTTTTTGAAGCGGGCATTCTGGAGAATGATGTGATTCATAAGTCCATGGCAGCGTTTGATGCGCGCATTTATACAGAATCATAAAAACTGGAGGAAGAAATGAATCAAGAATTGTGGGAAAAAGCAGTGGCGTTTCACGGGCACGCCTGCCCGGGACTGGCCATTGGCGTAAAAACGAGTGAAGCAGCTGTTTTAAAGCTTGGGATCGGCCAGTCTGAGGATGAAGAAATTGTCTGTGTAACTGAGAATGACGCCTGCGGCGTCGATGCGGTTCAGGCCATTCTCAGCTGCACGATGGGAAAAGGGAATCTTTTATACCGCGGAACTGGAAAGCAGGCCTTTTCGTTTTTTAACCGGACGACCGGGGAAAAGATACGGATGTGTATGAAGCCTAAAAACCATGAGATGGACAGAGAAACTTACATGCACTATCTTCTGGATGCGCCTGTGGAGGAAATTTTTGAGTTTTCGGTGCCGGATTTTGATTTGCCAGAAAAAGCACGTATTTTTAATACCATATACTGCGAACTCTGCGGCGAGGGCGCGCCAGAGCACAAAATGCATTTGCAGGAAGGCAAAAAAGTCTGTGAGGACTGTTTTAAGCCCTATAACAGAGGCTGGTAGACAGGAGGAAAGCAATGAAAATGAAAAAGAGACTGGGACAGGCGGTAACCGGTGTTTTACTGGCGGCACTGCTTTTAGCGGGATGCAGCGGCGGAAACACCGAGAGCGGCGCCGCAGAGGGCACGCGGGAAATTACCGACGCCGCAGGGCGTGTGGTGACGATTCCCTCCGAGGTCAAAAAAGTGGCGCCTCTTGGGGTGGGCGCGCTGCGTTATATTTTGTATGACGGCGGCGTGGAGCAGCTGGCAGGCGTGGAGCAGAATGACCTGGATGTGCCGGTAACCAAGGCAGCCAGCTACGCTTACCAGGAGGAACTTAAAAAGCTGCCGGTCATTGGAGACAGCGGAACGCCTTACGAGGAAGAGCTCATGAAAGCTGCGCCGGATGTGATCATCACCTCCAATGACGGCAAGGCCGCTGACGACCTTCAAAATAAAACAGGAATACCGGTTGTGACCATGCCGATCACCGATAAGGTTTTTGACGATGAGATTTATAACGCGCTGAATTTGGTGGGCGATGTCCTGGGAAAACAGGAGCGCAGCCAGGAGGTTGTGGATTATATGAAATCGGTGGCTGAAGATTTAAAGAGCCGCACTGGAGATATCCCGCAGGATAAAATACCGACAGCCTACTGCGGCGCTGTGTCCTTCAAGGGCGCGCATGGCATTGAGGGGACCGAGGCGGGCTACCCGCCGTTTTCAGCGCTCGGTATTACAAATGTAGCGGATGAAACGGGTAAGAAGGGCGCTTTTGACGTCGATCTTGAGCAGATTCTCAAGTGGAACGCTGACTATCTGTTTTTAGATGCTGGCAATCTGAAGCTGGTCAAGGATGATTACGCGGTGAGGCCAGACTTTTATAACGAGCTGAAGGCAGTGCAGGATAAAAAGGTATATTCTCAGGTAGCCTACCGTTTTAACGGAACTAATACCGAGCTGGCTCTGGCCAACGCCTATTATGTGGGATGCGTAGTCTATCCAGAAGCCTTTGCGGACGTGGACATTGCGAAAAAAACCGATGAGATCACAGAAAAAATGCTGGGCGTGCCCTACAGCCAGAAGCTTAAGGATGCGGGACTTAACTTCAGACCAATTACACTGGGAGAATAGTTGAAATGACCGGAGCGGAGAAATCTGAGATTAAAGATTATCAGGCGCTTAAAAAAAGGAATATTGTGGTTTTAGTTCTGCTGGGAATTATTCTGACGCTAGCGATGCTGTTTTCGCTGAGAGCAGGTTCCTCAGATTTAAACATGGGCGATATTTTAAAAGCCATTGGTGGTCAGTCGACAAAGCAGAATAATATGGTCATGTGGAATATCCGGCTGCCTCGAATCATGACAGCCGTGCTGAGCGGTGTGGGCCTCGGTGTAACCGGAGCGGTACTTCAGGGTATACTCAAGAACCCTCTGGCAGACACTACGACCCTTGGTATTTCCCAGGGCGCGGGCTTCGGGGCTGCCTTTGCCATCATCGTCCTGGGCGCCGGTGTGCAGGGGAGCAGCGCAGCTAACATGAGCTTTAATAATCCCTATCTCATCACCATCTGCGCTTTTGGAGGCAGTATCAGCGCTTCGGTTATGATCCTGGTGCTCTCCCGGTTCCGCAGGATTACGCCGGAAGCCATGGTGCTCTGCGGTGTGGCGCTCAGTGCCATGTTTACCGGAGCGACGACGCTGCTCCAGTATTTTGCCGATGATGTCCAGCTGGCCTCTGTGGTTTTCTGGACCTTTGGCGATCTTGGGCGCACGGGCTGGAAGGAAGTACAGATTATCGCGGTAGTGGTGGTCATTACACTGGCTTATTTTCTGCTTAACCGCTGGCATTACAACGCCATGGAGAGCGGGGAACAAACAGCCGCCAGCCTTGGCGTCAATGTGGCGCGGTCCAGGATTATCAACATGCTGGTCTGTGCCCTGACCGCGGCGGTGATCGTGTCTTTTATCGGGATCATCAATTTTATCGGGCTGGTTGCACCACATATTATGCGGCGGTTTTTGGGCAATAATTACTGCTGGCTGCTGCCAGCCTCCGCCATGGCCGGGGCTGTTCTGCTGCTTCTGGGCGACGTGCTGGCAAGAGTGATTATCGCACCGGTCATTTTGCCCATCGGCGCCATCACCTCATTTCTTGGCGCGCCGCTGTTTCTGTATCTTTTATTCAAAGGAGGCACAAAGCGATGATACAGGTCAGGGATCTTGTTTTTGGTTATAATACCAGCCGGAAAATTATCGATCAAATCTCATTTGATGTGGAGGACGGACATTGTATCGCCATTCTCGGCAATAACGGCGCGGGAAAGAGCACGATGCTGAAATGTCTGAACCGCATCCTCTCGCCGGGCAGAGGCGTGGTGCGTGTTGACGGGCTGGAAATCACAGCGATGAAACAGGGGGAGATCGCCAGGCATATGGCCTTTGTGGCTCAGAAAAATGACAATAACCGGATCACTGTTTTTGAGGCGGTAATGCTGGGAAGGATTCCCTTTATCAAATGGGGTGTCACTCAGGAGGATGAGAAGATCGTATCCAGTGTGATCAGTCAGATGCACCTTGAGAAATTTGCTGTCCGTTATCTGGATGAGTTGAGCGGCGGGGAGCTGCAGAAGGTGATGATCGCCCGGGCGCTGGCCCAGGAACCCAGGGTTCTGCTTCTTGATGAGCCAACCAGCAGCCTGGATTTAAAAAATCAGCTGGAGGTGCTGGGGCTGGTCCGGAAAATCTGCCATTCCAGAAACATTGCGGTGATCATCGTCATCCACGATCTGAACATGGCGCTCAGATACTGCGACCGTTTCCTGTTTTTAAAGGACGGCAGCGTTCACGCCTACGGCGGTCAGGAAGTTATGACCTGTGAATGCATCGGTGAGGTTTACCAGATGCCTGTGTGCATCGGTACTATTAACGGCTATAAAATGGTCGTACCGGAATAAAGCTTGTATCATCCCCTGTGGGATTTTATATAGAAGCCGCAGCGCCGAAACACCAATATTTTCTCTGAAATCCTCTCAAATCCTTCTGAAAAATACGGCGCGGCGGCAATTTAAGAGGACGTTTTCAAAAAAAGAGGCATAGCCTGTATATACTTGTTGACACCAAATGTTTTTCATGGTATATTAACCGTGCAAATCAATTAATAGAGATAACAGAGCCATGAAGGTTCGTTTTGCGCTGAAGGCGCGGACGGATTTCATGGCTTTTTTGCTGCCTTTATATGGAGTAGAACGGGGGAGAACAGGTATTGGAGTGCGATTAAGAAATAATCTGGTTTATTTTCTGAAAAAAATACTGCAGTTTATGCTGGTAATATTTTTACTGTCATTGATTGTGTTTTATATGGCAAGACTGTCGCCAGGAGACCCGCTTCGGGCATATTACGGCGAGAGTGTTGAGCGCATGAGTGTTGAGCAGCAGGAAAAGGCCAGGGAAAAACTAGGGTTAAATGAGCCGATATGGGTTCAGTATGGTATCTGGGTTGGAGAGGCTTTTCATGGTGATTTTGGCATATCCTTTAAGTATAAGCAGGATGTCATGGGAGTCATTGAGGGTGTCTGGGCAAATACGCTGATTTTGGGCGGCTTGTCTTATATTCTGACCTTCGCGTTTGCGCTGGTACTGGGAGTTTTCTGTTCCATGCACGAGGACTCGCCTGTGGACCGGGTAATCTGCAAAGTCGGGACGATTACCAACTGCATTCCTTCTTTCTGGGTGGCGCTGGTTCTCATACTGGTATTCAGCATTAATCTGGAGCTTTTACCCTCCAGCGGGGCTTACGCCATGGGGCAGGCAGACAATATTGCCAGCCGGGCTGCCCACCTGATCCTGCCGCTGACTGTTATGGTTTTAGGACACCTCTGGTACTATACCTACATGGTCCGCAACCGGATGCTGGAGGAGATACGCAAGGATTATGTGCTGCTCTGTAAGACCAAGGGAATGACCCGGCGGCAGATTGTATGGCGGCACTGTCTGCGCAACATTATGCCGACATTTATCAGCATTATGGCCATCTCAGTGCCGCATATCATTGGGGGAACCTACGTGGTCGAAAAGGTCTTTTCTTATCCGGGGCTGGGAACGCTGAGTTTTGAAAGCGCAAAGTATCACGACTACAATATGCTCATGGTGCTGTGTCTGCTGACCGGTATTGTGGTGGTGTTTTCAAATATGGTCGCTCAGATCATCAATGATAAGATTGACCCGCGCATGAAGCACGAAAGGGGTGAGCTCCTGTGAAAAACGAAGCCTTTGAAGTGGTTGGGCCAGACTACAAGTCGATGGAGCAGGCGGTAGTACCTCCTGCCAAAGGACGTCTGGAACGCCTGAAGGGCATGCCCTTTGCGGCAGTTACGCTCCTGGCCGCCATTGTTCTGGGATGTGTATTCTGTGAGGCAGTCATAAACCATGACCCGACCTATATGGATCTGGCAAACCGGGCAGTACCGCCAGGCAGTCAGTTTTATTTTGGCACAGATATGATGGGGCGGGATATTTTTTCCATGATCTGGTACGGCGGGCGCATTTCCCTGTTTATCGGTCTGGCGGCCACAGCGCTTTCAACGCTGATCGCTGTTGTTTACGGCAGTATCAGCGGCCTTTCAAGTGAGTGGGTCGATGATGGAATGATGCGGTTCACGGAAATTATTTTGAGTATCCCGTCCATTTTGATCGTCATTTTTATCCAGGCCATCATCGGACAGACAGGCCCCCTGACCATTGCTTTTGTCATTGGCATTACCAGTTGGATGAACATTTCAAAAATTGTGCGCAGCGAGGTCAGGCAGATCCGCAATGCGGATTATATTCTGGCAGCAAAAACAATGGACGGAGACTTCTTCTATATTTTGAGGCGGCATCTGCTGCCAAACTTTGTATCGTCCATTATGTTCATGGTCGTCACAAATATTGGCGCGGCGATCGGGACAGAGGCGACGCTGAGCTTTTTGGGCATTGGGCTTCCCGTTGAAATTATTTCCTGGGGGAGCATGCTGTCAAACGCCGATCAGGCGCTTTTATCAAATGACTGGTGGATTATTCTGATACCGGGGCTTTTCCTGGTGGTGACACTGGTCAGTATTACGGATATCGGAAATTATATCCGTAAACGCAATAACCGCGGTATGCGGGAAATTTAGTTTAAAACAGCGGAGGCTGTTATGAAAATAAAAGGAGAAAGAAATGAAGAAAATGAAAAAGCTGCTGGCGCTGGGCATCGCTCTGGTGATGACAGCAACAGTATTTGCAGGCTGTGGCAGTAAGACAGCCGGCACAGACACGAAGGATGGCAATACGCTGGTATATGGCAGCCAGGATTATACAGCGATCAATCCAGCGCTGTATGAGCACGGAGAAATCAACTTGCTTCTGTTTGCAGGCCTGACCGCCCACGATGAAAATGACAAGGTCATTCCGGGAATGGCAGAGAGCTGGGATTGGAACGCGGCGGATAATACCTACACTTTCCACATCCGGGAGGGTATTACCTGGCAGGACGGGGAGAAGTTTACCGCCAATGATGTCAAGTTTACCCTCGAAGCGATTATGAATCCGGATAATGCTTCGGAAATTGCTTCAAACTATGAGGACATCACAAAAATTGAAGTGCCGGATGATCAAACCGTCAAAATTTCCCTTAAAGCGCCAAACATTGCGATGCTGGATTACCTGACCATCGGTATTTTGCCGGCACACCTGCTGGAGGGCAAGGATCTGGCAACGGATGATTTTAACCGTAACCCCATTGGCACTGGCCCTTACAAGCTGGTATCCTGGGATGAAGGCCAGAGCATTACCATGGAAAAATTTGACAACTACTATGGGGGCGCGCCAAAAATCGACAAGGTTATCTTCAAAATTGTCGAGGACACCAAAGCCCGTGCCATGCAGCTGAAATCCGGGGAACTGGACATGGCGCAGGTACCGCCGAACGACGCCAGGCAGTTTGAGGGCAACGATGAATTTAAAATTTACGATATGAAGACAGCCGACTACCGTGGGATTTTATATAATTTTAACAATGACCTGTTTAAAAACAACCGCGAGCTTCCAAACGCGCTGAGCTATGCCATTGACCGCCAGGCTATCATTGATTCTGTACTGCTGGGTGAGGGACAGCTCGCTTACTCACCGCTTCAGGCAGGGCCTTACAATAACCCAGACATCGAAAAATTTGATTATAACCCGGCAAAAGCCCAGGAAATGCTGGAGGCTGCCGGATGGAAAAAAGGCAGCGACGGCGTTTATGCGAAAAACGGAACACGTCTGGCGTTTAAAATCAACATTGCAGAAGGCGATCAGGTGCGTGTGGATATTGCCAATGTCGCAGCCCAGAATCTGAAGGATATCGGGGTGGACGCCACAGTTTCCGTCAACGCTGAGACCGACTGGGCCGGTCAGGAAACCTATCTCATCGGCTGGGGAAGCCCCTTTGACCCGGACGATCACACCTACAAGGTTTTCGGGACAGACAAGGGCTCAAATTACAGCGGATACTCCAATCCCAAGGTGGACGAGCTGCTCCAGAAGGCCCGCGAAACAGACAATGACGCGCAGAGAATGGAATACTACAAGGCTTTCCAGGAAGAGCTGACAAAGGATATGCCTTATACTTTCATCGCCTATGTAGACGCCATCTATGTGGCCAAGGCCAATATTCAGGGGATTACCCCGGATACCATTTTAGGCCATCACGGCGTTGGTATTTTCTGGAATATTGCGGACTGGACTTTAAATTAAAGTGAAACCGAAGCATTGAGGGCATTACTGCAATGTTTCTCAGGCTGTCAAAGAAGTGCCGAGGTCCAAGACTGCGCCTTTTATCCAGATAAGAAAAAAGGTCCAAGCGCTGCGAATAATGGCCGGAAATTGTGCTGAACGACCGGTATAGCCGGACACTGGCGAGCTAAAGAATCAACTTTAGTGAGGCAGATACCAGTGTGAGGGCAGTACCCGCAGGACGCTTTTTCTTCCTTAGGTAAAAGGCTTCGTCTCTCAGGTTTTTTTATACACTGTGGAGCATTGAGGGAATTGCCTCAATGCTCCCTTCACCATTTTTTGTTGAGGAGAATACATCATGACAACATTACTGGAGATTAAAAATCTGTCTGTCAATATCGCCACAGACCAGGGCGATGTTCACGCAGTGCGGGACGTGAGCCTGTCACTGGAGCCCGGGGAAACGCTGGCCATTGTGGGCGAATCAGGCTGTGGAAAGTCTGTGTTCTGCAAAAGTATTCTGGGGATTCTGCCGGCAAGGGCAGGGATAGCTGGCGGTGAAATTCTTTTTAAAGGCAGGGATCTCACAGGGCTTTCAGAGAAAGAGCTGGAAGCGGTTCGGGGAGAAGAAATCTCTATGATTTTCCAGGATCCTGTATCCTCCTTAAACCCGACCATGTCTATTGGCAGCCAGATTGTGGAGGCGGTAAGGGCACACCAGAAAATTGGCCGGGCTGAGGCGAGAAAGCTGGCAGTTTCGCTGATGAAGCAGGTTGGCATTGACGCGGCGGAAAAACGTTTTGATCAGTATCCCCATCATTTTTCCGGAGGCATGCTTCAAAGAAGTGTCATTGCCATGGCGTTGGCCTGCGGCCCGGATGTTTTGATTGCCGATGAGCCGACAACCGCGCTGGACGTCACCATCCAGTCCCAGATACTGGAGCTGCTTAAAGAAATACAGAAGCGGACAGGCGTGGCAATCCTGTTTATCACCCATGACCTGGGAGTGGTGGCAAGGATGGCAGACCGGGTAGCAGTGATGTATGCCGGCAAGCTGGCAGAGCTGGGGACTGCCGACGATGTTTTTTATGACCCGCGTCACCCATATACCTGGGGGCTGCTGTCATCGCTGCCTTCCACTGATGGTGGTGAGGAAACCCTGAACCCAATCCCCGGTACGCCGCCGGATTTGATCCATCCGCCCAGAGGTGACGCTTTTGCGCCGCGAAACCCCTATGCGCTGGCCATTGACTATGAGGAAGCGCCGCCTATGTTTAAAATATCCGATACGCACTACGCAGCAACCTGGCTGCTGGACCCGCGGGCACCCAGGATCGAGCCGCCTGTGCGGGTGGAGAACGGCCGGGTCATCAAGCGACAGGAGGCCTTTTGATGAATGAGAATAAGCTGGTTGAAGTCCGGGAGCTTAAAAAATATTACATGCTGGACAAGCATACCACCGTCAAGGCAGTGGACGATGTTTCTTTTGATATACTCAAAGGCGAAATTTTTGGGCTGGTGGGCGAGAGCGGCTCAGGAAAATCGACAACAGGTAAGGCGCTGATGCACCTTTTTGAGCCGACCGGTGGCTCCGTCTGTTTTGACGGCATGGAAATTTCAGATAAATCTGTCTACAGGAAAAACCGCCGGCGCATTACCGGAGAAATGCAGATGATTTTTCAAGACGCGGCGTCAGCGGTCAATACCCGTATGACTATTGGTGAGATCATCGCCGAGCCTTTTAGAATACGCAGCAGAAAAGCAGGAAAAAGAGAGCTTCGGGAAAAAGCGGCCGAGCTCATGGCACTCACTGGTCTCAGCAGCAGTGTGATGGACCGCTATCCCTCGGAGTTTTCCGGCGGCCAGCTTCAGCGGGCCTGCATCGCCCGGGCGCTGGCCTTAAATCCAAAGCTGATCATCGCCGACGAGCCCATCGCTTCTCTCGATGTTTCCATTCAGGCACAGATTGTGAACCTTTTTAAAAAGCTGCAGGAGGAATGCCGCCTGACCTTTCTGTTTATCGCCCATGACCTGGCAATGGTGCGCTATATCAGTGACCGTATCGGCGTAATGCACCGCGGCAGGCTGGTGGAGCTGGCGCCAGGAAAGGAACTGTTCAGCTATCCGGTACACCCCTACACCCAAAGCCTGATCGAGGCCATTCCCGTTCCGGACCCCGGAGCAGCTAAAAACCACAGACACGCCGGGTATCAGCCTGAGAGGGGCGGGGGACAGCCGGTCTGGCATGAGGTGTCACCGGGACACTTTGTTTTTGCAGCCGGGTGAGACGGACAATAAGACTGGTCAGACCATTGATTTTTAAAGCGTTTAGGGGTACACTATGGGTAATAATTGATCCAGAAAGAAGGAATTACCATGAACATTGTATTATTAGAATCCCTGGCAGTTGACAGTGAAACGCTGGAAGCGCTGGTAAAGCCCCTGACAGAAGCGGGCCATAGCTTTAAAGCCTATGAGCGAAATGACGATCCGCAGGTCCTGATTGAAGAGGCAAAGGACGCCGATATCCTGATGCTTGCCAATATGCCGTTGAAGGGTGAAGTAATCGAAGCCTGTGACCATCTTAAATATATTGATGTTGCCTTTACCGGGGTAGACCATGTGGATCTGGAAGCCGCTAAAAGAAAGGGCGTGGCAGTCAGCAACGCCTCAGGCTACTCCAACGAGTCTGTCGCTGAACTGGCCATCGAAATGATGCTTTCCCTGCTGCGCAATGTCCCTCAGATGGATGCCCGGGCCCGTGATGGGAAAACCAAGGATGGCCTGGTGGGCAGTGAGCTCAAGGGAAAAACCGTTGGTATTATCGGTACTGGAGCTATTGGGAGCCGCACTGCTGAGCTGTGCCGTGCCTTTGGCTGCAGGGTCGTTGCCTACAATGGCTTTGGCAGCGGTAAAAACAAGCCGGATTATATCACCTACATGCCTTTAAAGGAAATGCTTGAGCAGTCCGATATTGTCACACTCCATTGCCCGCTGACAGAGCAGTCGCGGGGGATGATCAACGCTGAAACCATCGCTTACATGAAACCTACCGCTTACCTGATTAATGCTGCAAGAGGGCCGGTTGTCGATTCACAGGCACTGGCCGACGCGCTGAACAGTGATAAAATTGCCGGAGCTGGCATTGACGTTCTGGAAATGGAACCGCCATTTCCGTCAGAGCATCCGCTGCTTAAGGCAAAACACACCATCATTACGCCGCATATTGCTTTTGCCAGCAAAGAGTCGATGAAGATCCGGGCGGATATTGTCTTCAAAAATATCGAAACCTGGATGGCAGGGGAACAGCAGAATATTATTCTGTAAAACAAAAACACCGAGCCGCTGTTTTGCGGTTCGGTGTTTTTTTATCCGGGCATGAGCTGCCTGTGCCGGAATCGCCAGTAGAGAAGCCCTGTAATATCGGCTAAAAACCAGCCGATGGGAATGGCCCACCAGATTCCCAGGAGGCCGACGGCGGGAAGCGGAGCCAGAAGGTAGGCCAGCGCCACCCGTGTGCCGAGGGAGATCACTGTGAGCACCACGGAAATACCAGGACGGCCAATACCCCGGTAAAGGCCGTAGAGCAGGAAAAGACAGCCGATGCCGCAGTAGCAGGCCCCCTCGATTTTTAAATAGCCAGTACCGATGGCGATGATTTCTGCTTCCTCTGGTCTTACAAAGATCAGCATCAGAGCGCTGCCGAAAAAGAAGACAATAACAGAGATAAAGAGGCAGAATACAAGCGCTGTCAGTATTGCGCAGCGGATACCTTTCTGGATGCGGTCAGCCTTTCCCGCGCCGTAGTTCTGGGCAATATAGGTGGAAAAGGCATTGCCAAAGTCCTGTACCGGCATGTAGGCAAAGGAATCGATCTTTACCGCCGCGGCAAAAGCCGCCATAACCGATACGCCAAAGCTGTTGACCAGCCCTTGGATCATGAGAATGCCGAAGTTCATGATGGACTGCTGGACACAAGTCAGCAGGGAGTACTGCACAACATCCTGGACAATGGCCCGGTTAAACCGGAGATGTGCGCGTTTCAGCCGGAGCGCTGGAATTTTCAGAAAGCTGTAGATACCAATGGAAACCGCCGAGACGCCCTGGGCTGTAATGGTGGCCAGGGCAGCGCCAGAGACGCCCATATTAAAGCGCAGGATCAGAGCAAGATCAAGCACAATGTTTAAAAGAGCTGAAACGGCCAGAAAGACCAGCGGCACCACAGAGTTGCCGATACCCCGGAGCAGGGAGGCAAAGTAATTATAGATAAAGGTAAAGCCAATGCCGCCGAAAATAATGAGCAGGTAAGCCCGGGTGTCTTCCAGGATAGCAGAGGGGATTTGCAGTGCCTGCAGCAAAGGATCAATAAAGGCAAAGGCCAGAGTGTTGATCATAAGAGTAACTGCGGCGATGAACACAAAGGCAATAAAAAAACTGGTTTTCAGGTCATCTTCGCGCCTTGCGCCATAGAGCATGGAAAAAACAACGCTGCTGCCCATGCACAGCCCCAGAATAATGGAGGTTAAAAATACCATAAGGGTAAAGGAGGAGCCGACCGCCGCCAGTGGACCTGCCCCGAGGAACTGGCCGACGATAAGGGTATCCGCCACATTATAGAGCTGCTGAAGCAGGTTGCCGAGAATCATGGGGCCGGCGAACAACAGCATGCCCTTTGTGACGCTTCCGGCAGTCAAATCTCTTTGCATAACAATCTTGTCCTTTCGATTCGAAACATAAAACTTACTATTTGTAGATATTATATTTCTTAAATATCAAAAAGTCAAAGAAAATCTTACAGAAAGAAAGGGTTGCCTTTTGTTATGAAACGCGGTAAGATAAAATAAACATTTCGAGAGGGAGAAACAGCATGTTTTTAAGCGGATTAGATGAAACAGACCAGAAGATTGTAAATTTGCTCATTAAGAACGCGCGGATGTCCTATTCGGATATCGGAGAGGCCGTTGGGCTGTCCCGGGTAGCAGTTAAGGCCAGGATCAGCGCGCTTGAAGACCGGGGAATTATCGAAGAATATACGACCATTATAAACCCTCAGAAGATCAGCGGAGCCATCTCTTGTTATTTTGAGCTGGAAATGGAGCCTCCCCGATTTGCGGAGGTGGTGGATATTCTGAACCAGAATGATCTGGTCACCCAGATTTATCAGGTGTCTGGCAGGAGCAAACTCCATGTCCACGCTGTGGCCGCGGGCAATGAGGAGATGGAAGATTTTTTAAACCGCGTGATCTATACCCTGCCAGGCGTCCGGGAGATGAGCTGTAATGTCATTTTATCACGCATTAAGGATATAAAAGGGCTGCGTTTGTAGCCAAAGGCAGATACCCGAACAGGGAATCTGCTTTTTTTATTGGCGGTAATCATGTATAATTAGAAAAAAGGATGATGTAAAGGAGAAGCAATATGAAAAAAGGAATCGCTTTCGCTCTGTCGGCTGTGATAATGCTTGGGATATTTACAGCCTGTACGGCAAAGGATAATAGGAAAAAAGACGCAGGGAAGGTGACGCCGAGTGCAGCGCCGACGCCTGTTTCTACACCGGAGCCTACGCCCGGTATGCTGATCAGCAGCGGTGAAGGGTACAGCAACTTTGCAGCGGGACTTTACGCAAAAAGCGCTGAAGCCCGGGAAGGCAATTTTCTGATCTCTCCAGCGTCAGCCTATTTCGCGCTGGCCATGACGGCAAACGGCTCGGACGCCGAGACACAGAAGGCTCTTGAACTGGTGCTCGGTATGCCGGTAGACCAGATGAATGCTGCCTGCGCACAGCTGATCCCAGAGCTCAGAATGCGTTCGGAGGATGGGGGAAGACTGGATATTGCCAACTCTATCTGGCTCAATGAGACATTGGAGGCCAGGGATGATTTTATCAATACGGCCAAAGAAATTTATGAAGCGGAAATATTTGAAGCGGCTCTCAGTGAATCCGCAGATGATGTCAACAACTGGGTATCGGAGAAAACCAATGGAATGATTCCGCAGATGCTGGATGAGGAGCCTGGGAGCGATGCCGCCATGCTTTTGCTCAATGCCTTGTATTTTAGCGGTGTCTGGGATACGCCCTTTGAGGAGAGCCTTACAGAGGACCGTGTATTCTACAGAGAAGACGGAACAACTGTGGAGCACCCCTTTATGAACAAGTATGAGGACAGGATGCAGTACATTAAGACAGAGAACGCCGAGGGGATCAAACTCCCTTACAATAATTACAGGCAGTCCTTTATTGCGCTTCGGCCAACAGATGGCAGAAATATCCATGAGTTTGCCGCAGCTTTTGAGAAGGATACGCTGAAAGATGCGCTGTCCAGGTCCGAGTCACGGGCAGTGAACCTTTATATGCCAAAATTTGAGCAGGATTATAAAATTGACATGAGTGATCTGCTCAGGGATATGGGGCTCGAGATAATTTTTGACTGGAATCAGGCGGATTTTTCTAAAATGGGAACGATGAACGGTTATCCTTTATTTGTCTCAAAGGTTATCCAGAAATCCGCTGTCAGGGTGGATGAGCGCGGAACAGAGGCCGCCGCAGCCACAGAGGTGGAAATGGATGTGGCGGCCCTGCCGATGGAAGACCAGAAGGGACCAGTAGAGCTGGTTCTGGATTCACCCTACGCTTACTTCATCATGGACAGCGAAAGCGGCATCCCGCTTTTTATGGGGGTCATGGGTGACCCTTCATAAAGCGGGAAGGCGCAGCCTTAATTTGGATAACAGTGAATGACCATAACGCTTATGGTAAATGCCAGACACCTGTTCTACGGCATATCCATGCTTGAAAAATATAAAAACTGCGGCGGGAAAAGTTATATCTAATCTTTGGGATGTGCGATGAGTCCTTAACGTTATATCTGGAACAATATTAACCCGTACCCTTCTTTGCTTTCCCTGACGGTAAAACACCGCTGGCTTATATCCGGTATCTGGGGTCTGTTCTTTTTTACGCGGTACAGCTCTTCACAAATGGAAGAAAAATACGCTTCTGAGCATTGGCGCAGGAACAGTAATCTATATGTTTCTGATACAGGTTTTATTTTAGTCTCTGTTTACAGCGCAGACACTGGAAATTATACACACAGCAGTCCCCGGAACCCTCTTGCAGCATAATAGGATTCTGCACCGTTGTGGTAAACAAAAACATGGTTATAGCGCCGGTCACAAAAAAGAGCGCCGCCCCGGTTTCTTATGTCTGGCGGTGTTAGAACCCAGCTGGAGGTTTTAGTGTCAAAATCCCCCTTTTGCTGTAACGCACGGTATTGCGCTTCTGTCAACAGCTCAATACCCATGGCAGACGCGGCGGCTAAAGCGCTGCCTTCCGGCTTGTTTGCCTTTCTGTTTTCCAGCGCTTCCTGATCATAGCATAGCTTTCTGCGGCCCAACGGGCTTTCTTTTGAGCAGTCGTAAAAAATGAAGCGGTCCGTTTCAACATCGTATTCAATGACATCCGGCTCACCGCCGCTTTCCTCCATGGCGTTAAGAGACCACATTTTTTCCGGATGTTCTTCCAGCTTTATGCGCAGCTTCTCCCATTCAAGATTTTCATGACGGTCCATATTTTTTATAAAACGTTCCTGTAGTATTTTAAATAGCGCTTCTGCCTGCTCAGGCATAAGCGTTTTTTTAAAATTTGCCATTGCGTGCACCTCCTGGTAGATATTGGCTTTTATACCTATGAATTATAGCACCCGCAGGGTATTGCCACAATGAAATTTCTTAAAGGCGCTCCGGGCTTCAGCTTTGTTACAGCATTGAAAAGAAAATACTTTTATGCGATAATGAACCATAAACTTTGCGAGGGGAAAAGGAATGGGAGAAGATAGAAGGTCAGATATTATCCAGGGCGGAGACGCGGTCCGGATCGTGAGAAAAACCCTTGGACTGGTGGATGAGCGGTTGGTGAACCATGGAGAACGGGTCGGCTATATGCTGTATCAGATGCTCAGGGACAGTGAACGCTACAGCGAAAAGGAAGCGCTTGAAATCTTTAATCTCGGTGTTTTCCATGACATCGGTGCGTATAAAACTGACGAGATTGACAAAATGGTCAAGTTTGAGGCAGACAATGTATGGGAACACTCAATTTACGGCTACCTGTTTTTAAAATATCTGTCGCCGTTGAAGGAGCAGGCAGAGGCAATTCTGTTCCATCATCTGAATTATGACCGCTATGATAAAGTGGAAAGTGATTTTAAGGATATTGCTCTGATGATCAAGCTGACAGACCGCGTAGACATCAGTATGCAGAGCCACGGCGGGGCTTTTGATTTAGCGGAAATTACAGATGGGGCAGGCAGCCGGTTTGCTCCGGAGCATGTGGAGCTGTTTTTAAAGACCAACGCGAAATTCCAGATTATTGAAAGTTTAAACAGCGGCGCCTATGAACAGGAAATAGAGGAGATTCAGAAAAAGCTGGTACTGTCACCAGCGGATATCGACCTTTATCTGCAGATGCTGGCGTATTCCATCGACTTCAGAAGTGAGTACACGGTTACCCATACGGTAACCACTGTGGGAATCAGCGTTGAAATTGCCCGCCTTCTGAACTATTCCGCCGAGGACAAGCAAAGAATTTATTATGGCGCGCTGCTTCACGATGTGGGTAAAATCGCCATTCCCCTTGAAATATTGGAGTATCCCGGAAAGCTGAGTCCCCAGGCCATGAAGATTATGAAGACCCATGTACAGATTTCAGAGGATATCCTGCGGGGAGCTGTAGCTGACGATGTCTGTGAGATCGCGATACGGCACCATGAAAAGCTCGACGGCTTGGGCTATCACAGGGGGCTGTCCGCAGCGGAATTGACAGAAGGTCAGCGGATCGTAGCCGTTGCCGATGTGCTCAGCGCGCTGCGGCAGCGCAGGAGCTACAAGGAAGCCTTTCCAAAAGAAAAGATCATCGAGGTATTAAAAGAGCAGAGCGAAAAAGGCAAGCTCTGCCCGGCAATCTGTGATCTGGTGATCGGCCATTACGATGTGGTGATGGCAAACGCGGACAGCAGCTGTGAGGCTTTCTTAAGCGTATATGATAATCTGATGCTTGAATATGAGCGGATCTACAATCTGGTCAGTAAGCTATAAAAAAACAGGAGGCGGCCTTGTGCCGCCACCTGTTTTTTTATTATGCCTGCTTCTTGAGCCAGTCCTGGATTTCCTGAAGGAAGTCTTCGCCGTAGCGCTCAAGCTTGGCCTTGCCCACGCCAGAAACTTCAAGGAATTCACTGTTGTTTTTGGGCAGACGGCGGCACATATCTGTGAGGGCAGCGTTTGAAAAGACAACATAAGCCGGGACGTTCTGTTCTGCGGCGAGCTTTCCGCGCAGATTGCGCAGCCGGTCGAAAAGCCCGGGATTTTCCAGAGCTCCGGCGGCAGGCTTTGCCTTTTCTTTGGCGGCCTTTGGCGCAGGCTCTTTTTCCTTTGGCAGCTTCATCTCAATGCGCTCTCCGCCAAAAAGCACATCGCGTGCCCGGGGACCGAAGCGCATAACCGGGTACTCATCATCGGTGATGTGAATGAAGCCCTCCAGAGTCAGATAATGGATCATATCCCGGATACGCTTTTCGCTGATGTCTGCCATGATATTATAGGTCGAGAGCTTGTCAAAGCCAAGACTGAGAATACGTTGGTTTTTGCTGCCGCGCAGGGTATCCACGACCACCTTAATGCCAAAGCGCTGCCCGGTCCGCTTGATACAGGACAGGATCTTCTGGGCTTCGATGGTGATGTCCAGAATTTCAAACTGGGTCTGGCAATTTCCGCAGTGGTCACAGCAGACAGGTGCGTCCTCGCCGAAATACTTCAGCATATAGCCTCTCAGACAATCGTTAGTATGACAGTAAAAGGTCATGTCCTTCAGACGCTGCCGGTCACGCTGTTTCAAAAGCGCGTCCGTCTCGGGGTCACTGCTTTCCCGGTCAGCGTTCTCAATAAAGAATTGCTGAGTCCGTACATCCTGGCCGCTGTACAGCAGGATGCAGTCCGCGGGCTCGCCATCGCGACCCGCCCGGCCAGCCTCCTGATAATAACTTTCCATATCCCCGGGCATGTTGTAATGCACAACAAAGGAGACATTGGATTTGTCAATGCCCATACCAAAGGCGTTTGTGGCGACCACGATGGGCTTTTCGTCAAAGATGAACAGATCCTGATTTTTCTTCCGCACTGCGTCGGGAAGCCCTGCGTGATAGCAGACTGCCGGGTAACCTGCGGCACAGATTTTTTCACAGACATCCTCCACGCTTTTTCGGGTCGCGCAGTAGATAATCCCGCTTTTATCCCGGTGGTCAGCCAGAATCGCCAGAAGAGCATCCAGTTTTTTAGCGGGTTTCTGCACCTCAAAGTAAAGGTTTTTCCGGTCAAAGCCGGTCACCAGCACCTCGGGCTCCTTTAAATCCAGAAGTCCTACAATATCGCGGCGCACCTGCTCGGTGGCGGTAGCAGTAAAGGCGGAGAGGATGGGGCGGCTGTCCAGGCTTTTGACAAAACGGTCAATTTCGAGATAAGATGGTCGGAAATCCTGCCCCCACTGGGATACGCAGTGAGCCTCATCAACGGTAACCATTGCGATATCCTGCTCCTGGATAAAGTTGAGAAAGCCCTCAGCTAAAAGGCGTTCTGGGGCAATGTAAAGAATTTTGCACTTGCCCTGGCGGATATTTGAGAGCACCTCCCGGTATTCGGCGCTGCTCAGGGAGCTGTTGATAAAAGCAGCCGGGACGCCGGCCTGGGTAAGGGCCCCGACCTGATCCTTCATGAGGGAGATTAGTGGAGAGACTACCAGCGTTATGCCGTTCATCAGCAGGGCAGGCACCTGGAAGCAGATAGATTTTCCCGCGCCTGTCGGCATGACGCCCACCGCGTCCCGTCCAGACAAGATTGTGTCAATGAGAAATTCCTGGCCTTCCCGGAAGGTGTCGTAGCCAAAGTATTGTTTTAAAACGGTGTGCTTGCTGCCTTGATCCATAAAGTTACCTCCAAACAAAAGTGATTTTATTATACCACAACCAAAAAATTTATTCCGTAATTTGCTTTTGGGTATATAATAATAAAAAGAAATTTTTTGTAGCGAGGAGAAAACAATGCTGAAAATTGCCGCCTTTGAAGTGCGAAAGGATGAAATAAAGGACTTTAAAAAAGCTGCCGAAAAATATAATGTAGAGTTGATTTTTACGGGTAAACCGCTGAGTGTGGAGACCTTTGATTTTGCCGAGGGCTGCGGCGCAGTGACAAGCCTTGGGCATAGCCGTATTGACCGCGTGATTTTAAACCTTATGCGGGACGCGGGTATCCGTTTTTACTGTACCCGCACAGTGGGCTATAATCATATTAATCTGGAGTATGCCAGGGAGCTGGGCATTCGTATCTGCAATGTCAGTTATCCTCCGAACGGAGTGGCGGAATATACGGTTATGCTGATGCTCATGTCTTTAAGAAAGTATAAGCAGGCTATGTTCCGGGGAAACGTCAATGATTACTCGCTGGAAGGTCTGGAGGGCCGTGAGCTTAGAAATATGACTGTTGGAGTTGTGGGGACCGGGCGTATTGGCCGAACAGTTATTGAGATTCTGCAGGGCTTCGGCTGTCGAATCCTTGCCTATGACGCTTATCCAAATGGCTCGGTTGCGGACATGGCAAAATATGTGGAGTTGGACACTCTTTACGCTGAAAGTGATGTCATAACTCTGCACACGCCGCTGCTTGAGAGCACTTACCATATGATCAACAGGGAAAGCATTGCGAAAATGAAGGACGGCGTGGTGCTCATCAATTGCGCAAGGGGCTCTCTGATGGATGTGAGCGATGTGATCGACGGCATTGAGAAGCAGAAGTTCGGCGCCCTTGGACTGGATGTTATTGAGCATGAGGATGGTATTTACCATGTCAATCACACGGTGGATATTATCAGCAACCGGGATATGGCATACATAAGACAATTTCCCCATGTCACGATGACCCAGCATATGGCCTTTTACACCGAGGAGGCTGTGCGCAGCATGGTCTATGGTGCCGTCAAAAACCTGAGAGATCTGAATAAAACAGGAAGCAGCGCTTTTGAGCTGTTTTAATAAAGAAAGCCCAGCGGCATTAAGAAACTTCTTAATGCCGCTGGGCTTTCTTATTTTGTGCTAGCGATTCAGTGGTTCAACCTTAAAATAATCGACATGCTTCAGCTTGATCTGAGGGCCAAGCTCCTGAGCTTTTTGAATGATCCGCTCGATTTCCTGATGGTTGATATTCATCTGAGCATAGGTCAGCTCGATATCATAATCAATGATCTGTTGTTCCGGCAGCATAAGGTAGCCAGAGCAGTAATTAACGATCAGGGCCTGTTCCATACCAAGGTTTGTGGCAGCGATTATCTTGACATAATCTCTGTCAATAGGCAGTTTAAAGGCTTCGACGTGGAGCTGAAAAAAATTTTCCATGATGTTTAAGGCGTACTCAAGCGGAATGTTATCACTGTATAGATCATAAAAAAAAGTTTTCACATGATCATCAGAAAAAAATAAGTTCATGTAGTTTGTAATTTCCAGAGCTGTACAGAGCTTGAGATCATTTTCGTATTTTGAGGAAATGAGCTTTCCGGTTTCCTCCTTAATGTTGAACATAAAATTATTATAGATGATGCCGGCAACTTTCCGTTTTGTCTGGAAATGGTAATGGAAGGTTCCGGTGTTGACATTGGCTTTTTCACAGATATCATTGTAGGTCGTGTTCTTATACCCTTTTTCATAGAAAAGCTCGCGGGCAGCCTCCATAATATTTTCTTTTGTTTCCCGTCCGGTTTTATATTTTTTCATAATTGTCCTTTATCTAGTTTGTACTAACGTAAGTATAGCATATTTCTCAAAAGACGACAATAAGTGGCGGATTATCTGATATTCTGCAATATTTAATATAAAAAAACATAAAAAGAGAATATGAAAACAATTAGATAAATAACTTTTTATATTTTACGAAAAATGGTTGACAAATATAAATTTTAAAGTATACTTAATATTAAGTGCACTTTTAAAAATGGACGTTCAAAAATTATGAGGTGAAAAATTATGTCCGATAAAAGAAAAGAATATAATGAACGGATGGAAATGCTGGAGACAACACTTAAAATCCAGGAACCAAAACGTGTGCCAGTGAACTGTCCAGCAGAAATTTCCTATGCAATTGAATACGCGGGCCTGCCGTACCGCCAGGCTTCATGGACACCGGAACAATGCCAGGTTGCTTTTAAAAAGGTGTTCGATGATTTTCATTGGGATTGCTTTGAAAGTCTTTTTACAAGGCCGCCGATGTTCTATCGTCTGCTGAACGCAAAAAATTTCACGGAGAGTGAAAGGGGATTTGTGCAGCATCCGGAAATCAGCGCTATGAACCCAGATGAATATGACGAATTAATTGAAGATCCCTATAAAATGATCGTATCAAAGCTGCTGCCGCGTTTATATCCGGCTTTGGACCAGCCAGCGCCATATAATGCTTATGCTATGACAAAGGCTGCATTGGAGTTTGGCTCTTATATGGGCGCTTTAGAAGAAATTACCGCGTCTCTCGCCCATGATTATGGAGTGCCGGCATTAGGGTCAAACCTTACCGTTGCGCCGTTCGATTATCTGGCAGATCAGTTCAGAGGTTTTACGGGAATCTGCAGAGATGTGCGAAAGTCTCCGGATAAGGTTAAAGAAGCGCTGGATGCGGTGACACCCATTCTTGTTAAGGGTGCGACAGCCTGTTATCCGGGAGAAAAGGGCGCAACCTTTCCATACGTGTTCATCCCGCTGCACATGGCGCCTTATATCAACAAAAAAATGTTTGAAGAGTTTTACTGGCCGTCATTTTTAAAATTTATCGACATTCTGGTTAATCAAAAAGGACTGACACTGTCGATTTTCTTTGAAGGTGACTGGGAACGATTCTACCCGTATATGCAGGATATTCCAAAATCTGATAAGATCATTGCCATTATGGAATACGGTGATATGAAAAAAGCTAAAAATACAATCGGGAAAAATCTGTGTCTCCAGGGCTTCTATCCGATTTCGTTACTGGGCTACGGCACAAAGCAGGAATGTATTGATAAAGCCAAAGAGGTCATTGACATTATGGCGCCGGGCGGCGGCTATATTTTCTCCCTGGACAAATATATTCTGAATGCAAGCGACGTTAACCCTGAAAATATGAGAGCTGTCAATGAATTTGTAAGAGATTACGGTGTGTATAAGTAAATATTTACAGAAAGGATACGAACATGGAAAATAAATTACTCTATCCGTTTGATGAATATCAACAGGATTTGAAGGAAGAATACCTGACGGATGAAGACAAAGCCGTGATGAAAGCCCGCTGGGATGACCTGGATGAGCTGATGTTTTCACTGGTTTTCTTTATGACTGTGTAAGGAGCAGGGAAAATGAATGATAAAGGAATATTTAAAAAGGGGTTTACGCTGGCTGTTTTGTCCGCTGCACTGTGGGGGCTTTTCGGGCCATTCCTGAGACTGATGGCGGAAAATGGTATCAGTGATATTACAGTAACCACACTGGCGCCGACAATTATGTTTCTTTTCTTTGGCGGCTGGATTTTGATAAAAGACCGCAGCATGTTTAAAGTCAGCTGGAAAGTTCTGATCGTATTGATGATCCATGGCTTTGTTCTGATGAACGGCATGAATTTTGCCTATGTGCAGGCTGTCTCAAGAATTCCGGTTGGGATAGTATCCCTGCTGGCCTTCTGCAATGTGATTATTCTGATGATTATGGAACGTATTTTCAAAGGGATAAAGCTGACAAAGGTTAAGATCATCGCCTGCAGCATTGCCGTTGTCGGTGTTGCGCTGGTGCTGCAGATTTTTAATCTGGGAACCTCCAGTCTGGATATAATGGGGATTATCTGGGCATTGGCCAATTCTTTGATTTTGGCAAGCGCTTACTTTCTGATTTCGCATGTATATTATCCAAATGATGTGAGCTGGCAGGCACAGCTTTTTTATCCTAATCTGTTTGGAGCGCTGTTTCTCTATGTTACCGCCTGCCCGCCATGGCAGATGATCAGCGATATTGCAGGAGCTGCAGCGCAGAACGGAGCCATTGTCTGGATTATCGTTTTGGGATTTGCGGCGCTGCCACAGGTCTTATCTTTTTCGTGGATACAGATGGCCTTTGGCATGATCGACGCGCCCTATGTATCGATGGCCTACTGCCTTGAGCCGGTGGTCGCACTGATTGCAGGATTTTTCATGTTTGGGGAATCCATGACCATCGTACAGATTATCGGTATTATTCTGACGATTGTTTGTATTTTTTATACCTATTATGCTGAATCAAAAGAACCGCTTCCAGAAAATTAATAAAAGGGCAGAAGTCCCCATTATACTTGCACTATAATGGGGGCTTTCTTTTAATTCAGCATGTGCCTATTATACATAAGAAATGAAAAAGGGTCAATTATTCATTGAGATGTCCTCGAAATAAGGACAACCGCCAATCGTTGAAAGATAAATGTAACAAATCGGTTTCAACCTTGTAAAACAGTTATTTTTTAGGGGAAACTTTATTACAGCGCATTGATTTTTAAGGTGGGTGGCGTTATGATGTGTCCATAAAGTAAATACATTTTTTGTAGAGGGGTTAAAATGCAAGAAAGAATCGAACATGATTCGATTGGAGCACTTCCTGTTCCAGTCGATGCCTATTACGGCGTACAAACCTTAAGGGCAAAACAGAATTTTTATATCACCGGAAAGCAGCTCCATCCCGATCTGATTGTCAGTCTGGTGCAGGTTAAAAAGGCTGCGGCTATGACTAATTTTGAAACCGGTGAGTTAAATAAAGAAATCGCTGACGCTATCATTGCAGCGTGCAACGATGTGATTTCAGGAAAATACCACGATCAGTTCATCGTTGATCCCATCCAGGGAGGCGCGGGAACCTCCTCCAATATGAACGCCAACGAGGTAGTGGCAAACATTGCCATTGAAAAGCTTGGCGGTATAAAGGGCGATTACAGCATTGTCCACCCCAATGACCATGTGAACATGTCTCAGTCAACCAATGATGTGTACCCGACCGCGGGCAAGATTACTGCGCTTAAGCTTACCCAGAAGCTGCTGTTCCAGATGGAACGCCTGGGCGAGGCATTAAAGCAGAAATCCATTGAGTTTGACAATATTATAAAAGTAGGGCGCACCCAGCTTCAAGATGCGGTGCCCATGCGTCTGGGCCAGGCCTTCAACGCTTACCGCTCCGCCATTGACCGGGATACCCTCCGGCTGAAGAAAACCCAGAATGAGCTTTGTATTGTGAATATGGGCGGTACAGCCATCGGTACAGCCATCAATGCCAATCCGGAATATCTGAAACGGATTCCTGTGAACCTGAAAAAGACCACAAGCTTTAACATGGTGCTGGCTGAGGATTTGATTGACGCGACTCAGAATCTCGACGCCTTTGTGTCGGTTTCTGGCGCGTTAAAGGCAGCGGCGGTCACTTTGTCCAAAATGGCCAATGACTTCCGGCTGCTGTCCAGCGGCCCCAAAACCGGCTTTGCGGAAATTAATCTGCCGCCTAAGCAGAATGGCTCATCCATTATGCCGGGCAAGATCAATCCGGTTATCCCCGAGGTTGTCTCTCAGGTGGCCTTCAATGTTATTGGCAATGACCTGACCATCACCATGGCGGCCGAAGCCGGACAGCTTGAGCTCAATGCCTTTGAGCCAGTGCTGTTTTATAATCTGTTTGAATCCATCGAAACCCTGACCAACGGGATTTCTACCTTTATCGACAACTGCATTACAGGGATTACGGCCAATGAAGACCGGTGTGAGGAACTGTTGGAACACAGCATTGTTACGGTTACAGCGCTTTGTCCGTATATTGGCTATAAGGAAGCCTCCGACATTGCCAAGGAATCCATTTTAAGCGGCAAGCTGGTTTCTCAGATTGTCAGAGAAAAGGGTCTGCTGAGCCAGGAAGAGCTGGAAACGATCCTTGACCCGTCACTGATGACTGAGCCCATGGAGGAACAGCAGATTTCCTGAGAAGAAAGATACTGGCGCAGTTCGAAATTGCCTCTCTCACATGCAATTGCCAGCCTCGATAAAGCCTGCGCGATTGCATCGAGAGCGCCACTCGATTAAGACGTCATTAACCTATAAATTTTATGAAGCTGCCCTCGGGCAGTTTTTTTAATTTGTACGTCCAAAGCCCCAGTGATATAATAGACCCACACTAAAGCAGATTTTACAGGAGATTTTATGAAGCTTGTACTAGGAATTCTGGCCCATGTAGATGCCGGAAAAACGACTTTTTCAGAACAGCTGCTGTACCATACCCGTGCCATCAGAAAACTTGGGCGTGTGGACCATCAGGACGCTTTTATGGACCATCACCCTATTGAACGAGAACGGGGGATTACCATTTTTTCGGATCAGGCAGTTTTTGAAATCGGGGGAGATACCTGTTATCTGGTGGATACCCCGGGACATGTGGATTTTTCATCGGAAACCGAGCGGGCCATTCAGGTGATGGATGCGGCTGTAATCGTAGTATCGGGTGTTGAGGGGATTCAGAGCCATACCGAAACGCTGTGGAAGCTCTTGCGGCGCTACGATGTGCCGACGTTGATTTTTATCAATAAAACAGACCGGGAAGGCGCAGATATTCCCGGAGTCATAAAAGCGCTGAAAACAAAATGCAGTTCGGATTGCCTGATGTTTACCGGGCACTATGAGGAGGGCATCATGGACACAATGCTGGCGGAGGCTGTGGCGGAAAGGAATGAAGCACTGCTCGAGGCCTACCTGGATGAGGGATACAAGCCAGAAGCATGGCAGAGTGCTCTGGGGCAGATGTTTAAAAAGGCAGAAGTTTTTCCGGCTTTTGCAGGCTCGGCATTAAACGATACAGGAATTGACGCTTTTATCAAAGCGATGACAATGCTTCTCCATGACAAGGAAAGCCCGGCAGAGGAGCCTTTCAGCGGCCATGTGTACAAGATACTCCACGACAGCGCGGGCAGCCGCCTGAGCTTTGTCAAGGTGACTGCGGGAAAACTGAGGGTTAAAGACGAGGTAGTGACCGGAAAGGACAGTGAAGGCAGACTCGTCCGGCAGAAAGTAAACGAGATTCGGATTTACAGCGGCGGACGGTATACTACGGTGCCGGAAGCAGCGCCCGGGGATCTCTGTGCTGTGACGGGCATGGACGCCACCCGGCCTGGGGATGGTATTGGAGAAAACCTGTACCATGCCGACTACGCGACTGTGCCGCTGCTGACCGCCAGCGTCATCTATGATGAAAGCCTGAACGTAAGAACCGTGCTTGAGGCTTTTAAGGAGCTTGAGGACGAGGACCCTATGCTGGAGATCGTCTGGAATGAGAGCCTGCAGGAAATGCAGCTCCACATTATGGGTGCGATTCAGTTGGAGGTGCTTGAGGAGATTGTCAGAGAGCGTTTTGGTCTGGAAGTCCGCTTCGGCGACTGTGAGATTCTCTATAAGGAGACCATCGCGTCTCCAGTGACTGGCTACGGCCATTTTGAACCTCTGCGGCATTACGCAGAGGTACATCTCAGGCTGGAGCCCGCCGCGCCGGGCACAGGCATTGCCTTTGACAGTGTGTGTTCTGTGGATATTCTGGATACCAATTATCAGAATCTAATAAAGACCCATGTGTTTGAACGTGAGCACAGGGGTGTGCTGACCGGGTCGCCCATCACCGATATGCGCATCGTTCTGGTCAACGGACGGGCACATCTTAAGCATACCGAAGGCGGCGACTTCAGGCAGGCGGTTTACCGGGCGATTCGTCAGGGACTGGAGCAGGCAGAGTCCGTTTTACTTGAGCCGGTCTACCGATTTGAGATCGAGGTTCCCTCAGAGGCGATGGGGCGTGTCATGTCGGATATCCAGAAAATGGCCGGGCGTTTTGAAGCCCCCGAGCTCAGCGAGGACCAGGCAGTGATTTCTGGCTTTTGTCCGGTGGCTACGATGATGAATTACAGTCAGGAAATCCTGTCCTTCACCAAAGGCCGAGGGATGCTCAGAGCAACCTTTTCCGGTTATGAGCCCTGCCACAACGCAGAGGCGGTCACCCTGCGCATCGGTTATGATAAAAAACATGATGTGGAAAACACTTCGGATTCAGTTTTCTGTTCTCATGGTGCTGGCTTTAACGTTCCATGGGATCAGGTGGCGGAATATATTCATTGTAAGTAAAGGCGGTGTAAAGAATGGAGCAGACGAAAATTTTAGTCGTTGAGGATGACCGGGAGATTAACAGCATGCTGTGTGAAATGCTGGATGAAAATGGCTATGCGGCAGAGGGTGCTTTTACAGGTATGGAGGGGCTGTCCAGACTGAGAAGCGGAAGCTATGATCTGTTGATACTGGATTTGATGCTGCCCTATAAAAGCGGCGACGCAGTGCTGCAGGAGCTCAGGAGCTTTTCCAGCTTACCGGCCATTGTTATTTCAGCCAAGGATACCGTACAGAACAAGCTTGACCTTTTCCATCTGGGCGCGGACGACTATCTGACAAAACCCTTTGATCTGGATGAAGTGCTGGTACGGGTCGAGGCTGTCCTCAGGCGCTGCGGCAGCAGCAAAACCCAGAGAGCTCCGGAAATTTTACAGGCTGGAAAGCTGGCGGTGGACACAGAGTCAAAGACAGCCAGCGTGGATGGGCAGGAGCTGGAACTGACTGCCAAGGAATACGGTATCCTGGAGCTTTTGATGCGCTACCCCCACAAGGTTTTTTCAAAGGCTAACCTTTTTGAAAGTATCTGGAACGAGGAATACGCCTGTGAGGATAATACCCTGAATGTGCATATGAGCAACCTCAGGAATAAGCTGAAGGCAGCAGACCCGGAGACAGAGTATATCAAAACGGTCTGGGGTATGGGGTATCGGATGAATTAATTTAAGGTTTTCTTTAGAACTGGGTTAAGAACTTCTTTATTCCTGCGGCGTAGAATGAAAGCATCAAGGAAAAGGAGACACTAAAATGGACGAAGTTGTATTAAAAGCGACGGATTTGTGTAAAAATTATGGAAGCTTTAAAGCCCTTGACCATTTGAGCCTGACCATTGAGAAGGGGAAAACCTATGGCTTGATTGGCCAGAACGGCGCAGGGAAGACGACCTTTATAAGACAGGTTTGCGGGCTTTCCTATCCGTCTGGCGGGGAGCTGGCGCTCTTTGGTAAAGGCGATGAGAAAGGAATGCGTGAGGGAAGAAAGCGCATGGGCTGCCTGGTGGAGACGCCGGCGCTGTACCAGGGCATGACAGCAAAGCAAAATATGGAGGCCCAGCGGATTCAGAGAGGAATCCCGGATAAGAAAGCCGCAGAGAGAACCCTGGAGCTGGTGGGGCTTACGGATACGGGGCGGAAGACAGTAAAGCATTTTTCGCTTGGGATGAAACAGCGGCTGGGTATTGCCATGGCTCTTATCAGCGATCCGGAATTTCTGGTCCTCGATGAGCCCATCAATGGGCTGGACCCGGTGGGGATTGTGGAAATCCGTGAGCTTTTAAAGCGGTTAAACACAGAGCGCGGTACCACACTGCTGATTTCAAGCCATATCCTCAGTGAGCTCTATCAGACGGTGGATCATTTTATTATTATCGACAGGGGGCATATCGTTGAATCGCTGACCCAGGAAGAACTGGATGAGCGCTGCCGCCGCCACATCGCCATTGAGGTGGATGATGCGGCCAGAGCAGCCGCAGTCATTGAGGAAGCTCTTCACACCGATAATTACAGAGTTATGCCTGACGGTACCATTAAGCTTTACGACCATCTGGAGGAGATACGCACAGTATCGGCAGCTTTATCTCAGAGTGGGTTGCTCCTGACAGGCATCAGCGTCCGGGGTGACAGTCTGGAGGACTACTTCCTGCAAAGCATCGGAGGCCGGAAAAATGGGTAATCTGCTTCGGCTGGAATGGTACAAGCTCTGGAGGGATAAGACTTTTTACGCCGTGTTTGGCGTGACGGTGCTTCTGGGAATCTGTATCAGCTTTGACGGTCACAGCGTGACCGGGCTGCAGGTTATGGAGGCGTCGCTTCATACCGCCAATCTGCTGATTCTGCCAGTCTGTGTGTTTCCTGGGCTGTTCATCGGCCGCGAGTTTGACGAAGGCACTATTTATCACGGAATTGAGAGCGGCCACAGCCGGTTTCAGGTATTTCTGGCTAAATCAGTGGTATTTTTTATCGGGTGCGAGGTGCTTATGATGGCCTTTCCGGCTGTCAATGTGTTTTTTCACAGCCTGGCGTTTGGCTTTGGTGAGCCCATGTCTGCTGAGATTGCCCTGTACCTGATAAAGGTGACCGGAGTTGTGGTGGTGCTCAACGCAGCTTCAATGGCAACAGGCCTTCTTTTGGGGTTTTTATGCCGGGATGTCGCAAAGACGATTGGTATCAGCCTGTTTATTTTTGGGATTTTGACCTTCATATTAAATCTTTACGGCGCAAAACTGAGTTTTTTGAGTTTCCTGATTCCCATGGCCGCTGAACGTCTGCTCATGACTGAGATACTCCCAGCAGCGTCGCTGTGGTTAATTTTAGGATCAGGCGCAGCATGGATTGCAGTGCTGGGGGCAGGGGCGTTTTTCTGCTTTGTCAGATGTGCTCTGCAGTAGAGGTGTACCATGATTAACTTGTTGAAGATGGAATGGTACAGGCTCAGGCACAGCAGGCTTTTCTGGGGACTGCTGTTGGGTATTTTTATTGCTGGATTGTTCATCGGCGTGTCCGAAACAGAGGGACAGGCTGTAGCAAGCGCTGCCGCCAATGGAAATGGAGGTGTGCAGCTGATCCTGCAGATGATGTCGGAAGCGGTTCCGATGGGTTTTCTTGCTTCGATTTTTGGCGTTATTTATCTGGGACAGGGATTTGCAGAACGCACACCTAATCTTGCAGTTGAGAGCGGTAGTGGCAGGCTCACTGTTTTTTTGAGTAAAATACTGATTTACCTCATGGTTATTTCGTTGGCTATGATGGTTTACATATTGGCGGGCGTGATGGTCGCAGCTGTTACCCTGAACTTCACCGGGGAGCTTTCAAGGTTTAAGGGACTTCAAATAGCCGTAACTTTTTTTATGACAGGTTATGCAATGTGTGGAATGGTGCCGCTGTTTCTGGCAATATTCAGAGACGCGGCAAAAACAACACTGTTTTCAATTCTGGCGTTGATGCTGCACATTTTTCTGGCAGTATCCGGCAATGTATTAAAAGGAGTGCAGTGGTGTATGCCTTTAAATCAAATGCAGGCTTCAGGACTGGGGATGGCAGAGTGGCTGACAGCCATAGGGATCGATTTTGCTTTTTTGGTGATTCCTTCTTTCCTGGGCTGTCTGATTTTTTCAAAGCGTGAGTTGAAGTAGAGGAGATGACGAAATGCTTGCTTTAATCAAAATGGAGTTTTATCAGCTTGTCCGTAACAGGTTGTTTTATCTGATGGCTGGAATCAGTATTATTTTCGGGGCCTTGATGAGTTCGGGATATATTGGAGATACAAATCCCTTTGGTGTCCCGATGGCCGATGGATTATCTGTATTTGGAGGAATGGTCTATGATTCCACCATGTGGCTCATTGTCATTGGGGCGATGAGCGCTCTGATGCTCGGGCAGAGCGCCTCGGATAAAACGCTGGCGCTGGCTGTATCCGCGGGGCACAGCCGCGCTTCTGTTTATTTTTGCAAGGCGCTTGTGTTTTTGCTGGCTGTCAATATCGTGATGTTTCTTTATCCTTTCGCGGGACTCATTGTCACTGGTGCGGCGCACGGGTTTGACAAAGGCATTATTACAGAGCCTTTTGCCCAGTATCTTCTCAGAGTTACCGGTATGGTTTTTCTGGCAAACTGCGCGGTTTTCAGCATTTCAATCCTGTTAATGGCCGTTTTTCAGGATGCGGCCAAGACAACGGCCTGCGCAACGCTGGCCATTATTCTGGAATCCTTTGGGATGATATTTTTTCTGTCAAGGAGGATGTCACCACTTTGGCTTCCGCCTTATATGGCGAGGGCAGCGGTTTTTACACCTTTGAATATATCCCAGGTTATCCTGATTCTGACAGCATGTCTTGGTTTTACGGCTTTACTCCTGGGCGCTGGATATTTTGTGTTCAGGAAGAGAGAGATAAAATAAAACAAAACAGAAAGCGTGGGGTCAATGTTTGGAATTATCGTGGTTTTAGCTGTGGCTGTGGCGGTATTAGCGGTTCGGACAGTGGTTATGCGGCGGGAGATAAGGAGTATGAGCCGCCAGCTGGAGGACTTATCCGCCGGACGGTCTGAGAAGAAGATCAGTCTGACCTTAGTGGATGCCCGGCTAAACGAGCTGGCGACTCAGATCAACGAGAATATGGAGATCCAGAAGCAGCTGCGCATTGACACGCGAAAGAGCGAACAGCGCCTAAAGGATTCCATCGCGGGTGTTTCCCACGATTTGCGGACACCATTGACAGCGATCATCGGTTACGTTCAGATGCTTGAGCGCAGCGGACTGAGCGGGGAGCAGCAGGAAAAAGCTGCGGTGATTTTAAAAAAAGCCGACGCCATGCGGGAGCTGGTTGAAAGCTTTTTTGAACTCTCTGTCATGGAATCGGGTCAGTCGGAGCTCGCGGAAGAACCGGTTAATTTTACCAATATTGTCTCAGAGGCGGTGGTGGATTTTATTCCGCGGTTTGAAGCGGCAGAGCTTGAGCCTAATGTTGACCTTGGGGATAAAAGCCTGTATATGGCGGGAGACAGAACCGCTCTGCGGCGCATTGTCCAGAACCTTTTGTCCAACGCCCTTAAATACACCGCAGGCAGGGTAAAGGTCACCCTCGAGGAAAGCGCTGGAAAAATAATCCTGTCGGTTGCCAACGAGGTGAGGCCTGACACCTCTCCGGATATGGAAAGGCTTTTTGAGCGCTTTTACACAGCGGATGATTCCAGAAACAGCGGAAGTGCCGGACTGGGGCTGTATATTGTGAAATTGTTGGCGGAAAAAATGCAGGGTGCGGTGAGTGCCTCTTTTGTGAATAAAACACTGTCGATTTATGTTGTATTCCAAGAGGAAAAAAACAAACAGGCTTGAAGCGGTTGTCTTCAAGCCTGTTTGTTATATCTGCCCATAATACAGAATCTGGTTTCTGGCATAGTCAAAGTATTCATCCAGCAGCCGGTCAGTGTGGTCGTAGGCCTCGTCAGTGATGGACTGGTTGAGCTGATGAATAAAGCCGACGGTAGTCTGTGTTTTCTTCGGGATAGCTGTGGGATGTGTCATTTTGTTGTAAACAGATGTGCTGATTACGCGTTCCCAGGAGGTGTTATAGACAACGGTCAGCTGACTGTTGCCTGCGCTGGCGATAAAGCAGCTGTTGTACTGATGGGTTTTTTCAATATAGGACGCGTACTGGCGTTCATTCCGCAGGACCTGGGCCTCATCGCCGAGGCGCTTTAAGGCGGCAATATCAAAAATGGTTTCGCCGTTTTTGACTTTTTTGACAGCGCTGTGCTCAAACAGGATCATCATTTCCAGAATACCCACCATTTCGCGGCTGGAGGTTTCCCGGATGGAGATGCCCCGGTTTTTATGATAGGTAATAAAACCTTCGTACTCCAGCTGTTTCAGGGCATAGCGCACCGGCGTGCGGCTCATGCCGAGCCCCTGGGACAGGGAGGCCTCGGATAAAATATCCCCTGGGATCAGCACGCCGGCCAGGATTTTTTCCTTGAGCTGTCTGTAGGCGTCTTCTTCTCTGTTTTGAATTTTCATAGTCCTTTTCTCCATTAACCGATTATTAACGTTAAATTAACGGGTTTGTGATATTTCATATCGAATACGAGTAGTATACTACAGGTGTCCGACACGGTGAGTTTGGTATTATCATATAATAATTACGGTAGAAAAACAAGTATTCAAATCGATAAATATCTGAAAAGGAGAAAATGATGAAGACAATCACTTTCGCACATCTTTCCGATCTGCACATTCTAAAGGACTATGGCAACTCGATGTTTAAGGACATGGTGGGCCATATGGAAAAAAAGCCCTGCGAGGTTCTTGAAGGAATTTCCGGCTGGCTCAGGGAAAACGCCGGAAAACTGGACTTTGTTCTCTTGACAGGCGACCTGGTTCATGAGGGCGGAGCAGATGAATACCGTTACCTGAAAATGCTCCTGGAAGAATATTTCGACGGCACGCCGGTCTGTCCGGTTCTTGGAAATCATGACAGAGTGGCAGCTTTCCATGAGGGCTATGAAAACAGTGAGCCGGGCACAGAACCTGTATACTACGCGAGAGAATTTGACGGGCTCCAGCTCATCGTACTGGACTCCAGCGTTGGCTGTGATGCCACGCATCATTCCGGGCGCTTTGACGAGGCGCAGTTTGTATTCCTTGAAAAGGCACTGGAAAAGAAGATGCCCCGCGGGCATATTGTCGCTTTTCACCACCCGGCCTTTGACGAGTGGGCAGATGAACGGGTCAGCGCCTTTGGTGTGGAAGGCTCCGAACGGCTTGGAGAGATTATCAGCGGAAAAAATGTCCTGGCGCTGCTGAGCGGACACACGCATGAGAATATCAATACCACCTTTTACGGCGTACCAGCCTATACAGCTGAGAGCACTGCTTTTGGTGTGGCCATCAATGAAAAGGGGATGTACATGACCCCGGCAGCAGGCTTTAATCTCTGCACGGTAACAGACCGTACGCTTCGGGTTGAGACCCTGTCTTATCCGCCGAATGACCAGCCTATTACAGAGCCTATCCCTCTGGAAGCGCTTGGACAGATGATGAAAAACGCGTAAGCGGCATAAAGAAAAGGAGCAATGAAATGAATAAATTTGTTAAGGGCATTTTAGGCGTTATTTTGTCGGCAACGGTCGCAGGCACAACTCTGGCAGGCTGCAGCAGTACAGGCACTGGAGGAGCCGGCAGCGATTCAGCGGTCAACGCGTCATCAGGAAAGCTTGATCCTGATAATCCCACCGAGATTACCTTTTATTCTTACAGCCTGGGATACCCAACCATGAAGTCTGGCATGGAGCATTTGATCAGCAGCTTTAATGAGACAGTCGGTAAGGAAAAGGGGGTTGTTGTTAAGGGCGTTGTGGACAACAACATGAGCCAGAACAGCGCGGATATCGCCGCGGGTATGGAGGTGGATATTGTCCAGCACGCTTTTGGAATGCTGGACGCTTCCCGGCTGAACCTTGGCTTTAAATCCTATGAAGAGTTGTTTCCTGCGGATGAGCTGACAGAGCATACAGGTCAGATGATTCCAAATGCTCTGGAACTCGGGAAAATTGACGGGCAGATGTACGGGCTGGCCTTTACCTTCAGCACACCGATCCTCTACATCAACAAAGGGCTTTTTGAACAGGCAGGCCTGGATACAACAAATCTGCCAAAGACTTGGGATGACGTCTACAAAGCAGCGGTACAGATCAAGGAAAAAACCGGTAAAGATGGCTTTGGCCTCGCGCCGGATAATGGCTGGATCAGCGAGGGACTGATCTTTTCAAACGGTGGCGAGGTGCTGAGCAGCGATAAAACCGAGGCGAAGTTTGACAGCCCAGAAGCTGTTGAGGCTTATGAAATGTGGAATAAGCTCTACAGCAGCGGCGCAGCGGTAAAAGGCAGCGACAAGGATGTCATGGATGCTTTTATGGCTGGCAACGTGGCCATGAATCTCCAGTCCACTTCTCTGCTCAGCGGTTATCAGAGCGCGGCAAAGGCCGGCGGCTGGGAGCTGTTAGGCGCAGAAATGCCGCAGTTTGGTGATAAAGCCTCTGTTCCGGTAAATTCCGGGAGTTGCCTGGCCGTCCGTTCAGATGATCCGACCAAGTCTGCGGCCGAATGGGAGTTTATCAAGTACGCTACCGGAAAGGAAGGATACACCATCATCACTTCTGAAATCGGCTATCTGCCGCTGAGAATGGATATTACCGAAGATCCGGCTTATCTCAAGGATTTTGTGGACGCGAACCCCATTGTCAAAACAAACCTGAAGCAGCTTGAAAGAATCAAACCAGTGACCATCTGGCCAGGAACTGGAGCAAAGGAAGAGTATCAGGTATTCCTTGACGCTACTGTCAAGTCCATCACTGAAGGCAATGTTCAGACTGTTTTATCGGACGCGGCTAAGCAGATGAATGACCTTCTAAAGAACAATTAACAATAAGGTGATGAACAGATGAAAAATTTTTTAAAGCTTCCGGCCCAGGTTTATACCCTGGCGCCGGATATTGAAAGGGCAGGGGAGCGGATAAAGCCAAGGCCAAAATTTAAGTTTAACTATAAACCCTGGCTGTTTTTGCTGCCCGCTCTTGTGCTCATTGCCTTCTGGCTCTACAGGCCTCTGGCAGAGACTGTCTATTACGCCTTTCACAGCTGGGGCATGGTGCCGGGAACCATGCCGAGGTTTGTAGGTATCTCCAATTTTACCAAGCTGCTGACCAGCAAGGATTTCTTTACCTCCATTGGAAACACTGTCTTTTATATCGTTGGCCTGCTGCCTTTCTCAGTGATTATTCCGCTGTTTCTGGCGTCTGCCACCAATGACCTTCCTTCAAAAGCCAAGAATTTTTACCGCGCCCTGTTCTTTATTCCCATGATTATGGCGCCGGTTGCCACAGCCACCATCTGGCGCTGGCTGCTGAACCCCAGCAGCGGACTCATCAATCAGCTCATCGTGGGTCTGGGAATCAGTGATACCAACATCTCCTTTTTCCTGACAGAAGGCGTGGCGCGCATGACGATTCTGCTCATCACAGGCTGGAAAATGATTGGTTTCAGCACCTTGATGTTTTCGGCGGCACTGACAGGGATTAACCGGGATTACTTTGAGGCGGCCCGTCTTGACGGAGCCTCCAAGCTGCGCCAGTTTACGACTATTACCCTGCCGCTGATCTCGCCCACTGTCATTTTTATGCTGATGATGAGTATTCTCTTTGCCAGCCAGTGGACCTTCGCCTACATCGATCTGCTGACGCAGGGAGGCCCGTACGGTACCACCACCAATATTTACTATGAGATGTACAAGTATGGCTTTTCATCCCTGAATGTGGGCATGAGCTCAGCCTCGGCGGTAATCTTCTTTATTATTTTCGGGATCATCGCCCTGCTGTTAAACCGGCTTTCGGCCAGGTTTGTATTTTATGATAATTAGGAGGCATCTATGAAAGCAACAACCATAAAAGCCAGCCGCAAGGCCTCGGCCGGAGTAAAGCACGCGCTGCTGATCCTGCTCAGCTTTATCGCGGTGTTTCCCCTGTACTGGATGATTGTCTCCTCCTTTAAAAATGAAGCGGAGATTTTTGGCTCGGCACTGCTGCCCGCAGCGCCGACCTTCAATAATTATATCTATGCCTTTCAGAGTATGCCTATCTGGCGGATGCTTGGCAATTCGATTGTCATGTCGGTCTTGATGACGACGCTACAGCTGTGCACTAGCCTGCTGGCGGCCTATGCGCTGACACGTTGGGATTTCAAAGGTAAAAAGCTGATCTACGGGCTGCTGAGCCTATGCTGGCTCATACCTGTTCAGGCCATCATGATTCCCAACTATGTGACCATTGTCAATATGGGGCTGAAGGAAAACCTGCTGGGAATTGTGCTGCCGACAGCGGCCACAGCCTTTGCGATTCTGAATCTCTTTCAGGTTTTTGAGGCCTTTCCCAAAGCGCTCATCGACGCAGCCCGCATGGACGGCGACAGTGAGTGGGGAATTCTGAGCCGCGTTATCCTGCCAAATATTAAGGCTTCTGTAGCCTCCCTGGGAATTTTACTGTTTATCAATTCCTGGAACGATTATATGTGGCCTATGCTCATTACATCAAAGCTGGAGAATGCCCCAATACAGATTGGCCTGCGGACTTTTGTCAGCTCAGACACCAATATGTGGGGGGCTTTGATGGCAGCCACTACAATTTCATGTATTCCCATTCTGCTGCTCTATCTTTTTATGCAGCGGCAGATTGTCGACTCTTTTGTGAAATGGGGGATTAAGTAAACAATGCTTGACTATAAAGAATACCAGATCGAATTGGATGGATGTCATAATTTTCGAGATCTCGGCGGTTTTCCAGGGACAGACGGCGCTACCTGTTATGAGGTAGCCTACCGGGCGGACGCTCTGGGTGAGCTGTCTGAGCGGGATGTTACCTGCATGAAGGATTTGGGAATATCCACAATCATTGACCTGAGAACGCCAGAGGAGCGGAGCGCAGTGCCGGACGTGATAGCTTCAGATGCGGATTTTGACTATATTACACTGTCCCTTATGAACCAGAGCGCGGCTGATTTAGAGGATATCACACAACTGCCAACACTGACGGAATTATACATTGACCTGCTGGAAAACCAGCCCGCTGGATTTAAAAAAATTGGTCAGATTATTTTAAATGCGCCCGGCGGCGTGGTGTTCCACTGCACTGCGGGTAAAGACCGAACCGGAGTGACCGCAGCGCTGCTGCTGGGACTTGCGGGCGTAGACCGGCGGCTCATAGTGGACAGCTACGCTAAAAGTGCAGAGCTCATGCGTGAAAAATTTCGGCGGATGCAGCCTCCGGGGCTCCAGAAAAGTGAGGCGATGGACCTGGTGGCAGCGCGGCTTTTGGGTTCAGAACCCGAATATATGGAAAAAACGCTGGACTATCTGGAACGGTATTTCAAAAGCGCGAGACAGTATTTTCTGGAAGCCGGCCTTTCTGCCGGAGAGACAGAAGACCTGAAGGAAAGGCTTGTGAGAGGAGTATAAAGCATGGGAAAAATAGCGATAGAGCATCTCGTGAAGGATTTTAACAAAACCAAGGTATTAAAGGATATCTCTCTGGAAATTGAGGATGGCTCCTTTACAATTCTGTTGGGGCCATCGGGCTGCGGAAAATCAACGCTGCTCCGGATTATCGCAGGTCTTGAGACGCCTACCTCCGGCGGGCTTTTCATCGACGATAAAGATGTGACCGACAGCGAGCCGAAGGACCGGGAGATCGCCATGGTTTTTCAGAATTATGCCCTTTATCCCCATATGAGCGTTTTTAAAAATGTGGAGTATGGACTGAAGATTAAGAAAATCCCAAAGGAGGAACGCCGAAAAATGGTGGACGACGTCTTGAAGATGGTTGATCTGTCGGACCAGGCAGAAAAACTGCCTGCCCAGATGTCCGGCGGACAGCGGCAGCGTGTGGCGCTGGCCCGGGCCATTGTCAAAGACCCGCGGGTTTTTCTCATGGATGAGCCTTTGTCCAATCTGGACGCTAAGCTAAGAACTCAGATGCGCTTTGAGCTCATCGAAATGTATAAAAAGGTCAAAAACACCTTTTTATACGTCACTCATGACCAGGTTGAGGCAATGTCCATGGGTACTTATATCGTGGTCATGAACCAGGGGGAGATTATGCAGAAGGGAACCCCGAAGGAGATATACACCAACCCTGCCAATCTCTTTGTGGCGCAGTTTATCGGCGCGCCGCCCACCAATATCATTGACATGAATCACTTTTATCTTGGTGTACGTCCGGAAAATATTAAAATCGGAAGTGCCGGAAGGAAGGATGCCTTCCGGCTGCCAGCCTCTGTCCTGTCAAAAGAAGAGCTGGGCGGAGAGTCCATCTATCATCTTGAGACGCGCTTTGGCAAGGTTAATGTCAAGACGCCGACCTGCTGGAATACCCTGCCGCCACAGGTGGAACTGGCCTTTGATCGCAGTGACGCCATGCTGTTCGGAAAAGACGGCAGCCGCATGGGCGTGACGGGTGACGAGGTACAGGCGCTTGAGAATATGCTGGCGTCTTAGTAAAAAAGCTTAACACACATTTCTTTTCCTTATTTCAAGAGGCAGTCCCGGTGAACCGGCGGCGGCCTCTTATTTTTGTATTAAATTTTTTAAGAAAAACCATTTATAGAAGGCGTAAAAAGTCCTCAATATTTGTATATTTTTTCAAATTATGGTAAACTTATAAAGATTTCTAAGGAAATTTAAAGGTGAGAGAAGTGTTTAAGCCTGTTGAGAACAGCACAGAAAATTTAATAGCCCATACGCGTAATATGAAATACCTCTTGGCTATGGAGGGGATATTTGTCGGTATGATCGCAGGCGGTATCGCGATTATCTACCGGCTGGCCCTGAACTTTTCAGAGAAGAACATGAGCTTTATTTTATCCTACGCGGGTGAACACCACTGGGCCATTGCGGCATGGTTTGCCGCCCTTATCGTTATGGCGGTAATTGTCGGGAGAATGGTCAAGTGGGAGCCGATGATCTCAGGAAGCGGTATTCCCCAGGTAGAAGGGGAGCTTCAGGGATATTTTGAAGAGCCCTGGCTCAAAGTTATCATCGGAAAATTAGTAGGGGGGATTCTCTGCATTATTGGGGGGTTATCCCTGGGGCGTGAAGGCCCGTCTGTGCAGCTTGGCGCCATGGGTGGCAAGGGCTTTTCGAGGATTTTTAAACGCCTTAACATTGAAGAACGCTACCTGATGACCTGCGGGGCAAGCGCAGGGCTGGCAGCGGCATTTAACGCGCCGCTGGCAGGCATTATGTTTGCTCTGGAGGAGGTTCACAAAAACTTCTCAGCAACCGTACTTTTTTCTGCCATGACGGCTTCCGTCACTGCAGACTTTGTTTCAAAATATGTTTTTGGCCTGGGTTCGGTATTTCAGTTTCGGGTAGACTCCTCGATTCCGCTGAAATACTATGGCTTTATCATTCTTTTGGGAATTATTCTGGGAGCAGGCGGCGCTTTTTACAATAAGGTGCTGGCAGGTACCCAGGATTTATACGCCAGGATGACCTTTTTAAAAGCTGAATTCCGTCCGGTTATCCCATTTTTAATGGCTGGGATTCTGGGCCTTACGCTGCCCCAGGTATTGGGCGGCGGACACATGATGATCGAGCTTCTGGCGCCGGGTAATCTGCCCCTGACCATGATCCTGCTGCTGCTGGTGGTGAAGTTTATTTTTTCCATGTTCAGCTTTGGTTCCGGTGCGCCGGGCGGTATCTTTTTTCCTCTTTTAGTTTTGGGCGCGTACATCGGTGGATTTTATGGCATGGTCGTTGTCCGGGGAATGGGGATGGACCCGCAGCTCATCAATAATTTTATCATTCTGGCAATGGCCGGTTACTTTACTGCCATTGTCCGCGCGCCTATTACAGGAATCGTCCTGATTTCTGAGATGACTGGCTCCTTTACCCATCTGCTGTCTTTGTCGGTTGTCGCCATCACTGCTGAGATCACTGCGGCAGCGCTTAAATCTGAACCGGTCTATGAAATGCTGCTTGACCGTATTGTCGCGAGACGCGGTGAAGAGCCAGTTCCGGAAACCAGCAACAAAACGCTGATCGCTGTCTCTGTACACCACAGCTGCGGTCTGGTCGGAAAGCGTATCTGGGAAATTCAATGGCCGGAGAATTGCCTGCTGGTGGCTATCCGAAGGGGAGAAAAAGAACTGATCCCCAAGGGTGACACTAAAATAAGGCCAAGCGACACCATTGTGGCTCTGGCAAATGAGACAGACCTGAACAGGGTAAATACAGAGCTGCACGCTCTATGTGAGGAAGCGCCTGCCGCCGGCAACGGCTGATTTTCAAGCGGGTGTTACATATACAAGTAGAACATTGATATCAATATTATCGGAAGTGATTGAGGAGGTAAACTATGAACAAATCAGCAAAGGTTCTCGCAGTGGCTGCGGGCCTGGCGCTTGTGCTTATCATTATGGTCAGCGTGGCTCTGGCGTATGCCGGAAGAGACATTACGCTGCTGCAGGACAGAATTGTTCACATCAGCGTGAACGGCTATGCGGTGGAGATTCCGCTTAATGAGGACGGGGCAACCTATGATATTCCCAGCCTTACAACGGAACGTGAAAATGAGTTTATTCTGATGAACGATGCCGGAGCATCCATTGAGGTCAATGAGGCAAAGCTCCAGACCAATAAAAAAGCAAAGGTAACCGTCAAGAAAATCGACAGCAATGAAGTGCTGGAGATGGTCGTAACCAACGGTAAAGATACCCGCACGATTTACTTGAGAACCCTTTCCAAGCAGCTGCCGGAAATGCTGGCGACTGGCCAGAGCCCTTACGAAGGCGATTTTTATGTGACAGACACCGAAAAAGCCGCCATGTATAAGCTGGACCAGAACGGCAATGTTACCTGGTATGTGGCCCTGACCCCAGAACAGGCTGACGGTAAAATCTTCACAGATTTCAGACAGCATAAGCTGGAAAACGGCGATATCCGCTACAGCTACCAGATCGTTGACCCGGACGTCAGCACAATGGGTCTGACAGATTATCTGCCGGGAACACGTGTGGTTCTTGATGAAAAATACAAGGAAGTTAAACGTGACGGCGCCCGTATCTCTTTGCTGGACCCGAATGAAACCAATCACGATAAAAAGGTTATGGGTGACCCGGTCGATGGGCATGACTTTGTTCTTCTTGGGGATAAAAACTGGATTACGGAATCCTATGTGGCAGAAACTGTGGATAATATTCCAGCGGAATTAAATCCCAATCCTCTTGGCTCAAAGGTAGTGGCAGCGGTTATTCAGGAAGTCAAGGACGGGAAACCGGTCTTTACCTGGAAATCCACTGATCATCCGGAGTTGTACGCGCTCAGCGAAAAGGGCAATGATTTTGCGAACAGCAATATGAAACCTCAGGACTATCTGCATATCAATGCCATGATACTGGACCCGTCAGACAATAATCTGATCGTATCTTTTAAAAACGCCAATACCATTGCGAAAATCGACCGCAGCACCGGGGACATTCTCTGGAAGCTCTCGGGCAAGGGTGATGAATTTGGCCTGGCCGATCATCAGAAAACCTCTGGCCAGAGCAGTCTCTCCTTAACCGACGATGGCTATTTGGTTGTCTTTGACAATGGCCAGAGCACTGGAAAAACCCGTGTGCTCAAATATAAGCTTGATGAAACCAACAAAAAAGTTATTGATTTTAAAGAATACAGCATGGATGGATACACTTCCTCCGAATTTGGAAGCGCCCAGAAGGTTGACAACGAGAAGGATGCTTATGTCATTGGATGGGGGGTCAACGGAGCGAACCAGCCCGTACTTACCGAAATGAATTTTACCGACAATAAAAAGCTTTTGGAAGTCGTGTTCCCAAACGGCGAACATACCTTCAAGGTTCAGAAATTTGACAAAGTAGAAAACTGATAAAAAGCAGGCTGACGCCTGCTTTTTTTAATGTCTGTTTGTCTATTTCCATTTGTTGTGAAAAGGTTTGATGTAAACTGGCAACGGTTTTCAGCCGTTTTTTAACAAAAATCGGCTTCTTATTATCAGGGAAAAGTGATAGAATCATGGTGGAATAAAAATCAAGGAGAACAAAGCGATGGGAATTAAATTAGTAGCATTGGATATGGATGGCACCACGCTTCAGAGTGATATTACACTGGCGCGCGAGACAATCGTAACCATTGAAAAGGCCGTCAGCCAGGGAATCATTGTCGTGCCGACAACCGGACGAGTGTTTGGAGAGCTGCCTGAAGAGATTACAGACATCGATGGGGTCTCCTACGCCATTACATCAAACGGTGCGCAGGTAACAGACTTGAACCGTAAGAGGACTCTTTATGAAAATCCCCTGACAAAGCAGGATTTAGATACAGTGCTGAAGGTGCTCAGGCAATATGATCTGATGATCGAGGCCTATGTGGGCGGAAGAACCATTGTGATCGAGGACTGCATGAAAGATCTCAGCAGGTTTCATGTACCCGAGGCCTATTGGGATTTCTTCAGGGAAACCCGTCACACCATAGCTGATCCCGAAGACTATTTTGATTTTTTATACAGCCATTCTGTTGAAAAGTTCAACATCTTTTTCAGCCATATGGAAAACCGGAGTGAGCTTAAAGCTGTTCTTGAGAATACCACGGATCTGACCATCACATCAGCTGTGGAAAACAATCTGGAAATCAACAACCCGACAGCCAATAAATGGGACGGATTAAAGCATTTGTGCCGCCACCTGAATATTAAAAGTACCGAGGTCATGGCCATGGGCGACAGCAACAATGACTATGAAATGCTCAAGCATGCCGGGTTGGCCGTAGCCATGGAGAATGGCATTGACCGTGTTAAGGAAATTTCAGATTTTATTACAAAAACCAATGACGAGCACGGCGTAGCCTATGCGCTGGAAAAGTTTATTCTTAACCCCAAAGCAGATAAACGTCAGGAACTGGCAAGCTGAAGTTGACAAAAATCTGAATTGGGAGTATAATCAATACCGTTCGATTTTAGCGAAGGAAATTTTTATCATGACACTTACAATTGCAAAGGCTCCGAACAAATGGATAACGATGAGACATTGTGCGGAGCTTAATCCGGAGGCATAGCCTCCATCAGTTCATCGGTCAAAAGTGCTATCAGGCGGCCCCGGGCAGCTTTGTTTTGTGCGCACTTTTTACCGGAGGGCAGCAATTTAGGATAACGGGCTGTGGATGATGTTTTCATCCGCAGCCTTTTTGTTTGGAGCGGGAGAAAACCCCTCAGGCAGAGAGCGCTGTGCGCTCTCTTTTTTATTGGAATTTTTATATTTGAAAGGAATGATCACAATGAGTTTACTGGAAGTAAAAAATCTGTCTCACAGCTATGGAGACAAGGTATTATATCACGACGCCTCCTTTGAGTTGTACAATGGAGAGCATATGGGGCTGGTCGGGCAAAATGGTGCGGGAAAGAGTACTCTGATCAAAACCCTGATTGGGGAAGTCATCCCGGATGACGGCCTGATCAAATGGTTCCCAAAGGCCTCTGTAGGGCATCTGGACCAGTATGCCCAGGTAGATGCGGGCATTACAGTCTTTGAGTATCTGAAACAGGCCTACGCCGATTTATACAGGATGGAGGAGCGGTTAAACGGCCTGTACGAAAAAATGGTGGAGGATACCAGCGAAAAGCTGATCAACCAGGCGGCCAATTTGCAGGAAACCCTGGAGGACCGGGATTTCTATGCCATTGAAAGCCATATTTACCGTGTGGCGGCGGGGCTTGGCATTACGGCCATCGGTATGGATAAAATTCTTGAAAAGCTGAGCGGCGGGCAGCGCGCAAAAGTCATTCTGGCAAAGCTGCTTCTCGAGAAGCCAGAAGTGCTGCTTCTGGATGAGCCCACCAACTTTTTGGATAAAGAGCATGTAGAATGGCTGGCGAAATATCTCACGAGCTTTGAAGGCGCTTTTATTCTTGTATCCCATGATTTTGATTTTCTGGATCAGGTAACCACCTGTATCGGGGATATCGAGTTTGGCACCATTACCAAGTACCAGGGTAACTACAGCGCCTTTCTGAAACAGAAGGGACAGAAACGGGAAGAATATATCAGGCAGTATGAAAGCCAGAAAAAACTCATCGAACGGACTGAGGAATATATTGCAAAGAATAAAGTGCGGGCCTCCACCGCGGCCATGGCCAAAAGCCGCCAGAAAAAACTGGATAAAATCGAACGTATGGCACCGCCGACCGGCCTCACCAAGCCGGTGATCCGTTTTAAATCCACTGGAATCACCGCGCAGCGGATTCTGGAGGTTAAGGATCTGGAAGTGGGGTATTACTATCCCTTACTGCCAAAACTGCACTTTGTGCTGGAGCAGAACCAGCGGGTGGTCATTACCGGCTTTAATGGTATCGGCAAATCGACGCTGCTGAAAACCCTGATTGGTGAAATTTCGCCCATCTCTGGAAGTTTTGAGTTTGCGAGAAATGTGGTCATTGGCTATTATGAACAGGATTTGAAATGGGATAGAGAGGGGCAGACGCCGTTGGAAATCATTACGGAAGCGTTTCCGAAGCTGTCGCAGAAGCAGACACGCTCTGCCCTGTCGCGCTGTGGCGTCAAGGCCGAGCATGTTCTCCAGCCCATCACCACCCTGAGCGGCGGTGAGCAGTCCCGGGTAAAGCTCTGCAAGCTTACCCTGTCGCCCTGCAACCTGTTGATTCTTGACGAACCCACCAACCATTTGGATTATCTGGCAAAGGAAAGCCTTCAGGAAGCATTGCAGGATTTTGACGGCACCGTTATTTTGGTATCTCACGAAGCCGCCTTTTATCGGGATTGGGCCGATAAGGTGGTAGAGATTGAGAAGATGGGTTTTTAAGAAACTTGACAAATTCTAAATTGTGCGTATAATTGGAAGTAGTAAATTACTAAATTTAGTAATTTACTAAATAAAATTTAAGGATAAACAGTATGAAGATACCAACACATTTAAAACATAAGCCTGTTATTGAGGTTGAAAACTATGAGGAAATTGATGGAAGAAAGGCCTATGACAGTGATGCCAAAGGCCTTTCACTGGGGCTGGCCCAGTGGAATGACCGGGGACGAGTGGACGCTTCCGCCAAGGTATGGCGTTACACCGGAGAAAAATGGTCACGGCAGTCTGAGGAACTGCCCCTGCACCGGGTTATCGATCTGGCCATACTGATCTGCCGGACAGAACAGTATTTCAGAGAAGATTCCTACCGCCACGATAAGCTTTATGATCCGGAAAATCCGGTGATCGACCGAGTAGGACTTCAGGGAGACGCCATGACCATCGCAGTCGATACAGACAATGAAATGATTGATGCGGACATTAAGCTTTTTGCGCAGGCATTGGCGGAAGACGGCGAGCTTTTAGGTGAGCGGCTGACAACGCTGTCGCGCATTTTAAAAGAAATGGGGTATTAAAATGAATATGGACCGTAAAAAGGAACTGAAAGAAGAATATAAAAATTACCGTCCGGAAATGGGGCTGTTTGTTATCCGTCATATTGAAACAGGCAAAGCATTTTTAGAGGCGACAAACAATATTAAAGGAAAGATCAACAGTGATGTTTTTCAGCTGAATATGGAAACCTTTATGCGTAATCGTGACCTGAACAAGGACTGGAAACGCTTTGGAAAGGACGCCTTTGAAGTGGTGGTCCTAGAAAAGCTGGAATATGATGAGGATGATCAGGGCGGTAAAGACTACAGCGACGAGCTGGAAATGCTCTATGGCGAGTGGCAGCGCAAGCTTCGCTCAGAGGGAACGGAGCTGTACTGAAATGATCCGCAAAATGACTGAAGCAGACCTTGAACGGGTCATGGAAATCTGGCTGGACGCCTGTATTAAAGGGCAGTCTTTTATTCCGGAGGATTACTGGAGACGTCACGCCGAAGTGGTGGAAAAGGATTATATTCCCCAGTCCGAAGTTTATGTGAATGAACAGGATAATGCGGTCAACGGTTTTATCGCTGTGGTTGGAGGCCGTCATATTGGTGCTCTGTTTGTCGATCCAGACTGCTGGCATCAGGGCATTGGCCGTGGGCTGATGGAATACGCCCTCGAGCATTACAAAGGAATGATCACACTGGCCGCCTATGCGAAAAATAGCCGGGCAGTCAATTTTTACAGGCAGATGGGTTTTGAAGTAAAGGAAGAAGAAATTGAAGTCGAGAGTGGCTGCCGTGAGTATATAATGCAAGGAGAAAGTAAATGAAACCTATTTTTTTATGTTACCCTAAATGCTCAACCTGTCAGAAAGCTAAACGATTTTTAGAAGCCCAAGGGGTGGATTATGAGCTGCGGGATATTGTGGAGGAAAATCCTACAAAAGAGGAATTGCTGAAGTGGATGGAGCTTTACAGCGGAGAACCAAAAAAATTTTTTAACGTAAGCGGCATGGCCTACCGGGAGCTGGCGCTGAAGGACAAGGTGAAAACCATGACCCGGGAAGAAATGGCGAAGGTACTGTCCACCAACGGTATGCTTGTTAAAAGGCCAGAGCTGATCTTTGAAGATAAAGTGCTTGTAGGCTTTAAAGAAGAAGAATGGGCTGCTGCGCTGGGGCTTTAAAATGAAGTTTGAGGAACGCTACAGCCGGCTGCCTGAAGACGCCCTGCCCCAGGAGATCGTTCTGCTCATGGGCCGGGGGTGCTTCTGGAAAAAGTGCAGCTTCTGTGACTACCATATGGACAGCGGGCCGGATTCGGAATCTGTTTCATTGAACGGCCGCGTATTAGAACAGGTTACAGGTGAGTTTAGCCGTCTTGTGGTGCTTAATTCAGGCTCATACTTTGAACTGCCAGAGGCAACCCAAAAAAGGGTGCTTGAGATCTGCCGTCAAAGGAAAATCCGGCATCTGCATATGGAAAGCCACTGGCTCCTTCATGAAAAAACACGAGTCTTAAAGGATGAACTGGCCAAAGAGGGCATTTTACTTCATCCGCGCATTGGCATTGAGACTTTTGACGAACAATACCGGGAAGCGGTTATGCACAAGGGGATAGGCTATAACCGGGCACCTTCCGCCATTGCGGAAATTTATGATGAATGCTGCCTGCTTTTCGGCATGGCCGGCCAGTCGCCAGAACAGTTTGAGGAAGATATTGCCATCGCTGTAAAGTATTTTTCACGCGTCTATGTCAATATTTTTAATGATAACAGCACTGCTGTAAAGGCCGACTCGGAGCTGATCCGCTGGTTTACCGGATACAGCCTGCCCAAACTGAAAAAAGACCCCAAAATCTGTGTGTTGATGAATAACACCGATCTTGGGGTGGGTGATTAAATTATTCCTGAATCAGCTCAACAGGTGCCACAAAGGTCATCAGCATCCGTTTAAAAACGGCGTCGTCTTCCGGCGTCCGTTTTTTTATTTTGGCAGCGTGTCCTGCCTGGCGCTGTTTTTGATTTAAAAAGCGCTGATAAAGCAGCTCGTCAATATTTGCAGTGCTGTACACAAAGCCGGAAGGGCTGAGCACCGCCGTGACCTTTTCAAGAACAAGGGCAGCCAAGCCATAGTCGTGGGTTATGATAATGTCCTGTGGTTCAGCCATACCGGCAATTTTATAGTCGCTGGCGTCCCGGCCCTGATCTACCCGGATAACCTCACAGTCGTCGTCGCCCTCAAGGTCGTGGGATGTGTCGGCGACCATCAACAGCGGAATTTGATAAGAGACAGCGGTCTCTTCGCAGATCGTCCGGACGCCTTTAGGACAGGCGTCACCATCAATAATTATGCGCATATTTCATTCCTCCTTTTGGTTAAACGCAGCCAGCTCTACAGATAAATCCGATGGGGAGCGCGTTTTGAAGTTCCAGATATTCATACTGAAGTAATAATAATTAACGTATTCGGCGATTGAGAAAAACAACAGGATCAGCCCAAAAAGGTTAAAGGGAACAAATAATGCGCTCCGGTCTGCGAACAGCAGCACCAATAAAAACAAGGGATAAAGCCCTATCACAACGGGTGTAACCCGTTTGAGCAGGGAAAAAATCCGAAGAACAGCTGTCCGGTTGACCGATTTGCCAGAGGCAGCCTGGTCACGGTACAGCCAGTAGCCACAGCCCTGGAGTAAAGTAAAAATTAAGACGGCCCCCGGCAAAATGAGACGGATATCAAGGCCGCCCTCCAAAGTGGTGGAGAGAAGGTATACCAGATAGCCGCAGACCACCATGGTTGCCAGTTCACTGAGGAACAGCCGGTGACACTGTTTGGCGTCTTTATTGTCCATATTTAAGAAGGATCTCCTTTGTGTTTTTTACTGTTTTCAAGATAGTTCTCCATTCGTTTTTTGTTAAAAATCAACACGCCGGCAAAAATACCGTACAGCCCGAGGACAACAACCAGACGAACCGGGTTATCCTGCATGATACCTGCTCCCATAAGAGTTGTCATCAAAAATCCTGGGGTACGCCCCAGCAGGGCAATCAGTATGAAGCTTTTAAAATTCATTTTGGTAAGACCGGCCAGATAACAGAAAATATCATCAGGAAAGCCGGGAAACAGAAAGATTAAAAACAAAACCATGTTCAGCCGGGAGTCACGGATGCTGTCCAGCTTATCTGTCCATTTGGATGGAACACATTTTAAAATAACCGGGCGTCCCAGCTTTTTCGCAATGCCAAAGGCAGCGGCGGTTCCGATCATAATACCTGCTTCACTGAGCAGAAAGCCCTTTATCCAGCCGAAAAGCGCGCCACCCACCAAAGTAGTCGTGCCGCCAGGGATCGGCGCAATAATGACCTGGAGAATCTGAAATAAAAAATAAATAAACGGTGTCCAGCCGCCAAAGCTGAGCAGCCACTGCTTGACAGCATCCACCGACTCTAAGTATTCGAGCATTTCACTGTCCTTTAATTGTATTTTACCATAATTATCCGCCTGCTGTCTTTATTTAATCTAAATTTGTCGGCTGCGAACCATTTTTGAAAAAATTAGAGAAATAAGGATTGACAAATGCATGCTTTGCCATTATAATTATTAAATGTGCTTACAATAAAATAGCGTCTCAAAAAAGAGAGCAGCTGCATCTGCGGACAGGTGTCTGAGCTGGTTGAAGGAGCACGCCTGGAAAGCGTGTGTACGTGAATAGCGTACCGAGGGTTCGAATCCCTCCCTGTCCGCCATAATTTGAAAACAAGAGCGAGAGCTCTTTTTTTTATTTTTTGTAAAGATAATCAGCTTCATTCAGCAAATGAGGATAAGTTTCAAATAACTGTTTTGTGGCTTGATCGGATTTGTGGATCAAGGTATCAACCATATCTTGTGTAACCGGAAGACGCAAAGCGAACAGCAGAATCTCAATCATATACCGAAAGTACTCATCATAGCTAAGTTCTATACTTTCATTGATTAACCGCTGGATGGTACGCTGTGTGCCATATACCGTCGCTAAAACCAGCTTTAACTGAGTTGCCAGGTTTTTTGAAGAACAGTTGCTCTTTTTTAAAAGTTTCAAATACTCTGCTTTTTGATTAATGAAGGCAAACTCTTCAAGAAGATCCTCTTGCATGACATCAGAAATAAAACGCCGGGCTTTGGGGTCATGTTTTCTAATTTGGAAGGTGACGTTCATAAAGGTGACAATATAAATCAAAGGATCATCCTCAGGCGTGATAAAATATTTTAAATAGCCAGAAAGAATATAGTAGTCTTCTGTTAATACAGCAAGAGCTATATTTTTTTTGCTTTTAAAATAATAGGTGATCAGGCCCTGGTTAATACCGGACTCCTCTGAGAGACGTTTGTTGGAAATATTAAAATACCCATGCTCAATGTAGAGACGTTTTGCAGTTTCGTAAATTTTTTGTTTAGTATTGCCGTTTTCCTTGCGTTTCAATGTATTTTACCTCCGACTAATTACTTAAATATTAAAACATAATTTTGAACATGTTGCAAATTATTATTGACAACTTTTTAAAATTCTGATATATTTACTCACAGGTAATTACTTGCAAGTAAATATAAAAATTAAGGGGAAATATATGAATAGTCGAAAAATAACAGCAGAAAAAAATCAGCTGTTTGAAGATGTTTTTGATGGAAAAATGCCAGAGCGAGTTCCGATTCTCAGTTCAGGAGATAATTCTTTTTGTTTGGGCTATGTCGGATTTGATTTAAGAAGAGAACAGTATAGTATTGAAAAAAATTTGGAGGCTATAGAAAAGACAACAAAAGATTTTGATACAGACTCAATTTTTGCAACGATGGTGCGTATCCCACAGATGTATAAAGTACTGGGAGCAAAAAATTTTGTCATGGGAGGAGATGGATTTTTGCAGCACCCGGAGGTGACAAGTCTGAATGAAAATGACTATGATGATTTAATTAAAGATCCATTCAAAACGATTTGTGATAAAGCGTTGCCGCAAATTTACAATGAGTTTGGTAAAGAAGGTTTTGAAGGAAAATCTGCCTTTGCGAAGGGGATGTTTACCTTTTATTCAGTTATGGATCACCTTGATAAAGGATATCTGGAAATTGCGGAAAAGCATGGAAAGGCCATTTATAATATGGCCTGCACAGCCGCCTGCACACCTTTTGATGTTTTGTCTGATCAGCTTCGTTCTTTTACTGGTATCAGCAAAGATATGAGACGCTGCCCAGATAAGGTAGAGGCTGCCTGTGAAGCGCTACTGCCGTGTATGGTGAAAGCAGGAATCAAGCCAAATTCAAGTCGTTATCAGAGAACGTTTATACCTTTGCATATGGCACCATATATGCGCACAAAAGATTTTGAACGCTTCTATTGGCCGACCTTTAAAAAATATGTAGAAGCATTGGACGAAGCAGGAGTGGGCGCGACGATCTTTGTTGAGCAAGACTGGTCCCGTTATTATGATTATCTCTTTGATCTGCCGGAAAACACAATGATGATTTTTGAAGAGGGTGACCCATCAGAGATTAAGAAAAAGCTTGGAAAAAAACATATTTTAGCGGGCTTTTACCCTATGAGTGTGCTGAAAACAGGAACGGAGAAAGATTGTCTGGATAAAGCTAAGGAAATTGTGGATGTTCTGGCTCCGGGTGGGAAATACATTTTCACACTGGACAAAAATTTATTAACGGTTCGGGATATTAATCCTGAAAATTTAAAAGCAGTGCTCCGCTTTGTCAAAGAGTACGCTGTTTATGCATAGGGGGAGATCAGATGAAATCAGAATACTACAGAAATCCTGCGGATACGCTTGAAAAATATGAAATACCGGAAGTGGCTGCAGAGTATGCCATGGATAGTCTGCAGGGAATGGAAGAGCTTGTTTATAGCTATGTATTTTTTTTAATTAGCTAGGGGGAAAAATAATGAATGAAAATACCAGCTATTTGCTGAAAATGAGCTTAGTGTCGGGAGTGTTGGCCGGACTGGTTCTGGGAATTTATCAAATAGGGCCTTTTGGAAATCTTATGTGGCCTATTTTTATCGGATTGGGGGTTACTTTTGCATCCGGAGCAGAGCTTAAAAAAACGCCAAATTATTTATGCTGTATGATATGCGGGGTTATATGGGCCTTGCTTTATCTGCAAATGGATGGTCTTATGAGGAACGCTGGTTTAAATATTGGTGTGGTAACAGGTGTGTGCACTCTGGTTATTACTTTTGTGGTTTGTGCTGTGCACATGATCCCGCTGGCAAAGACCTGGCTCAACGTAGTTCCGCTTGTCTTTGCTGGTTTGACAGTCACTTTTTCTCAAGGGGGGCAGAATCTGATTGGTGTGATTTTGGGATTGACTTGTGGTATCCTGGTTGCTGTGGCCATTGAGCCCGTTACAGGAATATTTATGAAAAAAGAAAATGTAGAAAAAAAGAGAGACAAAGCGTTTTTAGAAGAGAGAATATGAAAAAGAAAGCTCTGGATTTCGGGATTTTGTATGTGCAAACACCTATGTGATTTTATATAATTGAAAGGCACATGGGAAGTGCATACTGACTGTGACGTTGGTATTGATGGGAATGCAATAATGATGAAACAGAAAAGGTAGTAAAGTTTGGTTAGCCCAAACCGTCAGTGGAACACCAGCGGTTTGGGCAATTCTTGTTTCTGCTTAAAGCCCTTGACAGTAAAGAGGTTGTTCTGTATAATATGAAATATTGTAGATTCACTGCGTATTCGCAGTAAACATACTTAATCACACTAGGCGGGGAACTAGCGGTGCCCTGTAACCTGCAATCCGCTACAGCAGGGCTGAATTCCCCAAAGAGGTGCCAGAATTTGGAGTCTGCCGCGGATAAGCGGTGTTGACGGTTGGACCCTTCGCAATATGAACTTATGAACCCTGTCAGGTCCGGAAGGAAGCAGCAGTAAGTAAGATCTCGTATGTGCCGGAGGACTCTCTGACAAGAGCTGGCTGTCCGCGTAACGTTTGGAGACTGGTTATCAATGCGGGGTGTGTGATTAAGTATGTTTTAATTTTTTGATAAAAGCTGAAAAAGAGGCCAGGCGGCCTCTTTTTTAATCCAGTTCAAACTGTCCGGTATAGAGCTGGTAATATTTTCCTTTTTGTTTTAGTAATTCTTCGTGGTCACCGCGTTCGATGATCCGGCCATGCTCCAGCACCATGATGGCGTCAGCGTTTCGGACGGTGGACAGGCGGTGGGCGATGACGAAAACAGTACGGCCTTCCATGAGCTGATCCATACCGCGTTCAATGAGGGCTTCGGTACGGGTGTCGATAGAGCTGGTGGCCTCATCGAGGATGAGTACCGGCGGATTGGCGACAGCGGCCCGTGCGATGGCCAGAAGCTGGCGCTGTCCCTGGCTCAGGTTTGCTCCGTCGGATGTCAGCATCGTGTCATAGCCCTGAGGGAGATGACGGATAAAGAAGTCGGCGTTGGCCAGCTCAGCGGCGGCGTGGACTTCCTCGTCGGTGGCGTTGAGACGGCCGTAACGGATATTATCGGCTACAGTACCAGTGAACAGGTGGGTATCCTGAAGGACCATTGCGAGGGAATGCCGCAGATCGACTTTCCGGATTTTTTTAATGTTGATACCATCATAGGTGATCTTACCTTCCTGAACCTCGTAAAATCGGTTGATGAGGTTGGTGATGGTGGTTTTGCCTGCGCCAGTTGAGCCCACAAATGCGATCTTCTGGCCGGGCTTGGCAAAGAGCGATACATTGTGCAGCACCATTTTGTCATCGCTGTAGCCAAAGGTAACATCGTGGAAACGTACATCGCCCCGTAGCTTTTCATAGGTCAGGGTGCCGTCGTGATGCGGATGCTTCCAGGCCCAGGTATTGGTGACTTCCTTACACTCGGTCAGTGCGCCGTCAGCGGATTCACAGACGTTGACAAGGGTCGCGTAGCCATCGTCTTTTTCAGGCTCAGCGTCAATGACTTCAAAGATCCGTTCAGCTCCGGCCAGAGCGGTCAGCAGCGCGTTAAACTGCTGGGAAATCTGGGTGATAGGCTGTGAGAAGGAGCGTGTGTACTGTAAAAACGAAGCGATGGAGCCTAAGTCCATGCTGCCGAAGATAACGAGTACCGCACCGAAAGCGGCTGTCAAAGCGTACTGCACATAGGAGAGGTTCCCCATGATGGGCATGAGTACATTAGCGTAGGTATGGGCCTGAGTAGAAGCGCCTCTCAGCTTGTCATTGAGCTCAGCAAAATCATTTTTGACAATGTCCTCGTGGCAGAAAACCTTGATAACTTTTTGGCCCTCGATCATTTCCTCGATATAGCCATTGGTTTCACCAAGCGCTTTCTGCTGTGCTTTGAAGCCCCTTGCGCTTCGGCTGCCCACGATTTTTATCACAAAGTACATGATCACAAGCATGCCGATGACGATGAGGGTCAGCAGGGGGCTCAGGATCAGCATCATGATAAAGGTTCCCGCCACTGTGACAGTGGCGGTCAGCATTTGCGGAAGACTCATGGCGATGGCCTCGCGCAGGGTGTCGACATCATTGGTATAACGGCTCATGAGCTCGCCGTGGGTATGGGTGTCAAAATATTTGATGGGCAGGTCCTCCATGCTGTTAAAAAGGTCTCGCCGCACAGCGTTGAGGGTTCCGTTGGAGATGACGATCATCATCCGGTTATAGGCATAGGCACAGGCCGCGCCGGCCAGATAGATACCACCCATTAACAGCAGCATCTGGATAAAAGGCAAGAGTGCCCCAGGCGTAAGAGGTTTTCCGATAAGCGGCACAATGCCCTGATTGATGATGGGCTTTAAGAAATATGTGCCGGCCACGGTGGCGCCTGAGCTGATAAAGACAAAGAGTATGACAAGGATCAGCAGCAGCCTGCGTTTTGCCATGTAGCTGAAAATACGCAGCAGTGTTTTTTTGATGTTTTTGGGTTTTTGAACGCTTTTTTTCTTTGGCATTATTCCTCAACTCCTTTCTGCTGTGAATGAAATACCTCGCGGTAAATGGCATTGTTTTCCAAGAGGTTTTCGTGGGTATCGATGGCGTCGATACGGCCCTCGTCCAGCACGATGATTTTATCTGCATCGCTGACGGAAGATATACGCTGGGCGATAATGATGGCGGTGGTATCCTTCAGATTTTGACGGAAGCCCTCACGTATGGCCGCGTCGGTAGCGGTGTCTACCGCGCTGGTGCTGTCATCCAGAATGATGATTTTGGGCTTTTTCAGGAGTGCTCTGGCAATGCAGAGACGTTGCTTCTGGCCGCCGGATACATTGACGCCGCCCTGTCCCAGGTAGGTGTCGTAGCCCTCTGGGAAGGACATGATAAAGTCATGGGCACAGGCAGCTTTGGCAGCGGCGATGACTTCTTCGTCTGTGGCATTCTCATCGCCCCATTTCAGATTGTCCCTGATCGTGCCTGAGAACAGAACGTTTTTCTGGAGCACCATAGCGACTACGGATCGCAGGTGGTCCAGGGTGTAATCCCGGACGTCATGGCCGCCGACCAGCACCTGTCCGTCCGTTACGTCGTAAAGCCTTGGAATGAGCTGAACCAGCGTGGTTTTTGCCGAGCCAGTTCCGCCGATAATCCCAACAGTCTCGCCCGAGGCAATGGAGAAATTGATGCCTGTCAGGATACTTTCGGCTGCGTTCTCCTGGTATTTAAAGGAAACGTTCCGGTATTCAATGCTGCCATCCTCAGCAGTAAGAGACGGAGAGGCTGTTTCATCCGTGATGCTGATGGGTTCTTCCAGCACTTCGACAATGCGGGCAACAGAGGAACGGGAGAGGACGATCATAATAAAAACCTGAGCGATCATCATCAAAGACATGAGAATCTGGGTCACATAGGAAATAAAGCTGATGAGTTCTCCCGTCAGCAGCGTACCGCCGATGATCATGTTGCCCCCAAACCATAAGATGGCGATAATGGTGGTGTACATGGTCAGCATCATGATAGGCATGCCGAGAATAATAATTTTTTCGGCGGCAAGAGATGCCCGCATGAGACTGTCATTGGCTTCAGCAAATTTTTTCTTCTCATACCGGGCCCGCACAAAGGCTTTGACAACGCGGATGGCAATGAGGTTCTCCTGAACCTGGGCGTTCAGGCCATCATATTTTTTCAGCATGGCATTGAAACGCGGAAAGGCCAGGGTGGACATCGTGGCCAGGGCAATGGCCAGTATGGGAATAACAATGAGAAAAACACGGACAAGATCACCGTTAATGGCTGCCGCCATGATGGTAGCGCTGACCAGCATAACAGGCGCGCGCACCAGTACACGGATGACCATCATGTAGGCCATTTGAGTATTGGTAATATCAGTGGTCAGGCGTGTGACCAGTGACGGGGTGCTGAAACGGTCAATGTTCGCAAAGGAAAATTCCTGGATTTTGTCAAAAACGGCTTTGCGGATCTCACTGCCAAAGCCCATGGCACCCTTGGCGGCAAAACGCCCGGAAAGAACGCCGAAAAGCAATGAACAGAGGGCCACCAGCACCATGATGGCACCAATTTGAAAAACGTAGCTCAGGTCACGCGTTGTGATACCCTGATCCACGATTTTAGCCATTAAAAAAGGAATCTGGATTTCCAGAAGAACCTCAACGATAACCGTAAGGGGCGCCAGTAATGACGGAAGGCGGTATTTTGCGAGGTAGGGCTTTAGGTGTTTAATCATGGGATGCTCCTTCTTTTCAGTAGTATTTATGCATGATACATACCCTTATTTTCTCTTTTTTCAAATAGAAAATAAGGGTAATCCCAGTGTATCGGAACGGAAAATTAATGTCAAGTAAAACCAAAATGGTTTTCAGGATAAAAGCTTAAAGAAAAAGCTTTGTTAAACTTTTATGGGACAGATACATACTGGTTCATTTACAACAAAATTTTGCTATTGCCTTTCCGCTCATCAAAAAACTTGATATAATACAAATTGACAAATTATGCAAACTATTGAGCGAATATACTAAGGAGGGTAATATGAGCAAATTGAACGATATACGGTTTTTTCAGGTAAAACCGGCAATTTACTATGGCATTGGCGCCATAGAACAGGTTGGAAATCATGATTTTAAACAGGTCTGCATTGTAACGGATGAAGGGATGGTCAAATTTGGCCTTCTGAAAATGCTGACAGACGTTTTGGACAAACATAATATTAAGTACCACGTTTTTTCTGATGTTGAACCAGACCCGTCCACAGAAATTGTTGAAAAGGGGCTGACACACATCCTGATGGAAAAACCGGATGCTTTGATTGCCCTTGGCGGTGGATCTGCCATCGATTCGGCAAAAGCCATCATCTATTACTGTTACAATTTCAAAAAAATGTTCTTCGAGGAAGACTACATTAAAAAACCATATTTTATCGCCATGCCGACAACTGCGGGTACAGGTTCTGAAGTAACGGAATACGCAGTTATTACCGACAAGAAAAACAATACCAAGATACCGCTTACCGACATTCTCATGATGCCGGACGCCGCAATTCTTGAACCAAAATTAATCGAGAGCGTTCCGCCAGCATCGACAGCGGCTACAGGAATGGACGTTTTAACCCATGCGGTGGAAGCCTATGTTTCCACCAACAACAACCCGTTTTCACGCTGCTATGCGGCCAAAGCGGCAGAACTGGTTTTCAAGAGCCTGTATGAATGCTATGTAAATGGCGGCAATCTGGAAGCTAAAGCCAGTATGCAGATCGCGTCCTGTATGGCTGGGATTGCCTTCAACAGCGCTGGTCTGGGCATCACCCACAGTATCGCCCATGCGGTCGGTGCGCAGTGGCATTTACCTCATGGTTTGGCCAATGCCATCGGCTTGCCATATGTTGTCCGTTTTAACGGACAGTGCGGTAGAGCTCAGCATCTTTATAACCGTCTCCTGAGCGCTATTGGTATTCCAAATGTCAGCGGAGACGCTGCGGAAATGCTGTACAACAGCATTATTACCCTCTGTAAAGAAATCAATATTCCGACATCCCTTAAAGAGCAGGGCATCGATGAAGCAGATTTTAAAGCCAGCAAGGATATTATTATCGGAAAAGCCATGAAGGATGTCTGCACCCAGACCAATCCGCTGTCACCGACCAAAGAACAGTTCAGTGAGCTTCTGGATCAGATTTATTACGGCGCATAATCCACAGCAGTTATTTAAGAGCACCCATGAAAGGGTGCTTTTTTAGTACACAAAAATACGCTTGCGCTTTTAGATTTAAAAGATTAAAATAAAGGAAATAGTGCATTTGTTGAGAAAATAAAAAGTAAAAATGACTTAAATGGAGAATATGCCATCATTTTGTTTTAAAAATACCATTTAGTGTATATAAATAAGTAGATTATAATAATTATAAAAGGAGGAAGGGAAATGGCAAAGAAACCCGCCACGCCGCTGGCTTACTTGATGGATATGCTTTATATTCAGGGTTCGCAGCTGGCAAGAACTGTCCATGTTGACCGCACGATTATCAGCCGGTGGAAAAATGGACGCGTTGAGCTGGGGCCTAAATCACCTTATTTTGAAGAAATTATTCGTGCCATCGTAAAGGCCAATAAAGAACAAGGCTTGAATACGTTGGAACGGTTCTTTTCCTCGCTGGAACCGGAGATCGCTGTAGATACAGAACAGGATCTGGAAAGCTGCGTATCCCGGTGGCTGGTCGATAAAGAATTTGAAGCAAAGTACACAGATAAGGAAAGCGGAAACAGCCTGTACACCGCAACCTATAAAATTTATAAAGGCATCACGGGTAAAATGGACGCACTGGATGATATGTTTGACACACTAGCGTCACTGCCGAAGGGTGAAACCTTCTGGGGCTATGATGCAGACTCACGTATCTTTAAACAAAACAATAATGATACTCGGAAAATACAAAAGCGCTTTCTGGAGGCGGAAAAAAACAAGACAAAACTCATTACCATGATCTATTTAAATCGCTCACAGGAAGAAATTTATAATATGCTTGAGTACTGGCTGCCCATACTGCTTTCCACAAGTGCTAAAGCTTACTATACCTACGATGTAGAGCGCCCCTTCTATGACTATATTTTCAGTATTAAGGGTAAGCAGACACTTGTAGGAATAAACGGTACAAACGGCGAAACCTATTCCGCCATTTACACCGACCCCATGAGCCAGCGCCAGTTCGATAATTTTCTGGAAAGGCATCTGGATCGTTTTCAGCCGCTGACTAAGAGTCTGGGCAGCCGCGTGGTCTGTAATGACTTCACGCGGGAAAACATGGAAGGCTTTAATCGTAACGACACAGACCAATATGTTATCGCCACCTCCATGTCTTTCCTCTCCTCGGGAAAAAATATTATCGAAGGAATTTTAATGGACCTGTGTCTGAGCAGCGAGGAAGAGCACCGTCTCATCGACTATTATGATAATTGCCGGGTAGGACTCGGTCAGTTTTTATCAAAGGAAAAATATACCCGGATTATTTTAAGTCTCGATTATATTAAAAGCCTGGGACAGCGCCCGGTGATTGAAGTGCCTGTTTTTTCAGCATTGCTGAAACGTAAGGTAGAGGTCGCAGGGAAGCACGTTATTAAAGAGCTGGTCTCTTTTCTGAAATTTGTGAAAAGTGATCCCAAGGTAGAGATAGCCCTGAGGCCGCCAGCATCACCCGAGTTAATTGAAAACCTGAATATCTGGGTAAAGGATGGCGCAGCCGCCTACTTTCATTTTGATAATGATCTGTCCACCCGTATCGTGACAGAGGAATTCGCAGCGGTCAATACATTCTATGCGATGGTGGATAAATACTGGGAGCAGCTCCCCTATGACAGCAAAGATAAGGAATGGGTTTATGACCAGATCGGTAAAATCAGCGGGGAAAAACTTTGAGTGTCACATATGTGTCAACTTAGCAGTGTGAATATTTTGTCGGTGGGTTTAAAAACCAGAGCCACAGCGCTATAATAAAGAAGCCGAATGTATCAATGAGCTCTCCAAAGAACTACACAAATCAGGTAGTAGCACTGGATACCGAGCGCCACGGTGCCAGTGGCAATGTTCTCATTAATGCAAAAAAAGATGTGCTGAAAAGCACATCTTTTTTTGTGTTTTATTGAATATTCATTTCCATGGTGTGCAGCAGATTGCGGCAGAGAGCCAGGATGATCAGAGCGATCACCACATTGATTGCGCAGTCTGCAAACAGTCCGGCGGCCAGGTTTCCGGCAACGAGGCCGACAGCCACACCGGCGATGGCGCCTGGAATCAGCAGGACAACGAGGATCAGGTAATAGAGCATTACGACCAGCACCTTGCTCTGCATATTGCCGAGAATGCGCTCGATTAAAATATTGCCAGCAGACAAAAGGGCTGCCAGCCCCACACGGGCAGCGATGACCGCGATGATCTCGGCGGCGGGCGCGCCGAGAATCAATCCGCAGGGAATAAAGATAATCAAACCACTGACAAAGCTGTCCACCACAGATTCCAGGCTGGCAAAAACCAGTTTTTTAAACGGATTCTGGGGAATCATATAAATGTAAGGCAAAGTCAGCTCTTTGACCCAGCGTCCCATCGCCCCAGTCAGCACCTGAAGATAGCACAGCATGCCAAAGATCAACATCAGACTGACATGCTCCTTTGCCAGCAGGCTGGCGAGAATGGCTACCACGGTGCAGATGAGGGTGAATTGGTTTAAAAACAAATAACCCGAGCGGCGGTTTTCCAGCAGATGCTTGAAAAAGAAAACAGAAGCACCCTTTCCGCGGCCGATGCCGGTTTTTTTACGGCTGATTTTGGATGCATCCTTGGTGTCGCTGATGCGCCCATCTTTGGCGGCAGTTTTAGTGGTGTAGGTTTTTTCAGCCGACTGAAGCACATCTTCGTAATAGTCCGATTCGCTCCGGTAGATATACAGGATGATCAGGCCGATCAAAGCGATGAGCAGTACCAGAAAGACAAGGGCCTTCAGGAAGTTTCCGGCAATCAGACCCATGGTGAAGGCTTTTGTCCAGCCAAGGACAGGAATGTACTCCATCAGGCTGGAATCCGCTGCGCTGAGCAGAGCTTCATAGAAATTCTGGGTTTTAAAAAGTGTGGTCAAAAATAAGGCGGCCATCAGGAAGCCGAAACAATAGAGCACTGCCCTTACAACGCGGCGGCGGTTGTCATCACCCCGGGTATAGGAATAAATGGCAAGAGCCAGGATTTCACCGACTACCAGAAACAGGCAGTAGCCAACAAACAGGGCGATGAGCCCGGAGGTGCCGACGCCAAAGATCGTCCGAAGAGTAGCTCCCTGAAACAGGATAAAGAACCCCAGCAGCAGGGACATACCTACCTGCTTAGCCAGGCCGTAGGCCAGGATCTTTCTTGGAGAAACCGGCGCCAGAAAGAGCAGGTTGACATCTGCCATGCTGAAGAAGCTGCCCCCGGAGGAAAGTCCCTTTTGTATCTGTGTGACCAGCAGGAACAGAAACAGGCCGATAAGGATTGCACCCAGCAACGGGAGATTCTGGTTTTGCGCGAGAGGAATATCCCCTCCGGGTGTAAAGACGGTAGACACAAGGGCAAAGCCAAAAAACAGAACCACAAGAATGGTCACGACCAGATGGCTGGGATGGTTCTTCAGGTCAAGAAGCCGGTTTTTAAAGGTTGTTTTCCAAAGGTAAAAAATACTGGACATCCTAGGCCTCCCCTTCGGTAATGCTGAAGAAAAGCGCCTCCAGGGATTCGTCGGCTTCGGTGAGCTCCTCTGCCCTTCGGGTTGCTCGTATCTCTCCGTTCATCATGATATGGGCCACATCCCAATAATCCTCCACCGAGTCGATCATATGTGTGCTGATGAGAAGTGAAACACCCTGATTTCTGAGCTCAGAAAAAATCAGCTTCAGCTCTTTGATGGCATGGGGGTCAAGGCCCACCATGGGTTCGTCAAAGATGATGACCTTCGGTTCAAACAGCAGAGCACAGCAGATGCTGACCTTTTGCTGCATTCCCTTAGACAGCTCCTTGCCGAGCTTTTTGCGCTTATCGTCTAGCTCGAAGCGTTCGATAAGCGCGTCGGCTTTTGCTTTCCAGTCAGTGAGGCCATAGGCCCGGGCGATAAACTCCAGATGCTCCTCGATCGTCAGCATATCGTAAAGAGCGGGAAGCTCAGGAATATAGCCCAGCTGGCGCTTGGCGTCAAGAGAGCGGCAGGGCGCACCGTTAATTTCAATGGTACCCTCAAACCGGAGCAGCCCGCAGATGCATTTGATAATGGTTGATTTACCAGCGCCGTTTGGTCCCAGAAGTATAGCGATCTCACCATCTTTGACGGTAAAATTGAGGTCATTGTTGGCTTTGGTTTTTCCGTACTTTTTTGTAACGTTGTTTACTGTGATCATGGTTGTTTCCTTTCGGTTCCGGTTTGTCAGCGATTTGGATATCGGGTATAATAGAGAAACCAGAGAATTGATTTGACAAGAATTCTTGTCAAAAAGTATATCATTGACAAGAAAAGTTGTCAAGTTAAGAAATTTTAAAGTTGTAAGAAGGAAAGTATATGAAGCATAAAAAGTTAAAACAGACTCTTGTCGGCATCGCGGCAGCGCTGCTGTTTTTATTGCCGGCGGTCGGGATCGCGGTCAATGGCATGTCCTATCAGCCAGAAGCGGCAGCACAGCAGGCCTTGAGAGGAAACAGCCGTGTCGCGGTAAAAGAAGCCGGAACCATTGCCTTTGAACCAGAAAACCGAAAAGGAGAGACGGGCGTCATTTTTTATCCCGGTGCTTTTGTAGAGCCAGAGGCCTACGCGCCTTTGGCTCTGGAAATTGCGGAGCAGGGCTATCCGGTTTATATTGTCAGAATGCCCATGAATCTGGCAGTGCTCTCGCCTGAACGGGGAAGTGAGGTCATGGCACTGCATCCGGAAATTGAAAACTGGATAGTCGGCGGACATTCTCTGGGTGGTGCCATGGCGCCGAAGCTGGCCGAGGCGCAAACTGAAGTAAAGGGAATCTTTTTTCTGGCGGCCTACCCAGCAGATGATGGTATTAGGGATACAGAAGTCCAGGTGGTTTCGCTCTGGGGAAGTGATGACGGTGTCGCTGATTTGGATAAGGTGAAGGCAGCGGAAGCCGTTTATCCGGGAGCAGCGGTCATGACAGAGATCGAGGGCGGAAATCACGCGGGTTTTGGTGATTACGGCGCGCAGAAGGGAGATAACCCTGCGGACATTTCAAATACTGAGCAGATGCATCAGGCGGCAGAGGGGATTCTCGGATTGCTTGAGAAGATCAGTTAGCGATGGGAAGTTTGGATGTTTTTATGCAAAAGTACCGATTGCAGCTAAACGTCCAGCAGCGTGAGGCTGTTGGCAGGATTTCCGGAGCTACGCTGCTTCTGGCTGTGCCGGGAAGCGGGAAAACTACAGTGGTCATTTGCCGCATTGCTTATATGATCCGAGTGAAAGAGATACCTCCGGAATCCATTTTAACACTGACTTTCAGTAAAGCCGGAGCCCGTGATCTTAGCCGGCGTTATCTGAAAATTTTTGGGGAAAAGGGCGCTGAAGGCCTGCGGTTCAGTACCATACACAGCTTTACTCTGTCGGTTATCCGCAATTATGAACGGCTGTATCACCGCCGGGCCTTTCAGATCATCGAGAATACAGGAAGCATTATCAAGGAGCTTTTTCAGGAGCTCTTTAAGAGTTATCCGGCAGAAAATGATATTGCGGACATTGTATCGGCCATTACCTACTGTAAAAATATGCTGCTCTCTGAGGAAGAAATCGGGGAAATGAAAGTGGGCGATGTGGATTTTCCAAAGTTGTTTAAGGCCTATGAAGCGTATAAACGCAGGCATCACCTGATGGATTTTGATGATATGCTCAAATACGCCTGGCTTCTTTTAAAGAAAAACCCTGAGCTGCTGAAGGTTTTTACCGGCCAGTACAAGTACATCAATATCGATGAAGCCCAGGACACCTCGAAGATTCAGTATGAAATTATCCGGCTTCTTTCGGGAGAGGACGGCAATATCTTTATGGTGGGCGACGAGGACCAGAGTATCTATGGTTTTCGCGGGGCTTATCCTGACGGGCTGCTGAGCTTCAAGGAGACTTACCCTCACGGTGAGGTGCTGCTCATGGAAACGAACCACCGCAGCACTCAGGAGATCGTGAGTGCTGCCAACCGTTTTATAGGGCTTAACAAGGAACGCTATGTTAAAAATATGCGGACAGATAATGAAAAGGGTGTACCGGCAGTCCATGAATATGTCAAATCTGTGGAAGATCAGTACTGGTTTATTCTTAAATCGGTCAAAAACGAGGGTAAGGAAACCGCTGTGCTTTACCGAAATAACGAGTCGGTCATCCCGCTGGTAGATCTTTTTGAGCGGGAGGGAGTGCCCTATGCAGTCAAAGAGCATAATCCTCTTTTTTTCACACATTTTATCGTGCAGGACATCAGAAGTTTTGTAGCTCTCGCGGAAGATCCATCAGATTTTGAAACCTTTGAAAAAATATATTATAAAATGAACTGCAATATTTCAAGAAAAAACGTATTGGAAGCGAGGAAACTAAGAGAGCCCGGACAGGATGTTTTTGAGGCCTTGCTATCCCTTGGTGAAATTCCTGAATGGCTTGTGGAAAAGGTAAATCATATCCGGGCGGCATTTAAGCGGCTGGCCTCCATGAGCGCTCAGGAGGGGCTGGACTTTATCATCTGGAATATGGGCTACCGGGAACATCTGGATTACCGGGTTTCCTGCGGCTACCGGGAGGAGCAGTTGAACCAGAAGCTGGATATTCTAAAAACGCTGGCGGGCAGGGAGAGTACCATGGACGCCTTTTTGAAACGTCTGGACACACTGCAGGAGGCTCTGCGGGGCTCAGTTTTGCATCAAAAAGCAGATGTGACCTTTTCGACGATCCACTCCAGTAAGGGACTGGAATTTGAAAAGGTCTTTATCATTGACGCGGTGGAGGGCGAATTTCCATCGATGGCGGCCCTTGATGACAGCGAGGAGGGCCGCCGGCTTTTCTGCGAAGAGGTGCGCCTTTTTTATGTCGGCGTGACCCGCGCCAAGCGTGAGCTGGAGTTTATTTCGGTGGGGAAAAAGAACAGCCGTCATAACAGACGCCCGGTATCACAGTTTGTCCGCATTTTTCTGGGGGAAAAAGCCCCGGAGGCAGCGCGCAAAAAAATCACAGGCGGTGTGATCGGAGAAGGCTCCAAAGCCCAGGGGAAAGGCTTTGGCATTTTTGATGTGTCCATTGTCAGAAAGGCGGAGTTGAAGGAAGTGGACTGCTCTGCGTATGTCCCCGGTGTAGCAGTGACACATCAGGGCTTCGGCCAGGGCATTATTCTGGAGATTAAAAAGGATATGGCGACCATTGATTTTGAAAGGTGTGGCCGTAAAAAGCTAAATATAAAGGTCTGTGTCACCAATAAAATTATCCGATTGCAGGATTAAACTTGACAAGAAACAGGCCGAACGGTATACTGTAAACAAATGTAAAACCGTTGAAGATGGAGTAAAGCGTGTGACGTGTTAACAGAGAGCCGGGGGGCTGGAAGCCGGTAATAAACGAGCATGGCATAATGGGCATCTGAGGGTGTGATGAAAGAGTGATCGAGTATTTCACAACGTTTCGAGGGCGTTAACCGGAGAAGGTGTGTTGGCATCTTAGACAAAGTGCGCAGTTATGCGAAAAAAGGTGGTACCGTGGGTTATAACAGACTCATCCTTTATAAGATAAGGATGGGTCTTTTTTATTTGTAGAACGAGCAAGGAGATAAAGATGATCAGAGAACCGTTAGAAGAATTAAAAAGCTTAGTCGGCCGGCTGGAAGCCTCCAGCCCCTTTTACCAGAAAAAGTTTAAAGAATGCGGCGTAGAGGCAGGAGATATCAAAACCATGGAGGATTTCAGGAAGCTGCCCTTCAGTGACAAAGATGAGCTTAGAAAGGCGTATCCTCTGGGAATTCAGGCTGTGCCGGACGAAGAAGTGGTGCGTATTCATTCGTCCTCTGGCACCACCGGGCAGCCGGTCATTATTCCTTATACCAGAAAGGATGTAGAGGACTGGGCCATTATGTTTGAGCGCTGCTACCGTTACGCGGGCATGGACAATAAAGACCGTATCCAGATTACGCCGGGCTATGGCCTTTGGACGGCGGGGATTGGTTTTCAGGCAGGGGCAGAGCGGCTTGGGGCAATGGCCATTCCCATGGGGCCCGGGAATACCCAAAAGCAGCTGAAAATGCTGGTGGATATGCAGAGCACTGTGCTGGCCAGCACCTCATCATATGCTCTGGTGCTGGCAGAAGAGGTGGCTAAACAGGGCCTGCAGGATAAAATTAACCTGAAGCGGGGAATTATCGGCTCAGAACGCTGGGGCGATAAAATGCGTAAGCGCATTGTGGATGAGCTGGGGATTGAAATCTTTGATATTTACGGTCTGACCGAAATCTACGGACCGGGTATTTCCATCGACTGTCATCATCACTGCGGCATGCATTATTGGGATGATTACTTATTTATGGAAATCATCGACCCCGACACACTTGAACCGGTGGAGGAAGGCGCTTATGGGGAAATGGTGCTCACAACCCTGCATAAAGAAGGCGGGCCGCTGCTGCGCTACCGCACCCACGATATCACCCGTTTTATTCCAGGGCCATGCCCGTGCGGCTCAGAACACCCGAGACATGACCGCATTGTGGGAAGAACCGATGACATGGTAAAAGTAAAGGCCGTCAATATTTATCCAGGACAGATCGACGAGCTGCTAAAGGAAATCGACGGTGTCAGCTCAGAATATCAGGCCATCGTGGCAAATGAAAACGGCAAGGATGTCGTGCATCTGCGGTTTGAGGTGGAGCATGGTGTTGACAAGGAGGAGATCCAGAAGGAAGTCAATTATCAGTTCAAATCCAAAATCGGTATTACAGTAATCCCTGAAGCAGGATTCATCGGTTCACTGCCGCGTTCCGAAAAGAAATCCGTCAGAATCATTGATAATCGGTTTGAATAGGGTTTTCAGGTTTAAGTTTCGCTTAAACACCGGTTAATAACCAGTAAAATTTCAGAAAAATCTCGAAAAAGCAGAGAGACTCTGATATAATATTAAAAAATGTAAGGAGTGTGCAAAAAACTCAAGATGAAAAATAAAAAGAATAAGTCAAACCGTTTTAAGGTTATTTTACATGAAGTATCCGACGATGGCGCGGGAACGAAGATCATAGAAGATACAGAGACTGGTATTACTTATCTTTACTGTTATGGTGAAGGCGGCGCCGGATTAACCGTTCTGCTGGATGAAGAGGGCGAGCCGGCTGTGGCCCCTGAGAGATAACAGGACTATTTTAAATAGACAATCCTCCTGAATGGGCAGGAGGATTTTTTTATGCAAAAAGTTAGCTTTAAGTAACAAAATTAATGATAATCAAAGAAAAAGTGGGTATAATTAAAGATAGCGAAATAGGAAACCAATACAGGAGGAAAAAGAATGAGTACATATATTGAAGATATCATGGCACGCGAGGTGCTGGATTCAAGAGGAAATCCGACCATTGAGGTCGATGTTTATTTGGAAGACGGGTCCATGGGCAGAAGCATGGTGCCTTCCGGCGCATCGACTGGTGCCTTTGAAGCAGTAGAACTGCGGGATGGTGATGACAGCCGTTACATGGGAAAGGGTGTCTTGAAAGCAGTCGAAAATGTTAATTATATGGCGGAACACCTGGTAGGCATGGATGCTTTAGACCAGGTTGCGTTGGATGAAGCCATGATCGCCATTGACGGTACCCCTAATAAAGGAAAAATGGGTGCAAACGCCATTTTAGGAATCTCCATGGCTAACGCATATGCCGCGGCAGAATCTCTTGGACTGCCATTGTTCAGATATTTAGGCGGCATCAATGGTAAGACACTGCCAACCCCAATGATGAATATTTTAAACGGCGGTGAACACGCCGACAACAATGTGGATATTCAGGAATTTATGATTATGCCCGTAGGTGCAAAGAGCTTTTCCGAAGCGCTGCGCATGGGTTCGGAAATCTTCCATAATCTGAAAAAGGTGCTCCAGAAAAAGGGACTGGTAACCAGTGTCGGCGATGAAGGCGGATTTGCACCAAATCTTGAATCCAACGAGGAAGCCCTTGAAGCCATCATTGAAGGCATTCAGGCCGCCGGTTACTGTCCGGGCGATGATGTGCGTCTTGCAATGGACGTCGCGGCCTCAGAAATGTACAATAAGGAAAGCGGAAAATACATGCTTAAGGGTGAAGGCAAAGAGCTGACGACAGAAGAAATGATAGACTTCTATGAACGCCTGATCACAAAATATCCCATCATTTCCATCGAAGACGGTCTGGACGAAGAAGACTGGGAAGGCTGGAAGATCATGACGGAGCGCCTTGGTAAAAAAATACAGTTGGTTGGCGATGACCTCTTTGTCACAAACACAGAACGCCTGAAGAAAGGGATTGACCTTGGTGTTGCCAACTCTATTCTCATTAAGGTTAACCAGATTGGAACCTTGACCGAGACTCTGGACGCCATTGAGATGGCAAAACGTGCTGGCTATACCGCCATCGTTTCACACCGTTCCGGTGAAACCGAAGATGTTACTATTGCCGATCTGGTGGTCGCCATGAATGCAGGCCAGATTAAAACGGGTGCGCCGTCCCGTACAGACCGTGTGGCAAAATATAACCAGCTGCTCCGGATTGAAGAATATTTGGGACAGACAGCCATTTACGGCGGGATCAATTCCTTCTATAATTTGAAAAATGTTTAAGTTAGAATTAAGGGCAGGGGCGTATCATTAGCATTGTAAGAGAATCCCCCTCTCTTTTACAAGAACAATCGAATAGCGACAGAACAAGGCCGGGAATTACAGCAGTGTAATTCCCGGCCTTTTGTGGTCTTGCAGTAATTTACCCACATATTATCCACAATTTCCGCTGTGTTTGTGGATAATATGTGCACTGTTTCTTTTTTGATTATGCACAGATTGTGAATAACTTGAGCTAAAGCTGTGGGTGCTTTTCAAAAATAATATCAAAATATGTCATTTCCAAATCAGATCCGCAAGGGATAGCCCGGTCATAGCATTTATTTCCGTACATTTCGTGAACCTCAGAGACTGTGACATTATCATTGTCAAGAAAGTTATCCATCATGTTGATTTTATGCACGGTGTCGCTGACGGCCTGTTTGAAAAGCTGTGGATAACTATCCGTACAGGTTTCCCCAGTGCATGGGTGCTGCCAGGGCTCTTCTGGCACGTTTAGCACCAGGTATTCATTCGTATACAGCGGATAGAAAACGCGGGTCACCAGCCGCTCTTCCTGGATTAGCCTTTCAATAGGCTGAAGGAAATGCCTTTTCCGGTTGTTGGGGTCAGAGAAAAGTCTGGCTAGTTGGACGGTGTCTGCCAGGGCGTCTTTTATGCAGTCCCGTGGCGTGGTTTCACCGTAAATATATTTCATAATAAAGGTAAAAAACTGTTCCAGTGCGTTGAGGGTTCTTGGGCTGGGTGTAAAAAGCTTTTCGAGAGGAAAGAAGCATCCAAGCTTTTGGTATTCATATTGGTAATGGGCAACATCCAGAAGAACCTCGAAGTATTTGTGGTAATAAGAATAAATTCGGCTTCCGGGAGTAGTGCTGTCACAGTGGCCGGTTTTATAAAAAATATAAGGATGTGTGGCCACGTCCAGAGAATGATGACAGCTGAAACCGGCAAGGTAGCTCAGAATAATATCCCGGTCCCGCTCATTGGTAAAGGCGTACTTGAAACCATAGTAGAAAAAAGCATCGACTCTTTTCTTGTGGATAAGATTACCATAGCGGTGTAAAGGCCTGGCGCCCTTCCATGGCATGGGATGGTGGTAATAAAAGAAATCCGGGCCCTGAGTACCCAGACGATATGCGTCGTAATGGTTAAGGATAATAGTGTTCATGGTACTGTGCTCTGGAAGCGCATCCAGTGCCTCGCGTCCGCAGCAGTAATGGTTCAACATGTCTGACATAAAAGGTTTAACCTCCTTGTTGGTCATTTTAATAAAGTTATTTTACCATAAACAGCATTAAAATTCCTTGATAAAAATAAAGAGTTGTAGGGAAGTGGCGGGTTGGTTATAATGTTTTTATAAATAAAGAAAATTCACAGAATAACTATAGAAGGAGAACCATCATATGTATCTAAAAGGAATCGGAATCGCATCGCATCCGCCGTTGATTATACCTGAGGTTGGATGCGGCAGAGAACTGATGGCTGAAAAGAGCGTTCGGGGTATGCGTGATCTGGCGTTAAGGGTAGCAGAGATCAAACCAAAAGTGATCGTTTGTATTACCCCTCACGGAAATGTCTTCCAGGATGGCGTCAGTGTCATTTATGAAACCAGGCTTAAAGGGGATATGTCAGAGTACGGTGCGCCGGAAATCCGTCTGGAAAAGCGCTGTGATATGGGACTGCTGGAAGAAATGAACCGCCGTTTTGCTCAGTCAGACTGCCAAAGTATTTTTTTAAACCAGAAAACAGCCGAGGAATTCGATATCGAGCGGAAACTGGATCATGGGTGTATGGTTCCGCTTTATTATATCGAAAAGTATTATCAGGATTATAAGCTGGTTCACATTACCATTGGAGAGCTTAGTCTCATTGAGCTTTTTAGAACAGGGCGTGTTCTGCGTGAAGCTATCGAAGCCTATGGGAAAGATACCTTGATCTTGGCCAGCGCCGACTTGTCCCATTGTCTTAAAGATGAAGGACCTTACCAGTTCAATGCTATGGGGCCGGTATTTGATGAAAAGGTCATCCGGGGCATAGAGCGTAGAGATTATTATTCCATTTTAACCTTATCGCCTAAAATTTACGAGCCTGCCGGCCAATGTGGACTCCGCCCGATCGTTATGGCCCTTGGGGCAACCGACAGCATAAAAACCCATTCCAGTCTCTTTTCTTATGAAGGGCCTTTTGGCGTTGGTTATCTGAGCGCCTTCATTGATTTCGCACTCGAGGAAAAAGACCCGATTAACGAAAGCCTTATTACCCGGTACGAGCAGGACATGGTCAGGCAGCATGAGGAAAGGCTGAAGGCGGAAGATACTTATCTGGCGCTGGCACGTCTGACCATTGATACCTGGGTAGAGGAAGGACGCAAGTTTAGCTGGAAACAATATCTGGATGAGGCTAAAGATCAAAAAGCAAAATCGGTCCTGAAAAACCAGCAGGCCGGTGTCTTCGTTTCGATCTATAAAGCCGGTGAGTTGCGGGGATGTATGGGAACCTCCCAGGCAGTAACGGAAAATATCGCAGAAGAAATTGTGCGCAATGCCATCGAAGCCTGCGCCTATGATCCCCGTTTCCTGCCAGTCGAGCCCCAGGAGCTTTATCAACTGGAGATCTCCGTGGATATTTTAGGGAGGCCGGAATATATTGAGGATTTAAGTGAGCTGAATCCGTATCGGTACGGTATTATTGTGGAAAAGGGCGTAAACCGCGCTCTGCTGCTGCCGGCTTTGCCAGGCATTGACACAGCCGAGCAGCAGGTGGAGGTCGCCAAAGAAAAAGCAGGTATTATTGATACGGAAGATGATTTCGAACGGGTGGTAATTGAGCGGTTTGAAGTGGAACGCCACCAAACCGACATTGCATTCTAAAAATAAAGGAGGCAGAGCATGGGACTGAAAGACTGGTCCATACGAAAAAAGCTGATTCTTTCAAATATGATGATGATCGTCATTCCGGTTGTCTTAATTCTGGCCATTGTCGGCGGTACAGTGTTTGGCATTCTAATGATTATGCTTCCGGAAAACCAGGCCAATATGCTGTTCAAAGTAGACGGAACCGTTTCGACCTATCAGCTGCAGCTGGCTTTTGATTCCATGTGCGAGAAAATTTCCGGAAAGGATAAAGAAGACAAGAATGATCTGACCGCTCTGGCGAATGCGCTGGAAAAGCTCGGGGCGTCAATCGCTGTAACCGGGGGAGAGCTGTCTTATCTCACCGATGGTGTTACCGTCGATGAAATCGAGAAGGAGGCCAGGGAAATCGCAGGGACTGCAAATCTTGAAGATCAGCCGTTGTTTCTTCGGAATGATCGGGGACTCGTGTACCTTATGCCTGTTACCAATCAGACTGGCGAGAGAATACTTCTGCTTATTGTCAGCGGTGAGATGGATTTTGGAGAGAGCTCCTACGCGATCTGGGATAACTGGGATAATATCAAGCTTGCCATTAAGATCAGCGCGGCAGTGGTTGCTGGTATCGCGGTGGTCATTGTAGTGGTAACTGGACTGGTGTTGGCTGGGAAACTTTACAAAACGATGATTTATCCTATTAAGAGTATCCGAAAGGGTGCCCGGGAGATTCGGGACGGGGTGTTGGATCATCCTGTAGAAGTCTATAGTAAAGATGAGCTTGGCGAAGTGTGCGGCGATTTTGAAGAAATGCGGGTTCGGCTCAAAGAGTCTGTTGAGATGCAGCAGCGTTATGAAAGCTCCAGAAAAGAACTGATCGCTGGAATATCCCATGACCTGTCAACACCACTCACCTCCATTAAGGGATATGCCAGCGGCCTGCTTGATGGCGTAGCCAACACTCCAGAAAAACAAAAGCATTACCTGCGCACCATTTACGACACTGCCTGTGATATGGAAGGTTTGGTAGACAACCTGTTTCTGTTTTCCAAGCTGGATATGGGAAAAATGGATTTTCAGATGGAAAGTATCTCGGTGAAAGCATATCTTAAAGATTTTTGTGAGGAAGCGCGTTTAAAGGTACAGGGTTGTGCAGTGGAAATCCAGTTGGATAATCGACTGAAGGATGAAAGGTTTGTGATCATTGACCGGACACAGTTTGGGCGGGTACTCTGGAATTTGCTTGAAAACAGCCTTAAATACGCCGGAGAACAAAATGTACAAATGAAAATAATCTTGTCTGAAGAGGAGCAAAAAGTAGTGCTGCGCTTTGAAGATAACGGACCCGGCGTCGAGCAAGGAGCACTTGAAAAGATTTTTGATAGCTTTTACCGGACCGATCCTGCCAGAAGCAGTTTGAAAAAAGGCAGTGGATTAGGACTTTCTGTTGCCCGTGAGATTATCGAGAGCTTCGGCGGCGGCATCTATGCAGAAGCCTCGAAAATGGGGGGGCTGGCAGTAGTTATCGTACTGTCGATAGCGGAGGACTAAGATGAAAAAGATTCTGATTATAGAGGATGACCGTAAAATTGCAGAGTTAGAAAGAGACTACCTGGAAATCAATGATTTCCAGGTAACGCTTGCGGCCGATGGAGATACAGGACTCTCATTTGCAGTGAACGATAGCTTTGATCTGATTGTGCTGGATTTAATGCTGCCAGGTGTAGATGGCTTTACGATTTGCAGGAGAATCCGTGAAAAAAAGGAAACTCCGATTATAATGGTATCGGCCAAAAGAGATGATGTCGATAAAATACGAGGCCTTGGTTTAGGCGCAGATGACTATATGGTCAAGCCTTTCAGTCCTGCGGAACTGGTAGCACGTGTCAAGGCGCATATTGCCAGGTTTGAACGGCTGACCAGCCAGGAAAAAAGGGAACAGCACTATATAATAGAGATAAATGGGCTGCAAATTGATAAGGACGCCAGAAGGGTTTATCTCGGAGGAACGGAAATAGCCCTGGCTAATAAGGAATTTGACCTTCTTCTATTTATGGCAGAAAATCCTAATATTGTATTTAATAAAGAAACCCTGTTTGAAAGAGTATGGGGTCTGGATGCAGTGGGAGATACCACAACAGTTACTGTCCACGTAAACCGCCTTCGCGAAAAAATCGAAACTGACAATCGTGAACCGCGCTATATCGAGACCGTTTGGGGAGCAGGTTATCGGTTTAAAATATAAATTTAAAAAAGATTAAAAAAGTGCTTGACAAAACAGTGTCATAAAACTATAATAATAAAAGTCTCGTGATGATGGCAAAGGGGAAACACCTGTTTACATACCGAACACAGAAGTAAAGCCCTTTAGCGCTGAAAGTACTTGGTGGGCAACTGCCTGGGAGGATAGGACATCGCGGGGCTTTTTTATGCCTTTGATTTTCGCTGAAAATAAAAGATATAAAAAAGTTTAAAAAGTGCTTGACAGCAAGGACGGCGAGCGCTATAATAATTAAGCTGTCTTGAGAGAGCAGCAGCCACAACGCTTTTAAAGTTTCAGCAAAATGAAGTTTAAAAATAAATTTCAAAAAAAGCTTGACAGACAAAAACGTTTGATGGTATACTATAAAAGTTCTCTCGCGAGAAAAGTACTTGCGGGAAAACATATAATTCTCCAAAACAAAACATGTTTCGGAGAAGGGTCATAGAAAAGAGAATAGTACCATAAAACCTGAAATTCCGGCTGATGAGAATCAGCAAAGGATAAAAACGCAAGTGCGATGAACACTTCAAAAAATCATCAAATGAACCAGATCAAGAAGCCGAAAGGCTAAACGATAAAACTATTTATTGAGAGTTTGATCCTGGCTCAGGACGAACGCTGGCGGTATGCTTAACACATGCAAGTCGAACGAGAAAGTTTTGGTGGATCCTTCGGGTGACATTAGAACTGGAAAGTGGCGAACGGGTGAGTAACGCGTGGGTAACCTGCCCTATGGAAAGGAATAGCCTCGGGAAACTGGGAGTAAAGCCTTATATTATGGTTTTGTCGCATGGCAAGATCATGAAAACTCCGGTGCCATAGGATGGACCCGCGTCCCATTAGCTAGTTGGTGAGATAACAGCCCACCAAGGCGACGATGGGTAACCGGTCTGAGAGGGCGAACGGTCACACTGGAACTGAGACACGGTCCAGACTCCTACGGGAGGCAGCAGTGGGGAATATTGCGCAATGGGGGCAACCCTGACGCAGCAATACCGCGTGAGTGAAGAAGGTTTTCGGATCGTAAAGCTCTGTTATTGGGGAAGAAGAATGACGGTACCCAATGAGGAAGTCCCGGCTAACTACGTGCCAGCAGCCGCGGTAATACGTAGGGGACAAGCGTTGTCCGGAATGACTGGGCGTAAAGGGCGCGTAGGCGGTCTATTAAGTCTGATGTGAAAGGTACCGGCTCAACCGGTGAAGTGCATTGGAAACTGGTAGACTTGAGTATTGGAGAGGCAAGTGGAATTCCTAGTGTAGCGGTGAAATGCGTAGATATTAGGAGGAACACCAGTGGCGAAGGCGGCTTGCTGGACAAATACTGACGCTGAGGTGCGAAAGCGTGGGGAGCGAACAGGATTAGATACCCTGGTAGTCCACGCCGTAAACGATGAATGCTAGGTGTTGGGGAAACTCAGTGCCGCAGTTAACACAATAAGCATTCCGCCTGGGGAGTACGACCGCAAGGTTGAAACTCAAAGGAATTGACGGGGACCCGCACAAGCAGCGGAGCATGTGGTTTAATTCGAAGCAACGCGAAGAACCTTACCAGGTCTTGACATCCTCTGACGAGCCTAGAGATAGGAAGTTTCCTTCGGGAACAGAGAGACAGGTGGTGCATGGTTGTCGTCAGCTCGTGTCGTGAGATGTTGGGTTAAGTCCCGCAACGAGCGCAACCCCTGCCTTTAGTTGCCAGCATTAAGTTGGGCACTCTAGAGGGACTGCCGTAGACAATACGGAGGAAGGTGGGGACGACGTCAAATCATCATGCCCCTTATGACCTGGGCTACACACGTGCTACAATGGTCTGAACAGAGGGCCGCGAAGCCGCGAGGTGAAGCAAATCCCTTAAAACAGATCCCAGTTCGGATTGCAGGCTGCAACTCGCCTGCATGAAGTTGGAGTTGCTAGTAATCGCGGATCAGAATGCCGCGGTGAATGCGTTCCCGGGTCTTGTACACACCGCCCGTCACACCACGAGAGTTGGCAACACCCGAAGCCTGTGAGAGAACCGCAAGGACTCAGCAGTCGAAGGTGGGGCTAGTAATTGGGGTGAAGTCGTAACAAGGTAGCCGTATCGGAAGGTGCGGCTGGATCACCTCCTTTCTAGGGAACAGGAAGTCATGGTACTATTTTCTTTTGTATGACCCAAAGTCATACATTGGTCATTGAAAACAACATAAAGAAAAAAGAGTAAAGAGCAAATATTAAACAAAGTAAAAAACTTCTTAATAAATGCAATTTCAAAAACAACATTCTTTTGAGCTCAGAAAGAGAACAAAAGAAAAACAAAACGAAATGCGAAAGCATTCGTGGAGATCAAGAAACAAAGAGCACAGGGTGAATGCCTTGGCACTGGGAGCCGAAGAAGGACGCGACAAGCTGCGAAAAGCCACGTTTAGGAGCACATATCCGTTGAGACGTGGGTGTCCGAATGGGGAAACCCGGCGGTCAGAAGGGCCGTCACCGTTAAGTGAATCCATAGCTTAACGGAGGGAACCCGGGGAACTGAAACATCTTAGTACCCGGAGGAAAAGAAAGAAACATCGATTCCTTAAGTAGCGGCGAGCGAACGAGGAAGAGCCCAGAATCCATCAATCATTTCCGTTTAGCAGAAGGGCATGGGAAGGCCCCGCAAAGAGCGTAAGACGCGCGTATGCGAAAAGCCGAGATGAGGAGATTCGAGGAGTACCACGGGACACGTGAAACCCTGTGGGAAGATGGGGGGCCCACCCCCCAAGGCTAAATACTACCCAGTGACCGATAGCGGAAAGTACCGTGAGGGAAAGGTGAAAAGAACCCCGGGAGGGGAGTGAAATAGAAACTGAAACCCTGTGCTTACAAGCAGCTGGAGCGCAAGTGACAGTGTGCTTTTTGTAGAACGGGCCAACGAGTTACGGTATGTAGCGAGGTTAAGCACTTCAGGTGCGGAGCCGAAGCGAAAGCGAGTCTGAATAGGGCGCCTTAGTTGCATGCTGTAGACCCGAAACCGTGTGATCTATCCATGACCAGGGTGAAGCTTGGGTAAAACCAAGTGGAGGCCCGAACCAGTGTCTGTTGAAAAAGGCTTGGATGAGTTGTGGATAGGGGTGAAATTCCAATCGAACACGGAGATAGCTGGTTCTCCCCGAAATAGCTTTAGGGCTAGCGTTCTGTGATGAATGACGGAGGTAGAGCACTGAATTGGGTAGGGGGCGTCAAGCTTACCGAACCATATCAAACTCCGAATGCCGTGCATTTTAACAGGGCAGTCAGACAGTGGGAGATAAGTTTCATTGTCAAAAGGGAAACAGCCCAGACCATCCGCTAAGGTCCCCAAGTACTGATTAAGTGGGAAAGGATGTGTCACTGCACAAACAACCAGGATGTTGGCTTAGAAGCAGCCATACATTTAAAGAGTGCGTAATAGCTCACTGGTCGAGTGGTGGTGCGCCGAAAATGAACGGGGCTAAAATCAGGCACCGAAGCGATGGATTGTACCATAAGGTACAGTGGTAGGGGAGCAATCTCTTAGGGGCGAAGCCATTTCGTAAGGGATGGTGGACTTAAGAGAAGAGAGAATGTTGGCATGAGTAGCGAAAGTGAAGTGAGAATCTTCACCATCGAAAGCCCAAGGTTTCCTGAGGAAGGCTCGTCCGCTCAGGGTTAGTCGGGGCCTAAGCCGAGGTCAAAAGACGTAGGCGATGGACAACTGGTTGAAATTCCAGTACTACCTCAATGCGTTTGAGAAATGGAGTGACACAGAAGGATAAGCGAACCCGGCCGTTGGAAGAGCCGGGGCAAGCAGTGAGACTGCAGCGGGAGGCAAATCCCCCATTGCATAAGGTCAAGCTGTGATGCGGAACGAAAAATAAGTAGGGAAGTCGCCGATTTCACGCTGTCAAGAAAAGCTTCTATCGAGCAAAGAGGTACCCGTACCGTAAACCGACACAGGTAGGCGAGGAGAGAATCCTAAGATGAGCGGGAGAAGTGTTGTTAAGGAACTCGGCAAAATGACTCCGTAACTTCGGGAGAAGGAGTGCCCCTTCGGGGGCCGCAGAGAAGAGGCTCAAGCGACTGTTTAGCAAAAACACAGGTCTCTGCTAAATCGAAAGATGACGTATAGGGGCTGACGCCTGCCCGGTGCTGGAAGGTTAAGGGGAGTGCTTAGCGTAAGCGAAGGTGCGAACTTAAGCCCCAGTAAACGGCGGCCGTAACTATAACGGTCCTAAGGTAGCGAAATTCCTTGTCAGGTAAGTTCTGACCCGCACGAAAGGCGTAACGATTTGAGCGCTGTCTCGACAACACACCCGGTGAAATTGTAGTACTCGTGAAGATGCGAGTTACCCGCGACAGGACGGAAAGACCCCGTAGAGCTTTACTGTAGTCTGGCATTGAGTTTTGATATAACATGTACAGGATAGGTGGGAGGCAGAGAAGCATGCACGCCAGTGTGTGCCGAGCCATTGTTGGGATACCACTCTTGTTATATTGGAATTCTAACGCGTTGCCGTAATCCGGCAAGCGGACAGTGTCAGATGGGCAGTTTGACTGGGGCGGTCGCCTCCTAAAAAGTATCGGAGGCGCCCAAAGTTACCCTCAGGATGGTTGGAAACCATCTGTAAGAGTGCAAAGGCAGAAGGGTGATTGACTGCGAGAGAGACATCTCGAGCAGAGACGAAAGTCGGGCTTAGTGATCCGGTGGTTCCGAGTGGAAGGGCCATCGCTCAACGGATAAAAGCTACCTCGGGGATAACAGGCTTATCTCCCCCAAGAGTCCACATCGACGGGGAGGTTTGGCACCTCGATGTCGGCTCGTCTCATCCTGGGGCTGAAGCAGGTCCCAAGGGTTGGGCTGTTCGCCCATTAAAGAGGCACGCGAGCTGGGTTCAGAACGTCGTGAGACAGTTCGGTCCCTATCCGTCGTGGGCGTAAGATATTTGAAAGGAGCTGTTCCTAGTACGAGAGGACCGGAATGGACAAACCGCTGGTGCACCAGTTGTTCCGCCAGGAGCATCGCTGGGTAGCTAAGTTTGGAAGGGATAAGTGCTGAAGGCATCTAAGCACGAAGCCCCCCTTAAGATAAGATATCTCATTCGAAAGAAGTAAGGCCTCTGGAAGACGACCAGGTAGATAGGCTGGAGGTGGAAGTGCAGCAATGTATGGAGCTGACCAGTACTAATCGGCCGAGGTCTTGATCCCATCAAGACATTTTGAAAACTCTTTTCCTTTATGTTGTTTTGAGTGACCAAAAACTGAATAAAAACGCAAGATTGATCTCGTGATGATGGCGAAGGGGAAACACCTGTTTACATACCGAACACAGAAGTAAAGTCCTTCAGCGCTGAAAGTACTTGGTGGGCAACTGCCTGGGAGGATAGGACATCGCGGGGTCTTTTTTTTATTTCTGGCTTTCCAGACAAAAAAGTTCTATAATGTAACCAGACAAACTATTTTTTAGCAATACAATTGATCAAATACCATAAAAAGGAGATGATCATGATGCTGATATGGGAACTTGAATTATTTGCCCGGGTGGTTGTCGCGGGGATTTGCGGGGCGGCTATTGGTTATGAACGGCAAAACCGCCTGAAAGAGGCGGGGATAAGAACACATCTGATTGTAGCCCTGGGGGCAGCGTTGATGATGGTTGTTTCAAAATATGGTTTTTCGGATATTATCGGGCAGGATGGTATTGCGCTGGACCCTTCGCGAATTGCGGCTCAGATTGTCACTGGTGTTGGATTTTTGGGCGCGGGGATTATTTTTGTCCATAAACAGTCTGTCAGCGGGTTGACGACAGCAGCTGGAATTTGGGCGACCGCAGGCGTTGGCATGGCCATTGGCGCGGGGCTTTACCTTATCGGAGTGGCGTCGGCTTTACTGATCATTATTCTTCAGATTATCCTGCACAAGAATTTCCGCTGGCTCAATGTTTATGTGGGAGAGATGATCCATGTGCATCTGGTACCGAGTGAAGCGGCGCTGGAGCGTTTTAAGGAAAAAATCACTCAGGAATGTGTGGAGATTATCAATTTTAAAATCAAACGAAATGCGGAGGACTGTATTTCCATGGAGCTGTATGTAAAGCTGCCTGAAAATTATCCGGCGGCGCATCTGCTGGCTTTGTTTAAGGACGATCCGGATATTATTAGTATTGAATTATAGAAGAAAAAAGCAAAGAATCATTCTTTTGATTCTTTGCTTTTTTCTTTTTTGCTGCCTTTGTCCACATATTTGCTGACCAGGCGGTAGGCGGTTGCCTGGCTGAGACCCAAGGCTGAGGCCATCTCATTGACGTTGGAATAGCTTTTGTAATAGCTCTGGATAATTTCGCGCTTGTATTCCTCAACCATATCGTCAAAAATGACAGTCTTCTTTTTCGTCTGGTTTTTCTTGAGAAAATCAAGAATTTGCTCGGGCAGTTTATCGGTGCTGACAATATTTCCAATGCTCATAACAGCCATGTACTCCACGGCATTTTTGAGCTGGCGGACATTGCCGGGCCAGTCATATTGGATGAGGGCTTCGATGACCGGGCTTGCGAACATCTTGTCCTTGTCGTATTTTTTATTGTGCTTATCCAGATAATACTGGGCAATGGGCAGAATATCGCTGCGGCGGTCCCGGAGGGATGGGATGGTCTGGGTGATGCCGTTGATACGCCAGAACAGATCCTCACGGAATTTGTTTTTCTGGACGAGTTTCTGGAGATTTTTATTGGTAGCGGTAATGATACGGGTATCCACGGTTTTGATTTCCAGGCCGCCAACGGATGTAAACCGCTGGTTTTCGAGAAAGTCCAGGAGCTTTACCTGGATATTCGGCTGGAGCTCGCCGATTTCATCGAGAAACAGGGTACCGCCGTCTGCCAACTCCACCAAGCCTTTTTTACCCTTGGGGCTGGCGCCGGTAAAGGCGTAGGGGACATAACCGAAGAGCTCGCTCTCGATGAGATTATCCGGGATGGAGGCGCAGTTGATGGAGACAAAAGGTTTGTCGCTGCGCAGACTGGAATCGTGGATATATTTGGCAAAGAGGCTTTTTCCGACCCCGCTCTCACCGAGGAGGAGAACGGGAATATCCGATTTTGCGCCTTTTCGCAGCTTGTTGAGGGTGGCGTAAAGATTGTAGCTGCGGCCAACGATGTTGTTGCTTTCCTTGGTTTCCTCACTGCTGCTGTATTTTGCTTTTTCATTGGATTCGTTTTTTTCGCAGTCGAGGTCAAAGGAACTGATGGGTTTTTCCTTGAAGGAAGTAAAGACGACCATGACCAGGTTTTCGTTTTTATCATATATAGGGGTGGTGATGGTGATATGTGTCTCGTTGGTCATCAGATACCGCTGCCTGGCAAATACAGTCCGTTTATTTTCGATGGCGTAATCCACAGACGGCGGGGTCCATAGGCCGTTGAAGGAAGTAAAAAAATTAAGCTTACACATATCCTCCGATGACATGCCGTGGTACTGCAGGCTGGCCGGATTGGCGTAGATCACATAGCCTTCAGCATCAGTAACGGTAATTTCGGCAAAGCAGTGTTCTAAAATATCAATGTAGGTATCTTTTGACAGGGATCTCAGATATTCCTGAAAATATTCACTGTAGCGGTCAATTGAACTCATGGTGATTCCTCCTCAAGGAAATTTCTCCCCTTATTATAGCGAATCTTAGATAAAATTGCAAAATTATTAAATATAAGAAAAATAACGGGGTTTTCTCAAAATTGACAAAGAAAAGCTGGATAGAAATCGTAAATAATGGCGGAATTATGCTGAAAATGGAAAATTAAAAAGTTGGCACGGGTCTTGCATTAGTATAATGGCATAAGCTAGCTAAGAAAAAATTAAAAAAGTGAGGAGAAGGGTTATGTTAAAAGGCAATTTATTTACGACATTTTATTCAAAGGATGATATCGAACTGATTCACGAAAGTGTGCTGAGAGTATTCAACGAAGTAGGCGTTAAGTTTGAATATGAGGAAGCACTGGAACTTTTCAAAAAACACGGCGCACGGGTTGAAGGGGACCTGGTATTCATTCCGGAAGAATTACTCAATAAAGCACTGAGCACCATTCCAGAATCATTTGAAATCGTTGGACCAGAAAGCAAACTGGAAATCGGGATTGGCAAGGGTTTGGTGGTTGCACCGACCAACGGCTGCCCAAATTTGGAAGACTGGGACGGAAACTATCGCCAGACCAACGCAGACGACCTGGAAAACTTCTACAAAATCATTAACACCAGTGATGTTTACGGCATTTCCAGCCAGGTTGCCGCGGATATTCCAGGCTTTGAAAACTGCCCGACCGAATCTGCGCTGGCGCAGATGGCCATGATGGCGAAATACTCCAGAAAGCCCATGTACAATATCTTAGGGATCACCCCTCACAACTACAAACGCGGCAATGCCCGAGAAGGCGCCCGTGAATGTGTCCAGCTGATCAAGAAATACATGGATAACTTCGATGATTATGTCTGCTACTCCGGTATGTGCGTGCTGCCGCCGTTGACAGTAGGGACAGATGCGCTGGAACATTACTTCGCTTTCGCCGAAGAAAAACAGCCGATCACCATTACCACCTGCTCCATGACCAATATGACCGCGCCACCGTCACTGATGGGCTCCATCGTTGCCGACTTCGCCAACATGCTGGCCGTTGCGGTCATGATCCAGCTGATCGAACCGGGTTTACCGGTGATCTTAAGCCCGTTCTCATCCGTTTCCGATATGCGTGAAGTCCGTCTGATGACCGGCGCACCGGAATTCCTGATGATCATGTCCGGCCACATCGCCATGGGCGATTTCTACCGGATTCCGGTACGCTGCTCCGGCGCTCTGGCCGATGGCTTCACCTATGACTACCAGGCCGGCGTTGAAAGTACCCTGGGCGCATTGGCCGTCTCCCTGTCCAATGCCTGTATCCTGCCCCATGCTTCCGGCGACTTATCAAACTTTAACCTGTTAAGTTTCCCGAAATTCATGATGGACGAAGAAATGCTGCGCTACATGAAGCGTCTCCACGATGGTGTTGCCATTTCCGAAAAGAAAGCCAATGTTGAGCTGATCAAGAAGGTTGGGCCACGCGGCGTTTACCTGAAGGGCAGAACACCAAAGGACTACCGCGAAGAAACCTACCTCACCAGCCCAGTTTTCAACAGAGGCACCTGCAACGAAGAAGGCCGCGCAGCAACACCACCGATCCAGGAACGCGCTTACAAGGTATACAAAGAAAGAATCGAAAGCTTCGAATTACCGGATATGACCCAGGCTCAGAAGGACCTGCTGAACGAACACCTTCCGGAAAAATTCAAGATCAAATAAAACGGCATATCAAAGGATTCAGCGGATTGGCAAAGCAGGGGCTCTGCCAGTCCGTTTCTAAATCTATGGAATTGTAACCTGATGTAAAATCCGGCGGTTTTTGTGAAATAAACTAAGCCGGATTTGGTTTTATATGATTTTTATTCTGTAAAGGGGGCAGGCCCGGCCCTTTGGCCGTGTCAAGCAAAGATGAAAAAACAAGAGATTACCTACCAACAATTGTCCAAATTCAGGCGCGCGCTGCTCATCTTTTTATCCGGCGCCGGCAGCGGGATTATTTATGTTCCGATCTATTTGAAAAATGTATTCTACGAACCACTTTTGATGGGGCTTGACATCACCAACGCCCAGCTCGGCTTTTTGTCTGGGATGTATGGGATCATGGCGACGATTCTCTATATTCCCTGCGGCATTATCGCGGATAAGCTGAGGCTGAGAACCATGGCCGCCGGTGGTTTTATCAGCACGGCGGCAGTGGTCTACTGGTATGCGACGCTGCCGTCTTATCCGGTGTTGGTCTTAATTTTTGCCGTGCTGGCTGTGACCACCATCCTTATTTTCTGGGGATGCCGTTATAAATTACTGCGCTTTGCCGCGGCCGAAGCCGATTATCCGGCGGTTGTCGGTGTGAGCTACGCGCTGTACGGTCTTGGCGGCCTGGCCATCAACGCTGTGACCCTGGCTTTATTTAACGCAATGCCTGACTACCGCGTTGGTGTCAGCGCTTCGCTGATCTTTTTGGCAAGCGTTATCCTGGTTCTGGGGATCATCTCACTGTTTGCGATTCCGCATTTCAAAGGTGAGGTCACCAATGACCCCGACAAAAAGTTCAATATCAATGAATTCATTGAGGCACTCAAGCATCCGGGCGTCTGGCTGGCCAGCGGCACGCTGTTCTTTGTCATGATCGTCTATATGGGGATGAACTACACCACCCCGTACCTCACAGACGCCTTTTTAGCTCCGCTGACCTTAGTCAGCATTGTCGGGATGATCCGTTACTATGGGATTGCCATTATCTCTGCCCCGCTGCTGGGCGGGATTGCCAAAAAGGTTAATTCTCCCTCCAAAACCATTTTGGTGGTTATGGCAGCCAGCGCGGTCTGCTGCTTTGCTTACCTGATTTTACCCCAGACGGCAAGCTTTATGATGGTCGCCATTGTCATTACCCTGGTGCTGGGCTTCCTGGCCAACGGCGCTTACGGTGTTGCGTCCTCTGTCTTAACGGAAACCCATGTGCCAGCCCATATCTTTGGCGCGGCCTCCGGCCTTTTGTCCGTCATCGGATTCTTGCCAGAAAGCTTTATGCACCAGCTGTTCGGGAGCTTTATCGACAATTATGAGCTCAAGGGATACACCTATATTTTCATTTGTCTGACCGTCAGCGCGGTTATTGCCATCGGCGGCTGTGTCGCGACTCAGATTTACATGAAGAAAAAATACCCGAAGGAAGAAACACCTGCACCTGCCGTAGAAGAATAAACCCATCACGGGACCCGGTTTACCCATAAATCCGGCCTCCGTAAAGGCTCTTTGAAAGATAAGGGCCTTTAATATCTATTGACTGTAAAAGATACCCTTTATCTCTGAGAGGGTATCTTTTATTAATTTTAAAGGAATGATGAAGATAAGGAAGCTTTAACAATAATTAAGATTTTTAAAGGCGCTTGTAACAACAAAAATAAAGTGGTAAAATACTAAAAACAAGAAAATAGATAAATTGATAGATAAAATGAATCAAATGAAGCATCGGAGTATCTATTGGGAGGTGTAAAGCGAATGAGAGGCGCAAAAAACGATTTGGAGGAAGGCTTTTCCACGCGGGCAAAAACCTATTTCAGAAAAGGCGGCCTGTTTTCCAAGGATAAAACCTTTGACGGCGAGCTTAAATCTCTCAGACGGGTGGTCCGCAAAAATGCGGAGAACTCGGAGAGCAAAAAACATTATTCTTACCACACCTTTGTCATAAAAAAGGGCGGCAAGGAGATGACCTATGTTTTTAAGGGCCATCCGGAGATGGACTTTACCCAGTATTTTAAAAAAGGCGAGCTGGTACGTCACCATGCCGGCTATGAAATACCTGAAAAGTATGACAAAACAGAGGATGACGAGATCCTGTGTATTATCTGCGGCGAATTTTCACCGGTGGATAAAAACCAGTGCCCCTACTGCGGCGGTGTTTTGCTCAAATAAAAAGACAATAAAAATCCCGGTTTTCGGAGGACGAAAGCCGGGATTTTTTTAATGCTTTTTATTTTTTATATAAAATACGGATGGAATTGAGCACACAGAGAATGGCAACGCCGGTATCGGCAAAGACAGCCATCCACATATTGGCAAAGCCCAGCAGGCCCAGAACCATGACCAGCGCCTTGATGATCAGGGCAAAGACCACGTTCTGCCAGGCGATACGGCTGGTTTTGCGGCCGATCTCGATGGCCTGGGGAATGGCCTCGACGCTGGAATTCATGAACACAACGTCTGCCGCCTCGATGGCTGCGTCGGCCCCGCTGCCCATGGCCGCGCCGACATCCGCCCCGGCCAGTACCGGCGCGTCGTTGATGCCATCGCCGACAAACATGACGCCGCCCTGGGCTTTACGGATGGCCTGGAGCTCGCTCAGCTTGTCTTCGGGCAATAGTTTGGCGTGAACCTCATCGATGCCTGTGGCCTTTGCGACCGCTTCGGCGCTTTCCTGGGCGTCACCGGTCAGCATGGCGGTGCGGATGCCAAGACGCTTGATCTTGGCGATGGCGTCCACCGCGTCGGCCTTGATGGTGTCTGAGATGACCAGATAGCCGATGAATTTGCCGTCAAGGGCCAGGAGCACCTCGGTGCCGTAATGGTCGTTCTTATAGCCGTCCAGGTCAACATTCTGGGATTCCAGCAGTGAGCGGTTGCCGCAGAGCACCGTGCCATCCTTCAGCATGGCTTCGACGCCCTTGCCGGCAATTTCTCTGGCGGAGACGGGCCGTTCCACAGACAACCCCTGTTTCTCGGCGGCAGTTACAATGCTGTTGCCAATGGGGTGGGTAGAGGTGAGCTCACAGCTGGCCGCCAGGGCCAGAAGCCTGGCCTCATCCACGCCGTTTGTCGGGATCGCCTGCTGTACCACGAAGTTTCCTTCGGTGATGGTGCCGGTTTTATCCATAACCACAGCCGCGATGTTTTTGATCCCTTCGATGGAAACGCCGCCTTTAAACAGGATGCCCCGTTTGGAGCCGGCGCCAATGCCTGAGAAAAAGGCCAGGGGTACGCTGAGCACCAGTGCGCAGGGGCAGCTGATGACCAGGAAGGTGATGGCCGTGTAAATCCAGTAATACCAGTCGCCGGTCACAAGGGACGGCACCACGGCGGTCAGGATGGCCAGGCCGACCACAAAGGGGGTATAAATCCGTGAGAAACGGGTGATGAACCGGTCGATTTTTGGCTTGCTGGCCGCTGCGTTTTCCACAGAATCCAGAATACGGGTGACCATGGATTCTTCCAGAACCTTTTCGACCCGCATTTTCAAGAGGCCGGAGGTGTTGACACAGCCTGAGACTACCTCGTCGCCGTAGCCGGCCTTGACCGGGACCGGCTCGCCGGTCACTGGGGAGGTGTCGATCCGGCTCTCGCCCTCGACAATGACGCCGTCCAGGGGAATACGGTCGCCGGGGCGTACCAGCAGGATGTCGCCGATGGCCGCGTCCCCTGCGTCGATGACCCGCACCTCGTCGCCGACCAGCAGGTTGACGACTTCGGGACGCATGTCCACCGCATCCATGATCTGATTACGGCTCTTTTCAACCGCGCGATCTTCAAAGTATTCGCCGACACGGTAGAACAGCATGACGCCTACGGCTTCCGGGTAGTCCTGAATGGCGAAGGCCGCCAGTGTGGCCACACTCATCAGGAAGTTTTCGTCAAAAATCTGGCCTTTCATCAGGTTTTTGGCCGCTGTGAGGACAATACGGCCGCCGAGAACGATGTAGGCCAGCACGAAAACCGGAATATTGTAAACCGGCGGCAGGGTACGCTCCATGATCTCACCGATGACAAACAGCGCCGCGCCGATGATAATACCGATAAGGGTTTTGGTCTCCGCCGACATTTTTTTCTTGACAGCTTTCCCGGCAGCGGCCGGAGCCTTTGGAATCGCGGCTTTGGGACCGGTTTCCTTAGGGATAACCTGCACGTCCGATTCAATGGACTGGCAGATGTCACGGAACTGGGGGAGCAGGCTGTCCGGGTCTTTCCCAGTAACCTTCAGCTGCTTGGTGGCATAGGTGATGGTGGCGCTGGAGACACCGTCCAGGGCGTTGATTTTGGCCTCCATTTTGGCTGCGCAGTTGGCGCAGCCCAGGTTTTCAAGGGTATAAACCTTTGTGGCGCCTTTACCCACTGTCTTTTTGCGGGGAATGACCCTGACGTCTGGCTCGATGGCGGCGCAGATCTGCTGAATGTCTGGCAGCAGGGCTGCGGCGTTGTCCGCAGACAGGCGCAGCTGCTTAGTGGCGTAGGTGATGGTGGCATACTCGACGCCAGGCAGCTCTTTGATTTTGTGCTCCATCTTGGCCGCGCAGTTGGCACAGCCCAGATTCTCAAGAATGAAAACAGATTTTTCCACGTCCGCGTCCGGCATTTTGCAGGTGCAGTTGGCCAAGCTCTCGCCGCAGATATGGCAGTATTCCTCGCCGTGGCGGCAGAGCTCGCATTGGCAGTCCGCCGGATGGCCGGGAACGTGATAATGCGCATAGTGATCATGATGGTCATGGCCGCAGCCGCAATCTGCGCTGTGAAAGTGTTCCGCGTGATCATGATGATCGTGCCCGCAGCCGCAATCTGCGTCGTGGCGGTGTTCCGCGTGATCATGATGGTCATGGCCGCAGCCGCAATCTGCGCTGTGAGAGTGTTTCGCGTGATCATGATGGTCGTGCCCGCAGCCGCAATCTGCGTTGTGGTGGTGTTCCCCGTGATCATGATGGTCATGGCCGCAGCCGCAGTCTGCGCTGTGACGGTGTTCCGCGTGATCGTGAGGAGCATGCCCGGCGGCCGCGGGTGCTTTTTTCAGGGAACGGCGCTTCCGCTCGGTAATGAGAATATCGGGCTCGTAGGAAACCGCGATTTTCTGCATTTCCGGCAAAAGCCCGTCTGGATCTTCGGCAGTGAGGCGGAGCTGTTTGGTCGCGTAGACGATGTTGGCCTCGCTGACACCGGGCAGGGACGCGATTTTGCGCTCGATTTTTGAAGCGCAGTTGGCGCACCCCAGGTGCTCGAGTATATAAGTTTTTGTTGCCATGATGGCCTCCTCGGAAAGTTAGATTAAAATATGATGAATAAAACATATGAATCATTGTTCATATGTTAATATTAACTGTCCTGAGGCGGTTTGTCAAGGGGTAAAACAAAAATTAACGCACCATTCCTGCTGTTTCCGCAAATTTACCGTAGGTGATGAGCTCGCAAAAATCATCGGTCCAGAGGGTGGCGGACTGGTACAGGACAACGCCGTCGTATTCGGCGCAGTAGGTGTCGAGAACATGGCCGAAATAATCCTTGACCACGCCGAGGCGCTGACCTCTGGCGATAAGGTCGCCGGCTTTCACCTCAGGATACCAGAGGCCATGGCGTGCGGGCATGAGGTAGACCAGGTCGGTCAGGTCGACCGGGCGGTGACGCAGCTCGGGGGCGCCCTGCAGCAGACCCAGGTGTTTCAGGATATTAAGGACATCTTTTTTATCCGCGTCCACCTCTGCCTGGGTAAAACGGCCTGCGCAGCCGCGTTCCAGCAAAATGCTGGGAATGCCGAGCACGCCGGCGTAATTGTAGGCTCCGGTGGTGGCAGTGGATTTGACCATATAGGGCACATCGACGTGAAGGGCGGCCTGGCGCGCGGCCTCGGACACAGCGTTGTCCGCTGCGCCCACGTAATACACGTAGGGGGTCAGGTCTTCAAAAATTTCGCCGCAGTGCAGGTCGATGTAGAAATCAATCTGGGAATAGAGGCTGTACTCAAAAAAATGGGCGACGCGGTCGGCCAGGGTTCCTTCCCGGGTGCCGGGAAAAACGCGGTTGAGGTTTTTATTGTCCTGGGGAATGAGCGTGGGGTAGCGGGACTCAAAGCCCGGGACATTGACGGGGTGTATGAGAATAAGGCTTCCACTCAGGCTCGCGGGGTCCAGCTCGCCGGCCAGCTGGATGGCGGCCTCGATGCCGACGTATTCGCAGCTGTGGATGCCGCTGGTGACGAGGACGGTTTTTCCGCCGCCCGCGCCGTTGATCAGGGTGACGGGCACCTCAATTTCGGTATGGGGGATGGGCAGCATGCCCTGGACCTTCTCGCCGGGGGCGGCGGCCAGTGTACCGATTGACAGGTTTTTTTCCATTGCGGACTCCTTTCGTTTTTGAAATGATTTGATTTAAGCCGATTGCCTTGAGTATAAGGCATGATGAAAACCAATGTCAAGCAGAAAAAAATAAAAGTAAAAAACATACCGGGTGGGGGTATGCGTTTAAAATTATTGCTGAAATTTTTAAAAAAGACTGGACAAGTGCGTAAAAGTCCAGTATAATTTAAGCAATTTCACAGTTTACCACAGTGAAATCTTTGTTTAAAAAATTTAATCATGCCAGATACAAGTTCCCGATCGGGGATTAAAAGAGAAACCGGTGCGAATCCGGTACGATCCCGTCACTGTAATAGGGAGTTGTCCGCAAAATGTCACTGAGGCGCAGCCTTGGGAAGGCGTGGACATACAAAGAACTTAAGTCAGGAGACCTGCTTGTATTTTTGTTTTAAGTATTCTTACGGTAGATAGGAGGGCTTTATTTTCATGTCCTTTTCCTTTCATTCTCCGTTTCGGTTTTTTACCCGTATTGCCATTTTGACAGAGGAGGATTTTTTTCTTGAACACGAAACAGCTTGTTAACCGTTTGCTGCAAATCGTACTGGTGCTTTTTGGCATCAGCTTTCTGACCTTTTGCCTGACCTATTTATCGCCCGGCGACCCGGCGGAGCTGATGCTGGTGGAGGGCGGCACGGTGCCGTCTGAGGAGCTGCTGGCAGAAACCCGGGAGCAGATGGGCCTTAATGATCCATTTCTGGTGCAGTATGGAAATTGGCTTAAGGGGTTTGTGACCGGGGATATGGGAACATCCTATTCTTCAAAGGCTCCGGTGAGCGCGGTGCTGCTCGACTGCCTTGGCCCGACCCTGGAGCTGGCGGCCGCGTCGCTGATCCTCATGCTTGTGATCTCCATCCCCCTTGGAATTCTGGCAGCGGTTTATCAGAATAAATTTCCGGATTACCTGGTGCGGGGGCTTTCCTTTGCCGGTGTGTCCTTCCCGGGGTTCTGGATCGGTCTGGTGCTGCTGTACGTGTTTGGCCTTAAACTGAACTGGTTTCCCATTGCCACCTCGGGCACAGGCTTTATGAAGCTGGTGCTGCCGGCAGTCACACTGGCCATTGCCATGTCGGCCAAATATACAAGGCAGGTGCGCACCGCGGTGCTGGAGGAGCTCCGGCAGGACTACGTGGCCGGCGCCCGGGCCCGGGGCCTTAAGGAGTCGGCCATCCTGTGGCGGGAGGTGCTGCCAAACGCCATGCTGCCCCTGGTCACGCTGCTGGGCCTGTCGTTGGGCTCGCTGCTCGGCGGCACAGCGGTGGTGGAGATTATTTTTTCCTGGCCCGGCCTGGGCAAGATGGCAGTCAACGCCATTGCCACTCGGGATTACCCTCTGGTTCAGGGCTATGTAATCTGGATTGCTCTGATTTACATGGTCATTAACCTGCTGGTGGATTTCTCCTACGGCTATCTGGACCCCAGACTGCGGGAGCGGCACCGCGAGGCTAAAAGAAAGGTGGTGAAGGCGTAGATGAAGGCTTTTTTCAGGCAGAACAGGCTTTTTGCCATCTGCGGCATTCTGGCAGCGGCCATTGTGCTGACCGCAGTGTTTGCGCCGTGGATCGCGCCCCATGACCCCTATGAGGCTGTGATGCAGAACGCCCTCCGGGCACCGTCAGCCGAGTACCCCTGCGGAACAGACCAGCTGGGCCGCTGCGAGCTGTCCAGAATTATCTACGGGACACGGGCGTCTCTGGAAATGACGGTGACGCTGGTGGTCATTGTCTTTGCGGCCGGGACCCTTCTCGGTATGATCGCCGGTTATTTCGGCGGCGCGGCGGACGCGGTGATCATGCGGCTTTCGGATATGATGATCGCCTTCCCGGGCATGGTTTTAGCCATTGCCATTGCCGGGATGCTGGGCCCGAGCCTGTTTAACACGGTCATTGCCCTGGCTGTGGTGAGCTGGACAAAATACGCCAGGCTCAGCCGGAGCCTGGTGCTCAAGATCAAAAACAGCACGTATATCTCTGCGGCGGTGGTCACAGGGGCGAGGACTGGCCATATTCTGGGCGGTTATGTGGTGCCAAACATTATTCCGACAATGATCGTGACCGCGGCACTGGACGTGGGCACCATGATGCTTGAGCTGGCAGCGCTCTCTTTTCTAGGGCTGGGGGCACAGCCGCCCACGCCGGAATGGGGCTTGATGCTCAACGAGGGGAGGCAGTATTTGCAGACCGCGCCCTGGCTCATGCTGTTTCCGGGCATCGCCATCTTTATTGTGGTTTCAGTGTTTAACCTGATGGGCGACGGGCTTCGGGATATTCTGGATCCGCGGCAGGATTAGAGGGCGTAAAATATTCAACGTGTCAAAAAAACTTATCAGCAAGCGACAAAGCGTTAAAAAGAGGCCAGTTAAGGGAGAATGTAGAATTGAGAATGGAAAATTACAGGAACAAAATGCTGCGCATTTTGAGTAGAATAGCGGCCGCAGGCCGCTGTACGAATCGCTTTTTCGTTAGAAAAAGAGTTCATTCATTCTCCATTTTCCATTCTCAATTTTCCATTGAAAGAGCTTCTTACTTTAACTCTGCCGTTGCCTTTTAACTTTTTTGACAGTCTGATGTTGTTGTTAATTAAATTTTCATATGAATATGAAAGGAGATAAAATGAGTAAGTTTAAAAAATTAGTATTGACAGTGGCGATTCTGGCCATGACGGCCACGGGTTTATCCGGCTGCGGCGGCAGCGGGGGCGCTTCGGGGTCTTCGGAGCAGCTGAATATTGGAGTGACGAGCTTTGCGGATACGCTTGAGCCCACGGAGCAGTATTTCAGCTGGGTGGTCATGCGCTACGGCGTTGGCGAAACCTTGGTTAAATTCAACGATGAGATGGGCGCAGAGCCCTGGCTGGCGGAGAGCTGGGAGCTGGGCAGCGACAACCTGACCTGGACCTTCAAAATCCGTGACGGCGTCAAATTTTCAAACGGCACAGCCCTGACCGCTGACCTGGTCAAGGCGTCGCTGGAGAGAACCTTTGAGATGAGCAAGCGCGCCAGCTCGGACTTTTTCCAGTATGACGCCATGACCGCGGAGGGCTCAAACCTCATAATCAAGACCAAGAGCCCCACGCCGGGGCTGCCGGGCTGCCTGGCCGACCCGCTGTTTTTGATCGTGGACACCACCGTAGACACCAGCACCTTTGCCACCGACGGGCCAATCTGTACCGGGCCTTACGCGGTTAAGTCCTTTGACAAGGAAAAATGCGTGGTGGTAAAAAATGAAAATTACTGGGACGGCGAGGTGCCTTACAATGAAGTGAATATCCAGGTTATCGACGACGCCAACACCCGCGCCATGGCGCTGCAGTCTGGTGAGGTGGATATGGCAGTCAATATCAGCAGCAGTGACTTAGCTTTGTTTGAGGGCAGCGAGTCCTTTGACATCAACAGCATTGCGTCGCTGCGGACAGTGCTTTCCTTTATGAACCAGCGCGGGCCGCTGGCAGACGTGAAGGTGCGCCAGGCGGTCATCCGTGCGCTGGACCGCCAGACCTATGCGGATAACCTGCTCCACGGCACCTTTGAGGCCGGGAAGGCCCCGATCCCGCCGTCTCTGGATTACGGCTTTGACACCCTGAAGGACGAGAACGCCTACAATCTGGAAAGCGCTAAACAGCTGCTGGCTGAGGCAGGCTACGCGGACACCAACGGCGACGGCATTGTGGAAAAGGACGGCCAGAACCTGACCCTCCAGTATGTCATTTACGACAGCCGCGCCGAGCTGCCCATTCTGGCTACTGCCACCCAGGCGAACCTGAAGGAGATCGGCATTGACGTGAAGGTTGAAACCTATGAGTATACCACCCTGCTGGACATGCAGGAAAACGGCGAGTACGACCTGCTGATCTGGAATGTCATCACAGCCAACACCGGCGACCCGGAAAACTACCTGAAGGAATACTGGAAAACCCATACCGATGAAAACAAAAACGCCAACACAGCCGGCTACAGCAACCCTGAGGTCGACGCGGTCTTAGACCAGCTGTCCACTGAGTTTGACACCGCCAAACGGCGTGAGCTGGTCATCCGTGCCCAGCAGCTTATCATGAACGACGCGGCCAGCGTCTTCTACGCTTATCCGGAAACCAACATTATTTCCAGCAAGAAGATTACCGGCGTCGAGATGCTGCCAGCCGATTATTACTGGCTGACCAAGGAAATCAAGCCGGCGCAGTAGGCAGGCGCGCTAATGAGAGGAGAAAAAGATGCTGAAAATCCGGGATATGAGCGTACAGTACGGTGAAAAACCGCCGGCGGTGGCGCACTTTGACCTGCACATGAAAAAGCATGAGATCATCAGTGTTGTGGGGGAGAGCGGCAGCGGAAAAACCACGGTAATCCGCTCCATTCTCGGCCTGCTGCCGGGAAATGGGCGGGTCACCGGCGGCGAGATTCTTTTTGATGAGGAGCCCCTGCTCCAGAAAACGCCGGAGGACTGGCGGGACCTGCGGGGCAGCCGCATCGCCATGATTTTTCAGGACAGCGGAAGCACGCTCAACCCCATTCGCAAAATCGGCCGGCAATTTGTGAACTATATCCAGACCCACAAGGCTGTGACAAGGGACAGCGCCCGGGACCGCGCCGTGGAGATGCTGACACGCATGCGCCTGCCCGACGCGGGAAACATCATGGACAGCTACCCCTTTCAGCTGAGCGGCGGCATGCGGCAGCGGGTGGGCATTGCCATGGCCATGGCTTTTGAGCCCGATCTGCTGCTGGCCGATGAGCCCACCAGCGCTCTTGATGTGACCACCCAGGCCCAGATTGTGCGCCAGATGATGGCCCTCCGCCAGAACTTTGGCACAGGGATCATGATCGTCACACATAACCTGGGCGTGGCCGCGTATATGGCAGACCGGATCATTGTCATGCGGGCCGGCGAGATTGTGGAGAGCGGCACCCGGGAAGAGGTGATCCTTCATCCCAGACAGGAATACACAAAAGAACTGGTGGCAGCAGTGCCCGAGCTTGGAGGTGCGCGCTTTGTCTGAAAATCATGAAATCATCCTGGAAACCAGAGGGCTGACCAAACGCTTTCATACCTCAGACGGCCGGCCCCTTACAGCCTGCGACAGCATCAGCCTGGCGGCGCGGCGCGGGGAGACCCTTGGCATTGTGGGAGAAAGCGGCTGCGGAAAAAGTACCTTTGTAAAAATGCTGGTGCAGCTTGAAAAGCCCACTGCCGGTGCGATATACTTTAGAGGAAAAGATATTGCCGGGCTCTCGGGCGAGGAGGCCCGGCGGAAAAGACAGCATATCCAGATGGTCTTCCAGGACCCCGCTGCCTCCTTCAGCCCAAAAATGCGAGTGGGCGACATTATTACCGAGCCGCTTGTCAATTTTGGCCGGCTCCTCCGGAAACAGCGGTCGGAAAAGGCCAGGGAACTGCTTGAGATGGTAGAACTGGACGCTGATTTTATGCAGCGCTACCCCCACAGCATGAGCGGCGGACAGCTCCAGCGCGTGGGCATCGCCAGAGCGCTGGCCCTGAACCCCGAGGTGCTGGTCTGCGACGAGGCCACCTCGGCCCTGGACGTTTCCATCCAGAAGAAAATCGTGGCGCTGCTGACCCGGCTTCAGAAGGAAAAAAACATTGCCATGATCTTTATCTGCCACGACATGGCCCTGGTCCAGAGCCTGAGCCACCGGCTGGCTGTCATGTACCTGGGCAATATCGTGGAGACCGTGGGCGGCGGAGAGCTGTGTGAAACAGCCATGCACCCCTACACCCAGGCGCTTTTGGGGTCGGTGTTCTCGCTGCATATGGACTGCTGCAAGAAAATCGAAACCATCCCCGGCGATCCGCCGAGCCCGCTGGAGCTGCCTCCGGGCTGCCCCTTTGCCGGGCGGTGTGAGAAACGCATGCCCGTCTGCAAAGCCGAAAAGCCACGCCTGAAGGACGTGGCGCCAGGCCACCAGGTGGCCTGTCATCTCTATTAGTTAAGGAAAGCATTATGGAAGAAACCCGTGAAATCCCGTTAAAAGGCCAGATGACCGAGGGGAAGATTGGTCGGCAGCTGCTGCTGTTCGCCCTGCCCCTCATGTTCTCAAACCTCTGCCAGCAGCTGTACAACACCGTGGACGCTGTGATCGTCGGCCGTTTTGTGGGCGCAAATGCCCTGGCCGCCGTGGGCGCGAGCAGCCTGCTCATCACCTTTATGATCTATTTTTTCATCGGCCTGTCCATCGGGGCCAGCGTGCTGATTTCACAGTTTTTCGGCAGCCGGAAATACGACAAGGTGCAGGAGGCTGTGCACACCGCCGTGGCCCTGAGCCTGGCGGCCGGCCTTGCGCTCACTGTCCTGGGCCTGGCCTTTGCGCCGGCCATGCTGCGGATGATGAACATCCCCGAGGCCGGGCTTGCATACGCCGTGCCCTATATCCGCATCTATTTTCTGGGCATGATCCCCATGACTTTGTACAACATTGGCAGCGGGATTCTGCGTGCGGTTGGCGATTCCAAAACCCCGCTGGCCTGCCTGGTGGTCACCGTTGTGCTGAACATCGGCCTTGACCTGCTCTTTGTGGGGCCCCTTGGCATGGGCGTGGCCGGCGCTGCACTGGCCACGGTGTTTTCACAGATGGCCGCCGCTGTGCTGATTGTCATTATTCTGCTGAGGGCTGATCCCATCTACCGGCTCCGGCTGGCCAAAATCCGGTTTCACGCACAGGTGTTCAGGGATATCGTGCGTATTGGCCTGCCCGCCGGACTGCAGTCTGTGCTGGTCTGCTTCTCCAACGTAGTGGTCCAGTCCCAGATCAATACCTTTGGGCTGGAGGTCATGGCCGGGTTTACCGCCTATATGAAAATTGACGGATTTCTTTTTATGCCCATTGACGCCTTCTGCCTGGCAATTTCCAGCTTTGTAGGGCAGAACATGGGCGCTGGGCGCTGGGAGAGGGTGGTAAAGGGCAAAAACGTCTGCCTGCTTTTGTGCGTGGGCGTAACCATCGGCCTGGGCGCAGCCATTATCCTGAACGCCCGTCTGATTCTGGGCATGTTTACCTCGGACGAAACAGTGGTTTTAAACGGCATGCGCCAGCTTTACACCGTGGTGCCCCTTTATGGTATTTACGCCGCGGATCAGGTATTTGTGGGCGTGCTGCGGGGGGCCGGGGCCACGGTAATCCCTATGATCATCACGCTTTTGTGCATGTGCGGCCTGCGGCTGGGCTGGATTTTTACCACCCTGCGGTTTGTCCACGACGCGCGCATGATCTACATCAGCTATCCGCTGACCTGGATTGTGACAGGGGCGGTACTGGTGCTCTATTATTATAAAGGCAGCTGGCGGCCAGAGAAGGCAGGCTTTAATAATCGTAAATATTTAAAAAGAAGTTGTTGACAAAGCCGCTCAAAGGGCGTATGATGAAGTTAATTAAATATTGAATGATCCTATGTAGTGGGAAAAGGGTGAGAATCCCTTGCTGTAATCGCAGCTGTAATGCAAAATGCTTTCTGAAAAGCCACTGTCAACGATGATGGGAAGGCGGAAAGATGATATTGCTGAGCCAGAAGACCGACATAGTGATTGGTTCTTAAAAGACTCCGATTTAGAGTGCTTAAGAAACGAAACAAAAACCCTTACCATCCAGATTATACTGTGTTCGTTCATCCCTCTCTGAATCCGAGAGGGATTTTTTTATGGAATTTAAGGACGGTCACCTTATCATTCGTATTTAATTAAATCTCATAATGCCTGTTCCATCAGACAGGCGTCATTAAATCCTCTTTTCAGTCAGCGAGGCTGAAAAACCCCTCCCTTTTTTGAGAAGCTCCAAACGCCGGGGCTTCTTTTTTTGAAAAAAATCTTGAAATCTTCGTTTTTATAGAGTATTTTTATGGTATAAAATTATTAAGGGGAAATAATCTTCACGATGGCTTTGTATAGGGTGCGGGAAGAAAATATGGTATAATGAAAGAAATACTGGAAAGGCAGTGGATGGGATGATTAGAATTGGGATTTGTGACGACAATGCTTTGATTGCAGAAAAGCTGGAGGCGCTCATTATCAGATATGGTGAGGAACACAATATTGATGTGGAGACATACGTCTATCACGACGGCAGTGAAGTGCTTGAAGACCGTATCCAGTTTGATATCCTTTTTCTTGACGTGGAGATGCCGGAAACCGATGGGATTGATACGGCCAAGCAGATCCGCAAGTGGGACGCCCGGGTCAAGATTATCTTTATCACCAGCTACACTCACTACATGCGCAACGCCTTTGCTGTGCACGCGTTTGAATACCTGGTCAAGCCCTTTAACACGGCTAAGGTAAACATGGTGCTGACCGAGGTGTTTGATTTTATTGAAAAGGAAAACAAGAGCCATGACATCTCTCTGGTGATGGGCGGCGAGCTGAAGGTTTTTGCCAGCAATGACATTTATTATTTTGAGCGTGTGCGGCGGAAGATTAAAATGAGCACCACCCAGGGCGATTTTGAATTTAGCGGCGTTCTGAGTGAGATCATGGAAAAGGTTAAGGACTTTGACTTTGAATACTGCCACAAGAGCGTGATCGTGAACCTGTTTCACTGTAAGCGTATTGCGGGCGCCGACCTGTATCTGGACAATGGCGAAACCCTGCCCATCGCCCAGAAACGGGCCGTGGAATTTAAGGCGCGGCTGTTTGATTATATTGAGGAGAATTTTAAGCTGTTGTAGAGGATTGGCTAGGAGGATAAGTTTAGGGGAAGAGTATGGATAAGTGGATTTATATATTGGATATGGCTTTATCATATGGGATTACAGGATATATTATGTTTCGTTTTATGTCCGAAGTATATGATAGAAAATATAAAGAAAAATTTAATTATTTTATAAGCTTTTTATTATTTGTTATTATTGCAATAGGATTGAATATCTTAGGAATTCCTATACTTAAAATAACTTTTTTATTGTTATCATTATGCTTAGTTAGTTACTCACTTTTTATATTTGATAAGAAATGGATGCTAATATATGATTTTGTCTTTGCGCTTTATATAATCTTTTCAGATGTTATATCAGTCGTAATTGTTTCTTTAATAATGGATACTACGATAGAAGGTGTTGAGGAAAGTTTTAATTTTTTATTTCTTTCTGGAATCTGCAATCAAATAATTTTGTTATGTGGATTTTATATTTTTGTATCTATATTTAAAAAGAATGAATTAAATACACTTAAAATTGTACAAAATATCTTTTTAATGTTATTGGCAGTTTTTGAAATAAGTGTGCTATATTATTTTTATATAACAATACAACAAAGTTCATCTGGAATTGCTTTAGCATATATTTGTTTTGGATTTATTGGATTAGATATATATTTGGTATACCTATTCGAAGCCATATCAAAACGCTATCAATTGGAAAGAGATATGGACTTGAAAGAACAGCAGGTAATGATGCAAAATACTTATTATAAAAGTATTGAAGCACAATATGATTATTCGAGACGATTGATACATGATATGAAAAATCATATGCAAACTTTTGAAGAACTTTATGCTAATGACAATGGTGATATGGCTCATAGTTATGCTAGAACAATATATAGAAAGATGGATGAGTTGGGAAGCCGTTTTAAATGTAGTAATCGCTTTTTAACAATAATCATCAATAATAAATTAATAAAGTGTGATGAAAATAGTATAGATGTCATGTTAGAAGTTGAAGACATAGACATTGGATTTATGGATTTTTTTGACGTGACTACGATTTTTTCTAATTTATTGGATAACGCAATTGATGCATGTCTTGAACTTCCAATAGATAAACGACATATAAGCCTTAGAATATTCAAATTTAATGATTTTATAACAGTTGTTATTTGTAATAGCTATAATGGCAAAGTGAATAATAAAAATAATGAATTGAAAAGTACAAAACAGGGAGAACATATGGGTGTTGGTTTGAAAAATGTAAAGACAGCAATTGAAAAGTATAATGGAACTATTCAATATAAAATAGAAGAAGAGTTTAAGGTTAAAATTTTAATATCTGCGTCGTAAAAAGAGCGTGGAAATTCTTACTTGGGACATATTTAAAATATAAAAGACCATAGATTTATTTCTTGATACAATAAAGATGGTGATTTGGTTGCTTTGTACATATAATAGCATCTATCAGCTGATAAACTACATAATATAGAATGTTATGAGGTGTACTAAATGAAAAAAGATAGTTTCAAAAATAAAATCCTGAAAAATGTAGCGAAAGTCGCTCATCATGAAGCAGTCAAAGATGCTAACACAGCATGTTGGATGATCCATCATCAAGAAAAGGCTCCCGTAAATATTAAAAAACTCCGTAAATTCTAATGTTTGAAAAAGCTTCTGACGCATTAATCTATCAATTAAAAAGAAGAGAAATTGTGGTCGATGAAGATGTTGAAATATATCAGTTTGGAATCAGAGTTTTAATGCTCAAGGCAGTTCACTACGCTTCCATGCTTTTGGTGGGCCTGCTTCTCGGCATGCTGCCGGAGACCATAGTCTTTTTAATTGTTTATGCGGCCATCCGCGCCTATGCCGGCGGTTACCACGCCGATACACGCGGGGTCTGCTATCTGCTGTCATGGATCACAATACTTTCTGTTTTACTCATTGCCCGGTTCTGCCCGGCGGGGACGGTTGCGGTGGTTACCGCGGCGCTTACGCTGTCCGCTTTTCCGGTGATCTACAAATGGGCGCCGGTCGAAAACAGCGCAAAACCGCTGGACGACGCGGAGTGCACCCACTACCGGAAACGGGCGAGGAGAATACTGGTGGTTATCAGTGCCTGCGCGCTGCTTGCCGGACTGGCCTTTAACAGCCGGTTTGGTCTGGTCGCCGCGGAATGCCTGGGCCTTGAGGCGCTGATGATGCTGCTGGGGTTGTGGAAAAATGGGCGTTAAGCCAAGGTATACAAGAGAACAGCAGAATGTGATTCAGGAAGCGATGGAATGTGGTTTCGATGTGTCGCCGTATATTACGGAGGCCTTTACACCAGAGCAGATACGGGAAATTTTCTGGGGATTGATGACCGGTGTGGATGTGACCTTTTATAACGATCCTGAGTATTCAAACTGCCAGATGTGGCAAATACGGGAAGGGCTTACAGGAAAGGTAGATGTATCGATCTATGCGGACAAAAATCTGGATTGGAAAAAGATGTACCTGATCCGGATGGGTTTAGAGGAAGGGCTTGACGTATCGGAGTATGTGCGGCAGGGCATGGGGCCGGAGCAGATCCGGGCGATTTTGCAGGGATACCGTACCGATATTGATTATACGCTTTATGCGAAGCCCTGGTACACAGCTGGCGAAATGCGGGAAATCGGCTCAAAACTGATCCGGGAAGCGGTTCGGAGCAGAGCGGAGGAGACGCCGGGCGCTGGCAGTATGTTTAAGAGTGTAAAAAAATAACAGGTGCCCAACTGCAATTTGGACACCCGCATTTTTTTATTCTACTGGGTCATGGCTGAGTAAAAACAGAGTCAGAATTTCTTCTGCGTATTTTCCTTTTTCTGCTGGACAGCGTTCCAAAAGCTCCAGCAGTGCTGCGTACTTCGTCCCCATGTATTCTTTGGGGCCGTAGAGAATTGCGTCGGCGGACATTTTCAAAACGTCACAGAAACGATTCAGGCTTTTTAGAGAAAAGCCCTTAGTCCCCAGTTCTATATCGGCAAGGAAGGTTGGTGTGATACCGATTTTTCTTGCCAATTCATCACGGGACATGTTCAGAAATGTTCTTTGTTTACGAATACGAAGGCCAATCGCCTTATGATCTAGCTCTTGCATACAATTCCCCCTAAAAATAGTATTTACGCTTTTAGCTGTTGACTCTATACCATTGTGATATAAGCCGGCGGTTTATTTAAAAACCAGACACTTTTGCGCATTTTTTATAGGACCACAGTAGACTTCTTAATTATATCCGCTTTTACAGGTAATTTCAAGTCTCTGTAAGAAAACTGAAAGGAACCGGAAAAAAGTCCGGCATTCTCTCCCAAAGACAGGCGCAGGGGGATTTTTTTGTTTGTCTAAAATATTTTAAGTTGAAAAATTCTCGTACTTTTAGGCAAATTAATCGTGACAGAAAGTCGAAGAATGGGCAGGTTGCATAAAATTCAAAATGTGATATAATGAAACGGATTAACGGAAAAAGGACGTATTTTTATGAATGTAAATTTTGAACATTACAAGGTCTTTTATTACGTAGCGCGCCACGGCACCATTACACAGGCGGCCCAGGCGCTGTACATCTCGCAGCCGGCGGTGAGCAAATCGATCCACCTGCTGGAAAAGGAGCTGTCGTGCGAGCTTTTTCACCGGAATCAGAAGGGAATGACCCTGACGCCGGAGGGGGAAATGCTGTACGGCCATGTGGCAAAGGCCTATGAGCAGCTGGCCCTAGGCGAAAAGAAGCTCTGGGAAATGCTGAATCTGAATAATGGGGTGGTGCGCCTGGGCACTAGTGACATGATCGCCCGCTTTTTCCTGCTGCCTTATCTTGAAAAATTTCACAGCCTGTATCCGGATATCCGCATCAATATGCAGAGCGGCACCACGCCGGGCACACGCGTTGCCCTGAAAGAGGAGCGCATTGAGGTGGGAGTGGTATCCTCGCCAGTGGCGGCCTCAGACGATATTGAGATTCACCCGATCCGGGAGATCCAGGATGTTTTTGTGGCGGGGCTGGATTACGCGCCGCTTGCCGAAAAGGTGCTGAGCTTTGAGGAGATCATGGCGCACCCCATTATCTGTACGGAGCGCAACACGGCCAGCCGGCACTATTTGGACTCGTTTTTCCTCAAGCATAAGATACGGCTGGAGCCGGCCTTTGAACTGGGCACCATGGAGCTGATCATGCCTTACGCAGAAAGAAACCTGGGTATAGGCATCGCGGTGCGCGATGTAGCACAGGAGCGCCTGGAGCAGGGGAGCCTGATCGAGATCCGGGCTAAGATTGAGATGCCGAAGCGGCAGATCTGTGTGATCAAGCGGAAAAAAGGCGGTATCTCCAAGGCGGCAGAGGCTTTTCTGGATATTATTTTGCCATAACCAACGGTTATAAAGCACATAAGAATATTTCATTTTACTTATGGTAATGAGAGAGGTAAAATCGTTACTGTACGAAAAATGAAAGGAAGATTTGATTTTGAAAAAAGGCTATTTATATATTGTCATTGCGACGCTGTTTTTCAGTTCGATGGAGATCGCCCTCAAAAGTGTTTCAGGTCAGTTTAACGCTGTACAGATGAACCTGACCCGTTTTTTGATCGGCGGTCTTGTTTTAATTCCCTTTGCGCTCAGGACGCTTAAGAAGAAAAAGGAACATCTGGATAAAAAAAGCCTGCTGCATTTCGCGGGCCTGGGCTTTCTGGGGGTTGTGGTCAGCATGACCTTTTACCAGCTGGCGGTAGAAAACGCCAACGCCTCGGTGGTGGCGGTGCTGTTTTCCAGTAATCCGGTGTTTGTGCTGTTTTTCTCGGGCATTATCCTGCACGAGGTGATCAAGAAAAACCATGTGGCGGCCATTGTGCTTGAAATCATCGGAATCCTGGTAATTGTCAACCCTCTGCACACCGCCCTCAACATCGCAGGGGTGGTCATGGCGATTCTGGCCGCGGTGGCTTTTGCCCTGTACTCAGTTTTTTCCAAGAAGCAGTGTAACCGCTACGGCGGCGTGGTGGTGACCTGCGGGAGCTTTCTGTTCGCCAGCCTGGAAATGCTGCTGCTCATCGGCCTCAGCCATGTGGGCCCGGTGGCGGATATGCTGAGCGGCAGCGGTCTTGCCTTATTTGCCAATATTCCGCTGTTTACGGGTTATACGGCGTCTAATGTCCTCACGATGCTTTATATCTGTATCGGCGTGACTGGCGGTGGTTATGCCTTTTATTTCATGGCGATTGAGGAGACCTCGGCCAGTACGGCGTCGCTGGTGTTCTTCTTTAAACCGGTGCTGTCGCCCATCCTTGCAGTGCTGATCCTGCACGAAGCAGTGCCGATCAACATGGTGATCGGTGTGCTGCTGATTCTGGCGGGCTCTATCGCGAACCTGCTGCCGGCGTTTATACACAGGGAAGAAAAGCCTGTGTCCCTGAGTGCGGAGCAGGGCCGTTCTTAGCCTGTTTTATAAAATTTGATTGTTGAAGCCACAGAGAATCCCTTAAAATCTCTGTGGCTTTTTTTGTTAAAAATCTGCTTTTTAATTTAGAATTATTCTTGACAAGTCCATTTTATCGTGTTAAGATACACTCATCAAACAGTTAGAAATAACTAACAAAAATAAATATTATCGAAAAGAGGTATCAACATGAAAAATTTAATTGGCAAAGAATTGATCGATTTTGAAGTACAGGCATATCACGAAGGTGATTTTAAAACCGTCACAAAGGAAGATGTCCTGGGCAAATGGGGTGTGTTCTTCTTTTACCCGGCAGATTTTACCTTTGTGTGCCCGACAGAGTTGGCGGACGTAGCGGACAATTATGAGGAGTTCAAAAAAATCGGCTGTGAAATCTATTCGGTTTCAGAAGATACCCATTTTGTACATAAAGCCTGGGCGGACACCACCGACACCATCAAGGGCCTTCCGTACCCGATGTTAGGCGACCCGGCGGGCGTGCTGGCAAAATTCTTCGGTGTGCTGGTCAAGGAAGAAGGCCAGGCGCTGCGCGGTACCTTTGTGGTGGACCCGGACGGCGTTATCAAGGTTTACGAAATTCATGACATGGGCATCGGCCGTAACGCTGAGGAGCTTCTGCGCAAGGTACAGGCCGCTCAGTTTGTAAGAGAACACGGCGATCAGGTCTGCCCTGCGAAATGGAAACCAGGCGAAGACACACTGACACCAAGCTTAGACTTAGTCGGCAAGCTGTAAGAAGCAGGAGGGCGCCATGGATAAGATTTATGACTTGATTATTATCGGCGGCGGTTCCGCCGGACTCTCGGCTGGTATCTATGCTGCCCGGGCCATGCTCGATACGCTGATCATTGAGAAAAACCAGCCGGGCGGCCAGGCTGTGAATACCGCGGAGGTAGTTAACTATCCCGGTATCCGCCACACCACCGGCCCTAAGCTCATGGATGAAATGCACAAGCACGCCATGGATTTCGGCGCGGAATTTACTGTAGCTGAGATCGAGGGGGTGGACCTTGACGGGGAAGTAAAGGCACTGCATACCAGCCGCGGCACTTACAGAAGCCGCGCGGTCATCATCGCCACAGGCGCCTCCCCGCGCAAGATCGGCTTTGCCGGTGAGCAGGAATATACCGGACGCGGCATTGCCTACTGCGCGACCTGTGACGGCGAGTTTTTCAGCGGCCTTGACATCTTTGTGCTGGGCGGCGGCTTTGCCGCAGCCGAGGAGGCTGTGTTCCTGACCCGCTACGGCAGAAGCGTGACCATTGTGGTGCGCGAGGATGATTTTACCTGCGCCCAGATGGTGGCGGACAAGGTCCGGGAACATCCGGGCATTGAGGTGTGGTACAACACAGAGGTGAAAGAAGTTTCCGGCGACGATTTTCTGAAAAAGGTAGAATTTTTCAATAATAAGACCGGCGCTGCCTTTACCTATGAGAGCAAGGACGGCAAGCCTTTTGGCATGTTTGTGTTCGCGGGCTATGAGCCGGCCACCCAGATTTTTAAGGGCCGGGTGGACATCGACGCTGAGGGCTATATCCTCACAAATGACCGCATGGAAACCAATGTCCCCGGCGTTTACGCCGCGGGTGACCTGAGGCCAAAGGAGCTGCGCCAGATTGTCACGGCAGTGGCCGACGGCGCCATCGCGGCCACCGCGGCGGAAAAATACGTGGCGGCTGAGCGGGAACGCCTGGGCCTGGCAGCGCCTGAGCCGAAGGCAGCCAAAACTCCGGCAGAGCCGGAGACGGAAGCGCCACAGGGCGGCGAAGACGGCTTTATCCCGGCGGCCATGAAGGGCCAGCTCAAGGAAATCTTCAGCAAGCTCGAACGCACTGCGCGGGTGGTGACCATCATCGACCCGGCTGTGCCAAAGACCTTGGAAATGCAGGGTTTCTTAGAGGAAGTGGCAGCGCTTAACGACCATATCCAGGTGGAGGCCTATAGAAAAGGCGAGAAGCCTGAGCTGGAAGCCGCCATGCACCTCGACAACCTGCCGGTGGTAGCCCTGTTTGATCCAGAGGGACAGTATTCCGGCGTCAAATTTACCGGTATCCCCGGCGGCCATGAAATGAATTCCTTTGTTCTGGCGGTTTATAACTTCGCCGGACCGGGCCAGGCAGTGGACGAGGCCCTTGCCAAGCGGATTGCGGCCATCGACCATCCAGTTAATGCCCAGATCTGTATCTCCCTGTCCTGTCATTTCTGCCCCGATGTGGTGGCGGCCTGCCAACGCATCGCTCTACTGAACCCGAACATTCAGGCGGAAATGATCGACACGGCCCTTTTCCCAGAGCTGAAGGAAGAATACAAGCTCATGAGCGTACCTGCCATGATCCTCAATAAACGGGATGTGGTCTTCGGCGCAAAGAAAATGAGCGAGATTGTCGAAATTTTTGAAAAACTAAATCATTAAATCCTCCGTAAAAGGCGGCCTTCGGGCCGTCTTTTTTTATTGTAAAAAATTTTTGGCTCGACGGTTTTACACTGTTTGCCGCTGCCAGAAACCGGGGCTTGAGTGAAGCCACAGTGCACGAGCACATCCGTTGTATTTTGAGACAGTATGGTGGTGAATGGGAAAGCTGAAAGTATCTGAATTTTAAACGCGCAACTTCAGTAATAAAACAACAGAAATGGTAAAAAAAGTGAAAAGGAATTTCGAGTTTGATAGACTTATTATAAAGGTAATCAATAGTGGCGAATTGGCGCTTGCCACAAATATAAAGAAATAAAAAGGTAGGAAAAATGAGAGAGAAGAGTAAAAAAACCGTAAGGAGAAGACTTCTGTCCCTCCTTCTGGTTTTCTGCATGACATTCCAGATGATTTCGTACAGTCCGGGGAACGTGGTGCGGGCTGAAGGGGAGGAAGAACCCGTGGCCGCATCCGAAGGACCAAGCACAATAAAAGCGGCCCTGTTCAGCGGCGGCGTATCTGCCAACGCGGACAAGACAACCGGCAGTACCGATGCCGCCTTTAAATCGGCCATCATGCGGTTTATAGCAAAAGACTACGCGAAAGAAGAACCTGTCAGCTTTGCGTTCGATTTGAGGCTGGAGGACAGTTTTTTAGGCGATTGCTGGGGACAGCTTAAAGATCAAGATCTAATAGACGCTGAAGAAAAGCTTGAAACGGCCCAGTCCGCCAGTGGCGATGACGCTAAAAAGGAAGCGTATGCTGCTCTTAATGCTTTTTTGAAAGGTAATGGTGGCAGCGCAAAAGTCAACAGCGCTATTTTTTCCTATAACTTTGGAAATCAGTTTAAAGAAAACGGTGAAGTGTTTGGTGTCACGCATGAGGTTACAGGAACCGTCGCAGGTCTTGAAAACATGCCCATTGGCAGCTATGTCCTCACACGGGACGCAGACACAGGCGAAGTGAAGGTCACCTTCACCTTCGAGCCCTACCTTTGCGGGATGTCTAATGTAAAGGGTGGCTTTAATCTTGAGCTCAACCTGGCAGACAGCCTTTTTGACAATAGTGATACCGCACACGTAGGCTGGGATGGCGAAAAAAATGAGCTGGTCATTAAAGGGAATCTGGATAAAACAGAAACACCTGCCAGAGATAACCAAATCACAATGACCAAAATGGCCGTCAAAGCAGATGGTAGTGAAATTTCTAATACAGATGACCTGTACATTGATTATAAAATAAATATTGACGTAACAGGCGGTGAACCTATCAACGGGCTGACGCTGGAAGATCGTCTGCCCAAGGGATTGACTGTGGAAAGCGTCAAGTTGGATGGGAAAGCTTTGGCCCTTGCAGCCGATGGTGGATCAGGGGACTACACCGTCACCCCGGACGAAGCCACAGGACTCAACGTCCTGCACTATACCTTTCCGGAAACCCCTGCGAATGTTCGCAAGGCTGAGTTTGCGATCCGGGCCGCACTCACCAACGACTATTATGCCCAGTATCTGAATGACAACAAGATCAATACGACTTTTGCGAATAAAGCCAGCCTGAGAGGCCGCGATAATGCACTCCAGAAAGAATCTGGTGAAACTAACACCACCATGAATACCAGCTTTTTTACAAAAGAGGGAAAACAAAACGAGCTGAACGGGAATCTTTTTGATTGGATTATTACCGTTAACACCCATTTTTCCGAGTTTGTGGATGCCTGGATCGTGGATAAAATCGATAATACAGCACATAATTATATTGCAAGCGGAGACAACTGCGGCCTGATCTTTGAAGTCACGCGTGACGGAATAACAACAACAGAAACAATGGACATTAAGCAGGTAACGGATGATTCTGTCTTGAAAAACTATTCCTACGCCGATCTGACCAACGAGGCCCTGCGCAATGTGGACCAGGTGCTCAACAACCGTCTCAAGCAGCTTTCCGATAACAATACAAAGGCCATTTTATACACGAAAGACGGGGAAGATATCCTTATTTTCCCATTTGAAAAATTTACCAACGCTAAGGTGAAAATCTTTTATACAACACAGTTAAAAAACAACGCGAATGCCGATCTCAGCAACGAGGTTAAATTTCTGTTCAGACGATTGACCTACGGTGGCCCTGGCCCAGGCACCGACTTGGATTTTAACATCGATATCGGAAAAGAAGTCGGAAAAACCTACAGCCCAGTACAGAAGGAAGCCATCGGAGATATTAACTGGGACAGCCGTACCCAGGGCTGGCGTTTCAAAATCAACCATTACCAAGAAGAAATAGCAGACCTGACCATCACCGAAAGCATCGCGGACAGCGGTTTTACCGAGGAAGTCCTGGATACATATAAGCCTACCTATAATTATTATGAGGGCGGCGTAAAAAAGCAGGAAGGTAAGGAAGTACCAAAAGCACAATCTGGCGTGACACCTGCGCCAGCTGCACCCTATTACGAAATAAAAGGCGACAGTGTCGTTTTTCATTTCGGAAAAGTTGCGAAGAACCAATACTATGATCTCTACATCACCACCGATGTCACCAGCCAGCTGGCAGTCAGCAGTCCAAACCTCGCAGTTAAAAATACCGCGAAATATAACGTGGACGGTACGTCAGGTAGTGACGTTGAGGTTCCGGCAGAAAAAACCGTGGAAAATACCATGGTCAAGAAAGCATGTGTTGAGCCTTATTATGATCAAAACGGCGGCCAGACCAGCCTGCATTGGCAGGTAGAAGTCAATCCCCGCCATCTGCCCATCACAAACGGCAATCTTCTGGATATTCTGCCAGACGCCAATATGCACGGCGCGTTGACAGGGATCACACGCTATGCGTATCAAGATGGTAAAGAAACCGAGGGCAAAGCGACAAAGGGTTTAGACGGCACTTGGAGCTTTGGCGATACCAGCGGTATTACCATAACAGAAAGCGACGCGTCCAAAACAAAAACGGGCACATCTTACGGCACTCTCTCCAAAGATGAAATGACCTTTACTTTTGCGAATCAGGCTGAGGATACTGCCCGTTACGTTTTTAAGTATACTTCAGCTCCGGGTACATTGTCCGGCGATACAGCATTCCTGAACATGCTTTTATCTAAAAATGGTGAAAATATCGATGATGAGGGCATTAAGAATGAAGTCCGGCTCAGCGGGTATGTTGGTAAGCTCAACAGCAATAAAATAACAGATGACGGTACTCGTGAGTACGCCGCCGCCACTGCGCCAGCCATTGTCGGCAATACCGCTCTGGCTAAAAATGGGTCGTTCGATCCAGATAAAGGCACCATCACCTGGAACATCACCCTCAATGAAGGGCTGGTCGATATGACCGGTAAGCTGGTAGATGACCGGTTTGAAGACAATCAGCTGCTTCAGATGCTGATTGAAGATGAGCATAACCCAACGAAGTCGGTTAAGGTAACCGCGTATAGCAGCGTTCAAGATATGAACGCTGGGAAAAACGGCCAGGACGTGACAGCCGTGGATGACTTTACAGAATGCGACGATCTGGGCTTTATCTACAAAGTGCCCGACAAAGATACGGTTAAAAATAAAATCCTGGTCTTCACCTTTGAAACCTACATCACCGCTGACGCTGCGGCAGCCGACGTCTCTAACACTGTAAAGCTGAAAACCGATGATGACAGTAAAGTCATCGAGGAAGTAAACTCCGGCGCAGACGGTCTGGAAGACTATTTCATCGACGACTACGGCTCTGCCTGGCCAAACCCATACATCAAGGCCGCCAAAAAGAGCGTGAGCGAAAATAATAATGGCCAGCATCCCCTGAACCTGGCGGATGCGGAATTTACCCTGACGAAATATAAGCTTAATACGACGAGTAACAAATGGGAACAGGACGGTGATGCTAAAACACGCACCGGCCTGGCCACCGGCGTCAGCAGCTTTTTGAACCTGCAGCGCGGTGTGCTGTACAAGCTGGAAGAAACAAAAGCCCCGGCAGGCTACGGCATCGACGACACAGGTAAGACACACTACTTTATGTTTACTGAAAAATCAGGGCTTGCAGCCCTGTTCAGTGCCGGGATGACAACGGAAAATGCAACGTTAAGTGACGATACATCCGTTGATTATGATAAATTCACCACGATCCTCAACACCTATTCTTACGAATATACCGACACCCCAGCCGGAAAAATCCAGTTCCAGAAGCTGGGCGATGATGATAAGGGCCTTAATGACGTATCCTTCAGCCTGAAGCGCACCACCGACGGCCTGCTGAAACAAAAAGAAGCGGTTAAAAGCGCCAAGGTTAGTAGTGTAGACGGCGTCGTCACCTTTGATCAAGTTGACCCCGGCGAATATGACATTGTTGAAATGAAGGATAATATGCCAGGAGGCTATCCTATGACTCAGGGCGTGGTCATGAAGGTTAAGGTAGAGCCTGACAAAACTAAAGATAATGCGTGTAGTGTCACCTACTACAATATGCAGGGAAAAGACATCACCCCCACAGACAATACCTTGCCCACCGTTAAAAACACCCTGCTGCGGACAAACGTCAAATTCAGGAAAACCGACCAGAACGGCAACGCGCTGAAAGATGTTAAGTTTACACTGGCAAATAGTGGCAATGATGCCGCAGATAAGAATCAAACAGCGTTATATAAAGACTATCAAACCGACGCCAACGGCCAGATCAGCATCGACAACCTGTCCTGCGGGACTTACACCCTGACAGAAAATACGGGTAGTGTCACAAATATTAAAGATTCTGACAAAAAAGTAGTCATCACATTCATGGTTGAACGTGATAACGCCACCGGCGGCAGTAAAGTGGCCGTTGATAACAAAGATGCCCAAAACAGCGGCGGCAGCTACGATCTCGGCACCTACACCAACAATCTGAAATACGGCTACGTCAATCTGAATAAAAAGAGCCATGAAACAATACCGAGTACAACCGACCAGGCGTTAGCAGGCGCAGAGTTCGCTATCTATGAAAAAACAGACAATAATGAGCCAGCGGCAGGCGCGAAGCCATTACTGACTCTTAAAACAGATAAAAACGGCCAATTGCCACAGCCAACAGGTCAAGATGCAGCAGCCGGTCTGTACACCGACAAGGACGGCAAAACCAAGAAAGCCCTGATCTATGGGGACTACTGGATTAAAGAAGTGAAAACCGCCGACAGCCACGCTGTGGACGGGAAAGCCGTTGCGTTTGAAATTAACAGTTCAGGCGGCGCGGACGCAGCAGAAACTAATACCACCGCGTGGATCAGTAAAGCTGAAACAGGCGATCCCACAGTCGCCTATAGTGGAACAACTAATGACAGCAGTACTTATCTCAACAACCTCGTCCGCGGAGCGGTCAGTATTAAGAAAACCGGCGTGGGCACAGGCGCCAGTGGGCTTTCCAGCGCAGAGTTTGAGGTGAGAGACGGCAATACTTTAGTTGCAACTCTGAAACAAACGGGTAATGCTGGCGAATATAAATTAGCCAATACAAAAAATGGCGCATCGTCGACAGAGATCAACGCTAAAAAGACAATCATTGGTCTTGCTGCTCCGGTTGATTATCTAAAGGCTAACAATAGCGGAGCTTTAGAACTCCTGGCCGGCACCTACAAAATCTATGAAACCAAAGCGCCAAACGGCTACAATACCCCAGGGACAGGCACAGCAATAACCACCGTAACCATTGATACAGAAGGAAAAGTTAAATATAACGGTAATACTGATGTTCCAACCATCACAAACGTCCCGTTAACCGCCAGCCTCCAGATCAATAAAACCGACGATAAAGGTGATATGCTTGACGGCATTGCCTTTAAGCTGACATCAACAAGTCAAACGCTGAGAAATACATTTAATGAGCAGACGATAACAACCAATGGCGGTACAGCCGAATTTACAGGCCTGCATATCGGCGAATACACTCTGACCGAAACCTTACCCGCCAATTCCGGCTATAAAGCGCCGTCACCTGCCACGTATACCGTGAAGGTAGAGCAGCCGACACAAGGAGAAAATAAACTCAAAGTAACGGTAACGGAAAGCACAGGCACAACAGATGCAAATCGTACAGCGGGAATAAAAGATCAAACAGGCGAAATACGCAGTTTGGAAAGCACCGTGGATAACAACGGGACAGCCACTGTTAATATCTATAATACCCCTATCACCGGCCCCATCGAATTCACCAAAAAAGACAAAGACGGCAGAATTCTGAAGGGCATTAAGTTTGAATTGTGGCGTAAAATTAACGATGGTTACGACACAGCTAAAGTAGCTGAAGCGACTTCAGACCAAGATGGTAAAGTTACTTTTACCGACATCCCCTACGCCAACTATGAACTTCGCGAGGTAGGCGGCGCAGACGGCGTAAAAGTAAAGAATATTGCCGTTGACAAATCTAATTTGACGGTAACCGGCACAAGTCCCAACGAGTCCTTTGTCTATAATACGGACAATGACACGAACACGATTGATGTCATTAAAAATACCCTGAACCAAGCCAGCATCAAGCTGACCAAGCAGGATCAAAACGGCGCCCCCTTAGATGGTGTTGAATTTAACGTCCAACGTAAAGGGACAGCGGATGAAAACAGCAATACCAGCTTTGTCTTAAACCCATCCGGTACAGACTACACAGACTATAAAGACGGCGCTGGAAACTTCGTCACAGCGACAAGTGATGCTAACGGTATCCTGACCATAGCTGGTCTCGTCTATGGCGATTACCAGCTTGTGGAATCCAACACGGCCAATCTGGCAGACACGAGTAAAAATATACCCGTTACATTCAGCGTAGACAAAGATGGCGCAGTGACGAATGTAAAAGTATACGGCGAAGCTCGGGGTACCACAGGAACAAGCCCGTACAACATCGGCGAAGTCAGGAACACCTTAAGATACGGCTACGTCAACCTTCTGAAAAAGAACGACGAAGGCCGGGTATTGTCAGGCACGCAATTTGATATTTATAAGAAAAACGCGGGTGACAGTAGTGTTTTTGTCAAAACAGTGACAACAAACAGTGACGGCAAAATTGATCAGTCGGAATGCGGCACATCATTAATTTATGGTGACTATATCATCAAGGAAAAAGCGGTTGCCAGTGAACTGAGCAGCTATTATACCCTCGATACAACGGAATATGCTTTCACCATTGGTGACGCTACCGGACACCTGGGTACCGCCTGGATTTCCCTGGGAAGTAACGATGATAACGTCATTTACACAAAAGCTGACGCAGGTGAAACTGCACCCACCGACCTGAAACCCATCATCAACACCGCCAAACGCCAGCCCATTGCGTTGACAAAGACCGGCGTAGGTGGCGCAGCGCTGAGCGGCGCAGTCTTCGCGGTCTACGATGGTGAGACCCTTGTGGCAGAGCTGGAGCAAGATACAGGTGATACCTACGATACGTTAGTAACAAACAATCTGACTTTTGACGGCTCGGTTACAGAAAATAAAACCATCCAAGTCGGTGGAAAAGACATTACAATCCCATATATCAAATACAACAAACTGCTGGCAGGCACCTACACCATCAAAGAGGTGAAACAGCCGGACGGCTATGTACTGCCAGACAACGGGAAGAGTGTAGAGATCACAGTAGGCAACGGGGATACCGCAGCTACTGGAAATCTAACCAATGACCAAACCAGCTTCAGCGTAGAAAAACTCAGCAATGAAGTGGTTACAGGTGATTCAAAAGTACTATCCGGTGCAAGCCTGAAAATCTGTAAAGACAATAATGGTGAGCCAAGTGAAGATACTGGCTTTAGTAGCTGGATAAGCGGCGATACGCCTTACGCCGTAACCGGCCTTCCCGCCGGCACCTACTGGCTTTTGGAAACCGCAGCGCCAGATGGCTATCAGGTAGCTGCTCCCATTCAGTTTACTTTGTCCAATGACAATAAACTTTATTCTGGCGATAAGGCCGAGGGAACACAGCTTACAGACAACAAGCTCACCATGACTGACATTCGTGTCTACGGTCAGGCCAAGCTGACAAAAACGGTGACAGGTGCAACGGAAACATTATCCGGCGTGCCCTTCAAACTGTACAAACGTGCAGGGGTTACACCCAATCCGGAAACAGATAAGCTGATTGCCGAAAACCTGACAACCGGTGCTGACGGCGTCATTGACACCACCAAGCTTAGCAGTGTTACCAATGATGAAACTGAGAAAGCGTTAAGCGCAGGTCTCTGGACAGGCCATTACTACTTCTTAGAACAGACGAGCGACAGCCTGTATTTTGACACTGCAAAAAACTTGGTGGAATTTGAAATTAAACCAGAAAATCATTACACGGCAGAAAAGAACAACCCTGTATCGGTTGACATGTCCAACGACAAGTTCAAGACCGACATCCTTTTTACAAAATACGACACCACGGAAGTCAAAGGTATTGCAGGTGTAAGCTTTACCCTGAAACGCTCAAGCAGCCATGATGGCAATTATGACGAAACAGTGAATGCGGATATCAAAACAGGCGCCGATGGCACAGCAACCTTGTCGCTTGACAAAAAAGGCCAGTACAAACTGGAAGAAACAGTGACGCCTACAGGTTATGACAGCGCTACAAAATTTGTCGGCACCTTTGAAATCACTGACGATAATTATAATAAGCCTGTAGATCTCAATCAGAAAGCAAACTGGACAAGTGTAACGGATGAAAGCTTCACCGACGGCATTGGCATCGCCAACGACCGCCTCCCTGGCTCCATGACCATCACCAAGGTGGACGCGAGCAAAAATACAAAACTCAACGGCGCGGCCTTTACCCTGTATCAGGTGGCAGAAGATAAAAATGAAACAGCAGTTTTGAATGGCGTCACAGGAAACACATACACATACACTGCGGACAATCCAGATCCTGCTTCGGAAGAAACAAATGAGGAAGGCAAGCTCATCATCACCAGCCTGCCCTGGGGCAGTTATAAACTGGTAGAAACAACCCCGCCGGACGGCTATATCATCAGCAGCGAACCGCTTGAATTTGACATCAAAGCCGATCATCTGGAATACGGCGCAGTAGAAGAAGCCGCAACCATCGGAAACACCCAGAGCACCTTCACCCTCAATAAGGCAGACGCCACTGGCGATAAATTTGTCAATGGCGCAGCCTTCCAACTGACGGATGACAGCGACAATAACAAGGTTATCTGGGCAACACCAGATAATACAACGTCTGCCAGCACATGGTCAAACATCACCGGAAAGCTTGTCGCAGGCAAGACCTACACCCTCACCGAGACCAAAGCCCCGGCTGGCTATGAAAAAGCCGCCCCAGTTAAGATCAAGATGGACAACACGGGCGTTATCACGGTCACAGAAGGTGGAGATCACGCAAGTGTAACAAACAAATCAACCGTCACCGTAAAAGACCAGCCCATCGAAATCGGCCTTGAGAAAATTGACGCCGAAAGTAACGAGAAACTAGAAGGTGCGGTATTCAAAGTGACCGGAACCTTTGCCGATAAAGCGATAACTGAAATTGAAGACACACCAGCAAATCTCACAGAAACGCTGTCTGGACAGTTGATCGCCGGCGAAACCTACACCCTGACCGAAACCACCGCGCCCAAAGGCTATGAGCTGGCTGAACCCATCAACTTTATTGTGGATGACGCGGGCAAGATAGCCCTTAAAGACAGCCCGACTCACGCGGCGCTTGATAATAACAATGAAACCATCGTCCTGAAAAACGCGCAGAGTGAAATCTTCATCCAGAAGACCGACGCGGATGGCAAGGCCATTGGCGGCGGCGCGGAATTCAGCCTGACCGGCGCTTTCGCGGATGGAGAAACAGTAAAAACCATCAAGACAGAAGACAGTCAGCCTTACAGTCTCAAAGGCCTGCTGACAGCAGGACAGACCTACACACTCAGTGAAATCCGTGCGGCGGATGGCTACAAGCTGGAAACCCGCCCGGTAGAGATCACCATGTCCACCGCTGGAACCATCAGCGTGGCAGCGGGTACAGATAAATCACTGGCAGAAGTAACGATTGATGGCCTGACACTGAATTTTAAAGACCAGCCCATCACCCTGAGCTTACAGAAAACCGACGCCAACAATGAAAATAAACCGCTTAAAGGCGCGAAATTTGAGCTGACCGGTGATCTGGCAGACGGAAGCAAAACATACATCATTGATTTGACACAGAAAGACAGGCTGGGCATCTCCGCTCTGCTCATTGCCAGCACAGGCACAGAAAAGCATGAGTACACCTTGACCGAAACCACCGCGCCGGAAGGCTACCAGCTTCAGCAAACGCCGGTAAAATTCACAGTGGACAAGGACGGTAAGGTGACCATCACTAATATTGACGCAGTCAAAGGATTTGCGGCCTTGTCGGAAGACAAGCTGAGCCTGTCCTTTGCCAATACCCTGAAACAGGGTGACATCACCTTTACCAAATATGGTACTAATGATGAAAATGATTTGAACGCCAAGGCAAAGCTATCCGGCGCAGTCTTCGGACTGTATACGGATGCCGAGACTAAAATACCAGTCAAAGACGCCACAGACAAGGCAGTCACCGCGACCAGCGGGGAAGACGGCAACGTGACCTTCAAGGACATCTACGTGGGTACTTACTACATCAAGGAAAGCGCCGCTCCGGATGACTACACAGCAGACAGCACAATCTATCAGGCTGTGATTGACAACAAGGGAAATTGCGACGGGCTGCACACTGTTGCGGGAATCGAGGTATCGAATAATGCACTCAGCGAAATCACCAATCAAGCAGTTCGCGGAAAAATAAGCATTGCGAAAACCGATTCCTTTGACGGTAAAGCCATCGAGGGCATCGAATTTGCACTGACGAAAAAGGATAAAACCGGTAAAGACATCACGGTAAAAACCGGCAAGACCGATAAAGACGGCAAGCTGGTGTTCAGCAATCTGCTGATGGATACCGAATATCGTATTTATGAAACACAAACCCATAGCGGCTACGTTTTAAGCACAGTGGCACAAAATATCACGCTGAAAACAGATGAAACTGAAAAGGCCGTCGCCTTTACCAATGCCCCTACCGAGCTGAGCTTCAAGAAGGTTGACACCACCGGCGCAGGGCTGCCCGACGCAGAATTTACTCTGTACGACGGCGGTGCAGAAGTGGCAAAGGCCGTCTCTGACAAGGACGGTATGGTCACCTTCCTGTATCTGGAAAAGGGCAAGACCTATACCCTCAAAGAAACCAAACGTCCGGGAGACGATTATCTCTTAAGCACCACCGAATTTAAAGCCGTGGTGGATAAAGACGGAACCTGTACGTTAAAAAATAATGATGAGACCGTCACTGAAGTCGTGAACACCGACGCGGGTGTGATCACCCTGAACAAAACCGGTGAAGACAGCAAGCCGCTGGCAGGCACGACCTTTGAACTGAAGAACGATGCGGGCGAGGTCATCCAGACCCAGATCACTGGCGCTGACGGAAAACTGGTATTCGCCGATGTGCCCATGGGCAACTACACCGTCGTGGAAACCGCAGCCCCCGATCCTTACGCAGTATCGGAGGATGTGACCAAAGTCACCCTGAGTCGCGGCGCAAGCCAGAAGGTAAGCGTCAGCCGGGTGAATGCCCTGTCTCAGGTGGTCTTCCACAAGCGCGGCATCATCACCGAGGGCTGTGCGGGCGATCTGCAGCACGCGCCGCTTGAAGGCGCTGTCTACGGCCTGTACGAAGATCCCGAATGTGCAACAGAACCGGCATACACTGCCACCAGCGGCAATCCCGCCGATGGCTGCAAGGTCATCTTTACCGGCGTTGCACGGGGGACCTGGTATGTCAAGGAAATAACAGCACCACAGCATTACATGCTGGATACGACAGTCTACAAGGCCGTCGTGGACAGCAATGGACATTTTGACGGACTGGCCAACCTGGACGATACAAAGGTAGCGGATAACCACGTCGTGGACGCGGCTGTCACCACCGATATTGTCCTGAAAAAGGTCAATGAGCAGAAGCCAGATGAAGTGCTGCCGGGCTCCACCTACGGTTTATTCAAAAAAGCAGCCAAAGCGTCGCCAGCACAGGCACGATCTTTCAGCTTCTTCGGCACAGAAAGCGCTGCGGAAACAGAAGACGAGAGTGAATGGCAGCAAATCGCCGAGGCGACAACCGACCAGGACGGCTATCTCCGCTTTGAAGGCGTGCTCATGGGTGTGGAATACTCTATCCGCGAGCTTAAAGCCCCCGAAGGCAGCCATGTATCCGAAAAGCCTGTAAACATCAAATTTGGCGTCAATGAAGCGGGTAAGCCGGTCATTGAGAGCATTGACCTCGGACTGGCAGACCCAAGCGACCCCAACAGCCCGCCGACCGCAACCGTGGATCCTGAGACAGGCGAGATCGTCTGGCTTGAACCATCCATTGTGACAGAAATATCCAAGACAGATATGAACGCAAACCTGTTGGCAGGCGCCAGACTGCGCATTACCGTCAAGGACGGGAGCGGCGCATACGTACCGCTTACCCAGGCAGACGGACAGCCTGCCGAATGGGTATCCGGCGAACAGCCAGAGACCTTTGTCAAACTTATGAAAATAGGGGAAGACTACCGGCTCGAAGAGATCGAAGCGCCTTCAGGCTACAAGCTTGCAGCGCCCGTTGACTTTACTGTCAGGACACCAGAACAGGGTGTCGGCCCAGGGGAAAATCTTACAGAGCAGGTAGTTCTGAAAAATGAACTCACCGCTCTCTCCATCAGCAAAACCACCATCAACAGCACCGACGAACTGCCAGGCGCAGTCCTGACCGTCTACAAAGCCGCTGAGGATGGCAGCATTGCCCGGGACGAGGCCGGAAACGAAATCGTGGCTCAGACCATCACCGGCGAAAGCCTGAGATGGACCTCTGGCACCGAGATGAAAAAAATTGAGGGATTGCCGGCAGGCACCTATGTCCTGCGGGAAATCACCGCGCCCGACGGCTATGAGGTGGCAGAGGAAATCGCCTTTACCCTGATGCCCGACGGCACCGTAATGACAGGCGGCAAAGCCTGCGAGGGCAACATTGTCCGCATGCAGGATAAGCCAGCGGCCGAAACCGGAACACCTGGTGTACAAGACAAGCCACAGACAGCAGCACCCAATAATCCGGATGTAAACAGCGGCGCAGCCACCGGCATTGCCGGCTCAGTCAGCCCAGCTGCTTTCTGGGGTGTACTGGCACTGCTCAGTGTCGCGGCACTCCTGGTCTGCAGCATTGTCGTCTGGAGAAGAAAACGTTGGTAAGACAGCGAAGCAAACAAATAAAAACAAGGGAAGCAGTGTATGCCTCCCTTGTTTTTTTGAAAAATTCTGGAAAAAAGGTGCGAATACCTGTCCTCCGTCAGCTATCCGCAGAGGGCAGTAAAACGCCCCCCGGATACGCTTATCCAGGGAGCGTTTTATAAAATATATGAAAGGTAAGGATCAGGCTTCTTCAACGATGACTTCGGCCTCGGGGGCGTTGTGTCTGACGGACTCAATGCCCTTCAGGCAGCTGCCTTTTTCCTTGTAGGCGGCAGACACAGCGATGATCTCGCCGTTTGTGGCCTTGAGGTGGAAGCGGTATTTACCGCCCTTATCCAGGTACAGCTCAAACTTTGGATTTTTGGCAGGTGCAGGCTCTTTGGCGGTCTGGTCTTCCAGGTGCGCGGCCGCTGCGTTTTTACGGACCGACTCGGTGCCGTGCTTGCAGGTGCTCAGGCTGGAATACACCTCAGACGTCGCGATCACCTCGCCGTTCCTGGCTTTCAGATGAAAGGTATAACCGGATTTGACCGGCTTGATAACAAATTTTCCCATGACAAAAACCTCCCGGGCTCAATTTTAAAACGAAACAAATGTTTAATTTAAGTATACCACAGGAGTGGGAGAGGTGAGGAACGTTTTCAGTAGAAAGGGGACAGGTTTGGTAAAAAAGAAACCCGCCCGGCTGTGTCAGTGGGCGGGGGTAAAACCTTATCGTTCAGTTCCCAAAAAGAACAGCGCCACCGTCCCAGGGCCGGAGTGTGCGCCGATGACCGGGTCCACCCAGTTGATGACAATTTCCCTGGGGTGGTATTTTTCCTCGATTTTTTTGGCCACGTATTGGGCGTCCTCCAAACAGTCGCCGTGGGTAATAAAAATGGACTGCTCAGACGGGTTGATGGCCGTCTGGTCCAGCCGTTCCACCAAAGCGTCCAGAGAGCGCTTGCGGCCGCGCACCTTCGTCACAAAGATCAGGCGGCCTTCGTTGTCCATGTGCATGACAGGCTTGACGTTTAAGAGCGTGCCGAAAATAGCCACGGTGCCCGAGACACGCCCCCCGCGCTGCAGGAAGAACAGGTCGTCCACAGTAAACCAGTGGCAGAGGTGCAGGCGGTTTTCCAGAAGCCAGTCGTTGACCGCTTCAATGCTCTCGCCGGCCTCCCGCAGGTTTGCGGCGTGGTAAACGAGAAGCCCTTCGCCCAGAGAAGCGCCCAGAGTATCCACCGCGTAAATCTTGCGCTCAGGATATTTCTTTTTCAGCTCCTCCAAAGCCAGGTACCCGACCTGGTAGGTGCCGCTGAGAGCGGAGGAGAAACCGATGTACAGGACATCCTTGCCGTCCTGGAGCAGGCTTTCAAAAAGTTTGGTACAGGTATCACTGCTGATCTGAGAGGTGGTGATTTCCTCCTTGTTGCGCATCATGGTATAGAACTGGGCCAGATCCGTGATCTCCCCCTTGGTATAGCTGTAGTATTCTTTTCCTCCAACTAAAAAACGTAAGGACAGGATATGCAGACCGTAGCGGTCAATGATGTCCTCAGGCAGGTTACAGGAAGAATCCGTTACAATTTCAAAGCTCATGTTTTCCCCTCCGATTGTATTGAAGTATTAGTGATTAATAGTAGTTTTAGTTTATCATAAGGAAAGGGTTTTAGCAACAGTTGATAGTGGATAGTTGGGAGTTGATAGTTAAGGTTCGAATCTGCCGCTGGCAGATTCGATTGGATGCGGCCTTTGGTCGCGTTTTAATCGCTTGAGCCAAAGGCGAAAGCGTTCGATAACTATCCACTATCAACTATTAATTATCCACTAAAAAACGGCAGAGCCGGCCGTAACGCCGCGCTCTGCCAATTTGCACAAAATCTTTAATAGGACTTTTCCTTAATAATCCCTTTCCGGTAAGCCGAGATCAGCATTTCCAGGTCGTGGACCTGGGCCTGGATGCTCTTGCCGATGTCAGTGTCCTTGACGCGTTTGCGTTCCAGGGTAGTTTCCACCACCTGGCGGGTGGATTTGATATCCACGCCCTCGCGGATGGCCATATCGACCGATTCAAAAGGCCGGTGGCTGATGAGGGTGAGGCCGTAGGAGTTGTAGGTCAGGGTATAGCCCGCAATACCTGTGGTTTTCTGGTAGGCCTTTGCAAAGCCGCCGTCGATGACCAGCTGCTTGCCGTTGGCGCGGATAGGGCTTTCGCCCGAGCCGGCCTTTACAGGCACATGGCCGTTGATCAGGTGGCCTTCCACCGGGTCCACGCCGAACTCCTTGAGGATCATGACCGCAATGCTCTCATTGTCGTCGATCCTTGTGTAGAACGGGGTGTAGCGCTCCTTGTGCGGGGTTTTATCGTCGATGAAATACCGCTCAAAGGTCGCCATCTTATCTTTGCCGAAAAGCGGGGAATCCTTGTTGCACCACAGGTACCACAGGAAGTCCGCCTTGTTCGGGCATTCCTCAATGTCGCCGAAATAGGCCTCGCGGGCCATCTGGTCGTATTTATCCATGAGGGAGCGGCCGGAATAATATTTGTTGTTGATCTTCTTAACCTTAAAGGTGCCGTCCTCGTTCAGCAGCACGCAGGCGTGAAACAGCAGGTTATTGTTGTACACCAGGTACATGCTGCCCTTGGCGTACATGAAGCGGATGTGTTTCTGGAGCTTTTCGCTGTGGCGGAAGGTGTAGCACAGCTTATCCACCACGATCTGTTCCTCTTCGCTCAACTCCCAGGGTTTTTCATGGTCCAGGGTTGGGAAGTTGGTGTCGTTGAGCTCGTAGACCACGCCGTCCACCTCGATGGTCTTGTTATCCTCGCTGATATTGCGCAGCAGCAGGCGGTCGTCCATCTCATATTCGGGGTGGCGGGAGATCAGCTGGTCCTCCAGCTTAAACTGGATCATGCTGATGGCCTTGTGCATGCGGGTCATGAGCAGAATTTCTGCGTCAGTCTCGATGTCGTCCGGGCTCACCTTGGGGGTAAACTGCTGGCACGGGTCCTCGCGGTACACGCGGTTGGCAAAGGTGGCCAGAGGCAGCAGGTTGATGCCGTAGCCGGTTTCCAGAGCGTCCATGTTGGCGTAGCGCAGGGCAATACGCACCACATTGGCGATACAGGCCGCGCTGCCCGCGGCGGCGCCCATCCACAGAATATCGTGGTTACCCCACTGCATGTCCAGAGAATGGTGTTTCATGAGGGTGTCCATGACAACATCCGGCCCCGGGCCACGGTCAAAGATGTCCCCGATGATGTGCAGGTGGTCGGTGGTAAGGCGCTTGATGACCCCGGAAATCTCAATGATAAAGTGCTCGGCCCGGCCATATTCCACCAGGCTGGCGATAATCTGGTTATAGTATTCCTTTTTATTGAAGCGGTGCTCATCCTCCTGCAAAAGCTCCTCCATCACATAGGCGAAATCCTTGGGCAGGGCCTTGCGCACCTTGGAGCGGGTGTATTTAGAGGCGGCGGCCCGGCAGACCTTGACCAGGCGGTAAATGGTGAGCTCATACCAGTTGTCCAGGTAAGGTCCCTTCTTTTCCTTTTTAATGAGGTCCAGCTTTTCGCTGGGGTAATAGATGAGTGTGGTCAGCTCTTCAAGGTCTTCAAGGCTGACTGTACTGCCCAGCTCGTCCATGACCTTGCGGCGGATAGCGCCCGAGGCGTTCTGCATCACGTGGTTAAAGGCCTCATGCTCGCCGTGGATATCGGTCAGGAAATGCTCTGTGCTCTTAGGCAGGTTTAAAATTGCCGTCAGGTTCACCACCTCGCCCACTGCGGTGGTGATGTTTGGAAAGCTGCCGGACAGCAGCTCTAGATATTTTTTGTTTTTTTCAAGCTCGGCTTTTGTAAAGTTTTCCATAGAATGCTCCTTAAAATTCTCTATATTTTCACAATATTTCTGGGAACCTTTGCAATGTATATACCCATTATACGCCTTTTTCATTAAAATTCCAATAGAATAAAGAAGAATTCCTTGACAATTCTTTAACGAAAGGTTGACTAAAGAAAAACAAATAAATGCGGTAAATCCGGCGGTTAAACGATTGTCACAGACCAGTTTTTATGGTATGATTTTTACTAAAATAGATTGATTGTGGACGGAGTTATCATGGAGAAAAAATTAATCGAAGCGGTAGAAAATATTGACGAGCCCCTGGCCATCCGCCAGGTAAAATCCCTGCTCGCATCAGGGAGAAACCCGAAGGAAATATCCAATGACCTGAACTTTGCCCTCCAGCGCGTGGCTAACCGCTATGAAAAGGGCGAATACTACATCGCAGACCTCATCATGGCCGGCGAGCTGGTGTCCAGCCTGCTCAAAATATCGGGCATGGAGTCCGAGCGCTCAAGCCGGCAGGCCCCGGCGGGCAAAATTGTGGTGGGCACCGTGTTTGACGATATCCACGACGTGGGCAAAAACATTTTTGTCAGCATGCTGCACTCCGAGGGACTCGAGGTCATCGATTTAGGCACTGACGTCCCCACAGAGGAATTTATCCGGGCCATCAGGAAAGAAAAGCCCCAGATTCTGGGCATCAGCGGGATTTTGACCTCCGTGGTGGAAAATATCCGGGTGGTGGTGGACGCCATCACAGCGGCCGGCCTCCGGGATAATATCAAGATCATTCTGGGCGGCGCCATCGCGGGCAAGGAATACGCCAAATATGTGGGTGCCGACGCCTTTTCAAGCGACGCCATCGAGGGCGTCTCCATCTGCAAAAAATGGCTTACCCAGGAGTAAGAAACCATGCGTAAAATTTTATATCTCGATATCGTAAATGACATAAAAGGAAAAATCGAAAAGGGCGAGATGAAGCCCGGCGACATTCTGCCGTCGGAGCATGAGCTGTCGGAATTTTATGACGTCAGCCGCACCACCCTGCGCAAAAGCCTGGCGCTGCTTGTCAATGAAAATTATATTTACACCATTCCGGGCAAGGGTAACTTTGTCTGCGAGCCCACCTCCAACCATTACCAGTTTTATTTCGACGAGGTGGACAGTCTCAAGGGGCAGATCGACGAGGTCAAGCTCATCAAGGTGGGTGTTGTGTCGCCGGGGCGCCGGCTCATGCGTGAGCTCAAGGTCGGCTCTTTCGATAAGGTGATCCGTGTCCAGAAGGCCTTTTACATGGGCAAGGACGTGGTGCAGTACAGCAACATCTATCTGCCCTACCAGAAGGGAAACCCCATCGTGGAGGATGTCATCAATTTTGCCAATTTCCACGGCATCATGGAAAAGTCCAAGCTCCAGTTCCAGCTTAAGAAAAAGCTGCACATCGAGATCGTACAGCCTTCCCACGAGGTGCGGGGCTATCTCAAGATCCCAAGAGAGGAGAGCGTTTTTCTCATCTCTCAGTGCATCCTGTCCGTGGAGGACGGTATGCCCATCAGCTACAATGAATTTTATATCCGAAAGGACTATTTCGCAATCGACGCTGAAACGGTAATCTGAAAATTTAAGAGGTAAAAGAAATGACATGGCATTTGGAATTTGAAATCTATTCAGCGTTAATCATCGGGATCATCATGGTCTACTACTTCAGAGGGCCACGGGTTCCCACCTGGCAGAACCGCATCTACGGCGCGACCCTTGTCATTTCAATGGCCTTTATTCTTACCAACATTGTGGCCACCCTGCTGTTAGAGCACCTGACCCCCGCCAATTTCGGGCTGGCTGTTTTCTTCAACAACCTGTACCTGATTTTTTTGCCCAGTATGCCTATGATGGTGCTGCTCTATGTGATCTCCATCATTTACCAGGAGTTCTGGCACAAGAGAGCCCTGGTTATCCTGGCCTTTTCAATGTATTTCATTTACCTTGTGCTGGCGCTGTCCAACCCGCTGACGCATTTTTATTTCACACTGGATCTTGAAAACGGCTATGCCCGGGGCATCGGCAACCCCTTTACCCACATCAGCTCCATTTCCTATATCCTGTGCGCTGCGGTCATCGCCATCTATAACCGGAAGAAAATATCAAAGTCTGTCTTTGCTGCCCTCTGCGCCTTTATGGTGCTGTCACTGGCTGCCATCCTGCTCCAGTTTGTGTTTACAGGCTACATCCTCACCGGCGTGGCCTGCACCTGCTGTATCCTCCTGGTACACCTCTCCACCCAGAGCAACAGCATGGTCAGTGACGAGCTCACCGGAACCTTTAAACGGCAGGTTTTTCTGCAGATGATCGAGATGCACCTGAAGAACGGGAAAAAGGGGGATATCATTGCCCTTGCCCTGCGGGATTTCAAGTTCGCCAACGAGGTTTTCGGCGTCAAGACCTGTGACCGCCTGCTCAAGGAGGTCGCCGGATTCCTGAAGGGGCTGGCTCCTACGGGCCGGGTCTATCGTTTTGACGGCGATGTTTTCTGCATCGCAGATCCACACGGCGCAGAAAACACCGACAGGCTTATGAACCTCATCGTGGGCCGGTTTAAAAAGCCCTGGCATTTCCAGGGCATCGACTACAGCCTGAACTGCAGTCTGGGCGTGGTGCCAATGGGCAAAGGCGGCACCGAAACCGTGGACGAGATCGTGTCTGCCATCGACTTTGCCATCCAGGAGTCCAAGCACCGGGAAAATGGCGTGGTGCGCGGCGGCGAAATCTTCAACGAGAAATTCAGGCGCAAGAACCATATCCGCGCCATGCTCGCCTATGCCCTCGAAAAGGATGGCTTTGAGGTGCATTACCAGCCTATCTACTGCCTTGCCACGGACCGCTTCGCCACCTGTGAGGCGCTGGTGCGCATGCGCGACCCTGAGTTTGGCCTCATCCCGCCCGATGAGTTTATCCCCATGGCCGAGGAAAACGGTATGATTGTCTCCATCGGCCTCGTTGTGTTTGAAAAGGTCTGCCAGTTTATGACAGCCCATTCCTATACCGAAGGAGGATTTGAGACCATCGGCGTCAACCTCTCTGTAGTGCAGTGCATGCAGGAGAGCCTGGCAGCCGACCTCATCGCCATCATGGAGCATTACAAGCTGCCGCCCGAGCGCTTTAAGTTCGAGATCACCGAGACTGTGGCCGCGGCCTCCATGTCCACACTCCGGAGCACCATGCAACGGCTCATCGACTATGGCTGCGCCTTTGCCCTGGACGATTTCGGCATCGGCTACTCCGGCGTCACCAATATGCTCAACCTGCCCTTTAAGCTTATCAAGCTGGATAAGAGCCTGACCGACCGACTCACTGGCGAGCCAAGGACCAAGATAGCCGTAGAGGCCATCATCCACCTTATTCACCGTCTGAACATGCGCGTCATTGCCGAAGGCGTCGAGGTGGCCGAGGAGGTCGAGATCCTGCGGGAGCTGGGCTGCGACTATATCCAGGGCTATTATTTTTCACGGCCACTGCCCGAAACGGCATTCACAGCCCTTGTCAAAGAAGCGGCGGAGAGATAACATGTCAGCGAAACCCATCCCAAAACCAGCCGAAAAGACTGTTTACTTTGCCTGTCTGGCCGTCATGCTCATCTTTATCGTGGGCATGGGCCTGCATGGCCTGCTCACCGGCCAGGTCGAAAATGCCCGCACCCACAGCGAGCTCACCATGAATATCGGGGACGGCGGCGTGGAGAGCCTGCCTTCCGGTGTTTACATCACCTCTGTTTTTACCAATCTCAAGGACGACGTCAGCTATTCGCCCTTAAAGATTTTTTCCATTTCTGTTCTCAGCACAGCCGTGCTGGTATTCTGCCTGGTTTATCTGCTCGTGCTCATGATCAGCAGGGTTAAAAATTATTCAAACCTCATACTGGGGGCGGTGGTGTTCCTGATCGTTCGCATGTTCAGCGTGGACATGGCTGTCACCCTCGAGGCGCTGTTCGGTACACCCTTTAACATCACCCTGGCCACGATCTTTTACGGCTCCACCCTCAACGCCTGTATCCTGCTGTGCCTTACCGTAGAGGAACAGACAAGCGGCAGGATCCGGCTCAAGCCGGTGCTCATCCTGGCCGCCTATTACATCTTTGTGCTGTTCGCCATTGCCTTGGTGTCAAGGAGCAGCAGGACTTTGTACCTGGAGCAGCACATCCGCTTGGGGCTGTTTTACCCCCTGCTGTATATGTATGCACGGCTGTACCGCCTGGTAAAGGAGAAAATCCCGCATATCCGGCCAGCCCTCGTGGGCTATGCGTCTATTATCGTGGGCCTGTTCGCAGACACCATGTATCTGTCCGGCTGGTCCACGTCCGACATGTATATGCTGTATCCGGCCACCCTGTGCCTGCTGCTCATGTGTATGATCTACATCTATTACCAGCGGGTCATCGAGATCCGGCAGCAGGAGGCCATCCGCATCGCCAACCTGTACAAGGAGATGGAGCAGAAAAGCGCCGACATGATGGTCAGCCAGCTCCAGCCCCATTTTATGTTCAACACACTCCAGGCCATCCAGGTGCTGGCCCGGCGGGACACCAAACTGGCCGACAAGGTGATCTTCACCTTTTCCAACTATTTGCGCGCCAACCTCGACTTTGTCAAGATTAACCAGCCAGTCCCCTTCGACAAAGCCCTGGTGCCGGTCCAGTGCTACGTGGACATTGAAAAAATACGGTTTAAAAACCGCTTCGACGCCGTATACGACATCGAGGCCACCGATTTCAGCGTGCCGCCTCTGTGCATCCAGCCCCTGGTCGAAAACGCCGTCAAGCATGGCGTCTGCCGCAAGCCAGAGGGCGGCACGGTCACCCTGTCCACAAGAGAGCACCCCGGCCATTACGAGGTCATCATCACCGACGACGGCGTGGGCTTTGAGACGGAAAAGCTGTCGGAGAAAAAGGACGGCGGCATTTACAACGCCCGCTTCCAGCTCACACATATGCTGGACGCGGTGTTAACCATTGAAAGCGCGCCCGGCAAGGGCACTGTACAGCGTATAAAGATTCCCAAGAAAGAATAGGAGACGGACATGAAAGTGATCATCGTAGACGACGAGAGCTTTGCCATCGAAGCCTTAGAATACGTCCTGGAGGACATGGAAGGCGTGGAAGTGGCAGGCGCCTTCCAGAACGCCTCGGAGGCGCTGGATTTTGTGAGGGACCACAAGGTCGATCTGGCCTTTCTGGACATTGAGATGCCGGGCTTTACGGGCATCGAGCTGGCCGGCTACCTGAAAGAGGCGGCCGCGGATATTCAGACGGTTTTTGTGACAGGCTACAACAATTACGCCCAGCAGGCCTTTGACGTGGAGGCTGTGGGCTATATTCTCAAGCCCTTCTCGGCCGAGCGTGTTCAGGCTGTCATCGACAAGGTCGGCAAGACTGCGTCCCATAAGGCGGAGAACGAGGTGGTGTTCCGCACCTTTGGCCGGTTTGATATTTTTGTCAGAGGGGAGCTGCTCATCTTTAAGAGCCAGAAGGCCAAGGAGCTGGTGGCCCTGTGTGTGGACCACCGAGGCGGCGTGGTCACCATGGAGGAGGCCATCGACAAGCTGTGGGAGGACCGGCTCTTTGACGAAAAGACCAAAAAGCTCTACCGCAAGGCGGTCATGATCGCCACCCACACCTTTGAGGAGGCGGGCGCGCCGGGGATTTTCCAGACGCGGCGCGGCCTGTGCTATATCGAACGGGATAAAGTCTACTGCGACTACTACAAGCTGTTAGAAGGCGAAACCCTGCCAAAATCCCCCTTCACCGGCGAATACCTGTTTGAGTACTCCTGGGCAGAAGAACGCGTGCCCGAAATCTGGGAGATCCAGGAGATGGTGGAGAAACGGCGGGGGGAAGATTAGCGGTTTGCTTGTGGTTAGAGGGGGAGGTAGAGGAGAATTGGCGCTGTCCGCGGATTAAAAATGCCCTCTCTCATGCGCGAACGACAACCTGCGGAAGTCGTTCGCGAAATCGACCCGGGCATTGTTTTAATCCTCGGACAGCTCAGGCAGTTATTTGATCCCTCGCAAAATACAGCGCCGGTGTGACGGAACATCGCTGCGCTCGTTCCTGCGTTTCATTTTCAAGCGAGCACTGTTCCACTAATTTTCAATTATCCATTAATTTAAGGAGTAGCGGAAGTGTAGCGTTTCCAATTGTATAATAAACCCATCGTTAAGAATAAGTCATTGTCAAGAGGCAGCAATGATTAAAAATTTAGATGTATTTATACAGGAGGAATTTAGAGATGAAAAAGAAAGCTTCGTTATTGATAAGTGGGATTACCACAGTGGCAATGTTGGCTGTGGCTGTTGGGTCGTTTGCGGCTTGGGATACGTTGACAGGTACTACGGGTGCCTTAACAGTAAAAAACAGTGACCCTGTTGTTTTATCAGTAACTCCAGGAAAAACATCTGAAGATACCATAAGATTAGCAGCAGGACTTGTAGATTCAACCACGACGACAGCTAGCGATATTGTAGATTCTACACATAGAAGTAGTGAAGTGACAATAGGGGATTTTCAAGCAAAATTTACTAATAATGACCAAGTATCAATGAATGATTATAAAACGGTATTTGTACCGACCATTACATATGGAGACTCAGATACTGCTGCTACTGGTACGTATACAGTTACTTTAGAGGATACAGAGTCTTCATCAACGACTTATACTGCTAATAGTACTGATTTAGGTTTAGGAATTGCGGAAAAAAAATTTAACGTAAAAATTGCTGCGACTAACATTCCTGTGGCAGAACAAAACCAAAATTTAAAAGTAACTATTGAAGTAAAAGTACTAAAAAAGTGAGTTGGTCTGTTAGTTTAATAAAAAAGAATTTGTGAAAAGTGAAGCGGTGTATACGAATTGGTGTATTCACCGCTAGTTTTTATTTTTAAATTATAAATTAGAACTTTGGTAAAATTAAATGGAAACAAAAGATTTTAAAAATATAGGATGGAAACATCTTGTGAAAAGGTTTGGGGATTTTTTTTTAATATTATTTTTGGCTATAGCTTTATTTTATATAGTTTCTATGAAACTAAACCCCACCGATGCCCCAAGATTTTTCGGCTACAAACCCTATGTCATCCTGACCAACAGCATGGTCCCTACCTTGCCGGTCGGCTCGCTGGTCATCGACCACGCCATCGACGAGGATGACCCCATTCCGAAAAACACGCCCATCACCTTCAAAGCTGAGCTTCAAGGCAAGGAGGTCTTTGTCACGCACTATTTCCGTTACATTGACACCAGTGACGGCTATGACCGCTACATGACACAGGGGGAGGGCTACCAGGAAGGGCAGTATGACGAGTTTGAAATCCACCGGGAGGACATTGTCGGCACGTATGCTTTTCATATCCCGTACCTTGGCCGTATCGCCATGTTTCTCCAAAGTCCGGCGGCGCTCACCATGTTTTTGCTCTGGGGTTTTATCCTCATGCTGGAGCACATGGTCAAAAAATGGCTGTCGTACAAATATCCCGAGGATGAGGAGGATCTCATGAAACCCAAACAGCGGGTCAAGGCCAAGAATGTCAAGCCGCCGAAGGGACGCTATCTGCGGGGCGAAACCCCAAGACACCGTCCACCGTCTGCCCCGCCGCTTAAACGCCCTTCTATGGACGAAATAAAGGGCTAAAACACACATTCAGGCAGAAAAAGGGAAAAGATGTTACGATAAAACCAACAGAAAATTGAAAACGGGGATATTCCTGAAAAGTAAACCAGCGAAGCGCAGTTTGCGCCATCATTTTCCATCTTCCATTTTCAATTTTCCATTTGAAAAAAAGGTGGTGCTTCACATGACCAGAAAATGGAAAATCATAAACAGCTTGATCGCATGGCTGGTTTTCTTCAGCCTGGTTCAGCCTGCCTACGGCGCTTGGGATTCCCTGACCGCCGAAGTCACCTTCACCGCCCAGACCGGCGTCTGGAATATCGACCCCACCCCAACCCCGACAGCAGAACCCGCCGCCGCGTCCGTTGCCCCCCAGCCCGCGAGCTCCCCGGAAGCGCCTGCCGCCACCCAACAAGCGCCTATAGCCGCCCCAGATACTGCTGAACCCGAAGAGACCACCGTCACCCCACCCCCGGCGCCCACCCCGGAAACCCCAGCCGATCCCACCCCCGAATCCCCAGAAATACCAACCCCGCAGGAAAATTCCGAGACAGAGTAAAAAAAGACTTTACAAACCTTCGGGAATTCGTTATAATAGACAAGCATTCAAAAAGTGATCCCGTAGCTCAGCTGGAAGAGCGCTACCTTGACATGGTAGAGGTCGTTGGTTCAAGCCCAATCGGGATCACCATTAATTAAACGATTGACGGCTTTCGGCCGTTTTTTTATTGCTCTTTTCTAAGATTTTTTCTAATAAACATTTATTTGATCGCAGATTATCTTTCATCAAAACCGCACTCTTAATAAACTTGCCAGCGGGCAATAAGCAATGTAAGATTAAAACAGATCAACGAGAAGTAGTGAATCCGGTATTCCAGCCTAAAACCGCTCTGTCTTTATTATCCAGTCCGAAAACGAAACCGCTGATTTCAGCCAAACCCGTTGAAGCGATGGAAAAAAGAAGGCCGAAAAAAGCAGCTGCTTGAGACCATTATCTCTCATTGATTGATGTTCAAAACCATCCTTTCTTTTGTGCTTTAAAAGAAAGGATACCTGTGCTCCCCCTGGAATACAGACTGTGTATTTTTAAGAAAGCGCGCGCTTGAAAATATACTGGAACGCCTGTAAAGGGGAAAACAGAAGCCGGAGCTGCCGGATGAATACCAAGAGGGCCCATTGGGATTCAGCCAAAAGGCGGTAACGGACAAAAATTTAAAATAAAAGCCCTGCATGCCGGCGGCAGTATGGCCGTTTATTGAGCAGGCCCTGAAATTGAAGCTCAGGGCCTTTTTTTGGTGCTTTATAATTTCCTTTTGAGTGGGAGAAATATTATAATATATGATTATCATGGACTGAGCGAGTACAAAAAAGAATTCGACACCCTTATCACCCTTCAACAGCGTAAGTGTCAAATCTTCAAAAACCATGTTGCCAAATTTGTTTTTTAAACAAAATCAAGTTTAGTTTAAAAATGATAGATAAATTTAAAGTCTTCGAATATAATTTAAAAAATGAAATGAAATTTTTGAAGGTAAATAGTGTAAGAGAAAGTTTATACTAATAAGGCACAGTTATAAATTATTATTTTCCAAAACGATTTTCCTTAAACCCCTTGACAAATTCATCTGTAACATTTATGATTACAAAATAGAAACTGTAATGTTTAAAATTACACTTTGTGGGAAGATAAATAAAAACAGCATGGAAAAGAGGTTTTGATATGGGTTTTGCTTCGGGGGCCGGTGTTCCGGCCATTATGGTATTTTTACAGGGGATTCTCAGTTTTTTCTCGCCCTGTGTGCTGCCGCTGGTGCCTTTGTACATCGGCTATCTGGCGGGCGGAACAAAGACAGTGGACGCGGACGGGACAGTCCACTATAAAAAGCGGACGGTTCTCATCAACACGCTCTTTTTTGTCATTGGCATCAGCGCGACATTTTTTATTCTGGGCGTGGGCTTCACCGCGGCCGGGCAGTTTTTTACGGGCAACCGGATGCTGTTCGCGCGCATCGGCGGGGTCATCATCATTTTATTTGGGCTGGTTCAGCTGGGGGTTTTTAATTTTGACTTTTTAAACCGTGAGCACCGCCTGCCCTTTAATTTGGACAAGCTGGCCATGAATCCGCTGCTGGCTTTTGTGCTGGGCTTTACCTTCAGCTTTGCCTGGACGCCCTGCGTGGGGCCGGTTTTAGCCAGTGTGCTGCTCATGGCGTCGTCTTCGTCATCCTTCGCGTCGGGCTTTATCCTTATCGGGGTTTACACGCTGGGCTTTGTCCTGCCGTTTATGGCGGTGGGGTTATTTACCAGCACCCTGCTGGATTTTTTCAGGCGGCACCAGAAGGCGGTCCGCTACACGGTAAAGGCCGGGGGCGTGCTCATGATCATTATGGGGATCATGATGTTTACAGGATGGATGAACGGGATTACGGGCTACCTCTCTCGGGCTGGAGCCGGAAGCAGCGCACCGCAGCCAAGCCCGACGGCAACCACTGAGCCTGTGCCGTCGCCCACACCGGAAAACACGCCGGAGGAAAGCGCCAAAAAGACACTGGCTCCGGATTTCACGCTCACCGACCAGTATGGGGTGACGCATACGCTGTCGGAATACCGTGGAAAGACGGTTTTCCTCAATTTCTTTGCCACCTGGTGCGGCCCATGTCAGAAGGAAATGCCAGATATCGAGACGCTGTATAAAAAATACGGCGATAACTCCGGAGACCTGGTGGTGTTGAGCGTTGCCAATCCGCATACGGAGGAAGGGCCGAACAATAATGATATGTCGCCTGAAAAAATCGCGGAGTTCATGTCGGACAACGGTTTTACCTATCCTGCGCTCATGGACCGTACGGGCGCGGTGTTCCAGGCCTATGGCATCCGTTCTTTCCCGACAACCTTTATGATTGACAAAGATGGCTATGTGGAGGGCTATGTGCCGGGAATGCTGACGTCCAGCATGATGGAAAGCATTGTCAACCAGGCCATGGCACAATAAATGAAAAGCCTGTATCGGTTTAAAGATACAGGCTTTTTTAAGTCTGGGCGAAATAATATAGAGAAAATCGATATTTCTTATAACTTTGGGTACTTATTAAAGTGCGTAATGCTTTAATTAACGCTTATTCTAAAATAGAAAGAGTTGATTTTTTATGAATGGAACGATGATGCAGTATTTTGAATGGTACCTGCCTGAGGACCAGTCCCTTTGGCGGCAGGTGGCAGAGGATGCCAGTCATCTTAAAGCGCTTGGGATCACAGCGGTCTGGCTGCCTCCGGCCTACAAGGGCGCGGCAGGCAAAAGCGATGTGGGCTACGCGCCCTATGACCTTTATGATCTGGGTGAATTTGACCAGAAAAACAGTGTCGCCACAAAATACGGGACGGTCAGTGAATATTGCGAAGCCATCAGCGCCCTTCAGGATAACGGAATCGAGGTTTACGCGGATATTGTGCTGGATCACCGGCTGGGCGCGGACCGGACGGAAAATGTCTACGCCTGCAAGGAAAATGACGAAAATCGAAATGAACAGATTGAGCCCATCCGCCCCATTAAGGCCTGGACACAGTTTGACTTTCCGGGCCGGGGCGACACCTACTCGGATTTTAAATGGAACTGGACGCATTTTGCAGGGATCGACTGGGATGAGAAGAAAGAGGACAGCGCGGTTTTCCAGTTTCAGGGCAAGCGCTGGGCCAGTGACGTGGACCGCGAGAACGGCAATTTTGACTACCTGATGGGCGCGGACGTGGATTTAAATAACCGCGAGGTGGTTGAGGAATTGATCCGCTGGGGCAGATGGTACCTGGATAAAACCCGGGTCAACGGTTTTCGCATGGACGCGGTCAAGCACATTGATTTTAATTTTTTTAATGAGTGGCTGGACGCAGTCAGGCGTGACTGGGACCAGGAGCTGTTTGCCGTGGGCGAATACTGGTCTGGCGATCTGGAGGATCTCAAGCGCTATATGGAGACCACGGGCCGGACCATGTGCCTGTTTGACGTGCCGCTCCACTATCATTTTTTTGACGCCTCGAACAGCGGTGACGGCTATGATATGCGGCAGCTGTTAAGCAATACCCTGACAGCCCATGACCCCACACGGTCGGTCACCTTTGTGGATAACCACGACACGCAGCCCGGCCAGTCGCTGGAATCCTGGGTACAGCCCTGGTTTAAGCCGCTGGCCTACGCTTTTATTTTGCTGCGGGCCGACGGCTATCCCTGCGTTTTTTACGGCGATTATTATGGTATTCCCGCCCAGAACATCGAGCCCATGCAGGCGCTTTTGGACAAGCTGCTCTGTGCCCGGCGCGAATCGGCCTACGGCGCCCAGAGGGATTATTTTGACGATTTCCATATCATCGGATGGGTGCGCGAAGGTGACCCGGCAGAGCCGGAATCCGGTCTGGCAGTACTGATGACAAACGGAGACGGCGGCTCAAAGCAGATGTATATGGGACATCAGTTTGCCGGAAAGGATTTTTATGACATCACGGGCAATGTGGAGGGCACGGTCACTGTCAACGAAAACGGCGACGGCGTTTTTCACGTGGCGCCCGGTTCGGTATCGGTCTGGGCCAGGACAAGGTAAATTTAAAAAAAGCTGCACTGGCAGGCAACGCTGTTGTTGCCTGCCGGTTTTGTTTTTTTGCAGTGCTATTTAAAGCAAATGGGGTATAAATGATTAAAATGCTTTGAAATGGTGTGTGGGATGTGTTATGATTTAGTAAATTATAATGACTATAAACAATAGAAAGACAGGAGGAGAAAATGGAAATTTTAAACAATATCCCTCCGGTGGGCCAGGCTCTGGTCGCCGGGCTTTTCACCTGGGGCCTCACGGCTCTGGGCGCTGCGATGGTCTTTTTCTTTAAAGAGATTAACAAAAAGGTATTAAACGCCATGCTGGGCTTTGCCGCTGGCGTTATGATCGCGGCCAGCTTCTGGTCGCTTCTGGCGCCGTCCATCGAGATGGCAGAGGGCGGTCCGGTGCCGCCGTATGTGCCAGCTGTAGTCGGATTTTTGGGCGGCGGCGCGTTTTTATGGTGTGTGGATAAGCTTTTGCCGCATATCCATCAGGGAACAGGCCATGAGGAGGGGATTCATACCTCGTGGCAGCGCAGTGTGCTGCTGGTTCTGGCCATCACCTTCCACAATATCCCAGAAGGGCTGGCGGTCGGGGTCGCCTTTGGCGGACTGGCCACAGGCAATGAGTACATGACGCTGGCCGGCGCCATCTCGCTGGCTTTGGGGATCGGGCTTCAGAATTTTCCTGAAGGCGCGGCGGTCTCCATTCCGCTCCGGCGTGAAAACATGAGCCGGGTTAAATCTTTTATGTACGGCCAGGCTTCTGGGCTGGTAGAACCGATTTCGGCGGTCATCGGCGCGGCGGCGGTTGTCTTTATCAACCCGATTCTGCCTTACGCGCTGGCTTTTGCCGCCGGTGCCATGATCTATGTTGTGGCAGAAGAACTGATTCCAGAATCACAGCTCGGCCATAACGGCGAGGGCGATATCGCCACCATTGGTGTGATGGTCGGCTTTGCGGTCATGATGCTCATGGACGTAGCGCTGGGCTGAGAAAGGATGGACAAATATGATTAACATAGGACCACATATCTCCATTGCCAAGGGTTTTACCGCCGCCGGAAAGGACGCGGTATCCATTGGGGCAAATACCTTCCAGTTTTTTACCAGAAATCCAAGGGGCGGCAACGCCAAGGTCATTGATCCCAAGGATGCGGATGGTCTGCGTCAGATCATGGAGGACCATGATTTCGGGCCGCTGCTGGCCCACGCGCCCTATACGCTCAACATGGCGTCTGCCACAGAGGCGACTCGGGATTTCGCGGAGCGGGCGTTCCGTGAGGATCTGGAGCGGCTGGATCAGCTGCCCTGCCATCTTTACAATTTTCATCCCGGCAGCCATGTCGGCCAGGGACCGGAAAAAGGCATTGAGCTGATTTTGGATATTCTCAACCGCAATATGAAGCCAGACCAGAAAACCGTCGTACTCCTGGAAGCCATGTCGGGTAAAGGCAGTGAGGTCGGCCGGGATTTTGAACAGCTGCGTGCCATCATTGACGGCGTCCGGCTCAAGGATAAGATCGGCGTCTGTATTGACACCTGCCACATTTATTCAGCAGGGTACGATATCGTGAATGACCTGGACGGCGTCATCGCTGAGTTTGACCGGATCGTAGGGCTTCCTTACCTCAGAGCCATGCATCTGAACGACAGCCTGACGCCCTTTAACAGCCATAAAGACCGCCATGAAAAAATCGGCTTTGGCAGCATTGGAGTGGATACCTTTATCGCCATTGTGAAGCACCCGCTGCTCCGGGATAAGCCCTTTTTTCTCGAAACACCCCAGGAAAAGTTTGCCGATTATGCCAAAGAGGTTGAACTGCTCCAGAATGTATAGAGCTTTAAAAAAGACCTGAAGTACAAAACCCTGTATTTCAGGTCTTTTCTTGCCTTAAATTTAAAACACCCTTGACGCAGGTTTGTTTTTTATTTATACTGGAAGTGTGTAATATAGAATGAAGCTAGATTAGTTAAGGGGTATTAACTTTGTCATGCAAATGAAAGAAGGGTTATCTGTGAAAAATATTGAAGAAGTAGAGTACAGTGAGAGCAGCAATAAAAAGATCGCCATGCGTGTGTCCATCATATCCATTTTTGTCAATATCGCCCTGTCGGTTTTTAAGTTTATCGCCGGGGTTTTAGCTAATTCCGGGGCGATGATTTCCGATGCGGTGCATTCGGCGTCGGATGTGCTCAGCACCTTTGTGGTCATCATCGGGGTCAATATCTCAGGCCAGAAGGCCGACCACGAGCATCAGTACGGGCACGACCGGCTGGAGTGCGTGGCGGCCATTCTGCTGGCGGTCATCCTGTTTGCCACTGGCGTGGGGATCGGTTGGACCGGGATTGAAAAGATCATGGACGCCGAGAGTCATTCTCTGGAAATTCCAGGGATACTGGCGCTGGTAGCGGCTGTGGTCTCCATTGGAGTCAAGGAATGGATGTACTGGTTCACCCGCGCTGCGGCCAACAAGATCAATTCCAGCGCGCTGAAGGCTGACGCCTGGCACCACCGCTCCGACGCCCTGTCCTCCATCGGCAGCCTGATCGGGATCGCCGGCGCGCGCATGGGTCTGCCGATTCTGGACCCCATCGCGGCTGTGGTCATTGCGCTGCTGGTCATTAAGGCCGCCTATGACATCGGCAAGGACAGCATCAGCAAAATGCTGGACAGCTCCATCGATGAGAAAACCGAAAAGGAAATCCGTGAGCTGACCATGAAGCAGTCAGGCGTCAAGCGGATCGACGACCTCAAATCCCGGACCTTCGCGTCTAAATTTTATGTGGATCTGGAAATCGCTGTGGACGGTGAGATGAAGCTGGTCGAAGCCCACGCCATCGCCGAAAATGTGCACGACGTGCTGGAGGCCGCCTACCCGGCCCTTAAGCACTGCATGATCCATGTCAATCCCTACGGGCAGGAAAAAACAGAAGATGAATAGCAAAAGCGCCTGATTTCCTTAAAAAAGGAACAGGCGCTTTTCTTTTACCCTGGAATCGGATAAAATAGGGGATAAAATGACCGGAGGTAGAAAATGAAACAGCAAGTTGGGGCGATTGAGCTCTGTTATGAAAAAAAGGGAGAGGGGCAGCCCCTGATCCTGATCCACGGAAACGGCGAGGATCACACGATTTTTGACGCGATCATGGAGCCACTGAGCGCGGATTTCACGGTCTACGCCTTGGATTCCAGAGGCCACGGGGACAGCACGCCGGTGGATACCTTTGACTACAGCGAAATGGCTGAGGATGTCCGCGGCTTTATCAAAGCCCTGGGGCTTGAGCGGCCAGCGGTTTACGGCTTCAGCGACGGAGGGATCATCGGGCTGATGCTGGCATACAAATACCCGGAGCTGCTCTCTGCGCTGGTGGTCAGCGGCGCCAATACCACGCCGGACGGGCTGAAGGAAATCTGGCTGGACAAGTTCCGCCGGGCCTACGAACGCACCGGAAAAGACAGCATTAAAATGATGCTGGAGCAGCCCAATATTTCCAAGGCAGACCTGGCCAGTATCCGTATCCCGGTTCTGGTGACCGCCGGAAGCGACGACATGATCGAGGACGACCATACCCGTTATATCGCCGATTCCATTCCAGACAGCAGTCTTGAGATTTATGAGGGCGAAACCCACGAAAGCTATGTGGAGCACCACCCGAAAATGGCTGCGGTGATCCGAGACTTTCTGCTGAAATAAAAAATCCCCCGGTTGGGGGATTTTTTTATTCCTGTGTAAATTTGCCTTTCAGCGCTTTCTCAAAGGCCAGATACAGAAGCGCAGCGATGACCACGTTGACGGTGGAAGCGATGAGCAGCGGTACCAGCATGGGGATGACAAAGCCCATGACAGAGGGCGAAATACCCAGGATCACAGCCAGGACGCCGGACAAAAAGGTCATGACGACGCCATTGATCAGAATGGCGGTGACTGAAGCGACGACCAAGTTGGTTTTTTTGTTGATCCAGGCGTAGGCGTAGCAGGCGCCGGCCATACAGGCAGCTACCAGAATGTGCATTGGCAGGCCCATGGGGAAGCCGGACAGGGCAGCAGAGAAAAGGTGTCCTACCGCACCGATCAGCGCGCCGATGGGGCCGCCGAGCATCAGTGCGCCAAAATAGGCTGGCAGGGCGTCCAATGCGACGCTGCCAAATATTTTAACAAGGGAGCCTAAATAGGATAAGGCGATCAGCAGCGCGGTAAAAACAAGGGTTTTCGTATTCAATTGATTCTTCATGGAGTCCTCCGGTTGCATTAAGATAAATGAATTGCGAAAGTAATTATATCGCAGAAACCGCGGAATGTAAAGCATGATGAACTTAGGGGTATAAAATGTTATAATAAGATTGAAAATTAAGAACGGAGGAGCAGCAGAGCATGAATATCGGAATAGATGTCGGCGGTACCAATCTGGTCGCCGGGCTGATCGGAGACAGCGGCGAGATGTTTTTCAAGAAAAAACAGCTGACCAGGGCAAGGGAGGGCTATGAGGCTGTCCTTGGACGAATTGAAGACCTGGTGGAGCAGGTGATGGCGGAGATGAGAGGACAATCCCCTGAAAGCGTGGGTATTGGCGTGCCTGGCATCGTCTCAGCGGACGGGAAAACCGTGGTGTCCTGCCCGAACCTTTTCTGGGAAAATAAGCCTTTAAAACGCGATTTAGAAGGGAAAATTCACCGCCCGGTTTACCTTGCCAACGACGCCACTGTGGCCGGCATTGCGGAAAACCGTTTTGGCAGCAGCCAGGGCTGCCGGGATGCCGTTATGTTTACCCTGGGGACTGGCGTGGGCGGCAGTGTGATCGTGGGCGGCCGGGTCGTAAACGGCGTGCACGGCGTGGCCTCAGAGTTTGGGCACATGATCGTAGGCGACGGGCTTTACCGCTGCAACTGCGGTAAAATGGGCTGTCTGGAGACCTATTCCTCAGCTACGGCTGTGATCTGGCTGGCCAAAAAACGCATTGAGGAGGGTTGTGAAACGGAAATTCTGTCTATGGCCGGAAGCGATCCGGAGGCGGTCAACGCTGAGATGGTGATCAATGCGGCCAAAAACGGCGACGCGGTGGGCCTCGAATGCTTTAAGTCGATGGCAGACCATCTGGCCATTGCGATTTCAAACCTTGTAGACGTTCTGGACCCTGAGATCTGCGTTCTGGGCGGCGGAGTAGCCCATGCAGGCGCTTTTCTGCTGGAGGCGGTACAGAAGTCCACGGCGGAAAGGATCACCTATAAGAGCCTGGTGAAGCCTGAGATCGTTCTGGCGACGCTTGAGAATGACGCGGGCCTGGTGGGAGCGTCCTGCATTAAGGAATACCTGTACGATTAAGAAAACTTCCTGCATTTAAAGAAAGTGCTTGCAAAATCCTTTGTATTTTATTATGATAGGGTAAGTGAATTTAAAATTTTCCTTCTTATTAATATAATAATAGGTTAAGAATGTTAACGGATTGTTAAAGTAAGAGGGACCGTCAAGGAGGCACGATCATGCAGAAGTATGAATGTGAAATTTGTGAGTATGTCTATGATCCGGAGGAAGGTGATCCGGAAAACGGCGTTGCTCCGGGTACCCCGTTCGAAAATCTGCCGGATGGCTGGTTTTGTCCCACCTGTGGTGTGGATAAGGACGCGTTTAAACCTGTGGCAAAGTAGATACGAAGAATGCAGGAAAAGAAAAAGGGCTCTGTTTGGAGAGCCCGATAATCCAAATATCGATTACTAATTTTGCCGGTTATCCGGCATTTTTTATTTTTTTGGCTGCCGCAGGCTCAGGAGCTTCGGCCTTTTCCTCTTTATCGGTTTCGTTTTCGCGCTTCCGCGCCTCGTAGATGGCGCAGGCCTCGTCGTAAAACTGGATGCGGTGCTCAACCATCTCCAGGTTTTTTTCCAGCTCTTCGATCTTTTTAAGCAGGCGGACCCGGTGGTCGATAAAAATCTGCCGCCTTGTCTCAAGGGTGGAGGTGCCTTCCAAAAACAGATCAATGTATTCTTTTATTTCCTTCAGCGGCATGCCAGTATCCTTCAGACAGCAGATTGTCGACAGCCATTCCAGGTCGGCGTCGGTAAACTGGCGGATGCCGCTCTCGCTGCGCTCCACAAAGGGGAGCAGGCCTTCCTTGTCATAATAGCGGAGGGTATAGATGCTGAGTCCGGTCTTTTCAGATACTTCCTTGATCGTGTAGATGTTCATAGACGCCTCTCCTTTCCATAAAACAGCTGTTTTCTCTCTATAGGTATACCCCAAAAAGGAATCAAAGTCAATCATTTCCGGCAAAAAAAGCTAGAGTAGACTCTATTGTTTTCGTTTAAAAAAATGTCCTTTCGGAAATACAATCTGAATTCTTAAAAAATTCTTAGATAGAAAAGAATCATTCTAAATTAAAGTCTTGAAATATTGTTTGGGAATTAGAACATTGGAAAGCACTGTATTTAGGTAATGTAAACGACCTGTCAGGATTTGGTTAAATTCACCACAACTTGTGAGGGTTTCGCGGGAAATCTAAAATAAAAATAAAACCGCAAAAAGGTATTGACCTAGAGTATGCTCTAGGGTCTAGAATTATAACCAAGTTAAGGGAAACACCCAAGACAAACAGGAAAGAAGGTCATAACAATGATGTACTACAATCCAAGAAGAGCGGCACTGCTGGAACTTAAAAAAGTTGTAGAAGAATCAAAATGATCCGTATCTGGTAACTTGTTAGATTGATATAAAAAATAAAAATTGAAGAAAGAGGTAAAAACAATGATGTACTATAATCCAATGAAATCATTACTAGAAAAATTAGAACGCGGAGCAAAAGCTTCCAAGTAAATAGAATAAAAAATACAGTAAACAAAAAAGGAGGTAACGAAGATGATGTACTACAACCCAATCCGTAAATTATTAGAAAAAGCATCCAGATAATAAAGATAAACCGGCGAACGATTCGCTTTATATAAAATAAACTGACCAGGAAAGAGGTAAACACCATGATGTATTACAATCCAATCCGTAAATTATTAGAAGAAATTGAATTAGCAGAAAAATCCGCTAAATAATTGACAGACGGTTTAATAACGAAATCTTGAAAAGAAAAGGGAGGTACTTAAAATGATGTACTACAATCCATTAAGAAAATTATACTCAGAATTAGAAGAATCAGCTGAATAACAGCGGCTGTTCCTTCAAATGACATTAGGAGGTAAGCATAATGTTTGTATTTGGTAAAGAAAATAAACACAGTGTCGGCGCTCCCTGCGGGTTCTGCTGCGACACTGACAGAAAATAAAGTAGTTGTGAAAACTCAGGAGAAGTCCTTAAAGCGACTCCTCATCCCTCATATAAATATATCTAAAGAGCAAAGCGGACAGGCAATCCCCCTTATTTGACCTGTCCGTTTTGCTTTTTTATTTTATAAAGAAAATCCGAAGCAGCTCATGAGCCAGAGCAGCAAAATGGGTATAAAGATAGCAGGGATCAAATTGCCGAGACGGAGTGATTTGATCTCCAGCAGGTTGATGCCAATACCCATGATGAGCACGCCGCCGACAGCGTTCATCTCTGTGATCATCGGATCAGTTAAAAAGACCTTGATTGTGCCTGCGGCCAGCGTGATGGCGCCCTGATAAAGAAGCACGGGCACAGCGGCAAAGAGAACGCCGACACCCATCGTGGAAGCAAAGATAATGGCAAAAATGCCGTCCAGCAGCGCTTTGGTCACCAGAATGGTGTAGGTGCCGGAAATCCCGCCTTCAATGGCGCCCATGATCGCCATTGAACCTGTACAGTACAGAAGAGAAGCGGTGACAAAGCCCTGAGCAAAGCTGCTGTTCTCGCCGCCCTCAAATTTCCGTTCAAGACGTCCGCCAAGGCTGTTAAGGTGCCCCTCAATATTTAAAGCTTCGCCGATCACAGCCCCGAGAGCCAGTGAAATCAGAACGATGAGAAAATTCTGCGTCTGGACGCCCATGGAAATCCCCAGCATCATGATGCCAAGGCTGAGCCCGTGGGTGATGGTGGTGCTGATGCGTTCAGGCAGCCCCTTTCTGAAAATAAGTCCTAAAAAACCGCCCACTAAGATGGCGGCGACATTGATGATGGTACCGAGCACAGACATGCCCTCCTTTACGAGAATGCTTTAAAGCGTTTGTTCCATCAATTCTATCATAACCGGCGGAGCGAAAAAAGAAATTTTTTCAAAGATTTAACATTCGAAAAAGCTTCTTATGCTATAATATTAAATAAAAACGAAAGAGGTGAAACCTCCTTGATTAAACGATTTGCAGCGATTTATATCGGTTCCAGCAAATGTGAGCTGGTGGTAGGCCAGCGCGGCAAAGGAACCATTAATATCCTGGACCGTGCCGTCTATCCCATTGACTTTGGCGAGCAGAGCTTTGCCAGCGGGAAGATATCCTTCAGCTCGGTCTACGCCCTGTGCCGGATTATCGGCGAATATATTGAGATCGCCAGAGCTTCGGCTGTCGAAGAGATTGAAATCGTAGCCACCGCCGCGCTGCGCGAGGCAGAAAACCGGATTTATCTGCTGGAGCAGATAAGAACTTACACTGGCGGCTACCGGGTACACCTGCTGGAAAAGGAAGACGAGATTGAGCTGATCTACCGCTATATGCTGCTCAAATGCGAAGATTTCCTGACCGAGGAACGGGTGCAGGAGGAGACAATGCTCTGCTCCATTTCCAGCGGAAACATCGCCCTCGCTCTGATGAACGGCGGCTTCATCGACTATTACCAGACCCTTGAGATGGGGTATCTGAAGATCCGCGAGGTTCTGCGCGCCATCGAGGAGGAAACCGAAAACTTTGAAAACCTCCTCTCGGATTTTTTCGCCATCAATCTCCATACTGTGACAGATAATATCCACAAGCGGAAGATCGAAAATCTGGTGGTCACCTCCCACGACGCCGAGATCATTGCCTGTTTCTGCGGCATGGAAGCTGGGAGCGATTATTACCGGATCAGCCGGGAGCGCTTTGTGGAGCTGCACGAAAGCCTTAAAGGGCTGACCTCCGGACAGCTTCAGAGGAAATATCCCGAGCTTAACCTGTTTGAGGCGGAAACCATGCGGCACACTCTGATGTTTTATCTGAAGCTGCTGGACGATACCAAAATGGATGAAATCGTCCTGGTACAGCTTAACCTATGTGATGCGCTGTTGGATTTCAAGTTCAATCTGACCAAGGACCAGCGCCTGCGGGAATGGATTGAGGAGAGCAGCTACAGCTCGGCCCGGATGCTTGGAAAAAAATACCACGTGGATGGCAAGCACGCCGAGACCGTTGAAAAGCTGGCGCTCAAGCTTTTTGACTTCCTGAAAAAGCGTTACCAGCTGGATAAAAAAGAACGCCGTCTGCTCAGGCTCACCGCCCAGCTTCTGGACGTGGGGCGTTATGTGGGCGGACAGAACAGCAAGCCCATGAACCGTATGATCATTGAGAACGCGGATATTATCGGGGTGAGCGCAAAGGAACGCCTCATCATTGGGACAGTGGCGGACTGCGTCCGGACCATCCCCTTTGACGAATCCCTGCTGGACAAATCCATGACGGCTGAGGAACAGCTGGCTATTTCATGTCTCACCGCCATTTTGAAGCTGGCCACCGCTCTGGATAAAAGCCATAAGCAGAAGATCAGTAAAATACAGTGCCGGATCGAGGAGCGGGAATTCATTATCACCGCGGTTACAAGCAAAAACGTACAGCTGGAAAGCTATTTCTTTAATACCAGCAAGCTGGCCATGCGCAAGGTCTTTGGCCTGAAGCCAGTGTTAAAAATCAAGAGGGAAAAAATATGAAAGAAAATTTATACATTAACCGAGAAAGAAGCTGGCTCGATTTTAATTACCGGGTACTGGAGGAGGCCTATGACAAGACCAACATGATCATGGACCGGCTGAAATTTCTGGCGATCACAGCCTCCAACCTGGACGAGTTTTTTATGGTGCGTATCGCCGGTCTCATGGATCAGGTCAATGTCGGCTATAACAAGAAAGGCCTGGACGGCAAAACGCCCACCGAGCAGCTGGCAGAGATCAACACCATCACCCAGGAGATGATGAAAAGGCAGTACAACTGCCTGCTGAAATCCCTGGTGCCTGAGCTGAACCAGAATCATATCTTTTTTGTAGAGTATGACGAGCTGGAAGGCGAGGAACGGGAATATGTGGACGACTATTTTCTGGAAACCTGTTACCCGGTGCTCACGCCTCAGGCCATCGACAACAGCCGCCCCTTCCCGCTGGTCAAAAACAACCAGGTATACCTCTGCGTCCAGCTTCTGGACACCCAGGAGGACAAAAAGAAAAAGAAGAAGGAAAGCAAAGAGGATGAGGAATACATGGCGATTCTGGAAATTCCAAAGGTGCTGGACCGGATCATCGCCCTGCCGAGGACGGACCGTGAAGCGCCCTACCGCTATATCTTCATCGAGAATATTATTATCCACAACGCCGGACAGCTTTTTACCGGCTATGACGTCAAGCATGTCTCCGAGTTCCGTATCACCCGAAACGGTGACCTTGCCATTGACGAGGATGAGGCAGAGGATCTGCTGATCGAGATTGAAAAATCCATCCAGCAGCGCAAATGGGGCGCCTGTATCAAGCTGGAAATCACAAAAGCCATGAGCAAAAAAGCCAAGCGGAAGCTCATCGAGGAGCTGGAAATCTCAGAGGCAGATGTCTATGAGCTCAAGGGACAGCTGGACCTGACCTGCTTCATGAAATTCCAGGGACGGCCAGAGTTTGACGAGCTGCGCGAGCCCATCTACAAGCCGCTGCCGTCCAGAGATTTTTACGAGCAGGAGGATATCTTTGAGGTGATCCGCGAGAAGGACCGCCTCCTGCACCATCCATACCAGTCTTTTGACACCGTGGTCGATTTTGTGAGAAAGGCCGCCGCGGACCCGGATGTGCTGGCCATCAAACAGACCCTTTACCGCGTCAGCGGCGATTCGCCCATCATCGCTGCTCTCATCGAGGCCGCCCAGAACGGCAAGCAGGTCACTGTGCTGGTTGAGCTGAAGGCCCGTTTTGACGAAGCCAACAACATCGTCTGGGCGAAGAAGCTGGAGCGGGCGGGCTGCCATGTCATCTACGGCCTGGTGGGGCTGAAAATCCACTGCAAAATGATTCTGGTGGTGCGCAAGGAAGAGGATGGTATCCGCCGCTATGTGCATCTGGGTACCGGTAACTACAATGACGTGACCGCCCGGCTCTACACCGACATCGGGATGTTCACCGCCAAGGAGAGCTACGGCTCGGATGTTTCCACTCTGTTTAACGTGCTGTCTGGCTACAGCCATTACACCCTCTGGAAAAAGCTGGAGGTAGCGCCCACAACCATGCGTGAAGCCTTTAACCGTCACATTGACAGAGAGATCGAGAATGTGAAGCTGGGGGTGCGCGGCCGGATTATCGCCAAGATGAATTCGCTGATCGACGACCAGATCGTGGAAAAGCTGTACGAGGCCTCCCAGGCCGGTGTCGAGATACGCCTGATTGTCAGAGGTATGTGCTCCCTGATCCCTGGGATACGGGGTGTGAGTGAAAACATCACAGTCCACAGTATTGTGGGCACCTTTCTGGAACACAGCCGCATCTACTATTTTTATAATCAGGGCAAGGAGGAACTCTATCTTTCCAGCGCGGACTGGATGCAGCGGAATCTGAACCGCCGTATCGAGACCCTGTTTCCAGTGGAGGACCCAGATCTGAAGGCTGAGCTGAAGCACATACTGGACATCACGCTGCGCGATACCATCAAAACCCGTGTGATGACCGAAACCGGCGAGTATATCCGGGTTGACAAGCGGGGCAAGGAACTGTTAAGCTGTCAGCAGTACTTCTGTGAAGAGGCCGAACAGCAGTTTGAGGAAGCCCGGCTGAAGCAGCGGTTGAAGCAAGGCAGCGGTGATTGATAAGATTAAGATAAAGTGTTCAATAGAGAAAGGGGGAGTAAATGGAAAATGTAAAAGTGAAAATGGAAAATTCTGGTTCAAATTTGCTTTGCAAATTTGATTATAATCAAACCGGCTCAGTCGGTTTGAACCTTAATTTTCCATTTTGCATTTTCCATTTGAATAACTGTGGATAAAAGTATTGGAGTCATTGATATTGGCTCAAACAGTGTGCATCTGGTGGTGGGGGAATATCACAACAACGAATATTTTCACATTATTGACGATGTCAAGGTAAACGTGCGCCTGTGCGAGGGGCTGTCTGAAACCGGCTGCCTGCGGGAGGACCGCATGGCGCTGGGGGAACAGACCCTCATGATGTTTAAAAGCATGTGCGATACCTACAAGCTGGACAAGGTGATCGCCGTTGCCACAGCGGCAGTGCGGAAAGCGAAGAACGGGCCGATTTTTGTCGATCTTATCCGGAAAACCACTGGCATTGAGATTGAGATCATCCCCGGTGAGACGGAGGCCGCCATGGATTATTTAGGCGCCATCAACACCATCGACATCCGCGACGCGCTGCTCATGGATATCGGCGGCGGCAGCGTCGAGTTTGTCCTCATCCGTGACCGCAAAATGGCAGACGCGGTGAGCCTGCCCTTTGGTTCCATTGACCTGACGGAAAAATTTGGGCTGGAGGATGTGGCGACACCGGGCAAGCTTAAGAGCCTGCACGCCTTTTTAGAGGACGCCTTTTCCAAGGTCGATCTGTTTGAAAAGGCCAGAGGGCTGCCGGTGCTGGGCGTGGGCGGCACCATTCGGAACATCGGCCGTATCCATCGCCGGGTGGTCGACTATCCTCTGGAAATCGCCCATAATTACCGTATGTGCGAGGACGAGGTTGCCAGAATCTGCCATATGACCGCGAAGATGAACCTGGAGGAACGCAAAAACCTCAAGGGGCTGTCCAAGGGCCGGACCGATATTTTTGTGGGTGCCAGCCAGGCGGTTTATAAGGTCATGCAGACCATTTTCTCACCGGAGCTGATCATCTCAGACGCCGGTCTGCGGGATGGCCTGATTTTCAAGCATTTCGGCAATGGACCAGAGGATCTTGTCCATAACATTTTTGACAATTCTCTTGTCAACACCATGCTCAACTACGACGTCAACATTCCCCATGCTTACCACGTGTACGGGCTGTCCGTAAAGCTGTTTGAACAGCTTGCGCCGCTGCACGGCATCCAGGAGGATGTGTCCAGAATGATGAAAACCAGCGCCATGCTCCACGATGTGGGCATCAAAATCCAGTACAGCAACCACCACGAGCACAGCTTTTACCTGATTCTGAACTCCGGGCTTGAGGGGCTGCTGCAAAAGGAACTGCTCATGAGCGCTTTTATTGCCCTGAACCACCGGACCAACAAAAAGGTCAAGGTCGAGGCAGAATACATGACGCTGCTGTGCGAGGAGGATAAGCGCCTCATCGACAAGCTCAGCCTTTTCCTCCAGATCGCCGAGTATCTGGACCGTAGCATGGACGGCATCGTGAAGGACATTGACTGTAATATTAAGGACGATGTGGTTGAGATGATGGTGCTGACCACGACCCACTCCGTCTTTGCGGATATGATCATCAGCGAATGCGGCAAAAAATTCAAGCGTGTGCTGGGCCGCGGGCTCACCATTAAGAACAAGGTCATCGCGCCGGTGTAGGCTGGCTGTGATTCAGGATACAAAAAATGCCGGAAAGTCGGATGCTTTGACTTTTCGGCATTATTTGTATGGGGAGTCACAGATATTTAAAATAGTTCATGGACTTATGAAAAACCCGGGCGAGGTAGACTGTGTCTGTCGTATTATCGATCTGGTAAACAAGAACATAGGGATGCACCACGCGCTTGCGGTAGCCCTTTAATTTCAGAAAAGGGTCCTCCAGTTTTTTGAATCGTTCGGGCAGGGTGCTGAGGTTTAAAAAAGCTTCCTCGATTTTTTGCATCGTCCGCTTTGCGGCGACAGGATCCTGCTGGCTGTTTGCGAGATATTCGTAGATTTTATTTAAATCTTCTATGGCATGGGCTGTAATGGACAGCGTGTACTCACTGGCCATAATGGTATTTATCCCGAAGATGGTCAAAGACAGCGCCCGCATCCTCAACTCGGCCTTCGGCAATATCGGTCTCTGCTTCGGCCAGCTTCCGGTAAAGCTGTGCGATGGCCAAATCCCGCTCGTAGGTGTCCATGCTCATAATGACCATATCGCCATAACCGTTTTTGGTAATGTAGACCGGTTCTCCGGTTTCATGACAAAGTTTGGAAATTTCAGTTGTATTTCTCAGATCCCTGATGGGTCGGATTTCAGGCATAATTGCGACCTCCTTTGTAGTTGTGACATAATTATAGCATAGTTATGGACAAAAAACCTTTAGCAAGATATTAGGAGATTTTGTATGGGGAATCCGGTGAATTTATTTTTTGATAATCTCAGCTATGGCCTCTTTAAAGGCCTTGGGATCGTCGAACATGGGGGTGTGGCCGGCATTTTTGATCAGGAATTCTTTTTTGGCCGGGGCAGTGAGGCGCTTCAGGTATTTCTGTGCCTCGCTGGCCGGGGTGGTCATATCACGGTCGCCGGAGATGAAGTAGACGGGCACCTTGTAGTCATGGCTGTAGTCGTAGAGGGTGAAATTGCTCACAGAAACCAGCAGCGCAGCGTTGAGCTTATTGCTCTGGACCAGTCCGAGAATATCCGATGGCTTGAAAATAGGGCTTTTGAGCGCGGATTTAATGATGTCCCCGGTTTTGCCGTCCGGAAAGTATTTCTGCTTCAGGGCGCTGATCTTGGTCATTTTGCGGAGCATGACCTCATCAAAGGGACGCTCTGGGTATGGGCCGATATGGCGAAGCTTTTGGATGTCACGGCTGTTGCCAGAGCGGATCACCGCGCGCTTAAGCGTGTCGTAACCAGCCTGTTCGTTTTCGACCACGTCCACCAGCTGGCCCACGCCGATATAGGCTGCCACATTTTCAGGGTGCTCCAGAGCGTAGAGCGCGCCGAGCACTGTTCCCCAGGAATGCCCGAGGATAAAGAGCTTGTCTTTCTGATAACGCGCCTTCAGCACTTCAACGGTTTCGTGCAAATCGCTCATGAGGTTTTGAAGATCAGGAGCCGCGCCGGGGTTGCGCATAAAGGTTTTTCCGGTTCCGCGCTGGTCGTAGTGGACTACGGTGCACAGGTCAGAGAAAATTTCCTCCATCACGTAGGCGAAATAAGCCTCGGAGGAGCCAGGGCCGCCGTGGACAAAGAGCAGGACTGGCAGCTCGGGCGCGGCGGTATAGTGAAGGGTATACTCCTCAATGCCGCCGACAGCAATGTATTCTTCAGTGAAATTATCGGGTATGGGTGCTTTCTTTTTCATGATGGCCTCCTTTGGAATTATTATTAGTGTACCCCAGAAGGAGAAGAAAGAAAAGGTCATTCAGGTTTATAAAAGAAAATAAAAAGTAAAACAGCGTATAATGGGGTCAGCAAGATGATTGGAGGATTACTGATGGAAGCATTAAAATTGAGCAGCAGAGATTTTGAGGCAGGAGGATGGATTTCCAGGAAAAATTCGGCCAGAGGTGAAAATCGTTCTCCAGCCCTGACCCTGGAAGGAATCGCACCAGAGGCCAGGTCACTGGCCATCACGATGGACGACGCGTCCCACCCTTTATTTAAAAATTATAACCACTGGGTTATCTGGAACCTGCCTGTGCAGGCAGAAATTCCAGGCAGTATACCGCCAGGGAAGATCGTGGACAGCCTGGACGGTGCGGTGCAGGGCATGGCCTACGGCAGACATGCCTACAAAGGGCCGAAACCGCCGTTTAAAGCCGTTCATACCTATACCTTTACCGCCTATGTGCTGGACTGTGAGATCAGCCTGCCGCCAGAAAGCCATCGGGCAGAGCTGCTCGAGGTGATGGCAGGGCATGTGCTGCAGAGAGCAACCCTGTCGGGAAAATTCCAGAGCCGGCGCAAGGAGTAGACGAAGTTTGAAGGGCGATTTTGCCGGTTGCACAAAATTTAGGATTTTAAATAAAGAGATTGCGCAAAAGGCGAAAGCAGTTTATAATAAAGGGTAGAAAACTGAATAAAAAATGCGGCATCCGGAAAAGTGTTCGCACCACTAATCCGGCTTGCGCAAGGTGTAGACCCACCATACACAACGGCCTCAGGAGGCACGTACCGCATTACTTATTATAGATGATTTGGGTTCCAAAAACAAGGGATTCGTCCAACTATTTAAGTAGGCTTTTGTTTGTGTTAGCATTTTTAAGAAGAAGAATCTTTTTAGCTGTGTATGGGGATGTCTGCCCTGCACAGCTTTTTTATTTGGACTTTCTTATGACAGCGGGGAGGCAGGACTTTTCCGCTGTCTGCTTATTCACCGTAACGGAATAATAAGGATGGGAGGTGCAAGTAAATGAAAAAAGAACGCTCCCTGGGGTTTTCCCAGAAAGGGGAGAAATACTATGCCAAAGGAAGTTTTTTTGACGAGGATAAAACCTTTGACGGCAGGCTGCTGCGCGTTGAGCGCCGTGTGGCCCGCGATCCTGGTGTGCCAGACTCCAAACGGCTTTACAGCTTTCACACCTTTGTGATCCAAAAAGGCGCAAAAAACCGGACCTATGTCTTTAAAGGCGTGAAGGAGATTGATCTGACTGGCTACTTTAAGGAAGGAGACCGGGTACGGCACCATTACGGCCATGAGATTCCAGAAAAGTATGATAAATCCGGCGAGTCAGAGGTGGTCTGCATTGTGTGCGGTGAACAGGTCAGCTGCCGGCGGAGTATCTGTCCTTACTGCGGCAGTGTTCTGCTGAAATAAGGATGTACAATTAATACAGAAAAGTCTGAAATCTGGACTTTTCTGTATTTTTTGTATCAGAAATTAAAGATAATTGCTGGCTCATTCATGTTATAATGAATGAAAAGTAACCTGGAAAGGAAGAATGTCATGGGCTTAATCACCATTGTGGTTCCCTGTTATAATGAGGAAGCGGTGCTTCCAGCCTTTTATGAGGCTGTCTGTGAGGTGGCCGCATCCTTTAAGAAGTCCGAAGCCTTCGAGTTTCTGTTTGTGGACGACGGCTCCGCGGACAGCACCCTTGCCGTGATCCAGGGGTTTGCAAAACATGACCGTCGTGTGCGGTACCTGTCCTTCTCGCGTAATTTTGGTAAGGAGGCTGCCATCTACGCAGGCCTCAGGCACGCCAAAGGCGGGCTGGTTGCTCTGATGGACGCCGATCTGCAGGACCCGCCAGACTATCTGAAGCCAATGTATGACGCCATTACCGAGGAAGGCTATGACTGCGCGGCAGCCCGGCGGGTGAGCCGCAAAGGCGAGCCGAAGATCCGCTCCTTTCTGGCCAGACGGTTTTATGGGATCATGCGCCGGATATCCAATGCCGACATTGTGGACGGCGCCCGGGATTACCGGATGATGACCCGGCAGGTCGTCGAGGCGATCCTCAGCGTGACTGAGTACAACCGTTTCTCAAAGGGCATTTTTGGCTGGGTGGGCTTTAAGACCAAGTGGCTGGAGTACGAAAACATTAAACGCGCGGCCGGAGAGACCAAGTGGTCGGTCTGGAAGCTGTTCAAATACTCGATGGAGGGCATCACTGCTTTTTCCGTTGCGCCCCTGGCGCTGGCCTCCTTCAGCGGCATTGCCCTCTGCGGCGTGGCGGTTATCGCCATTTTATTTATCATCGTCCGTCAGCTGCTCTACGGCGGCTCTGCCTTTGGGTGGCCCTCCATGGCCTGTATCGTGATCTTTATCGGCGGCATTCAGCTGCTGTGCGTTGGGATTCTCGGCCAGTATCTGGCCAAAACCTACCTGGAGGTTAAGGAGCGCCCGGTTTATATTGTCAGAGAGGCGTCAGAGGAGGAAGCGCAGGTGTAAGGGCGCCGAAGCTCTGTCTTTTATCCAGACAGGCTGTCAAAAAACTTGAGAGACGAAGCCTTTTACCTAAGGAAGAAAAAAGTGTCCTGCGGTTACCATCCTCACATTGTTATGTGATTCACTAAAGTGGATGTTTTATCCCGCTGGTGTCCGGCTGTGCAGGCCGCTCGGCACGATTCCTGGCCGTTGTTTACAGCGCCTGGACCTTTTTTCTTATCTGGATAAAAGGTGCAGTCTCGGGCAGCGGCGCTTCTTTGACAGCACATCAGAGCCCTTCTTTTGAATAATTTAAGCATCATCCGTTACAATAAGCTTCACATCACATACAGAAAATGCCGAAAGGTCTTTCGATGGACTTTTCGGCATTGTTTGTACCTTACCTCTGAGAAATGATGACCTGAAAGGATTTGAGAACAGATGAAAAAAACAATCATGACCGCGTTTGGAGGACTCGGACTGCTGGCGGCTTACAGTATCCTTGTGGAACCGAACCGCCTGGCGGTTAAAAAATATGAGATGGGCGCCGGGCAGACAAGACTGCGGGTCGTCCAGCTCACGGATATTCATATCGGCCCTTTTTATCCCAGGCGCAAGGTTGCCCGCCTGGTGCGTAAGGTGAACCGGCTCTCGCCCGACGTGGTGGTCTTCACTGGAGACCTGTATGACCGCTTTATCCGTTACCGGCGTGAAGACGCAGCGGAGCCGCTGGCGGCGCTTGAAGCCCGCCTGGGAAAATTTGCGGTCTGGGGCAATCACGACTGCACCAAAATGGCAAGATGGTACGCGCCGGTTTTGGAGCGGGCAGGCTTTATACTGCTGGAAAACGAGGCGGTCATCCTTCCGGCTGGGAAAGGCAGGACCCTCGCCATTGGCGGCACCGATGATCTGCTCTATGGAGAACCGGATATAAAACAGACCGTTCGGGGGACAGCAGGCAGTGATTATCAGATCATTCTCATGCACGAGCCCGACGGCGCGGACCGCCTGCAGGGAACCGGTGTGGATCTGGTTCTCTCCGGCCACACCCACGGCGGGCAGATCCGCCTGCCGCTGCTACCCACTGTGACGACAGACCTCGGAAAGAAATATATCCGCGGATTTTACACCATCGACCCTGAGAACAGCACGGAGCTGTACGTTAACAAAGGCATCGGCTGTACCCAGATTCCAGCCCGCCTCGGCGCTGTGCCCGAGATTGCGGTCTTTGATATTAAAATGGCGTAGCCATGAAAAAAGGACAGCCCATCCGACGGATAAGCTGTCCCGCTGCTTTCATGGTTTTTGTTTAGCGCTTAAATAAAAGCTCAGTGCGACGCAGATAACCATGATAATGGTCGCGACGATCAAAGGTAATGTCGCTTTGAAATAAAGGCTTGCCAGCATGAGGAGCAGGCAAACCAGCTGCATTATACGAATAATGGCCGCTGCTTTCATGGCCTAGCCCCGGTCAAAATAAGGTGATTTTCCCTTGGCGGAAAGCGGAATCCCCAGCACCATGGTTGTTTTTTTATCTAAATATCCCAGAGAAATGGCCGCTTTACCCATAGAAAACATGATACGGTTGTCCACATGGGCCGCCGATGCCACGCCCACAGCAGAACCAAGGGCAATGCCAAGATCCATGGGATCAAAGGCGCAGAGCCCGTTTTTACGGGCACACTCGGCACAGTTCTGGTGGTTACAGTATTGGCAGGCCTCGTTCAGGCCCCGCTGGGAAATACAGGTGCCGACGAGTACCACGGCGGCGCTGTTTCGCACGTTTTCAGCGTCACGGATAAAAAACGCGAGATCCTGCTCACGGCCAAGGCGGTCCATTTCGGCGGCCAGCGCTTCTTTTTCCTCGCCGGTCAGGTAACAGGAATCAATGTGGTCAATGCCGCGGGCTTTTGGCGCTGTACGGGCAGCCACGCACATGCCCTGGGCAACGTGCAAAATACCGGATGTCTCAGCATCCTGAGAATGACAAATCATTTTAAAAGCCTCCTTCTTATGATAATGCTTTTTAAAATTATAGCACAAAGCCCTGCAGGAAACCAAAAATACATTAAAAAAGCTTGACCTTCCCCTGCGCGGGAGATGTTATTCTAAGGATAAGAAAAAACAGGAGGACACTCAGATGACTGTTTCTAAGATGGATTATAAAAAAGAATACAAGGATTTATACATGCCTGGAAAGAAGCCTGGCAGGATAACGGTGCCGGAGATTGCTTTTATAATGGTGGATGGCGCTGGTGCGCCAGAAAGCGCCTGTTATCAGAATGCGCTCAGCGCGCTGTACGCTCTCAGTTTTGGCATTAAGATGAAAAAAATGTCAGGCGATCTGCCAGAGGGTTATTTTGAATATGTTGTGCCGCCTTTGGAAGGCCTGTGGTGGGGTGTTTCGGACAATCGTGATGACTGGCAGTGGACGTCCATGATCCGCCAGCCGGAATTTGTAACGCCTGCGCTGTACGAAGCAGTGCTCTTGGAGAGCAGGGAGAAAAAGCCAGAGATAGATTTTGAGGGGGTCCGGTTCCAGACCTTTGACGAGGGAGAATGCGTCCAGATTATGCACGTAGGCCCTTATGCGGACGAGGGACGATCCTTTGATGAGCTGGCCGCCTTTATGGAAACCGAGGGCCTGTCCCGCCGCCCGGGCTGGGAGCAGAAGCACCATGAAATCTATCTCTCCGACCCACGCCGGGCAAAGCCAGAGCGCCTGAAAACCGTACTGCGCATCCCGGTATGATTTTATACACCTATAAAAAGCGGAAAAGCCAAAACGAGGCTCTTCCGCTTTTTATGTGTCAATGGTTTGTTTTTTCCTTTTTGCGCACTGACCAGTAATGAAATCCAACGCTCGCCAGCGCCAACAGGCCAAAGTACCCAAACAGGGGAAAAAGAGTGGCGATAAGATTTTTGAACCCGGCGATGCTCCCGAGCGTAGCGGCAGCCATGATGGCGATCAGCAGGCCCTTTCCATGAATTGGGCCGATTTTGCGCACCCGGGTGGACAAAGCGTAAAGGCAGGAAAGTCCAGAGCCAAACATGCCACAGAGCAGCAGCAGGGCGTAGAGGATGCCCAGAACCGGATGGATAGCTGAGGCAAGAGTGAGCATCGGCAGGCTGGAATCCTGAACCAGCGGTAAATGCAGGGCGATGGGAACCAGAACGCACATTGCAATGACGAACAGCAGGAGCGAACCCCAGAGTATTCCCCGGGTAATAGCGCGGTCTGATTCTACCGAGGGTGCAATGGGAGTGAGGACAGAAATTGCCACCAGCAGATTGTAGGAGACAAAGGTCAGGGCAGCGATGAGCCAGTTGCCAACCAGTGGGTTGCTTCCAGATACAGGCGATGTGGCAAGCGGCGAAAGGTCCAGGTTAAAAAAGGACATAAGACCGACCATAAGACCGACCGCTACCATAAAGGGCACCACAAAACCAAAGGCTGAGACCATGCCGCGGGCGCCAGTCGTACCGGCCGCGGCAAGCAGAAGCCCCATGAAAATGCTGCCCACAAAGGCTGGAAAGCCGCAGAGCTGTTCGAGGAGTGCACCGGCGCCGGCCACCACAACCATGACGACCGTAAACATGAAGAGCAGGGTAAAGCCGCCGAAGATCAGACGTAGAATCGGATGGTAGCCCCGGACCACCAGCTTTTCAAAATCCCGGATGCCGGTGCGGTGGGAAATACGCATGATCATACAGCCAAAGATGAAGAACACAAACACTGCCACAGCCATGCCCGCAATGCCATAGCCGCCAAACACGCCAAAAAACTGGTAGATTTCCTGTCCGGAGACAAAGCTTGCTCCCAGATAAATGCCGATAAAAGTCATCATGATCTGACGCGTGGTGATTTTCTTCATGACCGCTCTCCTTAAAGTGAATTACAAGGATTATATCACAAAAGCGCGCCATAAAAAACTATTGTTTGTATCGTTGTCTATCAGAGATTTTGTGCGGGCTAAGGCCTGCCTGCCGCCTGAACAAGGGATTCCATCAGGGCTTCCATTTTGGGGATTACCGGATGGTTCTCAAGGCCGTAGGCCTCAGCCATCTTTGCGGTTTTTGGAAAAGCCAGCCAGGTGCTTCCAGCTTCATCCTCCCAGACAGAGATGCGCAGCGGCAGATCAAGAGAAATACTCTGGTCAGCCTGCATGAGTCCAGTCCCTACCTGAGGGGAGCCAAAGACCAGCACCGTGGTTGGACGGAGATCAAGCCCAACCTGGCTTGCGTTGAGGGCGTGATCAAATTTGGCGAAAACAGGAATATTCTTTTCCTGGAGGAGGGCCTCCAGCCGCTTTACTGTTTCATCGACAGGAAGCTGGCCTGCGTAGAGATAGAGGCGGCTGCCGTCGTAATGCTGTGTTTTCATTTTGTGCTCCTTTACGGTTAATACCCGATACACACAGGTACCCGGTAAATTACTGGAATCTTATCAGTTGGCGTTTCGGCTGTCAAGGCTGACGTATTTCTTTAAGGATAAAGACAGATAAGCTTTTGGGCCAATAAAAAAAGCCCCGAAGGGCTTTTTTATGCTAAGGTTTCGTGTAAAGATTTCATGATGTCCTCGAAGGAGTCCGGCTGCCATGCGCTTCTGCCGATGAACAGGCCGTTGACGTTTTCGAAGGGCGCATACTGCCTGGCGTTGTCAATGTTGACACTGCCACCGAACAGCAGCGGAATTTCGCGCCCGGCTTCGCCGTAAAGCTCAACCGTGACGTCCCGCAAATGGTTGTGGATGTCGTTCACCAGCGGTGCTTCTGCGGGAATTCCATTCACGCCGATGGCCCAGACGGGTTCATAGGCGACCCAGAATTTGCCGATGGCTTCTGCGGGCACATCGTGCAGGGCAATCTTCAGCTGACGGGCCAGCACTTCCTTAGATACACCGTATTTTTTGTCCTGCATGCTGTCGCCGATGCAGACGAGCGGCGTAAAGCCGTGCTTTAAGGCTGCAAGGGTTTTGAGATTGACGGTGTAGTCTGTTTCGTTAAAGTACTGGCGGCGTTCGCTATGGCCAATTTCCAGGATGTCCACGCCGATTTCCTTTAGCTGGGTTGGAGAAATTTCTCCGGTAAACTGTCCGGCGTCCTCATAATGTACGTTTTGGGCGCCCAGTTTTAATGCGGATTTTTTAGAGTCGATGAGCTCACGGATTTTCCAAAGCTGGACATAGGGCGGAATGATGAAAAATTCGAATTCCGGATACTTTGAAATAATGTCCGTCAGCGCGTCCGTATAAGACAGCCCCTCAGCGGTTGTCTTATTCATTTTCCAGTTTGTTCCTAAAAACATTTTTTTCATGTTGGAACCTGGATTATTTCATGTAAGTTTTTTCGAGCTCGCGCATGCGTTCTACTTTCTTGGTAGAACCGCCGCCGGCAAATTCACTCTTCATGTAAGCGTCAACGATCATTTTGCCGAGTTCAACACCGATGCAGCGCGCACCCATGGTGATAATATTGGCATCGTTGGATTTTGCCAGGCGTTCTGCGGCAAAGGTATCGTGGCAGGTGCCAGCGAAAGCGCCTGGTACCTTGTTTGCCATCATGGCAACGCCAAGGCCGGTACCACAGATGATGATTCCTCTGTCATAGGTTTTGTCTGCTACCTTTTCAGCCAGATTAAAAGCAATGTCCGGGTAATCGCAGTCATGGTCAGCAGAATATTTTAAGTCAGTAATGTCGTAACCTTCGCTTTTTAAATGTTCGTAGATCGCATCCTTGAAATCAAAAGCAGCATCATCACAATCAATTGCAATTCTCATTTGTAAATCCTCCTGGAATTTTATTAGTTTCTTTAAGTCTATTATGCCATATTTTTAATTATTTGCATAGCGGAAATTAATTTCAGAACTAAATGCAAAGTTTTATTAAGGTTACAGGAATACGACAAAATAAACACTGGAAAAAAGCATAAAAACAGGATAGAATGAATGCAATTGAAAAAAGAAGGAGGGACGCAGCTTGCGAACACAAAAAACAGTGACCATCGGCTACGAGAAGGGAATCCATACCCGGGTGGCCGCGATGGTGGTTCAGAAGACAACAGAGCTTGAGGAGCGTTTTGGATGCCGTCTGTACATCAAGCGGGTGGACCACGCTCTGATCGTCCCCTGCAATTCTGTACTGCCGCTGGTGGGGATGAAGCTGAAGAAGGGCGAGCAGATTGAGCTTTTCGGCGACGGCACGCGGAGCGAACAGGCCGTATCGTCGCTGGCCGAGTTCATGGACGGCGCCGGTGTGGTGGATCAGGATGAGGTTGACAACATTATCCAGAAAAATACCCTGACCAGCGAAAAGATTTTTGAGAGCATCCACAATGGCCTCATTGTCATGGACGGCGCGGGGCGCATCACCATTTTTAACGCCGCTGCTGAGGCCATGACCGGCATCGACGCTGAGCAGGCCATCGGCCGTCTGGTGGACGACCTGATCCCTGGCTTCGGCGCAGTGGAACTGATTGCAACCGGCAAGGAAAAGCTGGGCGTGAAGGAAACCATCAACGGCAACTGGGTCATCAGTGACAAGAGCCCGGTGGTGGTGGAAAACAGTAACGTGGGCGCTGTGGCTGTGCTGCAGGACATCACACAGATCGAAGCATTGTCCTGGGAGCTGAGCAGCGTAAAAGAGCTGGAGGGAAAGCTCATCAGCATTCTGGAGGCTGTGTACGATGGCATCTGTCTGGTGGACAAGGATCACAGGATCACCTATGCCAACGATGCTTTCACCGGTATTTTGAAAAAGAGGGTGTCCGAGCTTACCGAACAGAGTATCGGTATTTTGTTTCCTGGGGAAAAAATCCCCAATGGTTTTTTTAACGGACAGAGCGGTACTGTCATCACCAATGCCGATGGACGGGAATTCATGCTGGATGTCCGCCCGATCGCGGTTGACGGTGCGGTGAGCGGCAACGCCATCGTGGCGCGCGAACTGACTGAGATCACCAAGCTGGCGGCCAAGGTGGAGGAGCTTTCTGCTAAAACGGTCATGCTCGAAAAGGAACTGGAAAAGCGGGAGGATATTGGCACCTCCTTTGAAAAGATCATTGGCAAGAGCGGTGTGCTTTTAGAAGCCCTGTCTCTGGCCTCCAAGGCGTCGAAAACCGACGCGACAGTGCTCATCCGGGGCGAGAGCGGTACCGGCAAGGAGCTGGTAGCCAAGGCCATTCACAATGCCAGCACCCGGAAGGATGGGGCCTTTGTGAGCATGAACTGCGCGGCTATCCCGGCCGACCTTCTGGAGGCCGAGCTTTTTGGCTATGAGAAGGGTGCCTTTACGGGAGCGGTGCGCATGAAACCGGGTAAATTTGAGCTGGCTGACGGCGGCACCATTTTCCTGGATGAGATTGGGGATATGGACCGCGCCATGCAGGCCAAGCTGCTGCGGGTGCTCCAGGAGCAGGAGGTTGAGCGGGTCGGTGGACTTGCGCCTGTCAAGATCAATGTGCGGGTCATCGCAGCCACCAACGCGCCCCTTGAGAAATTAATGGAAAATAACAGCTTCCGCAAAGATTTATATTACCGTTTGAACGTTATTTCGGTCATTTTACCGCCTTTGCGGCAAAGAAAAGGCGATATTCCCTTGCTTGTGGAAGCATTTATTGATAAAATATGTATGCGATACCAATTACCGCAAAAGCGCATAACAAAGCCCGCGCTTCAGTGCCTGGAGGACTATGTCTTTCCTGGAAATGTCCGTGAGCTGGAGAACATTATCGAGCGCGGGGTTACCCTGAGCGGCGGCGAGTGGATCGGCGTGGACGATCTGCCGTCCTACGTCCGAGCGATTGGGGAAAATATCCCCGGGTTTTCAGGCGTTTCGGACGAAAGTGGGGAAAAATTACCCACCTTTGCGGAAATGGAGCGGGATCTTATCGCTTCAGCCCTGTCTAAATATAAAAGTTTCAGAAAAGCCGGAGAGGCCCTTGGCCTTGACCACAAGACGGTTTCAGCCAAAGCTAAGAAATATGGGTTAACATAAAAACAAGCGCCGGTTTAAGTTTTGGCACGCATCTTGCGTTATATAATCAGCGTGCCCCTTTGGCAGCGTCCAGCGGGCACGAAAGAAGCTTCACGGCTAAGTGAATCAAATTTTAGGAGGATATTTATGGCAGGTACAGGTGTTGTAATCGTTTCTCACAGCGCAAAGCTGGCAGAAGGTTTGGCAGAAATTGTCGAAGAAATGAATGATGGTAGTGTAAAGGTAATCGCGGCAGGCGGTGCTGATGGCGGAAGAATCGGAACCAGCGCGATTAAGATTCAGGATGCCATCGAGTCCCTGGAGGACTGCAAGAACATTTTGATTTACGCCGATATGGGCAGCTCGATCATCAGTGCGGAAACCGCCATCGATATGCTCGATGATGACCTGCAGGAAAGAGTTCATATGGTGGACTGCCCCATCGTGGAGGGTGCTTTCGCCGGTGTGGTACAGGCGACCATCACCGACGACCCGGAAGAAATCATGAATGTGTCCAAATCAGCCAAAGAGCTGTGTAAATGTTAATAACGGGAGTCACCCGTTAAAATAAAGAATTTCAGGAGGAAATTTATCATGACAATGAAACGTTTGATCAACGATCCCTACGACGTAGTGGAAGAAATGGTGGAAGGATATGTCAAAGCGCATGACCGCTATGTAAAAATGTGTGACCTTGAAGAAGCACAGGGCCGTGTCGTTGTGACAAAAGATGCTGGAACAAAAGACAAAGTTGGTGTTGTTATTGGTGGTGGCTCCGGTCATGAACCGCTGTTCATCGGCTATGTCGGTGAAAACTTTGCAGATGGCGTTGTAATTGGTAATATCAATACTTCTCCTTCTCCGGACCCATGCTATGCGGCCGCTAAAGCAGTTGACAATGGCAAGGGCGTTATCTACTTATATGGTAACTACGCAGGCGACGTTATGAACTTTGACATGGGCGCAGAAAAAGCCGATGAAGAAGATGATATCCGTGTTGAAACCGTTCTGGTAACAGACGATGTTGTTTCCTCAGAAAATATCCCTGACCGTCGTGGTATTGCAGGTGACTTCTTCGTATTCAAGGCTGCCGGCGCAAAAGCTGCTATGGGCGCAGACCTGGATGCTGTTGTTGCTGCTGCTTCAAAATGTAATGATAACACCCGCAGCATGGGCGTTGCAATGTCTTCCGCTACCTTACCGTCTAAGGGCGGCCCAATCTTTGACATGGAAGACGGCGACATGGAAATCGGTATGGGTATCCACGGCGAACCTGGTGTCAGAAGAGGCAAGATCGAACCGGCTGACGCAGTTATCGACGAAATCATGGACCCAATCCTGAAAGACCTGCCATACGAAGCTGGCGATGAAGTTTATGTACTGGTTAACAGCTTAGGCGCAACTCCAGTTCTTGACTTACATATCTGCTACAGACGCGTTGCCCAGATCCTGGAAGAAAAAGGCATCAAGGTTCACAGAGCTTTAGTTGGTCCTTTCGCATGCTCCATGGATATGGCTGGTATGTCCGTTACTTTATGTAAACTGGATGACGAACTGAAAGAATTATTAGACTACCCATGTGACACACCTTACTTCACACAGGTATAAGCATCCGGCGTTAACGAATTAAGAGAGAATAAATTTTAACCGTGTCTCGGGCCCTTTGCAGGGTCCGGGATTCTTTACTTCACAAAGTACGTCCTGTCCTATGTCCCTATCGATAGGACAGGGCGCATTTGGTGAAATAAGAACAAAAAGGAGACCATAAAATGAGCGAATATGTTTTAGATAAACAGTATTTTGTAGATGTCGTAAAAGATCTGATCAAGCTGGCGGAGGACCGCAAGGAATACTTTACCGAGCTGGACTCTGCCATCGGCGACGGCGACCACGGTATGAACCTGTCCATTGGCTTCAGAGAAGTTGATAAAAACCTGGACGAATGGCAGAAGGAAAGCGTAAACGGCTTTTACAAAAAAGTCGGCACCGCACTGCTCGACAAGGTTGGCGGCTCCTCCGGACCGTTATACGGCAGCTTTTTCATGAAATTTGGCCTGCCGGTCAAGACAAAGGGTCCGGACGACGGTGTAACCTTTGACGAATTTATCGAAATGATGGAAACCGGCGTCAACATCATTAAAAAACGTGGTAAATCCACCACCGGTGAAAAAACAATGCTGGATACCTTAGTGCCAGCCGTTGAAACCTTAAAATCCGCCTATGAAGGCGGCGCAGCTCCGAAGGAAGCCATGGCGAAAGCAGTAGAAGCCGGCAAGGACGGCCTGGAATCTACCCGCAACATCGTTGCGACCAAAGGTAGAGCCATGCGTCTCGGCGAACGTGCCATCGGCCATCTGGACCCGGGTGCTGCATCCTCCGCAGAAATTCTGGAAGTATTCTACAACCACATGCCGTAAGAGAACGAAAAAGCAGACAGGTGCGCCGTGATACAGGCGCACCTGTTTTTTTATAACACTTTGAGGTGCAAGCAATGCCGATAAGCGGCCCAGACCGCCCTGCCCGCATTGTTTGCATCTTTAAAGATAAAAACACGGGAGGAACATTATATGAAAAATACGCTGGCAATCAGCTGCCGGAAATGCAGCTATGAAAAAGACTTTTATCTGGGGGTCGGGCTGCTCCATTCCGGGGCGCCGGATTTTGATTCGGAGTACGCTGTGCTGCCGAGGCTGCTCCGGGACCCGGAGGCGCTGGCCCGGATAAAACGTATGGTGACCGAGGAGGGCGGCACCCTCGTCACCGATTACCGCTATGGCGTTTACCATTGCCCGGCCTGCGGCGCTTTTCACAAGCGTTTTGCCTATGCGGTGGAAAAAGCCGATGGACAGAAAACCATGCCAGAATATATTTGTGAATGCGGTGAAACGCTTGATGCGGTTGATCCTGACACCATTGACCTGACGGCGTGTGTCTGCCCGGAGTGTGGGGAAAAACAGCTTTACGAGGCGGTTTCGGCCTTTTCGCCCCTGGACGGCGAGGATTGATTATGAGGAAAAGGCACTCTGAGGCTAATGGCCAATCAATAAGCGCAACAAATAAATAACAAAAAAATATGCATTTTGTAGTAGCATTTTACTGTAATGAAGTGTATAATACAGGTATATGAATACTGTCATTTTAAAGGAGAGAGAAATGAAAAAGAAAAGTATGATGACTTTACTGTTCGTTGCACTTCTGGCCCTGACGATGCTGTCAGGCTGCAGCAGCAGCGGCGGAAACGACAACCAGGCAGCAGGAAACAGTGCGAATGACGATGCGACCTTTGTGGTTGGTCTGGACGATTCCTTCCCGCCTATGGGCTTCCGTGATGACCAGAACAACATTGTCGGTTTTGATGTGGACTTAGCCACCGAAGCCGCCAAACGTATGGGCATGGAACCGAAAATGCAGGTAGTCAACTGGGATACCAAAGAGCTTGAGCTGGACAGCGGCAATATCGACGCCATCTGGAACGGCCTGTCCGTTACACCGGAGCGCGAGGAAGCCATGCTGATGACCAAGCCGTACCTGAAAAACGACCAGGTCATCGTGGTTAAAAAAGACTCCGGCATCGCTAAAAAGGCAGACCTTGAAGGCAAGAACGTCGGCCTCCAGAAGGGCTCCTCTGCCTATGACGCCTTTGAAGCGGACGACATCCACACCAAGGTTGCAGGCATGAACGAATACCCTGAAAATGTATCGGCCCTCCAGGATCTGGGCATTGGCCGTATCGACGCAGTCATTGTGGATTCTGTGGTCGCGCGCTACTACATCTCAAGTGAAAAAGCCGATTATGTCATCCTTGACGAAAGCCTGTCACCGGAAACCTACGCGGTTGCCGTCAAGAAAGGCAACACCGAATTACAGGGAAAAATTCAGAAAGCCATCGACGACATGGTCGCTGACGGCACTGCCGCTGAGATTTCCAAGAAATGGTTCGGCGAAGACATTTTCTATACAGGAAACTAAATAGTAATGGAGAATGGAAGTGCTTTCCATTCTCCATTTGATAATTACGGGAGATATTATGGATTCAACCTATTTTATGAATGTGCTTACGCCAATGCTCCAGGGGTGTCTGGTGACATTGGCTGTTTTTGCGGTAACGATCATTTCGTCCTTGCCGCTGGGATTTTTGTTTACCCTGATGTCCAGAAGCAGGATTATGGTGCTGCGGGGCTTTGCAGAAGTCTATATTTATATCCTCAGAGGGACGCCGCTGCTCTTGCAGCTGATGTTTGTCTATTTTGGCCTGCCGCTTTTGCCAGGCGTTGGCAAATTTCTGGTGTTTGACCGCTTTGCGGCCGCCTGTATCGCCTTTGGGCTCAACTACGCCGCCTATTTTGCCGAGATTTTCAGAGGCGGGCTCCTGGCCATCGACAAGGGTCAGTATGAGGCGTCTAAGGTGCTGGGGCTGACCAAGTTTGAGACCATGATCCGCGTGGTGATTCCGCAGATGATCAGGGTCTGCCTGCCCTCCATCAGCAATGAGACCATCACGCTGCTCAAGGATACAGCGCTGGTCACTACCATCGGTGTGGCGGAAATCATTCACTATGCCAAAACAGCGGTGAACCGGGACGCCAACCCCTTTGCCTTTGTGGTGGCAGCAGCGATTTATCTGGTCATCAATTTTGTGCTCACCTTTATCTTTAAAAAGCTGGAAAAGAAATATGAATTTTAGGAGACTGTCATGGAAGAAATCATCAATGTATCCAATTTGAACAAGAGCTTTGACATCAATCATGTGCTGAAGGGCATCTCCTTTCAGGTGAACCGGGGCGACGTTGTGGCTGTGATCGGCTCCTCTGGTTCTGGAAAATCGACACTTTTACGCTGCTTGATCGACCTTGAAAAGGCCGATAGCGGTACCATCACCATGGAGGGCAAAGACCTGATGAAGGATGGCGTCTACGCCTCACAGAACGAGATCCGGGCAATTATCATGAAAATGGGGATGGTGTTCCAGCATTTTAATCTCTTTCCGCACCTCACTGTCCGCCAGAATCTCGAGCTTGCCCCCAAGGTTGTCAAAAAGGAAAAGGGCGAGGCAATGGATGAGCGCTGTGAGAAGCACCTGGCCCAGGTCGGCCTGCTGGAAAAGATCGACGCCATGCCGTCCACCCTTTCCGGTGGTGAAAAACAGCGTGTGGCCATTGCTCGGGCGCTTATGATGAACCCGGATATTCTGCTCTTTGACGAGCCCACTTCTGCTCTGGACCCAGAGCTGACCGGTGAGGTTCTGAACGTTATGCAGCAGCTGGCCGAGGCACACATGACCATGATTGTCGTAACCCATGAAATGAGCTTTGCCAGAGAGGTTGCCAACAAGATTCTCTTTATGAACGATGGGATCATTTTGGAGGAGGGCGCGCCAGAGGACATCTTCGAGCACCCGAAAAATGACCGGACAAAGGAATTTTTAAGCAGTATCACACGCAAATAAGCCATAAAAAATACAGAAAAGTCCAAAACCACAATGCGTTTTGGACTTTTCTGTATTTTTTGGCCCCCGTTCAGGAAAGGCTGTTATTTTAAAAGCTGAACGTCTGAGAAATCATGACTTCTGTAAAAAACCAGAGACTGATAGCTGGTTTTATAGATGGCAGCCTCGGGAATGCCGATGCAGCGGGCGGTATTGGTCAGGAGAAAAATACCGAAATCCTCGATGGGCATTTTCAGGCGCTCCTCACAATAAGACAGCAGGCACTCACGGCGGGCACCGAAGTCGGCGGTCACAATAGCGTCAAACTCGATAGGGCGGATGCGCAGGCTGTAGTCTCTTATAAAATCATGGTAGATCTGGCTGATGTTTCCGTGGAGAGAGCTGAAAAGCGTATCGTTCTTAAAAACCTCATAGTAAAAATTCCGCGTGTGCGGGTCTGATAAAAGGTTGTGATAATAGATCATGGTCAGCCGGAAGTGGCTCTCAAAGGAATTCCACGGTTCATATTGTTTTTGGCGAATGGCTGCGTCAAGATTCGTAAAGTAGTCGTCAAACAGACGGCTCACAAAGGTGGCTTTGGTCGCAAAATGGTAGGTCATAGAGCCAAGCGTTGTACCGGAACGGTCCGCGATTTGTTGGATGGTGGTTGCGTCATAGCCCTGTTCGTAGAACAGCTCCTTGGCGCTTGCGAGAATACGCTCCTTCGTCATTTCGCCTTTTGTCATTTTTCGCATAAGTGGGCTCCTTTTAAAAAAGTTCTAACCCAAATTTTAACATGGATTTTAGGGGAGAACAAGGTATAAACCTGTTGAACCGGGCAGAATTTTGATGTGTCAATGTAAATATTAGCGCCGGCATCAGACCAGGAGTTTTATTTTTGAATGATCGTATTTTTGTTCAAATTTTTCGCCTCTTAAAAGGTAGGTCTGCATCTGGTCCTCGTCAATTTTAAAAAGCCGGCTCCGATAAAGGTAAAGGTGGGTGATGAGCCCCCAGACGGTGTGCCCGGGCTTGGGGTTTTCAATGAAATCCAGGACGATCTCGCGCCGCATGCCGAGGTCGGCCAGACTGAGGGTGTAGAGCTCAGCGTCGCTCAGGGTGTAGCCGCAGTCGTTGATGAACTGACGGTAGACATGACGGAAATTCTGGCCCAGAAAGGTCTGGATGGACTCCCGGCGGAGAGTATCGGCGTGGAAGCGCACGGTAGGCTCATCCTTGAAGACTGCGCCGTAGTACAGAAACGCGGTGTAGGCGTTCTTCTCAATGCTGTTGACGCCCTGGGACTGGGTATGGTTTTCCACAAAGGCGTAGGTCTGGAGGTGGAGCTCTGAGTAGACAGCCTTGATCAGATCTTCCTTTGTCTTAAAATAATAGGCAAAGGTGCCGGTACGGATTCCGGCCTGGGCACAGATGTCCTTGACCGACGCTTTCGCAAAGCCCTTGCTGTGAAAATCGGACCGTGCAATCTCAAGAATCCTGTTTTTAGTTTTTAACCCCTTGTCGGATACTGCTTTTGCCATGGGTCTCTCCTTGCTGCTGTTTTTAACAGTATAGCATAACTTTGTTCAGAAAAAAATTAAAAAACCCCAAAGACGTGATTTTAGCAGGGTTTTTGATGAAAAAATAACAGTAAAAATAAAAGGTTTTAATAAAAATGTTTGACAAACCTCGGAATAGGCTCTATAATGCAAATTATAAATCGGCTATTTTTAAAAAAGCCGAAAATGTTAAAGAGATTCTACGGTTATAAAATTTTTGTATTGGGAAAGGGGTAATCAAATGAATCAAAAACAGGAGCGGATTGAGAATATCCGTAAGGTTGTGGCGCTGGAAGCACCAGACTATGTGCCGATCGAGCATGTGGTCACGCCGGAGCTGGCCATCGAGTACGCAGGGTATTCCATGTTTGAGGGGCTTTGGGATACCAGCCTCATCATCGACGCTATGGGCAGAGCCATTCCGGCTTATGACGGTGACTTTATCCGCAGCACTTTTTACCGTTCACCGCGGTATTACAGCGCTCTGGAAGCCAAGTCCTTTGTGCAGAGCAAGGATGGCTATGTCCAGCACCCTGAGGTGCACGCCATGGAGGACACGGAATACGCAGCGCTGATCGCGAACCCGGCCGCTTTTCTGGCGGGCACATGCCTGCCGCGGCTCTATCAGGTCTTTGACAAGCCTGAGCCTTACCGCGGGATGGCACTGGCCAGAGGCATGATGACCTTTAACCGGACCTTCGGGCCGTTTAACGCAGCGGTGGGACAGATACTTGCAGATAACGGGCTGCCGCTCATCACTTCCGCATCGGCGGAGGCGCCCTTTGATTTCCTGGCCGATCTGCTCAGGAGCTTTACGGGCATTTCGAAGGATATCCGCCGCCATAAGAGCGAGGTAAAGGAAGCCTGCGAAGCCCTGCTGCCGCTGATGATTCAGAAGGCCTGTGTCGCGCCCCCCGCAGTGGACCAGATGGTCTTTATGCCGCTGCACATGCCGCCTTACCTCAGTGAAAAGGTCTTTAGCGAGCTGTGGTGGCCGACCTTTAAGAAAATGGTTGAAGCGCTGGTGGAAAGGGGCCATTATCTCTATATTTTCTTTGAGGGCGACTGGACCCGCTACTACGATTATCTGGAAGAGCTGCCTGCCGGGCGGATTCTGGGGCGTTTTGAGTACGCGGACCCCAGGATCATCAAGGAGCGCCTTGGTAAGATCATGAGCGTTACGGGCTTTTTCCCTGTGACGACCATTGCCCAGGGGACAAAAGAGGCCTGTATCGATAAGACCAAGGAGCTGATGGATATTCTGGCGCCGGGCGGCGGCTATGCCTTCGGCTTTGACAAGATCACCACATCGGTGCGGGATATTAACATGGAAAACATTACCGCGGTCAACGCTTATGTCCGTGAGCATGGAAAATACTAGGAGGTGCAGAATGGATACCAATGTAAAAACAGGGCTGTTCCCCTTTGAGGACGTAAAGGAAACCATGTCCCTTGACCCGGAAAGAGAAGCGCTGGTGCGCGAAATCTGGGAGGGTGATGAAGCGGCGTTCATGAATTTTGTCATCGGGCTGCTGCAATAGCTTAAGAAAAGAGAAAAGGCACTTTTTCTGAAAAGGGCTTTACTTAGCCTTTTTTTTCAGGAAAAGTGTTATTTTTTACTGTTAAAACAGTAAAAAATAAAATATTTAATAAAAAAATCCTTGACAAAAAATCTGAAAAGGTTTATCATTTCAGTAAACAAAAAGAAATTTACTGAAAAAACAGTAAGCAAAAAAGATTATACTAAAAAGTGCATTGATCCGGAGCGATGTACTGGTTTTAAGAGAGGGAATTAAAATGAGTGATGTAAAACAACTGCAAGAGGAAAGAACCCAGCTATTCAAAGATGTTTATGATGGCAAGCAGCCAAAGCGTGTGCCCATCGAATTGTCCATCACATGGGATGCGGCCATTCCGTATGCGGGCATGGATATGAAAACAGCCCAGTGGAATCCTGAAACCTTTGAGACTTTTTTCGACAAGGTCTGCGCGGAGTTCCCAACGGATAAAGCGCCCATTGCTCCCACGCTGCGCCCACCGGGATTTTACGAAATCTTAGGCGCGAAGGGCATTATCATGAGCAATACCGGCACCATGCAGCACCCTGAGGTCCACTGCCTGGAAGTAGAGGAATATGACGAATTCATCGCCGATCCTTACAAATGTATGGTTGAAAAGCTGATGCCGCGTCTGTTCGCAGCGCTGGACACAGAACCCATGCGCGCGTCGCTCAACTTTGCTAAGGGCTATAAGGCAAAATGCGACATCGATGCAGCCATGGGCGGCGTCGCGGTGGAAATGACCAACAAGTACGGGTTTGCCGCACTGCCGAAGGGCGGTATGACAGAAGCGCCGCTGGACTTCATGGCAGACTTTATCCGCTCCTTCACAGGGATCATCAAGGATATGCGAAGGAACAAGGAACAGGTTGTGGCAGCGGTTGAGGCCATTTTGCCGCACATGGAAAAAATCGGGATTGTGCCAGCCTCCTCACGCTACGCGAGAACCTTTATTCCGCTGCACATGGCACCGTTCATGAAGGAAAAGGACTTTGCCAAATTCTGGTGGCCGACCTTTGAGGCGCTGATGCAGTACCTGTCCGACCACGGCGCAGGCGTCAAGCTGTTTGTTGAGCAGGACTGGATGAAGAAGATTGATTATCTGGCTTCCCTCAAGGACCGCGTCGAAATGCAGTTTGAGTTCGGCGATCCAAAGCTTGCCAAGGAAAAGGTGGGCAAAGACCATATTATTTCTGGTTTCTTCCCGATTACCATGCTCCAGACCGCAACCGAAAAAGAATGTGTGGACAAGGCCAAAGAGCTCATCGACATTCTGGCGCCGGGCGGCGGCTTCATCTTCAACACAGACAAGAGCCTGTACTCACTGGCAGGGCCAATTGCCGACAACCTGAAAGCCGTAATCGAAACCGTCAGAACCTATGGGGTTTACTAAGAATTTAAAGGAGAGAAAATCATGAACAGCGAATACTACACAACCTGGGAAGAATATGTCAAGGAACGCCCTCAATTAGAGGAGATTGCGGAGGCTGAGGTCGTACAGTCCTACGAGGAAGCCATCTACCGCTTTGTGTTCCAGTTGTTTTTATAAAGTTCACTCACGGAAATGTTACGGAGCCGGATAAGGCCGGCTCCAGCTTCAAAACAGGGGAAAGAGGAGTAAAATTATGAAGCGTATTAACAGTAAGATTAAGAATTTCTTCGGCCTGGGGGACGCCGGATTTTCATTCATGACCACGGTCGAAACGTCATTCTTCCTCATTTTTTTAACAGACGTCGCGAACCTGCCATTGGCCTGGGCGGCCATTATTTCAACCTTGACCGGTGTCTGCGACACGGTTTCCGCCATTGTTGCCGGAGCCATCGTTGATAAATGCAACCTGAAGCACGGTAAATACCGTTCCTGGCTGCTCTACGGACCACCTTTTGTCATTGTCTTTTTCGCACTCCAGTTTACCAAGGTCGGGACGGATCTCACCGCCGCGATTGTCATTTGTTTAGGATTCATCATCAGTCATTTTATCTGGAATATCGCCTGGACCGCTAACCGTTCACTGGTTGGCGCCCTGACCGACGAACCGACCGAGCGCGCCCACTTATCTGGCCGTATATCAGCAGGCTCCAGTATTGGTAAACTGTTCGCATCGAAACTTGTTCCGCTCATGGCGGTTGCCTTCGCCGGTCTGTTTGGCGGCGGCGGCGCTGTCTGGGGTTATACCTGTACAGCCCTTGTTGGTGCGGCGCTGATGCTTGTTGGCTATTATGTGCACTATTTTATTACAAACGGCTACGACCTGCCAGAGCCAAAGGCAGAAAAGGGAACAGAGCTGGCAACAGTGGAAAAGGTATCGGTGCTGGATATGCTCAAGGGCGTGTTCGCTAACCCGCCTCTGGTAGCCACAGTGTTCTGTGACTTTATCCGTCTCATCGGCTACTATGCGCTCATGGCCTTTGTAGCTTACTATTCAAAAGTTATGTTCCCGGAAAGCTCAGCAGCTGTAACGGGTAATGTTCTGCTGGCCTTTAACCTCGGTACACTGGTCGGCTCCCTGCTCTCCAAGCACGCGGTCGCCAAATTCGGAACAAAGATGTCAACCATCATCGGTATGGCAGGCTGTGTTGTCTTTACGGCCATTGCCTACTTCTTCGCAGGCAGCCAGATTGCTGTGATTGTGCTGATCTTTGTGAGCCAGGTATTCTTTGGCGTGGCTTACGGACTCACCACCAGCCTTTACACCAACTGTGCCACTTACAGCGAGTACAAGACAGGTAAAAACACCAAAGGTTTTATCATGGGTCTGTGCTCATTCTCCATCAAGATGTCCATCGTGCTCAGAGGCCTGGTTATCACGACTGGTCTTGGCATTATCGGTTATTCTGCCGAAGCGGCCATTACGGACAGCCTGGTAGGCGGCGCGACCATCATGTGCTTTATCGTTCCAGCCATCTTTATCGCGGTTGCCATCATCCCGCTGCTGTTCTATAAGCTAGACGACAAGGAAGTCATGGAAATGGACGGCGAAATTGCCCTCCGCAAAAAAGCCGCCATTGAAAAGGCAGAATCAGACGACCAGGCAGCAGCAGAATAAGCCTTCATAGAAAAGTACATAGGAGCTCTCTTTTTTCGGGAGCTCTTTTTTTATACCATCAATAAAATAAGAATGAGGAATAAGATGAAAAAAAGACAGCTTTTGGGCTTGATAGTGAGTATTGCTCTTTTAGTGGCCGTTTTCGTTTTAAAGACGCCCCAGGGCCTGACGGATGAAGGCTTTACCACCATTGGTATCCTGCTGGCGTTCCTGATGCTTCTGGTGACAGAAGCCCTTCCCATTGGCGTTATCTGTATTCTCTGCCTTGCGCTGCTGCCCGCACTGGGTGCGGCAGACAGCCTGAAGACCGCGCTCAGCGGCTACACTACGCCGATTCTGTACTTTGTGCTGGTATCCTTTGGCATCTCGGAGGCGGTAGCCAAGGTACCGCTGTCCCGCCGCATACTCATCGGGCTCATGCGGATCTTTGGCAAAAACGTCAAGACGATCCTGCTCGCCATTATGATCTGCGCAGCGGCCATCTCCTCGCTGGTTTCCAATGTGCCTACCACCGCCATTTTCATGGGGATTGGGCTGGGCTTCCTGGAAATCTTTGAGTCGGAAGCAGACCGGAAGCGCACCGGAAAGGCCATCATGATCGCCATTCCAGTGTCCAGCATGATCGGCGGCATCATGACGCCTGCGGGCACCTCGCTGAATCTGCTGACCATGGATCTGTTAGACCAGCTGGCAGGCATGAACATTACCTTTGTGCAGTGGATGTTCGTAGGAATTCCCATTGCCGTTGTCCTCCTGCCCATCGCGTGGTTTGCTATCGTCAAGGCTTACAAGCCCGCAGAGGTCGGGCAGGAGAAAATACAGGCATACCTGGAGACCATCGCAGTGCCGGACAGGATCGAGAAAAAGGAAGCGCTGGTCATTATCATTACGCTGGGGATGCTGGTTTTCTGGATTGCGAGCTCCTGGCTCCCGTTTCTGGATGTGACCATCATCGCCCTGTTTGGCTTTGTCTGCTACTTTCTGCCAGGCGTTGAGGTGCTGACCTGGAAAGAATTTGTGAAGAGTGTGAGCTGGGAGGCTTTTTTCCTGGTGGGGACAGTGCTCTGCATTGCCAACTGCATTGTGGCCAACGGCGTGAGCGCCTGGTTTATCGACACCGTGCTGCCCGCCACCCTTAGCCTGCCGACCATAGGCGTGGTGTTTACAGTGAGCATCATTGTATTTCTGATGCTGCTGGTCATACCGGTGGCGCCGGCGCTCATTGCGGTCCTGGCGCCGGCGATGGTCAGCTTTGCGGGCACCACAGGCGTGAGCGCCATTATCCTGCTGGTGGCTATGGGGATCTGCGCGAGCAACTGCTACCTGTTCCCCCTGGATACGGTGCCGCTCATCACCTATTCCACCAAATACTACACCATGATGGACATGCCGAAATCCACAGCCTTTATCCAGCTGGCGCTGGCGGCGCTGGTGGCAATATGGGTGCCGCTGGCCGGCGGGCTCATGGGCTGGTAGCGCTGCTTCTGTCATTTTTAGAAGCCGAAATCCTTTGATTTCGGCTTCTTTTTGTTTTTTGAATTGAAAAAATAATATTATAAAAATAGAATGAATTATAAAATCTATAAAAATCAATAATGACCATTCTGCCATAAAAGAACTTAAAAATCCTTTGAAATAGCTAAAAAATGAAAAAAGATATGAAAATTTCAAAGATAAAAATTATAAAAGTTTTAAAAAATACAAAATTATGGTTGACAAATTAGTTGATAGCGAATACAATAATATTGTAAATTTCATGAGGTTTATAAAATTCGATTGTGAGAAAATTTGGAGGGGAAAATGGAAAAAGCAGCAAAAGAAAGCTCTGGTTTCCGTTGGTTTATGTTATTTATTTTGTTGGCCAGTTTTACCGTCACCTTTATGACACGGTTTATCTGGTCGCCGCTCATTCCTACCATGAGTAAGGAATTTGGTCTGTCGGCCACCGAGGCAGGGGCTTATATGTCGGCCTTTTACACCGGCTACCTGATCACACAGATTCCGGGCGGCATGCTGGCAGACCGCTTTGGCGTCAAGTTTGTCATGTCCATCTCGCTTTTGATCGGCGGCGTGGCCACCTTCTTCTTGTCTATGATGACAACCTATGAGATGGGCTTTGCCCTGAGGGTGGCGACCGGTCTTGGCGCGGGCTGTATCATGGCCTGCTGCGGAAAGATGATCAGTAAATATTTCAAACCAAACGAGAGAAGTATGGCTTTTGGTATTTTACTTGTCGGCCCCACAGCCGGATTACTCTTAAGCAATTATCTTGGACCAGTTCTGCTGAGCAGCATGGGCTGGCAGGGCGCTTTCAGAGTGATCGGCATTATCGCCATGATTATTGCCGTTTTAGTTTTTGTTCTGGTTAAAAGCGAAAAGGTGGATAAAAGCCAGATCGCAAAGGTCGGTTTTTTCTCGAGCCTGGGCGATGTTCTGAAAAATAAGGGCGTTGTGCTTGTGGGTCTGGCAGGTTTTGGCCTGATGTGGGTTTCTCTTGGCACCGCGACCTGGGCAAACGCCTATATGGGCTCTCTCGGGATCGAAAGCTCTGTGGCCGGGCAGGTCATGATGCTCTACAGCGCGGGCGGTATTATCGCTTCTGTGGTATCCGGCCTGATCGTTGACAAGTTCCATCTGGACCGCCGTAAATTTATCATGGGCTGCTACCTGGTGCTGATCGTGATGACCATTGTCTTTGGGCTGCAGACCAGCGTGGGCGCTCTGATGCTGACCGGCTTTTTGTTTGGCTTTTTCTCTTACACAGCCAACCCGCATCTCAACGCCATTGTCATTGACTATTCCGGCGCAGCCTTTTCGGCCACGGCCACAGGCTTTACCAATGTCATGTTCCAGCTGGCGTCTCTTATCGGGCCGCTGGTATTCGGCTTCATGTCGGACAGCACTGGCAGCTTCGCGTCAGTCTGGATCGCCATGGCGGCAGGCCCGCTTCTGGGGATTCTGGTTCTGCTGGCAGCCAAGAACGCCAGGAAGGCCGAGGAATAAAAAACAGCCCGGCTCCTGGGAGCGGGCTGTACCCTCCTTTATACAAGGAAGGGGATATCGTGATGACGGATGGTTTTAGCGGTGCTGATGCCCTTGTATAGGGTAGTGGTGACACTGTTCTGGTCGATGCCGAGCAGTCTGGGAAAAATACCATTAAGTAGAAAGACAACATCGTCCACGCTGTCGGGCTCAGGCTGTTCAAAGTAATTTAAGAAATACTCCCGGCGGGCGCCAAAATCAAGATAAACAAGGTTATCAAAGTCGTGATCTGAGATGATAATGTTAAAATCTTCAACAAAACGCCTGAAAATCTGCGAGGCAGTTTTATCAAGAATCCGGAAGTTTGAGGTTTTCTTGAGGTTTTCATAGTAAAACCGGCGGTTGTTTTCATTGTTTAGGATAATATCATAATACAGCCAGGCGTGAATGGCATGGCGCAGGATGGAATTGTCCAGACCGCTTTTCAGCTCTTCGGTGATGCGGAGACTGATCTGAGCAAAAAACTCAGAATAAATGTACTGAACAATCTTATCCTTGGTTTTGAAATAATAGGTAAAAAGACCGATGGGGACCTCGGCCGTGTCGGCAATCTCCTTGATCTTGGTCTTTTCATAGCCTTTATCATAAAATAACTGCTTGGCAGTTTGATAGATCATGTTACGGGTCTGAACCCCTTTTTCGTACATAAAGCGGCTCCTTTTCATAAGATTTTAATCAGAATATCACATTTTCCGGAAAAGGACAAGCTTTATGCCTGTGAATTAATTTAAATAAGATTACAATTTTGGAAAAAATTTATAATAATTTTAAACATTACGAGGTGTAAAATGAGTAAATATCAGGAAAGTTTGGAAAGATGCCAGAAGGCAGTCAATCTTGAACAACCAGACCGCATTCCGGTCATCTGTAAGGTCGATCCGACCTTTGCCATTGAGTACGCGGGCTTTGACATGAAAGAAGCCCTCTGGAATGTGGACCGCATCGCGGAGGCATATTCAAAGGTTTATGAGGACTTTTATTTTGACGGCGGCGGATACATGGGCCGTTTCCCGCTGTTCTACAAGGTTATGCAGTCTAAATCCTTTGTACCCAACGACAGCAACGGCTACGTGCAGCATCCAGAGGTATCCGGTCTCGAGGCAGAGGAATATGACGAGTACATCGCAGATCCCTATAAAACCATTGTCAACAAGGTTGTGCCGAGACTGTACCCGGCGCTGGCGGCAGAAGGCATGGAGGGCGGCCTGAACTGGGCGAGAGCCATCAACGCCAATAACCGTATCATGGGCAAAATTGTGGCAGGCAATAACCTGGTGGCTGAAAAATACGGGGTTCCAAACCTGCGGCGCGGTATCACCGAAGCGCCCTTTGACTTTGTGGCAGACCAGCTGCGCGGCTTCAGCGGCGCGTCCATGGATATCCGCCGGCATTCCGAGCAGATCCGCCAGGCGGCTGAGGTTTCAACACCGCTCATGGCTAAGCTTGCCCGTCTGAGCAACCCGACACCGGGCGGCAGCGCTTCCATTTTTATGCCGCTGCACATGCCTTCTTACATGCGCACAAAAGACTTTGAGAAGCTCTACTGGCCAAGCTTTAAAGCACTGATCGACGAGCTGGTGGGCGAAGGCTACACCATTCAGGTATTCTTTGAAAAGAACTGGACCCGCTATTACGAATTCCTTCAGGATCTGCCAAAGGGCGTTATCGGCTATTTTGAAGAGGATGACCTGGGCGTGGTCAAAGAAAAACTGGGCAAGAAAATGTGTATCATGGGCAATATGCCGCTCAGCATCCTGAGAACCGGTACTGTACAGCAGTGTGTCGATACCGCCAAGGAAATCATTGACAAGGCAGCGCCGAACGGCGGCTACCTCTTTACCACGGATAAATCCCTGCTCACCGTCAAGGACGTTAAGGCAGAAAACTTCCGCGCGGTCAACGAGTTTGTGCACGAATACGGCATTTACAAATAGGAGGAAAATCATGGAAATTAAATCAGAAGCAATTAAATCCTGGGAAGGCCAGGTGGAAAAGGGCATTGAAAAAGAAGAAAACACAGAGATCATGCAATCCTTCTGGGATGAAAATGAGGATTCTGTTTTTCAGTTTGTCATGAGTCTGATGGTTTAAGGGGTTATCAGCAAAAAACGGTACGGTCCAAAAGACCGTACCGTTTTTTGACTTATGATATCAGCTGCGCTTTACGCAGGTTTATTCGTCGTTCATGTGCGCTTCGATGTAAGCGACAATTTCGTTTTTACCGATGCGGTTGACGCCACTGTGCTCAATGTCAAAGCCCGGGTCGATTTCGTAGCCCAGCTCTTTTGACATGACCTCAGCGACACGCGGGCGGCAGAAGGTACCCTGGCACCAGCCCATACCTGCGCGGGTACGGCGTTTGATGCCATCAATGGTGGTGACAGGAATACCGCGGTGCATGGCGTCCAGAATGGTCGCCTCGGTGACCTGTTCGCAGCGGCAGACCATGCGCTCAGGATCGCCCAGCGGCAGATCTAAAAGCGGCAGGATTTCCTTCATCGGCGCCAGTTCCTTCTTGGTGATGATGGGATCGCGGTGCGGGTTGAAGCCGGGGTCTTCCTTTAGCGCAAGGCCAGCGTCCCTCAGAATCCCGGCAACCATCTGAGCGATGGCCGGTGAGGAGGTGATCCCCGGCGACTGGATGCCTGCAACGTTGATGAAATGCGGCACACGGCTTTCCTCGACGATAAAGTCATCGGTGGTGCTGACTGCCCGTACACCTGTGAAGCTGCGGATAAACTGCTTGATGTTCAGCTTGTCCGTGGTCAGCGTTGCTTCCTTGAAAATCTTCAGGAGGCGTTCGGCGTGAGTATCGCGGTCAACGCTCTCCTCATTGACCGCGTCCGGCCCGATGAGCAGGTTGCCGTGGTAGGTCGGAGTGACGAGAATGCCCTTGCCCATCTTGGTCGGCATCTGGAACAGCACCTGGTTGATGGCAGAGCCGGAGCCGCGCACCATGAGCAGATACTCGCCGGAGCGCGGGAGAATCTGGAAGTCGTTCAGGCCTACCATAGCGGCGATTTTGTCCGAGTACAGCCCGGCAGCGTTGACCACGTAGCGGGTGTCAAAAACCTGGTCGTCGCCGGCGATAACATCAAAGCCGGTTTTGGTCGGTTCGATGGCTTTTACCGGGGTTTCAAGGTAGAGCTCCACACCGTTGGCCACTGCGTTTTCGGCCAGAGCGATGGCCATTTCGTAGGGTGAGCAGACGCCAGCGCCCTTACAGTACAGCGCGTACTTAACCTCAGGGTTGACATTCGGTTCAATTTCCATAATGGCGTCGTGGTCCAGAATTTCGAGATCTGGAAGGCCGTTGAGACGTCCGTTTTCAAGCAGATCCTCCAAGCCCTTTTTCTGTTCCTCCTCAAAGGCAAGCACCAGCGAGCCGATGGGCGCAAAGCCAAAATTCAGCTCCTCATTCAGTTTTTCAAACTGCTTGCGGCCCTGGTAGCACACACGGCCCTTGAGCTTGGCGTGGGCTTCGGCGTAGCCGCCGTGGACAATGGCAGAGTTTGCCTTGGTGGAGCCCATAGACACATCGTTTTCCTTTTCAAGCAGGGCGATTTTGAGATCATAGCGGGAGAGCTCACGGGCAATGCTCGTTCCGATGATTCCAGCGCCGATTATTACAACATCGTACATTTATATTACCTCCTAGATTCGTTACCTTAATATATATCCTTATTTTATAACGAAAAACAGAAAAGATAAATGCAAATTTTTGCTAAATACGAATTATTTTAATTTACACAAACTCAAAGAACCGTTCAGTGCGTATATAGGCCACTGGATCGGTTTCTTTCTGGTTATAGGCAAAATAAAGCTTGGTGACCGCAGCCTCAAAGGAAATGTTTTCCAGCGGAATGCCGCCCTGCCCGATCAGGTCGTGGCCGGTGGCGTAGAGGTCGCCCTGGGCGTTTTTAAAAGAGATCAGGTAGTGGTCGACCGACGGATGGCTGGCGATGAAATCCGCCAGAGAAGCGCCGTCAGTGCCCTCAGCATTGCCAGTGGCTGAGTGGTAGAGGGCGTGGAGAACCGCAGCCGGCGGCGTGGTGCCCAGATCGATATAGCGGTAGTCCATACCCGGGTAAGCGCGCAGGGCCAGCACCTTCTCGGTGAACACGGGCGTGGCTGCCCAGCTGGTGTGGTGCGCGCGGTCCTTTAAGGCGTCGATGGATGGGCTAAGACGCGCGTTTCCGTGAGACAGACAGTGACGGTCATTGACAGCAAAGGGGCATCCGCCAAAGCTTAGAAAATTGTCGTTGATCCAGTCCGCCTCCAGAAGCCGCGTCCCCAGATGGATCTGCGTTTTGCCGTCTTTGTTCTCATAGACGGTAAAAATGCCCGGCAGGGCGGTGTTCAGGATAAAATCCACCGCGCCGCTGAAATTGGGCAGCGCGTTGCTCTCAGGATGGCCCAGGGGATGGTTTGAGCAGACCAGCACAATGGGAATGGGTGTGGTGCTAAAAAAGTAGCTTAAAGCCGCCGCCGTGTAGGGCAGGGTATCGGAGCCGTGTGTTACGATAATGCCTTTGTACCGGTCAAAATCGACGGTTTTCAGGGCGTCGATGATCTGGGACCAGTGGGCCGGCACCAGGTTTTCGCTCAGAATGGTAAATGGGCGGCTGACCTCGAAATCGACCAGCCGGGACGCACTTTTCAGGTAAGTCTGGATCAGGGCGTCGCCCTTTTCAGGGTCTACGTCAATGCAGCCGTCATGAATGGCGCTGCCGATGGTGCCGCCGGTTTGCAGCAGAAAAATATTTTGGATGGTGGGATACATAGGCACTCCTTGCTTTTCGTTTTGTTTTAGATCATTTTAACACAGAAAAGGACCAGAGGCCACTGGTAAAAGCAGACCCGGCTGCGTGGAAAGAACGCAAAACAGGAGAGACTTCCAGGCGAATATTTGTTATAATGGGTTCATCACAGACAGGTTTTAAGACAGGAAGGAAATTTCGATGCAGACAGTATTAGGAATTGATACCGGCGGAACATATACCGACGCCGTTTTACTGGAACAAAAAACAAAGAAAGTGCTGAAAAAAGCAAAATCACCGACCACCAGAGACAATCTGGCCGTTGGTATCGGTAAGAGTATCCGCGGCCTTGGCCTTAACCCGGCGGATACCATCGAAAAGGTAGTGCTGTCCACTACGCTGGCAACCAACGCCATCGTCGAGGGCGAAGGGCGCCCCACAGGCCTGATCATCATCGGCGAGCTGCCAAAGGGTGAGCTGCCCGACGCGCACAGGGCCCAGGTCCAGGGGAAGGTCAATATCAAGGGGAAAGAAGTCATTCCGCTGGATACAGCGCAGGTCATCGAAGCCTGCGCAGCCATCGCGCCCCAGGTGCAGGCCTTTGCCGTGTCCGGCATGATGAGCGTGCGCAACGCGAGCCAGGAGCTGGCAGTCAAGAATATCATCAAAAAGCAGTGCGCCCTGCCAGTGGTCTGCGGCCACGAGCTCAGCAGCCAGCTGGGCTTCCATGACCGGACAGTCACCACCGTCCTCAACGCCAGCCTGATCCCCATCCTCGAGGATTTTATCCGCGCGGTGGAGGTGACGCTGGCCGATCAGAGCATTGACGCGCCCGTGTATATGGTGAAAGGCGACGGCAATCTGGCCAGCCTTTCCTTTATACGGGAAAAGCCCATCGAGTCCATTCTGTCCGGCCCTGCAGCCAGCATTATCGGCGCGCTGAGCCTGGCAGGCTGCGGCGATGGCGTGGTTGTCGATATGGGCGGCACCACGACCGACAGCGGCATTGTTTTAGACAATACCCTGACCCTTGCGCCCATCGGCGCCCGTGTCGGCGACTGGCAGACACAGATCGACTCCGCCCAGATCAATACCTGCGGCCTGGGCGGCGATACGCAGATCATCGCAGTGGACGGGCACCCGGCCCTGACAGGACGGCGCGTCCTGCCAGCCAGCCGCGGCGGAAGCAATGGGCTGACCCCCACCGACCTGCTGCACTACACCGGAGATTTTGAGGGCTGGGACCGTGAGCTGGTCGTCGGCGCCGTAAACGCCCAGACCGATAAAGACCCCGACGCCTATGTTGACGAGGCCGCAGCGCAGATCCTGGAGACCATCAGGGCAGAGGTGCTGAGCCTGTACGAGGCGCATCCGGTCCCCATCATCGCCATCGGCGCGCCGGCCAAAACCTGGTATGAGAAAATTCAGGCAGAAACCGGGTATGTGGTCATTGTACCAGAGCATTATGAGGTCGCCAACGCTGTTGGCGCAGCCATGGCCGCTGTCGAGGAGCGCGTGACCGCGCTGGTGCGCCCCGACGAGGAGAACGACGGCTATGTGGCCCATGTGGCGGGCCAGTGCCGGAGCTTTCAGGATAAAGCCGAAGCCGTAGACTTTGTGAAGCAGGAGACCGAAGCCCGGGCCGCCGCCGCCGCAAAGGCACAGGGCGCCCCAGACATCAGCGTCCAGGTATTCTGTGATGACATCGTGGAAAAAATCGGCTGGCGTGAGCGCTATATCGAGACCCGCGTAAAGGCCGTCGCCAAGGCCACCACCCTCAAGCTGAAAATGCAGGAGGAAAAGGACGAAAGACGTCCGTAAGGATTTTAGCGGCAAAATACGCGCTGCTTGAAATTTTTTAAAACTTTTTTCAAAAAAGACTTGCAATCTTTTGGAAAGCTGTTATAATATGAAAGGTAAGCACGACAGGTGCTCACAATGCGTGCCACTAGCTCAGCTGGATAGAGCGTTCGGCTACGAACCGAAAGGTCGGGGGTTCGAATCCCTCGTGGCACGCCATATATAACGATGATTAGCCGCTTTGAGCGGCTTTTTTTATTGTGACAGCTTTGTAAATAATAGAACTTGCTATTTATAAAGGTTAAGGTTACACTAATGGTAATTATTGATGTTTTATAAAAAATGAAGGGAGGGTATTTTGTGCTGGGAACCGAGTTTGATAATATCACTATTTTTCAGTTAAGGCTTTGTCTGAGCATTCAGGAATATGGCAGCTTTACACGAGCGGCTGAGGCTTGCCATATTACACAGCCTACATTGAGTAAAAAAATATCTCAGTTAGAGGAACAATTAGGGCTGGATTTATTTGTTCGCGGAAAAAATACAACAATACGCCCAACACCGGCAGGTGAGGTGTTATTTAAAGAATGGCGAAGCATACTGAAGCATATGGAGCGATCATTACAATATGCCTATGAAATTCAGGAGAATGACAATCCTACAATTCTGTTCAGTTCTATACCGTCAATTGACACAAAAATCTACATTCAGCCTTTGGTAGAGGCTTATCTGGGAAAGCTGCCGAATAGAATATTTCGTTTTGAATTAATGAATATTTCGTTTCAGGCATCAGGACTCCTTGATGGAAGTATTGACATTGCGATGGTACCGATATTTCGTGAAAATTTATTTAAAAGTCCTCCTTTGGTCAGTAAAGTTATTTTAAACTGTAATTGGCTGGCAGGTATGCTTCCTTCAAATGTTCTCGCATCTAAGACATCGCTGACAATGCACGATCTTGCAAAACAGAATTTTATCTTACCTTCACCACATCTCTTTTCCGACTATTATTCAATGATCGAGGAGTGCTGCTTAAAGGCAGGTTTTACTCCGAATGTGACATTTACCACGCAAAATCATATGAGCTTACCAATGAATATAAGGACAAATAATGAAGTGTTTTTTGTTGAAAGCTATTCGCGGATTGTTGGCGACACTGGTTTTGTGTTTCGGGAAGTCACAGATATGAAAGGCGGGCTTTTGCTCTGCTGGAATGAAAATAATAAAAAGTCAATTGTAAAAGATTTTGTGAAATACGCCACTAATTACTTTAGTAAAATACGGTTTAAATAAAAATGTTTGTAAAATCTCTTTTTCCTACTGGAAAAGAGATTTTTTTTTGTAAATTACTAAACTGTACTTTTCGCTATGCCGATATCGAATAAATGATTCCATTTAGCACTTTGCCATTATCGTAAAAATAATATATCATACCAATATAAAGAAAAACATTATTTGGCCAAAATGTAATGAAAGGTAGTGGCTTTTTATAGAGGAGAGAAAAGTCTTTTAAATTTTAATAAAAATACCATTTTGATTTGTTTGAATAGTAATAATAATAAAAATATTTAAATATTTAAATAAATTAAAGCAATTAAAGCAAGAGCACCCACTTAGCTGTTGTTTGTATTAATACGCTAAAGATGATTTAAAAATAAAAGAAGGGGAAATTTACGATTTTAAAGGGAAAATTAGTATGGAGGAAAGGGAAATGACAGAAGAAAAGAAACAAGATAAGCGCGAATTGTCAATCTATCCGTTATCTGAATTAGGTGGCGGAGTATTTAAAGCCTATTTCACAACGTATATTTCAATGCTGATGACTTCGGTCTACCAGTTTCCAGTTGTTGTTGCTGGCATTTTGGAAACGATACAGTCGGCGATTCAATGGTTTGGGAGCCCGATTATGGGAACTGTATATGATCGGTTTTCATTTAAGAAAGGAAAGTTCTGGCCATGGTTTTTGATTGCCGGAGCTGGTACAGGAATTTTATATATCATTGTATTTGGTATGCCCGTTATATTTGAGGATCCTTCAAAGCTTGTCATTCCAGCCGCGATTTTTATTGCTTTAGCGGCCTTTATGTCTTCAGCTTTAAGTACATTAGGTCTTACCATTTATATGTATGTGGCAAAAACAGAAAAAACGCGTTCGTTTTTGGCAATGGTAGTGAAAATTTGCAGAGATGGTATGAAAATTGTGGTTGGATGGGTTTTCCCGGTAATGCTGACCTATTTCATTACATTTATGCCAGAAATGAATGCCTGGGCCATGATCGCTGTGATTTTGGCGGCTGTGGCCATTGTAATCTTTGTTATCGCTTCGGTTCTCACAAAAAATTCTGAAATCGAGCGCGAAGCACAGACAAAAACACTTCAAAGAAAGAAAAAGACACCGATCCTTAAAACATTCAAAGGAATCCTTACAAACCGTGCATTGCTGGTTACCTTCCTGGCGATGACATGCAGTAAAGTGTTTTTCTTTTTCCATATTACCGGCGCAGCCTACTTTTGGCGTTATTACATGAACAATTTTGAAATGCTATCCATTTTTAACGTTGCTTTCAGTTTAGCAGCTATTATTGGAGCTGCATTGATGCCGACGATTTTAAAGATCTTTAAGGACACAAAAAGAAGTTACGTGTTTACTATGTTTGTTCAGGCAGGTCTTTATGCTGTGAGCTTATTGATTGTGTCACCGGAAAATACAGTCGGAACCATTGCGATTTTATCCGCGGCAAGCTTCTTTAATGGGATTTCAGACGGTTTTATTTTGCCGCTGTTTGGACAGGCGACAGATTATAATGTCTGGAAAACCGGAAATAAAGATTATGGCCTGACCATGTCTACCTATTCAATCTCGATTCGTGCAGGAAATGTCGCTTCTATCACGATAAGAACAAGCTTACTTGCAGCAGCGGGATTTAACTCAAAGGCCCTGGCTGGTGGCGCAGCGGTTCCAGCAGCTGTACAGAGTGTCCTTTACAATTTGAATACATTGTTTCCGCTGATTCTTGCGTTAGTGATTGCACTGCTCGTATTATTTTTAAACCCAATAAATGACAAAAAAGCAGAACAGTACCGTAAGGAAATTAAAGAACGGGATATGCAGGAAGCAGCATCATAAAATTTAGAGAATTAAGAAGAGGAACAATAAAAATGGAAAAAGTCAATTCAATAAAAACAACAAATATCCTTGAAGATGCAAACGAAAATCAATGGCATGCTCAACAAAAACAACAAGTTTTCCGAGATGTTTATACCAATATAATACCTGAGAGAGTTCCTATAAATGTTTCATTAAACACAAATGTTGTGGCCGGATATGCTGGTGTTCCAGGAGGAGAAGCGTTGTGGAATCCGTCGATTCTCGAAGACGCCGCAATGGAGCTGGCCGACAGAATTCCGACAGATGTGTCGATCTTTGCCGGCGGGCATCTCGTCCCATCCTTTTATCAGGCAGCGGGATCAAAATGTATGAAAATCAGTTCAACCGGTCTGATGCAGCATCCAAACCATGTTGGAATGTTACCCGAAGATTATGACGCGTTCATTGAAAATGCTTATGACTGCATTATCGAAAGAATTTTGCCAAGAAATTATACTGGACTTGATTTTAAAAAGGAGCCAGTCAGAGCAATGTTTACGATCGCCCAGGGAATGGAGGCAAAAGCTCAAAATATGGCCAAAAACAAAGCTTTAGGTGAGAAGATCAGAAAAAAACATGGCGGATACGTTGTTCAACGTGCTGGATGTTATGCCGCAGCAGATATTTTGACCGATTGTCTGAGGAGTTTGTCGGGCATGGCAATGGATATTCGCCGCAGACCGGATAAGGTGGAGGCGGCAGTGAACAGTGTATACCCTTTAAACTACAAGGTGGGTCTGCCGTCAAAAATCACGGATGAAATGCACGTCTTTTTTCCGCTTCATTTGGCAACATATCTTAAAGAAAAAGATTTCAAACGTTTGTGGTGGCCTACTTTTTATCGTCAGGTGACGGACTATGCTTCCTTGGGTATCCATTCACACGCATTTTGTGAACATGACTGGATGCGCTATTTAGACTACCTTCAGGATCTTCCGACCAATACGGTTCTTCAATTTGAACATGCAGATCCACAGTTAATCAAAGATAAGCTCGGGAGAAAGCATATTCTCACAGGGGGATTCCCATTGAGCATTTTAAGGACAGCGACGAAGCAACAATGTATTGATAAAACAAAAGAGTTTTTAGATATTATGATGCCAGGAGGAAAATTCATCTTCCAGTTTGATAAAAACCCACTAACCTTTGGAGATATCTGCCTTGAGAATTTGGAAGCTGTTTGTCAAACTGTATATGAATACGGCCGTTATCCTAATGCTGGAGAAAAGGCAGGTCAGGACTTTAACCGCAATGACTACACGCACTCACCAGAGGCACCGTTTGAAAGCAAATACTACCGTACATGGGATGAGTATCTCAGGGAAAATCCACTGACACCGGAATGCGCTAAGGCTGAAGTGATGGCAGCAGAAGATATGATCGTAAAATTTATTTACTCCTTATGTCAGTAAATTAAGAAATGATTTTTAAATGAGGGGCTGAAAGGCTAGGCTGATCAGTCTCTCATATTCCATGCAGGTTTAAAAATTTGAAAGCCTTCTGGCGATTAAAGGATAATGAGGTTACAAAATATGAAAAAAAAGCTTGGAAAAAAATATATGTTATGGGGTATAGCAGATGTAGGAGAAGGCTTAGTTGCCTTCATCTCAGGAACCTATCTTTCTTTTTTTATGACAGATGTTGCCTTGATTCCGCTAAGCATTACGTCAGTCGCGATGTTTGTTATGAGTGCCAGTGATTTTATTCTTGCGTCCACAGCCGGGACTCTTATACTGATGCTTCCAGAGGGGCGTTGGGGAAGGCTTCGGTCTTATTTGCTGGTCTGTCCCGTTATCGCCGCGGTATTTTTTGTGATACACTTCATATCTTTTGGAAATAATATCATTATCACTGCTCTGGTTATTACAGCTGCCTACATACTGGCAAGGTGTATGTATAATTTGACGTTCGTTGCAAATCTCTCCTTGATTAACGTCATTGCGACAAATCAGACAGAAAAAAATCAGCTGAGCTCACAGCGCATGATCGGTTCAAATCTTGGGCGAATGCTGGCAAATACAGTTACCCCTGTTTTGATTACTCTGTTTGCAGTTCAATATTCCGAGCGGGCCCTGTACCCGATGATTATGGCTGGCGGAGGCGTTATATATATTCTTTTTAATTGGGTTCATTTTTGGCTTGCCGGGAAGCGGGAGAAGGCGGCAAATGATTATTCAGAACTTAAGCTAAGGGATGTATTTTCCGCCCTGGTGACAAATGCCCAGCTGTTTGTTATCGTTTTAATTGATCTGACCAGCAATGTCACCTCCATCGTGCTGCCTGCTTTAGCGGTATACTATTATAAATATGTATTTCAGCAACCTCAGCTAACCGCGCTTCATATGCTTTTAACAGGCGTTGCTGCTCTTGGAGGAGCAATGCTTGTTCGGATTGCGGGTTCAAAGATACAATCACCGAGAAAGATACTTTTGTTCGTTTATCCGATTATTGCGATTTTTATTTTCGGTACCCGGTTTTGTACATGGAGTCCTTTTTTATTTATGGGTGCCAATATCATTTTTCATGGCCTGACGGGAACCACACAGCCCTTTGAGTTAAGCCTTTATATGGACAATGTTACCTATATAAAAAACAATACCGGAAAAGATATGAACTCTCTGGTTATGGGGTTTTCAAATATGACAGTAAAAATTGCCAATATTATAAAAAGTCTACTGATTCCCATCACACTAATGTTATCCGGGTATGTAGCGGGGGAAGCAAACGAGGCCGTAAAATTGGCTATTATTAATGCCTATTCCATATTTCCAATGCTATTTCCATTACTAGGTTTTTTCTTGCTTCGCTTTTGTTATAAATTGACAAAATAAATAATTTTTGAAACCATGTATAATATTTTAGAAAAGGAGGGGCTTTCTAAAATATATTCATGTGTACAGCACGTGGTACGCAGTCTCCAATTCCCTCAAAATGAACTCACCTGCCACTACCGCGTCCTCGATGGTCAGGTAGTGGGACGCGCTTTTGCTTAGCAGTAGCTTACCCTCGGGTGGAAACTCATCGTCATCAAACCAGATCTTTAGCGCGATGGGGTAACAGGGAAGAAAAGGGAGAACTGCGCAGAGGTCTGCGTTTGACGGAACAAAGGCCGCGTCCAGTTTCTGGAGGGCGGCTTTCACCTGCTCAGGCCGCCTGCCTGTAAGAAAAGCGCGCAGGGCCTGGGCGGCAGTGTGGTCAAACTTAGTGCCGCGGATCAGGCCCTCCTGTTGGTCGGCAAAGGGAACAAAGGCGTCGGAAACCGGTGTTTCGTCCGCCAGATCCAAATAGTGGAGCAGGACAAGGTGAAACCACTCGTCGATGGTCCCCTTACATTCAAATTCGGGATAGGCGAGGGGATAGGTGCGGCCAAGGCTGGGGATCGTGAAAACCGCGTCCTTCGGAGCAAAGATAACGCCTGCTTTGCGGGCAAGGTCATCCGGCGGACGCTGTTCCAACCGCTTTTTTGCAGACTTGAGCATTTCATTAAAGGCCCGGTTATTCTGGGCTTGTTTTGGGTTTGATGGGTCGGCCATGTTGGGTTCCCCCTTTAAATTTTTATAAAATTGCCTTTCTATCAGGTTACTATTTATAGTAGCTTATTTCCCTGTAAAAATCAATCCGAAAAGTACTGGTGATATTTAAATAAAAAAATATAAATCTGTTGCTGTTTTAAGAAGTTTGTCTGCAAAGAGTAATGGCGATAATGAGCACAGCACAAAAAGTGCGCCACCGTTTCAGTTTAGATCAAACGGTGGCTTTTGCAGATGTCGTATTAACAGTTATTGTTTAAGCGGTCATTATGAGTATTATGCCTATTTAAATAGATGATTACAATAAGCACATAAACTCCGATAATTAGGTTTGACAATGGTGGATTTGATTGCAGTAAGTAGATGACTTGAGTTGCTAAAATAATGTAAGTCACAAAAAGCATGATTTTTCTTTTCCTGAGAGAATACTTTTTCTCAAATCCTGATTTTTTCCATTCTTCAGGATATTTTTCATCTATTTTTAAAATGCCTGCCATCGGAATAATCAAAGAAAAAATTGTTAAGCCAACCGCAATTTTTGATAAAATTGTTAAATCAATATCAAATAAAATTGGAATCAAGCCAAAGAGATAAAAGACTGTCATTAAAATGTAAGGAACATTATATTTGTTTTTTAAAGTAAATAATTTTGGGAACCAGCCATCCACACAGGGTTCGATCAGAGAATTTGAATACCATACGAAGCTTGAGTTTAGGGTAGTAACGAGTGCACCTAAAGCGCCTCCGACGATAAAAACAATTTTCAAAGCTGGTATCGGGAAGATTACTCCGGCCGATACAGAAAGCGGCATTCCTGCTGCTTTTTCTAAAGGAAGAACTCCAGAAGCGACAAAACCAATCAGCATATAGAGAAGGCAGACGCCAAGCGTTACAAAGACAACCACTTTAGGGATTGTTTTACTGGGATTTTTAATAGAAGGCGCAAAGTCAGTGATAATATAAGATCCACCGAGAGCAAAGAAAAGCAGGCTTACAGCTGTGTAAAAACCCTTGAAACCGCCAGTAAAAAAAGTACCGTCTCCAAAATCAATAGGTGCGGCTTTTGGAACACCAAAGATGACATAGGTTAATAAGCCAATCATTAAAAGAACAAATAGAATATTCTGTATTTTGGCCGCACACTTAATTCCAAATAAGTTTATGATAAAAAAGAGGCTTAAAACAGAGATACCTATAAATTTAAGCAATAGGGGATCGTTTAATGCTGGAATTAGCGAGGCAAGATATTGTGCAAAGGATATGCCAAAAATGGCAATGGTTATTCTGCCAGCAAAATAAATATAGGCAAAGAAGCCGCCAACTTTATTTCCGATTAACTCTTTTGAATAGGTGTAAGCAGCACTTGTCCTTGGTAGAACGCTGCTCAAAAGAACGAGGGGACGAACTGCAATCAAAAAGAGTATGGCAGTGACTAAAAAAGCGAGTGAGATACTTTTGCCAGTAAAGGCGATTCCGATTCCTGTTAGCGTGATAATTCCTGAACCGATTGTAAAACCTGCCGCTAATGTTAAGGTTTCAAAAAAGCTGATTTTGTTAATTTTGTCATCTGACATAGGGAGTTCCTTCTTTCAATGTCAGGCATTTACCTGATTAGATTTTTTTAGAAAAATCTGGATTATACACCCAGCAGCAGCAACAAAAGTTCCAATACCAAAAGCTAAAAACATAAAGCGTTGCGAAGGATTTCCTGATAAAATCCCGATCCACTGCTGAATATAGGCCGTAGCGAAGCACCCAAAATACATGGCAGCGGAAGCAATGCTAATTGCTTTTTGGCGAAGGACAGGTGGGATATTCTGTGAAATTGAAATGAACAGTGACGGAATCATCAAACCGTAACCAAAGCCAATAAGTGTGTTACTAAGCATGGCCAAGCCCATACTGTTCGCAAAAGAGAGAATAACAAAGCCGGCGCCCATTGTGATACATGAGAATAGAGGCGTGAATTTTTTGAATATTTTTTTAACATAAACAAGAACAAAACCAGCGACAAAACCAGCAAAAGTCAGCAATGCCATTGTTATACCAAGGAGGCTTGGATTGCCCCAGGGTTCTGAATTTACAAAAATAGCCATATTGGTAACTGTTACCAGGGATGCTGCTTGTGCAAGAAACATAAAAATACAGATGGAAAAAAGCGCTTTTGGCATTTTCGGAAGGTTTGCCTTGTTTGTTTCAGTCTTGTCCGGTGGAATATTTGGAACACCAATGATGACCAGGACTAGAATTACAAAAGCAACGCCAAACCCAAAGAAATTATATTTCCAGTTAATGAGTGCTAAACTTCCGCCAATAATACTGCCAATCATCGAGCCAATGTTAGCAAGGCCTTGTGACCATCCGAGAAGTTTTTCCCTTTTCTCTGCCTCATAAAGCTCTACAATCATGGATGTAGCTTGTGGTAAGATCAACCCGACACCCATGCCCATGATAACTCTGGATAAAATGATCATGTTAATATTAATAAAAAGTCCACCAGCCATTCCTGCACCGCCGTAAAGGAGCAAACCAATGATTACAACGTTTTTTTTAGATGTCTTTTTTGCAAGAAATCCAGAAACAAGACTAAAGATGGACACCGTGATGTACATATATGTCAGAACAAGGCGAATGGTTGACATTTCAGCTTCGGGAAATGCCCCTTTCATAACGCCTAACGCAGGGGCCAATAAAGATCCGCTTAAATATAAAAGCAAAGAAACAGACAATACGGAAGCGAGGTTAAAATTGTTTAATTCTTTTTTCATTTTTTTACTCCCTTTTTACATCTATATAAAATGATAGATGTCTTATAAATTAAAATCAGATTAAAAAGTATTTAGCATGATAAATAAAAACATTTCTTGATTAAGTGCATCCCATTCTTTTCCGATAATTTCATCATCTTCCTGTTGTGTTGTATGACTTTTTTTATAATCTTCCCAGCATTCAAAATAATTTGTAGGTATCATAATACGCTCCTTTTAGTAAATTCCATAATCTTGAATTAATTGATAAACTGCTTTCAAATTTTCAGGTTTAGCATCCTTTATGTTGGTGATTTGTTTATCAGTGGTAAAGATATAACCGCCGCCTGGGGCAAGAATATCAATGATCTCTTTTGCTTTATTTACACATGCTTCGGGCTCGCCCATTCCGAGTAATGTTAAGGGATAGAATCCAGATACGACCATAGTATCGCCGAGCATTTCCTTCGCCACTTTCGGGTTACCAAACTCAAAGATGCCAAAAATTTTGTTTTTGGGAAGCTCCTGGAGACAATGATAAAATCTTTCCCAATTCCCCTCGAATTGAATGACAAGGTTAAATCCCTTATCCGTTAAGTCTTCAACCAGCTTTTTAAAAGTTGGAAAATAAAAAGTCTCAAAATCTTTTGTTTTCAGGAAATGAGGAACCAATGTTGGCATAAAAATAAACGGAAAGCTTCGATCTGGCGAGCGGAAACTTAATTCACCAGTTGCGGTTAATAGTGGCAACAAGGCGTCGCAGGTTTCGAGAATGGCTTCCTTTTCACGCCGAAGGTCCTTAAAAAGACCAACTAAGCCACGAACCGAACTCCCGAGATAATCCAGAGGCGCTTTTGTAAGATTTGTATAAATTAGCGGGACACCAGCATTTTTACCAACCAGCATCTTTCCAGCGCCCAGCTTGCCCAAATAACTGGAATTGGCGGCATAAGCTTTAAGCATTGTATACATATTCATTGGGAAACCTTCATCCATTTTACCGAGTGAACGAGGTAAAACCTTTTCAGCGATAGTTTTAAACGGATCGTTAATCAAATCGGTCAGTTCATTACTTTCTAAAGTATAGATTTCCGGATGCTGCAAAAAACCTTCCTGACTTTGAACAAAATTTTTGGATTCCGTCATGCGATAGAACATGCCGCCTTTGGTATAAATATTGCCAACGCCATCACAAATGACCGTTTCAAGCATTTCGGAAGTACAGTTTAGCAGCAGCTCAGGATTATAGGTTGCTTCCTTTAAAGATTTTCCCTGAAATTGAACGGCGTAGAGAGCATCAAGCATGAGATAGGAAGCAACCCTTTTGACAGGGCGGTGATTTAGAGTATCTTTATACAGGTGCACTCTTTCATCAAATAATTCTTGTTTGTCCATATAGACCTCCTTTTGTTTTTACCGCGGTAAAAAATACGGTATTATTTTACCGCGGTAAAAACAGCTGCTAAAAAAATACAGATGTTATTTTACCGCGGTAAAATCTGTTAACTGAATTATACAGGGGTTTTACAAAAAAAGCAAGTATTATTTTTAATTTTGTGTTATAGTTACTACAGATTAATAGCTTTAGCAGTAAGGAGAAGATAGATGGATTCTAATTTACGGGACGAGATACTCCAGTGTTCAAAAAAATTATTTTACCAAAATGGCTACAATAACACATCAATTCGCCAGATCGCCAATGCTTTAAATATACATCATCCGAATATATACTATTATTTTAAGAGCAAGAAGGACATTGCCTTTGCTGTCTATGGAAATATTTACCAGGAATTAAGACAAAAGCTAACAAAGTGTATACCGATGAGAGATGTCTATTTTACAGGCACCTATTTGAGACTGCACTATAAAATATTTTACTGGAATAAAAAACTATTTACGATGTATTACGATTTTACAAAGGAAAATATCGTTCAGGAATATGTAAGACCCTATGCGATTCAAAATTATCATTTGTATTTAGAAGCTTTTGATCTGGAAATATCGGATAAAGAATTAGACACCTATTTTTCCATCGCTTCAGCGGTGGAGTTCCGCTTTGTTGAAGCGTTGATAAAAAATACAAATGCAATAAGCTTTGAAGAAGCGGTTGATCTTATTATAAAAACACCGCTGCTGTATATGGGGGTTCAGAAAGAAAAAATTGAAGATGTTCTGGTGCAATCTTTTATTAACGCGAATAAAGTTGATTTTGATGTTCTGGAAAAAATCGTGGATGAGTTTATCCCATGTTAAAGTGTTTTCTGTTTTAGGTGGCGGCGTAAAAACACAAAAAAAGCTTGTGAAAACCTTTTATCTCTGCTATACTATATCCTATAAACGTACAGAAAAATTTTAAAAGTGAATAAAAAATATTAAAGCTTGAAGGCTGTTGATTTGATTGTAATCATGGCTTTTGAGCTTTTTTTGTTGTGCGATAAAAAAGTAAAGGTAGAGTTTAGTGAATCGAAGAGAAGAATTTTGGGTGAAATGCTGGAGGGACGCAGCGGAAAAATCTCTGTACCGGGAAACCTTTCCGGAGGAGCGTAAATGCTGGGATGCCTCGGCGGACTATTATGATGCGGGTATGGGCAGCAGTAACGAGCGGGTAGAGGTCCTGCTCGGGTATTTAAAGCGTCAGGGCTTTTGGAATGGATCGAAAAAACAGATACTGGATATCGGCAGCGGGACAGGCGCTTTCGCGCTGCCCCTCGCGGCGTGTGGCGCGGCAGTGACGGCCTTGGACTGCTCGCCGGAGATGAACCGCATTATCTGCCAGAAAGCGCAGGAAAAAGGCGTTAATGTGAAGGTACAGACTGGTGATTTTAACCGGCTGCCGTTTGAAGCGCGGGCCTATGATCTGGTAATCGGCAGTATGAATCCGGGCCTTTATCATCCAGAACCCTTTTTAAAAATGCTGAGTCTCAGCAGGGATCTGGTGGTGTATGTTGGCATTTGTGACACGCCCGCCAAAAAGAAAGACAACGGGAGCTGTAAATCCTTAGACGAAATCTTGCTCGGACACACCCTGACCCACAGCGGCAGCAACCACGTGAAGTACCCCTGTCAGCTTTTAAAAGCGATGGGCTACAGGCCCGTTGTGCTGCCAGTACAATGCCAGTGGCGCTGTGCGGAGGAGGAAGCTCTGGCAGTAGACCGACTGATCCGCCATTATGAGACTGTGGAAGCAGGGATCACCGTTAAAAACTGGCGTGAGGCGATCCGTGATTATGTAAAAGACGCTTTACAGGAGGGATGTTTTATCAACGAGGGTAAAACCGTTATGGGCGTTTTAGTCTGCTCGCTAAAACAAGAAGAGACAGCGCTGGAGATGACCGTATGAGAAAAGTGCTTTATTATCTGCTCCGCGCCCTTGCGTTAATTCTGGTCGCAGTCAGCCTGAACTTTTTATTAGTCCATCTGATACCTGGAGATCCGCTGCTGCACATACTGGGGGAAGAAGAGTATTTTACACTCTATTACAATTACCCAGAGATTCTGGATAAAGTGAGAGCTCAGTACGCTTTGGATGGCTCTCTCTTTGAGCAGTATATCCGCTTCCTGTGGAATACCGTCACCCTCCAATTTGGAAAATCCTATATCAGCGGCCAGAATGTGGTTCAGGTGGTGTTGTTCCGATTGCGCTGGACCCTGGTTCTGTCGGTGACCGCTATTATCCTGTCCGCCTTTGTGGGCGGCGCCTTAGGCATTTTTGCAGGGTACCATAAAGGCGGACGGGCAGATTCAGCGCTGACCTTTGTTTTTCTGCTGTTCGAGACAATACCGGCCAACTGTCTGGCCCTCATCGTTCTGGTGATCTTTGCCTTTAATCTGCATTGGTTTCCCGTTGGCGGAATGGCTTCAGGCGGGTTGACAGGGTGGGCGAAATTTGCGGATACCCTCTACCATATGGTGCTTCCAGTCAGCGTGTTAGCCCTGTTTAAAACATCGACCAATTTTCTGATGATGAAAAGCTTTGTCTCGCAGATTCGGGATGAAGAGTACATCATCACCGCCGAGGCTAAGGGGCTGCCCCGGCACAAGGTGCTGTTCAGGCATGTGCTGCGCAACGTGGCCGTCCCCTATGTGACACTGCTGTGTATGCAGTTTGGCTATATGCTCTCAGGCTCAATGCTGATCGAAGTTGTTTTTTCATGGAAAGGCCTGGGAACCCTCATCTACGACGGCGTTATCCAGCATGACTATCCAACCGTTCAGCTGTGTTTCCTGCTCATTGCGGTCTGCGTCATCTTTTTTCAATTTATTGCAGACATTCTCGCGTGGAAATTTGATCCGAGAATAAAGGACGGTGCGGTCATTCATGAAGCTTAAAAAACAGGCCTTGAAAGAAGTGCACCTTTGTGTCTGGATCGGGACGGCGATTCTGGTTTTCTTTGTCTTTGTCGCTGTTTTTGCAGAACAGCTTATGCCCTATGGGATGGAAGCCCTCACAGCGCCCTTTCAGAGACCATCCTCAGAGCATCTGCTTGGAACGAATGATATCGGGCAGGATATTCTCAGCGAGCTCATTCTCGGCACCCGGACCACCCTGCTGACAGGAATCACCGCGGCAGCATGTATTATTATTATCGGCACAGGCATCGGTCTGGCAGGCGGTTATTTTGGCGGCCGGCTGGATCAGGCCTTGCAGTCCCTGACAGCCGTGGGGATGACCATCCCGCAGCTGCCCTTTGCCATCGTATTTGTAGCGTTTATGGAGCCGAGCATGTGGAACATTGTGATCGCGATCTGCGTGACCGCGTGGCCGACCACAGCCCGCCTTGTCCGGGCAAAGGTGCTGGAAGTCCGCCAGCTCCCCTTTGTCCGGGTCGAGGAGATGATGGGACAGAAATCCAGCGTCATTATGCTGCGGCACATTTTACCCAATATGAGTGACATTGTCCTGATGCGGGCAACCCTGGCAGTAGCGACCTCAATGGTAACCGAGGCGAGCCTGAGCTTTTTGGGGCTCGGTGTCTATAACCAGAAAAGCTGGGGCTCCATTTTATACTATGCCTTTCATAAAAATGGTGTCGTGGCGGGCTACACCTGGTGGTACGTGCCGCCAATCATCTGCATTAGCCTCTGCATCTTTGCCTTTGTGCTGATCGGCTATTATGGGCTGGGAACCAAGAGCCCTGGAAAACGTGAGGAATATCAGGTAATACAATGATTGAGATCAAAAATTTGACCATACAATTTAACAGACAGCCGCCGGTAGTGGAGGAGATGAGCCTTACCGTGCCAGAGGGAGGACGCACCATTATTCTGGGCGAATCCGGCAGCGGCAAAAGCGTGACGCTGGCGGCTATATTAGGCATTTTGCCAAGTGACGCTGCAGTTCGGGGAAGCATAAAAATCGGCGGCGCCGAGATGCTGGGCCTCAGAGAGCGTGAGCTGCGTAAAATAAGAGGAAAGGTCATCGGCTATATTCCGCAGGGAAGCGGAAACGGGATGAATCCGCTGATGACTGTTGGGGAACAGGTATCCGAACCCCTCGTTGAGCACAGCGGCCTCAAAAAAGGCGAAGCCCTTCAAAAGGCAAAAGCGTGGATGGAGAGGCTGGGCCTGACGCCAGCCGACAAACTGGCAAAGGCATACCCCCATACCCTGAGCGGCGGCATGCGCCAGCGCGCCCTCATGGCAATGGGCGCAGCAGGAGGCGCGAAAATCCTTTTGGCAGATGAGCCCACAAAGGGTCTGGATGAAAAAAGAATCGCAGAGGTAGAAAAGCTTTTGCTGGCGCTGGAGGATCGCACATTGCTGTGCGTCAGCCATGATATCCGTTTTGCCAGCAGGGTTGCAGATACCGTCTGTGTCATGTATGGCGGAAAAACCGTTGAGGTGGCGCCCGCCAAAACATTTTTTAAAGAGCCAAAGCATCCCTACAGCAAAATGCTGCTGGAAGCGCTGCCAGAAAACGGCCTGAATTGTCCGGGCGGCTATGCGCCCTCCATCAATAAACGCTTTGCCTGTACCTTTGCGCACCGGTGTCCACAGGCCAGCGGAAAATGCCTGGAAACGCCGGAGATGACCAGAGTAGAGCAGCATAATGTGAGGTGTCATCTCTATGGGGCTTAAAATTGACCGTGTATCACACCGCTATCCTCAGCAGGAGGATTTTGTCTTAAAAGATGTTTCAATCACATTGGAAGACAGCCAGATTGTGGGTCTTTTAGGAACAAGTGGAAGCGGAAAATCAACATTGGGACAGATCGCCGCCGGGCTGCTCCGCCCAGTGCAGGGGAAAGTGCTCTATAACAATGAGCCCTTTCAGGCCCTGCCCGCCAGGGAAAAAAAACGGAAGCGTATCCAGATGATTTTCCAGCACCCAGAAGTGTCCTTTAATCCCAGAATTTCACTGGATAAAAGCATGGAGGAAGTTTATAAGCTCTGCGGCAAAGCGTACAACACAGAAGCGCGGCGCGAAATGGCTGGGCAATTTGGTATTTATCCAGAGCAGCTGAAGCGGGTACCGGCACAGCTTTCAGGAGGTGAGCTCCAGCGCCTTGCCATTGCAAGAGCGCTTTTGCCAGAGCCCGACATCTTAATACTGGATGAGCCCACGTCCATGCTGGATGTGATTTCACAGGCGCAGGTCATGCGGATGCTGCTCGCGCTGCAGAAAAAAAGAAAGCTGTCCTATCTTTTTATTACCCATGACGTAGCCCTCTGCCGTTATGTGTCAGACAAGATTTATACCATTGAAGAGGGCGTCATTGTTGAAGACAAACAGCTCAATTCGGCTGTTGTTTAAAATAACCATTTACAAAGGAGTAAAAAAGAAATGAAAATTAAAAGAGTGATTGCGGCCTGTTTAGCAGCCGTGATGGTGGTGCTGCCTCTTTCGGGCTGTGGAAATGCCAGCGGGGAGCAGCAGGGGAACGGGTCAGGACACGTAGAGGTGCTGCGTATCGGGACAACCTACAAAAACGATGGCTACAGCGCCATGAACAGCGAGAGCGCCTATGGCCGCCTCAACTACCATTCCTTCTCACAGCTGAATTTATGGCGTTTTGATGAGGAAGGAAAGCTGACCGGAGACGGGTGTTTTTTCAAAAAATGGGAGATCAGCGATGATAACAGGCAGGTTACCCTCCATTTCGACCCCTTGGGAAGCCTAAAATGGCATGACGGCGAGCCAGTGACCATCGAAGATGTGCTGTTCACCTTCGACTACTACAAGCAGCAGAACATGACCTGGTTCCTAAAGATCACCTCCGTCGACCAGATCGACGATACCAGCATCCGCCTGAATTTTGACGAGGACGAAGCCTTTGCGTTCATGAACGAAGCAACCCTGTCCTACTACATTTTACCAAAACACATCTGGGAAAACGTCACAGAGTCCAAAAAGTATACAGAACCCAACGCCGCAGTCGGCTGCGGACCCTATAAATTCGTTTCAGCCGACGAGGACGCCCAGACATCCTACTATGAAGCAGTAAGCGACTATCCGTTGGGAGAGATCACCGTAGATAAAGTCGAGCTGAAGAGCTTTGACAACCAGTCCTCCCTGATCATGGCAATGCAGTCCGGAGAGATCGACGTCATGTACGGCTACTCATCCTCATTAGATACCACACTGCTGCCAACCATCGAAAGCGACCCCAATATAGACCCGGGAGAAAGCCTGAATTCCGCCACCTATCAGATTGTTTTTGGGTTCAACCAATACCCGACAAACGACCTCAATTTCAGAAAAGCCGTGCGCTGTGCCCTGGATTACGAGCTTCTTGCGCAGTCCATTGGCGGCGGACACGGACAGGTCGCCAATGAAGGCGCTGTATCTCCGGCGTGCCTGGGCTATGACAGCAGCCTTCCGGAAAACAAACGGGATCTCAAAAAAGCGGCCGAACTGCTGGACCAGGCAGGCTTTGTCGATAAAGATGGCGACGGCATGCGCGAGCTTCCAGACGGCAGCCCCATGAACGTAAAAATCGCCCTTCAGGGATCAACCGAAATCTATAAGCGTATCGCAGAGATGATCCAGACCAATCTGGCAGAAGCAGGAATACAGGTATCCGTTGACGAGCAGACCATTTCAAACCCCGACTATACCAAACAGCTGAGAACCAACAGCGCTTATGAAATCTATCTGGGCATGACCACCGTCGGCATTGCAAACTGGACAGGCATTGCCAGCTACATCGCCGATATTACCATGACCAGCAACCAGCATTTTGGAACCTACGCCGCTCCAGCCTATCTGGACGCCTATTCAGGAATGATGAAATCCAAAAACTACGACGAATACAGCGCAGCCTTCAAGGATATCCAGAAAATGAATTCCGAAGAAGCCCCAGGTATTGCCCTGGCCATCATGAAAACCTACTTCCCTTACCGCACCGATAAGATCACCGGCTGGGTAAACTACCCATCACGCGGAGTGATCAACGGCGAGACCTGGTATAAGGCCGTCGCAAAATAATACGCCAAGCCCGAAAAAAACTGCATTAGACCTTCCGGTTTAATGCAGTTTTTTCCTATAAGCACCAGCCCTCAAAAGAACCAGGTTGAAATAATATACCAATATAACATTGCAAAAAACACCATTAAGCGATATAATAGGTTTTAAGAAAAACAAAAAGCGGCATCCGGCGCCGTGCTACCAACACGGGCCGGCTTGCGTAGTGGTGAACGAGCACCATACACAACTCCCCAAAGGAAAGTACCGCATACTTATTATAGGCCATTTGTACCCAAATTACAAGGCCCACAGCGAGTATCGGCCATTGACTTTAAGAGATAAACTGTGTATGGATAAAGCCATACACAGTTTTTTGTTTTTCTGGAAGCTGTGACCCAGAAGAAGGCCGGACGCGCGCGGCCTTCTGTCACAGCGGATTCCAGAAAACAATAGATAGAGAGGGAAAACACATGCAGCCACTCGACTACAAGGCCATTGGCCTCAGAATCCGCAAACAGCGAACATTTCTAAACATGTCCCGCGACGAGCTGGCAAGAAAGGTCAGCATCACCCCCACCTTTCTTGCCGATATCGAGCTCGGGACAAAAGGCTTTTCCCTAAAGAGCCTGAACCGCTTCTGCGACGTATTAAAAATGTCCGCCGACGCCATACTTTTTGGCCCCAGAGAATACATGGGGACCAAATATTCAGCCATACTGGAGCTTTTAGAGCGCTGTCCGGCCCAAAAAGGAAAATACGCGGAAGAAATTCTGACACTGTTTTTACTCAGCCACGACCCGGTGGAGTAGAAAAATTCGTTGACAAACGGCATTGAGCAGAAGCGCTTAAGGCCGTTTTTATTTTGCGCATAAAAAAAGACCAGCCAACGCTGGACATTCAAGTATAATCTAACAGGTTTGTCTCAGATGGCTGCGATCTACAAAAAAGATAGGGGTAGTATCGTGCCCTGAGAAAAACGTTAGATATCAGATTACAGCTCAAGTATACCATACCAGTGCGCCATATGCAAAAATCCTTAAAGGAAGGTGTAAAAAATAAAGAAAAAAAGCGGGATGATTAAAGGATCATACCAGGGGTATAAATACTTCTGAACACACATACCTCTTACTTAGATTAAGCGAAATACCTAATCTCCCCCCAATACTTTTCCTTTCAAGCGCCTCCGGTTTCCTAAACCGGGGGCGTTTTTTTATGCCCGTCGAGCAGTTTCATATTTCTCCTTGTACTTTAGTAAGATATCGTCTATAATGAGAACAAGCACTAAAATTAAGCAGACATTATAATATTAAAAATGGAAAATGGGACAATGGCTGTCACCCATCAAAACCCTGAAGGCCGTATACGTACACGCGTATGCGGCCTTCAGGGTTTTTTGTTTAAGAAAGAGGCGCGAAAATGAAAATACCAAGAGACTGGATCGAACACCTTTCACTGCTCAAGAACATTCAGACCCACCCCGAGGATTATGAGCCTGTAAACACCGGCTATGAAGACAAGGAGGGGCGGGAGCTCATCGGCGAATATATTTTTCAGGGACAGGCGGCAATTACAACCTGTAAGCACTGCGGCGGCGCGCTCAGGCCCAAAAAGCTCAGAGCCATCCGCCGCAGAGGCCGGCTCCATATTGTTAACGGGCGTCCCAGACCTGTGGAGGTAGAGGGCGGAAAGCTGATCCTTCTGTGGCTGTGCAGCCGCCAGTGTGAGGCCTGCGAAAAAAACCAGCGGGTATTTCCGCCCAGCGTCCTGAGCTGGGTGCGCTGCGCCTTAACGGTGGTAGTGAGTGTGCTCGCGCATTTGTTTGAAAACGATGAGCTAATGCATACGGGCAGGCTGCGGCGAAAACAGAACCGGCCATGGGACACCCTGGACTTTTACGGCGAAAACAACACCGTCTACCGCTGGCGTAGGCGCCTTCGTCTGTGGTTTGAAGGAAAAATGCTCAAGGAATAGAAAAAAGTTATATTGTTAAAATAATAACCATCAATCGGAACTTTTTCGTTTTGTAAAAGTTGAAATATTATTGTATCCTGTTACCTGTAAGACAAAATCATTCCAATTTTACAGGAGGTTTACAATGAATCGTAAACAGACAACCCCAAAAACCGAAACGGACAAAAAAGCATTCAAGCCATGGTGTGGTTCGTGCGCCCTGAAACAGGAGGACCGTATTTTAGGCAGCTTCGAGACCCTGCCCGCCATTGACAAACGCATTGAGCTGTGCTTTCTGGAAAAGCAGCTGGACGCCCTGCGGCAGGACTATGAAAAAAAGGCCCGGATCTATCTGAGGGAGACAGAGCCGACGCCCCCGCCAGAGAACCGGCTGATGGAGGAGGAGCTGGAATGCAGTGTGGAGCACCTCGTCAAAAAGCTTCAGGCTCAGGGGCTGGACATCGGCCTGTACGAGTTTTATGCCTGGCTGCGGAAAAAGGGCTATATCCGTTACCAGAAAAACCGGAAGCTTACCCAGGTGCCGACCCAAAAAGCACTGGACGAAATCATCATGCTTGATGAGGACAGGATTAGGATCACGCTCTTTGGCCAGCTCCTGTTCGCCAAAATGCTCTTCGAGGAGCATGGCATGGATCCCAAGGCGGTGCGCCTGTGAGTCACGATATCCTGAACCTTGAAACCTGCTACTGCCATACCGCCTATATTTTTGGCAAAAGCCATGAGCCCCTGCGCGCCATGATCGTGGGCGGCCGCTCCCTGGCCTGGCATATGGAGGACCTGGCCGTCCTGCTGGGCCTGGACGATGAGGACGGCTTCCTCGATAAGCTGCGGAACAACCGGCGTGTGGGTGTATGGCGCCGCCATTTTCCCTCCAGAGACGACCCGATGCGGTTGGAGGTCATGGAGTTTGTGGACATCGGCGGCATGTGCGACCTGCTGCAGTACGCCCGCGACAGCGGAAAGCTCACCCCGGACGAGGCAAAGGACTGGCACTTTTTCCTGGACGGCTTGATGATCATGCAGCTGCGAAAAAGCCAGGGCTGCGGCACCGCGCACCTGCTCTTTTCAACCCGATGAACTACCTGACCGAGCTGCTGGCCTTTTACAAATGGCTGGAGACGCACCCCCTGAGCCCGCTGCTCCAGGCCTATTGGCACCTGCTCATGTACACCAATAACAAAGCCGCCATCCAGGCCGGTGATGGTCTGTGGTACTGGCCCATCCGGTTTAAGATTGCCAATGCCCGGGTGTGCGCCGCCCTGGCGCTTGAAAACCGCTTCCAGGTGGCGCGCGCAAGGGCGCACCTGGTACGTCACGGACGCCTGCACTATCACCCGCACGGTGGAAACAAAGCCGGTGAGTACGAACTCATTCCCTTTGACACGGAGCTTTCCACCCTGTGGATAACCCGCCCAGAGAGCGGCAAGCGCACACAGGTCTGGACGCAGCCCCGCACACAGAGCGCACGCACAGGCGCACCGTTAATAAATCCTGTAAATAATAAACATGCTTCTCGATTGTATTCTAATCAGGAGGATGCGCCGTTTATGCCCCAGTTCAATCTGCTGCCCCAGATCACCGAGGAAGAAAAAGCCGCCATCCGGGCACAGTACCCCGGAGACGACGTGGCTGCCTTTAACGCCATCTGGGCCGCGAGAGAAGAAAAACAGAAAGGAGAAAAAACATGAACCGATACGGGATTGGCCCCGGTGTGGTAAGACGGAGAAGAAGCTACCTGGTCGAGGCCGAGTGCCGGATGCAGGCCGGCTTTTACGCCCGCAGCGCCGAGGAGGCCGAGGATGCCTTTAACGAGCTCAGCGCCGCCGTCGAAGACCGGTTTCCCGGCCTTGTGCTTGAGATTACAGACGTCTATGAGGACGCATAGGAGGCTTATTGAAAGAAAAATACGCGTTGATCGACACCTGGGTCCAGGAAGCAAAAAACAATGACAAAGCAGCTAAAGAGCAGCTGATCAACACCTTTAAGCCCCTGATCCTGTCCGTTATACAAAAATACATCTACGACACAGACGCCTATGAGGACGCCCTGCAGGACGGCGCCCTGGTCGTGCTGGAGGCCGTACAGGCCTACGACCCGGATTTAGGCGTCGTCTTCCCCTTTTATCTGAAAAACCGCCTGTTCCATCATTTTGTCAATGCGGCCAAAGCCATCAAAAAACAACAGGAAAACGAGCGCGCCGTCACAGGCGGTGGGGAGGATGGGGAAAACAGCCTGGAACAATATCCAGATGCTGGGCCATCGCCAGAAAAAGAAATGGTCAGACAGGAAAAAAACGCAGTGCTTGAGCAGATGCTCGCAGAAATAAGAGCAGAAAGAGCAGACGTTATCCGGCTGCGCTACTTTGAGGAAAAAAGCCTGAATGAAATCGCCCAGATACTGGACATTAGTCCTTGCCTGGCCGGCGTACACGTGCATCGGGGAATAGAAGCCCTGAGAAAAAATAAGTACCGCCTGCAATAAGAATAATCTTTCAATAAAAACAACCAAAGCAGCAAATTTGGTTGTTTTTATTTTTTTTGAAATAACTGTAAAATTTCCACCCTTTTTTCCATTGTAAGAGTGTAAGGCAAAACGCCGAAACCAAAAACAGGAGGTAAGCACATGGCAATTGAAAAAACAGTGGAATCGGTAGGAATGAAGATTACCGTCAATCATGGCGAAGTGGGAGGAAAGATCGTCAAGTCCTCCAAGACCTACGGCGACGTTAAAGAGGGCGTGACCGACGACGCCTTTGTGGCCACCGCCAAAGCCATCACCGGCATGCAGGAGCCCATCCGGGAAAAGCAGGTGAAAGTGACGGCCGAAGAGATGATCGAAGTGGCTTAACAGGATTGGAACCCAGAGCACAAATTAAAAAACCAGGAGGAAACAAAACATGGCAGCAACAACCAGCAAAGATTTAACCATCACCTTTCAGCGCGCAGACGGGAAGGATCATAAAATCACCATCCCAGATTACAAGGACGGCATTACCGACGCCGAGATCAAAACCGGGGCCCAGGCCATCGTGGACCAGGGCGCCTTTGAGCCCGACGGTTTTGCCCTCGCCAAGGTCGTGGGCGCAGTGCGGGTAGACACCACCAAGACCGACGTGGCAGTGGAGTAAGAGAAGCGGTAGAAAAGGGCGAAAGCCCTTTTTTAAGTGGAAGCTTAACCGTTGATACAGAAAGGAGATTCCATGAAAAGTGTGCACAAAGGTATTTTTATCTTATTAATAGCCATGGTAGTCATTGTGACCAGTGGTGTGTTTTTTAAAAGTTTTCAGACAGGGTCAGAGGCGTCAGTTCCCCAGCCATCGCCCCCGGCACCTCAGCAGGAGCGCGCGCCAGAGACCAGCGTACCAGAACCAGAGCCACCATTACCGCCGGAGCCCGAACCCCCACCCGACGGGGCCGTCATCGACCACCCGCTGCCTGAGGACCCCATCCTCACCAACGGCCCCTGGGCCTCGGCCCACTTCCTCATGGACGAGTACGCCTGCGACTGCGCGGGCTACTGTGACGGCTGGCCCGCGGCCATGGACCCGGAGCTGCTGGAAAAGGTGGAGACGCTTCGGTGTTATTTTGACCAGCCCATCATCATCACCTCCGGTGTTCGCTGTGAAAGACGCAACGCTGAGGTGGGCGGCATCCCAAACTCCTGGCATCTGTCCGGCCACGCGGCCGATTTGTACTGCCCGGGGGTGCCTTATGACGAGGTGGCTCGGGCGGCCAGAGAACTGGGGCTTGGGGTCATCGAGTACCCGGACCAGCAGTTCGACCATGTAGAAATCTGGAGTCAGAAAGTATAATCATTCTTTAAAAAGGATGTCATGGATGACGCAATTATGATATAATATGATCATGGCCAGGCATAGCGTGACAGAAAACAATGGCTCTGCCGATAGATGGAGAGGAAATGAATACGAGAAATGAAGCATTGCTGGATAAAGTACCTGGCGCGGTACTCCAGTGTAAAAATAATGAGAGCTATGAGATCCTGGCGGTAAACCAGTGCTTTCTCGATATGTTTGGGTATTCCAGGGAGGCCCTCATGGAGAAAGTACAGAACCAGTTCGCAAAAATGCTCTGTGAGCATGAAAGATCCCCCTTTTATCAGGAACAGGAGGCCGCGCAGGATCTGATCGGAAAGATAAATTTTCAGTGCAGCGTGCGCTGCGGTGACGGCAGTTATAAATGGGTCACCGGCTGCAGCCACCTGTTCGTGGGAGAAGACGGCGAGGAGCAGATCTTCTGTGTCATGCTGGATAATGACGAGAACCGCCAGATGGTGGCAACCCTCCGGCAGAAGGCCGAGCAGGACGCCCTCACCGGGCTGTATAACCGCGAGGCCATCCAGCAGAAGATCAGCGCGTATCTGAGCCAGGAGCCTGGCAGCAGCGCGTTGTTTCTCATAGATACCGATAATTTTAAGCAGGTCAACGACAATATGGGGCATCTTTTCGGCGACGCGGTTCTGACAGAAATGGCCATTGGCATGAAAAAGCTGGTGCGCCAGTCCGATGTGGTGGGGCGCATCGGCGGGGATGAGTTCATCATTTTTTTAAAGGACCTCACGTCCCAGGGCGTGGCAGAGGAAAAGGCGCGGCAGCTTCTGGATACGTTCCAGCATTTATTCCAGAGCGAAAAAAGGCCCATCGAGGTAACCTGCAGCATCGGGGTGGCACTGTGCCCCCAGGACGGCCAGGACTTCCAGACTCTGTACCAGAATGCCGACCGGGCCCTGTACTGGGCCAAAAGCATTGGTAAAAACAACTACAAGCTCTTTGACCAGGAGACAATGACCAGCGTCGCCGGCACTGGCTATTCCACTCTGGGCTCCGCCATCGATTCTAACCGGGAAGCTGGCGCAGAGATGGACAACCTTGCCACCTACGTGTTCCAGATCCTTTACAATGCAAAGGATCTGGACAATGCCATTCAGACCACTCTGGAAATTGTCGGAAAGCGTTTTGACGTGAGCCGGGCCTATATCTTTGAGAACAGCGAGGACGGAAGATACTGCGACAATACCTATGAGTGGTGCAACGCCGGGATCGAGCCGCAGAAAGACTATTTACAGCATTACGCCTATGAGGATTTTGGCAATTACGCTGCCCTGTTTGAGGAAAACGCCCTTTTTTACTGCCGGGACATCTACTCGCTGGTGCCAGAGCAGGTCGCACTGTTCGAGGAGCAGGGCATCCGATCCACTTTGCAGTGCGCCATACAGGATAACGGCGCCTTTTCCGGTTTCGTCGGCTTTGACGAGTGCACCGGCACCCGGATGTGGACCAAGGAGGAAATCGGTATGCTGTCGCTGATTTCTCAGCTGCTGACCGTGTTCCTGCAGAAAAAGCGTGCGGCTGAACGCGACCGTCAGCTCGCCGTCCGGCTTAACACCATTCTCGACACGCAGGACGCCTATATCTGCGCCATCCAGAGGGATAATTACGAGCTGCTCTATATCAACCATAAAACCCGGGAGCTGGACCCAGGCGCGGTGCCTGGACAGGCCTGCTACGAGGCCTTTTTCCACAGAGACAGCCCCTGTGAGCGCTGCCCTCTCCGGGGAAATGTTGACGAGGTCTATAATCCCAGGTACCAGATGTGGACAAGGGTAAGGTGCTCGCCCATAAAATGGGGCGACCACGACGCGTATCTCCTGACCTGCTTTGACATTACAGAGTATAAAAAGATGTGAAAACAGCAAAGAACCCTGATGAAAAATCAGGGTTCTTTTTAGGATAACAAACTAAAAACAGAAAAGGGCTTGGAGCTTTATCAGTGCATGAGCCCAGCTACTCTCAACGGCATCACAGCCACTGCGCGGCCCAGGCGGCAAGCTCGCTGCCGGGCGTATTGGCCGCAAACCGTTTTCCGCTTTCGACTTTTGCGCCTGGGGCCAGAGCCTCCAGATTTTTGCCGGAGCTGCCAATGGGACTGCCGCCAGACGTAGCAAAGGGAACGACTGTCTTTCCTGAAAAATCATAGTCCTCCATGAACGTGTCGATAATGGAGGGCTCACGGTACCACCACACCGGAAATCCAACGAACACCACATCATACGCCCCCATATCTGCCACCCGTGAACGGATTGCCGGACGGCTGCTTCTGTCGTTCATCTCAACAGAGCTTCGGCTTTTGGCGTTCTGCCAGTTGAGGTCTGCGCTTGTGTAGGGCGTTTCCGGCTGGATCTCAAACAAATCCGCCTTGATTTCCTGCGCCAGTTTTTCGGCCACAGTCTTTGTCACACCGCTTGCGCTGAAATATGCAACGAATACTTTACTCATTTAAAAAATCCTCCTTGTATGTTTTGATTGACTTGTTTCTTATAATCGACTCAAGTTAATGATACAACTTGAAGTTAACTTTAAGTCAAGCGTTAATTAAAAATTTTTTCAAAGAGGTCTGTGAGGCTTCCTATTTCTGCGATTGGCTATCGCCATACAGGATGGCGCCTTACGCCTGGGTAAAAAATATCTGGAGCTCCTCTGGCGTTTTATCCATGAGCGCGTCAACGGCCTCCGGCGCCGCCAGCTTGGTGGCGATATTGGCTAAGATGTCCAGGTGGTCATCGCCCGCTCCTGCAATGCCGATCACGACCTTCACAGTGACGTCGCCCCAGGGAGTGCCGTCTGGGAAGAGCTGGACAGACAGGCCGGTTCGCTTGATTTTAGCCTTTGCCTCCTCAACGCCGTGGGGGATGGCGATACCGTTTCCGATATGGGTCGCGAAGGATTCCTCGCGCTTGATCATGGCCGGGATGTAGTCTGCGTCCACGCAGCCGCTGTCCACAAGCATCTGGCCGGCCCGGCGGATCACAGCCTCCTTGTCATCGGGGGCGCAGCCGGTCTGAATGCTGTTAAGGGGCAGGATTTCGGAGGCGTTATGGGCCGCTTTGGTCTCAGGACAGATGCTGGCCGCTTCGCGGTCGGCTGGGGTGTCAATCTGGGACAGGCGTGCGGCCAGCACATCGTACTCTGGCGCGTTCATGAAGTTGGTGATCAGCACAAGCTCTGCCTGAGGGGCACTGTGAGCGGCCCTTTCGCGCAGGTCCTGATGGGTCACGACAATCTGGGCGTGGGACGGAATATCGGAGACAGAGGCGTGCTCTACGCAGATGTCGTCTCGGCCGGCCGCATTCAGCTTCTTGCTGAGAACCGTGGCGCCCATGGCTGAGGAGCCCATACCCGCGTCACAGGCAAAAACGATGTGGCGGATGGCAGAAACGTCGGTATCCGGGCTCAGGACTGGGGCGGTCTCGCCCTTGGCGGCGGCTTTCATGGCGTCCTTTTTGGCGATGGCGTCCTCGAGGTTTTCGTCTTTGCCAAAGATTTTGAGCAGTGGCAGGGCAATGGCAAAGGAGACGACCGCTGCCACGGCCACACCGGCCAGCACGCCCAGGTAGCCGCCGCTTTTGGGAACCATGGCCATAATGGCGAGAATGGAACCCGGTGAGGCCGGGCCGACCAGGCCAGCGCCCAGCAGGTTAAAGGTAAAGACACCCGCAGCGCCGCCGCCCATGACCGCCAGAAGCAGGACGGGGTTCATGAGCACATAGGGAAAATAAATCTCGTGGATACCGCCAAAGAAATGGATGATAATGGCGCCCGGCGCCGTATCCCTGGCGCTGCCCTTCCCGGCGAGGCAGTAGGCCAGCAGAATACCAAGACCAGGACCCGGGTTGGATTCCATGAGAAAAAAGATGGATTTTCCGGCTTCCTGAACCTGCTGTAAACCGAGTGGGGTCAGAATACCGTGGTTGATGGCGTTGTTCAGGAACAGCACCTTGGCCGGTTCGATAAAGAGACTGGCAAGGGGCAGGATGCTGTGGTTCACAAAGAACTGGACGCCGGCAGCCATAGCGCCAGTGGCAGCCAGCATGGCCGGCGCAAAGACATAGTAGGACAGAATGGCGAGGATGCCGCCGAGAATGCCAACCGAGAAATTGTTGATCAGCATCTCAAACCCGGCCTTGATGTGCCCTTCGACCAGGGCGTCAAATTTTTTAATGACCCAGCCGGCAAAGGGCCCCATAATCATGGCGCCTAAAAACATCGGCACATCCGTGGCGACAACGACACCCATCGTGGCAATGGCAGCCATAACGCCGCCGCGGGAGCCGCCTGTGAGCTTACCGCCTGTGTAGGCAATGAGCAGCGGCAGCAGATACTGGCTCATGGGGTCCACCAGCTGTGCAAGCTGTTCGTTGGGCAGCCACCCGGTTTTGATAAAGAGGGCAGCGATCAGCCCCCAGGCGATAAAGGCGCCGATATTGGGCATAACCATGCTGCTTAAAAAACGGCCGAAAACCTGAACTTTCTCTTTCATGATACTTCTCCTTCAAAATTTACAAAATCATTTAAAAACGGTGTCGGCTCGGTGATGTCAGCGGCTCTGTGCGCTCAGGCTTCGGCGCAGATGCCGAAATGTCTGAAAAGGATGGCCTCAGCGTCGTCATTCCACAATCCGTTATGGGCGTCGCAGCAGTCTGCCAGCTTTTTAAACAGCGGATCTGTTTCCCCCAGTTTAGCAAAATCTTCAATGGCCGTCAAAGGCATATCAAACTGAGTGTAGGTGAGCTTTTTGCCGCCCGGAATTTTGGGCAGCCCCAGAGTCGCCTCCGCGATGCTGTCAATGCCGCCGATGTGGGTGACCATCACCGACGGGTCAATGACGCCTCTGGCGGCCAGAGCGTTGGCCTCGATGAGGTCATTGTTGTCGCCACCGGTGGTGCCCATGATGTGGCTGCTGGTGTAATGGACGTTGTACAGGTTAATATCGGCCATAAAGTCCTTGTTGGTGGGGCCAGCAAAGAAGTTCATGCAGCCGTCAAAGGCCAGCAGCCGGTCGCCCAGCTCAGCGACCTGACGGATCGGCGCGTACACAAAAACATCGTCGTAGCCGTGTCCCTCCGAGATGGCCATCAGGCCATCGTAAGCGTCCTCCAGAGCTGCGGTATTCACATAGACCAGCTCGATGCCCTTCTGCGCTGCGCTTTCCGGTGAGATCACCGCTCTGGCCCGTTCGATGCGGGCATCGTCGATGTCAGTCACCACAATGCGTTTTGGCTTGTTCTCAAAGTTGAGGCCGTATTCCACTGCGCCCAGCCCCATAGGCCCGCAGCCGCCCATGATGAGAATATTGCCGCCTGCCTTGGTGCCCATGGCATGGCTGTGGTCGCGCTTGTTGGTGTGGTAGTTTGAGTGGTACCCGCCGATAATGCAGCTCATGGGCTCGCCCAGAGACGCCTTGTAAAAGCTTTTTCCCTCATAGGGCATCAGGCAGCCCAGCTCCATGACCTCGTGCGGCATAATGCAGTAGGTGGTGGCGCCGCCGCACCATTCGTAGGAGTAGCCCGGAGAATCAAGCTTTCCCTTGTAGTTCAGGGCTGGCTGCTGCGCGAATTTCTGGCCCGGCTTAAACTGATCCTTCCATTTTTCACCAACCTTTACAATTACACCGGCAAACTCATGGCCGATGATGACCGGGTTAGTGTCCACGTTCTGCGGGCAGCGCTTATGGGCCTTGCCCTGGTCCACCAGCTTGTAGGTCGACATGCAGATGCTGTCGCTCATGACCTTAACCAGAATTTCATCCTCCCGGATCTCTGGCAATTCAAATTCCTCCAGCCGTAAATCATCTTTTCCGTAAAGACGGACTGCTTTCGCTTTCATGTTTATACCTCACTTCTTTAAAATCACAATAATTCGCTATAAAAATAAACTTATTTCACAACTTATCCAAAGTATAACATTGCGATTTATTGTTGTCAAGCGAAAAATCAAAATAAATCACATTTATTTAGTTGTGATTGGTTGGAAAAATGTGATAAAATAGTAAAAAAGAAAAGGGAGGCACACTTATGAGCAAATCACTGACAGCAGACCGGCGGAACCGCATTGCCCAGATTCTCATGAAGGAAGGCAGCATCAAGGTTGGGAACCTGTCCGAGCGCTTTGGCGTCTCTACCGAAACCATCCGAAAGGATATCATCTATCTGGAGGAGGAGGGCATTGCGACCAAGAGCCACGGCGGCGCCATCGCGAAAAGTGACTTTGTGGAGCGCCCGCTCAATGTTAAGGAATCCGAGCACGCTGACGCCAAGGCCGCCATCGCCACAGCCGCCATCCGGCTTATCCAGCCCGGGGCCGCTGTAATACTGGACACGGGAAGCACCACTGGCGCCATCGCCAGACAACTGCTCCTGAAGGAAGGGCTGACCATTTTCACCAACTCGGTGACCATTGCAGCCATGCTGGCAGAATCTGACAATGCGGTATACCTGTTTGGCGGTTTGGTGCGCAGCAGCAGTAAAGCCGCGGTTGGCGACTGGGCCACCAGCGCGCTGGCGGCCGTGCACGCCGACATTGCGTTTCTGGGCTCTGACGGCTTCAAGGGACTGGCAGGCCCGTCCACGCTGTCCTACGAGGAGGCCGAGTTCAAGAAAAAGGTCATCGCTGCCAGCACAGCCACCTACACGGTGTGTGACAGCAGCAAATGCCAGAGCGCCGGGCTGTTTGCCTACGCCGGCTGGAAGGACGTGACCGGGCTGATCATCGACCAGAACATACAGGAAAGCGCCGCGGAGGACATTTCCAGAGAGACAAAGCTGATCCTGGCAAAGAACTGACTCCGGCGGTCTGCATTTGATTTCAGAAGTCCCCAGCGGACATTCATAAAAAAGGCGGTATATTCGATGAACTATAAGATTATTTATTTTGAGGGCGAGGGCTTCACCTCGCTGGCAGATTTTAAAAAGGCCTGCATTCTCGACATTGACCGTGTGCCCACCATCATTGCCTATGACAAGGGGCAGCGGCTTGAGCTGCGGGATATCCGCAGCGTTGCCACAGAGGAGCTGAAGGATTTTGGTACCCTGCTCAAGATCACGACAGACCACCAGACCGTTTACGCGGCAGTGGTGATCGTCAGCTTTAAAGGCGGCCTGGCCGTGGCCCACAACGTCAAAACCGCCAACCTGAAGGTCCAGCTCGAAAAGCTGGCCGGCCTGGACGATTCGGTGGAGCGCTACGGGTATTATGAGGTCCGGAAGAAGTAAGGTGTAAAATTTTTAAAAAGAAGTAAGATGGTTTGTTAATCATAACTTAAACAAGTGAAATGTGCTTATACGCCTCTGACTGAGGGTTTTATGCCTGAACAGAGCAGGAGTTGCCTGCTCTGTTTTATCCTTTAAAGAAATTTAATGAAGACTTTTTTCGACAAGTCTGTTGACAAGAGGCGTAATCATTACAGACACAGTGTATACAGCGGTTAATGAAGTGGGGATGCTCTGGAGCCAGGATGCCATAAAATCTTTTGAAAAACCAAGATTTAAAGCGGTTAAGCAAAATGACAGAATGAGCACCAGAATTATTGTGACAGGAATATTTGAAATCAGAATAAAAATAAAACTGTTTGGTTTTATTTTTAGTTTTAGGGCCAGATCACAACCCCATTTAGCGATTGGTAAGATCGAAGAAACAATAAAACTAATTAAAAATGCTTCGATAAAAGTTATAAATATCGGTATCCATAAAAATGCGCCGGTGTTAATTCGGGTCATGATGATAGAAAGTGCCGCAGAAACTAATAAACAAAAATAGAAGCAGGTAATAGTCCCTCTGTGTTTTTGTGTGAACATCGAAAAATCCTTTTATTAAAGGCCCTGGCATATTTATATGTCAAGGCCTTTGAATTTTTAACGCATAAGCAGCTGTAAAATCATAGCTGTTATTAATCCGTCGGCCTGCGGCTCTGGCATTTGCTGTAGCAGCTCTTTCTTTAAAGTCTCAAACGTATCCATTAATTGATAATTTTCCATTTTTTCCTCCTAATATTTTCCGTTTTCGTGTACATACTGGCAGACAGCCTTTAAATTTTCAGGCTTTGCGTCTTCAAGAGAAAGAAGATTCATATCAGTGGAGAAGACATAGTTGCCACCGGGAGCGTATAAATCCAGACATTCTTTAGCTTTGTCAATGCATTCCTGTTCTGTGCCGAGACGCAGCAGGGACAGTGGCATTCCGCCCCAGATACAGAATTTATTTCCAATGGATGCTTTTATATGTTTGAGGTCTCCACCTTCAAACAAACCGATAATATCTGCATCTGGAAGTCCTTGAAGAATACTGAGATAAGGCGTCCAGTCATTTTCCATAAAGAAGAAAATACGATACCCGCGCTTGACGGCAACCTCTTCCACAAATTTGTACATAAATGGGAAATAAAATTTTTCAAAGTCTTTAGGTTTGAGGAAGGTGGGTAAGTGAAGCGGTGAGAAAACAACGCCGCGTTTGTCCGCGACGGGATAGGAACCGAGGGTCATCTCGAGTGCAGGCTCAAAAATTGCGTCGCAGGCTGCTAAAAATTCTTCGGGATGTCTGCGGAGATCCAATGAAACACCGACAAAATCTCGTAAAAAATCAAGAATCATGTCAGGTGTGAGGAAGCCAACACCTTTGGCGAGAACCGGAAGGCCAAGTTCATTTTCGATTCGACTGTCAACCTGTCCGTTGAACTGCAAAAATTCCATAAAATCGCCGAAGGCTTTGCGAAGGCGGTCTAAGTTTTTTTCTGGGTCCTCCTTTAAAATAGGGTATTTTCTGGGCGCAATGACGTTTGCGAAAAAGGCAAGTGGATTTTTTACAAGCTCAGGGTATTCAGACGGGTCCATTGTTGCACCCTCGCTGCCCTTTGTGACAAAGCCTTTATCGGTCAATGTATAGATGCCCTCGCCAAAGTTGGACATCATTTTCAGCGGAATCAGGTTGCCGTTTTCAAGAATGCCATCTAAATAGATCGTTTCATTGATTTTTTTATAGGCGTTGAATAGAGTGTTAGGATTTTTGACATAGGCGTCCTCAAGATTGGCTCCACCATAGAAAGCGGCCCAGGTTTCCATAATTGGCAGGACGGGGACACGGTCAGCTGTTCCCTTTTCGATGGTTTTATTCAGCCGATCCAGTTTTTCCAGATATACAGGATTTTGATTTTCCATTTTGATCTCCCTTATAAATTAAACTAGCAGACTGCAGATCTGCATTTATTGACACGTGTCGATTAATATAAAAACATTATAGAATATTTTTCGACGCATGTCAATAAAAATATTTTTGTTTGCAATTCACATGTGAATTCGTTAAGATTAAGAGAACAGATAGAGAGAGGTTAATTATGGCAAATAACGAAGCAGGAATTGCGACGAAACAGAAGATTATATACTACTCAAAGTTACTTTTTTATAAAAATGGGTTTAACAAAACAACACTGAAAAATATCTGCGAAGCAGCGGAGATCCCGAGAACGAATCTTTTTCACTATTTTAAGGATAAGACTGACATTGCGAGCTTTTTGACCAATGATATCAATAACCGTTTTTATGGATGCGTAAATCAGGAGATTGAGGCACGGCATTACGGTGGAGATTTGATTCAAAAGGGATGTACGTGTATTGCGGCTTTTTTTCTGTCCGTGATGTCTGATCCAAAGCTGAATCGTTTTTTTTCTGAGATTTACCTCAACCATACGGGGGTTATTCCTGGAAATGACTTTTATTTAAGTGTTTTCAGGACCCTGTATAAAGCGGCAAAAAAAAACCCGGAGACTTTGGAGTTTAAACTTTTTTATATTACAAATACTGCCTGCCAGGGAGAGTTTTTACGTCAGTTTATGTCAGGGGAACTAAATGCCCCAAGCACGGAATGCGTTTCTTATTTCTTAAACCAGCTGCTTATCGGACTGTCTGTGCCGGAAGAGGATAAATCGATTATTGCGGAGACCGCTATTCGCTTAAGTGGACAATTAAAAACTTCTTTTTTAGAAGTTTTTTGGACAGAGCCTGATTTGAAAATGGAATAAAAGTATGGTTGTTTAAAGGCATTGAGCCCTTAAAGACTCAATCCAGCCTTAGGATAAAATGTTATAATTAAAGAAAACAATCCAAACGAAAGAGGAAAAGACATGAAGGAAACCATTCGCGTCGCTTTTTTTGACATTGACGGCACGCTGGCCAGCCACAAGGTGGAGAGCAGCAATTTTCTGGACCGGGTGCCGGCCTCGGCGCGCCGGGCCCTGCACGCGCTCAGGGAGAACGGCATACAGCCCGTCATTGTGACTGGCCGTGAGCCCAGTGTGATCCGCCAATTTGTGGCGGATCTGGAGATGGACACCTACATTGCGGCCAACGGACTGAGCCTGACCCACGGCGGCGTGGAGGTCTGGCGGCAGCTCCTTGCGCCGGAGGTGGTCGCAGCGCTGCTGCGTGAGCTCAGGGAAGTCCGTGATGTGGGGGTTGTGCTGGAGAGCACTGCCGGCAACGTGCTGTGCTGGAATGAAAGCCCCTACGCAGTCGATTATGACGTGAGCATTGAGGGAGCCCTCGAACGGGCCTGCGAGTACGGTGTGTATCAGCTTGCCATCATCGGCGACGGGCTGAAGGGCCGTGTACGGACAGCGCAGGAGGGACTGAAAGCGCGGGTGGTAGCGCCGCTGGTGCTGGACATTCTCCCGGAGGCGGTGTCCAAAGCGTCTGCCATCGAGCGGATGCTCGGCCTGTTGGGATTTGACCGCTCACAGGCCATTGCCTTTGGCGATGAGGAGAATGATCTGGAGATGTTCGGCGCGGTGGACTACACAGTGGCGATGGGGAACGCCATCGACGCGCTGAAGCAGACCGCCACCTACGTGACCGACAGTGTGGACGAGGACGGTATCTACAACGCCTGTTGTCATTTCGGCCTGATCTAGTGTCAAAAAAAGGTAAAAGCCCTTTCGGGCTTTGGGTAGGAATCTCAAAGATACAGGCGGTTTGAGCAGAGGATTGCCTGTTTTTGAGATGAGCAAAATTGGCAATTAAATACGATGATTCCTGTTTCTTTGGAGAATAGATTCGGATGCCGTTATGGATAGAACATAGAGTTAGGCGTGGGCAGCAGATTGGGGAAATCACCTGCCCACGATCAAACAGAGGAGTACTGTTTCGGTTTATGAAAAAAACCATCCGAAAAAGGTAAAAAAACTTTATCAGGATATTTTCTTGATCGCATCATATTTAATTGGATTAATAGTATAATAATTGCCTGTATTTGTCAACGATAAAACTGTAATTGATTACGAATTTAAAACCAAAAAGCCTTTCTTTTTGTGTCCAAAACAGGCCAGACTTTGTTTGATAAATGTTTATCAAACTAAAATGGCGTCAGGGGTGTGTTTTTCGCTTGTAAAAATATAAAAAGGAATGCTGAACCGGCCCTCAATTTAAGGGAATCCCGGCGAAAAATAGAGGGTTTTTATGAATAATAAAGCTATTTTCAGACTTAAAAAGTTATCTTTAATCGCGCAATCAGAATAATAAGGCTATACTTATTGAACGATTTTAGAAAAAAGCGGTGCTTTTTGTTGCCTTTTTTACAAAGCAGCAAGGGCGGCCTGAAATGGAGTTTTGTAAAATAAGCAAAAAAACGGCATTAAAAACAAATTTTTTCCAGTTTATAGGCAATTTACTTTAAGAGTGTTTATTAATTCGTATAAAATGTGCTATAATGAAAGCAAAAAATAACTAAAAATACTTTATATCTGCGCGGTGGCGCGTGCCCGGCGCGGCGGAGAGGGATGGTGAGCCCCATAAAGAAAATTAAATATGTTCTGACTGTTTTTTTATGCCTTCTGATGGGTCTGGCCGGTGCGGGCTGCGGCGGTTCGGAGGCCTCGGGAAGCGGCACCTACACGCTGCCGGAGCTGGTGATTCCAGCCTATTCCGGCGCGGACACCTCGAGCTGTGATGTGGGCGGCTTTGACACCACCGGCGCGGACAGCGGCTATGTGATGGCGAGCTACACGGGGGACGTGCCGGCCAAGCTTCAGGTGGTCAAGGACGGCGTGAAATACAATTACGATATACCCGCCACAGGCGAGTACACGATTTTCCCGCTTCAGATGGGAAACGGTACCTATTCCATACGGCTGCTGGTGAGCGTGGGTGATAACCGCTACACGGCTGTGCTGGAGGAGGATGTGGACGCTTCGGTCGCAAGTGAGTTCGCGCCCTTTGTGGTGCCGAACCAGATTGTGGACTACAACGCGGGCAGTGCCTGTGTGGCCTTTGCCAGAGAGCAGGCTGCCGGCATGAGCTCGGACGCGGACGTGGTCAAGGCGGTCTACGCCTACATTAAGGACCATGTGACCTATGACGTCGCCAAGGCTCAGTCGCCGCCGGTGGGTTACATTCCCTCAGTGGACGACACTTTTTCAACCAATACGGGCATCTGCTTTGATTACGCGTCGCTGGCGGCAGCCATGCTGCGGTCCTGCGGCATCCCGACCAAGGTGGAGACGGGCTACATATCGCCTTCGGGCATCTACCATGCCTGGAACGAGGTCTACGTGAAGGACTCGGGCTGGATTGAAGTGGGCTTTAAGATTGACGCGAATACCTGGACGCTGCTGGACCTGACCTTTGCGGCAGGCTCCTCGAAAAGCGATCTGTCAGGTTTTATCGGCGACGGCAATGAGAATACCTATGAAACGCAATATACCTATTAGGGAGGTACAGAATGGGAAGAGTAAGTAAGAAGCAGGCCATGAGCTCTGCGGAGCTGTCCGCGCTGTTTACCAGCATGTCGATGGTGCTGGATTCGGGGGTCACTGTGAACGACTGCCTGTCAATGATGGTACAGGACGCGGAGGACAGCCGCTTTAAGCGTGTTCTGGAATCGGTCGAGAAAAATTTGCTGGAGGAATACTTCCTTTATAAAGCAATGGAAAAAACCGGCGGCTTTCCGGAATACGCACTGGGTATGATCGAGGTCGGCGAGACCTCCGGCCGCCTGGCAGAGGTGCTCGCCTCTCTGGGCGATTACTATCTGCAGGAGGACGGCATCAAGAAACAGGCCAAGAGCGCGGTTCTGAGCCCGCTTTTACTCATCGCCATGATGGCAGTAGTCGTGCTGTTTCTGGTGTACGCCATTATGCCGGTGTTCAAGGATGTGTTCCGCCAGCTGGGTGTGGACCTGAGCGGCGCCTCGGGCAACGCGCTGGCGTTCCAGGCTGGCAATGTCATTATGATTGTGGTGGGCGTTGTGCTTGTGCTGCTGTTAGGCTGTGTGCTGTTCTATGTGTTCAGCCCGGCGGGCAAGCGGTTCTTTAACGGACTGGCAGAGCGCTTTGTGGCCACGCGGGATATCTTTTACCGGCTGGACGCGGCCCGCTTCATGGGGGCGCTGTCGATCTTCATGACCAGCGGTATTGCCATGGAGCAGGCTCTGGGCCTGGCCAGGCAGACGGTGTCGAGCCAGGCCTTTGGCGAGAAGATCGACGCCTGCCGGGCTTCGGTGGAGCAGGGCGAGCCCTTTGAGGAAGCGGTGTTAAAAACCGGGCTGCTCAAGGGCGTTTACGCCAAGGTGCTCATGGGCGGCAGCAAAAGCGGTTCTCTGGACCGGGCGGCCGCGCACATTTCAAAAATTTATTTTGAGGAGGCCCAGGATAAGATCGACGGGCTGATCGCAGTCATCGAACCGGCGCTGGTCTCGCTTTTGTCCATTGCCATCGGCGCCATTCTGGTCGCAATTCTGCTGCCGCTCATCGGTATTATGTCTAATATCGGCTGATGGGCAGCGCTGTGAAAAGAGGGAATTTTAATGGAAACGAAAAAGAATAAAATACATTTTCTGCCCTCAGTCATCATCTTTGCGGTCATCGTGCTTCTGGTGTGGCTGCTGTTCAGCCGGGCGTCTGCCAGCATGGATACAGACGGCGGACAGACGCTGGAGACAGCCCTTGAAAACTCTGCGGTACTGTGCTATTCCCTGGAGGGCTTTTATCCGCCGAGCTTAGACTACCTGGCCAATAACTACGGCGTGGTGGTGGATCGGGAGCACTACATTGTCCACTATGATGTCTTTGCGTCCAATATGATGCCAGACATCCGCGTTGTGCCGAAATAGGAAAGGAGCGGGAAATGTTTCATAACAAACAAAACGAGAGCATGCTGTCAACCTTTGTCCTGCCTATTTCACTGGTCTGCCTTTTTGCTTTGTCGGCTCTGGTGCTCACCTTTCTCGGCTCTGGCAATTACAAGCATATCAAGGCCAACTACGACGATACCTCCGAGGCGACAGTGGCGGTCTCCTACCTGAGCACCAAGGTGCGCCAGAATAACCGGGAAAACGCCATTATAGTGGTTCATACAGCGGACGGCGACCGCCTGGAAATACTGGAGCACATCGGGGAAAAGGCGTACCGGACCGTCATCTACTGTCAGGACGGCGCCCTGTATGAGAGCACCTTTACAGACGGACAGCCAGGCGGCCTCGAAGCCAACGCCATGCGCGTCGCGGATCTGAACGCCCTGCGTGTGCGCGCGGAGGGAAGCAGGCTCCTGAATTTTGAGGTGACGGGCAAGGACGGCGCGGTATACACTTTTTCGCAGAGCGTGGTCGGAGCGGACAGCCAGGAAGCAGGTGATGCACAGTGAAACAGCGTTTCAGATCATCGGGCTTTTTTGTGGAGCTTATTATCACCATTGTCTTTTTTGCCATTGCCTGCTGTATCATTGTGCAGCTCTTTGCAAAGGCCGGACTCATGAGCAGCGAGGCGTTTGACAAGCGGGGCGCGGCAGCCCAGTGCCAGACGCTGTGCGAGACCATCAAGGGAACCGGCAGCCTGGACAGTGTGCTGGAGGACGGCTGCTATGAAAAATCCGGCAGCAGTGTCCGGATTTTCTACGACAGGGACTGGAAAATGACGACGAGGGACGCCGCGGTGTTCAGTGTCACTGTGAGCACGGAGGCTGTGGCCCAGACCGCGGGGAGTCTTGAGAAAATGCGTTTTGAAGCCCTCAAGGGCACAACGCCGCTCTACACCATGTCCGGCGCCCAGTATTTTGAAGAACCAGCGGAGGTGCAGTGATGCGTAAAAACAAGCAGGGCATGAGCGTGGGCGTCGTGTCGCTCATTATGATTTTTGTGGTCTTTCTGCTGGTGAGTCTGGCGGTCCTGAGCCTGACCACCGCGTCGGCCAACGCGCGCATGGCAGACAAATCCCTGTCCATGCAGAGCGCCTACTATGAAGCTGACGCCAGAGCCCAGGAAACCCTGGCCCAGGTAGACGGCGTGCTGAGGAGTGGCGGCGCAGACCCAGGCGCCCTCGAAGCTCTGGGGCGGGGCATCGTTTATGACCCGGAAACGGGTGTGATCGCTTTTGATACGGAGATCAGCAGCACCGCCACCCTGAAAAGCGAGCTGCGTGTCGAGGGAAACAGCGTGTCGGTGACCCGGTGGCAGACCGTAACGGACGGCGAGTGGCAGACGGACAGCGACACTAAGAATTTATGGAAGGGAGGGGCTTCGTAAATGGAATTACTGGATTATCTGGAAGAGTCGGTGGCCCGGAAGGCATCGGATGTTTTCATCATCACCAATTTTCCCTGCTCCTACCGCATCGACGGCAAGATCGTCAGGGGTGAGGGCGAGGTGTTCACACCCCAGGAGACCGAGCGCCTGATCCGTGAGATCTACGACCTGACCGGCGGCCGCTCCATTGAGAAATTTGAGGAAAACGGCGACGATGACTTCTCCTTTGCCCTGAAGGGCATCGGCCGTTTCAGAGCCAATGTGTACCGCCAGCGCGGGACGCTGGCAGCCGTGATCCGGGTGGTATCCTTTGGGCTGCCAGACCCGGCGTCGCTGTCGATTCCGCAGACAGTGCTTGAGCTCAGCAAGAAGAAAAACGGACTGGTGCTGGTGACCGGGCCTGCGGGCAGCGGAAAATCCACGACGCTGGCCTGCATCATCGATAAGATCAACCATGAGAAGAGCGGGCACATCGTGACAATGGAGGACCCCATCGAGTACATCCACCGCCACAACCAGTGCATTGTAACCCAGCGTGAAATCCCTCACGATTCCCAGAGCTATGTGACGGCCTTAAAGGCAGTGCTACGCCAGTCGCCGGACGTCATTCTCCTGGGTGAGCTCAGAGACCTTGAAACCATTGAGATCGCCATGACGGCAGCTGAGACTGGCCAGCTGGTCTTCTCGACCCTGCACACCACCGGCACCGCCAACACCATCGACCGGATCATTGACGTGTTTTCTGCGAACCAGCAGCACCAGATACGCACCCAGCTGTCCATGATTCTGCAGGCAGTGGTGTCCCAGCAGCTGGTGCCCACAGTGGACGGCAGCCTGACGCCGGCCTTTGAGATCATGCTGGTCACGCCGGCCATCCGCAATATGATAAGAGACGGCAAGGTGCACCAGATCGACTCGGCCATTTTCTCAGGCACCAAGGACGGCATGTGCACAATGGATACCAGCCTTCTGGAGCTGTACCGCCAGGGCCGTATCACCGAACAGACAGCCCTCATGTACAGCCAGAACCACGAATCGCTGGCCCAGAAGCTTAAGGCGGCCAAATAAAAAACTTTACTTTTCTGCCTGGGTTCGGTACAATATATATGAATGATCATTCATATGAAAGGAAGAATCCATGATTGATAAAAACGGCATTGAGCGCTGTGATTTTGCCCACGCGCATGAAGATATTGTAAGAAACGTCATGGACCGGATGCCCGACGAGGAGACCTTATACGACCTTGCGGAGCTGTTCAAGGTTTTTGGGGACTCCACGCGGGTCAAGATTCTCTGTGTCCTCTTTGAGGCTGAGATGTGTGTCTGTGACATCGCCGAGCTTCTGAGCATGAGCCAGTCCGCCATCTCCCACCAGCTCCGGGTGCTCAAGCAGTCCAAGCTGGTCAAGAACCGGCGGGAGGGAAAAACGATTTTCTATTCGCTGGCCGACGAGCACGTCCGCGCGATTTTTAACCAGGGAATGGAGCATATAATGGAATGAGGGTACGGTCTGGAACAGGCCGTACCTCTTTTTAATGGGGAAGCGTGGGGGGTATACCCGGCGTGCCGGCGGCCTTTTGCCTGGGTAAAATCTTTTTGAAAAAAATCGGAAATATTTTCTTGACAAATCCTGTAAAAAAAGCTAAAATAAGTATCGTGCTCAGAACGGAGTACACTGTAGGGGTGTCGCCAAGCGGTAAGGCAATGGACTCTGACTCCATCATTCGCAGGTTCGAATCCTGCCACCCTTGCCATTTTGTTTTATCGGATCAGCAATGCTGGTCTTTTTTCTTTTTTTGCACACCCGTGTCAACATTTGGCCGTGAGAAATATTGGAACAGGCTTTTCTTTTCGCGTGATCAGGCGTATAATATTGCCATTCTATGGAGACGGAAAGGCTGTGGCTCCAGACCAGCTGTTATCCGGCTCTGACTGGGGGTGAGCGAAAGAAATGGGCAGATGTAAGATCAGCTTAAAGCTGGTCTTTTTTTTATGGTCAGGAAAGCGTATAATAAGGGTATTATGAAAATCAGGAGAGAGAACAATGAACACTTTAAACAAAGCGCTGGCCGACAAGCTGGACAGCCTGAGGGATGTGATCCGGGGCTATGAGAAGCCGTGTATCGCCTTTTCCGGCGGCGTGGACAGCACTTTGCTGCTCCGGGTGGCTGTGGAAACACGGGGCGCGGCAGCGGTGCCCATGACGGTTAACGGCAGCATGATGCCGCGGTCTGAGTTCGGAGACGCTAAAGCGCTGGCCCAGAGCATGGGCGTCTCGCTGTGTGTGCTGGACGTGGACGTGTTTTCAGTGCCCGAATTCGTGGAAAACGGGCCAAAACGCTGCTATTACTGCAAAAAGAATATCTTTACCCAGATCAAGGGCCACGCCCAGGAGCTGGGCTGCGACGTTATTTTTGACGGCTCCAATCTGGACGACCTGGACGATTACCGTCCAGGCCTGCTGGCGCTGGAGGAAATGATGGTGGTGAGCCCTTTTATAAAGGCAGGACTCACCAAGCAGGATATCCGCGACCTGTCCGCCTTTTACGGGCTGTCTACAGCCGACAAGCCTGCCATGGCCTGCCTGGCGACCCGTATCCCGGGAGGCGAGCCGATCACGCGGAAAAAGCTGCTGATGGTGGAGCAGGGCGAGGAATGCCTGAAGGTGCTTGGCCTTCGCCAGTACCGGCTGCGCTATATCGGAAGCATGGCGAAGATCGAGTGCGCAGAGGAAGATTTTGAGCTGCTCATGGAAAGGCGGCAGGAGCTGGTGAGCAATCTGAAAGCCATTGGCTTCAAGACCGTTACCCTTGACCTTTCGGGGTACCAGTGCGGCAGTATGAATGAGGTGAAAAAATGAACGCAGAACAACTGAAAGCCCTGCTGACGCAGGTTAAAAACGACGATACGAGCGTCGAGGATGCTCTGGAGCAGCTCAAGGAGCTGCCCTACCACGACCTTGAGTACGCCAAGGTCGATTACCACAGGGAGCTGCGCAACGGTTTTCCTGAGGTTATCTACAGCCCGGGCAAGAGCCTTGACCAGATCCGCGGCATTGTGACGGATATGCTGGCCCGCACCACCGGCAATATTCTGGCCTCCCGCGCCAGCGAGGAAGTCTATGAGGTCATCCGCGAGCTGACGCCGGACGCGGTCTATTATAAAGAAGCCCGGTCAGTGGTGGTGAAGCGTGAGCCCTACCGCGTATCGGAGGGCACCATTGCGGTGGTGTCCGCAGGGACGTCGGATATTCCGGTGGCAGAGGAGGCCGCTGTGACGGCTGAAGTCATGGGAAACCAGGTGAAGCGCCTGTACGACGTGGGTGTGGCTGGGATACACCGGCTCCTTGACAACGTGGACGTCATCAACCATGCCCGGGTCATCATCGTGGTGGCCGGCATGGAGGGCGCTCTGGCCAGCGTGGTAGGCGGCCTGACCGATAAACCAGTGGTCGCAGTGCCCACCAGCATCGGCTACGGCGCCAATTTTGGCGGCGTTTCAGCCCTTCTGGGCATGCTGACCTCCTGTGCCGGAGGCATCGGTGTGGTCAATATCGACAACGGCTTTGGAGCGGCCTGTCTGGCTTCAAAAATCAATCAACTGCAGTAGGAGGGACCATGAAAGTATTATATTTTGACTGTTTTGCAGGCATCAGCGGCGATATGACGCTGGGCGCCTTTCTGGACATCGGCGCAGACCCCGCGCATCTGGAGCGCGAGCTGGCTAAGCTTGGCGTGCCGGGCTTTCATCTTGAGATCGAGAAAACCCAGAAGCGTGGCATCACCGGGACAAAGTGCCACGTGGTCATGGACCGCCATGAGCATGCCCACCGCCATTTTAGCGACATTGTCGGCATCATTGAGGGCAGCGGTCTGGACGAGGCGGTTAAGAAAACAGCCATCGCCATCTTCCGGCGTGTGGCCGAGGCCGAGGGCAAGGTCCACGGAGTGCCCATGGAGCAGGTGCACTTCCACGAGGTGGGCGCAGTGGATTCCATTGTCGATATTGTGGGCGCGGCCATCTGCTTCCACGACATTGCGCCTGACGTGGTGTACGGCTCGGCAGTGAACGCGGGGCAGGGCTTTGTGAAGTGCGCTCACGGCCTGCTGCCAGTGCCGGCGCCCGCCACAGCGGAGATCATCGGAAAAACCGATTTTCCCATCTACGCAAAGGGGGTGGACGGAGAGTCCGCCACGCCGACGGGTATGGCGATCCTCGCAGAGCTGGCCAGCTATTCGGCAGGCTTTCCGCAGATGGCAGTGGACACCATCGGCTATGGCTTTGGCGACCGTGAGTTTGAAATCCTGAATGGCCTGCGCCTTTTTGTGGGCCATACCGATTCGGAGGACTGCGGTATCCTGGTCATGGAGACCAACATTGACGATATGACCGGCGAGACAGCCGGCTATGTGCTGGAGGGCCTCTTTGAGCAGGGCGTGCGCGACGCTTTTTACACGCCCATTTATATGAAGAAAAACCGGCCGGCCGTCAAGCTGACCGTGATCTGCGACGCCGAAAAGGCAGAGACAATCACCCGCTATATCTTCGCCCAGACCAGCAGCATCGGCCTGCGCAAATATAAGGTCGACCGCGCGGTCATGAACCGGGAGATCGAGACTGTGGACACGCCCTTTGGCCCGGTCCGGGTCAAGGTGTGCACCTACGGCGGCATTGTCAAGCGCAGCCCGGAATATGAGGATCTGAAGCGCATTGCCGGTGAAACAGGAAAATCCTTTATGGAAATCGAGGCCGCTGTTTATAAATATCTCTAAAAGGGTAAAATTAAACTGAATTTAAAGAACTCTGTGTTATAATGAAAGTACAGCAAACGGCAGAAAAAGGCAGTGATTTATAAAGCGTATCGTGATTAAAAAACATTGTCTTTTTCAGGATTTCCAAATGTAAAGGAGAATTAAAATGGCAAGTTTTAACTTAGGCGAAGAGCTGAGAAAAGTACTGTTGGCGGGCGTAGGCGCAGTGGCGACCACTGCTGAAAAATCTCAGGAGCTCATCAACCAGCTGGTTGAAAAAGGCGAGCTGACTGTGGAACAGGGCAAGGTCATGAACGAAGAGCTGAAACGCAACATCCGGGACAAGGTCAAGGAAAACGTGACCGTTGTCGTCAAGGATGACGAGCCGTCTGTGGACAAGGTCGTTGAAACCATGGACAAAATGAGCCCGGAAGAATTACAGGCCATCAAGGATAAGCTGGCCCGAATGGAGCGTGAAGATGCAGAAGACGCAGAGGTCAAAGACGCAGAATAATCCATTAAACCATGAAAATGAACCCTCAGGCGCCCACGACACCAAGGAATACAACAGACAGCGCCTGAGGGAAATCATGGCGATATTGGCCAAATACGATATTGTCAAAGGCATTACACCTGTCAAGCTGCGGCTCATCATCGAGGATCTGGGCCCGACCTTTGTCAAGCTTGGACAGGTGCTTTCCATGCGCCAGGACATCCTTCCGGCTGAGTACTGTCATGAACTGACAAAGCTCAGAACCGAGGTGCGTCCCATGGATTTTGAAGAAGTGGTGACGGTCATCGAGGAGGAGTATGGAAAGCCCCTGAACGAGATCTTTACCTTTCTGGACCGGACGCCTCTGGGCTCGGCCTCCATCGCGCAGGTGCACCAGGCAGAGCTGAAGGATGGCAGCTCCGTGGTGGTCAAGGTGCAGCGCCCCGGCATCAAGGACACCATGGCGCGGGACATCGCGCTGCTGGAAAGGGCAGCCACACTGCTCAAGATCGCCGGAGGCACCGGGAACGCCATTGACTTTAAGATGGTGCTGGACGAGATGTGGTTCACAGCCCAGCAGGAAATGGATTTTTTGATCGAGGCCCATAACGCCGACGAGTTCTACGAGCTTAATAAGGACATCGTCTACGTGACCAGCCCCATCATCTACCATAAGCACACCACCTCCAAGGTGCTGGTGATGGAGTACATCGCCGGCGAGGAGATTGACCAGACCGACCGGCTCAAAGAGCTGGGCTACGACCTGGATGAGATTGCCCTCAAGCTTTCGGAAAACTATATCAAGCAGGTCATCGACGACGGTTTTTTCCACGCCGACCCGCACCCGGGCAATATCCGCATCCGTGACGGACAGATTGTCTGGATCGACCTGGGGATGATGGGAACCCTTTCCTCAAAGGACAAGGATCTGTTTAAGCAGGCTGTGGAGGCCATGGCCACTGGCGACGTGGACGGCATGAAGAACGTGGTGCTGTCCCTTGGCGTGCACACCGGACGAATCAACCACGCCAAGCTGTATTCAGACATTGACAACATGATGGACGAGTACGGCACCATGGATCTGGGTACCATGAACATCGGTACCATGATGGAGGATCTGCTCCAGCTGGCCAACAACCATCATATCGCCATGCCAAAGGGCGTAACCATGCTGGCCCGCGGCTCGCTGACCATCGAGGGTGTGCTGAGCATGCTGGCGCCGGAGACCAATGTGGTGCAGATCATGATCAACCATATGTCCGCCGAGCGCCTTGAGAACCTGGACCCTAAACGGGAAGCGCTGGAGCTGGGACGCGAGCTCTATGGCGCGGCCAAGAGCACCCTGAGCCTGCCCGGCCAGGCCCTGGATCTGCTGCGCATGACGGTCAAGGGACAAACAAAGATCAATCTTGAGATCACCGGCTCCGAGGAGCCGCTGAACACCATTGACCAGATGGTCAACAAGATTGTGAAGTGCATCATCGCCGCTGCGCTGCTTATCGGCTCCAGCTTTATCAGCACCACCAACATGGAGCCAAAGCTGCTGGGCATACCGGCTCTGGGCACCATTGGCTATATTGTGGCCCTGATTTTGGGCGCGAATCTGATTTACAGCATTCATAAAAAGAAAAAAGAGATTAATAAGTGAGGCAGGGCCTGTTTTTGACCCTGCCTCATTTTGGTTTAAGGAAATTTTCCTGCTTTTAGAAAAGAATCGAGTAAGGTTGTTTGGTGTGTGGCGTCATAGTATAATGAAAAAAGAGTATGAAATAAAAATCTGCTTTTAAACGAGAGGAGAACCCATGAAAACAAGACAGAATGTCAGAGGACTGCTGCTGGCAGCCCTTTTGCTGATGAGTATCCTGCTGCCTGGCTGTGTTGCCCGGCAGGCCGAAAATGAGGAAGCCCCGACGGATTACGCGGCGGCGGCGAACTGGCTGGCGATGCCTGAGACGCCGGATAAGCCTGTGGATGTCTTTTATCTGTACCCTACAGCATGGCATAAGGAAAACATGGACGAGCCCAACATCTGCGCTGTTGACAACGCCACCCTGCGCGAGACTGCGCCCAAAATGCTGAGACAGCAGGCCAGCGTTTTTGAGACGACGGCCAATGTCTACGCGCCCTATTATCGACAGGCCGACGCGGCTTACTGCCTGGGCCTGTCCCATGACGAGGAGTACGCCCTGCTGAACGGTGTGCCTAAGATGGATGTGTTCGCAGCCTTTGACTACTATCTTGAGCACGAAAACAACGGCCGTCCCTTTATCCTGGCCGGCCATTCTCAAGGCTCCAACATGCTGCTCTACCTGCTGGACGAGTACATGGAAACGCACCCCGAGGTATACGCGCGTATGGTGGCCGCCTACGTGATCGGTTATTCGGTCACTGAGGACTACCTGGCCCAGAATCCGCATCTCCGGTTTGCAGAGACGGCAGATGACACAGGTGTGATCATCTCCTACAATACAGAGGCGCCTGGTGTCACAGCGGACAACCCTGTGCTGCTGCCCGGCGCCCAGGTCATCAACCCCATCAGCTGGACCCGGGACGAGACACCCGCATCGACAGAACAGAGTCTCGGTTCTGCCAGCAGAGAGGACCCATCCGTCAAGAGCCCGACGCCTGCTGACGCCCGTATCGACAAGGCCCGCGGCGTCCTCGTCTGCGACAACCAGGACGCAGACGCCCTGGCCCCCGGAAACGATGTCTTTCCAAAAGGCGTTTACCACGGGTATGATTACGCTTTCTATTACTACAACCTCCGCGAGAACGCAGGGCAGCGGATAGAGGCTTATTTAGCCGGGCAGTAGAGGAGTGAGCGCCGTCGCAGACAGCGCCATTGATCGAACATCAAAATAAGGCAGAGCCTGAAGCAGACCCTGCCTTATTTTATTTTTTGGTCAGCTGTGACGGGCACAGGACCGAAGGATTTTGCCGCAAGGAGAACGTTAAATGTTTTAAAAAATAAATACGTTTACAAAACATGGAAAGTAAGTGTATAATCAATGCAGGTATACTATTTAAAAGATTAATAAAAACGATAGAAAGGATAGAATAATGGATTGTCAAAAATACTTGTTTATGGTTTGGAATAAAAAGGATGGAATATTTGTTGATAAAACAAGTGAAATAAAGCGTTACCAATATTCAAATGGATATTATAAAATATACTATGAGAATCCAGAAAAACCTTACAATTACCAATGTCAGCATATTCAGTTTTTTAAAGATCCAATCGTAATGAACGGGCAGGAACAACTTTTTTATCTTGATGATCGACCTGTGGAAGATGTTAAAACGGCGCTACAGTTTGGATCAAAATATCTCAAAATATTTCATAATAATGGTTATGTACAAACGGTTTCGACCAGCAGCGTTTTGGTAGAAAATAATGTATTAAACAAAAAAGATGCTCTTAATAGGCTGAATTATTTTAAAGCTCTGGCGAAAGAGATGGGAGAAAAAAAAGATAGTGATGAAGGGTTTCTGGAGCGGGAGTATAAAAAATTAAGATCCGTCAGCCCAAGAAGTGTCCTGGCCATGTATCTTGAACCTGAGAAATTTTGTGTTAACGAATCTGAAAAAAGAAATGCTTTTTTTCCGTTTAGTTTTAATATTAGCCAGAAGGAAGCTGCCGAAAAGGCATTGCAGGGACCAATCAGTGTTATTGAAGGTCCGCCAGGAACCGGAAAAACCCAAACGATTCTCAATATTATTGCAAATATTGTGATGGATGGAAAGAATGTTGCGGTAGTATCGAATAATAATTCAGCAACACATAATGTTCTGGAAAAATTAGATAAAGAGGGCGTTGGATTTATCGCCGCTTATCTTGGAAAAAAAGAAAATAAAAAACATTTTTTTGATACACAGACCGGGAAATACCCGAATATGCGCGGATGGAAAGCATTGGATTTTAACGAAAGGCTGAAGCTAAAGAATAATTTACTGGAAAGCCAGAGACAGCTAAATGAAAAGCTTGAAATAAAAAATCGGCTAGCAGAATTACGAGTAGATAGGGGTAACCTGCAGACCGAAAGAGATCATTTTAGAACCTATTATCAGGGGGCTGTTCCAGATATCATGCCTTATCGGTCGCTTTACAGCTTAAAATCGAAGGACATTTTAGCCATTTTAGCCAGCATTGAGAAGACAAAAAAAGACCGGAAAGAATATCCATTATGGATTAAGCTTAAGAATTTAGTGCGTTATGGTATTGTAAGCTTTGGTATTTATAAAGAAAATGATGATAAATTGGTTGCTTTTTTTAAGAATGAATTTTATAGCCGACGGTGGAATGAGCTTGAAACAGAGATTCGTGATCTGGAGAAAAAACTTAAGGATTTTGGTTTTGAGGCAGAGATGAAAAAATATAAGACACTATCGATGGATTTATTTAAAGCTGTTTTAGCCGATCGGTATGGTGGTAATTCTGAAAGGCCTAAATTCAAACCAGATATTCTCTGGAAAAATTGTGAGGCGCTTTTTAAAGAATATCCAGTTGTTTTAAGCACGACGCATGCACTTAGAATGTGTAAGGGTAAACAGTCGCTCTTTGATTATGTCATTATCGATGAATCTTCGCAGGTTGATCTTGTGACAGGCGTATTAGCACTGTCCTGCGGCAAAAAAGCCGTCATTGTAGGCGACCAGAAACAATTGCCAAATATTGTAACAAATGAAGTTCGGAAAAAGGCAGATTATATTTATAATAGTTATCGACCGCTGAGACAGTACAACTATACCGAAAACACTTTACTGTCTTCTGTTCTCAGCCTTTTTCAAAATTTGCCCCAGACTTTATTAAAAGAGCATTATCGCTGCCATCCCCAAATAATCGGTTTTTGCAATCGGGAATTTTATGACGATGAACTGATTATTATGACTGAAGATAACGGGCGAGAGAAACCGTTGGTTTCCTATCTGACTGCGGCGGGAAACCACAGCAGAGGTCATTATAATCAAAGACAAATTGATGTTATACGGCATGAAATAATGTCAGAGCCTCTTTTGAAAAAAACGTCGCTATCAGTGGGGATTATCGCCCCCTATAACAAACAGATCGATGCTGTCTCAAAAGAAATTCAACAGGAAAACGTTGAGATCGCAACCGTGCATAAATTCCAGGGACGCGAAAAAAACGTGATTATCTTAAGCACAGTGGATAATCAAATTGGCCGCTTTGTCGACGATCCTAATCTTATTAATGTAGCGGTATCCCGGGCTATCGATCAGCTGTTTTTAGTGATTTCTGAAAATGAGTTAAATTGGAATACCCAATGGGGAGATCTTATGCGGTATATTTCATATCAGAAAGGTAAAATAATAAATAGCAAAATCCATTCAGTTTTTGATCTGTTATATAAAGGTATGGAAGAGCAAAGGGAAAAATTATTGAAAAAGCATGGAAAGGTTGGAGATAGCCCGGCAGAAGATCTGATGAATGTTATCATTCAAGATGTGCTTAAAATGCCTGATTTTTCAAGAATTGACCGTGTTTTACATCCATCTCTTAATACGATTATTTGCAACACAGATTTATTGACGGAAGAAGAAGCGCGCTTTGTGAAAAATCCGTGGACACATCTTGATTTTCTTTTGTTTAGAAAAATTGATAAGTCCCCATTATTAGCCATTGAAGTCGATGGATATGCCTTTCATGCAAACAACCCGGAACAGTTGAAAAGAGATTATATGAAAGATCAGATTCTAAATAAATACGAACTTCCAATCATTCGATTTGGAACCAACCAGAGTAATGAAAAACGAAGATTAGTTGATAAACTGCATGAGCTTACAGATGTAGTCTCAGATTAAAAAGAAAAGTACTTGCAAATTAAATTTGATTTACAGGTGCTTTTCTTAAAATGCGCCGCCTCAGTTGATCACTGCAAAGGCGATGTTCAAATAGGTGGCGAACAGAATCCAGATGAGGTAGGGAACCATGAGGCCCGCGGCCAGATTGGAGATTTTTCTAAACCAGACGATGCAGGCAATGACCGCCGCGTCCAGAAGCAGGATGATGATGGCCGCCAGCCAGAAGGAGCTGCCGCCGAAAAAGAGAATACTCCACAGAAAGTTAAGAAGCAGCTGAATGACAAAGAGCCCCAGGGCTGAACGCTTAAGCTGGTCGTCTGTGTTGGTCCGTAGAACCAGAAAAATAGCAATGCCCATGAGCAGGTAGAGCACGATCCAGACCGGACCGAACACCGAGCCCGGCGGCGACAGGGGCGCCTTGTTGAGCATGGCGTATTTACCGGCAATGTCGCCGGCCAGAAGCGAAGAGCAGAAGCCGACCAGCTCCACCACCACTATGGCGAGGATCAGCTGGAGAATGGGCGTCAATTTATTTTTAGTCATGATATTACCTCCTTTAAGGCTTTTGTTTTAATCATATTTATCCAGAATCGGATCCGCGAAACAAAAACAACCTGTAAACAGCGCAGGTTATCATACCCATTTGCGCCCGGATGTGCTAAGATAGGCATAACAGAGCGAATGATTGAGGCAAACACAGAAACAAGAAAAGCCGGAGGGAGAGACTATGGCAGATAAAACCGTTGACCAAGTTGAAAAAACTGAACAGAGGCTGTACGGACTGTGGAAAAAATCCAACGACCGAACCGTCTCAAAGGACATAAAAGCCCTTTCCGAGGCGTACCGCGTGGCCGTGGCCCAGGTGGATACAGTACTGCCCTTCTTTGTGCTTTCACAAAACTACAACGCGCAGACCCGGGATTTCGAGCTGTTTATCGGCAGCGTGTATGAGCGGGACTGCCTGGAGACGCTCACTCTGCCAGCGGGCATCTATGCAAGAATGACAGTCCGCCCCTGGCTCAAGTGCCTGTGGGGCCCGGCCATCGGTGCGGCCAAGCGCTTTTTCTATACCCACTGGTTGCCCGGGAGCCCTTACGAAGCCATGAATATGGAGTATGAGTGCCACACAGAAAAAAGCCTTGGCAGGCATCCGGAAATTGAGCTGTTTTTTGCGGTTGAAAAGAAAGCGGTCCTGTAGAAAGCTGCCAAAAAGAAACGTAAAATGTTTTGCGAGGTTCATATCAATATTATCGCGAGAGAAGCCAGAAGGCAATATTTTGGAACTGAGAAAAGGAAAGCAAAAAGGAGATTAACATGTCAATCGCATATCAGGCAGCCTTTTGGCTGAGAAACATCTGTGACAGTGACCTGGAGGGCATTCAGCACGCCCTCGGGCCAGGAGAGGATATTCTGGCCGGGCTGCGTGGGTTTCGAATCTTTTTAGAAGGCCTGTACCAGGATTACACGTCCTTCGAGACCTCTGCGGCCGAGCGTTTGCCGACCAAAATAGGCATCATGGCTGACGATCTGGAAAATTACCATCATCTGACTGAAACACTGGACTGCCTGCACGCCGTGGCCCGGGCCGGTGTTCTGGAAACCCAGGAAGGTAAGCCCTGCCTGGCCGTTCAAAAGGGCGCGCTGAAAAAGCAGTTCAAAAAATCTGTGGCCTTTCCCTTAGAGATGCTGGAGAAGCACGGCTTCAGCTTTGAATACCGGAAGCAGGGGCGCGGGGCAGCCACCTACAGGCAGTGCACTGAGCTCAGGGCTGCCTTTCCAGACTGCCCTGGGCTGGTGGGCGCTGTAAAGTACTTTACAGAACGCCTGGGCGAGAAAAATGTCCGGGAAGACTACGCCAAAACAGACGTGCTCTTTTACACTGCGGACTATGACAGCGCGCTGTTAAACGCGGCGACAGGGAGAAAGGCTTTGTCGCCCGAAAGGCCTGGTATTATGCGTACCCTGGGCGCCCGGCAGGCCCTGTGGCCGCCAGTTCTGGACGCGCTGTGCGGGGAACTATCACTGGGAACAGACCTCTCTCTGAACCCCTATGTTTTTCCAAACTGGAACGTCAGATTTCTCAGGCAGAAGAAAACCGTCTGCACCTTTAGCATCGGAGTAGACACGCTGTCGGTGAGGCTGCCGCTGTCCTGCGGCCTGGCCCGCGAGCTGGTCCTGGACAGGGCAAGCCTGCCCCAGAGACTCCGGGATTGTGTTGAGAGCTTTGGCTGTGTCGGATGCGGAAAATGCGAGAATGAACGCAACATCGAGGTAGTAGACGGGATTCGGCTGTGTACACTGGGCTACAGCAATTTTGCCACAGAGGATTCAAGAATGATGGCTGTGACGCTTACCTCTGGTGAGGATCTGGCAGTCCTGCTGTCCCTGGTCCGCCGGGCTGCGGAGGAACGGTAATTGTGAAAAAAACGGTGCATAAGACAAAATATCTGTGGATAACTTTACTCTGCTTCGGAGCGTTTATGCTGGAGCTTCTCTCGATTTTCGGCATCGAAAGCGCGCTGCTCGGGGTGGATGTCGGGAATTACACCGCAGCCCAGCGGAGCATCCACAGCCTCATCACCGCGGGCCTGTGGGCTGTGTTCATGGCAGTGGTGGTTGGCTGGACACGCAGAAGCGACGGCTTTCCGGAGCATGTGGACAAATCGGCCAGAATTCCGGCCCGGGACTGGGCCTTTGCGCTGGTCTGTCTGGCCGGCTGTAAGGTCATGACCTTTATGGACTGGCATACCCTCAAGGTGATCGGTGAAGCCCAAAACAAGGACGCTTTCCAGTTTCTGGCACAGTATATCTACTACCTGCTGGAGGTGGGCCTGGTACTGCTGATCATCATTTACGGACAGAAAGCCGTCGAAACGCTTTTAAAAAGAAAAAGCGGGGTTCCCTTTGGCGGTATCCTGCTGGCCCTGACCTGGGGCGCCTTTCATTTTGTATCCCGGGGCGCAGGCCTCGAGCTCTGGAACGGCGTCTCCTGCATGATTTTTTCAATTCTGAGTGGCTTCATGTACTTGAAGGTCGGGCGCAGGCCGCTTTACAGCTATGTTTTAATCGCTGTGGGGTACCTGCTGTAGAGAATAGAGCGAAATGAGGTAAACCAAATGACTGAAAGAGAAAAAATGCTGGCGGGTGAGCTGTACGACTGCAGCGACCCGGAGCTGCTGGCGCAGTGGCACAAAGCCAAAGACCTGGTGCGTGCCTATAACCAGACAGCTTCAGAGAATCTGGATGAGAAGGACCGGATTCTGACAGCCCTGCTGGGAAGGCGTGGCGCAAACCTGTGGATAACACCACCGTTTTTTGTGGATTACGGTGTCAACATCTGCTTTGGCGAGAATTGCGAAGTCAACATGAACTGCACCTTTCTGGACGACAATAAAATCGTCATCGGGGACAATGCTCTCATCGCGCCCAATGTCCAGATCTACACGGCCTTTCACCCGACCAGCGCGGCGGACCGCTTCGGGCCACCCAGGGAGGACGGGAGCTTTTCTTTCTGCAAGACCCAGACCGCGCCGGTTATCATCGGCGATAATGTCTGGATCGGCGGCGGAGCCATTATCCTGCCCGGCGTCACCATTGGCGATAATGTGGTCATCGGTGCGGGCAGCGTGGTGACAAAGGATATTCCCTCAGATAAGGTTGCCCTCGGCAGCCCCTGCCGGGCTGTCCGGGAAAATACATGAGCCTTGAGCTGTTCAGTCTGAAGCTGCGGACAGAGCCGTTTTAATTGGTTGTACTTTTGCTGTACTCCCTGCGGTATCATAGAGGAAAGAATACCTGTGAAGGAGGAACAGAAAATGAAACGGCGGAAAACCATTAAGAAGAATTTCAGCCCGCTCCTGGCAGCGCTGCTGGTAACGCTCATGCTGGCAGTCATGATTTTAATGGTGGGCCTGATCGGCCGCTCCATAAAAGATCAGCTGCTGCGCTCAGGTAGTCTGTCCCAGGGGCAGATCGTCAGCCTCGCAGAGGAAAGGTGCTCGGGAGGCGGAAAGCATGATGTTTTATAAAAAGAATAATATTTCTGGAAACTTACGGCGCTGCCGAAGGGCAGCGATAACAAAAAGGGTCTGCTGAGACATTTAATGTTTCAGCAGACCTTTTTTATTAGAGGCTTTAAGAGCTATTTTTATCTTTAATTTAAGGTATCATTAACAGGGAAATTTAATTTTAAATGGAATATATTAAGAAAGAGGTTTGATATGGAAAAGGTAAAAAATAAAGGCGATTAGAACTGAAAGGAAACAACGCATGTATCGGTTAAAAAAGAAAGACAACACTCATAAAAAACAGGTATACGGCTATGCGCGTGTCTCTACCGTAGGGCAGAATTTAGACCGTCAGATAGATGAACTAAAGGAGAAAGAAATATTAACTAAAAATATATTTTGCGACAAGCAAAGTGGAAAAGACTTCGAGCGAAACGCCTATAAGCGCCTGGTGAGAAAATTGAAAAAAGGCGATCTTCTCATTATCAAAAGTCTGGACCGCCTGGGACGCAATTATGAGGAGATCATCGTGGAATGGCGGCGCATTACTAAGGAAATTGGCGCAGATATAAGGGTAATGGATATGCCATTACTGGATACCAGCCAGTACAAGGGGCTTATTGGCACCTTTATCAGCGATCTTGTATTACAGATATTATCCTTTGTGGCACAGCAGAATTTGGATTATATTCATCAAACGCAACAGGAGGGCATTGCCAAAGCGCGGGAAAAGGGTGTAAAATTTGGACGTCCTAAAATAAGCACCGAGCATAACTTTAAAGCAGTTTACAGCCGCTACTGCGAAAAGGAAGTATCGGCGCGTCAGGCAGCTGAAATGCTGGGGGTCAGTGTGCGGACTTTTTACCGCCGTGTTCGTGAAATGAGTGAATAGGATTGTGCCAAAAAGTATACTTTTTGGCACAAAGAAATTTTAATAAAAAAATGGAATATAAAGAATATTAGTTCGATTATAGCACGGCTATATTGGTTTTTCAAATATTATTTTAACGTTTTCTGACATGCCAAAAAGTATACTTTTTGACACGCCGTTTAAAACCATCATGAGAGAGGGTAATGGTTATGTTAGAAAACGCGTTTAAACCAAAGATGCTGGAGCGTCAGAAATTGAAAAAGCTTCTGCTGCGGAGCCGACAGAAGCCGCTGGTGTATTTGCACGGGCTTATGGGCTCAGGAAAGACCACCAGTGTAGAAATGTATTTAAAAAGGTCCGGCGGACTTCCGGCAGTCTGGTTTACCTGTCCCGATGAGGTCATGGATGAGCAGTGGGCCTGGGGACGGTTTGTACAGGCGCTGGAGCAAAAGCTGCCAGAGGTGGCTTCCGCCCTATCTGAGACGGGTATACCTCAGAGCAGCAGCGATGTGGGCAGGATCATGGATATCCTGACCCAACAGCTCAGCCAGGATATCCTGCTGGTCATTGATGATTACCATCTGGTGCAGAATTTACACCTGAAACGCCTGACGGCGATCATCGCAAAGGAGCAACCCCAAAATTTGCGGCTTATCCTGATCTCCCGAAATCCGCCGGAGCCAGTGTACTATGAGCTGGAGATCAAGGGCCGCTGCACCATCATCGGCCAGGAGAGCCTTAACTTTACAGCGAACGAGATACAAGCATTTTACAGGCAGAACGGCTTTGTGCTGGAGAACAGGTCCGTAGAAAAACTAGATGCCTATTGTGGCGGATGGACCGCTTCGGTCTATCTGTCCCTGCTCCAATACGCCGAAACCCATCGGCTGGACGCCATCGATAAGGCCGAAAAATTTGTATGGACAGCTATCTGCGAGAAGATGGGGCAGGCAGAGCAGAAGATACTGGTCCAGCTCTCCCAGCTCAACGCCTTTACACTGGAGCAGGCAGCTTTTGTCACAGGCACGCCAGAGGTCGTTGCTGTGGTGCAGCAGATGCTGCGCAAAAATTATTTTATCCACTACCATGCTCAGAGCAGAACCTACCAGCTGCACACTATTTTAAAAAATGTGGTAAATCAGCAGAATTTGCTCAGCCAGGAAGAGATTCAGGAGCTCAACCACCAGAATGGTGTGTGGTATCAACAGCAGGAAAAGCCTCTGGAGGCAATTAATGCTTACCGCAGAGCCAGAAACGATGACGCTATCCTGGAAATCATGGAGCAGAAAGGCGCTACTGAGCTGCTGGACCAGGCTCCGTCACTCATTATTGAGAGCTTTAAGGCAATACCTCCTTGGAAAAAGCTCAGCCATCCCCGGGCTTATCTGTCCTTTCTGTGTTCCTATCTGGTTGTAGTAGATGCAGAGAGAGCGCTGGAGCTTCTTGAGGAAGCAAAGGCTGTTTACCAGAAAAATCCTAACCTCCCCAATAAAAAACGCATCATGGGTGAGATTGCCCTTATCGAAAGCTATGCGGTATTCAATGATCTGGAAGAAATGTCGATACGCCACCGGCAGGCTTACGAGGCCTTTGAGGGAGGTGAATCCCAGATACAGTGCAGCCAGATGGATTTTACCTTTGGCTGCCCCAGTATCCTGTACTTATATCACAGCCGCTTTGGCGGTCTGCGGCAGGTATTGGACCGGCTGAGAAAGGATGGCTGGTATTATACCCATGTTTCCGGAGGGTGCGGCGCTGGACATGAGTATATCCTGGAGGCCGAGTATGCTATGGGGAAGGGGCAGTGGTGTGAAGCCCGGAACACCATCGAAAAGGCTGAGATTAAGGCAGAAGAAAAAAAGCAGAAAAGCATTCTTATCTCCGCTCTGTTTCAGCAGATGCGCCTTGAGCTGCATTTGGGCGACGAGAAAAAGATTCGCAGCTGCCGCAAAAAGCTGGAGGATGCCGCTGCCAACAGCGATATCCCCAGCCAGCGTCAGAGCGCAGAAATCGCTCTGGGCTTTGTGAGCGCTGTAATGGGACGCCTGGACGAAATTCCTGCATGGCTGAAAAAGGGCGATGCAGGCTATTACACGGCACCGCCTCAGGGCAAGGGCATTATCGCTATTGTCCACGGAATGGCAGAGATTCTGGAGAACAATCCCATCAAACTTGAGATTCACGCTGAGCTTCTGCTGGAGCATTCCAGGCGGTACCATTTTATCATTGGAGAGATTTACGCCCGCCTGTTCAAGGCCATTGCTGTCGAGAAACAGGGAAAAGACGGCGCTCCCATACTTGAGAGCCTGCTCTCGGACATGCAACTGGATGAATACTACTGTCCGGTGATAGAGCTATCGCCCCATATCCTTGCCATGCTCAGCCGACTGCAGCCTGACCAAACCATGCCTGTGTTGGAGGATTGCCGCTATTTTAACGATTTATATGAAAACTATCACGGCATTTGTGCCGCGGGCCTTACGGTTAGAGAAAAAGAAATACTAACCCTGCTGTGCAGAGGTTATGCACGTAAGCAGATCGGAACAGAGTTAAAAATTGGCCTGCCGACTGTCAAGACCCATATTCGCAATATTTATAATAAGCTTCAGGTATCCAAAAAGGCTGATGCCATCAAAAAGGCTGAGAAACTCAGTCTGATATAAATCATCCTTTTTGGTCGATGTCCGATACTTTAGAGAAGGTTATACTGTTAACAGAAAAAACAGTATAACTTTTTTTATTGGAGGAGAGGAAAAGCATGTTGGAAAAAAGGCTGAATGAAAGCTTTAATACATGCAGCAAAGCCGTCAGAAACCACTGCAGGCGCACCGGTGACCTTGTTCACGAGCTGCTGGCTGTGTTGGAGTGGCAGGAATTTGAGGAGATCTGGCGCTGGCGTGGAAAGCTGCCATTTTACTATCATGATATCGGCAAAGCCATGTGCAGCGAGAAGAATATAAAAGAACATCCGGAAAAGGGAGGCACTTTTTTCAGCGAATTGTACCGCCAGGCCAGAGAGGATGAGACAGATGAACAGAGCATTATCTTTTTTAGTATTGCCAGCGATGCCTGTCTCTATCACCACGAATGGCTGAACGGTTTTGGCTATCCTATGGGGCGAAAAAGCCAGGAAATTGCTCTGGTGGGCCGTCTCTGCGCCGTTGCTGACACCTGGGATAACCTAACCCACGAAACATCCGGCCGCCCGGCCCTTGCCGAGGCTGCGGCCAAAGAAATAATGGAGGAAAAACGCAATATCCAGTTTGATGACTATCTGGTTAAAGCGTTGTTCCAGATTAACGGTTTCACGACAGAGAAGGAGGAGGCTGACATCATCGTCTCCCCCATCACCAGAAAGCGTCATTTCTGGAGTCTGAAATAAAATGCTGAAAAGCATATCTTTTTTACCTTATTCTACCCGCGGCGGGCGCGCCAAAAAACCCGCTGCGGCTCTCTCTCTTGAGAGAAAGACTATTAAAGGAGAAGCATAAACGTGAGTACACAGTTAAAACAGGAAAGTAATTATGCTGGTCGGTACACCGATCCCAACACGGGCTACACCACCGGCTACTATACCTTAAAACAGATGAAAACCCTCTATCCTCAGGGCGGCTATAAAGTGGCCGGGGGTATTGGAAAAATAAAAACAGATAAATATAGCAAGAGTCACAGCCTTGAGGATGCGGCTGGCAACACTACCCCGGTTTACCGGGGAGACGCCTTTAACGGGTTTGTCAACGGTACGGTGGGCTATGCCCGCATTGCTGACGACGTGTTTGTGGCAGTGGTGGGCCGGCGCAGCCACAAAAAGCTGGTGTTGGCTGTGGTGGGTGTGCTGGCCCTGGCGGCAGCAGTGTACTGCGCGGTTAACTGGAATACCTGGTTCCCGCAAAAGCTGGACATTGACCCCAGCGCCGCGGCTGTGCCTACCCAAAACGTACCCCAGCGTGAAAACATTAACATTCCCGGCTATACGGTCATCACTGCCAATACCGACGGCAAAACCAAGTGGAACCTGGTGAACCCGGAGGGCAACCCCTGCTATTTTCAGGTGGTGGTGAAGAACAAGTCCAACAACCGGGTAATCTACGAATCCAAGCTCATGCCGCCGGGCAGTGAGATCAAAGATCCGGAGCTGAAACGCAGGCTGGACACTGGAACATACGACATCACCATTCAGTATAACACGTTTGAGATCGAGGGCGACCATGCCCCCATGAACAATGCCGTTACCGAGGCACAGCTCGTGGTTGAATAAAAATAAAAGCAGTACAGAGGAGGAACCGCCATGAATAGAAGAAGTCCAGTTTTAAAACGCATTGCCCCCATTCTGCTGGCGGTGGTTATGACATTGGGGACAGTGCAGCTGCCAGCCAAAGCTGAAGCGGCAGGAAGAAGCGAAACGAAGGCCGCGGTTTCTACCAATGATAAAACAGTGAAGCCGGCCCAAAACAACGATACCTGGCTGGATAATACGGCCTACTACGATACCGGCTGGTATAACGCCGGCGCGGCCGATTATCATATTTCAACGGCGGAGCAGCTGGCGGGGCTGTCAAAGCTTTCTTATGATGGAAACACCTTTAAAAATAAAAACATTTACATCGACCGGGATATTGACCTTTCAGCTCATTACTGGGTGCCCATCCGGTACCTGTCCGCATCGCTGTTTGACGGCCAGGGCAATGCTATTACAGGCCTCCGGCTGGATGACCGTCAGCTCGGAGAATATGAGACACAGCTGAATACATCACTTTGGCCTTTTTCAGAATACTTGGGTTCACTGGCTTTTATCAATGAGTACAATTCTATGTGGTGGCTGGAAGACAACAACACGACCTGGGATGGCACCACCTTCTCAACGGTCAGAAACCTGAACTTTATGGACGCCAGCTTTTATTCCAGCAAAAACGCGAACAATGCCATTCTCATCGGCTGCGGCACACATATAAAAATGGAGGGCTGCCGGATTAAAGATACAGAACTTTCGGTCGGAGGACACCCGAAGGAAAGTAGAGGAGAAAGTCTTTTTAATGTGACCGGCTTTATCGGAAAGGCTTCTCACTTTAATAATAAAGACGCTAAGATCATTGAAATGAGGGAATGCCATACGGATGGCATGTCCATTTATTTTCGGGATTTCGATGTCAATAGCTCGGGAATGGGGCAGTTCTCCACATCAATGATCTTTGGGTATTTAGGGGGCAGACCGGAATTGAAGCTGTCCATGGATATTTATAACTGCTCAGCCAAAAACGGTGGAATCTATTTTCAGGGCATCCGAATTGGGCTGGAGGATGGCACTGGGGATGGCAACTGTGTTTCCGGTTGTATCGCGGCCAATGAGGGGAATGGTTTCATCAACCTCTACGGCTGCGAGGCGGATGTGGATTTTATTATGGACAACTGTGTAAGAAATTCTCTCGCCTATTACTTAGGCGGTATCGGCGGAAAGGTCAACAACGTCAAGAACTCGATCCATAAAGGAAAGTTTGAAATCACCAATCTCACCGCAAACGGAGGTGGTGGTTTCATCGGCGGTGTGGTGGGGAAATCCACCGGTGATGTGACAAACACCGCGAACACCGGGGACGTCACTGTTGACAATTTACATAAACCGGACGGCACCAGCCTGCTGAGTGGGATGAACGTCGGTGGTTTCTGCGGCATGCTGGCTTCCAACTCAGGCTCGGGCCAGCCCTATACAGTTGAAAACTGTTACAACCTGGGCCGGGTGTCCTGTGAGACTCCGGATCCGGGGGACCACAAGGGTGGTTTTGTAGGAGTTGTGAACAACGATATCAGCGCGTTGATTTTCAAAAATTCTTTTGCTCTCAATTGTTACAAAGATGTTGGCAGCTATTCAAAAGAAATCGAGACAACGTATGAGCCAGCCATCACCCTGGCACAGATTGAGGAGAACGGGGCGGCTAAAACCGTGATCCAGACAGGGGACGACAACGCCGTTATCAAACAGGGCGATCCAGCCCAGTTTGCGCCTTTAAAGACAGCCGATACCTTGGGCGAAAACTTTGAGATTATTCTCCCGCATATTTCTACCTTTAAGAGCAGTAACGCGGATGCGGCCAAGCTGAACTATATCGTCAATCCGGATATGCCGTGGACGGGAGATCTTCAGGTCAAGACCTCAGGGCTGAAGGGCGGCGATACCCAGTTCAGCGCGAAGATGCAGGTAAAGCAGAACAAGCTGATCGATGGCAAGTTTCAAGGCGCGGTAGAGAGCTTTGAGGCGGATTTAACCTTAAATTTAAAAGTAGTAAATGTGGCTCTGGATAACCAGACCCGGACCAGTGCCATCAGCGGCGAAACAAACTATGAATTAAAAGCTGATTTACAGGCTTATGGCGACGGTGTGGCCCTGGACCAATATGATTATAGCTGGCAGTATTCTTCAAACGCCCAGGAAACTGCGCCGGCTGCCGGAGCAGCGGGGGATACGGCTGCGCAGATGGTAAACGGTCTGACAGAGACCAATACATGGAGTGCGGGAGAGGGATCAGGCAGTACGACCAGCACCCGGGCGGCGCCAAATCATAAATTTACGAAAGTGACCGACCCGGGCTGGTACCGGCTGAAAAGCGCCCAGACTACGGCCGATCAGACAAACAAAGGCTACGGGCCCTTTAATTTTTATTCGGAGTGGGTGTACCTTTCACTGGACGATTTAATGCTGATCCAGTCGGATAAATCTGGGCTTCTAGAGTTCAGCCAAAATGGTACGGCAGAGGAGCTTGCCTATTTTAATGGGAATAAAAACCTGTCCGCCATCATTGAAATTTCGCCAAGCTTTAAAGGCAGTATGGACTGGCAGTGGTATAAAAACAACACGCCGGTTGACGGGGCCGCAGGCACCTTAAAGACGGCGGATTTTCCAACGGATACCTATAAAAAAACACTGGAGTATGCTTTGGGTGAGAGCTACGCGGAGTCCTTGTCTGGCGAATATGATCTGAGGGTCAACAAGATTACCTATGACGACACGGGCATTGGAGAAGGCGGTGTACGCGATATCCGAAGCCCGAAGGTTAAGGTAAAAACCTATTCTGCAAGCTTTGGCAGCACCCAGCAGAGCGGTCCGGCTTATGGCAATACGGAATCAAAGCTGGAGATGACGGGGATCCGTCTCAGCAGTGATATGTACGATGCAGAAAATAATGTGCTGATGGCAGACGCTTATTGGATCAAAAATGGTGATTATGCGCAGATTGCTGTAGCAGACAACACAAGCACAGTACGCCACGCTACCTTGACGGATAACGGCGGCGGCACCTACACAGCCACGTCACAGTTTACACTGATGGACGGTATGCAGGGGGAGAACTACCAGCTGGTTATTTTTCCTTTAGGGCTCAACCGAAGCGCGGATAACACTCCAAGTATGCGTTTTATCAACAGCACACAGGACAAAGTGGCGCTCTATGGGATTACAGAGCTTGAGTATAAAACAAAAAATGAAGACAACCGTTATGTCAATACGAAATTAACACCGGAGGTTCCTTTTATGGATGCCGCAGAAGTAACGGGTAACAACCCCACAGGAAGCGTTACCTACAAAATGGCGCAGGGGAATAGTAAGTTTAAGGTTGACGCTGCCACTGGCGCGCTTTCCTGCACAGACCCGAGCGGGCTGACCGCGGGCCAGTACAGCTTGGTGATTGAAGTGACAGAGGCAGGCTTTAAGTCGGTTGACCCGGATACAGGCCAGGAAACAGGACCTCTGATTACAGGGGATAAGACCACTTATCAGAAAAATCTGACGATTGAGATTGTCGTTTCTCTGGAATATGATTTTTCGGATGCAGCGGCGGTCAATAAAGATTTGTATATTTATAAGGATGGCTTTATTTTCAGCGATTCATTCATCGATGAAAGCCTGGTTGTCAAAACAGAGGGTTACAATACGCTGGGAGGAAAGGCGCTTACGCTGAAATCCAGCGATCCGGCAAAACCTTCCGAACACCGGGTTATTGTGGTATCCGGCAACCATGTGGGCGCAACGGCCATCAATATTGATCAGCTGACCTTAAGCGGAAGTGATACGCCTGTGCGGGTAAACGGCGGGGCAACAGTAGAATTCATCCTTAAGGAAGGGAGTAATTCCAGTTTTTCCGGAAGCACAACGGGTCTTTTAAGTGAGGGCATCAGCACGATCTCAGGACAAGGCAGCCTGAACCTTATGGGGCAGAGCGGCGTGTCGGGAGGCGGCAGTCTGTCCCTTTCGGCTCAAGGGCTTCACGCCGTGGGCACCAACGGCCCGGGTATCGGCACCAAAACCATCAGTATTGACGGCGGAAAAGTGACGGCGGCTGGCGGAGGTACGGGCGCAGGCATCGGCGGTGTACCAGAAGGGTCGGTGACCATTGGCGGAACAGCCATGGTGGATGCTGCTGGAGCTGGCGGAGGCGCCGGGATCGGCGGCAGCAGCGGCCAGCTTGCCGGAGAGATCCGGATCAACAGCGGTAATGTGGCAGCTGCGGGCAGCAGCACCGCGGATGCCATTGGCAGCGGTGCGGGAGCCAGCGCAATGGCTCACAAGACAACCGTCATCAACGGCGGCTCTGTTCTGGCAAAGAGCGGAGCGGTCCGGAACCCAGTGTGTGACCAGGCCAAAAACGGCAGCGAATCCATTCCGCTGCATCGTGTGGTGCTGAAGGTGGGGGAAACGCCGGAGGCTTACAAAGGCCAGAGGATAACCGGTTCCACCATCTGGTATGGGGATACGGGAACCACAGCAGCTCCGGCAGTCAGCTGGACGGCTGAGGCTTCAGGACCGGATTTCCAGGTCGAAGGACAGGCGGGCGGCTTACTGAGTATGTATCTGCCCTATATGGCGAAATCGACGGTATCGGAGGACGCGTATTACGCCAGTGTTTCGGCGGAAGTTCCAGATGGCAGCATCTACAGGAGAAAACTGCGTGCCAATGCAGAGGACACCCTGACAGCAGCCCTGCTGTCAGATATGACCTATCACCTTGGGATTCCCGCTGAGATACAGGCAGGGACGCCTGAAAATCCGGTGATCATCGGACATGGGGTCAAGGCAGACTTTGACTTGTCGGTAGAAAGTAATATTCAGGAAGGCCGAACGGTGGAGGTCAGCCTTTCACCCGCAAAAGGATCGATGGGCGGCTGGGGTACCTTTATCATGAACAATACTGCGGCCAGCCATAATGGCTTTACACCGCAGTACCGGGTGCAGACTCCTGGCGGCGTCCAGCTCTATACCGAAGGGAGCTTCTGGACCTTCAGCGGTGATGATGCGGAAACAGACGGCAAACGGGTGAAGCAGGGTTCGGTTCTGCTATCGGGTTCCCAAACGCTGTATGCAGGCAGCTACACAGGCAATATGACCTGGCACGCTGTCTGGGATGATCCAGTGGTCGGCGGCGAGTAGGCCGCAGCAAGCGCAGTTGTATGGGGAAGTGTGCCATTGCCGGCGCCTTTCCCCGACAATATATTTTAATTTCTCACAGAAAGAGGTAGAAGAAATGACCATGAAGAGAAAGCTGGCCGCAGGCGCGGCAGCCCTCGCGGTAACGGCGATGTGCTTTGGCACAACGGCCTTTGCCGCAGAAACGAACACCATTTACAGTGACGGCACGGATAATTCGTCGGCTGTCACATCGGACAACTCGAATTCGACAGAAATTGAAGTCACCACGATCAAGGAGGGGGACGCTACCTGGTCGGTGGAAATTCCGAAAAAGCTGTCCTTCAGCAATGTGACAGCCACCTCCGCCACGGATTTCGTACAGGAGCTGCCCCTCAAGGCAACCATCCTGAATGTGAACACGAGCGATGAGGCTCTGGAAAACCAGATTGCCAACCTTGTGGTAAAGGTGGGCGACAGCTTTAAGCCGACTCTGGCACTGACCACCGATGCGACCAAAACCATTGCGGACGCTTATAAGGTGAAGGACCCGTCAAAAACCGACGTGACCGATGGTACCAACCCCATCGCGACCCTGACCCAGGCATCCGACAGCGCCACCGGTTCGGTTGAACTGGATAAAGCGAGCTTTAACGGAAAAGTCGCCGGTACCTACACGGGTAAACTGACCATGAAGATCACACCGACCCGCGTGACCGTGACTGATCCTGAACCCGATCCGACACCGTCACCGGAGCCAAGTCCAGAACCAACCACAAACCCGGACGAAACACCGGGTGCATAAGCATTTCTCAGCACAGGTTACTTTAAAAGAAAGAGGTAAAAAAAATGGCAATGAAAAAAAGAATGGCTGCCAGTATGGCCGCCATCATTGTAGCGGCGATGTGCTTTGGCAGTACGGCCCTCGCGGCAGATGAAAATAACACCCCGGTCAACGGGACGGGGACAGGAAACAGCGTGACCGATGAAAATACCGAGGTTAAGATGACTCTGGACACCACATCGGCCGACCCCACCTGGTCGGTGGACATCCCTCAGGAAATTTCCTTTAACAGCATCAGCGTCAACAGCCCGGATTCGGCCTTGGAAAAACCTTTAAAATACAGCTGCGCCATCAATAATGCGGTGACGGGTATCCAAGCTGAAGATGAAATTAAAAGCCTGACCGTCAAACTGGGAGATAACAAGATGTTTGACATGTACAAAGCGGACGAACCTACCACCAAGCTGACAGGTGTTTTTGGTGTGGTGGCCGAAGGCAGCACAGACGGCAATTTTGTGGAAGCAAAGAACAAGATTGTGACCATGACTCCGGATAAAATCGATGGTGAGGGAAAAATCAAGCTGGATAAAAGCGTATTATCAGCCAGCGGCGTTGCAAACGGCAGTTATAAGGGAAACCTGTCTGTGGTCATCACCCCTGAAAAGGTTGGCACGCCGGCTTCCTGAGCACTAAAAAAACAGAGAGGATATTAAGAAAATGGCGATGAAAAAAAGAATAGCTGCCAGTATGGCAGCGGTTTTAGTGACAGCGTTATGCTTTGGTTCCACTGCCCTGGCGGCAGACGCGGACAGTCCGGTAAACGGCAGCGGGAACACCGCCACACCGGACAGCCAGACCGAGGTGAAGCTGTCCTATAAGATGGAAGAGGGGGCGCCTACCTGGTCGGTGGATATCCCGCAGACCATTGCTTTCAGTGATATTTCAGTAAACAGCCCCCAGAGCGCTCTGGTCAAGGATTTGGCTTACAGCTCTGTGATCAACAACAATGTGGAGAATGCGACATCCAAGATCACCAAGCTTGAGATCAAGCTGCCGTCTGGCGATAGCGCCAACACCTTTACCATGTTTAACGCCGATGCGGCAGGAGTCCCTGCGAAGGTAGCGGGAGCCTACGGTGTTGTGGCTGCGGGCGCAGCTGCCGATAAAGATGGCCTGTTCACAACAGTGGCTGCTGGCGGCACCATCGTCACCATGACCGAGGATGTGGCCGACGGAACCGGTAAGGTACAGCTGGACAAGGCAAAACTTAAAGATTTTTCCGACGGCAATTACAAGGGAAAATTGACTGTTTCCATCACACCGACTACAGAAGAGGTATCACCAGCACCGTGACATTATAAAAGGAAAACGAGGTAAAGAAAAATGGCAATGAAGAAGAAAATCGCCGCGGGTTTAGCGGCACTCACCATGACGGCCTTATGCTTTGGCACTACTGCTTTTGCGGCGGCCGAGAGTTATCCCATCAACGGGAGCGGCAATGACACCACTGCGGGCGCGAATGACGTCATTACAGACGGCACCGAGGGCAAGAACCAGACCGAGCTGGAGCTTTCCTTCAAAGAAGTGACCCCGGGTGAAGCGACCTGGTCAGTGGATATCCCACAGAAAATCACCTTTGACCAGATCTCCGCCACCAGCGACCCCAGCAAGCTGGTGAAGGAGCTGTCCTACTCCTCCTATATCCACAACGGAACCGAAGCTGATGTGCAGGACGGGGAGAAATACTATACCATCGAAAACCTGGCGGTAAAATTAACCGACACCAACAAATTCACCATGACGAATGTTAAGGATCCAACCGTAAAAGTGGGCGCTGCCTACAAAGTGATGGACGCAGCGGATAAAGAACTTGTGTCGGGAGATACCATTGTTACTATGACAGAGGATGTTAAGAGCGCCGTCGGAAAGGTGAAACTGGACGACACAAAATGGGACAATTATTCGGCCCCGGGAAAATACAACAGTCAGCTGACAGTCACCATCTCACCGAAGGTAACAGAGAATACCAAGTCAGCGACCCCTGTGAGTTAACCGCCGACGCTATTTATTTTACAGAAAGCAGGTCCTGCAATGAAAAAAAACTTAATTACCGCCCTGGTACTGGGCCTGCTTCTTCTCACTGGGCCCGGTGTCTCAGCGGGTAAGCTCAACAACTTTTACCCCGAGGGCTCGGCTGAGATGGAAGTCGAGCTGATGCCCGGGTACATGCTGGAGGTACCTGCCGGGGTCGATATTCCCTATAATCAGGAGAATACCGATGTTGGGACAGTGTGCGTCTCCATGATGGTGCTGGAACCCGGAAAACAGCTGAAAATCAGGGGTGAGCTGGAAAATCTAAAGACAGAAAGCGGCCAGACTTTGCCCTGTACCATGGATTTTACGGACGTGGACGTGACAGACAACCGGGCTTACCCCATCAGGGTGCACATCGGCAAACAGGACTGGGCTGATGCGCCCGGAGGCACCTACCAGGCGAACATGACATTTTGGGTAGAGATGCAGGATGCTGGCTCAGGAGGGACGAAATGAAAAAATTAAAAACCCTATTGTCGTTAAGCCTCATTTTGTGCCTGCTGACCGCTCCTGCCTCAGCCGCTGCCGAAAAAGGCGGCAGCACCCCCATCACTGCCACCGTGCCGTCCAGCCACCAGGTATCGGTTTATTACAATCGGGGCGGGGGTGTGAAAAAAGACAATGCCGATGTAGATTCTGGGACGGTGATGGAAATCCCGCGCCATCAGGACGCCGTCTTTACGCTGGAACCCAAAACCGATTATAAAATTCTATCCGTGTCTTATCAGGGAAACGATGTGACCCATCAGGTAAAAAACAACCGTCTGAGCCTACCCAAAATCAGCGATGACGGGACCCTTCAGGTCAGTTATATCCCCTCAGACGTCTCCCTGGATGAGAACTACCGCTTTATGGTGAGAGGCCGGATCGTCCGAAACGGTGAGCCGCTGGCCAACACGGATATTGAACTGCACTCGGAGGTTCAGCAGACCCGGACCGACGATAACGGGCAGTTTGTTTTTAACAGCGTGCCCGAGGGAGCGCATGAGCTCTTTGCGATGGAAAATGGCCAGGTTATCGGCACGGCGGATTTCCGCATCGACCGCACCGGGAACCTCGACGGCATTGAGATGGATACCCTGCCAGACGGAACCATCCAGCTGGTGACAAATGTTCATATCAAAACCATCGAGCTGAACCTCGTCCTGCGAGAGGAAGACAGCAAGCTTGAGATCAAGAGCGCGGATACCCCAAAGGGGAACCTGATTTATAAAACCGTGGATAAAGACGGAGCCGCTTTATCGGTTGAGGACTGCGGTATCAAAGCAACCACGGACGGGCGGGAGCTGAAAGAAGGCGATACCGTCTATCCGGGAATGACGCTTGAGATTGCGGCGTCGGGGAATATTGCGGAGAAAGCGTATGTCCCTTATGCCACCGCGGTTTCCGAAAACAGGCCAGAGCTGGTTTCCAACCCCACAGCGGTTAAACGGGAGTACAAAACCCGTTATACCGTTACTGAGGAGGATCTGGCCGATGGACAATGCGCCATTGTGTCGAATTATGTGCTTCTGGGGGATGTAAACTTTGATAAAATAATTGACGCTCAGGACGCTGGAAAGCTAAAAAGGCTCATTCTTGAAACCGATGTAAGGACAGAGGTAGAAGCAGTCGCCATTAACGTCAATTTTGACGATCAGATCGATGCGCAGGACGCCGGGAAACTGAAACGGTATATTCTGGAAACAGATACTCAATTTTAAAGCAGATTAAGGAGGAAGAATGGAAAACAAATTTAAATTAAGACGCGCCGTCGTATGGCTGCTGTCATTATTGATGGTGGCGTATATCGGCCTGTCAGCCACGCCCTTGATGTCTAAAGCCCAAGCCGCGGCTGAGGACAAAGTCATTTTATCGATCGATAAAAGGCAGCCAGCGTCAAGGGGCCAGGAGATTCAGGTAGATATCAAGATGGACACCACTAAACAGCCGGCTTATGTAGCCCAGTTTTACATTGATTATGACAGCGAACGCCTGGAATTCATCAGCGGACGTCAGGATATGGAACTCTGGGAAGGCGGGATGGCCGCCATAAAAGGAACCAACGGACGGGTTAAAGGATATGTTAACTCGGCGAGCGGTGAGAATGAAATCATCAGTCAGCCGATTATGACCATGAAATTCAAGGTTAAGGATGAAGCGCCGGCTGGTGAAGCAGCGATGACTTTTTCCGTGGACACAGTGGCAAACAGCGCGGACAAAAAGGTTCCCTATGAATGCAGCAACGGCTCCGTCCTGGTGGTATCCCCCATCACCGGCGTTACCCTGGACAAGGATAAGCTGGCATTGACAGCGGGCGACAGCGATACCTTAACTGCCACCGTGAACCCGGTGGATACCACCGATGACAAAACCATCGCCTGGTCTGCGGGTAGTGACAAGATCGCCGCGGTGGACAATACCGGTAAGGTCACCGCAATCAGCGCGGGAACCACCGACATCACTGCCACCACCACCAATGGCAAAACCGCCAAATGCACAGTAACGGTAACTCCTATGGACACTACTGCAGCCCAGGCACCAACGGCCACTGGTATCACCTATGGCCAAAAGCTGGATGAAAGCACTCTGTCCGGCGGCAGTGTTAAAGGCGCAGACAATGCAGAGGTAAAAGGAACCTGGCAGTTTGAAAATCCGGACGAGCTCCTGAGCGCGGGCAGCCAGAAAGCGAAAGCAGTCTTTATTCCTGCCGAACCGGGTAAATACAGCCAGTGCGAAGCAGAAGCAAACATAGAGGTTGCACAGCTGAACATTACAGTAACACCGGCGGCTCTGGAAGAAGGCAAAATTTTAGGCAAAACTTATGGTGAAAAGGATAGTGAGCTCACCTACACGCTGTCGCCGGCTCTGGTGGGCAATGATAAAATGACCGGCGCTCTGGCCCGCGAGGCAGGTGAAGATGCCGGCACTTATCCGATTAATTTGGGTACCTTGAGCGCAGGGGACAACTATATGCTTACTCTGGCTGAGGGTGCGGTTTATACTGTTAACAAGGCTCTCCCGACCTTTGATCCTGTACCGCAGGTCAAAGACCCAGTGGACAAGGGAACGGCCCTGAAGGAGGTTAAGTATACTGAGGGCAAAGCGCTGGACATCAACGGCAAGGCTCTGAAGGGTACCTTTGAGTGGGTAGATTTGGATCTTAAGGTGGAAAAGAGCGGCAATTATAAAATGCGCTTTATACCTGACGATCCCAATTACGCCACCATGCTTTTAGATGTTACGGTCAAGGTAAAGGGTGACGACAGCAAGGTTCCGACGCCAGGAGCGCCCACACCGGAAAGCCCTCAGCCTAATGTGACTGGCGGCAACCCAAGCACAGGTATCTTTAACAATCCGGCAGTTCTGTATCCTATAGCTGCCATGATGCTGGCAGCCGTGAGCGGCTGCATGGTCCTGTATTTTAAACGGATAAAGGTTGGAAAACACTAATATCCATATAAAACTATTTTATTATAACGATAATCAAGTTCTTTATTAGCACACATTTAACACAGCCGGGGCATTGTCCCCGGCAAATTTTTTAGTGCTTAGAGAAAAAGTACGTATTAACACCTTAATGTTTGAATAGTCTGGAGCGTATGCTCCGGCGCTGCCGCAGGGCAGCGATACGAAAGAGTCTGCTAAAATCATTGCGATTTTAGCAGACTCTTTTTTTATAAGAAAAAGGAGTAAACGATATGCAAATAACACGTGAGGCAATGCACACCTATCTGGTAGACCGGGGGCTCATGGCCCTGGCGCCTGAATACGGCCCGGCGGGCGAAAACGGCTGCCGCCTGTACTTTAAGGACGGCGGGAGCTGCTGGCTGCACAAGACCACGGAGGCCTTCAAGGATAAAGCCTATGAATTCTACCACATCGACCGGGCTGCCCGAAAGGCGGATGACAGAGCGCTGCTGGGCGGCAGAGAAATGCTGCCGGTGTGGCTGCACGCCAAAATGATTCTGATGCCCTGCAAAATGCGGACCTCGGTTCTAATTGACAGTGATGGCTATTACGGCGATGTCAATCTTTTTTTCTCTACAGAGGGATTCGCTTTAAGGAGAAAAAGATATTACTGAAAGAAAATCTGGCCCTGTCCTACTGTATGGAACGGCGGGCCATGAAAAAGAAGCTCCTCCAGGCTGAGCGTATTCTGGATTATTACGATCCGGAATGGGAGATGCCCAGCCTGAAGGCGCTTTTTTTAGATATAAACGGGCGCGAAACAACTGGACTGGCGCAGGCATCTTTTTAAAACCTGCCCTTTGGCGCAACCAAGGGGTCAAACAGAACCTGAAATACACTCAAAAAAGGACTTTTATTCAACAAAATGCTGTGGACCTGCCTGAGACGGGAAAGCAGGGATTTTTGAAATCCGGTATCATAGGAGTTACTTAAGTGAGTGAAGCGCGCTTCGAATAATCTATTCGGAGGAAGAAGAATGCAAACAATGATACAGGAATTTGTCGATGAGCGGTTTGGCCGCGTGCGCGTGCTGGAGGAAGGAGACGGTACGATTTTGTTCTGCGGGGCCGATGTGGCAAGAGCCCTTGGTTACCGCAATACCCGCAGCGCCATCAAGCGCCATTGCCGGTACGGTGTGAAACGGACCGTACCCCACCCGCAGAACCAGAAGCGGATGCTGGACATGTTTTTCCTGCCCGAGGGCGATCTGTACCGCCTGATCATCGGAAGTAAGCTGCCATCGGCTGTGGCTTTTGAAAAGTGGGTCTTTGACGTGCTGCTGCCCGGTCTGCGGCGTACGGGCGGCTATACGATCAGCCGGCCGCAAATCTCGGCGCTGCTGTTTGAAAAGGAGGGCCAGCTGCAGGCCCTGACCGCCCAGCTGGCAGAGCGAAGGGATCTGGAGCTGTTTGCCAGCCAGCTGATGCGCGCGGATGGGGGTATCTCCATGCTGCGCATGGCGCGCCTGCTGCAGGACGCCGGCATCCGAACGGGGCGCACCCGTATGATGGCGTGGATGCGGCAGCAGGGCTACTTGTGCCGCTCGAAAAAGGAGGATAATATTCCTACCCAGCGGGGCATGGCCCTTGGCCTGTTCATGGTGGAGGAAAGCCTGTACGCCCCAAGGCCTGGTGTGGTGCTGCTGAACCAGGCCACCCGTGTCACGCCAAAAGGGCAGCAGCATTTTCTGAAGGTGTTCCCGCGTGAACTGGATTAAGGAGATCAAATATTTCTATGACTGGCTGGGGGATCACGCCCTCAGCCACGGCGCTCAGGCTCTGTGGTTTTACCTGATGTACCGCAACAACGCCTGCGCCCTGCCTACCACCTCAGGTGAGTGGCTGTGGCGCGTGGAGTTTACCGTGCGGGTCGAGCATCTGGAGCAGGCCCTGGGCTGCGATTACCGCTCCGTTATCCGGTACCGGAAGGAGCTGGCAGAAGCCGGCCTCCTGAAATACCAGAAGGCTGTCAAGGGCCGCCATCCGGGCATCTACACCATCATTCCCTTTGTGAAAAACCTGGGCTCCGTCACCCGTGAAAACCTGGGCGGCGGGCAGGTTCTGGTTTATGATTATGTGGGCGGCATGCACGACATCACTGGCGTTAAAAACAGCCAAAACAGAAAAATAGCGGCAGATGAAACGACAGCGTTGTCGTCCTTTTAATAATACTTATTAATAATATACATTTCTATATAAAGTAATTCCTGAGGAGGTAAACAATATGATTGGAACAGGCAGACCTTTGGTGCGCCGAAGGCGTGCATATCTGGTAAAGGCGGAATGCAATGTCCGTCTTGGCTTCTGGGCCAGGGACGAAGAGGACGCGGAGGATCAGTTTAACGAATACATGGACAGTGTACAGAGCCGCTATCCCGAGCTGGTGCTTGACATTAAGAGCATCCGGGAGGATGACGAATGAACCATTACAAAGTGCTGGAGGAGTGGATCATCCAGGCCAAGGCAGGCGACCAGGACGCCAAGATGCGCCTGCTTATGGCCTACCGGCCGCTGATCTTGTCCATGGTTAGCCGCTACGTCTACGACCGGGAAAGCTTTGAGGACGGTATCCAGGATGGCAGCCTGATTTTCCTGGAGGCGGTTAAGAGCTATGCGCCCGAATCCGGCGTCTATTTTCAGACCTATGCCAAAAAGCGGCTGTTCTATGCCTTTGTGCAAAAGGCCAAGCCGGACCGCCAGGTGTCCGCTCAGGCTGAGCTGTATCTGGAGGTTCCCACAGGGGAGGATACCACCCTCATGGACAGCCTGGCCGACCCCGGGCCAGAACCCGGGGCGCGTATCCTGCGGACAGAGGAGAGTGCCCGCCTGCGAGCAGCCCTGGAAACCCTGACCGATGCCCAGCGCCGCGTCATCGACGATTACTATGTGCGGGGCCTGGACTGGGCCGAGATCGCGTCCCGGGAGCAGGTGAAGCTGGGGACGGTGTGCAGCCGCATGGCCCGTGCCCTGAAGCGTCTGAGGGAGGCCTTTGGGTAAGGCAGCCTGTAGGGATCATTGGGCCATGCTGGCGCGCAGGCTGTCAGCGGTCAGGGTGCTGGCGCGGCAGAGCATCTCGGCGGGCGTGCCCTCAAATACGACCTCGCCGCCGTGTTTGCCGCCGTCTGGCCCGATATCGATCACCCAGTCGGCCTGCTTCACAATGTCCAGGTTGTGCTCGATGACAACTAAAGTGCCGCCCTTGTCCACGATGGTGTCAAAGAGGGACAGGAGCTTCTGGATGTCCGAGGGGTGCAGGCCTGTGGTGGGTTCATCCATGACAATGATGCCGCCCTTCTGCCCAAGCTTCTTTGCCAGCTTCAGCCGTTGGCGCTCCCCGCCCGACAGGGTGCCCAGGGGCTGGCCCAACGTGAGGTAGGACAGCCCCACCTGCTGCAGGCGTTTGAGAGGACGGATGATCTTAGGGGTGTCGAAGAATTCCAGAGCCTCGGCGGCCGTCATAGCCAGGAGCTCCACGATGTTCTTCCCGCGGAGGGTGCGGGACAGAGCCTCGGGGCTGTACCGGGCGCCGCCGCAGGCTTCGCACACAGTGACGACTGGGTCCATAAAGGCCAGCTCAGTGACGATGACGCCCCTGCCCGCGCACGCCGGGCAGGCGCCTGAGGAATTGAAGCTGAACAGCCCCCTGTCTGCGCCGGTCTCACAGGCCATCAGATTTCGGAGCGCGTCGAAAAAGCCCAGGTAGGAGGCGGGGGTGGATCGGTTTGTGGCGGTGATGGGTCCCTGATCGATGAGCGTCACGTCGTCTGCGTACTGTTTTGCAAAAACCTGAGTGATGAGGGTGCTCTTTCCAGAGCCCGCCACGCCTGTGACAGCAGTCATGACGCCAAGAGGAATATCTACGTCAATGTTTTTCAGATTGTGCAGGCAGGCACCGCGGATGGGCAGCACCCCTGCGGCCTGCCGGGGATTTGCTTTGATGGGCAGCGCCCGGCGCAGCGCGCGGCCAGTCAGGGTGTCGGACGTAAGCAGAGCGTCATAGCTGCCGGAAAAGACGATCTCCCCGCCCTGGCAGCCAGCCCGAGGCCCCACCTCCACCACATGGTCGGCGATGGCGATCACATCCCGGTCGTGCTCCACCACCAGCACCGTGTTGCCCTTGTTCCGGAGCTGCCGGAGCAGGGCGTTCATACGGTAAACATCCCGGGGGTGCAGGCCGATACTGGGCTCGTCGAAAATATAGGTCATGCCTGTCAATCGGCTGCCCATATACCGCACCAGCTTGAGCCGCTGTGCCTCGCCGCCGGACAATGAGGCGGACGCCCGGCCAAGGTGCAGATAAGGCAGGCCAATGTCAATCATCCGGTCCAGTCCGTCGAGCAGAGTCTGAACCACCAACGAGACTCTGGCATTGTCGATCCGGGCCAGCACAGCCCGGAGCTCAGTGAGCTCCATGGCACAGAGATCCGCTATGGAGTAACCGCCCACTTTGCAGGCCAGGGCTGTCGGATTCAGGCGCTTTCCGTGGCAGGCAGTGCACTCAGTCTCGGTGATGAGGTGCGCGGCCTTTTTCTGGGTGTGGCCGCTTTTGCCGCTGATGTCCCTGTTGAGGAGGGTACTGTTGTACTTGTGGTACAGGCCCGGAACCTTTGGATTTTCAGGCGCGCTTTGGCCGCTGCGGGAGCCATAGACCAGAAGATTGTACACCTCGGGCGGATAATCCCTCACAGGCAGATCCAGATCGAACAGGCCCGATTCGGCGTACTGCCGCCAGTACCAGGTGCCAGGCTTGTAAAGAGAATCCCGGACACAGCCCTCGTTCCAGGACTTGTCCGGGTCGATGAGTTCCGCAAGGTTAATGTCGGTTATTTTTCCGAGGCCCGAGCAGGTTTTGCACATGCCGTTGGGATCGTTGAAGGAAAAATAGGACGCTGTGCCCGCATAGGGCTCCCCGATCCGGGAGAATAGTATCCGGAGAGCCGCGTAAAGGTCGCTGATGGTTCCCACTGTGGACCGGGCGCTGCCGCCCAGTGGCGTCTGATCTACAATGACCGCGGGGGTCAGATGGTCGATGAGCTCGGCATGGGGCTTGGGGTGCTTGGGCAGCCGCGTCTGGACAAAGGCGGGAAAAGTGGCGTTTAACTGCCGCGCCGCCTCAGCCGCGATGGTGTCAAAGACAATGCTGGATTTGACCGAGCCTGAGACCCCTGCAAATACGGTGATCTTTTCCTTTGGAATCGTGAGAGAAATGTTTTTCAGGTTGTTTTCGGTCACTCCCTTAATGATAATGTCTGTCATGATGACCCTGCCTTTCCGGGGCGTTTGCCCACACAAGGCTATTATAACCGGAGCGCTGCGCCCATTCATGATCATTATTGCGAAACCGGAGGGCCCGCCGGCATGTCCTGTGGTATAATGGAGCCCAAAGAGGAGGGATGCCCTGTGGATTACCTTGCGCCGCTCACGCGGACTGCTGAATATATTGAGAAACATCTGAATGAAAAAATAACGCTGAAGGATCTGGCCAAGGTATCCGGTTATTCGGTTTACCATCTGATCCGTATTTTCGATGCTGCCATTGGCGAGACTATTGGCAGCTACATCAGGAAGCGCCGCCTGGCAGTGACGGCTGAGGCGCTGCTGAACACTGAAAAACGAGTGCTTGACATTGCCCTGGAAAGCGGCTTTGGCTCGTCCGAGGCTTTCAGCCGTTCCTTTAAATCCGTCTATGGACTCAGCCCCTATGCCTACCGGAAAAGGGGTGAGGCGCGGTACGTCGGTTTTGAGCGCCGGCTGGACAGGATTCAGCTGTGCCATCGGGCCTGCGGCATTACGCTTCAGCCGCGCTTTGTGACGCTGGGAGAAATCCATCTGGCCGGTATCCGGGGCAGGACGACGGCACCGGATACTGTATTGCCCAGGCTCTGGGACAGATGGGACTGTCTGCGTGCCGGGGTGCCATGCCTTGAGGACGGGCGGTCTTTTGGCGTGTGCGAGACTCCAGCGGAAGCAGCATGTCTTGAAGCGGACGGCAGCGTCCCTTATATTGAATTTGTGGGCGCGGAAACCAACCCATTCTTGGAGCTGCCTGAGGGCGTGCTCGCCAAGACCCTGCCCGGCGGACGGTACGCAGTGTTCACCCACACCGGCCCCGCTGCCACTCTGCCCCAGACCTATGACTATATCTGGGGCAGCTGGACCCTGACCACCGACGAGGTCCTGGATGATCGTGAGGATTTTGAGGTTTACGACAGCCGCTTCCTGGGCCCCGAGTGCCCAGATTCTCAGATCAATATCTATATTCCGGTGAGAAGCTGTGAAATGCGGAAGTGATAAACTTTTTAAAGGGCCGTGTGATACGGCTTTTTTTATTTTTTGAATTTTTTTTGGGACGAAGAACAAGGATACGGCCATTGTATAAGTGTAAGACAAAACGCCAAAGGAGGTTATGAGATGGCAATTCAGAAAAACGTGACAGCCGTGGACATGAAGACCGTGCTGAACTATGGGGAGCAGTCGGACGGCAGGATTATGAAAAAGACTAAGACCTATGGAGATGTCAAGACAGACGTCACCGACGAGGCTTTCATGAGCACCAGCAAGGCCATTGCGGCAATGCAGGAGCCCATCATGGAAAAGCGGCAAAAGGTCCAGACCGAAGAATTGACGGAAACCGTGTAAAGGAAAGGAGTGTAGAAAATGGCAGAAAAAACAAGCAGAGATTTGGTCATGAGCTTTGACCGAGCAGATGGAAAGAACCACAACATCACCATCCCGGATTACCGGGAGGATATTACCGATGCCGAGGTGAAAACCGGCGGGCAGGCCATTGTGACCGATGGAATCTTCGAGCCCGATGGCTTTGCCCTGACCGCCTGGACTGGCGCTGTAAAAGTGGTGACCACTAAAACCGACGTACCGGCAGAGTAATTCATTGAGTGGAAGGCCTGTCCTTCCCCTTCTTTTATAGAAAGGATATTATGAAGCAATTTAAAATAATCTTTATCGGCCTTCTCGCCGCCACTTTTGTGGTGACGAGCGTGCTTTTTATCGTGGGGGACGCAGGGGTGCCCCCGGTGGCGGCCCCCCCGGCGGCAACAGCGGCCCCGGAGATACCCGTGGAGGAGCCGGCCGCTATGCCGGAAGCGCCGATAAAGGCCCCGGAGGAAACGCCAGACCCTGTGATGCCAGAGTCTGAGCCGGTCATGGCCTCGGCCCATTTTGTCATGGAGGAGTACCGGTGCGATTGCGCGGGCGATTGTGACGGCTGGCCTGCGGACATGGACCCAGAGCTGCTGGCCATGATCGAGGAGCTGCGCTGTGCCTGCGGAAGCCCGGTCATCATCACCTCGGGCGTGCGGTGTTCGGCGCGCAACGAGGAGGTGGGCGGTGTTGCCTGGTCCTTCCATAAGCGGGGCCACGCGGCTGATCTCTACTGTCCGGGCATGCCCGTCGGACAGCTGGCCGCCCTGGCCCAGGGCGTGGGACTCAATATCCTGCCCTATTACAGCAGCGGCTATATCCATGTGGAAAACTGAGAGCGGTTCAGCCGCTCTTTTTTTATTTATGAAGAATTTCTTAAGGGTATTGACAATCCGTTTGGATATGTGTATTATTGTATTAAGTTCTTAGTACAACAATACAGTAATACAAAGGAGGACATTATGGAATGGATCATTGATTCCGACCGGCCGGTATACAAACAGCTCATCGAGCAGATAGAACTCCGGATCGTTTCCGGTCTTTTCGCTCCGGGCGATAAATTGCCATCGGTCAGAGAAATGGCGGCAGAGGCTTCAGTCAATCCGAACACCATGCAGAAAGCACTTTCGGAGCTGGAGCGGACAGGCCTTGTATATGCGCAGCGGACAAGCGGCAGATTCATAACGGAGGATAATAAAATGATACAGGAAACAAAGGAAAATTTAGCGATCAAGGAAATTGAAAACTTCCTCGAAAAAATGGAAAAGCTCGGATTTAAGAAAGAGGATATCATCACACTGATGGAACGTGAGGATAAGGAGGGAAAATAATGAACCCAATTTTAGAATGCATTGACCTGACAAAGAAATTCGGCACCAAGGAAGCCTTGTCCGAAGTGAACTGTCAGCTTCCAAGAGGCCGTATCATCGGGCTTTTAGGCCCCAACGGCAGCGGCAAGACCACACTCATCAAGACAGCGACCGGGCTGCTGACCCCCACGTCCGGACAACTCCTGGTGGCGGGCATGGCTCCCTCAGTCGAGACCAAGAAGATTGTGTCCTATCTGCCAGACCGCACCTATTTAAGCGACTGGATGACCGTTACCCAGCTCATCGCCTTCTTTGATGATTTCTACGATGATTTTAACAGCGTGAAGGCCTACAATATGATCAGCGACCTGGGTATCGACACCAAGGACCGCATCAAGACCATGTCCAAGGGGACCAAGGAAAAGGTCCAGCTGATCCTGGTCATGAGCCGCGACGCAGAGCTGTATCTCCTGGATGAGCCCATCGGCGGGGTCGACCCGGCCGCGCGGGATTACATCCTGGGAACCATCATTACCAATTATAACGAAAACGCGACCGTGGTCATCTCGACCCATCTGATCGCGGATATTGAAAAGGTGCTGGACGAGGTGGTGTTCATCAACCAGGGACGCATCGTCATGAATGCCAGCGTGGATGAAATCAGAGAAAAACAGCATAAATCCGTGGATGAGCTGTTTAGAGAGGTGTTCAAATGTTAGGAAAACTCATGAAATATGAAATCAAGGGAACGGCCCGCCTGCTGCTGCCCGTCTACGCGGCCCTGCTGGCCATGACCCTGATTAATAAAATATTCCTGTCTATCAACTCAGAGGCCACAGGCTTCATCATGACAACCGGCATCAGTATGGCGCTCTACGTTTGTATCATCATTGCTCTGGTAGTCATGACCTTTATTGTCATCATCCAGCGTTTTTATAAAAACCTGATGACCGACGAGGGCTATCTGATGTTTACACTCCCAGTGCCAACCTGGCAGCAGATTGTCTCCAAACTGGTCATTGCCCTGATGTGGACCTTTGTGTGTGGTATTGTCATTATGCTATCCATTATGATCCTGGCCATCGACGGCACCAGCCTGCAGTATATGGGCGAGTTTTTCCAGGAACTGGGGCGCGCCTTCAACTCACCAGAGGGCGGACAGGCGGTCTTGATTCTGATCGAGCTGTTTATTCTGATGATCGTTGGCGTTTGCTGCAATGTTCTTCAAGTGTATACCTCCATCTCAGTGGGACAGCTCTTCGGCAAGCATAAGATCATCGGCGCTTTTGTAACCTACATTGCCATCAACGTCATCCTGCAGATCATCTTTACAGTGATGACCGTCAGCGTTGCACTGACCTCAGATACCAGTATGCTCAACGCGTTCTTCAACAACATGAACCCTGTGACCGCAGTCAACTGGATGCTGAATATCGGAACCCTGGGTAACCTGGCACTGTCAGCGATCTACTTTGCAGTGACGAACTATATCCTGAAAAATAAACTCAACCTGGAATAATCCAGACTGAAATTTAAAACCCCCGGCACGGTCTGTTTCAGACCGTGCCGGGGGTTTTAGGTTCTTGCTCACTTACCGTACACGGTTTTTCTTAGGAAATCCAGATCGTCGGTCTGAGACATCTTGTTCGAGGACCATTGGTCGTCAATCACCATGACGCGCTTACTCTGGGAGGTGTACGGCTCCCAGACGACGCCGGATGCAAGGGCAGTGCCCTGGTTGGGATCGCCGGTTTTAATGAAGTTTACCCAGGCGGTGTGCATGTCGACGGCAGTTTGTTTTCCGGCCTTGTCGAGCTTCAGGCTGTCAAGCCCATTGCCGAATACAAGCGGTAGCTCGGAGGCATGGTAGGCTGCAGGGTTATCCGGGGTGCTGTAGTTAAATTCATAATAGTAAACCGGATGCCCGCTTTGGCTAAGGGTGTCGGCAAATGTGGTGGCACCCAGGCGGAAACCGGCCAGCGTCAGCAGCTGCCGCGCTCTATCAGAGGCTGTGTGTTCGGCGTCGACCGGCCAGCGTGCAAGGGCTTGCTCCGCAGCTTCAGACCCTAGAATACGGTAGGCGTAGGCGGCATAATCTCCGGCCTCCAGACCATCTGGAATAAAAATCAGACCTTCATCCTTGTTGCTTCCGACTAACAGGCGAACCGGGTTATAATCCCCGTTGGCCAGTGCCTTCTGGGGGTCGACGGGCAGCACCACGCCGTCGTTGACTGGCCAGAAGCTCAGGGCGTTGGGCAGAGTCATATCCATGTTAAATTGGGACATGGCGGTGAGGGTGCGGCCGTCGATCTGGCGCAGGCGATTAAGCCCCTCCAGACTATCATCCGCCCCAAAGCTATGGGCAAAAGCACCGGAGACAGCGGCAGACGCAGACGCGTCGCCTCCAGTGTAGGGCGAGACTGCCGAAGCGTCCAGAATACAGCCGCTCTCCATAATGGCCTGATTAAAAAGCCCTTTGGCCAGGGGGCTCATGATCAGGGCTGAAACGCTGAAGGAACCAGCCGATTCACCGCCGACGGTGATGTTTTCAGGATCACCGCCAAAGGCACTGATGTTTTCCTTCACCCATTTAAGAGCCTGTATCTGGTCCAGTGTGCCAAAGTTGCCTGTTGTGCCGTCCTCAGCTTTTGAAGCCTCAAGCCCCAGAAAACCAAGAGCGCCCAGCCGGTAATTGATGGTGACGCCCACCACGCCGTCTTTGGCAAAATTTGTACAGTCATACATGCTTTTTGCCCCAGAACCCTGGAAATAGGCGCCGCCGTGGATAAAAACATAAACCGGCTGTTTTTCGCCCTCCTGGGCGCTGGTCCATACGTTCAGGTTCAGACAGTCCTCATCTGGTGTGGGAATATCATCTGCAGTGGGCTGGAGTGCCGATGAGCCAAACTCAGTACAGTCCAGGGTGTCGCTCCAGGGCTCTGCTGGTTCGGGTGCTCGGAAGCGCAGGCCGCCCACCGGCGGTTTTGCATAGGGAATGCCCTTGTAAACAGACACGCCGTCCTGCTCCAATCCCTGGACACGGCCGAGGGTGGTCGTCGCATAGGCAGACTGAGCGTCCGTGTTCTTTTCGCCTGCAGGCGAGCAGCCAGTCACGGCTAAAAGCAGGAGCAAAGCCAATAAAAATGAAATCAGAAATGATCGTTTACTTTTTTTCATCATAATCCTCCCTATTATATTGTTATTTTATCTTTATTATAACGGTACAGAAAGCCGTATTCAATCGTTTCACCTGAAAGGCGGGTCTGACCGCATAAAAAGGACGAATTCTTAAGAATAAAAAAGAACGGTTGCCGCCTGACCCAGGCCGGTGCTCCCGTTTTAAAAATGGAGTACCATTAGCAATATGTTTCAGCCCTTTGTAGGGAAGGCCGTCCATTGTTTTGAATACGTTTAAGAAAAACGTGGTACAATAACAGAGAAAAATCAGAAATGAAGCGTAAAGGAAGAGGAAAATTATGAACGAAGCATTGCGAGCGATGGTAGAGGCCTGCGATTTTGAGGAAACCGTGGCCGTTGACCCCGGACAGATTCACATCACCCAGGACGTCAGGGATGCCTGCGCCAAAAATGACTGTGGCCATTACGGCCAGAATTATATGTGCCCGCCGGCCGTCGGCGATCTGGACCACTACCGTGAGGTAGTGAACAGCTACACAAACGGGCTGCTGTTTTCGCAGGTGTACCGGTTTAAAAACCGGCAGGATTACCGCCGAATGAACGAGATTATGGCCGAATTTGAAAAAACTGTGGAGAAGCTGCACCGCGCTATCCGAAAATCCGATATGGAAGGGACTGTCTTTTCAGCGGGATGCTGCACCATTTGTGCGGAATGCGGCATCCTGACCGACGAGCCCTGCCGTTTCCCCGACGAGGCCATGCCCTCGCTGGAGGCGTCTGGCATCGACGTGGTTCAGCTCACCAAAGATACCGGTCTGGTCTACAATAATGGGCCAAAAACCATGACCATCATCGGCCTTATTTTATACAACGAATAAAAACTTAAGAAAAGACAGCCCTGCACAGGCTGTCTTTTTTTGCGGTTTTACAATGCCCGGCAGGTCATGAAAACGTGAGCGGTTAGAAAAGGCGGCAGACGCACTTGTTTTTATTTGAAATTATGTTATAATATCCTCATTGTACGTTCATGTAAAGTAATTCTGTTATAAGGAGGACAAAGGCTCAAACCGCTTTGCATCAATGGAACAAAAGCGCCAGAACTCATACGTGAGCCCGTAATATTTGAGTTGACGAGGACAGGGAGTATCGAAAATTCGGCGGATGCCCTGGAAGGTGGCCTGTTAAAACAGCGGAGTGATCCGCTGCACAGAGCAGACACCAAAATCTACTTGAATGAGGTGCATTTATTATGTGTGGAATCGTTGGTTATATTGGCCTGAACCAGGCCCAGAAAGTATTGATTGATGGTCTCTCAAAGTTAGAGTACCGCGGCTATGACTCAGCTGGCATCGCAGTGCTGGACAAGGATAATGCGATCAAAGTCAAAAAACGTAAGGGCCGTCTGAAAAATTTAGAGGACGAGCTTGAAAAAGGAGCCCTGACGGGTACAGCAGGTATCGGCCATACCCGCTGGGCGACCCATGGCGAACCTTCTGATATCAACTCCCATCCCCATTGCAGCATCGACAACCGCATCGCGGTCGTCCACAATGGGATCATTGAAAACTACATCGAGCTTAAGGAAGAGCTGATCAAAAAGGGACACCTTTTCGTGTCCGATACCGACACCGAGGTCATTGCTCATCTGCTTAATTCCCTGTACACCGGGGACATGGTTGAAACTCTGCGCCTGGCCATTGACAAAATCAAAGGCTCTTACGCGCTGGGCATCCTCTGCAATGAGGAACCCGACCGCATTATCGCCGTTCGTAAGGACAGTCCACTGATCGTGGGCCTCGGCGAAGGCGAAAACTACATCGCCTCCGACATCCCTGCTATTCTGAAATATACCCGTAAGGTTTATCTGCTGGATAATGACGAGATCGCCATCCTCACCCGTGACAGCGTCACCGTGCTGGACGAATCCGGCCGTGAAGCCGGCAAGCAGATCTTTAACGTGGATTGGGACCCGGGCGACGCCGAAAAGGGCGGTTACGACCATTTTATGCTCAAGGAAATCCATGAACAGCCAAAGGCTATGGCCGATACCCTGACCGGACGCTGCTTCCCGGATAAAATCGTGCTGGACGACGTCAACCTTGATGCCGAAACCATGAAAAGTATCAACCGTATCCAGATTGTGGCCTGCGGAACCGCCTATCACGCTGGAATGGTTGGAAAATACCTGATTGAAAAATTTGCCCGAGTGGCCGTCGAAACTGAACCGGCCTCCGAGTACCGTTATAAAGACCCGCTGGTCGATGCGCACACCCTGCTCATCGTCATCAGCCAGTCCGGCGAAACCGCCGACACCTTAGCTGCTATCCGGCTGGCCAAGGAAAAGGGCGCCCGCGTCCTGGCCATCACCAACGTGGTAGGCAGCTCCATCGCCCGCGAGGCAGACGATGTGCTGTATACCAACGCCGGCCCCGAAATCGCTGTGGCTTCTACCAAAGCCTACGTGACCCAGGTTGGCTGTATGACCCTGCTGGCCCTGCATTTCGGCCTGTTAAACGGCCAGGTGGACAAAGCCACCATGAAGCGCGTCACCAGCGGCCTGAAGGATACCTCAGCCCTTATTGAAAAAGCCTTGGGTGACCACGACAAGATCAAGGAATATGCCTACGAGCACTTCAAGATTGACGATATGTATTTTATCGGGCGCGGACTGGACTACTACACCTGTCTGGAAGGCTCCCTGAAAGCCAAGGAAATTTCTTATATTCATTCCGATGCCTATGCGGCTGGTGAGCTGAAGCATGGCCCCATCGCACTGGTTGATGCGGGAACTGTCGTCATTGCGGTCTGCACCCAGGAGAACGTCTTTGATAAAATGCTCAATGCCATCAAGGAGGTAAAGGCTCGTGGCGCCAACGTCATGGCCATTGCCAAGGAAGGTCATGACGAGATTATCCCCGAAGTCGATCAGGTTTTCTTCATCCCAGAGATGGATGATGAGATCACCCCGATCCCAACAGTCGTTTATCTTCAGCTCCTGGCCTATTACCTGTCCGTTGCCAGAGGCTGCGACGTCGACAAGCCAAAGAACCTGGCAAAATCCGTCACCGTTGAATAGAAAAGAAATTGCGAAAATAAATAAAGAGGTACGGTCTGTTTCAGACCGTACCTCTTTGCTTGATAAAAGCTAGTTTATTTAGCGTAAGGAGATATTCCTTTGGAGTGAGCGTTAATAAGAGTATCTGCTTCCCGTTTTGTTTTGAGTTCGCCGTTTTTTATGATTTGTATAATTTCGTGCGCTTTAAAACTTTTTGGATAATAAACTAAACGAGAAAATTTTAAAAGATCTTCTAACTTAATTAAATAATATCCACTCTTTTGAAATTTATTATGATCTAATTTGATAATAAGTTCTTGATACATTGTATCCGCATAGTAAAGCTCTGCAAAATCTAAATGGGTTAAACTAAAAATTTCTATTATAATATCACTAACAAAAGTATTGGTCCAGTAAGCTAATTTTAGTATTTCCTCAAGAACTTCGTCTTCGTTACGATAAAGTGGCTTGTTGTGGTATACTTGTTCAGTGTGCAGAGATGTGAATTCTTTATACTTTATTGGGAAATGTATGTTCTTATTTCTTTTGCTTACAATATATAAAATTATTGTCCCCATGTTGGCTGAAGAAACATCTGTAATTTCTGCATGAAATGTCTTAAGTGCAGTGTTAAAGATTGGGATAAGCGTCTTTATATAATCAATATTTTTAATGTGGGGAAGTGATTGACGGGTGACACGTCCTTGTCGTTTGATTTGTTTCAAAAGATTATAGTCAGATTTCAAACTAAGATAATAGTCGCCATACGGAATAAAAGGATTAGATCTATTTTTGTTAACATACTGTTGAATATCCTTTTTTTTCTTTTCAAGTTCACACACTAGATTTTTAAGAGAGTTAAATGTCTTTAAAGACATTTTTTTGTCTTTAATGTATTTTGAACGGGTGTTTTTTATATCGTTATATAATTTATTATAATCTTTTTCTAAATTTTCAGGGATAAAAGTATCAAATGATTCTAAATATAGTCTTCCGTTATTTAAAATATCATTTAGTTGTGGTATATTGTTATTTAGTTGCAAAATTCTTTCAAGAATATCATTGTGCTTATTTTTATCATCAAGAAAAGTTTTAGGGGAGTCTAAAAATTGTTTGAGACACTCACTACCAATAAGGAGTTTTTTATTAGTGAAATTATTTTCGATGTAATATCCTTCCATTAATTGTGAATAGTGACACAATTGACAAACACCTAAATTATCTGGTGAAAAGCAAATAGGTTCACCCGAAACATAATGCCACTCTTTTCGTGCGATATTAAGAATATCAGATAGATCTCTATTGACAAAGTTTCTAAACTCTTGTGTATCTAAAGTTATCTTCCTTTCTTGATCTACAAAGGGCTTTAAAAAAGAGAAATTTTCAATAATAGTATCGATAATCTGACTGTTTCTAATTAAATTCCACTCTTTTTTAGAAATAGATTGTTTTTTCCGAAAAGACTTTTTTGATGGTATAGAGCACATGAATGTTCACCTCCAAATCGAATGTATGTTTTTCTCTATAAATATATTATACACATTTTTTAGGCGAAGTAAAGAGAAGTATCAAAAAATTTACCTAACGCCGGAACAATACCCCGAACACCCGACGGCACAAAGGGCCGGCTACAAAAATCTGAAGCGGGTAGGCCATGATAAAGTTTAGAAAAATGGTCTGGAGCCAGGCGCATAAAAGCCCAGAGGTGAACCCGCTGGCCTTGATGGTGCCGAACAGACTCATGAGCGGTACCATAGTGCAGACCGTAAAGGTCTGGATGCACAGAATGATAAAAATGGGGCGGTCGCCAGGCTGGACGATTTTAAAAGCAAAATATCTGGCAGTTTTTCCGGCAATCAGAAAAGCCAGCAGAAAACCGACCAGCCATTCAAAGGGAAAGGCGTACACCGCGTGGTGAAAGACGGCTCCGCTAAGCCCTCCGGTGTTCAGGGCGACGTTATAGACGCCCATGATAAAGATCATGACGCCAGAGGTCATGAGGGTAAAAACAAATTCTTCGTACTTTGTCTGTGGCATGATGTATCCTTCTTTCAAATTGAGATTAAAAACAAAAAAATGCCGTTTTACCGTCCGACACTGGTAAAACGACATTTTTTGTCAAAGCTATTTTATCAATTTTTAGATTTGAATGCAAGGACAAATTCCGGGCGGACAGGAGCTGGGAATAAAAACCTGCAACGGTTTAAAGGCTGGAAAAGCGCTCAGGTAATTGAATTGGCAGTGGGTTCACGTTATAATGTAGGAGTTTGGAAGGATATTTTACAATAGAAGGGAAAACGCATGACAGAAGCAATCATTTTTGATATGGACGGCCTGATGTTTGATACTGAGACCATATCCATTCCCAGCTGGGTAAAGGCAGGCGAAATTCTGGGTTACCCCATTACAGAAGCCATGATCTTTGAGCTGTTCGGTATGAATCCGGTGGCGGTGAATGCCTACTGGAAGGAGCACTTCGGGGACGATTTTGACTGCGGCGCAGCCATGAAGCTCCACCTCGATTATATGGAGGACTATGTGCGGGAAAACGGCGTGCCACTGAAGCCGGGGCTGATCACGCTGCTGGACTTTTTAAAAGAGCAGGGCTACCTGTTTACCATCGCCTCCTCCACACAGCGCCCGATGATCAAGATGTACCTGGAGCGCGCTGAGATCGGCCACTATTTCACCGACCAGATCGTGGGCGGTGACGAGATCACGAACGGCAAGCCCGCGCCAGATATTTATTTAAAGGCCGCCCGGAAGCTGGGGACAGCGCCGGAACGCTGTATGGTTTTTGAAGACTCTTTAGCCGGGATCGAGGCGGCCTGGCGGGCAGGTATGAAGCCGGTGATGGTACCAGATAAGGTACCGGCGGACAGTGTCACGGAAGAACGGCTGTACGCTAAGCTAAAAACCTTGGACGAGGGGATTGGGCTACTAAAAAAAGAAAGCTGAGAGTAGGGTGCGCGTTGCGCCTTGCCCTCAGCTTTTTTATGAATATTTTTCGATTTGAATGGTTTTTATTTAAGAATGCTTTAAGCGAAATAAAGACTTAAAACTTTCTGGGTATATATCACTCTAATTAATATGTGTTACATACAATAAGAGTAATAATCAATACAGGAAGGTTAATAATGAAAAAATTAGCAAGTATACTGATTTCACTAATCATGGTTTTACAGTTTTCGCTGCCTCAGGCGGTTATGGCTGAAGCTGCGGATACTGTCCATTCAGATCCGCAAGAGGCAACAGACGCTCAGCAGCCGGAAAAATCATCCAAAACACAGGCTGACGAGACAACATCAGATACAGCTGAGGAGCCCCAGACACCGGAGGCTCTGCCGTCGGCTCAGACGCCTGAAGACAAAGCGTCTAAAATTCCTGAAGCAGCAGAAGCACCGGTTCCTACAGCAGAACAGCCAGCAGCAGCCCCAACTCCAGCAACACCCACAGCAAAGGCGGAGACACCGAGGGATATCAAGGAAATTTTTAAGGAGCTGGGCTACTCAGATGAACAGAGCTCTATTCTGACCGGTGTACAGATCAAGTATTATGATAAGGACGGCAAGGAAGTTACAACGCCAACCGTGGACGATAAAGTAAGATTTGACATTGGCTTTGCCATTCCAGAGGATGTCCGGGATCAGATGCAGGGCGGCGACTATTACAGCTTTGAACTTCCCGAAAATATCATCATTGAAAATAACACCACCATCGATCTGATCGATGAAAATGGCGTGAAATACGGCCAGGCTCTGGTGGGTAAGGATGGGGTGGTCACCCTTACTTTTACCGATGAGGTTACCAAAAGCTCCGATATCAGTGGGAGTCTTAACTTCAGCGGGAGCTTTGACAAAAACAAAATCAACGGACCTGGGGACACCATCATTAAATTTCCGAACGAAGAGAATATTCCGGAGCAGGTGGTGACCATTAAGCCCAAAGCGCAGAGCGCCATTGAAAAAAATGGACAGTTTGACCGTGCAATGAACCCGGAAAAAATAACATGGAATGTGGATATCAACAAAAGTCTCGATAGTATCGGCGGCGTTGTCGTAAAAGATACGCTGCCGCCAGGCCTGAGCCTGGAAAGTGTCAAGGTTTATCCAGTAGCGGTGGACCTCGACGGCAATGTCACATCGGTCAATCCCACACCTGTCGATCCATCGGAGTACACAGTCGATGAAAACGGCAATGTCAGCTTTAAAAATCCCATTAATTCGGCTTACCGGATTGTATACGAAACCGCAATCAATGAAAGTGTAAAGCCCCAGAATGGCGGCACGGTTAAATTTACTAACAACGCGACCCTGAGCGCAGACGATCTGAAGGATATCACCACCAGTTCAACCGTTGATGCAAAATATGGAAAAATTCTTGAGAAAAAAAGCACGGGTTACGATGCGGCCAACCAGATATTCAGTTGGAAATTAAGTACAATTATAATGAAACCAAAATCCCCCAGAACCATGCAATGGTCACTGATAAGCTTGGAGACGGTATGGCCTATGTCGACGGCAGCCTAGTGCTAAACAAGATCGTCTTTAATGCGGACGGCAGTACGGCCACGGCAGGCATGCTGGTGGAAGGGCAGGACTACACGCTCGAAAAGACCGCCGATGGTTTTAAAGTCGTATTTTTAAACGATGTGGATTATGCTGTGCAAATGACCTACAAAACACAGGTGTCCGGCATTCTTGACGAAAACGGAACTTACAGCAACGACGTCGAAATCGGTACTGGTCAGACATCCGGCTCAAAGGGTTCGGCCAAGCAGCAGGGTGTTGTCAAGAAAATGGTGAAAGCCGATGAGGAAAATAAACGCATCAGCTGGTCCATCAATGTCAATAAAAACCAGTACACCATGCATAAATGGTCACTGACCGATACGCTGGGGATTGGGCTGACCCTGGATGAGAGCAGCGTTGTGGTCAAAACTCAGTCGGGTAAGACACTCGTAAGAGATACGGATTATACGTTGAGCTATGACAAAAACACGAACAAATTTGTTATCACACTGATTGGAAGCTATGACCCCACGAGCGACAGCCTTATAATAACATATCAGACGGATTATTATCCTTCCTATGACCTTTTCCCGGACCACAACATCATTTTTAATAATGATGCGGTATCTAACTGGACCGATGAGCAGGGCAACAGCCACAGCAGCAAGGACCATGCAGAGTATAAGCCAGATGAAAACGCTCAGTACAACGGCTTTAAATCTGGCAGCTACAATGCCGTCAATAAAAGAATCACCTGGAGTGTTGGCGTCAATTACAATAACTTTGAGGTAAACCCCACGGCTGAAATCAACGATCCCATCACCGGCAATCAGGTCTTTGTGCCTGGTTCGGTCAAGATTTACCGGTTTAACATCGACGCAAACGGAAAACCGGTAAAGGGCGCGGAGATCTCCGCAGAAGAGTATAAGCTTGTCACCATTATAGAACCGGCCCAGAACAATAACGTCCTGACCGTGCGTTTCCCAGACCAGGCCACTGGAAAAGCCATTGTCGAGTTTCAGACCAGCCTGGAGGGACAGGTGATCAAGGAGAGCGAAACCTATAAAAACACCGCGAACTTTACCAACGGAAAATATACGCACACCCTCACCGGGACAGTCTCCGTCAACAATGGCGGAAAGCTGGCAGTAAAATCTGGCAAGCAGGACGATGATGGCTATGTGCACTGGCACATTACAGTCAACCCAAGTCAATCCGATTTAGCGGATGTTGTGATTGTGGATAAGCCCTCGGATAATCAGCTGGTGGATATGGATTCACTAACCATCTACGGAACACAGGTCGATGAAAAGGGAAACCTTACACTCGATACCAACGTGGTGTTGACCGAGGGGGTCGACTACCATGCCGACTATGCCATCAATCCCGAAACCGGCAAATATGAGCTGACGGTCAGCATGCTGAACAATATCGACCGGGCCTATATTATGACCTACCGCACCAAGGTGTTGCTGGAAGAAGGCGGAAACAACAAGGTTTCAAATAATGTTACCATCAAAGGCAACAATGAACAGGTCATCGAGGGCAACGACGATGAAGAGCTGGCTGTCAATGTCAACGACAGTGGCGGAACAGTCATTGGAAAGAAGGGCAGTATCACACTGGAAAAGGACAGCAGCACCACCCATAAGGGCCTGGCAGGCGGCATCTTTCAGCTTTACGACAAAAACGGCGTTAAGCTGGGAAGTCCGGTAGTCAGCGATCAGAACGGCCGCATCCAGTTTACGGGGCTGGTGTACGGCAGTTATGTTCTTAAGGAAGTAGAGGCGCCAGAGGGACACACTGTATCCGACGAGCTGCTCAACGGAAAGACCATCACCGTCAATGCAGAAACCACGGCAGCTGACAATGTTGTCATTCTCGAAAATGACCCGACAAAAGTAACCCTGGTTAAGCAGGACGGAGCAGGAAACAATCTTGCCGGCGCGGTGTTCAGTCTTGAGATCAACCAGAACGGCACCTGGATGCCGGTTCGTCAGGATGAAGCGCTGGTATCCGGACAGGATGGCTCTCTGGTGATTGAAGGCCTGGCCGAAGGCGACTACCGTATTACCGAGACGAAAGCGCCGGAGGGCTATATTCTGAATCGTGTGCCGGTTCTTTTCACACTCAGCAAAAATGAGGATGGAAAAGTGCTGCCGCTTGTACTGAATCCGGTTCAAAATTATCAGGGCAGCATCGAGCTGACCAAGCAAAATGAAGCTGGAGAACCTCTGTCCGGTGCGAAATTTGAACTTCGAAAAACCGATGAGGAGAATAAACTCATCGCTGCAATCACGTCGGATAAGGATGGGAAAATTCATTACGGGGGATTAGCGCCGGGCAGCTACGAACTGGTTGAGGTTGAAGCCCTGGAAGGCTATATCCTCAACACCGAGCCCATCGCTTTCAATATTGAAACCAGTGCTGAAGGCAGGCCGCAGGTCTTAAATCTGGGCACATTCATCAATTATCAGGGAAGCATTTCTTTGATCAAAGAAAATGAAGCCGGCAGAAGTCTTGATGGGGTTCAGTTTGAACTCCGGAAGCTTGATGAGCAAAACAGGCTGATCACAACGCTTTTATCGGACAAAGACGGAAAAATTGTTTACAGCGGTCTGGCGCCAGGACAATACGAGCTGACAGAAATAAAGGCACAGGACGGTTATATTCTCAATACCGAACCCATCGCCTTTACCATTGATGCCAGCGCGGCAGGCAGGCCTGAAGTCCTGGAACTGGGACAGTTTGTGAACTATCAGGGCGGCATTGAACTCGTCAAAAAGGACGAAGCGGGCCGTGGACTGGAGGGCGCAAAATTCCGGATCATAAAGACCGATGAGCAGAATAAGGCAGTGGCTGACATTACCTCTGGAAAAGACGGAAAAGTCCAGTATGCGGGTCTCGCCCCAGGACACTACACCCTTTTGGAAATCGAAGCGCCTGAGGGCTACCTGGTCAATACACAGGGGATCTCGTTTGAAATTCCTGAAGTGGCCGAAGGAAAAGTGCAGACTTTGGATCTGGGTACCCTGACAGATTATACCGGACGGCTGGAAATCTTTAAAACTGATGAAAGTGGAAAGCCGCTGGCGGGAGCAGCCTTTAAGATTATCGACCAGGGCGGCAGCGTCATCAGAGATCAGCTGACAACCGATGAACAGGGATACATCCATGTGACGGGACTCGCGCCAGGACAGTATAAAGTCATTGAGACAAAAGCGCCTCAGGGTTATGAGATCGATACGACTCCGGCTGTCTTTGAAATTGCAGCAAAGGCTCAGGGTGAACCTCAGACTGTGCAGATTAAAGCAGTCAATAAAAAGGAACGTGTCCAGTACCATGTTAAGACACCCGCTGGCCGTGGCTCCAGCCCCTCAGGATTATCACCTAATACCGGACTGGATGGCAGCGGCACCGCAGGTGTATTCGCGGTGCTGGCAGTTCTCGTCGGAGCAGCTGCGTTTGTGATAAAAAGAAAAACAGACCGATAAGCAGTAAATAAAGAAAGCTGAAGGTAAAGAGCGCTTTACGCCCTACCCTCAGCTTTTTGTTTTTTTACCCGAAATTCGGGCGGCTGTTCACATTTCAGATCATCGCTCAAATGGCGGTCATCGTTAATGTACTCGATCTGGAGCCCACCCGAAGTGTCAAAGATAAACTTGCACACCGCGGTGTTGCGCAGGATTTCCTGCTGCATTTCCTCGAAAGGCAGGCCTTTTGCGTACCATAGAAAGGTTTGAATAGCAAAACCGTGGGAAATACAGGCGATGGTTTTACCGGTGTTTTCAGCCACAATGCGTGTGAGTGCGCTGGTAACCCGGTTGTAAACGTCGCGGGTACTCTCGCCTCCGGGCGCCTGAAAGTTGGGAAGATCGGTTTTGAAGGTTTCCATGAGTCCGGGGAACGCCTCGTCGATGACGGAAATCTTCTTGGCCTCCATGAGACCGCCGTCCACCTCCACGATCCCTGGCTCCACCAGAATTTGGAGATCCTTTTCGCCCCGGAGGCCTTCGGCGGTCTGGCGGGTGCGCTGCAGGGGTGTACAGTATAAAACATCGACGTCAATGTCTTTAAAGCGTTCGCCAAGTGCCTGGGCCTGTTTCAGGCCAAGATCGTTCAGGGGAAGGTCCAGAACGCCCTGAAAAATACCATTGGCGTTGGCGTCGGTGGTGCCGTGACGAATCAGATAAAGGGTTGTCAATTTTGTTCACCTCGTTGTTGTTTTGTCACTGTTTATTATAACATATCCGCGAAAAAAGGTCAGTGTAGGCAGTGTCAGAAAAAAGCGGAAATGTAACTTAAGTGTATTATTTTTGTATCAAAATGGCCTTTTTCTGGACAATTCCATAGAAGAACTGTATAATTAATAAGTTAATCGAAAAAGAGAACAAATTGATCGAGGTACCCATGAAACTAAATCGTATTTTGGAAGATCCGGAGATTGTAGAAGTACGGAATAACAATCCCGAGATCGATATTGAACATATTGCCTATAACTCCCAGAAGGTGATCCCGAACAGCATGTTTGTGGCCATCAAGGGACTGAAAACAGACGGACACAAATATATTGGCGACGCCATCATCCGGGGCGCAATTCTGGTAATCTATGAACACGATCTGGACGAATACCAGGATGGCATCATGTATGTCAAGGTAAAAAACGCCCGCCACATGCTGGGCACCATGTCCAGCCGTTTTTACGGCCATCCGTCTAGAGAGCTCTCCATTACCGGCGTGACCGGCACCAATGGAAAGACGACGATCACCCATATGCTCAAGAGCATTTTTCAAAAGGATGGACGCAAATGCGGCCTGATCGGCACCATCAATAACCAGATTGGGGATAAAATCATCGACAACGCCGGACGTACCACCCCAGATTCGCTGGAGGTACAGGAGATCATTTCGGAAATGGTGGAAGCTGGCTGTCAGAACCTGGTGATGGAGGTTTCCTCTCACGCGCTGGATCTTGACCGCGTCAACGGCGTGGCCTTTGACTACGGCATTTTCTCCAACCTGACCCAGGACCATCTGGATTATCACAAAACCTTTGAAAATTATTTTGAAGCCAAGGCCAAGCTGTTTACCTATACCTCCAAGGCCAACATCATCAACTGCGACGATGCGTGGGGTAAGAAGCTGTACGACCGTTTTGCAGAAAAGAAAGGCGTTGCCGTATACTCCTACGGGCTGAATCCGGAATGTGATTTTTATGCCAGAGATATGAAATACAGCATCGAGGGCACCCGCTACACGCTGGTGACCAAGGATGGCGAGGAAGAAATTTTCCTTTCCATCCCCGGCGAGGTCATGGTCTACAACAGTATGGCCGCCATTATCAACGCATTGCTGGAGGGGATTTCCATCGAAGTTATCAAGGAAGCCCTGGCTTCCATGAGCGGCGTAGAGGGCCGGATGGAGCGTCTGGATCTGGACACTGAATTTGACATCATCATCGATTATGCCCACTCACCGGACTCTCTGGAACGCCTGTTAAAATCTGTGAAGACCATGTACGACGGCAAGGTTTATCTGGTCTTTGGCTGTAACGGGGACCGCGATAAGGAAAAACGCCCCATCATGGGCCGGATCGCCGGCGAGTTTGCCGACCATATCATCGTGACCTCAGACAACCCGGCCAGTGAGGACCCACAGTCCATTATCGATACCGTGGCTGCAGCTGTGGCGGAAAAAACCGATGCCTACGAGACGGTGCTGCGTCGCTGGGACGCCATCTACTATGCCGCTACCCTGCCAAAAGCGGGCGATGTGTTGGTACTGGCCGGAAAGGGCCACGAAAAACAGGAGACCATGAAGGATGAAAACCTGTATTATAACGAATGGGAAACCGCTGAGGAAGCCGTGAGACGGCTGAAGGCTGGAAAATAGACGAAAAGCGCCGGAGCGGATGTCCCGGCGCTTTTTAATGGGTAGATGACTTTTTCAGATAAAGTGTTATACTGTTGTGAAAGTAAGGAGGAGTGAGGATGAAAGCTTATGTGACTGCGCTGATCGAAGACTATATCCGGGAATATGAGAAGACGAGTGAAACAAAGTGGGGGACGCCGCTGGTGGGCTTTGCCGACGCGGCGCACCCGATGCTCCCAGAGTTTCGGGTGGTAGCGGATAAAAACCATGTGATGCCGCGGGAGGTTTTGGAAGACGCCACTGTAGTTGTCTGCTATTTTCTGCCCTTCACGCAGGAAACGGCTAAGACCAACATCGGAGATGGGCACGCGTCGCCAGACTGGGCCAGAGCCTATGAGGATACCAACGCGCTGTTCACCAGGCTGAACGCCCATCTCATCGAGCAGCTGGAGGCCAGAGGATACCGGGCCGCTGTATCGCCGGAGGCCACAACCTTTGACCGGGAGGTGCTCATGAGCCGGTGGTCCCAGCGCCATATGGCCTGGCTTGCCGGAATGGGAACCTTTGGTCTTAACAACATGCTCATCACAGATGCGGGCTGCTGCGGGCGTTTCAGCACTGTGGTTACCAATCTGAATGTGACGCCGGGCGCGCCCCTTACAACGGAAAACTGTCTGTACAAGCGCGAGGGAAAGTGCGGAGTATGCGTACGCCACTGTTTTTCAGGAGCCCTGACCACAGTGGGCTATGACCGGAAAAAATGCTTTGGCGTCTGCTCGGAAAACGCCGCGGTCTACAACGACTTCGGCAATTCCTACGCGGCCGATGCTGAGGGCGTGATCCTGGATACAGGCAGCGAGGTCTGTGGCAAGTGCCTGGTGGGCGTGCCGTGTGCCTTTGGGAAGCCGTTCCGGGAAGCATAAAGAGGTGGGGTGCGTTTTGCACCCCACCTCTTTTAGATCTCGGATGAATGACTTCGGGCTTTGCAGGCGTACATGGCCTGGTCGGCCCGGCGGATGAGCTCGTCGAGATCCCCCGGCGTGTGGACTGGGCCGCAGCTGTAGCCGCGGGCGATGTCCAGTCTCGGTGTATGGGCCTTATTATAGTTGTAAATGGAGGCGTCAAAGACTTCAAGACAGTTTTTGAGAACCTCAGGAGCCAGATTTTCGGCAATAACGCAGAATTCGTCACCGCCGATCCGGTAGCAGGTGCCGCAGTCCTTAAAACTGGCGCAGATACAGCTGCCGCTGTCGATGATCAGGGTGTCGCCCACGCTGTGGCCCAGAGTATCGTTGGTGAGCTTCAGGTTGTTCAGGTCAAAAGAAACAATGGTCAGGCTCTCAATGGGCAGCGCGCTTCGGATGCACTCGAGATCCCGCTCGTAGGCGGTTCGGTTGGCCAGCTGGGTGGTGGAATCGGTGTAAGCCAGCTTTTTATAGATCTCGACATGGACAGCGTCCCGGAAAAGGTTGAGGCTGTCTTTTATGCTTGAGAGGCCGAGAATCGCGATAAATACCAGCAGACCGATTTTAAAGAAAAAGCTGTTGTCATTGTCCACGGGATTGTCATAAAAACGGACCAGGTCGATAATGCCCGCGGCACACAGCAGAAAAAAGGCAGCAAACAGTGTGTTGAAGCGTTTTTCATGGCATTTGACCCAGCTGTGCACAAGGCACCACAAGAACAGGAGGATCGCGCTGATGAGCAGAGCGTGCGTGATGATCAGGAGTTTGGGCAGGTACAGGACGCTGACTGTGGACACGCAGAGGTTGAGCAGAAAATTGGCCAGCATCAGCAGGGTGATGATATCATAAGCCTTGTGATACCGTTCGTGGCTGCTCAGCTTGATAAACTGAATGATGGGAACACCCATCAGTGTAAAGCTGTAAAAGGACAGGAGAACACCCGAAGTGCTGTTAAATGGAAGAAATTGCAAGAAATTGGAATCCGTCAGAATCCAGAGGGCGGCCAAAACCGAAAAGGTGCCAAGGCAGACAAAACGGTAGCGCCCGGTTTTTGGTCCGGCAAGCAAGCCCGAAACCGCCAGCAGAAGAACTCCAATGATAAGAATAATCAGCGACACGAGCAGGCTTCCAGTGTCATGATCAAGCTGGCCAAACAGCACAGCGGTGCGGCTGCCCAGGCTGATATTGCCCAGAGAGATATTAGGTGTGGTATAGAGTGACTCAAAGGCCAGGGTGACCGTTTTACCCTCGGAGCCACTGGGAATGGAAACCGTGTGAATAAGACTGCCAAAGGCACTGTCAGCCGGAAGGCTGTAAACCTCGATGCCGTCAATGAATACGGTCAGGGACTGGAAAGCTGTCGGAATCCCCAGAACAGCGTCCTCAGGAAGCGTGTCGGGAAGTGTGTTCGTCAGAGTAGCCCGAGTGTCGGGGAGCGATGTCGGCAGGTTAATGTCGGAACTGGTCAGGCCCTCTTCGGTAATGGTCCAGTGAGTGTCGAACGTTGTGGCCGGCCCAGCCTCAAATCGGTTATTGGCGTGGGGAAGCAGGTTTGACAGAAATAAAAGGACAGCAGTGCCTGTAACTAGCAAAATCAGGAACAGGGCAGGAATAAAGTGGAAATTCTTTTCCTTTATTGTCACAGATGCGTCTCCTTAATCATAAATAGTATAGTTATATTGTAACATACATTTTGAAAAAGAAAACAAAAAAAGGCGGGGCGCGTTTCTCACCCCACCGCAAAGCTACAGTCTGTCGGTTTCATGCAGGCTCAGAGGCTTCGGTGTTTTTAAGGTTTTATCTTTTGTCTGCCACAGCTTAAGCCGGCGCAGCAGAGCGGTCAGTGCGGTCATCAGCAGAGGCGACAGAACCGTAAAGGCGCCGAACACCACCCAGCTCTCCAGAGTGAGAGGGCTCAGGCTGAACAGGGAGCCAAACAGGAAGGCTGCTCCGAAAAAGGTGATGCCCATAGCGGCGATAAGGCCTGCCTTCGGCAGATTCAGCGGCTGGCAGAGGCGGAAGAGCACCAGCAGCCCGGTCACACCAACCAGAAGTGTGCAGATGGTGGAGATTTGATCCATGGATATCCCGAGAAGAGTGCCGGTAATCAGGACTGCCAGCAGGTTGAAGGCATTGACCAGACCGCCCGGCAGGGCGCTTGACAGCACATTTCTCAGAAAATGGCCGCGCACCTGCCGGTAATTGGGTTCAAAGGTTAAGGCAAAGGAGGGAATACCAATCATCAGGCCGCTGATCAGAGTGATGTGGATGGGCAGGAAGGGATAGGGAATGGCCGCAAACAGAAGGATCAGAGACAGGATAAAGGAAAAGATATTCTTGACCAGAAACAGGGCGGCCGAGCGCTCAATATTGTTGATGACCCGGCGGCCTTCCCTGACGATCTGGGGCATCACAGAAAAGTCCGAATCCAGCAGTACTATCTGGGATACATGCTGGGCTGCATCACTCCCTGCGGCCATGGCGATACTGCAATCCGCGTCCTTGAGGGCCAGGACGTCGTTGACACCGTCGCCGATCATGGCAACTGTATGGCCGTTTTCTTTTAGTCCGCGGATCAGCAGGCGCTTCTGCTCAGGCGTTACCCGGCCAAAAACGCTGTGGTTTTCAGCGGCTGCGGCCATATCTGTGTCTTCGTTAAGGGTGCTGGCATCGATAAAAGCGCTGGCGCCGTTTACCCCTGCGCGCCGGGCGATTTCGGAGACAGCTTCGGCGTTGTCGCCGGAGATCACTTTGATGGTTACACCCTGCTCCTTAAAATAGGCCAGGGTTTCCTGAACGTCGTCCCGCAGCTTATCCGAGAGAAGAATGAAGCCAAGGGGGGTCAGACAGCCGTTTTCGGGGGACTCGGCGTCCTCGGCTGTACCCTGGGCTAACAGGAGCACTCTTTTTCCAGAGGCCAGAATGGGCTTTAGCTGTGGGGTGTAGCGGGCATAGTCTTTGCCCAGAAGACGCTCGGGCGCGCCCAGAAAGCAGGCGGAGCCGTCACGCAGGATAAGAGCGTTCCATTTGCGCTCAGAGGAAAATGCAATCTCTTCCTTTACAGAAAGGGAGGGAGCGCTCTGTTGAAAATGGCTCTTAAGGGCTCTGGCCGTAGCGTTTTCCGAGGCGGATGCCCGTAAAAAGGCAGCCATCTGTCCTTCAAGGGCCTCGTTTGTGAGGCCGGAGAGAGGAATGGTGCCTGTGACTTCCATGACTCCCTCAGTCAGGGTGCCGGTCTTATCCAGGCACAAAGTATCCACCCGGGCCAGGTTCTCAATGCAGGACAGCTCATGCACCAGGGTTCTGCGGCGCGCCAGGTTGATGACACTGACAGCCAGGGCGATGTTGACCAGCAGGTACAGTCCCTCTGGAATCATGCCCACCATGGCGGCCACTGTGGAGCTGACCGCATAGGGAACACCTGTATTCAGGAGGGCGCTCTGTTTAAAAAACATGATGAGCCCAAGAGGGATAATACCAATACCGATGAACTTTAACAGCCGGTCCAGATCGCGCATCATTTCGGAGCGATGTTTTTTACGGCGTTTGGCCTCATGGGTAATACTGGCCGCGTAGGAGTCGTTTCCTACTTTGTCCAGGCGGGCGGAGCAGCTTCCAGAGACGATGAAACTTCCAGAGAGCAGATGGTCGCCCGGGCGCTTTGTAATGATGTCAGCCTCACCGGTCAGCAGAGCTTCGTTGACCTCCACAGTACCCTCGCATAAGATGGCGTCGGCACAGATGGAGCTGCCGGGTGTAAAGCGCACAATGTCGTCCAGCACCAGCTCGTCAGTGGGCAGGGTCTGAACCGTACCGTCCCGAACCACATGGGCATTCTGCCCAGAGAGCAGGGAGATTTTGTCCAGGGTCCGCTTAACCTTGAGCTCCTGGATAATTCCGATGAGCACGTTGACGATAACAATGCCGAGAAACAGCATATCGGTGTAGGCCCTTACCATAAAGAGGCAGAACGCCAGTCCAAAGAATAGAAAGTTGAAAAAGGTAAAGATATTGTCCCGGATAATCTGTCCTTCGGTTTTGGAGAGCTGCTCCTTTGTCAGGTTATGCCAGCCTGCTCTCATGCGGTGATGGGCCTGCTCGCTGGTCAGCCCCAGCGCGGGGTCAGGTGTCAGGCGAGTGACGGGCTGCCGTCCGGCAGCGGAATGCTTTTTCATAGCTGTTTCCTGTCCTTTCGTTTTGCTGTGGTTTTATTCTATCAGCAAAATCTTACTGCCGGGTCGTCAAAATTCTTACTATTTTTTTAAGATTATTGTTCTGAGGGGCAGAGAAAAGTCTTAAAGAGGGCTTAATTTACACAGTTTTCACACAGCGTTCATATTATCATCACATTTCCAGGGTATTATACTCATATAACAAAGCACGACAGCAGCGGACAATCCCTCGCCATGATGTGGTGGGTTAACATATACTTTTTCATTTCTTTTCCTTATTTTTTACAAAGCAAAAGCTGCCGTCCATGGGGTAATGGCCATGGACGGCAGCTTTTGTCCGTTTCAGATAAAAAACATGAAGTGATTGTTTCCCTTGTACCGGCCGGCTTCTGCAACCAGCTCGTCCAGTGTTATTTTTTCAAGGTGCTCCTGCACCGCCCGGTCCAGCGGGGTGAATACACATTTCTGCATGGCGTGCTCAATGGCAGGTGAAGCCTCTTCTACACTGGTTTCAGTGCTTTCAAAAAGAATCTGCTCCAGCGCGGTCAGAATTTCGTGGGCATTGATCTGGTCCGGTTTCCTTGTCAACCGATAGCCGCCCTGGGCGCCTTTGACGGAATTGACCAGCCCGGCACGCTTCAGCAGGGAAAAAACCTGTTCAAGATATATTTTAGAGAGCCCCAGCTTTTCCGCAATCACGATGACCGGAACGTAGTCCCCCTCAAAATCTCCCTGGGCAATGGCGATCATGGCCGCCAGGCCATAGCGCCCCTTTGCGGATATACGCATCGCGATACCTCCAATTCATAGTAAGTTAATATGTTTAATTCGATTATATCCCGAAATGGCGGACGCGTCAAGTTAATCGCTTAAATTATGGTTAAACATTTCAGATTAATGTGTTAGAATAAAACCAGTATGAGAAAATGAGGGAAGTATGAAAGCATTAAGAAAAGACACAGTGCGGGAAATACGGAAGTCCCTGAGCCGTTTTTTGTCCATCGTGGCAATCATTGCTCTGGGAATCTGTTTTTTTGGGGGCGTCAAGAGCACCAGCCCCAGCATGAAATATACGGCCAACCAGTATTTTGAAGCGCAGAAGCTGGCAGATATCCATCTGGTATCGACCTATGGCTTTACCGACGACGATGTGGCCGCGTTAAAAAAGGTGGAGGGCGTGGCAGCAGTGATGCCGACTTACTCAACGGATGTGATCGTGGAAAACGGCGAAAAGCGCCCGGTGTTCAAGGTGCTGGCTGTACCGGCCGAAGATGGCCTGAATCAGCCGCTGCTGTTAGAGGGCCGCATGCCAGAAAAGGATAATGAATGCGTGATCGAGATGCCGGACACCACTGGCCCTCACACAGGCCGGAACGCTTACAGCATCGGCAGCACCATCAAGATGTCGCCCGAGGTGGGCGATAAAAAGCTGGAGGACACCCTGTCCCAGAGCGAGTACACAGTGGTGGGCTATATCCGTTCGCCACAGTACATCTCCATTGAACGCGGGTCCACATCGGTGGGCAGCGGAGATATTTCTTTTTATATGATGGTAAAGCCCGAGGTCTTTAAGTCAGAGCGTTATACCGACGCCTATGTCTATTCCACTGCCAGCGCGGACGGTGTCTCAGCCTACAGCACCGAGTACAAGGACGCCGTCTCAGAGTTGGAAAAACGTCTGGAAACCGTGGGGCAAGAACGCCTTCAGGTCAACTACGACGATATTATGACCACTGGCACTCAGGAGATCGACAAGGCGAAACGGGAGCTTCTGGACGCCCAGACCACCTTTGACGACGAGATCGCAAAGGCCGAGCAGCAGCTGCGGGACGCCGAACAGCAGATCGCAGACGGCGAGGCTGAGCTGGCCGAGGGACAGAGAAGCTATGACGAGATGGTGGCCTCCACCACAAAGACCCTGAATGAGAAGCAGGACGAGCTGCAAAATGCAGAAAGCCAGTGGAACACCGGACAGCAGCAGTATGCGGATGGACAGAGCCAGTATGAGCAGAATAAGGCCGCCTTTGATGCCGGAAAGCCTGACGCCGAGAAGCAGATTGCTGAGAAAAAAGGCGAGCTGGATCAGCTTGGGGGTATGATCGACAGCATCAAGAGCCAGATCGCAGTCATCGAAGCCATTCCGGAAGAAAAGCGGACAGAAGAACAGAAGCAGACGCTGATCCAGTTAAAGGCCCAGCTGCAAAATCTTCAGCCGGTTTATGACCAGGGGATAAAGGCCCTGAACGCGGCCATACAGCAGTTAAGGGACGCCGAGAACCAGCTGGCAGCGGCAAAAGCCCAGCTGGATCAGTCAAAGGCCGAGTTGGACAGCGCAGCGGTTCAGATTGAGCAGGGAAAGACCGCCATTACCCAGGGCTGGCAGCAGCTTGAGCAGGGAAAGGCTCAGGCAGAGCAGCAGCTCGCAGAGGGACGACAGAAACTGGACGACGCCAGACGCCAGCTGGCTGAGGGACGCACCGAGCTGGAAACAAAACGCGCCGAGGGCCAGCAGAAGCTGGATGACGCCCGGCAGAAAATTGCGGACAGCGAAAAGGAACTGAAAGACGTAGACTTTGGCAAATGGTACGTGTTTAACCGTGACGATAACCCAGGCTACAGCGGCTACGGTGAGGACGCCAACCGCATCGACAATGTGGCCGGCATTTTCCCGGTGTTCTTCCTGCTGGTGGCTGCGCTGGTGGCCTTTACGACCATGACCCGCATGGTTGAGGAACAGCGCATGGAAATCGGAACGCTGAAAGCCCTGGGCTACAGTCCTGCCAGCATCGCGTCCAAGTTTGTGATTTACGCGGCCCTGGCGGCTGTGGTGGGCTGCGCCATCGGTGTGGTCAGCGGTATTAATACGCTGCCAAGGCTGATCGTAGGCGCTTACAGCCTGCTGTACCAGGTGCCGGAACTGTCGCTTTCAGTGCCCTGGGGCGCTATCATCATCAGCTGTATTATTACCCTCCTATGCACTGTGGGGGCCGCAATCCTCATCTGCTCTGTGGAGCTGAGGGAAGATCCCTCCGAGCTGATGCGGCCAAAGGCGCCGAAAATCGGCAAGCGCATCTTCCTGGAAAAAATTCCGTTTATCTGGAAGCGCATGGGCTTTATCTCCAAGGTAACCGCCCGGAATATTCTGCGCTACAAGGCCCGCTTCTTCATGACTGTTATCGGGATCTCTGGCTGTACTGCCTTGATCCTGGCAGGCTTTGGTCTGCAGGACTCTATTTTCTCCATCATTCCTAAACAGTTTGAGGAGATATCCGTTTACGATGGCATGATGGCCTTTAAAAATGAGGATACCCTGGAGGCAAAGGCGCCTCTGGAATCTGAACTGAGGAACGACGCCCAGGTTGAGGACGCCATGTTGGCCAAACAGCTGAAGATGAGTGTCGCGCTGGCGGACGGTGATCATTCCAAGGACGCTTACCTCTATGTGCCAGAAACACCCGGCGATATGAACCGCTTCATCGATCTGCGCCACCGGAAGGAGCCGGATCAAAAGCTGACCCTTGACGACAGCGGCGCCATCATTACCGAAAAGCTCGCAAATGACCTGGGCATTAAGGTGGGTGACACTATTCGGCTGTACTCAGACGATAAAGAATTTAAGATAAAAGTCGCAGACATTACAGAAAATTATATTGAAAACTATGTGTATGTATCGCCAAAGGCCTATGAGGCCGCTTCGGGCGAGCCGGTCAAATACAATATTGCCTATTTTAACCTGAAGGATACCGGCACAGACGCCGAAAACGCCTTTGGGGAAAAATGGCTGGATAACAGCGACGTGGTGTCTGTGAGCTTTACAGGCAGTATTGTCAAATCCTCCACGGACAGCCTGAGCAGCCTGAATATGGTGGTGCTGGTCATGCTGGTAGCCGCCGGAGCCCTTGCCTTCGTGGTGCTTTACAACCTGACCAACATCAATGTGTCGGAGCGGGTGCGTGAGATCGCAACGATCCGCGTTCTGGGCTTCTATGACCGGGAGACAAACAACTATATTTTCAGGGAAAACATTATCCTCTCCTTTATCGGGATGCTCATCGGTCTGGGACTGGGCGTGATCTTAAACAACTTTATCATCACCACTGTCGAGACAGACATCGTCATGTTTGGCCGGGGAATCGACCCCAGCAGCTATGTCTTTGCCTGCCTGTTCACCATGGCCTTTACCCTGATTGTCAATCTCTTTATGGCGCCGGTGATCAAAAAAGTGGACATGGTCGAGTCGCTCAAGAGTATTGAATAGCGTTTGATGGGAACCCTTCAATAAAATAATGATATCGTGTTATACAGAAGTAAGGATAAGTAAAATGGCGGAGGCAAAATGATTATAAAAACCATTGAAAACAGCGAAAAAGTGAATTTTATGGAGCTTCTGCTCCTTGCCGATGAAGATTGGAAGATGATCGAGAAATACTTATATCGTGGCGAACTATTTGCCTTATATGATGACGGCTTAAAAAGCGTCTGCGTCGTTACGCAGGAAAGCGACTGTATCTGTGAACTGAAAAATATAGCTACTTATGAAAAATGGCACGGTGAGGGGTATGGAAGCAAACTTCTGAATCACATATTTTCGTATTATAAAGATAAGTATGCAACAATGCTTGTGGGAACTGGCGATGTCCCCTGGATCTTGCAGTTTTATCAGAAAAGTGGTTTTAAGGTATCCCACAGAATCAGGAACTTTTTTACAGACAACTACGACCACCCGATGTTTGAGGACGGTGTTCAGCTGGTTGATATGGTTTATTTAAAGAAAGACTTATAAATGAATACTGGTTCCTGAGACAGCAGCCAAGGCCGGAAGGAATCGGAAAAGCCAAAGAAATAGACGGCTTTAACTGAGAATGCAGAATGGAGAATTTCTGGTGAAAGCAGATTTAACAGAATTATCATTGGAGGAGTTGTGGACATTGTTTCCCATCATTTTGAAGGAGCATAATCCAAATTATAAAGACTGGTACGAAGAAGAAAAGCAGCGGATTATCAGACATGTAGAACCAGAAAAAATTGTCCGTATCAGCCACATTGGCAGTACGGCTGTTGAGGGGCTGACTGCAAAACCGACTGTTGATATCTTGCTGGAAATTGACGGAGCCTGCGGTGTTTCTGAGGTCACAGAGGTGTTTGAAAACCTTGGCTGGGGACTGATGTCACGGGAGGACGATCCGGTAAAGCTGTCGTTTAACAAGGGCTACACGCCGCAGGGGTTCGCCGACAGGGTTTACCATCTCCATGTGAGATATTTTGGAAATTGGTCTGAGCTGTATTTCAGGGATTTTCTGATAGCACATCCCGATGTGGCAAGGGAATACGAGCGCCTGAAGCTGAAGCTCTGGAAGCAGTACGAACACGACCGGGATGGATATACAGAAGCTAAAACAGATTTTGTCAGGCGGTATTCGGATATGGCGAAAATAGAATTTAGCAACAGATATTTGCCAGAGCGTTGAGCAGGGGCACTGCCTCTTTGTATATTTGGTATATATTCCTAGACGTTGTCTTTTGGCGGGCAGTCTATTGGAGGTGGGGTGCGTTTCATATCCTGCCTCTTTTTTATTTAGTGCTGTCTGTAGTAAAGCCAGAAAGACAGGAAAATCACGAGGATGACAATCAGAATGCCCCCGAGGGTAAAGAACAGGGTCGGGCTGAAAAAAGAGCAGACAATGCCGCCAAAACCCAGGAGGGCAAGGGTCAGGCAGAGGGTGCTGCGGCAGGTTCTCAGCTGAATGGACTGGTTGCGTTCATCCTTCTCAGCAATTTCGAGGGCTTCGAGCTGATCGGAGGTCTTAAGGGCGCGGGCATACCGCAGGATTCGGAAAATACAGACCGCCTCAATGCCTGCGAACAGACCAATGCTTTTTGAAAGGACAGAGGTGTCGGGCGGGCCTCCGGACGAAAGGCTGTACAGGATACCGGCAATGGCGGCCAGTGCGCCGAAAACAGCGATGAGCACACTGAGCTTTAAGCGGCGGACGATGGTTTTTTTAAAGGGATTCATGGCTTTTTTCTTCCTCCTCAATTTCTGAAAAATCAAAGACCTCCTCAATGGTCAGGCCAAAGTATTTTGAGATTTTGTACGCGAGAACCAGTGAGGCCGTGTATTTTTCATTCTCGATGGAGGTGATGGTCAGCCGGGTGACCCGGACGGCCCTTGCCAGCTCTGCCTGGGAAATATGCCTTTGTTTTCTCAATTCGCGGATACGTGTTTTCATTCCGAAGCTCCTGCTTTTTTTCTAATCATAATATAAAAACAGGAAAACGACAAGTATCAACGCAGAATAGTATAGCACACTATACAAATATTGTATAGTGTGCTATACTATTTTCGGAAAGAGAGGGATGAGAATGGCATTTATTAAAATAAAACAGGTGAGCAAAAGCTTTGGGAGTGTGCGGGCTTTGAACCAGCTGGCACTCAACGTCCCGCAGGGATCGATCTGTGCGCTTCTGGGACACAACGGCGCGGGAAAAACCACCACACTTCGTCTGATCCTGGGGCTGCTGTCACCGGACAGCGGAGAGATCGCGGTCGGCGGCCTGAACCCGGCGGCAAATGGTGATGCTGTCCGCCGGATCTGCGGTGTGTTGTCTGAGGACACAGGCCTGTACGAGCCCCTGAGCGTCTATGATAACCTGAGCTATTTTGCGAGGCTTTACGGCATGAAGCGCCGGGACTACGACACGCGGATTGACACATTGCTCGCGCGTTTTGATATTCTGGATAAGAAAAATCAGGCAGTCAAGGGATTTTCTACAGGGATGAAGAAAAAGGTGGCGCTGATCCGCGCCTTGCTGCACCGCCCTCGGCTGCTGCTTTTAGATGAGCCCACAAACGGGCTGGACCCGGTGAGCATCGAGCATCTGCGCGCCATGCTCAAGGAGCTGGCTGAGGAAAACGGCGCCACCATTGTCCTGACCACCCACAACCTGAGTGAGGTAGAACGGATGGCAGACCAGATTGCCATCCTGCGCCACGGCAGGAACATTTTTACAGACACCCTGGACGCCCTGAGACAGGAAACCGGTGACGATGGATTTGATCTGGAAAAGCTGTATATGAAAATTGAAGGGCAGGCGGCCAGATATGGACGGGATTAGAACAGTCTGCGCCCAGCAGTGGCGTCTGGCCCTTAAGGACAGCGGCACCCTGGTTTTTTATGCCTGCGGAGCCCTTGCCATCGGCGGCCTGCTGCCTCTCTGGCCTGCCGCCGGCCCCTTTGTGCTGAACGCAATGGTGCTGTACCCGCTGTTTCTGCTGGGACAGTGGGCTTCTGAGGCATTTGCGGCTGAAAAGGAAACACGAACCCTTGAGAGCCTTCTGTCCACAAGTGTGGGAAAGAAGCAGCTGATGTTTGGAAAGGGGGCCTTCTGTCTCGGGGCTGCGTGCGCTTGCTTTTGCCTGAGCTTACTGCCGCTGCTTATTTTAAAGGCTGTGGCGGGTGCTCTGCCTGACGTCAGCGGGGGGATGCTGCTCGCTGTGTCCGGACTTTTTATCCTGGGCGCAGTGTGTCTGACCCTGACCGGGCTGTACGCTTCGGCGGTCTCCGCAGATGTCCAGGAGGCCGGGAGCCGTGGTCAGCGGTTTTTTATCCCCATTGGCTTTTGCCTGGTGGTGCTGTTGACACTGGTGTCCCAGAGGCAGGCTGAGGCAGCGGTACTGCTGAGCGCTGTATTTCTGGTGCTGGCGGCCCTGATCGCTGGCTGGGTACTCTGGCGGCTGAAACGGCTGGACCGGGGCGGTCTTTTAGCAGATGGCAGCAAAAAAACTGTGGCGGGGAGTGGATACCAGCGGGATACCCGAAGCCAGAGCCTGATGGTTCTGGGCCATGAATGGCGGTATTTTAAGGCGCTGGGGCGTTTTAAGTTCAGCCTGCTGATGTTCACGCTGGCGCCCGCCATTTTTATGGCGCTCTGGGACTACTTCTTTGGCGGGGTCAACCTCTATGCGGCTCTGGCAGTACTGAGCCTCGGAACGGCCCGGATCACGGTGAATCTGACGGCCTACACCATTGGCGGCGAACGGGCCTACAAAACCTTTGAGTCCCTGTTGTCCACGCCCATTGGCACAGGCGCCCTGTTTTTGGGAAAAGGGCTGCTGGCCCTTCTGTTTTCACTGATCATCAGCATCCTGGCGGTGCTGCTGGTGCTTGTGGTTTCTGTATTTATCGGCGGAACAGCTCTGTTTTCGCCGGATCAGTGGCTGCTTTTGGCGGCGGGGCTGTTGTTCAGCCTTCTGATGATCTACGTCACAGGGCTTTCGACCATGCTGATGAAAAAGCCGCGGCAGGGGCTGTACATGGCGGTGTTGCTGAGCTTTCTGGCTGCTGCTCCGGCCCTGGCGGTCTGGCTGCTGCCCGGGAGCCGGCTGCTCTGGGCTTTGGCCAGCCTGATTTTGCTGCTGGCAGCGGATCTGCTGCTGGCCGTGTTTATCCACAGAAGGATCAGCCGGGAGCAGCTGATGCGGTGTATTTAAAAAGAGGTGGGGTGCAGAATGCACCCCACCTCTTTTGGGATATAGGCGGTCAGCCAGAAAGGAAATGTCCTTATTTTAATTCATCGCTGAAGCTTTTTAAATCACGCTTGACTTCATCGGGCAGCTGGTTGTATTCGATACGGTCAATGGCGCCCTGAAGCGTGTACAAGTGTACCAGGCAGACGTTTGAAAAACGCGTCTTCAAGCGTAAAAACGCTTCTTTACTCCCAAGCTGCGACAGCTCCTCGGCAGAGCAGATACCAACAGCCATGAGCTTCTTTTCAATTTCTTTTCCGATGTTTCGCATAGAAGTCAGTTCGGCCACAAAATCACAACCTTTCATTCCTTGCACTGGTACGGGTCTGTGGTACCAGTGGAGCAGAAAACAGCGCTGGCTGGCGTGTGTTTCCAGAGGGTTTGTTACGGGTAGACGCGCACGTAATTGTCCGGCAGGGCGTCGAAAAACATGATGCCCAGGCAGTCAACACCAATATGGACCGTTAAGGCGCCGCCCGCGCCGGCTTCCGGGATCAGGAAGTTTTTGGTGCCGAATTCTTTGGTCATGTATTTTTTGACCTTTTCCTGGAGCTCAGGCGCGGTGCTGTTGATCATGCCCACGATCTGGTCCTTATCGGCCATACGCTCGTCGACGGAGGCCATCATTTTCTTCAGGGCCTTTTTCTGACCGCGGACCTTGTCGAAGGCCAGGATCTGCCCGTCTTTAAAGTAAAGAATCGGAACGATTTTGAGCATCTCACCGATGAGGGCCACATTCTTGCTGATACGGCCGCCCTGGGCCAGCCAGCGGATATCACCCACCATGAAAAATATCTGAATATGTTCGGACAGAAAGCGCATGCTCTCGACGATTTCCTCGTGGGGCTTATGCAGCTTGTCAAGCTTGAGTCCCTGGTGCAGGATCATCATCATGCCGGTGGTGGCGCATTTGGAGTCCACAATGCTGATTTTGCGCCCCGGGTATTTTTCCAGAAGCTCGGAGGCGATGAGGCTGGCAGTCTGGTAGGTTCCGGAGAGTCCGGAGGACAGGGCCAGATAGATGACGTCGTCGCCGTTTTTTAAATGCTTTTCAAAGGTTTCCTGGTAGGCGAGGGCCTGGACCTGTGAAGTTTTCGGAAAGCTGGATGGATTGTTTTTAACAAAATTGATGACCATTTCCGGGGTAATATCAATACCGTCGTAATAGGTTTTATCATCAAGGGTGACCGGAATCGGCAGGGATTCAAACTCATAACGGCGCAGAATCTCTTCACTGATGTCACACATTGAATCCACAATAAACTTATTTCCCATGGTACCCCTCCTTTTTCAAATTTCTTCTACCATTTTAACACGGCGCGCCGCCTTTGACAATTGGGGGGATTCAGGCTTAAAGGCATCTTAAATAAAAGGTTTCCTTGCGGCTGACGGCTTATAATGGTAAAATGAACCGATGAGAAATTGTAATTTACAGAGGAGTCAATAACGTGGAATATTTAATTGATAAACTGGCACAGGAATTTAATATACGGCCAAAGCAGGTGCAGGACACCGTGGAGCTCATAGACGCGGGCAACACCATCCCCTTTATCGCCCGTTACCGCAAGGAGGTTACCGGCAATCTGAGCGATGTTCTGCTGCGTGATCTGGACGCCCGCCTGACTTACCTCAGAAAGCTGCAGAAGCGCAAGGAAGAGATCGCGGGCAGCATCGAGGAACAGGGTAAGCTGACACATGAGCTTGCGGCCGCCATCGACAAGGCTGCCACGCTGCAGGAGGCTGAGGATCTCTACCTGCCCTACAAGCAGAAGAAGAAAACCCGGGCTTCGATGGCCAAGGAAAAGGGCCTGGAGCCCCTGGCCAATAAGGTCTATTTACAGCTCGATACCGAGGCGGATCTGGCTGAGGATGCCAAAAACTACATCAATCCTGAGAAGGGCGTGGAAACCGCCGAGGACGCCTTACAGGGGGCCATGGACATCATTGCTGAAACCATCTCGGACAACGCGGATTACCGCAAGAAAATCCGCCGTATGGTGACCGAAAAGGGCGCGGTCAAGTCCACGGTCACCAAGGCCTTTGCCGAGGAAAAAACAGAGTTTGAAAATTATTACGACTATGGCGAGCCGGTTAAGAAGATCGCCAACCACCGTGTGCTGGCCCTCAACCGGGGCGAAAAACGCAAGGTGCTGGCCGTGAAGATTGTGGACCCGGCAGAGGACATCCTGGCTTACCTGAAGAAATCCATCCTCCGGGATAAGGCCAGCGGCTACCTGGTGAGCGCCATTGAGGACAGCTACAAGCGACTGATTTTTCCGTCGATCGAGCGTGAGATCCGTACCGAGCTCAAGGAAAAGGCTGAGGAATCTGCCATTAAGATGTTTGCCCTCAACCTTAAAAAGCTGCTGCTTCAGCCGCCCTTTAAGGATAAGACCACCATGGGTTTTGACCCGGCCTTCCGTACCGGGTGTAAGATCGCGGTTCTGGACCCCATGGGCAAGCTTCTGGATACCGCTACGGTTTACCCGACGGAGCCGAAAAATGAGGTGGCAAAATCCGAAAAAATTCTGCTGGGCATGATCGAAAAATACAAGGTGGACATCATCTCCATCGGAAACGGCACGGCCTCCCGGGAATCCGAGCAGTTTGTGGCCGAGATGCTTAAGAAAACCGACCGCCCGGTGCAGTACATTGTGGTCAATGAGGCGGGCGCCTCGGTATACTCGGCCTCTGAGCTGGGCGCTGAGGAGTACCCGGACATCAACGTTTCCCTGAGGGGGGCCATCTCCATTGCGGGCCGCCTGCAGGACCCTTTGTCTGATCTGGTGAAGATCGATCCCAAACATATCGGAGTGGGCCAGTACCAGCACGACGTTAACCAGAAGGAGCTTGAAAAGGTTCTGGACGATACGGTGGAGGACGCGGTCAACAATGTCGGCGTCAACATTAACCGGGCATCTGTGTCCCTCTTAAAGCATGTGGCAGGCGTCAACAAAACCATTGCCAAAAACATCATTGACTACCGTGAACAGAACGGTAAATTCGGGAGCCGCAAGGAGATCAAAAAGGTCAAGGGCCTGGGCGCAAAGGCCTTTGAACAGTGCGCGGGCTTCCTGCGGATTGACGACGGGGACAATATCCTGGACAACACCGGCGTCCATCCCGAATCCTACAAGGCGGTCCAGAACCTGCTGAAAAGCATGGGATTGACCACTGCGGACCTGGAGGCCGATAAGCTGGCCGACACGGTCACCCGGCTCAACGCTCTGGACGTAAAGGCCACAGCGTCCATGTTGGAAATCGGCGAGCCGACGCTGCGGGATATTATCAAGGAGCTGAAAAAGCCGGGACGTGACCCCCGTGACGCTGCGCCAAAGCCGCACCTTAAATCCGATGTTCTGAGCATTGAGGACCTGAAGCCAGACATGGAGCTGGTAGGCACAGTGCGCAACGTCATCGACTTTGGCGCTTTTGTGGATATTGGGGTGCATCAGGACGGGCTGGTCCACATCTCACAGATCAGTGACCGCTATATCTCCCATCCCACCGATGTTCTATCCGTCGGCGACGTGGTCACCGTCAAGGTGCTGTCTGTGGATGTGGAACGCAAACGTATCGGGCTCTCCATGCTCATTTAACAAAGCTTTAAGAAAGACTTGCCACATACGCGGGAATGTGGTAAATTATACTGAATTAAAAATTAAACGCTTGGTGCACCTGTCGCCGGACAGGGGCCCGATGTAAAGCGCTGATTTCTCACGCCATAGGCCATGGGGTGTGAGGAACCAGCGCTTTTATTTTTTAGGAGGAAAACATGGAAAAAACAGAAATGATTACAGGCAGCCTGCCAAAAGTCTTTGGACACTATGTGTCGCTCAATGTCCTCAGTATGATTGGGCTGTCCTGCTACATTCTGGCAGATACGGTGTTTGTGGCGGGCGGTGTGGGCAACAGCGGTCTGGCGGCCCTGAACCTTGTGCTGCCGGCCTACAGTTTTATCAACGGTGCGGGCCTCATGCTTGGAATGGGCGGGGCGACCCGGTACGCGGTTCTGAGAGGTGAGGGGCGGGATGCGGCGGCGGATGGCGTCTTTACCATGACCCTGGCGATGGGGGCAGCCCTGGGCTGCCTGCTGACATTAATTGGCATTTTCTTTACGCCAGCCCTGGCCGGACTGCTGGGGGCAGAGGGCGAGACCCTTTCGCTCTCAGTCCGCTACCTGAGGACGATCCTGCTCTTTTCCTGCGCCTTCATCATCAACAACATTCTGGTCTGCTTTATCCGCAATGATGGAAGCCCTCAGTTGTCCATGGCCGCCATGTTGGCAGGAAGCTTCAGTAATATCGTGCTGGATTATATCTTCATTTTTCCAATGGGACTGGGAATGTTTGGGGCGGCGCTGGCTACAGGGCTGGCTCCTGTATTCAGCATGCTGGTGCTGTCCCTGCATTTTATACGGCGGCGGAACCACTTCCGGCTGACAGCCTGCACACCGCAGACAAGGATTGTGCGGGAGATCCTGACAACAGGGCTGCCCTCCTTTGTCACGGAGTTCTCATCTGGAGTGATCATCCTGCTGTTTAACTATACCATCCTGCGGTTGTCCGGCACCACCGGGGTGGCCGCCTACGGGGTGATCTCCAACATTGCCCTGATCGCAGTGGCGGTCTTTACCGGGATCGCCCAGGGCATACAGCCTATTATCAGCGTTAACTACGGCGCAGGGAGGACCGGGCGTGTGTGGCGGACCTACGCGGCGGCGCTTCTGCTGGGCACAGTTCTGGCGCTGTTGTTTCTGGCGCTGGGGCTTCTGGAAGCGGACGGTATCGTGGGCATATTTAACCGGGAAGGAAACGCAGAGATGGCACAGATTGCCTCGTCAGGCATCCACTTATATTTTCTGGCTTTTCTGTTTATGGGCGTCAATATTGTGACCACCTCACTCTTTGCCTCCATCAACCGCCCAGGGCCGTCCTTCACAGTTTCCATTCTCCGGGGGCTGGCTGCTGTGGTTGTCTTTTTGCTCATTCTGCCGCCTGCTCTGGGCATGGATGGTGTATGGCTGACCATTCCGGCCGCGGAGATGACCACACTTTTCGTTTCAGGTATCTTTTTATATCGCGCAAAAGGGTTAGAAAGTGAAAAAATTCATTGACAAAGCATTAAATTTCTTATAAAATATTACATTTGTGTTTTTTTTATGGTATAATGAAACCAGCAATTATGATTGAGGTGTATATAATGTACGAAATCGGCGATAAAATTGTATATCCAATGCATGGTGCAGGTGTGGTCAAAGACATCGAGGAAAAAGAAATTTTTGACACCACCCAGATGTACTATTTAATGGAAATTGTATCTGAAGGAATGGAAATCCTGATTCCTGTAGACAAAGCGGACGAGGTTGGTGTACGTGATATAGTAACATCCGATGTCATTGAAAAAATGCTCGACAGCCTTGAGGGGCCGAGTGACCAGATGAACGGCAACTGGAGCAAGCGGTACCAGGATAATATGGATATTCTGAAAAGCGGCGATATTTTTGACGTTGCCAAGGTCGTAAAAAACCTGACGCTGCTGGACCGGAAAAAAGGACTTTCAACCGGAGAGAAAAAGATGCTTACCTCCGCCAGAAACTTTCTCATCAGTGAGATGGTGCTGGTACAGGGCAGAAGCAAAGAGGAATCGCTTCAGGTAATCGAAGAAAAAATTTAACGCGATTTGGGCGTGTAAGGCGATGATTAAAAAAAGAGTTGTCATTTATGACAGCTCTTTCTTTATATGATGCTTTTGCTTTAACAGATTTTTAAGGCTAATCGTGCTATAATAAAAATATTATGAATGGAAAGGAGGTGAACATGAAATGCTGCAAAAATTTTTAAGAGTGTGTTTTTCGATTTTGGGCATTCTGCTGGGGAGCGCCCTGGCGCAGATGGTGATCGTTAATGAGTGGATTCAGGCGACCCTGCGCATCCAATTTACACCGGAAATCGAGCTGGGAACTTATATTGTTATTATGGTTTTATGTGGACTTATCTTTTTTATTTTCTTCCCTCTGATACTAAAGGGGATCAAAAATCTTACCAAAATGGTGGAAGCCAGTATGGAAGATGTCCGGCTCGTCGACATTGCTCTGGGGGTTGGCGGTCTGGTAATCGGCCTGATCATCGCGATGCTGATCAGCTTCGCCTTTTATCAGATCCCGTTTCCGTGGGTCAGCAGCCTTCTGACCGCAGTGATCTATATCGTCCTGGGTTACCTGGGCTTTACGCTGCCGGTTAAGAAAAGAGACGATATTGTGGCTGCCATTCAGGCAGGCAAAAAAGAACGCGACGGCAGTGCCTCCACCCGAAAGATCTCAAAGAAAAAGAACAATGCCTCGGCCAAGGTGCTGGATACCAGCGTGGTCATTGACGGACGTATCTACGATATCTGCAAGGTCGGGTTTATGGAGGGGCCGCTCATCGTCCCGGTCTTTGTCCTGAACGAACTTCAGCTCATCGCAGATTCCTCGGATGATCTCAAGCGCAACCGCGGACGGAGAGGCCTGGATATCATCAATAAGATGCAGAATGATCTGGACGTTCCGGTACAGATATCGGAGGAGGACTACGACGATATTCAGGAGGTCGATGCCAAACTGGTGCGGATGGCCAAGGAAACCAAATGCAAGATCCTGACCAATGACTACAACCTGAACAAGGTGGCAACGGTCCAGGGCGCCGAGGTTTTAAACATCAACGAGCTGGCCAACGCCGTGAAGCCCGTAGTGCTGCCCGGTGAGGAGATGAAGGTGCTGCTGGTAAAAGCCGGCAAGGAAAATGGTCAGGCCGTTGCCTATCTGGACGACGGCACCATGATCGTTGTGGAAAACGGCAGGAAGTACATCGGCGATAACATCACGGTGATCGTTACCAGTATCCTGCAGACCGCCGCAGGACGGATGATCTTTGCAAAGCCGAAGAAGTGATTCAGCGGCGGCGGGTTTGCCCCGTGCTTTCAGAAAACGAAAGTGTCGGGCCTGCATAACAGAAGTTATGAATGGAAAATTAAGAATGGAAAATGGAGAATGAAGGAACAAATTTGCTTTGCGGATTTGCACCTGAATTTTCCATTTTCAATTTATTACAATGGAGATGAAACATGCAGATACCAGAGGCCTTTAAAGAAAAAATGCGGAGACTTTTAAGCGATGAGGATTATGAAAAGCTCATGGCTTCCTATAATGGGACAGTGAACAAGGGTATCCGGACCAATACTCTGAAGTGTACCCTGGAGGAGATGGCCCAGAACACGCCCTTTGAGCTGGAGCCTGTGGACTGGTGCCCGACGGGATACTATATTGACAGTGATGTCCGCCCCGGGAAAAATCCCGCCTACTACGCGGGACTGTACTATGTACAGGAGCCCACAGCCATGACCTCGGCCGAGGTGCTCGCGCCGGAGCCGGGGGACTGGGTGCTTGACCTCTGTGCCGCACCGGGAGGAAAATCGACCCAGCTGGCCTGTAAGCTTGAAGGGCAGGGGGTGCTGGTTGCCAATGAACTGGTCAACAACCGGGCCGAGATCCTCGCCAGCAACGTAGAGCGTATGGGGGTACCCAATGCGCTGCTGTTTAACGAGTTTCCGGAACGTCTGGCGGCGCGGTTTCACGAACGCTTTGATAAAATTCTGGTGGACGCTCCCTGCTCGGGTGAGGGCATGTTCAGAAAGGACAACGGCGCCGCTGAGGAATGGAACCCGGAACGGGTGCTGCACTGCGCGAAACGCCAGCTTAAGATTCTGGAGAGCGTGGACAAGCTGCTGAAGCCCGGAGGTGTCATGGTCTACTCGACCTGTACCTTTTCGCCCGAAGAAAACGAACAGGTCATTGAAGATTTCCTGGGAAATAACCGCTATGAGCTGATGGACATTGATCTCAGGGGACTTGACGACCGCGGGCGGCCAGAGTGGTCGGAAAAAGGGACGCCAGCGCTCACAAAAACCCTCCATGTCATGCCTTTCCACGTCCGGGGTGAGGGGCATTTTATCGCCAAACTCCGGAAAACAGCGGCGTGTCCTCCGGAGGAAGAGCCTCCCAAGCTCAAGGGGAAATCCCGGCTGAAGCCCGCTGGACGCAGAGACCTGGGCGATTATGAGGCCTTTGCCGGAGAATACCTGAACCGGCGGTTCGACAACCTGCATCTGCAGGGGGATCAGCTTTACAGCCTGCCCGAGGGCATCACCCTGAGGGACATTGAGGGCCTGAAGGTACTGCGTCCCGGCATTCACCTGGGCACACTCAAGAAGAACCGCTTTGAACCGTCCCATACCCTTGCCATGGTGCTGAAGCCTGAGGACTTTAAAATCGTTTATACCGTGAAAGATGATGAGGAAGCCTACACCTATCTCAAGGGCGAACCCATCACCGGGGCAGACCTTAAGGGCTGGGTGCTGGTCTGTTTTGAAAAATGGCCCCTGGGTTTTGGAAAAGCCAGCCAGGGCATGATCAAAAACCACTTCCCCAAGGGGCTGCGCATTCGGAAAAAATAAAAGGGTCTTTAGAAAGGCATGCTCAAAAGACTCAAAACCCTAAAAATCTGTGGTTTTGAGCTTTTTGAGCATGCCTTTCTGAAACTAAATATGTTCGTATAACCTTTAAAATAAATATGTAAACGGTTAAATATATATAAATAATATAGAGCAGACGGACAAAGAAGTGGCCTAACCCAAGACTGGACCTTTTATCCAGATAAACAAAAAGGTCCAGTCGCTGTGGTAAATGGTCCGGAATCGTGCCGCATTACCTGCACAGCCGGACACTGGTAAGCGCAAGCATCCACCCTTTAGAGAAGAATCTATCGGTGTAAGGATAGTGCCCGCAATTTTCGATTCTCCATTTTTTATTATTCTATAGAATCCATGCTCAAAAGACTCAAAACGCCATTTATCGGTGGTTTTGAGTCTTTTGAGCATGGGGACAAAGAAAAATAAAATTTGAACGCGGCTCAAAGCCCCGCATGTGTCCCCTCGGTTTTTTCACGATTGATCCTTCTCACCGCCAGTACAAACAGCACAAAGCCGATGACAAACAGGAAGGAGATGGAGATAATGCCATAGCGGGAGTGGCCGGTGAGCTGGGTGACAACGCTGACGAGCAGCGTGCCGGTAAAGGCCGCGCCCTTGCCGAAAATGTCGTAAAAACCAAAGTACTCGGCGGATTTTTCTTTGGGGATGATCTTGGCAAAGTAAGACCGGGACAGGGCCTGGATGCCGCCCTGGAAGATGGCGACACAGACCGCCAGAAACCAGAATTCCCACGCCTTATCCAGCTGGATGGCAAAGAGGGCGATGAAAAAATAGCCGATGATCCCAACGTAAATCAGCTTTTCGGTTTTGACTCTTTTCGACAGCCAGCCAAACAGGAGCGCGAAAGGGAAAGCGACAATCTGGGTGAGCAGCAGCGCCATCAACAGGTCGTTATCGCCCACACCCACGTCCTTGCCGTAGGAGGTCGCCATCTCGATGATGGTGTAGACACCGTCGATGTAGAAGAAAAACGCTACCAGGAACAGCACAATGTTTTTATCCTGACGGATATTTTTAATGGTGTGCCCCAGGCGCACAAAGCCTTCCTTAACCGGGTTGGATACATGTCCCACAGAAAATTTCTGCTGATAGCCTCTGAGCAGCGGCACGGTCATGAGCACCCACCATACTGCGGTGATGACAAAGGAAATGGACGTTGCCAGCTGGGTGCTGATGCCGATGCTGCCGGCAAAGAGTACCAGGAGCATACAGGCTGCGAAGGGAATACAGCTGCCGATGTAGCCAAAGGCGTAGCCCACGCTGGAGACCTCATCCATGCGGTCATCGGTGGTGACGTCAGTGAGCATGGAATCGCAGAAAATAAGGCTGCCGTTATAGCCGATTTTGGCGACCACAAACATGACGAGAAATAAAAGCCACCCCATGGGAATCCCCAGGGCGACGCAGCCCACAGCCCCCACGCCCAGTGAGAGTAGGAACAGGCGCTTCCGGTAGCCGCTGGTGTCTCCGATGGTGCCGAGAATAGGTCCCAGTATTGCCACGATCAGGGTGGAAATGGAGGTGGCGTACCCAAAGTAGGCGGTGGAGTCGGCCATAGACACCCCGGCGCTCGAGGCAATATTTTTAAAGTAAATGGGAATGATGGTTGAAACCAGCATAATAAAAGCCGAATTCCCCACATCGTACAAAATCCAGGACTTTTCGATTTTAGAAAATTTCATAAGAATCCCCTTTTTAGTGTTCTTTGTTTTATTATAATGAATAATATTAAAAAAAGCTATCTTTTTAAGTTAAAAGTATGTTTGATTTGCCGACAAAGCGGTAAAGTCCGAGACGGAGCCTTTTTTCCCTGGGTAAAAGGTCCTGTCTCTTAAGCTTTATTTTTTGGAAAAACGCCATTGACAATATTAGAAAAACATAATATAATAATATTATAAAATTAGAATATACGAATAAAGGAAGTCGATTAATGGATAGGAAAAGGCAGCAGGAAAACGAGCAGGCCGCCGGGATTTTAAAGGCACTGGCCCACCCGGTGCGGCTTTGTATGGTGCGGGGGCTCATGGAGAGAGGGCGGAACAACGTCTCCTACATGGAGTCCTGTCTGGATGTGTCCCAGTCGGGGATCTCCCAGCATTTGTCCAAGCTCAAGGCAGCCGGGATCGTGCGGGGAACCCGTGAGGGAAATGAAATTTACTACGAGCTCTGTAATGAACAGGTTAAAGAAATTGTAGAAGTTCTATTCAAGGAGGAACAACAATGAAAAAAATTCTGATTGTCGGTGGTGTAGCCGGCGGCGCAACCGCTGCGGCACGTTTGAGACGCTTGAGCGAAGAGGACGAAATCATTCTCTTTGAACGCGATGAGTATATTTCCTTTGCAAACTGCGGGCTGCCCTACTATATCGGGGATGTGATCAAGGACCGCAGCAAGCTGCTGGTGCAGACCGTGGCCGGAATGTCCAAGCGGTTTAACCTGGATATCCGCAATTTCAGCGAGGTGGTCGCCGTTGACCGCGCGGGCAGCACGGTAAAAGTTAAAAACACTAAAACCGGCGAGACCTATACCGAAACCTTTGACCATCTGATCCTGTCACCGGGCGCCAAACCCATTGCTCCGCCGATTCCGGGTCTGGCCGAGGCGGACAGCATTTTCACACTGCGCAACGTGGCCGATACTGACAAGATCAAGGCTGAGGTGACCGAGCGAAGCCCCAAACGCGCTGTGGTTGTCGGCGGTGGTTTTATCGGCATCGAAATGGTCGAAAACCTGAGGGATCTGGGCATCAACGTGACCCTGGTCGAAAAGCTGAACCAGGTGTTAAAGCCCCTTGACTACGAAATGGCACAGATCATTCATCAGGAGCTGAACGCCCACGGCGTTAATGTGATCTTAGGTGATGGCGTCGACCATTTTGAGGACGCAGGCAAAAAGGTTGTGCTGGAAAGCGGCATGAAGCTGGACGCCGACATGGTCATCCTGGCCATTGGTGTGGCGCCGGAAAACAAGCTGGCAAAGGACGCCGGCTTAAAGCTGGGGCCAAGAGGGCACATTGTCACCACCGAAACCTATGAAGTCATGGACGGCGCGAGCGGCGAAGTCATTAAAAACATTTACGCCATTGGAGACGCCATTGAGGTCCGCGATTTTGTAGACGGCTCCCAGACCGCTGTACCGCTTGCGTGGCCGGCAAATCGTCAGGGCCGCACCGTGGCGGACCATATCAACGGTATTCCGTTTAAAAATCACGGCATTCAGGGAACCTCTGTGGCCAAAGTCTTTAACAAGGTTTTTGCCACAACCGGCAACAACGTTGGCCAGCTACGGGCAAAGGGACTGCCATTCCAGCAGATTCACGCCCATCGCGGCAATCACGCGGGCTACTATCCGGAATCCACGAATATTGCGCTGAAGCTCATTTATGATCCCAAGACACTAAAGGTTCTGGGCGCTCAGGCGGTGGGCCAGGAGGGGACTGAAAAGCGCATTGACGTCATTGCCTCTGTGATGAAAATGGGCGGCACCATCTACGATTTGCAGGATATGGAGCTGTCCTACGCGCCGCCGTTTTCAGCCGCCAAAGATCCGGTCAATATTTTAGGCTACATTGCCCAGAACATTGATGAGGGCGTCTATAAAACCGTCGAGTGGGACGAAATTGATGACATTATCGCAGGCGGCGGGTATTTGCTGGATGTTCGTACACCGGTTGAATTTGGGGCAGGCCATGTGGAAGGTTCCCACAATCTGGAGCTGGACACCCTGAGAGACCATATCGACGAGATTCCAGTGGATAAGGACGAGCCCCTGTATATTACCTGCCAGGTGGGCCTGAGAGGATACCTGGCCATCCGGATTTTGGAGGATCACGGCTTCACCAACCTTTACAACCTGGCTGGTGGCTACAATACCTATAAAACCGGCCATTACAAGCTGGCAGAACCGAACTTTGACGTGGAGAGCTCCCAGCCGGGGGAGCCAAAAGCCCCCGAGGGGGCGAAAGCAGACGTAAACCCTGTTAAGACAGTGGATGTGACCGGGCTCCAGTGCCCTGGCCCGCTGATGGCAACCTACAAGGCTGTGAGTGAGGTAAAGGAGGGCGAGCTGGTACAGACCATTGCCACCGATTTTGGCTTTGTGCAGGATGTGGAGTGCTGGTGTAAAACCAATGGACACACTCTGATTTCACAGGAAACCAATGGAAACAAATACATTGCCACCATCCGAAAGGGCGGCGGCGCCTCTGCCTGCGGACTGGCTGCGGCAGCGCCGGCAGTTCAGAAAAACGCCACCATGGTCGTGTTTGACGGTGAGCTGGACAAGGCTATCGCGGCCATGATCATCGCCCAGGGCGCAGCAGCCCAGGGCAAGGATGTAACCCTGTTTTTTACCTTCTGGGGCCTGAACGTACTGCGTAAACCGAAGGCGCCGAAGGTGAAGAAAAACCGGATTGAAAAAATGTTCGGCCTGATGATGCCAAAGGGTGCCAGGCGGCTGCCCTTATCAAAGATGAATATGCTGGGAATTGGGCCTGCCATGATCAAGAGCATCATGAAAAAGAAAAATGTGGACGACATCGAAACCATGATCCACAAGGCTCAGGACGCCGGGGTACGCTTTATTGCCTGTACCATGAGCATGGAGCTCATGGGGATTAAGAAGGAAGAACTCATTGACGGTATCGAATACGCGGGCGTCGGCACCTACATCGCCAGCAATGAAAATGCCGGGACAACCTTATTTATTTAACATCACCACATACAAAAAGCCACTGCGGATTTTGCGGTGGCTTTTTGAGTTGGAGAGAACGGGCCTTTTGCTTTAATTAAAAGGTTTTGCCTCTTTGGGGGGATCTTCTTCAAAGTCTTCCAGGGTATCGTCATAGGGCGCCGCCTCTGCTTTGGGGGCTTCGGCCTGGAGCGCGACAGGATCGCTGGAAGCGATGGGGGAGGGGGCGTCCTGCTCCATGGGGGAAGTGATGATCTCGACGCGGTTGGTTCTTCTGGTGAACAGCTCTTTTGGGAAGTCAGGGTCAAGCAGGACGGCGATACCGGCAAAGATAGCGGAAAAGATAAGGTACTGGATGGAATTGGTCATATAGTAGCTGAAGATATTATAAAGGTTTCCCCTGGCGACAAGCTGTCCGGTGGACAGTAGAGTGAGGATATACTGGTGCGTGTGAAACAGGGAGACAACCGTGTAGAAAAACAGAAGCAGGGACAGGATATAAAAGGCCAGGGCGGTGGCGGACGGTTTGTTTTTAAAGCGCATGGGGGACCTCCTTAAGGGTGCTTGGGCGGCGTTTCAGGGTGACCGCGGTTTTATTTTTGATTTTGAACACAATGTCGGCTTCCTTTGCCACAGCGTTGGAATGCGTGACAATGATCACGCATTTACCAGATTCATGGGCGCTGTGTTTCAGGATGGCGGTAATATCCCGGGCGGTGTCCCGGTCCAGATTGCCGGTGGGCTCGTCAGCCAGGATAATGGGGGCCGAGGAGGCCAGGGCTCTCGCGATGGCGACCCGCTGCTGCTGGCCGCCGGAGAGCTTGAGGACATTGCGCCGGACTTCCTCGCTGGTGAGGCCCAGACGTGTGAGCAGCGCGTCGGGTCTGCCCTTGGCGGAGAGACGCACATTTTCAGCAGCGTTCATGTAGTCAATGAGGTTGTAATTTTGAAAAATCAGGGAAATGTTCCGCTTTCGATGCTTTTCGAGACCGAACTTTTCCACAGGTTTTCCGTTAAAAAGAATTTGTCCCTCGGACGGGATGTCCAGTCCGCCGGCCAGGGAGAGAAGGGTGGTCTTACCGGAGCCGGAGGGCCCCAGGATCGCGTACATTTTTCCAGTTTCCATGGTCAGGTTAACGTCCTCCAGAACAGGCTCCTGGTGGTTGTAGGCGTAGGTAATGTGCTGCATTTCTAATATTTTCATCATAACTCCTTTCGGTTAACTCATTTTTGAGAGAATTTCCTTTGGCTTCAGCCGAAGGATGGAGATGGAGGCAAAGCCGACGGACAGGATCACAATGACTGCGCCCACAGCGTACACCTGAAGCAGAAGGGGCGCGTTAAGGGATACGTCGATCTTGTCGATGGGGGCAGCCTCTGGGGTGAAAAGATCATTGCTTGCTGTATTGCTGCTGAAGCTGGTGTCTGAGCTGTTTCCGGACGGCGTTTCGGCTGCGGACTCCCGGGCGATGAGATAATCTGCGGTGGCCTGTGACAGCACCGGGCCAACGGCGGTGGCCAGCATAAAGGCGATGACCGCCAGACTCAGAGCCTCCACCACATACTGTCCGACAATGTTCAGCTTGCTCTTGCCCAGTGACAGCAGGATACCGGATTCGTGAATCCGCGTTCTGGTCCAGAGGGTCAGAATCAGGGAGAGGATCACCAGGCTGACAATGGCCACGATGATCAGAACCAGGGTCACCAGCCGGCTGATGTTTTCCACGGAACCAGCCATTTTCTGATACAGGGCGTCATCGGCGGAGAGTTTGAGGTTGTCGGCTTCCAGATTGGGGAGGTCAGCCCTGGCCTTTTCGATGAGGTTCTCGATATTTTTAGGGTCCTTTGCGTAAAAATCGGCCTTGGTGTAGGATGGTGCTTTACCGGCGGGCAGGCCGATTCCAGCGGTGAGGTCTGCGCTGCCGAAAATAGTGTTTTCCTGCATGGTCATGGCCATGGGCAGCGCCTGCTCTCTGGGTGCCTGGGCCTCGGTGTAAAAGCCGACAATTTCGGCTTCAAAGACCTGGTCCGGGTCGATGCTGGAGTCTTTGCGCAGGACGGCGTCGGCGGATTTGAGCCTGATTTTGTCCCCGACCTTCAGGTTGTTTTTCTCAGCCAGCTTCTGGTGCAGGATCACGGCGTTTATGTCCTCCTTTGTGACGTGGCGGCCTTCGGTCAGCTTCATGGCGCCGCTGGAAAAGGCAGCGTTTTTCTCACTGCTGGTGTCCCCCAGGAAGTTGAGCATGTTGTCAAAGGTTTCGTTGAGGGCATTCAGGTCAATGGGGGTACCGTCCTGGTTGGTGACCATACCGCCCGCATTGGGGCTTTCCTCTTTTTTTTCGGGCTTGACATTTTCAAAACCATCGGGAAGGATATAGCGGTTGGCAGCGAGGTTATAATCCTTGACGCCGTCGGCAGCCGCTATTTTTTCCGCGGCCTCCTTGGTGACCAGATCACTATCAAAGGATTTACTTTCCGGGCTGCCGGCTATGAGTTTGTCGATGTCGGCCTCCAGCGAGAATTTGCCGCCCAGTCTTTCACGAGCCGTTGTTTCGGCCTGGATGGCCGCGTTTCGTACCGCCAGTCCGGCCAGCACAAAATTGGCCATGATAAAGAGAATGAGCAGGAGCAGAATGCTTTTACTCCGCTTTCGGGTAATGAATAAGAATGCGCGTTTGAATAGGTTCATGGGTTTCCTCCTGTTTTCTTGATTGATTTAAGTATAACGGGAGATTGTGTGGCGAGAATAGAGGTTTTGTGGAGTTTGTGTGAAGCCGGAAATAAAAAAAGCCCTGGCGGACGGCCAGGGCGGAAATTATGGGAAGTTAATTGTAAAACGCATGCCCTCCGGGCTTTCCATGGGCTCGAAGGTGTAGGGCAGGCCGCAGCCGGACAGGATACGGTCGGTGATGTACAGGCCCAGGCCGTTGCCGCCGGTGTCATGGCTGTGGGAAAACTCGGGCCGGTAAAAGGCCTCCTTGAGATGGGGCAGCTGTTCGCTGCCAATGGGCGCGCACGCGTTCTCAACGATGAGGCTTCGCTTCTCGAAGTAAACCCGGACATTTTTGCCCGAGGTGGTATAGTTGACTGCGTTGGACAGCACATTGGACAGGGCCTTTTCCAGAAGCGGGACGGGTACCTGTGCGTTAAAGCCTGCGCTGCCGTCAATGGTGAGGCGGACGCCGCGGGCCCGGGCAATGAGCCTGTAGGGCGCAGCTACCTGGTCGACCAGGGCAGCGAGGTCAGTTACTGTGGGGGCCTGGTTTTCCATTAACATGTCGAGACGGGTAGCGTCCAGGACCTCTCGGATGAGCACAGACAGCTCGTCGATCTGGTCTTTGCAGACCTGAAGGTAGGTGTCGCGGTCACGGTAGCGCCCCACATTGCAGATCATGCCTTCCAGCATACCGCTCACAGCAGTGACGGGTGTTTTCAGCTCGTGGGAGGCGGTGCGCATGAAATCGACCTTGGACTGCTCCGCAGCGCTGACCTTGGCGATCTCGTTCTCCAACTCCTGAATGCTGTTCAGCAGGGAGGTGTAGAGACTGTTCATGTTTTCAGACAGGGTACCGATTTCGTCACCGGTGCTGACAGTACAGCGGGCGTCCGGGTCTAGGGTCGCCATTCTGGCGGTAACGGCGGAAAGCTCCTTGATAGGGCGGGTGAGGGCCCGGGAGTAGACCAGGGCAAAGACTGCGGCGATGGCCAGACAGATCAGGAGCGCCACGGGCAAAAGCATGAGGATAATGCTTGATGCCTCACCGATGGGCTGCAAGGTAGCGGTAACACTGAGCTGGTAAAGACTGCCGTCGGTGGATTGGACTGTGCGCTGGGTGGAGATGGCCTCGGAGGCGCTGCCGTTTGGGATAAAAATATTCTGGTCTGGGACGGCAGAGACGATGTCTTCAGGTGAGACGGAATAGAGGCCTGTTGTGTTTTGAAGATCGGTCTGGGTCTCAGGTATACTTTGGGGTGCAGTATCGGGGACAGACTCCTCGGTGCTGCGGGTGCTGTAGGTGATGCCGTTGGAATAGACAATGCCATTGCCGGACAAAGTGGCAGAGGCGTTGTTTTTACCGACAAATGCGCTGATCAGAGCGTTGAAGTCCGCAGGGGAGGCTTTTTCCAGGTCTGCGGCCAGGTTATCGGTGGCATGGAGGATGTTTTTTTCCTTTACCCGGGTGTAGACACCGGGGAGCAGGAAGTAGAGAAGGGCGTAGGCCACCAGTGTGATGACCAGCATCAGGCTAAGGGTAAAGAGGAAGGTTTTAGGGAACAGCTTAAGTTTTTTCATTCTGGCACCTCAAATTTATAGCCCAGCCCTCGAACCGTGACAATGCAGTCCACCCCCAGCTTTTTCCGGATATTTTTAATGTGGGTGTCGATTTTCCGGTCTGAGGAAATATAGTCGATGCCCCAGACGCCGTCCAGAATCTGCTCGCGGGATAAGGCCCGTCCCCGATGGTCGATCAAAAATTTGATCAGCTCCAGCTCCTTGATGGACAGGTCGATGGGGCCTTTGGCGTTGTGGGCGCTGTAGCCTTCGAAATCGAGGGTGACGTCCCCGAGCGTCATGCAGTCCGCACCGGCTCCGGCACGGCGCAGCAGCGCCTTTATTCGTTTTACCAGGAGGATGGGAGAAAAGGGCTTGGTCATATAGTCATCCGCCAGACGGTCGAAGCTCATGACCTGGGTGTGTTCATCCTCGACGGCGGTGAGCATGAGCACTGGGACGTCGCTGGTCTGCCGGATGGTTTTGAGCAGGGTGAGGCCGTCGATGCCGGGCAGCATAATGTCCAGAAGCACCAGATCAAAGGGCTGAGACTCAAAGGCTGCAAGCGCTCTGTTGCCGTCAAGGGCCGTCTTTACCTCGTAGCCCGCGTCCTCAAGGAAATCAGAGATAACCTCGCTGGTATTTTTATCGTCTTCAACCACAAGTATTTTTGTCATAAGGATTCTCCCATTTAAGATTTGATGGTTTATTATAACACAGAAAAATTAAAGGCAAAGTAAAAACACCTATGGCTTTTGAGATGAGCGAAGGCGTTTTTATTTAGGATTAAGAAAAGTTTGCTTTTGCGGTATAATGACATACTGCACTGTCCAGAAAAAACCACAGGCTGAAAAGAAAGGAGCACATCCACAGACATGTGGCAGATGGATCGTTCCAGATAACGATTTGTCTGTAATACTATTATAGCATGGAACTAAATAAATTATTTTTATTATGAAGATGGATTATTTAAAAAAGATATTAAAAAACCGGCACAGTGCGGGTGTGCCGGGGCAGGTTTTTAAGCTTTAATTTCAATGGAAACCGGACAGTGATCAGAACCGGTAACCTCTGTGTGAATGGCCGCGTCTTTGACCATGTCGATGGCGTTGTCGGACACGAAGAAGTAGTCAATGCGCCAACCGGCGTTGTTGGCCCGGGCGTTAAAACGGTAGGACCACCAGGAGTACTCGACGGTATCCGGGTGCAGATGGCGGTAGGTATCCACATAGCCGTTTTCAAAGAAATGGTCGAGCCACTCACGCTCCATGGGCAGGAAGCCAGAGCGTTTAGCGTTGGATTTGGGGTTTTTCAGATCCATCTCGGTGTGCGCGGTATTGACGTCACCGCAGATAATAACCTTTTTACCCTGGGCTACCAAGGCATTGACGTCCTTTAAGAAGCAGTCATAAAAATCCATTTTGAACTGGAGTCGTTCATCGTCCTTCTGACCGTTGGGGAAGTAAATATTAAAGAGGGTGAACTCTGGGTATTCCATGATAATGGTGCGGCCCTCGTGGTTGAAGCGGTCTTCAGACAGACCAGTGGTGATCGAGAGGGGTTCTTTTTTATAGTAGACGGCAGTACCACTGTAGCCCTTGCGTTCGGCGGCGTGGAAAAAGCTGAGGTAGCCGGGAATACTCTTGATGTCCTCGCTGATCTGGTCCTCTGAGGCTTTGACCTCCTGAAGGCATAAGATATCAGGCTGAGCGGCTTCGACCCAATCGGTAAAGCCCTTTTGTGCCACCGCGCGGATGCCGTTGACGTTCCAGGAATATAATTTCATATCAATGCTCCTTTATCGATTTTTTATTGTTTTTTTGGTATAATATGATTTATTATAACACAGAATCATGAGCACTGAGCCAAGAAATGTACGGGAGATGAAAAAATGAACTATATCATCGGGATTGACGGCGGAACCACCAAAATAAAGGCAGTCCTTTTCGACACAACAGGCCACGAGATCGAGACAGTGGCGGCCCCCAGTGATATTCTGGAGGACGGTGTGCGCAAAGAACTGGACATGAATTTTTTCTGGGAAAAGACAGCGGCCTGCGTGCGCCTGCTGATGGAGAAGGGGCCTGCGGCGCCTGAGGATATACTGGCTGTCGGCGTGACAGGACAGGGCGAGGGATTATGGGCTCTGGATAAAAACAACCGGCCGGTGGGCCGCGCTATTTTGTGGAATGACGGACGCGCCCACGAGGAAAACTGGGCTGTCAATGAGAAGACTCCCGGGATCGGCAAGCTGGTACACCGGAACCTGGGCACGCCGGCCGGGGCCGGGAGCGCCCTTCTTCTGCTGCGGTGGACTAAGGATAACCGTCCAGATGTGTACCGCAAGATTCAGACCGTGTTCTTCGCAAAGGACTGGTTGCGCTACTGTATGACAGGTAAAATCGCCACCGACCCCACCGACGGAGGCGCCGCCTATTTGAAGCTTATTGACGGCGCGCCAGCGGTACAGGCTCTGACCGTGCTCAGTCTGTCTGAGGCGGAAAGAGCCATTCCAGAGGTACTGCCTTCCGATGCTGTTGCCGGTGCGCTGACAGCGGTGTCTGCGGAAAAAATGGGCCTGCGGGCTGGAATCCCAGTGGTTACCGGGGCCATGGACGTGGTGGCTTCAGCGGTGGGAACTGGCGCGGTGGGCGTGGGTGACGCCGCGGTGGTGCTGGGCACCACCTGCGCCGTGGAGCAGGTACTGCGTCTCCGCGACTGTGATGTGACACGCTGCCGCAGGCACTACCTGCACCATGTGCAGGCGGATCTGGCCATTGATTTGTCCTCCACCATCAACGGCATGGAAAATGTGGAGTGGATGATGCGTGAGATTGCCAGGAGCGGCAATTACCGGGTGGTGGAGGGACTCATCGAGGATACCCGTCCGGGCAGCGGCGGGGTTGTTTACCACCCTTACCTGTCCTTGGCCGGTGAGCGGGCTCCTTTCCAGCACCGGGATGCCAGCGCCAGTTTTTTTGGGGTGAACTCAGGAACCACCAAGGGCGACCTCATGCGAGCGGTGTATGAGGGGCTGGCCTACTCGGTCCGTGACTGCCTGGAGGGCGGCGGCTGCCGGGGACGCTTGCTGCTGTCCGGCGGCGGTGCGGGAAGTGAGACACTGTCTCAGATGATCGCCGATGTGACCGGGCAATCTGTGGTGGTGACCAGGGGTACAGAGTTCGGTGCTCTGGGTGCTGCCATGACCGCCGGAGTCGCCATTGGCCTTTTCGACAGCGTGGAGGAGGCTGCCGCTAAATGCTGCCGGCTTAAAAAGATTTACAAACCCCGCCAAAATGCGATGTACGAAAAGTGCTATACCTTCTACCGTGAGCTCAGAGCCGCCTTCAGGCCGTTGTGGGTGCGTCGGGCAGAGATTTTTGAGAAATAAAAGTAAATTTAATAAAGAAAAGCAATTTTTATGAATAAAAAGTCTGATGTGCGTTTTTGTGCATTGGGCTTTTTATTTTGCGCTATTTGGGGCTAAAAAGATAAAATCAGAACTATTATCTTAAATAATTAAATGAGAAAATGTAATATTGCTTGACAAATGTAAGAAAACGGTGTAAATTATAGTCACGAAATACATTTGTAAAATAAAAATACAAATGTAACGCAATTGAAAAATAGGTGGACATATGTAATAATGAAAAAAAATGGACACTTATTTGGAGGTTGCCATGGAAGATAAAAATCTGTATATCAAGATCGCGCACTGGTACTATACCTTAGGTATGACGCAGGATGAGATCGCGAAGCGGCTTTCTTTTACAAGACAGCGTGTGAACCGGATCATCAGCTCCCTGAGGGATATGGGCATTGTTACCATAAAGGTTAACGGCTATGCTCAGGGAAATGTGGCGTATGAAGGAGCGATCGAGGAGCATTTTGGTTTAAAAAGAGTAATCATTGCGGAATCGTATGATGGTGAGAGCAACTATATGCCATCGCTTGCAAACACGGCCTCCCAGTATCTGGAGGATTACCTCCAGCCTGGCATGAGCATCGGGGTATCCTGGGGAGAGACGCTTGCGGCGACCATTTCAAACCTTTCTTTTAAAAGGCGGAGTGAGTGCACGGTAGTGCAGATGGTCGGAGCGCAGAACATTGACATGGATATGTTAAAGTCGGATGAAATCGCCCGGTCGCTGGCGGACAAGCTGGACAGCGTGTGTTATATTCTCTATGCGCCAGTTGTTGTCGATCACGCGGAGACAAAGAGAATGCTGATGGAAGAGCGGACCATTCAAAAGTCCTATGAGCTTATGAGGCGCTGTGACGTGGCGCTCTTTGGGATTGGGCAGGTGAGCCGTGAATCCACCATGTGTAAGCGTGGTCTGCTGAAGGTCGAGGATATTGACCGGCTGAGGCAGGACGGCTTTATCGGGGATGTCTGTGTGAACCCGGTAACCATTGATGGCCGCTGGCAGGATTGTTTTATCCGTGACCGCGTTATCAGCGCGAACATGGAGATTTTGAAAAACATTCCGAATGTTGTGGCCATTGCCGGCGGGGAGGATAAAACGGAAGCCATTATCGGCTGTCTGGCCTCCGGAGTCATCGACACACTCATCACCACCGATACGACAGCAGAACGCATTGTGAGAACTCTTGGTTTATAGGACTGGTTTGAACCACCTGGTGGTTTAAATAGATAGGACAGCGGCTATATTGTGACAGCAAGGGGGACGCCGCTGTCTGAAAAAAACTATGATTCTCGGAGGGAAAACATGAAGTATATTATCGGCATTGATGCGGGGACATCGAATGTGAAGGCAGTTTTGTTTGATGTGGACGGCAATGAAATTTTAGTCGAAGCTTTGGAAAATGAGCCCATTTATATCGGCGATACGGACGTGGAGCAGAACATGAACATTTTGTGGGAAAAGGTTGCCCTTTGTATCAAGATGATCATGGAAAACGGGCCGGCAAAGGCAGACGATATTCTGGGCATCGGCGTCACCGGCCAGGGCGAGGGTATCTGGCTCATGGATGAAAACGGTGAACCCGTACAGGATGCGATTCTGTGGTGTGACGGCCGCGCCGCCGATGAAGTCGCCAAGGTGACAGAGGATGATCCAAAGCTCGGCGAAATGATTTTCAAAACAACCGGGACGCCGCCGCTGACAGGAACACAGCTGATGCTGCTGAAGTGGATGAAAAACAACCGCAAGGAAGTACTGGACAGAGCAAAAACCATGTTCTTCTGTAAGGATTGGGTGCGCTATAAGCTGACCGGTGCTATCAATGGCGATATGAGTGACACAGGAACCTCGTTAATGGACGCAGAAAAGGGCGAAGTGGCAGTGGATCTGTTAAAAGCACTGGATTTAGGCGAATATGTGGATCTGATCGCTCCGGTGGTCATCTCCAATAAAATTGTCGGCAACGTGATTGACCGCGTCGCTAAAGATCTGGGCCTTAACCCGGGGACACCGGTCGTGGCAGGCGCCATTGACGTTGTCGCCGCTGCGGTGGGGATTGGAGCCGTAGAAGACAAGGATATCTGCGTTATTTTAGGCACTACCTGCGCCAATGAAATCTTCATGAAAAAGGAAGACTGCGAATTTGGCAAAGAGGGAACCCGCCTTGAAAAGCACGCGGTGGGCGATCTGTTTGTCAATCTGATGCCAACAATGAACGGAACACCGAACATCGACTGGGTGCTCAACGAAATTGCTTTGACTAAGGATTTTTCTAAGGTCGATATCATGATCAAGGACGTTCCGGCCGGCAGCGGCGGCGTGATTTACCATCCCTACATCAGTGCAGCGGGTGAACGTGCTCCGTTTTATCACCCGCACGCCAAAGCGAACTTCTTTGGTATCAGCGCGAACACCAAGCGTGCAGATTTAGTTCATGCGGTTTACGAAGGTATTACCCTTTCCATTAAAGACTGCCTGCAGGGCGCGGATAGAAACAGCAAAATTTTTATTGCCGGCGGGGGAGCCAAGAGCTCGATCTGGGCGCAGATGATCTCAGACGTCACTGGTATGGAAGTTGTTGTTTCAGCCGGAAACGAATTCGGCGCCAAGGGGGTTGCCATGATGGTAGGTCTCGCGGTGGGCGAATATGAGAGCTATACCGACGCGGCCCGCAGAACCTGTAAATCTGAACGCATTTACCGTCCGAGACCAGACCAGAACGCGATTTACGAAGATATTTACACACTGTATAAAGGCATCCGTATCGCCTGCGAGAGCCTGTGGACAGCCCGTGCCGATGTCATGAAAACCATCAGTAAACGTACCCGAGAAAACTAGAGACAGAAAGAAGGATAACACAATGAAAATTTTTTTTACTGCAGAATATGATGAAGAACAGTTAAAGCCATTATACGAAATGGGTGAAGTGGTAAAAGATGGCTGGGCCATCGGCCTGCCCAAAATGCAGGAGGAGGAGCTCATGGAAAAATCCGCTGACGCGGACATCATTATCACAAGCTACGACGATATTACCCGGGCAGTCATTGAAAATGCTCCAAACCTAAAGCTTATCGCCTGTACCCGCGCCACCCCAGTTAACGTTGATATGGCCGCAGCAAAAGAACGTGGTATCCCCGTTATCTATACACCGGGACGTAATTCCGATACGACGGCAGAGATGACTGTAGGCCTTATGCTCTCCATCGCCAGAAAGATCCCGATGGCCTACAAGGCTTTAAAGGAAGGTAAATTTACTGCAGACCCGAATGCCCAGAAGGTAACCAAGGAAGGCCTGAAGGTCGATATGGTCTGGGATATGGAACCCGGCTCACCCTATATGGTCTTTAAGGGGACTCAGCTCCATGGTAAGACGCTTGGGATTGTGGGCTATGGCAGCATTGGCCGCCGTGTGGGCAAAATCGCCCGTGCCTTTGGCATGGAACTGTTGATTTATGACCCGTTCCTTTGTCCCATCGACTTGGAGGAAGTCGGCGTTAAAAAAGCGGAAAAACTGGAAGACCTGATGAAAAACGCTGATTTTATTACATGCCATATGAAGATCACCCCGGAAACTACGGGCATTATCAGCCGTGAAATGATTGCTCTTATGAAACCGACCGCTTATTTTATCAACAGCTCCAGAGGTGCGATTCTTGACGAGGAAGCCCTGATCGACGCGCTCCGGGAAAAGCGGATCGCTGGCGCGGCTTTCGACGTTTACGCTAAAGAGCCTATTGCGAGCAACCATCCATATATCACCGAGCTCGATAATGTGGTCATCACACCGCATATTGCCGGCGCCACGGACGACGTTCTCGTGAACCATACCAAACAGATCGTCGCCGATGTGAAACGCTTTGCAGAAGGCCGCAGAATGCTGTATGAATACCGTTAGAGTTCAACCGATAAACCTGAAAAAATAATATAATAAAGAGGAGATTAAACATGTTACTGCAAAAAGAAAGAGAAGACGTTGTTAAATATTGCCAGATGCTCATCACCCACGGATTAACAAAGGGAACCGGCGGAAATATCAGTATTTTAAACCGGGAAGAGGGTTTGTTTGCCATCAGCCCAAGCGGCATCGATTATTTTGAAACCGAGCCCGAAGACATTGTTGTCATGAACCTGAAAGGTGAGATTGTGGATAGTAACCGTAAGCCCTCCAGCGAACACGAGCTCCACCGCATTTTCTATACCGACCGTGACGATATTGACGCAGTGGTACACACACACTCTGTTTACAGCACCGTCCTGGCAACTCTGAGAGAAGGCCTGCCGGCTTCCAGCTATCTGGTTGCATTCTCCGGCTACGATGTCCGTTGCGCCGAGTACGCCTCCTACGGCTCAATGGAACTGGCTAAAAACACCTTTGAAGCCATGAAAGAACGCAACGCCGCCTTTATGGCCAACCACGGCCTCATCGCCGGAGGCAGCGATATCCTCAACGCCTTTAACATTGTGGAACAGATCGAACAGTGTGCGGAAGTCTATGTCAAAGCCAGATCTATCGGCACACCAGTGCTTTTGGACCACGACGAAATGACCCGCATGATCGATAGCTTCAATAACTCCTACGGCCAGCGTAAAGCCAAAAAGGATTTATAAGAACCAACCCGCGACGATTTTCTTAAATGAGTAAACCCCATCAAAACCCGGAGGCAGCAGATCGGCCCCCGGGTTTTTCCATTTTGGAAGTTGGGAAAGAAAGGAAAAATGACATGAAGTATATGAAAACAAGGCAGGCCATCATCGACGCCTGTCTGTGGCTTCAGGATACCGGTATGGTCATCGGTACATGGGGCAATGTAAGCGTGCGTCTGGACGCAGAAACCATCATGGTGACCCCGAGCAGGGTCGATTATCAGGATCTGACCCCTGGGGATATGGTGATCGTGGATATGGCGGGAAACAAGGTGGAGGGCGAACACAGCCCCACCTCTGAGATGCACGTGCACCGGCTCATTTATGCGGCCCGGTCCGATGTGGGCGCAGTGGTTCACTGTCACCCGGTTTACGCCTCAGCCATGTGCGCGGCTGAACACGGCATTCCGGTTATCTTTGAGGAAATGAGCCAGATGATCGGCGGGGAGATCCCCATCACGGCCGAGTATGTGAACGCCGGACAGCATGTTCGTCTGGGAGAGGTAACCGCTGAGGCGCTGGGCGATAAAAACGCTGTCCTGATCCGCAATCACGCCCCAGTCTGTGTGGGTCGCGATCTTGGAGAAGCCCTGACCTGCTCACTGGTAACCGAGAAAGCCGCTAAGTGTTATCTGGCCCTCAAGGGCGGTGTGGAGGTCACGACCATCCCTGAGGATATGGTCAAGGCCGAGCGCCACAGGTTTCTTTACAGCTACGGTCACGAGCAGTAAGCAGCGTGCCCCAAGCCTTAAGAACCTTAAAAGCTAAGTTGATAAATTCTCCCTGAAAGAGTATAATAACATTTAAACAAACCTTACCCGGAGACGCAAACCTGTCTTCGGGTTTTCCTGAATCTGGAATGAAAAGGTTGTCTTACTTTTAATGTGTGAAAGGAGAATGTTATGGAATACGCAAAAGAGAGAAAAGCCATTGTGGATGCCTGCCGCTGGCTGGAGGCCAACGAGATGGTCATTGGCACCTGGGGCAATGTGAGCGCGCGCCTGGATGAGGGAAAGCTGATGGTGACCCCAAGCCGGGTGGCTTTTACCGATATTTACCCTGAGGACCTGGTGGTGGTAAACACTGAAGGCTGCAAGGTCGAGGGTGTATGGTACCCGAGCTCCGAGGTTCATATTCACCGTTTAATCTACGCCAGACGCGGGGACGTCAATGCCATTATCCAGTGCTATCCGACCTACGCCTCAGCCATGTGCGCCTCCCAGCAGGGGATTCCTCCGATTTTCGAGGAAATGAGTCAGCTCATTGGCGGTGGTATTCCGGTAACACCCGAATACATTAATGCCGGACAGCACCAGAAGCTGGCCGAGGCCGTCATTGAAACCATTGGACAGAAGAACGCCATCCTGATCCGGAACCATGCGCCCATGTGCTTTGGCCGCGATATGACCGAGGCGCTCACCTGCTGTAAAGTTACGGAGAAGGCCGCCAAATCCTACCTGGCCCTCAAGGGAGGTGTGGATGTGGCTGTAATCCCCGACGAAATGGTCGAAGCAGAACGTGAGCGCTACCTGAACAGGTATGGGCATGAGGGATGCGAGGTGTAAAATAAAAAAGGACTGGTACCAGTCCTTTTTTTGCGTCCTATTTCAGCCGTTCGATGACCTTGCGGGCCGTGTCGCCCAGCCATTTCGCCTCAAGAGCAGCGTCAATATGGCCGTCGATGAGCTGGGGCAGGAAATCGCGGATCTCCTCGTCGGGGAGATCCCACCATTTCAGTGCCATGAGCTTCGTGATGGTGGCGTCGTCAAAACGCTTTCGGATAAAGCGGGCCGGGTCACCGCCGACTACCGTGTAGGGCGGGACGTCCTTTGTCACCACACTGCGGGTGCCGATGATGGCGCCGTCGCCGATGTGCACGCCGGGCATGATCACACTCTCGTACCCAAACCACACATCGTTGCCGACAATGGTCGGCCCCTTGAGGGTGGAAACCTTGCCGCCGAAGCTCTCGTCCAGATCCCAGTGGTCGTTTGCAATGGGAAAAGGATAATTGGCCATGGAAGTAAAACTATGGTTAGCGATAGGACAGAGGAAAGTAGTCCCCATGGCCAGCGAACAGTATTTCCCAATGATAATGGTGTCTTTGTGAAACTGCGGGTAATGGTACAGAATGTTGTTCTTGACAAAATCCCGGGGGTCGTTCCGTTCATCGTGATAGTAAGTGTGCTCCCCGACCTGGATATCCGGATCGTCGATGACATTTTTCAGATAAACCACAGAAGTGTTATCATCGGTTAAATAAATTCGTTGATCATTGTCCTTGCGCATTTTTTTGCTCCTGTAAATTTAAAATATATTACGATATCATTATATCAAAAACCCAAAGCTTTGGATAGGATCTACCCAATTTTTCCTGACAGAGAGCAAGAAATAACAATTGCCTTTCCCCTAAGCTTACAAGAAAGAATTATAAAAAGATATAATAAAAAAGCAGGGGGCTGTTAAGATGTGGAAAAAGCCTTTTTATGGGTAAGTAATACATAAGATATTTTAATGTATTGCAGAAATTTTGAAACTTTACCCATTATATGTATAGAAAGGAAGCAGCATGAAAAAATTAACGGGCACTCTGACGGTCCTTCTAATGGCCATATTATTTTCATTTTCACCCGTTTGGGCAGCCCAGGGGGCAGACACAAAGCCAACGCCTACTGCGCCTTCGATGGCAGATACCACAAAGCCGGCAGACAAGCCGGAGTATGCTGATAAAGACAGCGGTAAGACTGAAAATAAAGCGGAGGGGGACAGCGCTGTGGCTGTGGAAAGGGCAGCGGTTTTGAAGTCAGGAAACTACTATACCTTTAAGCTGCCGGAAAGCGTCATCATTATAGAGAAACTGTCACTGCCTATGACCGATAAGGATGGCAAGCTTTATGGCACCGCTTATGTGGGCACCGATGGCGTGGTCATCATCGCCCTGACCGAGGATGCGGCCGGTGATGCCGCAGTGACGGATCGGCTGGAGGCGGCGGGCGCCGAGCCAGCTGTTGTCCAGACCCTTGGGAGCCAGACAGGCCCCCAGGGCAGTGTTGTTTTCCGAAAGCAGGATGAAAACGGCAACGGCCTGGAAGGTGCCCGGTTCGAACTGATGAAAACGGATGAAAACAATCGGACAGTGGCCGCAGTTACATCCGGAGCGGATGGAAGTGTCCGCTGTGACGGTCTTGCACCCGGAACCTACAGGGTGGTCGAGACCCAGGCCCCGAGCGGCTTTCTGCGAAACCGCATAACCCTGGATTTTACCATCTCCGATTCAGCCCAGACTCAGGCTGTAATGGTGGATGCGGGCGTACATACAGGCTACCAGGGACGTCTGTCGATCTTGAAAATGGACGAGGAACGGGACCCACTTCCCGGGGCCAGTTTTAAAATCCTGGACGCCAACGGATATACCCTTCAGAAGGATCTGGTCACCGATTCAGACGGACGGATCTGGGTTAGCAACCTGGCGCCTGGGCGCTACCAGGTTATGGAGACTGAAGCGCCTGCGGGTTATCATCTGGACGCCACTCCGGTGAGCTTTGAGGTGTCTGCTGAGGCGGAGGGCGAACCCGCCGCCATGGAGGTCAAGGCAGTCAATGTCCGGCGTTCGTCTAAGCTCAGGTACTCTACCGGTACGACGTCCCCCAATGCAGACACAGGCGTGGACAGTATGGACTTCCTTGGCCTTGGGTTTGTCGTCATCGCAGCGGTCATTTCCGCGGGAGTGATGGTTTACCAGAAAACAAAGCGCAAATAAAACGTAAAAACCCGCTGGCATGAGATGGTGCCGGCGGGTTTTTTGTGAGTAAAATTCAAGCTTTCTTCCTATTTATATTAAGGGCTAAATTATTAAGGGCTAAATTAGCGCTTAATCAGATTCGGTTTTTCTTTGACTGACGAACAATGTCTTCGAGGTATTCCTTGCGCTCCATCTTCTCGAGAAGTGAATCCTCCAGGGCTTCCTTTTCCTCAGTCAGGGCCTGGAGGCGAGTGTAGTCGGTGGTGATGCCGGCCATCTCGGTATCGATGGCCTCCAGGCGGGCCTCCATCTGCGCCATGTCTGCGTCGATGCGGTCATACTCCTGCTGTTCGCGGTAGTTCAGCTTCACGGCCTTTTGCCGGGGCTTTTCAGTTTTCTGTTCGCTGGGTTTACTGGTGGCGTTGTCCGAATCCCGGTCTGCGTGCTTTTGCATGTAGTCGGTGAAATTGCCGGTCTGCACCAGAATCTCACCACCGCCGGTAAAGGAGAAGATGGTATCGCACACCCGGTCCAGGAAGTAGCGGTCATGGGAAACAGTGAGCACACTGCCCTGAAAATCGTCCAGGTAGTTTTCCAGGATTTTGAGGGTATCGATGTCCAGGTCGTTGGTGGGCTCGTCCAGCAGCAGCACATTGGGGGCGGACATGAGGATACGGAGCAGATACAGACGCCTGCGCTCACCGCCGGACAGCTCGGAGATCCGCACCCACTGGGCGTACCGGTCAAAGAGGAACAGCTCCATCATCTGAGCCGCGGTGACGACCTCGCCCCGGGCGTTCTCAACGGTTTCGGCGCCCTCGCGGATGTACTCGATGGCCCGCAGGTTTAAATCCATATCCTCGGATTCCTGTGAAAAATAACCGATTTTAACCGTATTTCCGATGATGATGGACCCGCTGTCTGGCCGGATTTTTCCAGCGATCAGATTCAGCAGCGTGGATTTTCCCCGACCGTTTTTCCCAATGATGCCAATACGTTCATCGGGACCGAAAATATAGCTGAAGTCTCTGACTACGCACTGATTTTTAAAGGATTTGGACACATGGTCGAGATCCACCACCATTTTGCCCAGACGGGTAAATCCGACGTTGATCTGGAGGATATCCTCGTTTAGGTCGGCAGCGCTGTTTTTAATGTCCTCAAAGCGCTGAATCCTTGCCTTTTGCTTGGTTGTCCGGGCGCGGGCGCCCCGCCTGATCCACGCCAGCTCACGCCGGTACAGATTCTGGCGTTTCTGTTCCATGATGCTCTCAAACTCCTTTCGGGCGGCCTTTTTCTCGACAAACTCGGAGTAATTGCCAGCGTACTCGTACAGAGCGCCGCCGTCCAGCTCGATGGTTTTGTTTACGACCCGGTCCAGGAAATAGCGGTCATGGGTAACCATTAAGAGAGCGCCCTTGCGGTTTTCCAGATACTTTTCAAGCCAGGTAATGGTCTCGTTGTCCAAGTGGTTGGTAGGTTCATCAAGAATCAGGAGGTCGCAGGGGGTCAGGAGCACAGAGGCCATGGCCACCCGTTTGCGCTGTCCACCGGACAGGGTGCCGATGGTTTTGTCAAAATCTCGGATACCCAGCTGGGTCAGGATGGTTTCAACCTGGGATTTCAGATTCCAAAGGCCGCCTGCGTCAATGGTATCGGTCAGAGACATCAAGTGTTTCTGGAGTTTTTCGTCTTCGGGATAGCGCGCCAGGAGGTCCAGGGTGCTCTCGTAGTCCCGCAGGGTGTTCATCTCCGGGGTATCAGCCCGAAAAACCTGTGCCAGGACGGTAACATTTGGGTCGAGTTCAGGGGTTTGCGCCAGGTATTCGATGCGTTTGCTGCCATAGACGCGGATTTCTCCTGCGTCGGGAGTATCCTGCCCGGCCACAATGCGCAGCAGAGAGGATTTTCCGGTGCCGTTAACACCGATGACACCGATTTTGTCACTGTCCTCGATGCTGAAGTTGATTTCTTCAAAAAGGGTCTTGACACCGTAGGTTTTTTTAAGGTTTATGATGGATAATAGGTTCATGATTTTATTTTCTTTCTTTTAGCTTTTAGCAGTTTGCTTAAGGGCTATTTTAACACAGATTGCTCCAAGAAAAAAGAAATCTAAGAATAAGGCTAATTTAAAGCTTTATTGAGTAGTATAAATATACAATAAAACACCGCTTATATATGGTTTGAGCGATTATAGAGGGTCAATATACCTGTATATACATATTTCACAAAAAAAGACCGTTTAATAACAGAATTTTCCTGTAATCTATTGCAAATTCGCCAAATATGTGGTAGTATTGTTATATATTTAACAGATACTCCTTTTGTTCTATAAATGGACAGTTGGAGTATAAGATAAATGATTCAAATATTCACATGGAAATGTGAGAATTAATGGAGGAAATTTAAGTGGCAAAAGAAGTAGTATTAGCTGGTGCTGTACGTACAGCGATTGGTAGTTTTGGCGGTTCTTTAGCAAATGTTCCGGTAGTTGATCTTGGAACAATCGTTATTAAAGAAGCTTTAAACCGTGCTGGCGTTAAACCGGAAGACGTTGATGAAGTGTTAATGGGTTGTGTATTACAGGCAGCTCAGGGACAGAGTGTTGCTCGTCAGTCTGCTGTAAACGCTGGTATTCCTGTTGAGGTTCCTGCTTTAACCCTTAACAATTTATGTGGTTCTGGTCTCAAATGTATCAATCTTGCAGCTGCCATGATCCAGGCTGGAGAAGCAGATATTATTGTTGCTGGTGGTATGGAAAGCATGTCTGGCGCTGCTTACGCTGTTCCTAAGGGACGCTACGGCTACAGAATGGGCGATGGCCAGTTCATCGATACCATGATCAAAGACGGTTTAACCGATGCCTTCAATCACTATCACATGGGTATCACCGCTGAAAATGTAGCAGAACAATATGATGTAACTCGCGAAGATCAGGATGATTTCGCCGCTAAGAGCCAGCAGAAATGTGAAGCCGCTCAGGCAGCTGGCCGTTTCGACGATGAAATCGTACCGGTTCCGGTTAAAGTTAAAAAAGAAATGGTTGAATTCAAAGTTGATGAATTCCCAAGAAAAGGCGTAACTGTTGAAGGTATCAGCAAAATGCGTCCGGCTTTCAAAAAAGACGGTACCGTAACCGCTGCAAATGCTTCTGGTATCAATGACGGAGCAGCTGCCATCGTTGTTATGTCTGCTGAAAAAGCAAAAGAATTAGGCGTTAAGCCAATGGCTAAATTTGTTGTCGGCGCTTCCGCCGGTGTTGATCCATCCATCATGGGTGTTGGACCAATCTTCTCAAGCCGTAAAGCTTTAGAAAAAGCTGGTTTAACCATTGACGATATGGATTTAGTTGAAGCGAACGAAGCCTTCGCAGCTCAGTCCTGTGCTGTAGGCAAAACTTTAAATATTCCTGAAGATAAATTAAATGTAAACGGCGGCGCGATTGCCTTGGGTCATCCAGTTGGTGCTTCTGGTTGCCGTATCATGGTAACTTTACTGCACGAAATGCAGAAACGCGGCGCTAAAAAAGGTCTTGCGACCTTATGCGTAGGCGGCGGCATGGGTGTGTCCACCATCGTAGAAATGGATTAATTTTTCTAAGGAGAGAAGGTAATTACAATGGGTTTTGTTAAATATGAACCACAAGGTGCAGTTGCTGTTATCACCATCGACCGTGAAAAGGCTTTAAATGCTTTAAACAGTGAAGTACTTGAAGATCTGGATAAAGTCATCGATGGTGTTGACTTAGATAACATCCGCTGCCTGATTATTACAGGTGCCGGTCAGAAGTCTTTTGTTGCCGGTGCGGACATCGGTGAAATGAGCAGCCTGACTCAGGCTGAAGGCGAAGCTTTTGGTAAAAAAGGAAACGCTGTTTTCAGAAAGATCGAGACTTTACCAATTCCGGTTATCGCTGCAGTTAACGGTTTTGCACTAGGCGGCGGCTGCGAATTATCCATGTCCTGTGATATTCGTCTGGCTTCTGAAAATGCAACCTTTGGCCAGCCTGAAGTTGGCCTTGGTATCACTGCTGGTTTCGGCGGAACTCAGCGTCTTGCACGTTTGATCCCAACCGGCAAAGCAAAAGAAATGCTCTATGCCTGCACCAATATCAAAGCAGCTGACGCTTTGAGCTGGGGCCTGGTTAATGCTGTCTACCCGGCAGACGAATTAATGCCTGCTGCACTGAAATTAGCTGGTAAAATTGCTAACAACGCTCCAATTGCTGTCCGCAACACTAAAAAAGCCATCAATGATGGACTTGAAATGGGTATGGACGACGCAATTGCCTTTGAAGCAAAACAGTTTGGCGGATGTTTTGAATCCGCTGACCAAAAAGAAGGTATGGCTGCCTTCCTGGAAAAACGTAAACACGAACCTTTCCAGAACAAATAAATATGATTTTCAACTCAAGGGTATTTTTGTATAAAAATACCCTTGAGTTTGGGCTTTTCGCCTGTATATACAAATCTGTATATACAAGAATACAAAAAAGTTTTTAATTTATCTAGGAGGACTTAAAATGAAAGTTGGCGTTATTGGTGCCGGTACAATGGGATCAGGTATTGCTCAGGTTTTCGCTTCTACCGATGGTTATGAAGTAGTACTTTGCGATATCAAACAGGAATTTGCCGATGGTGGTAAAGCTAAAATCGAAAAAGCATTAGCAAAACAGGTTGCTAAGGGCCGTATCGATCAGGCTAAAATGGATGCAACCTTAGCAAAAATCACAACAGGCTTAAGAGATGCTGTTGCGGATTGCGATCTGGTTGTTGAAGCTGTTTTAGAACAGATGGAAATGAAACATGAATTATTCCAGGCATTACAGGGAATCTGTAAACCAGAATGTATTTTCGCTTCCAACACTTCTTCTTTATCTTTAACAGAAATGTCTCAGGGCGTTGACCGTCCAGTGATTGGTATGCATTTCTTTAATCCGGTTCCGGCTATGAAACTGGTTGAAGTTATTGCTGGTTACCATACTTCTCAGGAAACCGTTGATACCATCAAAAAGATTGCGACAGATATCGGCAAAACACCGGTACAGGTTAACGAAGCTGCAGGTTTTGTTGTAAACAGAATCTTAGTTCCAATGATCAACGAAGGTATCGAAGTTTATGCTGCTGGTACTGCTTCCGCTGCGGATATCGACACCGCTATGAAATTAGGCGCAAATCACCCAATGGGACCATTGGCTTTAGGTGACTTAATTGGTCTGGACGTTGTTCTGGCAATTATGGAAGTATTACAGGCAGAAACTGGCTCTGACAAATACGCTCCGTCTCCACTGCTTCGCAAAATGGTACGCGCAGGCGTTTTAGGTATGAAAACAGGAAAAGGATTCTTTGATTACACAAAATAAGCTTGTGTGACAAATATATTTAGGAGGAACAGTATGGACTTCAATCTGAGTAAGGAACATCAAATGTTGCGCACACTCTACAGAGAGTTTGCAGAAAATGAAGCAAAACCAATCGCGCAGGAAGTTGACGAAGAAGAACGCTTCCCGCAGGAAACCGTTGATAAAATGGTCAAAAATGGCTTTATGGGTATTCCATTTGCCAAAGAAGTCGGTGGACAGGGCTGTGATACATTAGCTTATATTTTAGCTGTTGAAGAATTATCCCGTGTCTGCGGTACTACAGGCGTTATCCTTTCCGCACACACTTCACTGGGAACAGACCCAATCCGTAAATTCGGTACACCGGAACAAAAAGAAAAATACTTACCGCGTTTAGCAAGCGGTGAATTATTAGGCGCTTTCGGTTTAACTGAACCAGGCGCTGGTACTGATGCTTCCGGACAGCAGACAAAGGCTGTTTTAGAAGGCGACCACTATGTATTAAACGGTACGAAAATCTTCATTACCAACGGTGGTAAAGCAGATGTTTATATCATCTTCGCAATGACAGATAAGAGCAAAGGCACCAAGGGTATCTCTGCATTCATCGTAGAAAAAGATTATCCAGGCTTCTCAATCGGTACAAAAGAAAAGAAAATGGGTATCCGTGGTTCTTCCACAACCGAATTAATTTTCGAAGACTGCATCGTTCCAAAAGAAAATCTTCTCGGTAAAGAAGGTAAAGGCTTTGGAATCGCGATGCAGACTCTGGATGGCGGACGTATCGGTATTGCCGCTCAGGCTTTAGGTCTGGCTCAGGGTGCTTTCGACGAAACGGTTGCTTACGTTAAAGAAAGAAAACAGTTTGGCCGTTCTATCGCCAAATTCCAGAATACACAGTTCAAATTAGCCGATATGTACGCACGTATCGAAGCTGCCCGTAACCTGGTTTACAAAGCAGCTATTGCTAAAGATACTCAGAAAGTATTCTCTGTAGAAGCAGCAACTGCTAAACTTTTCGCAGCTGAAACCGCTATGGCTGTTACCACAGAATGTGTACAGTTACTTGGTGGTTATGGTTACACCAGAGACTATCCAGTTGAACGTATGATGCGTGATGCTAAGATTACCGAAATTTATGAAGGAACAAGCGAGGTACAACGTATGGTTATATCTGGCAACGTTCTGAAATAGGAAGTTCAAAAGGAGGAAATTTAGGTGAATATTGTAGTTTGTGTAAAACAAGTTCCTGATACAAATGAAGTTAAACTTGATCCAGTAACAGGTACATTAATTAGAGATGGCGTTCCAAGTATTATGAACCCAGATGATAAAGCTGGTCTGGAAGCTGCATTAGAGCTGAAAGACGCTAACGGTGCGCACATTACCGTTGTTTCCATGGGGCCACCACAGGCAGACGACGTTCTTCGTGAAGCACTCGCTATGGGCGCTGATGAAGCGATTTTAGTAACCGACAGAGCTTTCGGCGGCGCCGATACCTGGGCTACTTCTACAACCATCGCAGCTGCGGTTAAAATGTTAGACTATGACCTGATCATCACTGGCCGTCAGGCAATTGATGGCGATACCGCTCAGGTTGGTCCTCAGATCGCTGAACATCTGAACATTCCAAATATCAGCTATGCTGAAGACATCAAAGTGGAAGGCGACGCTGTTATCGTAAAACGTCAGTACGAAGACAGATACCATACCATTAAAGTACAGATGCCCTGCTTAGTTACCGCTTTAGGCGAAATGAATACACCGCGTTATATGACTCCAGGTGGCGTTTTTGACGCTTACAGAACAGATGAAGTAAAAGTCTGGACACTGGAAAACATCGAAGTTGATAAAACCAACATCGGTTTAAAGGGTTCTCCGACACGCGTATTCAAGTCCTTCCCGAAAGCATTAAAAGCTGCCGGAACTGTTGTTCAATTAGATCCACAGGAATCTGCTGATTTCTTACTGGAAAAATTGAAAGAAAAATTCATTATTTAATGGAAAGTGGTGAACATAGATGAGTTTACAAGATTATAAAGGTGTTTTCGTCTTTGTACAGCAGGTAGATAATGTTATTACTCCTGTTTCTTTCGAACTGATTGGTAAAGGTAAAGAATTAGCCAATGATTTAGATACAGAAGTAACTGCTGTTGTTTTAGGTTCTAAAATCGACGCTATGGGTAAAGAATTAGCCCGTCATGGCGCTGACAGAGTGATCATGGTCGATGATCCTGCTTTAGAAGTATATACAACCGAACCGTATGTACATGCATTTACTGAAATTATTAACAAATATAAGCCAGAAGTTGTTCTGTTTGGTGCGACTGCTATTGGCCGTGATATGGCTCCTCGTGTATCTGCACGTGTCCATACTGGCTTAACCGCTGACTGTACAAAACTGGAAATCAACCCAGAAGACAAGGGCTTAATGATGACCCGTCCGGCTTTCGGCGGCAACATCATGGCAACCATCCTGTGCCCGGATCACCGTCCACAGATGTCAACTGTACGTCCTGGCGTTATGCAGAAACTTCCGACAAACGACGCAGCAGAATGCGAAGTGATTAAAGAAGAAGTTGCAGGCTTAAGTGACCATATGAACGTCGAAGTGATGGAAATTGTTAAAACCGTTGCCGAAAAAATGGATATCCAGGATGCTAAAATCCTTGTATCTGGCGGCCGTGGTATGGCATCTCCAGAAAACTTCAAGCTGCTCGAAGACCTGGCAGACGCTTTAGGCGGAACCATTTCTTCTTCAAGAGCCTGTGTGGACGCTGGCTGGGTTGAAAAAGACCGTCAGGTTGGTCAGACCGGTAAAACCGTTCGTCCGAACCTGTACATTGCCTGCGGTATTTCCGGCGCAATCCAGCATTTAGCTGGTATGGAAGAATCTGATGTCATCATCGCAATCAACAAAGACGAAACTGCTCCAATCTTCAATGTAGCAGACTTCGGCGTTGTTGGTGATGTCTTTAAAATCTTACCACTGTTTACAGAAGCAGTTAAGAAAGAAATGGCAACCAGATAGTTTGAAGTTCCTATGAAGTTAAAAGTCCGAGGCTTGGAAAAGCTTCGGGCTTTTTTATTTGGATATATCTGCATTTTTTTGCGCAGTCGGTAGAAGTTTTTGTGGGAGCATATACAAACGCAGTGTAAGGGTGTAAGATAAAGGTTAAATAGAAACGTTACTTACGATGGAGGATTCGATGTCAGGAAAAAATATTTTTATTGCGAAGAGTGCCGATGTACTGGGCAAGGTCCGGATCGGCGATTACAGCAGCATCTGGTACCAGGCGGTATTGAGAGGGGATATGGACAGCATTACCATTGGTGAACGCAGCAACGTACAGGATGGTTCCGTGGTGCACGTGGCGCCAGGCGGCTACTGTGTAAAGATCGGCGACGGCGTGACTATTGGACATAACTGTACCATCCACGGCTGCACCATTGAAAACAATGTCTTGGTCGGCATGGGATCCACGATTTTAAACGGCGCGGTCATCGGTGAAAATACCATCATCGGTGCAGGCTCGCTCATTACCCAGAACAAGGTTATACCTCCAGGGTCTCTGGTGGTCGGCAGCCCGGGAAAGGTCGTCCGTTCCCTTACCGACGCCGAGATCGAAAGCATCCGTGCCAATGCAGGTGAGTACATGGAATGTATGCGCCTGGAACCTGGTAAAAGCTATTATGAAAACAGTGATGGCATTATTGTTGTCAGACCACTCTAAGGTGCTCAGCGCACTAAAAAAGCACTCAGATCATGATTCTGAGTGCTTTATTTTTATACAAATTTAACCGCTGTTCCGTAGGCAATCACCTCGGCAGCTCCCTGCATGATGGCAGAGGAGGCGTAACGGATATTGACCACCGCGTCGGCGCCCAGGCCTTCGGCCTCCTGCACCATCCGCTTGGTAGCCAGTGCCCGCGCGTCGTTCATCATTTCGTTGTAGGCCTTGAGCTCGCCGCCCACAATGGTTTTAAACCCTTGGCTGATGTCGCGTCCAATGTTTTTGGACTGAATGGTCGAGCCTTTGACCAGACCGAGCATTTCAAATTCCTTACCGCTGATATAATCAGTATTTACTAAGATCATCCTCTTCTCCACTCCTTATCTCATCAATTCTCTGGATCAAAACATGGAGGGAAACGCCGGCCAGCGCCAGTGGAAGGATACTGCACAGGATCTTAACCATCAGGGGGATATCAATCAGAAAACAGACGATGATAAAGCCCACAAAATATAAAATCAACAGCAGTCCAATGACCAAAGGGGCAATGATTTTCTTTACCTTCATAAACAGGCCGCTCCCTTCCTAAGCTTCTTCCATTATATCGGATAACCGGTCTCAGGACAAGAGTTAGTCGTCATAATCCCCGAAGATATTGCGTTTCCGGCGGTTTTTGAGCTTGAAGAGAACAAAGACGCCGCCGCCGATCAGCACGATCACAATGGGAACCGCGATAAACAGCGGGTTAATGCCCTTATCCGTCGTCTTTAACAGGACCAGATAATCCCCAGGAGCGCTCACATTAAAGGTTGCGACCTTGGTATCGTTGTGGTAGGTAGTGACCACCGGATCGACGCTGTCACTTCCGCTGTTGTATTTGCTGGCAGTGAACTGAGACTCGGACTGAAGCTTTGAGGCCTGATCGTCGGTCAGGGCAATGCTGATTTCCAGAGGCTTTTCAAAGGTGGAAAGCGCGGACAAGGCCCCTGTGGATTTTAAGGTTGAGACCTCCAGCGTGAAAGGGGTGGTCACAGGCGTCAGCTTGGTTTCTGACAGCTTGTAGCTGCTGTTTGAGAGGCTAGGGCCTTTTTTAAGCCCGAGGACCAGTTTGTCGCCGTCCGCCAGTTTGTTCAGGTCATCACTTTTTAAAATGGACGGGGAAACCGTAATGGAATCCTTGTTGATCGGAACATTTAAAGTGATCTTAGCCGCCTGCATGTTTTTGAGCGCTGGTGCTGGCACATGGATATTGACATCGGGGTCCGTAAGTCCTTTGGTCTCAATGGCGGGAGCCTTTAAAACCAGTTTGGTGAGCGCAGAGGAACCTGCCTGCTGTTTTTCGGTCAGTTTGGCGGCGCCGGCGGCGATGGCCGCGTTCAGCGCGTCGTTGTTAAATGTGGCCGTCACCGCGTTCTGGCTGGTCGCTGTCGTATAGGCGTTTGACGGCAGGTTGACGTCAATGGTGGTTTCCTTGACGGTAAGCGTGATGGGGTAATCGCCCTCCACCTTCTGAACCTCCTGCACCTGTTCCTCCACAGTAGTCTCTACCGTTGTGGATTCTGTGGGCACATAGTCGTTGCTGTCATCGTAGGAATTACGGTAGGACGGGGTGTAGTCATTATTGTCGTAGCCGTCGTAGTAGCCGTCATCGCCGCTACTGTCATCTCCCGGATCCGTCGATGGCAGGTCGGGATTCTCTGGCTGTGTAGGGGGCTCTGGCTGGCTTGGTGTCTCTGGTTCGGATGGCTGTTCTGGTTCTGTCGGTGTTTCTGGTTCCGTGGGCTGTTCCGGTTCGGTTGGCGTTTCTGGTTCCGTCGGGGTTTGGGAATCGCCGTCCCCCGGGTCATGGGTGCTGGTCATAACAGAAACGGAACCGGCTGTGTAAACAGAGGCGCAGGCTGTCTGCGCTGTAAAATTAAAGATCAGAGCAAATGTCAAAATTGCTGTCATTAGTTTTTTCATTTTTCTCTCCATTACATAAAAAATCGTCCCAATTAAAAAATCGAATTGTGATCTTCATTATATCACAATTCGATTAAAAATAGTAAATTCTTTTAAGATTCGATGCGGAACTGAGCCAGCGGCCGAAACAACAGCATGGAGATCACAATGCCCACAATGGCCTGTAAGGCGTTGAAAGGAATATTGACCAGCGGGGAGACAAAACTGCCATATAGAATAATTTCGGACACATAGTAGATCAGGGTCATGATCACTCCGGCGATTACCATCACCGCGATTTCCTTCTGGCGCCCCGGGTTACCGCGCAGAAAATACCCCGTCAGGTAAGCCATCACGCCCTTTGCGAGCATGGTAGGAATGATATAAGCCCCAAAGCCCGCGAAGTAATCCGCCGCACCTGCGCCGATGGCAGCCGCAATGGTGCCGTAAACAGGGCCAAGAATAAAGCCGCACAGAAAGACCGCCGCGTCACCCAGATGGATATAGCCATTGGGAATCGGGATTTTTACGACCGAGATCATGATAAAGGTAACGGCCATCAACAGCGCCGTATAGCATACTTTTTTGGTTGTGATGTTCACTTTTTAAACCTCCGAAAATCAAACGTTGCACCCATTATAGCACACGGACAGGGAATGAAAAGGACCAAAAAAGACCAAAATCGTGTGGATTCTGGTCCCTATGGGTGCGGTTGCTAACTAACCTTTTCGATAAAAATGCTCACGCTGCTGGCGTAGTCAAGGCCGGTGCGCTGCGGATTGTTAGGACTGATGGTTACACTGATGTCGCAGCCGTCCACGCTGCCTGTAATAGTGGTAGAGGCATCGCTGTCGGCAGCGTTAAAGTTTTCGGCAGAAGCCATGAGGTCTGAATAAAACTGCGCCAGCTCAGCCGTGTCGGCAGTAGAGCCGTAAACCGCTGTCCAGCCGGGGTTCCCGTTGTTCGTGGTAATATCGTGGGAGTCCCCGACACCGCTCACCTTGTAAAGCGGCAGGAGATTGCTGGGGTAAGACTGAGCCAGCTGTCCGTCCTCATTGTCATAGAGATCGGCCTGGTTGGCGTCAATGACTGCCTGCATTTCCGGCGGGGTCTGTAAGCTTCCGCTGGTTGCTGAGTTATCGACTGTGGGCTGTGGGGTTGCCGACGGGGTATTGTCCGCGACAGAGGGCGCGCTGGTCGGAGTGGTTTTGGCAGCGTCCTTTGACCCGTTAAACATGGGAACAAAAAACATAATGCCCACGACGATGACAATCACTGCTAAAACGCCGAGAAGTACCTTTTTTTTCGTGTTCATGTTGAGTCACCTTCATTCATCTTTCTAAAATACTATTAATGATTCCGTATAGTCCATTATAAACGATTTTCTTTAAAATATAAACCATTTTCTTTAGAAATTAAAGAATCCTGAGTTGTAAAATAAAACGCATAGAACAAATGAACTTTTAAAGGGGGATTTCGTATGACACATGAGCAACGCTCCGAACTGATGGAGCTTGCAACAAAAGCTTTTCGTTTTAATTATTGTCTTGGTTATTCAGATGGTGCAAAGCATCCTTATGAGTTTATGTCTGAATTTGAAAATCAAGACCCGGAATTTGATTTTATTAATTTTCTGTATAATGCATTTGAAAAAGAAGAAAAGGAGAAAAACGTATGACAGAATATGCAATTGTAGGAGTAAAAATGGTAGATTTTGAGGACAAACAGGGAAAACCGATCAAAGGCGCATCCCTTTACATTGTCTCAAAAGACAAGAGTGTAATCGGCATGAAAGCCCAGAAAATCTGGTTGAATGAAGACATTTGTGACATGCTTGATTTCGATCTGACAAAATCCGTTAACCAGAAACTGCATGTATTTTTCAATGAATACGGCAAAGTTGCCGACATTCAATTGATCGCATAACATGGCCGCGGATATTATGATTCAGTACGAGCTTGTGATCTCCGGCTTATTGTTCGGCGGTATCCTTGCTCTGATCGTGGCCATTGAATGGAGTAAAATACATTGAATGCAGAATTATTTATCTTTTTTATCCAAGGGATGGGCCTAGGCTTTACCTTTGGAATTGGTGTCTGGTTGTTCGCTTTTGCGCTCCGTGCTCCACTGGTAGCGTTCAAGAAAGCAATAAGTTAAAGAGAAAGGAGAACCGCTTATGTCAAGTGAAACCCTTGCTGGCATTCAGGGCATTTTTACCACTGCGGCCACCCAGATGGGCGGCATGATGGTACCTGTCTTAACCGCTGGTGTCGCAATCGCCATCGGCATTCTGGCTTTTTCCATTGGTAAAAAGCTGCTCAAAAAATCTGTATCTTAAGGAAAGGAGTTAACATATGCCTGTTGCTTTAGAAGTTGAAGCCCCATCCATGATTGACAGCATCGGTGCCATTTTCACCGGCGCGGCCAGTCAGATGGGCGGTATGATGGTACCGGTCTTAACTGCCGGTGTCGCTGTTGCCATTGGTATTCTGGCTTTTACCATTGGTAAGAAGCTGCTGAAAAAGTCTGTAAACTAGGAATGATCTTTAATCCCTCAGCCTGTCGGCCTTCCTCTTAGGTTGGCTGTCAGGCTTTCTTATTACACATGGGAAGGTAGCTTAAGTGGTAAAGTCTGGCGCGCGCATAACAAGATTCACTCAGGGTTTGCCGGTTCGAATCCGGCCCTTCCCGTTTAGGTTAGCTGATTAGAGTTTAATCCAGAATAAACCACATAACGATTAAAATTCCCATTCCTAAAAAGAAATGAACGTTATCAAAAATTTTATTATTTTTTCGTATTTCAAAATATGAATGACAAAACTTTAGTTTGAATATATTCTTTCTATCGAATATATAAAGAACTTCTTCTAACAAAAATAATATTATGATTATCAAACATACTATATTAATTGGCTTCATTTTCACTACTCCTTTTTGTTTATATTATCACGTTTTTGAGAGGTAATCAATGATGAAAATTAATCAAAATGTAATATTGAAGGCTCTAACCTTTCTTTTGTGTTTTTATATTGCTATTATGCCCATATTTCAATATAAAACAGTTAAAGCGAGCGCTTTTGACAAGGCAAGATCTTTTACCTATATTGTTGTCGATATTCTTGTAGGTTTGAAAACTGTCGGCTTCATCTCCGACACGACCCTAACCCCCGAAAATCTGGAAAACATCTACAATAAAGCCGATGCCTACCTGCACGAAAACTTTGGCACCGAACTGGAATACGCCGAAGCCCTCCGCCAGGTCGATCAGCTCGGCCTTGACATCGCCTCCGGTCAAATCTTTGTCCCCGGCAATTACAGCGGTAAGCTCTGGTATTCGTTTTTGAATGCGGTAAAGGATGTGGTATGGCCGTATGCCAACGACACAATACAGGAGGAAGGTTTTAATTATTTAGGAAGTTGGGATATTTATAGTTATTATGTCTATTTAGAACCCGACTATGTGAAAAATTATAAAACGTATTATCAGATGCCTTTTTTTCCTTTAGCTGGTTGGGTTCTGTTTAATGATGGTTCTGGATATTATTATCCAGGTATGTACAATAGTGGTAAGCCTGCTGGACAAAAGAATTCTGCTGGTTACTATCTTAGAATTTATGATAATACTGGAAAACTGGTTGATTCTTTTTATACCGCTTTAAGTTATGGTTCTTATGGTAGTTGTCAATTTAGAAATAGCAGTGATTATCGCGACAATGATGCTGATCATTTAGGCTTATTAAAAAAATTTTTAGGCCTAACCGCATCTACAAGCAATTCACAATTTGTAAATATTAAAAATAAAACCGCCAACAAAGTAAAACTCCCAACCCGCCTGCCCCAATCCGTCATCAACAACATAAATAATTATTATAACGGAGACACCGAGAACTTAATCATCGCTCCCACCGCCGACGAGCTCCCCACGCTCCCGGATAACTACAACCCCAACACCGATAACCCGCCCGATCTCCCCGGATACGAGGACGTCACCCCCGATCAGCCCGGCACCACCGACCCACAGCCAACCCCAACACCGACACCAGAGCCCACGCCCACACCGCCCGAATACGATGGCTCAAGCTGGATTAAACCCATCGGCGATTTTTTCGCAGGCCTGCTCTCCTTCCTGAAGGATGCCCTGATACCGACCCAGACCGTGGACGTGACCCCACTGCAGAACATGGGTGCCGATGTCTCCGGCAAGTTCCCCTTCTCCCTGCCCGGTGATATTGGAAAGCTCTTTGGCGTGCTCAACGCCGAGCCCATCCGACCCCATTTTGAAATGGACTTCGACTTATCAAAAGTCGGGATTCCCGGCGAACCCATCCACTGGGACTTGAATGTTGAGCAATGGGACAATGGCGCAGCCGTGGTCAAGACCGCTCTATACATCGCCTTTCTGATCGGTCTGGTCTTCATTACAAAGCAGTTTATGCAGAATTGAGGTTTTAAAGATGATTGCAGATTTCTTCATCATGATTATCAATTTCTTTATCTGGCTGATCGCCTCCGTGGTCACCCTGATTACTGCCATCCTGCCCGAAGACCCGTTTCAGACCTTTGATCTGTCCCTTCCTGTGGAGATTGTCGGCTATATGAACTGGTGCTTCCCGTTCTCCCTGATCGTTGAAACCCTTGCTGTCTGGGGCGTGGCTATGATCGCCTGGTTTGGCATCTCAATTTTATTACGTATCTTTAAGGTGGTGGAATAATGATTAAATGTTATACCGGCGTCCCCGGCGCCGGAAAGTCCTTACACTCCATGCGCTTGATTGTCGCTTACCTTCGGGCCGGAAAAAACGTGATCGCTAACTTTCCGGTGAAGATTAATGACATCAAAAAAAACACCGGACACTTTTTCTACGTGCCCAACAAAGATTTAAGCGTGCCCTATCTGCGCACCTTCTGTAAGATGCTCCACGAAGAGGACCAGGAGAACCAGACCCTGCTAATGATTGATGAAGCTTCCGTAAAATTCAACTGCCGGAACTTCAACGACAAAGACCGCATGCCTTTTCTGGAATTCTTCCCACAGCATCGCAAGTACGGCTTTGAGATCGTGCTGATCTCCCAGAACATGCGCCAGATTGACCGCCAGATAAGAGATCTGATCGAAATTGAAGTGATTCACCGGAAGTTAAACAACTTCTCCCTGTGGGCCATCCTGCCCTTTCCACTGTTCGTGGCCATCGAGCGCAACAACGCCATTAAAGCCAAGAACGACCATGAGTTTTTTCTGTATTCCAAGAAAGTAGGTAACCTGTATGATACGTTTTATGACTTTACTGAACCGGACCGCATCCGTGATATTGAGTTGGTTAAAAGTGCTGTTCTAGCTTCCGAAATCCCACTTCACACGGACGATAGGCCCACCCTGCGTGAGCGCCTGCACGGTACGGGGAAGGGGACGCGAAAGCGGGGCCCCGCCCCGGGCCGCGCGGATGCCCCACAGGCCGACCTTACCGCCAATGTGAACGCCCTTTTCGAGGACGACGAGGACGATTAAAAAACATTAAACCAGGAACGTTTTAAAAATCCAAACGCCGTCAGGCGTAACCACCGTTCGCGGAAAAACCGGACAAGGGCAACCTTCGATGTCTGCGGGCTGTTATTTTTGCGCCCAGAATCCGAACCGGACTGCGCGCCCTAATTACCAAAACGAGAAAGTGAGGTTTGAAAATGAACGCTGTTGAACTTTATAATGATCTGTTTCCCTTAGGTTTACTCCTTTGTATTTTTAGTCTGCTATTTGGTTTTTTTTGGATTTTATCCGTTGTGGTTGATTGTGAATCTTTGGGTTTTAAAGTGATGTTTACAACGCTTATTATTACGGGTACTGTCATATTGATTATTTCTGGCATAATGCAATATACGAATGAAGATGTAAAAGCTCACTTGCAGGAAAGAAATAAGGTAACCTGTGAATGCTCCTGCTGTCATTGTAACGGTGTCCCAGGAACGTCAAAAAAATAACAATTGGCCGCGGGTGTGCTAAGGTTAGTATTACCCTTAGCACACTTCTGTGACCTGTGACAAACAACCATCAAACGGCCAGCTTTAGCCGTTTCTAAAAAGTCGCAACCTTTGTGACAAGTGTGACATGTGCCAAAAGCATGTGACAAAAGGGGGAAATTATGAAAGATACACGCACACGCAAGTGGCAGATTACCATCAACAATCCACTGGAGAAAGGCTTTAGCCATGATTATATCAAAGCTCAGCTTGAGAAGTTCAAGTCCTGCGTCTACTGGTGCATGAGTGACGAAGTCGGCGAACAGGAAACCTTTCACACACACATTTACATGGCCTGCTCCAACGCCGTCCGTTTCTCCACGGTCAAAAATCGTTTTGAGGGTGCTCACTTTGAGATGGCCCAGGGCACCAGCCAGCAGAACCGGGACTATGTTTTCAAGGAAGGCAAATGGGCCCATACCTCAAAAGAAGAAACCAACATCAAGGAAAGCCATGAGGAGTGGGGCGAGTTACCCATCGAAAGGCAGGGCCAGCGAAACGACATGGCCGATCTCTATGACATGATCAAACAGGGTTACAGCGATTTTGAGATCATGGAAGAAAGCCCAGCTTTTCTCATGAACATCGACAAGATCGAAAAAGCCCGGCAGATCATCACCAGCGAAAAATACAAGAATACCTTCCGGGAACTGGAGGTTACCTACATCTACGGTAAGACCGGCTCCGGTAAAACCCGCTCCGTCATGGAAAAATACGGCTATCCCAACGTGTTTCGGATTACCGATTACCAGCACCCTTTTGACAACTACCACAGTCAGGACGTGGTAATCTTTGAAGAGTTCCGAAGCAGTTTAAAGATACAGGACATGCTCAACTACCTGGACGGCTACCCGCTGGAACTGCCTTGCCGGTACGCCAATAAATACGCCTGCTACACCAAGGTCTACATTATCACGAATATTCCCTTTGAGGAACAGTACGACAACATCCAGCACGTTAGCCCGGAGACCTTCAACGCCTTTAAACGCCGGATTCACAAAATCCTGCATTACAAGGACAAGAACAAAATCGAAAAAGAAGATTACTTTGACCAGATGAGCTTGTTATAAAAAGTCAGTCTTTTAAAATGAGCCTTTACCGGCTCGGATCAGCGCCGCAGCCATGACAGTTTTGTGATAAAATATTGTTTTATACGTTATAGGGGGTAACGATCATGGGACAGCATTTGACAGAACGTGAACGGTATAAGATTGAAGCATGGTTAGAAGAAAAAGTAAGCAAAGCAGAAATTGCAAGAAAGCTGGGTAAGTCATACTCGGCCATCTGTCGCGAAATACAGCGCGGTTCCGTTTTACAGACCGTAAAGATTACAGGTATACCAGAAGAAAAATATTTTTACAAAGCAGATTATGCCGAAATTAAGCACCTTGAAGCCTGCGAAAATAAAGGCCGCAGACGTATCTTTGAAAAAGCTTCCGAAACAAAAGACATTTTAATTCGTCTGCTTAAAAAAGGTTATTCTCCAGAGGTTGCGGCCTATCTTATAAAACGGGATTACCATATTCACATCTGCTATAAAACCATCTATAACGCAGTAAAAAATAAGGATTTAGAAACTTTAAAAATGTCGGATTTACCCTACCATAAAAAGAAGAAAACCGCTTATCAGCCACAGTCAAAGAAAGTTATCCTTAATCGCCGTTCCATTGACGAACGTCCAGTAAGCGTGAATAACCGGGAAGAATTTGGTCATTGGGAGATGGACTGTGTCCTATCCGGCCAATGTAACGCCATGCCCGCCGCATTGCTGGTGGTTACTGAACGTTTAACGCGCTATTCCTATGTGTATAAAATGCCGGATAAGAAGCAGGAAAGCGTCAAGGCTTGCCTGGATGATCTGGAACAGACCTATGGTCAGGCTTTCCCGCTTATTTTCAAATCCATTACAATGGACAATGGTTCAGAATTTATTAATCAGGCGTTCATTGAAAACTCTGCGCAGAATGAAGATTTTAAGCGGACTGTGGCTTACTACTGTCACGCTTATTCCGCTTTTGAACGGGGGAGTAATGAAAACTATAATCGTTTTATCCGTCGTTTTATTCCAAAGGGAGCAAACATTAAAAAAATAAGTAAAGGTGCTATTCAAGAGATCGTGGATTTTATTAATAATTACCCCCGGAAAATGTTTGGATTTCAAAGCTTTAGCTATTGTCTTAAGAACGCGCTTTCGGATTTAAAATTAATTTGAGTTTTTTCGCGTTTTGACTTGCAACTCAGCAGAAATTAAAGAATACACTTGATTTTCTTCAGAAAATTAGGTAAAATAGACTTCATGTATGAATCGACCAAATGCAATGACGAGGACGCTGTGATCACACGTTTTCCAGAGAGGCAACCCCAGTGCTGAAAGGCTGCCAGAACAACGATCATGGAAATCACCTTTGAGCAGGGTTTCTGAGCCAGCCGGTTAGGAAACCACGGGAAACCGTTATCTTTATTGAGTGGGCAGGCTCCCTTACAGGGGCGCAGTCTGTCAATCTGGGTGGTACCGCGGAGTTTAGCGCTTCGTCCCTGCGTGTTGCAGGGGCGGAGCTTTTTTAATGCTCAATAATCCTGCGAAATAACAATCAAAATAACATAACCAAATAAGGAGGCACTATGGCTGTATTTAAAAATTTATCCAATGAATGTGTCAGTGAAACTGAAAATAAAATCGCCAGCCGCTGGGAAGAGATGGATATCTTAGACAGAACCATCAAAAACCGGGACGACGCAGAAAATTTTGTATTTTATGAGGGGCCGCCGACGGCCAATGGAAAACCGGGGATCCATCATGTGATCGCCCGTACCTTAAAAGACTCTGTCTGTAAATATCAGACCATGAAGGGATACCGGGTACTGCGTAAGGCCGGCTGGGATACCCACGGCCTGCCGGTTGAGATTGAGGTCGAAAAGCAGCTGGGTATCAGCAGCAAGCCAGAAATCGAGGCCTATGGCATCGCCGAGTTCAATAAGAAATGTAAGGATTCTGTCTTCAGCTATGAAAAACAATGGCGCGAAATGAGCAAGCGCATGGGCTATTTCATCGACCTGGAAAATCCCTACATCACCCTGGATAACAACTATATCGAATCCGTCTGGTGGATTTTGAATAAATTCTTCAACGAGGGCTTTATCTATGAGGGCCATAAAATCCTGCCCTACTGCCCGCGCTGTGGTACCGGTCTGGCATCTCACGAGGTCGCTCAGGGCTACCAAGAGATCAAGACCAATACTGTTGTCGCTGCGTTCAAGCGCGCCGACGCGGACGAGTACTTCCTGGTCTGGACCACCACCCCGTGGACACTGGCCGCAAATGTCGCGCTGGCTGTTAATCCGGAAGCAGACTACATTAAGGCAAAAAGCAAGGGCGAAGTCTATATCTGCGCCAAGGTGCTCGCGCCGAAGCTGCTGGGCGACGACTATGAGATCATTGAGGAAATGAAGGGTAAGGCGCTTGAAAATATTCCCTATGAACGCCTTATGGATTTTGTGCCCGTATCTCCGAATAAAAAGGCTTTCTTTGTCACCTGTGCCGATTATGTCACCACCGAGGATGGTACCGGCGTGGTCCATATCGCCCCGGCCTTTGGTGAGGATGACTACCAGGTCGGACGCAAGTACAACCTGCCTGTTCTCCAGCCGGTAGGCGAGGACGGCAAATATACCGAAACCCCATGGAAGGGCCGCTTTGTCATGGAAGACGGCCTGGACATTGAGATCATCACCTGGTTAAAAGAAAACGGCAAGCTGTTCAAAAAAGAAAAGGTACTTCACAACTACCCACACTGCTGGCGCTGTAAGACACCGCTCTTATACTACGCGAAACCAAGCTGGTACATCGAAATGACCAAGATTAAGGACCGTCTCATCGAAAACAACGACGGTGTGGACTGGTATCCCGAATTTGTGGGCGAAAAACGCTTTGGCAACTGGCTGGAAAACCTCAACGACTGGGCGATCTCAAGAAGCCGTTACTGGGGAACGCCGCTGCCTATCTGGCGCTGTGACGATGAAAACTGCGGCGAGCTGGCATCTGTCGGCTCCAGAGCCGAGCTGGCCGAGAGAGCCATTGAGGACATCAGTGAGGACATCGAGCTTCACCGCCCCTACGTGGACGACGTCCACCTGAGATGTCCGAAGTGTGGAAAGCCCATGACCCGGGTCAAGGACGTCATTGACTGCTGGTTTGACTCCGGCTCCATGCCCTTTGCCCAATACCACTACCCCTTTGAAAACAAAGAGCTTTGGGAAAGCCAGTATCCGGCTGATTTCATCTGTGAAGGCATCGACCAGACCCGTGGATGGTTTTATTCACTGCTGGCCATTTCATCCTTTGTGACTGGAAAATCGCCTTATAAAAAGGTCCTCGTCAACGATTTGATCCTCGACGCGGAGGGACAGAAGATGTCTAAATCCAGAGGCAACACCGTTGATCCCTTTGAGCTCTTTGACAAATACGGCGCCGACGCTCTCCGCTGGTACCTGCTTTATGTATCTCCAGCCTGGACGCCGACCCGTTTCGATGTGGAGGGCTTAAAGGAAGTACAGAGTAAATTCTTTAACACCCTGAAGAATACCTATAACTTCTTCACCCTGTACGCCAACACAGACGGCATCGACCCGAGAACCTTCTTTGTGGATTATCATAAACGCCCGGAAATCGACCGCTGGATTCTGTCCAAGTACAACCGTCTGGTGCAGGAAGTCCGCGGCGAAATGGAAATCTACGACCTGACCAAGGCCGTCCGCAAGATCCAGAATTTTGTCAATGAGGATCTGTCCAACTGGTATATCCGCCGCAACCGCCGCCGTTTCTGGGGCAGTGAGCTGACAGAGGACAAAAAAGCGGTGTTCAACACCACCTTCGAGGTTTTGGAAGGTCTGGCAAGACTCGTTGCGCCGTTCGCGCCCTATACCAGCGAAGAAATCTACACCAAGCTGACCGATGCCGAATCCGTCCATCTGGCGGATTACCCGGCTGTGAACGAAGATCTGATCGACGAGGCTGTGGAAGAACCCATGGACCTTGTACGCGATCTGGTAAGTCTTGGCCGGAGCGCCCGTGAGGAAGCGCAGATCAAGGTGCGTCAGCCGCTGTCAGAGATCATCATCGACGGCAAGTACAAGGATATCCTGGGCGATCTGACCAAGCTGATGGAGGAAGAGCTGAACATCAAAAAAGTCGACTTTGAGGAAAATCTGGGCGACTTTATGAACTATACCTTAAAACCAAACTTCAAGGTAGCAGGCCCAATTCTCGGCAAAAACGTCAAGCTGCTGGGTAAAGCCCTGGCTGGCGTCAACCCTGCCGAAGTTGTGGCGAAACTGGATGCCGGGGAAGTCTACCCTGTGGAAATCGACGGCGAAACCATCGAGCTGACCAAGGACTTTGTGGATGTCCGTATTGCGGCCAAGGAAGGCTTTAATGTACAGACCGCCAATAATAAGTTTATCATCCTCGACACCACCCTGAACGAGGACCTCATCAATGAGGGGTATGCCCGCGAGTGTGTGTCCCGCATCCAGCAGCTGCGTAAAAGCAGTGGCTTCGAGGTCAACGACCATATCGACATCACCTACCAGGCCGACGCAGAAGTCTGCGCTGCCATCGAGGCCTTTGCCGATTTCATCAAAAAAGAAACCCTGGCGGAGTCCATCACCAAGGGAGAAGGCAGCCTGGAAGCCTGCGCCCTCAACGGGCATGAAGCAGCCTTCGGGGTTGAGAAAGTTAAATAAGCATTTAAGCCAAAGCAGCCGGAACACCGATTGGAAGGTGTTCCGGCTATATTTTTATAAAAATAAAAATATATTCTTAAAAAATATATTTTTACAAAAGAATGAAAAAGCGGATAATACTGCGGCTTGAGCGGTGAAGCGTGAATAAAAATAGAAGAAAAGAAGAATTATCTTTAACTTTTAGCGAATATGATAACATTTACTTTTCGTAAATAGAGTGCTATAATATTAAATTAAATACAGACCTGTTTGAGGGGAGACAAACACTTGGATGTTAAGAAAAAACATGCTGAAAATTCTGGATGGGACTGGTTTTTAAAAACCTCTGTAGTTTGGATTTTAGTCATCCTTTTTTTTGCTTTCCTGGCATACCGCACGGTCAGTGCGATGTTGCCCGGAGATATACAGGGGGCATTTACCGATATTTTGTTAAAGATCACGGTTCTAGCCATTGTCATCGGCCTTTTTCTCAATTTTTTTATTTTACAGAACTATTACATTGCTATTTCACGCATCATTGGAATACTGGATGAAAACAGCAGCAGCCCCGTGGACGATTATTATACGACCCAGAATCCCGCGGGTCATATTTTCCAGACCTTTGACCAGTTTTATAAAGAGTATGACACCTATAAGAGTAAGGTCGAGCAGCAGAAGGACATCTTGTTTGAAAACTTTCTGATCCGTATGCTGAAGGGGCATATTCAAAACGAAGCCATCTACTACCAGCTCATGGAGGAATATGATTTTGATATCCGCAGCCATGAATTTGTGCTGGTGCTCTTTGACGTGGTCTCCGACGAGAACCAGATTGAGGACGAAAAGCTAAACTATATCTATGCCTTTATCCGGGAAAATTTTTCTTCTTATATGAAGCGTATTTACCAGTGCTATGGCACCGAAATTGACGGCCGTATCGCCTGCTTTATCTTATCCGATGTGGCGTCACTGGACACCGCTGTCTCCTCCATCGAGATTGAGCGTATGGTTAAGCTTATGAGGGACAATATCTGGCATGAGTTCAATTATGATCTCTGGGTCTGCGTCAGCGGCGTCCACCGGGGAATCCCCGGATGCAAGACCGCCTATTTTCAAACAGTGGAAACTTTGCAGAAGGCCCGCCTGACGGGAAGTGACACACACATTCTCTTTTACACAGACTACGCGGCCGGACAGCCCTATAAGGGCAACGAACAGTTGTGGTTTAAATATGAGCATCATTTTATCAATGCCATCAATGCCGGGGACTACGAGGAGGCCTCGAAAATTTTCAATAAGCTTCTAAAAAATGATTACATCACAGGAGCTTCATCGCTTAACCTGGCGCGCTTCCGGCTGTTCGGGCTGCTGAATTCCATGATCAACGCATTGGGGGAGGTCCGCCTGTCCCTGGACGTTGAATTTTTTGATCAGCTGGATGCCCAGCGGCTTTTGCTGGAATGTAAATCCCTGCCCGAGCTGGAGGCTGTATCTCAGGAGATTTTTGAAAAGATCAACCAATATTCCGCGGGAGATCCGGTATCGGCCGCAGACAGCAAGATGCAGCGTGTGAGCGCATACCTTAAAAGCCATTATCAGGACTGTAACCTGAACGCTGTGGCTGTGGCTGAGGAATTTAACATGAACCCCTCCTATTTTTCCAGAAGCTTTAAAAAAGCCATGGGTACCCGGTTCAGCGATTATCTGTCAAGGCTGAGGATACAGGAGGCATGCCGCCTTTTGCGGGAGTCGGACCAGACCATCACAGATATTGCCGAGCAGGTAGGGTACAACAACGCACTGACCCTGACCCGGACTTTTAAAAAGATTGAGGGCACAACGCCCGGGCAGTATAGACAGAGCAATCATATTTAAAAAGGAACGCGATTATGAAAAATGATAACCTCATTGGCTATAAACAAAATATCATCCGGTGTAATCTGGGCTTCCGCTACGCCCTGATCTGCGGCACCTGCTGGGGGATGGCCTACATCCTCATTACCTCGGTGATGAAAATGCACCAGAGTGACAGCTACTCCCTGACAATGCTGCCCACAGTGCTGGCCACGGCAACCACTTTTATGGTGACGGCCATCAACCTGGTGTGGATCGGGTCGCAGCATAAGTTTAAGGAATTTCTGCGGTGCCTGCATGCTCCAGCGGTTCTGAGTAAGGTAGCCTTGGCGGCGCTGGCAGGTGGGATCGCGGCCTTCTGCACTTACATTCTCGCCTTGTCCGACACGGTTTTTTCGACCATTGCGGTGCTGTTTTATCCTGTGCTCACAGCTGCCATCGCGCGCAAATGGTACAAAGAGATTATCAGCTGGCAGTGTGCCCTGGGAATTCTTGTTATTCTGGCATGCTCCAGCCTGATCTACCTGCCCAACCTCTTCGCTGAAAACAGCAATTCACTTATGCTGTCTCTGTTTGGGATTGCGGCCGGTATTGGCTGGGGAGTAGAGGCAGCCATTGTTGGAAAGCTCTGTGAGACCTCAGACTCGGATGTATGCCTGGGAATACGCTTCTGTTTTGAGAGCCTGCTATGGCTGATGGTGTGTCTGGTCCTGTTGTTTACGGGCTCGCCGGTCCTCGCAGCCTTTAAGGCCAGTTTCCAGATTCAGAGCGCGTGGATGATCCTGGGGATCGGGATTTTTCTGGCAGTGAACTATATTCACTGGTACAGGAGTATTGTATTTATCGGGGCCTGCAGGGGGCCGGCGGTCAGTAACCTTTCCGGTTTTATTCTGCTGGTGCTCAGTATGGCCTTTTTTATGGACATACCGGACTGGTACACGATTCTGGCGGCCTCGGGCTCCTTGATCGGGGTGGTCATCGTCTATATGGATTGTGCCAATTCGGACGGCCTGCCGCTGCTGCGCCAGAAAAACACGGTCAGCTTTCCGGTAAAAAAAGAGAAAGCCGGGAAGCGCCCGCCGGCTAAAATTGCCATCCTGGAGAAGCTGGAGGATGCTCAGAAGCTGTGGGACTACGAAATCGCAGATTATATTGAGGCCTATGAAAAAAATTATACCGCCGAGTACAGGGAGCTGGTGAGGGAATGGACGGTGGAAATGCGTGCCATGGGCCTGATCGAAATCGTCCAGGAAACCATCGACAGCGGCGAGCATTTTCAGCGCGGAAAACGTCTCTGCCAGTATCGGCTGGTAAAAGCAGAAGAATAGAAAAAGCCTGCCGCAGGGTATCCCGCGGCGGGCTTTTATTTTTTAGTCGAAGGCTTTTCTGAAAGCTGCCTCGTTGGCCTCAAGCCATTTCAGGCAGGCCACAAAGTGCTGGGTGTAGAAAAGGTACTCATAGGGGTCCAGTGTGGAGTCGTAAACACAGGCAGAGCTGCACCAGCCCAAATCGTAGAGGGCGCCCTGTACGGTGACCTCGTAGAGATACTTTTTCTCAATGTCTGTCAGGGGCTCAATACCGCCGGCTTTATGGAGCTCTTCGTCGTAAGTTTTTACGAACAGGGACGCGCGGTCCAGATTGATGATGCCGTTGGTGTCGGAGAGCCAGGAGGAGAAGCAGTAGTGGATAGCCAGACCCAGCTCGAACAGACGGGAGTCGATTTTTGCCATATCGTAGTCAAAGCTGCCGCAGACCTCGCCGTTGTCCAGGTATTTAAAGTTGCCGGGATGGAAGTCGCAGTGGCAGACGTTGGAAACCATGGTGTCATAGTCCACGTCTGGAATCACAGAGCGTTCGCACATTTTAGCAAAGTAGTCATAGTTGGCGTCATAGTATTCGGTATAGACATTTTCAAAGCCTGCTTCGGCGTAGCTTTTGCGGTATTCCTTCAGAGTTTTTGGGAATTTCCGGATGATTTCATTCACTGTGATGTCCTCATTGTCCATGATGTTGTCTCCGTGGCGTCCCTCGGGGTCAAAGCCGCGGGTTGAGTTGTGGAATTCGGCCAGTGATTTTGCCGCTGAGATAACGGTAAGGTCGGCCACTCCGGCGTTGGCCCAATTGGGAATCCAGTCGTAGTGCGCTTTCCCGCCCACAAAGTTAAAGACAGCAAAATAGCTTTTAGTCTCGCCCTCGGTGGTGGTTTCCGTTACCTCGTGATAGGTTTTGCCGTCCTTGGCCGGGATGGGGACCGCACCGTAGCTGAACCCGTTTTCCTTGGCGTACTTCAGCATGCTGTGCTCAAAGAGCAGGGATTCCAGTTCCTTCCCGTTTTTGTATTTCCGGACAAACCAGGTTTGTTTTTTACCGTTCTTTTCAGTATAGATCCCAAAGGATGTGTTGATGTATCCGCCAAAGATCTGATACACGTCCAGAAGTGTTCCGATATCATAATAATTTTCCACAAGGTCCCTCAGTTGTGTGTACAGATAGGACTCACGCGTTTTTGCCAGAACGTTATCCAGATATTCCTGCATGCCGGAGGCGGCGTTAAAGATGTTTAACAGCGCCTGGGCGTTTGCAGGGGGATAGTTCTTCATAATCTCGGTCTGCATTTCAATAAATTTTCCGTCTACCATTTTTTATTCCCCTTTTTATCTTTATTGGACAGCCCATGTACAGGGCTCCCCTGATCTGTTTTCAGGATAGCACAGTTTTTTTGAAATCGAAATCAGCAGTTTTTGATATTACGATCGCCCAGAGCAGAATGTCAAAATTTGATTTCACCGGAAATATTTGAAGGTTTTTGGCCAGTGTGCCATCTTTTTTAACCAGTGACCATAAAAAATTGAAGGGTGCATCAAAATTTGATTTTTAAGAAATGTGCATGCGGATGTCAGAACCTGCGCGTTGTCAGCGGGGGAAAAACGGGCTATGATAGAGCCATGAAACGAACGGGCCGTTCAGAAAAGCAAAAATTTAGGAGGAGTAATAAACATGATGAATTCAAAAATTGAAGTGCTGAGTCCAGAAGCAATGGACCGGGTACACGAAGCCAGCATGGAGATTCTGGCGAAAAAAGGGGTCATTTTTGAAAGCGAAAAGGCACGCGTTCTGTTAAAAAAGGCCGGCTGTAAAGTAGAGGGTGAAATTGTTTTCTTTCCGAGGGCTCTGGTCGAGGCTTCTGTTAAACAGTGTCCCTCCACTTTTAAGCTTCAGGCCATGGACGATGCCAAAAGCGTCAACTGTGGAGCGCAGCTATCCGTCCACCCGGCAGGGGGAGAGGTTTTCGTTTCAGATATGAAGAAAGGACGGCGAGCGCCTCTCTTAAAGGACTTTGCCAATATGCAGAAGGTTTACCAGGCCTGTGAGAACATTCCCATTGCCGGCTACCAGCCCATGAGCCCGAGCGATGTACCCCAGCGTTATAAAGGAATGTACATGACCTATGAATCCTTTAAGCACTGTGACAAACCGCTTCTGGCGCCTATGGAGCTGGACTCCATCGCCGAAAAGGAAGAAAACCTCCGGCTGTACGAGGTGGCCTTTGGGAAAGAAGGTTTTTGCAAAGATCACTATGTGACCTGGCATGCAGTCTGTCCGAACTCACCGCTGTACTATTCCGAGTTTGCCTGTGAGGGCATTGAGGTCTACGCTGCCTGGAACCAACCGGTATCCATTGTATCGGCCCCCATGTCCGGCATCACCTCGCCGGTATTTCTGTATTCGACGGTGGCTCTCCAGAACGCCGAGCAATTGGCCGGTCTGGTATATGCCCAGCTGATCAAGCCCGGTGTTCCGGTTATCCTGTCCGCGTCCCTGACCTACGGCAACCTCAAATACGCTTCATGGGAATGTGCAGCGCCGGATACAGCCCTCATGCTCATCGCCGCTACACAGATGTACAAGGATTACTATCACCTGCCGGCAAGGGCACAGACTGGTGTCACCAGCTCCAAGGCCATTGATTATCAGGCGGGCATGGAAACCATGCAGAGCTTTATCCTCACCGCGCTGGCGGGCGTTACTCTAACCAGTCAGTCTGTGGGCACCCTGGAAAACCTGATGTGTACCTCCTTTGAAAAAACCGTTCTCGACGATGAACTCATCGGCCGCGTGCAGCATATATTAAAGGGGATGGAAACCACCGAGGAAACCCTGGCCCTGGATGAAATTTACGAAGCGGATTTCCGCGGCGATTTCATGACCAATGACAGTACGCTGGACTACTGCCATGATGATTGGCAGCCGACCGTCTCTGACTGGGAAAGCTATGAACAATGGGAAAAGAACGGGAGCCCAGACCTCATCGAGCAGGCCGGCAAACGCGTTCAGAAGATTTTGGATGAAGCGCCGGAAATGGTCGCCGACCCAGCGGTAGAGGCGGAAATGAAAAAATATATGAAGATGGTGGAAGCGCGCTAAGAGCAGCCCCCAAGAGAGGTAAATTATGTCAGCGAACAAGAAAAAGGGAATCCTGTTTGGGGTGGCCTCCGGGCTGTCCTGGGGATTTTATACCGTGCTCCTGTACAATGTTTTAAACCTGTACGCAGGCAGCACCGGGACCGTTGATAACTTCCAGGGCTGGATTCTCATCATTACCACCGCGCTGGTCATCGGTCTCTGCGACAGTGTTTTCGGACTGATCTTTGAGTGCTGCTACCTGATAAAAATCGGTGAGTTCAAGGATTACCTGAAGATACTATTCAGCAAAAGCTCCTTCGGCATTATTCCGGCGGCTTTGTTTTCTGGGCTGCTGGGCGCGATTCCTTACTCTATCGCCAGCAGTTACTCCACATCGGTGGCAGGCACTATTTCTGCCGCGTTTCCGGCCATCGGGGCCATTGTGGCAGCCATCTGGTTTAAGGAAAAACTGACAAAGCTGAAGTTTCTCGGCATTATTCTGTGTATTGTGGGGACCGGCGTTATGTACGGGCTTTCCGGCGCGGGTGTTCCGATCTTTGTATACGGAATCGCTTTTATCTGTGCGGTCGGTTACGCCATGGAAGGCTGCTTCGGTTATAACATGATGCGCGGAGACGTGTCCTCGACGGTATCGACAACCCTGAGAAGAACCTTCCTCCTGCTGTTATACCTGATTTTAATCATCATTATTTCAATCGCCACCAATAACTTTGGCTATGTGCTCAGCCTGATTCAGTCCTTTGACATGAACATGGCGATCCCGGCCTTTGCAGGTTTGGGCGGCGTCAAAATTGCAGTGTGGATCATTCTGTTCATTGGTTCCTGTCTGGGCGGGGTATCCTACATCACCTGGTACTACAGCATGGAATACAGCGGCGTTGCAACCGCTCAGGTGCTCAATATCACCTATGGTATCTGGATCGTCATTATCCTGATGTTCCCGCCGTTTTTGGAAATGCCGGGACTCGGCACGATTCTGGGCGCGTTGGTGCTCTTTGGCGGTGCGGCTTTAGTCAGTAAGGAAAGTTAGATTTTAGAAAAGAGAAAGGAAAACGGATGATTATAATAGGAGAAAAAATTAATGGTTCCATTCCCGCAGTGGGAGAAGCCATCAAAAACCGTGACGGAGAGGAAATCAGGCGCCGGGCCAGGATACAGTCCGAGGCCAATGCCACCTTTATCGACTGCTGCACCTCAGTGGCGGAAGAAAAAGAAGGCGAAACACTGAAATGGATGATCGACCTGATTCAGGAGACAACCGACGTCCCTGTCTGTGTGGACAGCCCAAGCCCCCGGGCCTGCGTCGAAGGCATGAAATACTGCAAAAAGCCGGGACTCATCAACTCTGTATCCATGGAAGGGGATAAAATCGACACGATCTTCCCCGTCATCGCGGACACTGGGTGGGAATGTGTGGCGCTGCTCTGCGACGATCGTGGGATTCCAGACACGACGCTGCGTCGTATGGAGGTCTTTCACAATATTATGGAAAAGGCCGAGGCGTACAACATTGCCCCCTCCAGGCTGCACATTGACCCGCTGGTGGTCACGCTCTCCACTAGCGAGGACGCCCTGACCATGTTCGCACAGTGCTGCCGCCAGATCAAGGCGGAGTATCCGGAAATCCATATCACCAGCGGCCTCAGCAATATTTCCTTTGGGCTGCCGGGAAGAAAGTACGTGAACCAGGCCTTTATGGTGCTGGCCATGGAGGCCGGCATGGACAGCGCCATCGTGGACCCGACCAACCGGGATATGATGGCCATGATCTACGCTGCCGACGCTCTGCTCGAAAATGACGAGTACTGCCTGGAATATATTGATGCCTTTAGAGAGGGCATCATCGGATAAAACAGTCATAAGCATTCAGATAAATTGAATAACAAAAAAAGGGAGAATAAAAAATGAACGAAAATATTCAGAACGTATCAGAAGCCATTGCAAAAGGAAAAAGAAAGCTGATTCAGGGGATTGTGCAGGAAGCCTTAGATGCCGGCTGTGATCCCATGGAAATCCTGAACACCGGGATGATCGGAGCCATGGACGCAATCGGCGAACGCTTTAAGACTGGTGAGGTCTATGTGCCCGAAATGCTCGTTGCCGCCAAGGCCATGAAGCTTGGGGTAGAGGTCTTAAAGCCTCATCTGGCCAGCGGTGACGCTGCCAGCGGGGGAAAGGTTCTGATCTGCACCGTCCACGGCGATTTGCATGACATCGGCAAAAACCTTGTGTCCATGATGATCGAGAGCGCAGGTTTTGAAGTGACGGACCTTGGCGTGGATGTGCCAAAGGAAAAAATTATCAAGACCCTTCAGGACAACCCGGATACCAAGGTGGTGGCGCTGTCTGCCCTCCTGACCACCACCATGCCTTCGCTTGAAGAAACCGTGGCGGCCATCCGCGAAGACAACAGCGTCAGCCATGTTAAAATTTTAATCGGCGGCGCCCCCATTACCGCCGATTTCGGCGAAGCCATCGGGGCTGACGCCTACGCTTCCGACGCCGCGTCCGCGGTGACCTCTGTCAAAGAGCTGACCGCCTAAACAAAATGTGTTTAATCATAATCCTTTCATAAGCCAGAAAGCCCCGCGATTTTCCAATCTGAATCGCGGGTGCTTTCTTTTTGCGCGCGGGAAATGTATAATAAAAGCAGAGGGCTGAAAAGCCAATGATAAGAATCGAGGACCCATTATTTTGGAAAACAACGAGGCAATCAAGAAAACGACCTTTTTTAAAAAGAAATCAAACACCATTCTCACAGCCATCCTCTGCACCTTTCTGTGGGGGAGCGCTTTCCCGGTGCTCAAGATCGGGTACCAGTGGTTCCAGATCCCATCGGGGGATATCTGGTCTAAGATGGTGTTCGCCGGGCTGCGCTTTTTTCTCGCGGGTTTTGTGGTGCTGGCGCTCAACCGGCTTTTTAACCGGGGAGACCGGGTGCGCTGGCATCCCGAATATGGCCGGTGGATCGTGGCGCTGGCCCTTTTGGGCACCACGGTGCAGTATTTCTTCTTCTATATCGGGGTGGGAAACACCACCGGGGTCAAGGGCAGTATCGCCGCGACGGCTGGCACCTTTCTGGTTGTGCTGCTGGCGCCATTATTTTTCAAGCGTGACCGCCTGAACCGCAACAAGGTGCTTGGAATGGTTCTTGGTTTTACCGGAATTATGCTGACCGCCATTAGCGGCGGTACCGAGGGGCTTAATTTTAATTTCACCCTTACGGGCGAGGGATTTCTTCTCATTGCCGGACTGGGGGACGCCGGGGGTGTTCTGGTGGCCAAATACCTGTCGGACAAGATCAATCCCTTCCACTTTTCCTTTTACCAGATGGTTCTGGGCGCGCTGGTGCTGCTGGGGCTGGGTGTGGGGTTCGGCCTGGCCGGGGGCGGCCTGCACCTGGTCTTTACCCTTAAGGGTGTGCTGCTGCTGATCTACGCCGCCATTATTTCCGGCGTGGCCTTTTCTTTGTGGAACGTGCTGCTCCGCTATAATGAGGCCAGCGCTATCACGTCCTTTAAGTTCCTGATTCCGGTGTTCGGCAGCCTGCTGTCCATCCTGCTGTTGCCCGGAGAAGCTTTTACCGGCTTCATTCTGCTGGGGCTGCTGGCCGCGTCGCTGGGCATCTATCTGGTCAACCGGAAGGTGGGGAAATAAATGGAAATTACCTATCGGAAGTTGGGTTCCGGCGATATGGATACCTTTATCAAAATGCGGATTCAGCAGCTTCAGGAAGATGGCGCGGAGCCTGTGCTGGATTTATCTTCAGAGCTGCGCAGTTATTATACCAGGCATTTGGAAGACCAGACCTTTTCGGCCTGGCTGGCGGTGGATGAGGAGGCCATTGTAGGAACCTGCGGATTGTCGGTGGTTGAAAAGCCGCCCTATTACGCTAACCCCACCGGGAGAATCGGCCTGCTGTCCAGTGTGTATACCCTGAAGAGCCACCGTAGGAGGGGAATTGCCCGCGGGCTGCTGGAGCACATCATGGACGAGGCCAACAGCGCTGGCTGCGGCGCAGTTCAGATCACTGCGTCAGATATGGGCACGCTGCTGTATGCTGATTACGGCTTTAAACGGAACGAAAACTTCATGCAGTTTGTCCTTTGAGAGCAGGGGGACAATACCCATTAATAAAATTTGACAAGACTTACAAAATCCGATATACTTGAATTCAATTCACAGAATTTTTATACTGGAACACCGGGCAAGGAGGGAACAGGATGACGATAAAGTCTGAAAAGAAACGTGCTTTGACACTTTTACTGGCGGCTTTTTTTGTCGTGTTCTTTTTCCTCAGCACCGCCTTCATGACAGAGGAAGCCCACCACGATTGTGTGGGCGACGGATGCCCGATCTGTATGCAGATGTCTGCGCTCCAGAACTTTTTCAAGCAGCTGGATACCGGCGCGGCCCTGACGGCTGCGGTGCTGGTGCTGCATCTTATTTTCCGCTGTATGTTCCCCAGATGGGACAGCTTCTTTTTAGTCACTTCGCCGGTTCGGCTGAAGGTGCGGATGAACAACTGAAAAAACCTCAAGGGAGTAGTTCTGCTTATAAAAGCAGCACATCCCTGTTTCTTTATACTCAAAATCAGAGAAAATGGAGGTTTTTTTATGATAAAACAACGCTTAGCATGGTTTTTAACCATTATTTTATTAGCAGGCATGCTGATGCTGGGAGCCGCAGGCTGCCAGAAAACCAGTGAACAAACGGATGGAAACGCCGTTATCAAGGTGGTTGCCACAAATTTTCCACCCTATGATTTCGCAAGGCAGGTGGGCGGCGACAAGGTCGAAGTCACGATGCTGGTGCCCCCGGGAGCCGAGAGCCATTCCTATGAGCCCACCCCCCAGGATATCATCAAGATTCAGAACTGCGATGTGTTTATCTATGGCGGAGGGGACTCCGACGCCTGGATCGACAGTATCCTGGATGCCATTGACGCGCCCAACATGAAGAAGATCGCCATGATGGACTGTGTACAGCCTGTGGTGGAGGAAACAGTGGCCGGCATGGAGGATGAACATGACCTTGACCAGAAGAGCAGCGAAGCCGAGTCGTCCGAAGCGCCGGAGTATGACGAGCACGTTTGGCTGGATCCACAGAACGCTGTGAAAATTGTCGAAAAAATTGACAGCACTCTGGACGAAATCGACCCGGACAACAAACAGACCTATGACCAGAACACTAAAATCTATACTGGCAAGCTCAACACCCTTGACGGGCGTTTTAAGGATATGGCAGCCGGCTCGGTCCGAAAAACCATTGTGGTGGGCGACCGCTTCCCCTTCCGATATCTGACAGACGCCTACGGCCTCAGCTACTACGCTGCCTTTCCTGGCTGCTCCACCGAGACTGAGCCCAGTGCGGCCACGGTGGCCTTCCTGATCGACGAGGTGAAAAAGGAGAGCATTCCTGTGGTTTTTCACACCGAGCTCTCAAATGAACGGATGGCCGATTCCATTGCCGAGAGCACCGGCGCGGTAAAACGGCAGCTGAACGCCTGCCATAACGTGACGCAGCAGGATTTTGACAGCGGCAAGACCTATCTGGACTACATGAACGAAAATGTGGACGTTCTGCGGGAGGCATTGTACTAAAATGGCACTGTTTACCTGTAAGGACGTTGCCTTTGCCTACGACGGGGTGACCGCTGTGGAAGGGCTGAATTTTGAGATCAATGCCGGGGACTATCTCGGGATTGTGGGAGAGAACGGTGCGGGAAAAAGCACCCTGATCGCCGGACTGCTGGGGCTGAAAAGCCCTGGCTCTGGCCAGATTATCATGGGGGACGGCCTCAGGAAAAACGAAATTGGATACCTGCCGCAGAAAAGCCCCATCCAGCGCGATTTTCCTGCCAGTGTGTACGAGGTGGTGCTCTCCGGGCGGCTGAACCGCCAGGGGTTCCGCCCTTTTTATAAAAAAGCCGATAAAAAAGCCGTAGAGGTTAACCTGAAGCGGCTGGGCATTGAGGACCTGAAAAAGCGCTGCTTCCGGGAGCTGTCCGGCGGCCAGCAGCAGCGGGTTCTGTTGGCCCGGGCCCTCTGCGCCACCAACAAGATTCTGCTGCTGGATGAACCGGCCGCGGGCCTCGACCCTGTGGCCACACGGCGGCTTTATGAGCTGGTAAAGGCTGTGAACAAAAAGCTGGACATCTCGGTGGTTATGGTGTCCCACGACATCGAAAGTGTGATGCGCTACAACAGCCATGTGCTGCACCTGGGCGGCCGCCAGCTGTTTTACGGCACGGTGGAGGAATACCGGAGCAGCCCGGTAGGGCGCCATTTTCTGGGAGGTGGGGACCATGATTGACCTGATCCGTGAAATGCTGTCCTATCCCTTTCTGGTGCGTTCGATGGTGGTGGGGATACTGGTATCCCTCTGCGCGGCGCTGCTGGGGGTCAGTCTGGTGCTCAAGCGGTATTCCATGATCGGCGACGGTTTATCCCACGTGGGCTTCGCGGCTCTGGCCATCGCTATGGCCTTTAATCTGGCGCCTCTGTCAGTGGCCATCCCGGTGGTGGTGGTTTCCGCCTTTTTCCTGCTCCGCATCAGCGAAAACAGCAAGATCAAGGGTGACGCGGCCATCGCGCTTCTGTCTACCAGCGCCCTGGCAGTCGGGGTGGTGGTCATCTCCCTGACAACAGGCATGAACACTGATGTGTGCAACTATCTCTTTGGCAGTATTTTAGCCATGAGCGTGAGCGATGTACGGCTCAGCATTATCCTGTCCGTTGTGGTGCTGGTGCTCTTTGTCATTTTTTACAACAAGATCTTCGCCATTACCTTTGACGAAAACTTCGCCAGGGCCACCGGCGTAAAGACTGAGTTGTACAACATGCTGGTCGCAATCCTGACCGCGGTCACCATCGTGCTGGGGATGCGCATGATGGGAACCCTGCTGATCACCAGCCTGATCATCTTCCCGGCCCTTTACTCCATGCGGCTTTGCAAAACCTTCCGGTCGGTCCTGGTCTGCGCGTCGGTGATGTCGCTCGTGTGCTTTCTTATCGGTCTGGGGTTCTCCTATGTCCGTGCCACCCCCACGGGCGCCAGCATCGTCATTGTGCACATTGTGGTGTTTGGTATCTTCTGTCTCATTGATTTTGTGAAAGGAAAGGTAATCCGATGAAAAGAAAAATGTTAACCGTGCTGCTGCTGGCCGCGGTTCTGCTGATCTCCGGCTGCTCGGCGCAGGATGGGGGCAGCGGTGACAGCCCGTCAGTCTCCGCGCAGTCCTCAGGCGGCTCGGCCAGGGGGGCGCAGGAGATCCCTGTGGATGTGGACATCACTGAGAAGATGTTTGTGGCCCAGATCAATGATATTTACCTGAATCATCAGAACTATCTGGGTAAAACCATCCGTCTGGAGGGAATGTTCAAGAGTACGGCCAACCTGTCGACCGGAGACAGCTACCGGTTTGTGTACCGCAACGGCCCGGGCTGCTGCGGTACCGACACCATGCCGGGCTTCGAGGTAAAGGGAGACGGAAACTATCCCGAGGACAACGCCTGGGTGCGGGCCACCGGCGTGCTGGAGGAATACGAGGAGGACGGCAAGCCCTACTTCCAGCTGAGGCTCAAGGAGCTGGTAGTGCTGGACAAGCGCGGCCAGGAAACGGTATCGCAATAAATAGGTTTGAAAAAAGACTATTAGGAGAAAAGGGCACAATGCCTGTTCAAGGGAGCAGGTATTGTGCCCTTTTTCCTTGTTAGAAAATAAAACAATGAGGTGATCTTTTCTCGACTGATTGTTTAAGGAAAAATTAATATTAGTGAAATAAATGGTTAAGAACCAAATTTGAGGGGTACAATTATGTACAACAAACAGTAAACAATAGAACATTTATTGAAAGAGAATGGTAATTGATTACTCAGAAAGGAGAAAAACAATGAATAAACTTGAACGTATCCTGTTATTTATTGTATCGCTGCTAGGATTGGCAACTGCCTTCGTAATGTTTGCATTGCTGTTTCCGGTACCCTATGTATCCGACACACTGGCAGCCTACCTGGTCTTTGAAAACTGGCTGGGATACTATTTAATTGGATTCAGCGTTGTACTCATGATTGCATTCCTGGTGTTATTCTTCATTTCAATACTGGCGCCGGCTTCTTCACATTACCTGACCATCAATAAGGCAAAGGGAAAGATCAAAATTTCCAAAGAAGCCATTGAGTCCACTGCGCGTTACGCGGTGTCGGACCTGATTGGCAACAATGCCATTGACGTTAAGGCCAAACTGAACAAGCGCTCCCATGAGCCAAAGATTCAGGCTGATGTCTATGTGGATGACGCGGACGACATCACCGGGCTTGCAAATAATATTCAACAGAACATTTATCAGACTGTTGGCAGCACCATCAACCAGCCGGTAAAATCGGTTAAGGTTAAGGTGCATGAGATGGATGCCCGAAGCAAGGGAGCCCACAGACAGGTGCTCTAATAAGGAGGGACACACATGAATAATCAAACGCAGAACCAAATGCAGAAAAGCATGAACGTCCGTCAGCAGGCAGCGCCTCAGGCTGTGGAACAGCAGCCGAAGGAAAGCCGGCTCAGCCGGTTTTATACCTGGGCAAAGCCCTATTCGGGCAGGATTATCTGGATTCTTGCGGGAATCATCACCGCCGTTCTGTTTTTGACCATCGGGTTTTGGCGTACCATCCTGATTGTCATTTTAGCACTGATCGGGTATGCCATCGGTGTATATAAAGATAACCCCATGCGTTTTATGCGCTGGCTGAACATTCTCAAACGGTTCAGCTGATAAAGATGCCAATAATCGTCCTGAATTGAGGGCGGTTGATATAGATTAAAATAAAAATTATAAATGAATGAAAGGTGGTTTTAATTATGGCAGCAGAAGCAACAATGCACACAATGAACAATAATCAGCAAAAGGGAGGTAACGCTCAGCAGCAGCAAAACATGCAGCAGAAAACCTCATTAACCTATGACGATAAAGTCGTCAAGAAAATCGCAGGCCTGGTCGCCCAGGAGGTTCCAGGTATTTTGGCGATGAGCGGCGGCTTGATCAGTAATATCACTGAAAAGATTACCGACAATGAAAATATCACCAAGGGGATCGGCGCAGAAGTCGGCAAAAAACAGGTAGCCCTGGATTTAGACGTCATCTGTGAATACAACCGCAATATCCCTCAGATTTTCAAGGATACGATTGATAAAGTCACCAAAACCGTTAAGGATATGACAGGCTTAGATGTCATCGAAATTAATATGCACGTGGACGATGTTATGACTAAAAAAGAATATGAAGAACAGCAGAATAACAACAACAGCAACTCACGCGTCGATAACGATGATAACAGCAACGGCGGCTTCATGGGAATGGGCGGCGGCAGCCGCGTTCAGTAACCCCTTAGATAAAAAACACCCGGATCTCAACGGTCCGGGTGTCAGTCTGTCAAAGAAGTGCCGAGGTTCAAGACTGCGCCTTTTATCCAGATAAGAAAAAGGCCCAAGCGCTATGAGTAACGGCCAGAAATTGTGCCGGGCAACCGATACAGCCGGACACTGGCGAGTTAAAGCATCAACTTTAGTGAAGCAGATACCAGTGTGAGGGCAGTACCCGCAGGACGCTTTTTATTCCTTAGGTAAAAGGCTTCGTCTCTCAGGTCTTTGACACGCAAAGACCCGGATTTTAAGAATCCGGGTCTTTTTGTGTTGGCAGCAAATTGTATTTTTCCTGGAACGCCGCAAGGGGAATGGGCTTTGAAAAATAATAGCCCTGGCCCACAGTGCAGTGGATGGTTTTTAAAAACTCGGCGTGCTCCAGGGTTTCAACGCCCTCACAGACTACCACCATGTTCAGGGAGTAGGCCATCTCAACAACGGATTTGATGATGGCGTAGGCCTTCTCAACACGGATGCTCTCCTGTAAAAAGATCCGATCGATTTTTAAGACGTCAATGGGCAGCTCGCGCAGCAGGTTCAGGGAGGAATACCCTGAGCCAAAGTCATCCATGGAAATGCTGAACCCATAGCTCCTCAGCTGGGACAGGATCTGCTCAACCATATTGGCGTCAAAAATAAAGACATTTTCCGTAATTTCGATCTCAAGGTACTCTGGCGGGACTTCGTAACGGCGCGCCATCTGTACAAAGCGTTTGATGAAATCATTCTGGAAGAGGGTAACTCTGGAGATATTGACCGACAGCACCACAGTGCGCTCAGGCGAAATTTTAAGCGACTGTTTCAGTATCCGGCAGGTGGCTTCCAGCACATAGAAGTCCAGCTCCACGATAAACCCGTTCTTCTCAAACAGGGGGATAAACTCGTCCGGCGGCAGAAAACCAAAGGGCTCCGAATTCCAGCGGACAAGAACCTCGGCGCCGGTAACTTTGGACTGCTCAAGGTTGACCTTAGACTGCAGATAGATGTGAAATTCCTTTTCGGAAAGGCCCTGGCGCATCCAGCGGGTCATTTTGTTTTCATTGTTAATCTTATCCAGCAGGTGCTGATCATAATAGGCAACAGTACGCTGGCTGCTTCGGCCTTCCTTCAGGGCGGCGCTGGCCTTGCTGAGGCAGGATGCAATGGACTCGTCCGGGTCGGGAATGGTGTAGACACCGTAGCTGCACGTTAAAATATCTGAGAGGTTTAAATCTCGCTCACTTTCGATGGATTCCAATATCGAGGTCTGAAGATCCTCGAGGACATGTTCGCGCTTTTTAAGCAGAATGGCAAAATGGTCAGCGTGCAAATGAGCGCAGATTTCACTGCTGTTGCAGAACCGCTTCAGTGTCGAGGAAAAAGACAGCAGCAGCTTGTCGCCGGCGTTGTAGCCGTAGGAGTCATTGACAAATTTAAAGTTATTCAGGTTGAGGTACACCATCAGGTAGGAACCGGGGGATGTGGCCTTCAATTTGTCCGCAGCGTTGATCTCAAAGGAGGCCTGATTGGGGAGAGCGGTCAGTGGATCGGTATAGAATACCCGCTCCAGCTCTTGCTGGCTCCGGCGCTCCAGGGTATACATGATCAGCGACACAGCGAGAATCATGACAACACTGAGAATAATGCTGTTCCGCAGCTCGTTTTCCGCCCGGTACTGGGCTGCGTAAACGGTTTTGTTGGCCAAATCAAAGTGCTGCTCGCTCAGATCGAGAAAATGCTCACGCAGCACCGCCGTAGGAGAACCCCTCAGCTTGGGAATTTCCGCCTTGATCTCGCCCCATTTGGTTTTGACCGATTCCAGGTTATCCCGGTAGGCGGCAGAGTCGCGGGAAATGTAAAGGTGCTTGTTTTCGGTGGCTTCAAGTTTGCGGATCAGTTCGTCCAGGTAGGCGATCAGCTCATCGTTGGGCTCTCCGTTCAGCTCCAGCTTGGCGGACCGCTGGGTACCGCCGCGGATAATGCCGGCGTCGTTGATGATGTTGGCGTAGCCCTGCATCTGGATGAGCGAAAACAACAAAAAACCCATGACAAAGATGCAGATTAAGATAAAAATATAAGTATTCCTCTGTTTGCGCATAAGCTCCAGCGTTTTCGGAACCGTGACGAAAAACGCATCTACCCCTTTGCCAGCGTTGATTATGTATTCAATACGATTCTAAAATATATAAGATCATTATACCTCAAGCTGTTATCCATTTCAAGAAGTTATGCTTGATCAATTTATATTTAATGATATTTTATCCGAAATCTAATAAACCTCCCGGATTACAGCCGGGAGGTTTATTGGATTACTCTATGTGTTTATGGCTTCAAAGGGCGGTTTGAGAAGCATCTGCTCAAAAGCCTCCAGCGGAATGGGCTTTGAATAGTAAAAGCCCTGGGCGTAGATGCAGTCGAGTCGGATCAGGATATTGGCCTGCTGTCTTGTTTCCACGCCCTCGCACACAATGCGCATGCCAAGATCGTGTGCCAGGTTAACGATGTTGGCAATCACGGTCTGCTCACGCTCATCGAGCATGCCGCGCTGCACAAAGCTCCGGTCCAGCTTGAGGACACGGGCGGTCATCTGCTCCAGCTGTCCCAGCGAGGAGTATCCCGACCCGAAATCGTCGATGGCGGTCATAAAGCCCTTTTCTCTCAGGGAGGCAATCTGGGCGGCTACCTGTTTGGGGTGCATCACGATGATGCTCTCTGTGATTTCAAGTTCCAGGAGTTCATGGGGGACGCCGTAGTGGTCTGCCAGGGTAGTGACCCGGTGGGTGAAGTCCATGTGGTCGAAATGGATGCTGGAAAAATTACAGGACACCGGATGTACCGGCAGGCCGCGGTCCATCCAGCTTCGGAGCGTGTGGCAGACAGCTTCGTAAATATACCAGTCGATTTCGACAATGCTGCCGTTTTCCTCAAAGACAGGGATAAAGACACCGGGGGCTAAAAGGCCGCGTTCCGGGTGGTCCCACCGTACCAGCGCCTCACTGCCAATGATCTCACCAGTGATCATGTTGACCTTGGGCTGGAAATAAGGCACAAACTCATGCGCGCTGAGGGCGGCGGGCAGCCGGTCGGTGAGCTCCTTGCGCAGCAGTGTGTTCTGCCGCATCTGGCGGTCATACAGCACAATGGCGCTTTTGGAGGTATTTTTCGCGCTCCGGCGCGCGTAATTTGCCAGGTCAAGCATGAGCTGGACGTCCTGTTTTTCGGCCTTGTCTACAAGGTAGACGCCAAAGGCGGTGAGCACCGGCGCCGGAAAGCCCGTGCGTTGTATCCAGCTGTCAGTGGCCTTTTGAATGTCTGTAATCCGGGTGCACAGCGTCTCCCAGTCCCTGTATTTTAACAGCAGGACAAAATTGTCGGAGGAGACGCGGGCGCAGTACTCGCCCTCCTGCACACTTTCCTGAATAATCTGAGCATAGGCCCGCAGCAGCTGGTCGCCCGCGGTAAAGCCATAGCGGTCGTTGATGGTTTTGAACTGGTTGATATCACTGTAGATAAGGGCATAGCCGCCCTCGGGCACTGATTTCAGCAGACTGCCGCACTCGGCGAGGAACTTGTCCAAGTTGTCGAGCCCGGTGAGGGTATCCCGGTAAAGGAGGTTCTGTATCTGCTGGTTGCTCTTAGATTTACTGCGCAGGTTATAGACCAGCAGCAGGATGATCAGCCCTAAAACAGCCACGGTAATGGCGATCACGGTCACGGCGTTCTCGGTGAGAAACTCGCGGACCGTCATGGCCTTTGGCTGGATACTGTTTTCCATGACAATGGCGTCGATATTTTCTTCAGAGGTGTACTGGATACATTTGTCGAGGATGGAGAAAAGCCTTGGGTCGGCAGAGTTTGAGACGCCGATGGACAGCTCGATGGTATAATTGCTCAAGGTGGTGCTGCTCAGCGCTGCGTAGGACGCGTCGGACAGCAGGTAATCGGCAACCTGGGAGTTGGCGAACACGGCATTCACCTTGTTTTCCATCAGGGCTTTCAGGCATGCTTCGGTATTGCTGTAATTGTAGACATCTGCGTCGGGGTAATCACTGATGATGGCCTCTGCCGCGCCGTAATCCTGGGGCATGGCGATCTTGTCCAGGGGCGCCGATGTGTTTTTACGGATGAGAACAGTGGGAGAGCGCAGGTAGTAGCGGGTGGTGCTCAGGTTATTGCGGGATTCCCAGAGGTAGTCGCCCGCCACGCTGCAGATGACATCTGCCCGGCCGTTTTTGACCTTCTCAAGTCCGAGGGAGTAGACCTCCGGGCTGAACTGGAAGCGCAGTCCGCTGTTTTCTGCGATCTGGCTGAAGAGGTCTGCCGCGATGCCGGCAAACCCGCCGTTGTCCGGGCTGGTGTAGGAAAAGGGAGGAGCCATATAATCGTATACGGCGGATACGATTTTTTTACTCGCGATGTATTCCAGCTCAGATTTGGTAAAAACAGGTTTTTGGGCGTTGGTGACGGAAAAATACTTGTTGTAAAGATTCATGGTGTAGTTGGGGTCACGCAAAAGGATGGTGCTCATGGCGCTGTTGACCGCTTCCGCTACGTCGGGGCGGCTTTTGGAGATGGCGATGTAAAGCGGCGCCGGCGCGAACTGGGCGACGCTGCGGAAGGTGCTGTTGCGGCCCAGATGGGTGATGGCAACGCCGTCCAGAGTGCCGTCATCCAGAGCGTTTAGAAGATCCTGGGTTTCGGAGTAGGGAAGCACTGTGAGTGCGATGTTGTTTTCGGTGCAGTAACTTTTGAAGTTTTCCCCATCAACGCTGTCCTTGATGATCCCGACCTTCATGCCCTGAAAGGCAGAGAAATCCTCGTAGCTGTAGCGCGTATCATCGACCCGGACATTGAGGGTGGTGTAGATATTGCACATGGGCTGCTCGGAAAATAAACACTCCTGCTCCCGCTCAGCGTTCTTATAGACGGCGGGAAGAATGTCGATCTGCCCTTCCTTTAAAAGCTGGTAGGTGTTGTCCCAGCTGGTGCAGTCGACAACATCATAGCGGAGATCGCTAAATTTTGAGATTTCCTGTAAAAATTCAAAGTCATAGCCGATGCATTCGCCCGCGGCGTTCAGGTACATGTAGTCGCCGTCCTCGTAATAGCCGACCCGGACCGTTGAGGTGTCCTCTTTGGCATAGGCTGGAACACATAAAAACAAACCGCACAGGCATATTACAGCCAGTGCGGAGATGAACAGATACCGATACTCCACCGCGCTTTTTTTCATCTGCTTGACCTCGTTGGATTCAGTGCCGCCACATCGGGCTTTCGTCCGGTGAGAGCGGCTACTATACTAACTTAATTTTAGTACATTTTTGAAAAATAGTCCATAAAAATATCAAAAAAACTAATTATCTTTATAGATTCCGAGGAAATGGAAGCCCTCTGTTTTAGAAATTACTTCTTCCATGACCGCATCGAGGGGAGTTCCGTCAATGTTGCCGATAAAGTCGATGAAAAACAGGTATTCCCAGTTGTGGTCGCGGATGGGGCGTGATTCGATTTTGCACAGGTTCAGGGCATTGGAGTCAAAGACCGAAAGTGCCTGAAACAGGGAGCCTGCCACGTGCGGCAGATGAAAGGCGATGCTGATCTTATTGCAGTCCGGGCAGAGCTCCATGCGGCTCGCTACGATCACAAAGCGGGTGACATTGGTCTCAGACAGGTTAATGTCCTCTGCCAGGATACTGAGGCCGTGGATGGCAGCGGCCCGGCGGCTGGCAATGGCAGCAAAAGCCGGGTTGGCGCTCTTTGCAACGTGCTCGGCGGCCACGGCGGTATTGTAGTAGGTCAGGCACTTCCAGTCCGGGTAGCCGGCGAGAAACTCGCCGGACTGCTCAAAGCCCTGGGCGTGGGAGTACACCTCGCGGATATCTGAAAGACGGCTGCCGGGCACCCCCAGCAGGCAGTGCTCAATCTTGACCTTGGTCTCCCCGACAATATAGCAGTTGTACTTGGCTAAAAGGTCGTAAACCGCGGCGATGGAGCCAGTGGTGCTGTTCTCAATGGGCAGGACGCCGTAGTCTGCCCCCTGGCGCGTGATGCTTTTGAAGACATCCTCGGATAAACGGTGGGATACGCGGCGGCAGTCCTCGCCGAAAAAGTCGATGGCGGCCTGCTCGGTGTAGGACCCCAGAGTGCCAAAGTAGGCCACTGTGGGGTTTTCGACCGGCGTGCGGGTGTTTGCCATGGCGGACTGGTAGCCGCGGAAACTTTTTTGCTGTTCGGGCGTGAGTGATAAGGGAGTCATAGCGATTTCCGGATCAAGCGCCGAGCTTTTTGCCCATGAGCTCAGACATTGGTTTGATCTTGTCATTCATCAGGGTGTCGAACTGGTCTGGCGTTAAGGACTGAGGACCGTCGCACAGGGCGTTGGCCGGATCGTTGTGGACTTCGATGATGAGGCCGTCAGCGCCGGCGGCCAGGGCAGCCAGAGACATGGGCTCGACCAGCTCGGCTTTGCCGCAGCCGTGGCTCGGGTCTACAATTACAGGCAGATGGGTCAGCTTTTTAAGCACTGGGACAGCTGAGATGTCCAAGGTGTTGCGGGTGGCTGTCTCAAAGGTACGGATACCGCGTTCACAAAGAATGATGTTGTCATTGCCGCCGGCCATGATGTATTCCGCGCTCATCAGGAGCTCCTCGATGGTGTTGGCAAGCCCGCGTTTTAAGAGGATGGGCTTTTTGCTGCGGCCCAGGGCTTTGAGTAAATCAAAGTTCTGCATATTGCGGGCGCCCACCTGGAGGATATCCACATCCGCGAAAAGGTCCAGCAGCGCGATGTTCATGATCTCGGACACGATGGGAAGCCCGGTTTCACGTTTAGCTTCCAGCATCAGTTCGATGCCGTCTGCCGCCATACCCTGGAATGCGTAAGGGGAGGTTCTGGGCTTGAAGGCCCCCCCGCGCAGGACAGTGGCCCCAGCGGCCTTTACGCGATTAGCCACCTCGGTGATCTGTTCCTTGCTCTCGACGGAGCAGGGGCCGGAGAAAACGTGGAAGTTGCCTTCGCCGAAGTGAATATCACCGATATTGATGATGGTGTCCTCAGCCTTGTATTTACGGTTGGCCTTTTTGTAGGGTTCCTTGATTTTCATTAATGCTTCCATTTCGGGATCGTTGAAGGGTGTCATTTGTTTTTCCTCGTTTCTTTTATTTTGGTGGTTGAAAATCGAAAAAGGGTCTGCCCCTGTTACCAGAGACAGACCCTTGATTGATCATATTATCGTACAATCCGATCAGGCTATTCGCTCGTGGCAACTAAATTTTGGACACCAAAAGAAGCTAAAGCTAAAAAAGCTAAAGCTGCTAAAAAAGGTATTCATTTTTTTAACATTGTTTAAAGATGTTAAAATTGCCATGAGATTACTCCTGTTTACAAATTGATTGGGTTAATTGTACGCTACCCGAAAAAAATTGTCAAGTTTATTTTTTGGTGCAATTTTAATAACCACACGCCTCGCCGATCAAAATAACCTTGATGCGCCCCGGAATCGGGTTGTTCCGGGTGATGACGATATTGCTGCAGATGCAGTCCGCGCTGTGGCAGTCACCGCAGATACCAGTGCTCAGGCAGGGGGTCTGGCGGTTCAGACGCACGCAGTTGATGGGGGCGGCCTCGTTGCGGGCTCGGTCAATGGCGCTTTCAAGGCTGCCGGCGACTTTGTTCATGCCTGCCAGCACAATGACCTGGTCCGGCCCGTAGGCCAGGAGGGCGATCCGGTTGCCGAAGCCGTCGATGTTGACAAGCTCGCCGTCGCGGCTGATGGCGTTGGCGCTCATGAGAAAGGTATGGGCCATCATGCCTTTGGCGATGGCCTCGCGCTTTTCGTCCGGTGTGGTGGCAATGCTGCGGTCGATGTAGTTGTAAACCCCCTGTTTGACCGCGTCCACCAGGCCGATTTCCTCGATGGTCATGCAGCCGCCGTGGGTCACCGACGCCCCGTCAGGGATGAGGGAGAGCGCCAAAATCAGCGCTTCTTTTTTGGACGCGCAGTAATGGGCTTCAAAATGGCGCTTTTCCATTTTGGCGATCAGCGTTTTAGCCAGTGCCGCGTAGTGATCGGTACGAAATGACATAATGATACCTCCAGTTGTTAAAAAAGTATATTTACATATATTATACCCTGTATTTTGCGCAAAGACCAGTAAAAATCAGGATATATTTGTGAGGTAAAGGTTAGATGGGCTTGAAAGTGCGGCCAAAACCGCAGAATTGTAAAGGAAATCATTGCATTCTGCAAGGTGAAATGATACCATATTATAAAAGGTGACATTATGAAAAAGAGAATTTCACGCAGGTTTTTAGCTGTACCGATGGTGTTTATCCTGTCTCTGATCATATCTGCCGGTGTCGTTGTGGACACCAGCAGACGGCAGCGGAATAAAAACATCGAGCACGGTACGTATATTATGGAGAGCGAGGCCAACAAGATCCAGTACTCCATTGATTCCCGTCTGCTGAAGCTGGAAATACTGGAGATGATCATTGTCGATAATGATGAGGGCATCCGGAATTTTGAGAAGATCGCGAAACGCCTGTACGAGGATGACCCGACGATCCGCAGCATCCAGCTGGCCCCGGGCGGCAACGTTACAGAGGTTTACCCGGTGGCGGGGAATGAGGAAGCCTACGGCGACCTGTTTTCTGACCCGGACCGGAGAGAAGAGGCCGAGTACGCCAGAGATACCGGAAACATGACCATGGCCGGCCCCTTTGAGCTTTATCAGGGTGGTATGGGCGTGGTGGTAAGGCGGCCGATCTACCTCGAGGATACTGCCGGCGGTAAAAGCTTCTGGGGCTTTGCCATCGCGGTGATGGATGTGCCGGAAATCTTTGACAAGGCAAACCTTGAAGGGATGTCTGGGGAGGGCTATGTTTACCAGATTGCCCGGACGCAGGAAGATGGAGAAACCCAGATTATCGCAGAGAGTGGTGAGGGGCTGCCCGGGGATGCCATCTATGTGGATATCGAGGTGCCCGGGAGTGTGTGGACGCTTGGTATGGCGCCCAGAGAGGGCTGGCTGCCCCAGCGCGGATGTCTTGAAAAAATACTGACTGCGCTGCTGATCGACCTGCTGGTCACGATGATTGCCTATTATTTCATCACTGTTGACCGGCAGAAAAAAGAGCTCAGCCGGATCGCCAACACCGATGCGCTCACAGGGCTTTACAACGAACGCTTTCTCAGCGGCGAGTTAAAAAAACGGATCGCTGCCGCAGAGCCCTTCTGTCTTTTTTTCCTGGACCTGAACCGGTTTAAGGCCGTCAACGATACCTATGGGCACGATGTCGGCGATAAGGTGCTTGTTGGGGTGGCCTGGCGCATACAGAGCTGCCTGGACGCCGGGGATTACGCCTTCCGTATCGGCGGCGATGAGTTTTCAGCCGTCATTGCCGGAGAGCATCCAAAGGAATTTTATGAGGCGCTTCTGGTTCGAATAAAGGAAACGGTCGAGCAGCCCCTGGAGGCAGGGGCGCAGACCCTGCGGCCCGAGATCAGCTGCGGATACTCAAGATACCCGCATGACCAGCAGGATATTGATGAGCTGGCTAAAGAGGCGGACCGGAGAATGTATGAACAGAAGCGCGGGCGGTAACATACATCCGGGCTTTTCCAAAATCAAAGGATACTCAGGCGAATTTGTGATATAATGAATAGACCGAAATACCGACATCTGCATCGGGACAAAAAATGGAGGCGAATTACCATGACAACTGCGAAAGAACTGTTCAAACCCCGCTACAGCGGAATTATCTTTGATTTAGACGGTACCCTGATCAACTCCCTGGAGGATCTTGTCGATGCCTGCAACCAGGTAATGCTGCACTACGGGCTGGAGCTGAAAAGCTACCAGGAGGGCAAAAAGCTCATCGGCCGGGGCTTAAAAAACCTGATCAAACGCGCCGTGACCCCTGAAATGGCAAAGGACGAAGCCTTGGTAGACGAAGCTGTGGCGCTGATGAAGGCTGAGTACGCCAAACGCTACACCCGCAAAACCGTGGCCTATGACGGCATTGTGGATTTACTGCGCTACCTGCATGTGCACAAGATTCCCTTCGCTGTGTGTACCAACAAGCCCGACAGCGCAGCCAAGACCATCGTGGACGCCCTGTTTGATATTAACGAGTTTGTGGATGTGGTAGGGCAGAACGACAATAAGCCCAGAAAGCCAGACCCCACCCAGACCCTGGAGGTCGCGGCTAAAATGGGCGTGGCCCCCGGGGACTGCATCTATATGGGCGACAGCTCTGTGGACTACGAGACGGCTAAAAACGCCGGTATGCTCCCGGTCCTCTGCACCTGGGGCTTCACCGACCCGGAAAAGCTCATGCAGTATGACGATGCCATCTGGATTAAGAATCCCCTGCGCGCCATCGACGCCCTGAAATACGGCGACCAGATGTATGAGATTTTTAATGAAAAGAAGCAGGACGAGCTCAAGGAAGAAGAATAGAACGAAGGACAGGAACCCGCTGCGGCGGGTTCTTTTTTTGATGTCCGGAGAAAAGTGAGGAGCCTTAAAAGTGCGGGAAAGGAAGTGTGCCACAGGATGAAATATGGTATAATACAGTAATGTAAAGGCTGATTTGTGATAAAAATGAAATTTTGCTCAATGTTATTTTCGAATAGAGGCTTTAAAAACAAATCAAAAAGATAAGATCATTAAAGCAAAGCGATTTCCAGGTCGAAAGTGAACATATTTTCAAAAATAGTTATTATATAATATTTTTTCAAAATAATTCTAAAAACTACATATAGATATAAAGGTGCCCTTAAACATCTATATATTGATAAAAAAAGCATAAAACACCGTTTTAGACAATTAAAACAAAGGTAAAAGAAGCACTGGACAGGTTTTCAGCTATTGCTTTTTGAAATGGAACGCTATATAATGGGGTTGAACAAATGATTGAAAAACTTATAATTCAAAATTATGTTCAATTCATATTTCCGAGCGCTCAGAGAAATTTCAGTAAGGAGTAAAAGCATATGGCAGATAACGTGTCTTTTAAAGGTGTAATGACCGAACTGATCACGCCATTTACAGAAGACGGACGGGTGGATTACCCTCTGTTAAAGGGTGAAGTGGCGTATCAGCTTCAAAATGGCATAAAAGCGCTGTTTACCAATGGGATCGCCAGTGAATCCCTGTCACTCACGGCAGAGGAGCTGGTTGAGACTACTAAGACAGTCGTGGAGGCAGCCGGGGGCCGGGCGCTGGTAATGGGGAATATTGCCTGCCAGACCCTTCCGGAGGCCATGCAGGTTTTAAGGGGCTATGAGGCAGCCGGCGTGGACGCGGTCTGTATCCAGCAGCCCTGTGTTTACAGCATTCCCCAGGAGGAGCTGGTGGCTTACTTTGACGCCATTGCTTCCGCCACAGCCCTTCCGGCAGGCATCTATAACGCGCCGCAGACAGGGAATACGCTGTCGCCGGCGTCGGTGGATGCCATCTTCAGGCATAATGACAATATGCAGTTCTACAAGGAGAGCACCATCGACTTTGTGCACATTCAGAACACCATGCGCCTCATCGGGCCGGACCGCCCCATGGCGTTTTTAAACGGCAGCGACGCGACGACCTTTTCGGTCATGCAGCTCGGCGGGGCCGGCGTGGTATCGCTGATATCCACGGTCTTTCCAGGGGCTGTTCTGAAGCTGGTAAACGCCATGGAGGCTGGGGACCTTGCAGGTGGGCGAGCGGCGCAGAATGAAATTCTGCTCATCCGGGAAGCCCTGAAGACCGGGCCATTTGTGGCAGGCTACAAATACGCCGCCGGGTTGATGGGTGTGCCTCTGGGGTATATGCGCAGGCCGCTGGCTGAGCTGAGTGAGGACGAAAAAGAAAAGATAAAGACAAGCCTGGAAAAGCTTCAGCTGGTCTGAGTGACTGATTAGAATAACGAAACGAGGTTTAGTATGGATAAAAAACAATTAGCCGGTATGATGGACCACACCCTGCTCAAGGCTGTGGCCACACCGGAGCAGATCGCGAAAATTTGTGAGGAAGCCAGGGAAATCGGCGCGGCATCGGTATGCGTCAACCCTTGCAATGTCGGACAGGCGGCGGCGCTGCTGAAGGGCTCTGAGGTTAAGGTATGCACGGTTATCGGGTTCCCGCTGGGCGCCAACACCCCGGCCGTCAAAGCCTTTGAGACAAAGGACGCCATCGCGGGCGGCGCCCAGGAGGTGGACATGGTCATCAATGTCGGCGCGCTGAAGGCAGGCGACCCGGATACCGTATACAGAGATATTAAAGCTGTTGTGGACGCCGCGGACGGCACCCTGGTCAAGGTGATCATTGAGACCTGTTACCTGACCGACGCGGAAAAAATCACCGCCTGTCAGATGGCCGCGAAGGCGGGGGCCGACTTTGTCAAGACCTCCACAGGCTTTGGCACCGGCGGCGCCAACCCGCACGACGTAGCGCTGATGAAGGCCAGTATTCCAGACACCATGCAGGTAAAAGCATCTGGGGGGATGCATGTATGGGCGGATGCCAAGGCCAATATTGAAGCCGGCGCCGACCGTCTGGGCGTGTCGGCCAGCCTGGCGATACTTGACAGCTTTGATGAATAGCATGATTTAAGGGGATCATCTGAGAGGAGATATATGATGAATTGTCAAAAGAATACAATGTCCGAAAAACCTGTCATCGCCGTCACCGGCGGCGGCCAGGGGATAGGACGGGCCATTTTGCTCTACTTTACCGAACGCGGCTATAATGCCGCGGTGCTGGATATGAACCTGGAAACAGCCGCTGCTGTGGCTGAGGAATGTAAGGCCAGGGGTGCTGATGCCATCGCGGTCGAGTGCAATGTCACAGACTCCGCGAGCGTCAACGCCGCCTACGAACAGATTGGCGGTTATTTCGGCGGGCGTCTGGACGTCCAGGTCAACAACGCCGGCGTCTTCCGCAGAGAGCGCGTTGAGGACGCAACCGACGACGTGACCGACCTGCTCATCGACGTGAACCTGCGGGGACCGGTTTACACCAGCCGGGCAGCCATTAAAATCATGAAGGAACAGGGGCACGGAAGCATCATCAACGCCCACTCCATCCTGGGGCAGTTCCCGGATTTTGGGCTTGGGGTCTACAGCGCCACCAAGGCCGGGCTCTTTGCCCTGACCCGCGTGCTGGCCGCGGAGTGCGCGCCCTACGGTATCCGCGTGAACGGCTACGCGCCGTCCGTCACCGATACCCCGATGGTGCACCACATCATCGAGGAGCGTCCTGAGGCCAAGCTGGACCAGATCCCCATGCGCGAATTCGGCACGCCGGATCAGATCGCCAAGATCTGCTGGTTCTTCGCGTCGGACCTCTGTGAGTACACCACCGGGATCAATGTGCCCTGTGACGGCGGCACCTGGGATGTTCAGAGGCCCTTCATGGCCTGGAAGGCCGCCGGAAAGCTTTAAGCGGATTGTGATTTTACAGGAGAGAGATAGGAGAGTAATACGATGAAAACTGGTTATATCATTGGAATTGATTCGGGGACATCTATGGTAAAGGCCGCTTTGTTTGATATGCAGGGGAATGAAATCTGCGTCGCCTCACGGTCGACCCCTGTGGAGGAGCCGCATTTTGGCTGGTCAGAATTCGACATGGACGTGGACTGGAAAGAGGTTGCCGGCGTTATCAGCGACCTCATGGGAAAATGCGGTGTGGACAAGAAGGAAGTGCTGGCCATCGGTCTCGGCGGAAAGGGCGTGGGGGTCTGTTTCCTGGATAAGGACAACCGCCCGGCCCGCAAGGGGATTCTCTGGAACGACGCGCGGTGCGCCGGCATGACCAGGGAATGGATCGAGAGCGGAAAGATGGAGCAGATTTTCGGCGCGACCGCCAACTGGCTGATGACCGGCGATGTGGGTATCCTGCTTCCCTGGATGAAGGAGCATGAGCCTGAGGTGCTGGAACGGACAGCCCACTTCTGCCTGAACACCAACTGGATGTGCTACAACCTGACTGGCGAATTTGGCTCCAACGCCACCGATTTTTATTCACAGATCGACGAAACCCGCACCTACAGCGACAGGGTCATGGAGATTGAGGGAATCCTCGACCTGAAGGACAAATTCCTGCCCTTGCAGGAGCCCTGGGAAATCTGCGGGCACGTTACGGAGCAGGCCGCGAGGCAGACCGGGCTGGCGGCCGGGACACCTGTGGCTTCCATCGGCTGGGATGTTGTCTGCTGCAGTGCCGGCGTCGGCGCGGTGGACGACGGACAGGCCAACATTATCCTGGGAACCTCTGGCGTCATCATGCTGACCATGCCCAAGTTCGCCCACTCACCCATGCTGGGCTGCCAGACCATTCACAACATACCGGGCAAATGGCAGCAGCTCATCGCGCCGCTGACCGGCACACCGAACAGCGACTGGTTTGTGAACAACTTTACCTGCGCGGATAAGCTGCAGGCCGAAAAGGAGGGCCGCAGTGTCTACGCCCTCTTTGACGAGGTGATTGACAAGGTGAACCCGGGCTGTGACGGTACCATCTACCATCCTTATATGAACGCGGCGGGAGAACGCGCGCCCTTTACCAACACCAACGCCCGGGGCAACTTCTTCGGCCTGAACCTTCACAGCGACCGCCACGTCATGCAGCGCGCTGTGTACGAGGGCATGGCCTTTGCCAACAAGCACTGCCTGGACGCCTACACCTACCCGGTAAGCGATATCCGCCTGTCCGGCGGCGGCTCTAAGAGCCCGGTGTGGTGCCAGATCTTCGCGGACATCTGCAACGCGCCCATCAGCCTGCCCGGCGGCACCGAGTTCGGCGCCAAGGGCGTGGCCTGGAACGCGGCTCTGGCGGCTGGCTATTTCGGCAGCTGGCAGGAAGCCTCCGAGGCCTTCTGCAAGGTGGAACGTGTCTACGAGCCCATCGCGAAGAATGTGAGTATCTACGCCGACCTGTACGAGGTCTACAAGGCCATCCCCTACGCGCTGTTCCCGGCCTGGGAAGCGCGGACCGAGTTCCTCAAAAAACATGGCTTCCAGGGATAGCCCCGCGCCCGTAGCCCTCTATTGCTTATAAACCAAAACCGGCTTTTTCCAAAGCCGGTTTTTTACTCAGAAAGGAGCACCCATGCATTTTTTATGTCTGGCACGCTGTCAGCTCGGTTTTCTGCTGCGCCAGTTCGAACTGTTCAAGCTGCCCGTGGAAAAACAGAACGAAATTTTGAGAAAGGAGATTGGCCTGGTGAGCCGGCAGAGCATCCACATCCATGCCGGGGTTTCCGGTTCCCAGATGTTCCGCCTGTTCTGCGACGCTCTGGGCGACCCTGATCCTCTGAGGGCAGTGCGGAAAAAGCAGAATGGGCAGATGCTGCGCCTGCTTCCCGAAATCCGGCGGGCAGTGGAGCAGAAGGATGACCCGCTGCTGTATGCCCTCAGGGCCGCGGCCAGCGGCAATATTATTGATGTGTCCTTTGCCGACGAGTTTGACGTGGCCGGAGCCCTTGAAAAGAGCATGGAGGAGCCCTTTGCCATCGACGACTACGCGCCGTTCAGGGAGCGCCTGCTGACCGCGGGCACGCTGACGCTGGTCACCGACAACGCCGGGGAGATCGTTCTGGACCGCCTGCTGCTCGAGGTGCTCGGCCAATGGCGCCAGGCGCGCGGTCTGCCGCCTCTGACGGTGAGCGTGATGGTCAAGGGCGGCCCTATCTATAACGACGCCCTGGAGGAGGACGCGCGGATGGCAGGGCTTGACCGGGAGGGGGAGATCCTGGACACCGGGACCGACTGTATTGGCCTGCACCCCCGGTATATGTCCCGGGAAGCCCTGGAAAACCTCCGGAAAGCGGATATGATCATCCTCAAGGGACTGGCCAATTACGAGAGCGATTTTGGCGGCGAGAAATTCCCCGAAAAGGTGTTTTACCTGTTCCGCTCCAAGTGCGAGGTCCTGTCCGACGCGCTGGGAATCGCCCTCGGCAGCAGTGTGCTGATGGCGCACAGCAGAGAGGAGGAGAAAGAGAATGCCTTACATACAGATCAGCCTTTCAAAGAAACTAACTGATGAGGAAAAGCGCGCCCTGGCCGCCGGGGTCGCGGCCCTGGTGCCCATGCTGCCCGGTAAGCCCGGAGACCGGGCCATTGTGCAGATCGACGACGGCTGCAGCCTTTACCGCGGCGGCGAGCCGGCAGCCTGCGCTTTCATGGAGACACGCCTTTACGGCAAAACGCCTGAGCCGTACCTGAGGGCCTACACCGAAAAGCTTTTTGAGCTTTTTGAGGAGCAGCTGGGCTATGGCGGCAACCAGATCTACTTCAATATTTTGGAGCTGGACCACTGGGGCTCAAAGGGGAGCCTGCGGTGAGCGTGCATTAAAAAAGAACTGTCCTGAACGGACAGTTCTCAGACTGTTAAAGCAGAGGCGCGGCCCGAGACTGCGCCTTTTATCCAGATAAGAGAAAAAGGTCCAGGCGCCGCGGTAAACGGCCAGGAATCGAGCCCCTTTGTCGGAAACATCGGACACTAGCGAGATAAAGTATTGACATTAATGAAGGAGATATAGGTGTGGGGGCAATACCCGCAGAACGCTTTTCTCTTTCTTAGGTAAAAGGCTTCGTCTCTTAAGCTTTTAACACGCTAAAAGAACTGTCCTGAACGGGCAGTTCTCAGACTGTTAAAGCAGAGGCGCGGCCCGAGACTGCGCCTTTTATCCAGATAAGAGAAAAAGATCCAGGCGCCGCGGTAAACGGCCGGGAATCGAGCCCCTTTGTCGGAAACATCGGACACTAGCGAGATAAAGTATTGACATTAATGAAGGAGATATAGGTGTGGGGGCAATACCCGCAGAACGCTTTTCTCTTTCTTAGGTAAAAGGCTTCGTCTCTTAAGCTTTTAACACGCTAAAAGAACTGTCCTGAACGGACAGTTCTTTTTCTGTTTACAGCACGCCCTCCCGTTTTGCCAGGTCAATGACCCGCTCGGCGGTCAGGGAGTCGGTGACCAGGACGTCGATCCAGCCAGCCTTAAGGGCGTAGTAAACTGCCCTGGCTTTCTGGCTGCCGACGATGCATGCCAGCACACACTCGGCGTTTTTAATGGCGTCCAGTGAGACACCGACGGTGCGCTTATCCAGCTCAGGATCGCAGATATTGCCGTTTTTATCAAAGAAACGGCTGCAGATACTGCCTACGGCCCCCACTTCCTTCAGGCGGGCGATATTCTCGTCGTTCAGGTATCCGGCCTGGTAGAGGCAGGAATCCTCATCCGGGGTCGCGATGTTGACAAAGAGCTTGTTGCAGTCCTCCACCCGCTCCAGCAGGCTGCGGACCTTGGCGTCGTGCAGGAGGATATCGAGGATGATCGGGCTTTCCACCAGCGCCGGGCAGGGCAGGCAGAAAGCGCTCTCCGCGCCGAGTTTCTGGGAAAGGTTGCTGATGATCTCATGGGCAAAGCTGCGGCAGTTGGCGTTGTCAACCGCGCCGGAGAGCTGAACCAGGGAACAGTCCGGCAGGGAAAAGGCCGGAAATTCCTTGGAGAGCTCAAAGAGCGTCCAGCCCCAGTTCACGCCGATATGGTCGCCGGGGTCCAGGAAGGCCTTAAGATACTGCGCGCCCAGGCGGGCAGTCAGCTGGATGGCCAGCTCCACATCGTCCTCCGGCACTGAGGCCACACGGGCTCCCTTGAGGTGGAAGGCGGTCAGGAGCTGCTGCTCCATCTCGCTGATATCGTCGATGGCGTCGTCGATGAAAATCTTGACGATGCCGCGTTCCCGCGCTTCCGCCAGCTTTCTCGACACCTTGGGACGGGAAATGCTGAACTGGGTGGCGATTTCGGACTGGGTCCGTCCCTCTTCATAATATAGCTTGGCAATTGCCTGTAATAAACGCTGGTCTGTGTTCATTGTCCTTATCTCCAATGCATTTTTTCAAAGTGATCGTCTGTTTAATCCTTAGACGATGAACAAAAATGTCCTTTAACCTCTATTATAGATTAAAAGGCTTGTTTTTACAAGCAAAACAGGGGCGAAAATGAAATTTTGTTCAAAAATTTTAAAAACCGTCATATGGTTTGAACGGTAAAACAGTTGTATCTTTTAATAAACAAGGTGAAAAAGAAGCATAAAAAGATTTGCGTTAAAAAAAACGGTTTAAGGCTTGGCGGATTTCTATATCCGGTTATTCTGTAAAACCATTACACAACATATAGAAGCGAATGTAAACGAGAAACATTTTGAAAATAAAAAGTGCATTTACATATTGACAATGATAATTAAGACTGCTATAATTATACTTTACTTTTTGGAAGAATCATGTTATAATGACTAAGATGTAAATCCACATAACGAGGTGAAGTTCATGCAGCAGAAACAAAAAGCGACAATTATGGACGTCAAGCGTGAGGTTGAAAACTATCGTGGAAAAAGAGTAAAACTGGAAGCCCATAAGAGCAAGAAAAAGCTCTATCAAAAAGAAGGCGTTATTGAAGGGACTTACCCAAGCATCTTTACCGTCAGCGTAAAGGAAGATAAACGGCCGACTCAGAGATTATCCTTCTCATATTCCGATGTCCTCACAAAAAGCGTTAAAATCGCATTAGTAGACGAAGTCGAAGGTGCTTTCAGCTACTAAGAATCCCACTGACATTTTGATTAAACCCGCATAAGCTCAGACGAAGGGGAAGAATCGCGTATTCTTCTTTTTTGATGCCAAATTTTGGCGGTTGAAAGCCCACAGACGGCGCCCTCGCAGGCGGATGTTAAATTTTAGACATCCATCTGCGAGGGCGCCGTTTTATTTGTTCTTCTTTTAAGACAAAGAGGGTATAATATAAGAATTGTACAAAGATTGGAGAACAAGTGAATGGAAGAAAAGCTACTGAATATACAGTCGGAGATCGGAAAGCTTAACGCAGTCCTGCTGCACCGGCCGGGCAAGGAGCTTGAGCGCATTGTACCCAACGTGCTCAAGGAGGTCCTCTTTGAGGATATCCCCTGGCTCAGGCGCATGCAGGAGGAGCACGACGCCTTTGCGAGGGTGCTCACCGGGCGCGGCATCCAGGTGTATTACGTGGAGCAGCTGCTGACCGATATTCTGGCAGACGCAGAGGTGCGCGAAAACCTGGTGCACGACGTCATCGACCAGAACCCGTCCTCGGGCAACTACATTGATGGATTTTTGCAGGAATATCTGCTTTCCATGGAGGACTGCAAGCTGGCGGAATCGCTGATCGCCGGCGTGCTTCAGAAGGAGCTGGACCATGTGGAACGGGAGCGGGTGCTCTCGGATTATATCAACGAATCCGAGCCCTATGCCTTTTACATGAACCCGCTGCCGAACCTGTATTTTATGCGTGACCCGGCGGTCACCATCGGCGACGGCATGAGCATCAGTTCCATGGCCACCGAGGTGCGCAAGCGGGAAAGCCTGTACATGCACTACATTTATAAAAATCATCCGTTGTTCGCCTCCTGCGGGGGGAAAACCTACTATGAATATGACAAGTTCTTCTCGGTGGAGGGCGGGGATATCCTGATCCTCAGCCCGACTGTGGTGGCGGTGGGGTGCAGCGAGCGGACTCAGGTGCAGGGCGTCGAGGAGCTGGCAAAGCGGCTGTTCGAGGATAACCCGGCCCTGGAGGGCGTGCTGGCCGTCAAGATTCCCAAGGACAGGGCTTTCATGCACCTGGACACGGTCTTTACCATGGTGGATTACGATAAATTTACCGTGTACCCGGGCATTCTGGACCACGTGGAAACCGTGATGATCCGCCGGGGCAGCAAGGGGCATATGCGCTACGAACACATCGACAGCCTGCACGACGCCCTGAGACGCGCCCTGAACCTCACCAGCATAAAGCTCATTGAGAGCGGCGGCGGCAATCCGGTGGCCGCGGCCAGAGAGCAGTGGAACGACAGTACCAATACCCTGGCCATCGCACCGGGGGTCATCGTGGCCTACGGGCGGAACGAGCGCTCCAACGAGGTGCTGGCCGAAAATGGCATTGACGTCATCAGCATTGAAGCCTCCGAGCTGGTGCGCGGCCGCGGAGGCCCGCGGTGTATGACCATGCCCCTTAACCGTGACCCGCTGAAATAAAAAAAGCGCCCTTGTTTTACGGCGTTTTTGGGAAAATATCGCTCAGCGGGATTTTAAGGTCCTCAAAAATACCGGAGGCCAGCGTTTCCTCAAGGGTGTACTCGCTGACCTCCCTTTTCCAGAAGGTATGGACAATGATGGTTTTTGACTTTGGGCTGACAATCCAGTATTCCTGCACACCTGCCAGCTGATATTTGTTGAGCTTGGTGAAAAGGTCGGTGCGCATGGAGCCTGGGCTCAGAATTTCCACCGCGATGTCCGGCGCGCCCTCATAGCGCTGATCCGAAAATTTTTCCGGATCACAGAGAACACTGATGTCCGGCACAAAGATGTCTTTGTTCAGACGAACCTCCAGCTCAGAAAAGGGGCGGCAGGTTTTGCCTTTGAAAAAAGGTGCGAGGGCGACGGAAAGATTAAACAGAATGCTTTGATGAAGGACTCCGGGACGCGGGGCCATCAGCACCATATCGTCAATCAATTCGTAGAGATGATGCTCATCCATGGGCAGTGCGTCAAATTCCTCCAGGGTAACCTTTGAGAAATGTTCGTTTTCTTATAATAGCGCCATGAGGGACACTCCTTTCGTGTGTTGTTGGCTTAATCATAGCACGCGGGAGGTCCCGGGTCAAATGATTGGGGGAGAGCATAATCCTTTCCTTAACGGTAATAAACAACAAAAATAAGTAAAAACCGCTGATATTGCGCTCAGCGGTTTTTTTCTTGGCTGAAAGCGGTAGCCGTAAATCTAATTCTATTATATAATAGGGTCAGGTATGGAAGGAGGATCGCATAAAAGGAGAGATAAGAAGTGAAAAAAACAAAAATCCTCGGGATTTTATTAAGTGTACTTTTAGCGGTATCCTTTACGGCCTGCGCGAAAACGGATAATGCCCCGCAGGGGGCTTCGAGCACAGGCAGTGTGGACGGCGTGCTGAAAAGCTACGCGTCCGGAACCCTGGTGATGACACGGGGCGATAACAGCGAGCTGACCTTTGACCTTTCAAAGGCGACCGTCAGCTGTAAGAATATGCTGTCCGGTGACAAGCTCACCATCTTATACGACGGCACCATCGAGGGCACCGACACCAGCGGCGTCACTGTGACGGAGATCAAGGACAACGGCTCCGCCGCGCCGAAGGAACAGACCATGGTGGGAACCGTCAGGAACCTGACCCAGCACTCCCTCACCCTCAAGGAGCCAGACGGCACCGAGTACAGCTTTAACACCGCGGGGGCCAGACAGGCGTACAAGAACGGCATCGAAAACGGCAACTGGGTTCAGGTAAAATACGTGGGCGAGATCAATGGCACCGACGCCACGGGCGTCAAGGTCCTTGAAATTGTGGACAATGACGAGAACATTAAAAAGGCCCAGGAGCCTGCCAAGGTCGAGATTAAGGCCGCGGACGAAAAGGTATGGGCCACCGACACCGTACACGTGCGGGAGTCCTACACCACGGATTCCAACGTGCTGGGCGATCTGGCGCCCGGCAATGAGATCACCCGTACCGGCGTTTGCGACAACGGCTGGTCCAGAGTGAACTACAACGGAAAGGACGCTTTTGTCTATTCCCAGTATTTAACGACCACACAGCCTGAGAGCCCAAGTGCGCCAGCGCCGGCCAAGCCGCAGCCAAGCCCGTCACAGCCCGCGCAGCCAAGCGCCCAGCCGACGCCAAAGCCGACCCCGGCACCCACCCCGGCACCAGCACCTGACCCGACGCCGGCACCCACGCCAGAACCGACGACAGCACCGACGCCGGAACCGACACCTGAGCCCACACCTGCTCCGGCTCCAGACCCAACGCCAGAGCCGACACCCGAACCTACACCCGAGCCTGAGGTCAAGACCCTCACCGGCTACGTGGTGAGCTACGCGGACGGCGAGCTTGTCGTTTTCGCCAACGGCGCCGATTATCCGCTGAACGTGACCGACGCCCAGCACAGTTATGTAAGCGGCATCCTGACCGGCAATGAAGTGACTGTCACCTACACCGGCGACCTCCAGGCCTATGAAAGCGTGGTGGTGCTGAGCGTGAGCGATTCAGAGCTGAATGCCGGCGACCGGTCTGTGATCACAGGTGTGATCGCGTCAGCCTCCATAAACACCCTGGATCTGACCACAGACGACAACACCGAGATCATGTTTGAGACCATGAACGCAGAGGTCAACAGCCAGAACTACCAGGTGGGGGCCCGCGTCAGCGTGACCCTGGACCTGTCCCAGAGCGTGGACACCTCCAACATTTTCCACGCCTTAAAGGTGGACGACGCGCAATAGCAGGCACAGGCGGACGTATGGAGCCGTCCGCCTGACCCATAAAAAGCCCGGCCCGCACCCGGGTTTTTTTTAATGGGAGGAGAGAGAACCACCGCTTAAATTCTTGAAGGAATCTTGAACTTTTATTTCCTGAAAACGTGTTAAGATAGAATAGAAGTATATTCTATATATCTATCTTTAGGAGAAATATTGGAGGTAAAAAATGTCAAAGAAATTGAGAACACGCCTGGCGTCAGCCCTGTCAGCGGTGATCATCCCCGTGACGCTGGTCTGCTCGAGTGTGCCGGCCCTGGCGGCAGGGACTGCCGGGAACCCTGTGGCGGATACCGCTGCCGCCGAGAGCAGCGAAAGCGCTGATAAAGCACTCGAAGCGTCAGAGAGCAGCCTTGAGCTGCCCGAAATCACCAGGGCGCTGGAGGAAATGGACGAAGCCCCAGCGGCTGAAGCGCCCGCAGAGGAGAAAACCCCGGCGGCAGAAAATAAGACTGATGAGGCCCCTGCGGCGGGAACGCCTGTGTGCGCCGTGACAACCGGTGTCCAGAGCCGCCAGGCAGGCGCGGACGTCACCTACGCTACCCTTAAGGAGGCCTTCGATTCCATAGAAGAGGGACAGACCGCGACCATTACCTTAACCGGGAACGCGGTGGTGGAGGATACCATTGTGGTTCACGGCAACGTGACACTGACAGCCAACGGCGATTATACCGTGAGCTTAAGTGAAGACACATCATCGAGATCGTTCTTTACCCTTTATGATGAAAATCAGCTGACCGTTGACGGCGCGGGCCATAGCATCACCCTGACAGTGGCGGAAGAGGTCGGTGGCATCATCAATGTCTGGAATGACAGCGTCTTAAGCCTGAAAGCGGGCACTACACTGGAGAACTGCAGTATTAACGCGAAAAACAACGCTGCGCTGAACATCATAGGCGCGGCAGTCACCGGAACATCAGACGGGGAGAATCCGGCGCTCGTGGGCGTTTCGGACAGCGCGGCCCTGAAAGCCACGGGCGCGGCCCTGCCAATCGTTGGTATCTTAAATGAGTGCGCCGCTTCTTTTGACGGCTGTGAGGTATATGGCATTGGGAACGAGGAGAGCCCAAACGTGAAGGTACAGGGCTCGACGGTCGGCGTGATTCAAAACGGGGGCTCAGAGCTGCTGATCAGCGACTCGTCGGTCGATAACCTGTTAAACGTCATGTTTGCCGCCCAGTTCACCCTGTCCGGCAAAACCGATATTGCGTACATCATGCTCGCGAAGAAACCCATCATACTGGCTGAGGATTTCAGCAGCAGCGTGGTCAGCAGGGTTTATACGGCCTATCCGCTGATATTTACAAACCCGGCCGTGCTGGCCGAGGCGGAATCGGGCGCGCTGAGCGAGGCGGCAGACGGCAGTTTTTGTTATCAGTTAGAGGGTAGTATGGACGCTCAAACCTACGCGCCCTATCTGAAGAACGGCAGGCTGGAAACCGCCAAAGTGTTTGAAACATACGTGTCGGTTAATCTCGAGCATAACAGCTACCCTTACACTGGCAGAGACCCGCAGGCCGAGGGCGGCCTCGGCAAGGTCACCATCACGGTGACGGACGAGGAGGGCAGGGAGATCACGCCGGCCGAAGGCAAGCTGACCACCACTTACACCCATTATCTGGACGTGCTTGAGACGCCGCCGACCCAGCTGGGGGATTACACGCTCAACGTGAGTTACGCCGGCGAGGAAAACCGCGCTGACCAGACCCTCACCCTTGGCAGCTCAGGCACAGCGTCCTTCATCATCGGAAGAGCTGAGTTGAAAGGTGATTTCGCGGACTTCCCGTCTGAGATTTCCGTCTCCCAGGGCAGTGTGCGCGCGGACTTCAGGCCCGCGGAGGGCATCGACGCGGCTCTGCTCAAACTAAACTACACTTGGACCCTCACCGACGAAGACGGGGCAGCCACCACCGTTCCGGGCGACACCCTGGAGCTGACCAAGGCGGATATCGGCAAAACCGCGCAGGTCTCTGTCGAGGATACCAGCGGTTTCTATTATGGCGAAATTACCAGCAGCCCCTTCACCGTTGGCAGGGTAGCCACCGGCGTCCGGATTGACGGGCTGAGCTATGATTCGGATTCCAATTACTTCGAGTCAAACGACGCCCTGCAGGCCCTGCTGACAAAGGATAATGCCGTCATCGTGACTTATCTGGACCCGGAAGGCCATAAGAATATCGCATATGACAAGGACGAAATCAGCCTGAAATACGACAGCGTTGATGACGGTATGCTTTTAGACAGAGCGCCCACCGAGCCGGGAACCTACAGCCTGAATGTCGCTTTCACACCGAATGACGCCCATCAGGCTCAGGATCTTCAGGCCACCAGCGTCTCTTACACCTACACCCTGATGATGCCCACCACCACAGAGATCAACGCGTCAGCCCTCAAGGGCAGCTACGACGTGTCCGATATCCAGAGCCTGGAAAAAGACCTGAAAAAGGCCACCACCGTCAGGGACAAGGACGGTAAGGCCATCAAGCTGGACCAAAACAGCGGCCTGCTGAGCTTTGAAGCCTACACCGACGCAGAGGGCAAAAACATCGCCCAGACCCCGGCGGCGGGTACTTACTACGTGCGCGCGTTCTATAACCGGGACGGCCAGGAAAAAGCCCATATCGCGAGCAGCAGCGAGCTGGTAAAAATCACCCTGACCCAGAAGGCAGGACCGGACAGCGGCACCACCGCGGATACCACCACCGGCACCACCCCGGGCAACCCGGCAACCGGGACGCCCTACAGCGCGGGCTTGTCACTGGTACTGCTGGCAGCGCTGGCAGGCGGCTCCGTACTGGTTCTTAAAAAACGCAGCTAGGCAATAAAAACAACAAAAACCCACTGTGGCGTGAGCCGCAGCGGGTTTTTTTAATACAGGAGAAAAACAGCCTATGCCATTGGCAGGGAGTCCCTGTTCAGCTTTGCGCCGTAGATGTATAAGCCTGGAACCACCAGACCGAGCAGCGCGTAGAGAATACCGGAAAAGGTGAAGCCCGCTCCGGCCATGTTGACAATGGCGGCGAGGATAGAAATAATTAAGACAACAATACCGATTTTAAAGCATCCGTCCGCTTTGCTTGATTTATTACAGCCCTTGATCCCCATCACGCCGGCGACCAGCTGGATAATGGAGGCGATCACATAGACGACCACGATGGCTGTTACAGGGATGGCGCCGCTGCCGGTGCCCTGGTCCACAAGGGCAACCCCGAGCAGCAGTGTGAGCAGCCCATAGCATAAAACGCCGAGGATGCCGCCGATCAGCAGCAGAATACCGGTTACCTTCAGATAAGTTTTACCTTTCATTGTTTACTCCCTTAATAAAGTATTTCGAGTGTTTACACACTTATGTTTGATTATAAATCACCATTAATAGCTAAACAAGCTTTTTACCGATAACGTCTTTTTTTTACCGCAATCACAGCGGATCAATCTGAAAGCCCGCACAACTGCAAACGATAAAGCATTGCTTAAACGCGGTGGTTAGGGTAAAATAAAGTCAAATAATGACGATAAATGAGGAGGAATTCCGATGGGGATTGATTTAAAAGGCCGTAGCTTCCTGACATTAAAGGATTTTACGCCAGAAGAAATAAACTTTATGTTAGACTATGCCGCTGCGCTGAAGAAAAAGAAAAAAGAAGGCCGTCCGGGCAGGCTGCTTGCCGGCAAAAACATCGTGCTGCTGTTTGAAAAAACATCCACCCGCACACGCTGTGCCTTTGAGGTCGCGGGCTTTGACGAGGGCGCCTGCGTGACCTTCCTGACCAACAGCCAGATGGGTAAAAAAGAGTCCATCGAGGACACCGCCAAGGTGCTGGGCCGCTTTTACGACGGTATCGAGTTCCGCGGCTTTAAGCAGGAAACCGTGGAAGCGCTGGCGGAATTCTCCGGCGTGCCGGTATGGAACGGCCTGACCGACACCTACCACCCCACCCAGATTTTAGCCGATATGCTGACCATCCAGGAAAACTTCGGCGAGCTGGCAGGACGCCGCCTGGTCTATGTGGGCGACGCCCGCAACAATATGGGCAACTCCCTGATGATCGGCTGCGCCAAGCTGGGCATGCACTTTGTGGCAGTGGCGCCCAAGGTGCTGTTCCCGGAAGAGGGTCTGGTCGAAGAAATGCGCGCCATCTGTGAGGAAACCGGCGGCAGCATCACCCTGACCGACGACATTAAGGCGGGCGTGAAGGGCGCGGACGCCATCTACACCGATGTGTGGGTTTCCATGGGCGAGGAGGACCAGATGGCAGAGCGCATCAAGCTGCTGGCGCCTTATCAGGTCAACACCGAAATGATGGAAGCCACCGGCAACCCGGACGTGATCTTCCTCCACTGCCTGCCGTCCTTCCACGACCTGAACACCGATGTGGCAAAGGACGTTCACGAACGCTTTGGCCTGACCGAGCAGGAGGTGACCGACGAGGTCTTCAGAAGCCCGGCCTCCAAGGTCTTTGACGAAGCCGAAAACCGCATGCACACCATCAAGGCGGTCATGTGCGCCACCCTGGCCACCAACCAGGTCGATGCAGACGGAAAACCAATCGTGGACTGATCAGATTAGTTAATAGTGGATAGTGGATAGTTATTGAACAAAAAGCCAGAGGCATTTTGAATTTAAATCAAATCCGCGTTGCGGATTTGTTCTTAAACGATCAATTATCAACTATCAACTCGAGTGTCTAAAGCGAACAATTTTTATCCTATATTACCGGAGGGAACTATGGAAATACAAAACATCACCAAGCTTCAAAACGGCTCAGATATCCGCGGGATTGCCATGGAAGGGGTCGAGGGCGAGCGCATTAACCTGACACAGGACATGGCCATGAAGATCGCCTACTCTTTCAGCAAATGGCTGAAGGCGAAAACCGGAAAGGACAGCCTGAGCGTGGCTGTGGGCCGCGACAGCCGGCTGACCGGGCCGAACCTGGCGCAGGCCGTCTGCCTGGGGCTGGTATCGGACGGAGGACATGTGTATGACTGCGGCATTGCCACCACGCCAGCCATGTTCATGACCACCCTGGACCCGGAGATGGACTGCGACGGCGCGGTCATGATCACCGCCAGCCACCTGCCTTTTAACCGCAACGGCATCAAGCTGTTTACCAAGGACGGCGGCCTGAACAAGGAGGACATCGCAGCGATCCTCGAGCAGGCGGAAACCATCGTCACCGATTTTAAAATCGGCGGCAAGCGTGAGGACACCGCCTTTATTCCCAGGTACGCGGCCAACATCGTCGCCATGATCCGCGAGGCCACCGGGGAGGAAACACCCCTCAAGGGCGCGCACATCATCGTGGACGCGGGCAACGGCGCGGGCGGCTTCTTTGCCGAGGGCGTGCTGGCCCCGCTGGGCGCCGACACTGAGGGCAGCCAGTTTCTGGACCCGGACGGCCACTTCCCGAACCACATCCCCAATCCGGAGGACCCGGACGCCATCAACGCCATCCGTCAGGCAGTGATTGACAGCAAGGCCGATATGGGTATCATCTTTGACACTGACGTGGACCGCTCTGCTGTCATCGACGAAAAGGGCGACGCCATCAACCGCAACGGCTTCATCGCCTTTATTGCCAGCATGCTGCTGGAAAAATACCCGGGCACCACCATCGTGACCGACTCCGTCACCTCCACAGGCCTGACCGAGTACATCGAGGGTCTCGGCGGGCACCACCACCGCTTTAAGCGCGGCTACAAGAACGTCATCAATGAGGCGGTCCGTCTGAACGCCCACGGCGTGGAGACCCACCTGGCCATGGAAACCAGCGGCCACGGGGCCATCAGGGAAAACTACTTCCTGGACGACGGCGCTTACCTGGTTACCATGGCGCTCATCAAGTTCGCCCAGCTGCACCGCGAGGGCAAGCCGCTCTCAGTGTTCCTGAAGGATCTCAAGGAGCCCGCAGAGGCCAGAGAGTACCGCTTTAAGATCACGGCAGAGGACTTTAAGGACTACGGCCAGGAGGTGCTGGACGGCTTCCGTAAATTCGCGGAGGAACAGCCAGGCTGGACCATTGTGGAGCCCAACTTTGAGGGCATCCGAGTGGACTGCGGCGAGGACGCTGGCAACGGCTGGTGCCTGATGCGCATGTCCCTCCACGACCCCATTATCCCGCTAAACATTGAGTCTGACGAGGTGGGCGGCTGTGAGAAGATCAAGGCAGCCATCGACGTTTTCCTGAAGGATTACGCAGAGCTTAAATAGTAAAATAGAAATAGAAAAAGGGCCTCTCGGCCCTTTTTTTATTGGTAAATCTTAAAGCTGTTCTTCCCCTGGGCTTTCACGTCGTACAGGGCGCTGTCGGCTTTTTGGTACAGGGCGGCAAAGTCGCTGCCGTCCTGGGGCGCCAGTGAGACACCCACGCTGGCGGAAATATGGCAGCTGTCCGCGGTGCCGCCGTACTGGATACACAGGGTGGCCACGAGGCTTTCGGCCTTTTCCCGGGCGTATTCGGCTGAGGGCACCGGGACAAAGGCGGCGAACTCATCACCGCCGATGCGGCCCACAATATCGTCCTCCCGGAACTGGGCCTTCAGCACTGTGGCGAACCGGGCGATGACCAGGTCGCCCATGGCGTGGCCGTGGGTATCGTTGACCTCCTTAAAGTCATCAATGTCCAGAATAAAGAAGGCATAGGTATTCTCCGGTGATTCCGCCAGAAGCCGGTCGGTCAGCTCCTGGGTGGCAACCTTATGGTAGAGGCCGGTGAGGGAATCCCGGCTCATTTTTTCAGCCATGTATTTTTCACGCTGCTTTTCATCGTCGATGTTCTGGCGGTACACAAACATGCGCACCGACTGGTCTTCTTCCCAGAAGAAGAGGCGCGCCGTAATGCGCATCCAGTAATAGCTCTCGCCGCCGTCCTTGGTGATCATAAACTCGTAGCGCAGGTTCTCAATGTCCATATCATAGGCCGTGAGGACCTGGGCGGGGCCGAAGGTGAACAGGTAGCCCTCGCGGTATTCAGCCTTGATCTGCTTCTCGGCGATGATTTCCAGGGCTTCGTCGTAGGCGGCGGTGTCCTCGGGTACGCCCAGGCTCTCAAAATACTGGTGTGTGGCCTCGCTGGCGGCCCGGTTGTGGGTGATGTCGATCTCGTAAATATTTTCGTAGATTTTCTGCGTCTCTTCTTTGAAGATGGCGCTGTGCTTTTTCTCGCGCTCCAGGGTCAGCCCCACGATCTGAGCGTTGTAGCGCCTTATGATCCGGGTGGTAATGATGAGCACCGTAGCGGTGACAAGGGCGATGACCAGGAGGCCGATACAGAGCTGGACGATGGTCCTGTTGCGCCAGGCGGTGGTGTCGTTGTCGATTATAAGGTACCATTTAAGATTAGGTACATAGCGGGCCACCGCGTAGCCCTCGTGGCCGTCCGCGTGGTACCAGAAGGCGTTCTCGGCGTTCGGTGAGGGGAAGGCCTGGTCCTCAAAGACCGCGCAGCCGTCAATGTCGAAAAGGCTGGCGGGCTCGAAGCCAGTCTGGTCGGTGGAGATCTGGATGGTGCCGTCTGCGCCAATCAGGTAGGCCTTGATGCCGAACTGGTTCTCGTAATCCCGGAAGATGCCCTGGAGGGAATCCACCTTGAAGCCGACGCCTACCACGCCCAGCACTGACCCGTCGTCTCCCTTGATCTTACAGTTGATAAACACTGTCACCTCGTTCTGGGCAGCCTCGTCATTGTCGATGTTGAGACCGGTGTCTTCCCGGCCGTTCAGGAAGGAATAGTACCAGTCGTTTTCGGGGTTGCCGGGGGCCAGAGTGCGGTCGACGCCGTTAAAGTGGTAATAGCGGCTGGTCTGGCTGGAGACCAGAAAGACGGAATCGTAGCTGTACTTTTGCTTGTAGGCGTACAGGTAGTCCCGCATGGTCTGGACAAAGGCGGCCTCGTCACCCCTTTCGGCCTCCTCGGTCAGGAATTCCTTGAGCAGGTGGTCGTTGGCCATGGTCAGGGAGATGTTGATGGGTTTGGTGAAAATGGCGTCGATCTGGTAGTAAATGCCCTCGGAGGTAAGGGCGGAGATGTGCTCCACATCCTTTTTAAAGATCCCGTTGTTGGAGTGGTAGCTGACATAGGAGGCCACCGCGAAGCCCAGAATAATAATGGCGCAGATAAAGCAGTTTGTCTTGAGTAAAGCATCTTTTTTCATAAACGACCTCCTGTCAATTATTTTCGTGCAAATAGAATGAGCCGCTAAAAAGCAGCTCATTCATAAAAGATCATGGTATCCCGGCCTGCACGCTTGGCTTTGTAAAGGGCGCGGTCGGCCTTGTCGTACAGCTCCTGAAAGCTTTTGCCGTGGACAGGGAAAAGGGCGACGCCGATGCTGATGGTGAGCGGGAGCTCGGTCAGGCTAAGGCTTCTCAGTCGGTTCCTGAGCACGTTCAGCCGCGTTCCGATTGTGGCTGTGTCGGAAAGGCCGCGCATAAAGATCATGAACTCGTCGCCGCCCAGGCGGCCGGAGAAATCATTGTTGCGCAGGCTGTCCTTCAGGGCGCTGGCAACCTCCTGGAGAACGGTGTCGCCAAAGCGGTGGCCGTAGGTGTCGTTGAGCTCCTTGAAATGGTCGATGTCCAGAATGATGAGGGCATGGCGGGTGGCAGTGCCCCGGCGCAGCACACGGCCAAGACGCTTGACCAGGGCGGCCCGGTTGTAAAGCCCGGTGAGGGGGTCGGTCTGAGAGAGTCGGCGCAGCTCCAGGGACCGCCGCTTCTCGCTGTCCACGTCCTGGATGAGCACAAAAAGCCGCACAACGCCCACAAAGGGGTCGTCCACCATCTGAGCCTCAGCCCGCGCCCAGAAAATGCCGCCCGCCTTGTTGTAGCGGCGGTAATCAAGGGAGAGCTCGTCATTGCCCGCGCGGTGCTTTTCCAGCAGGTGGTCACGGTTAAAGAAACGGACGAACTTCTTGCGGTCCTCGGGCACGGTGTACAGGTCGGCGGTAAACTGGGCCAGTGAGAGGAGGCTGTGGGTATAACCTGTGGGAATATCCCCCTTGGTCTGTCCCTCATATTTTTCAAGGACATCGGCGGTCAGGTTGAACTCGTAGTAAGCGACACAGTTCTCGCGCTTCTGCTCATAGGTCCTGGCCCAACGCTCGTAAGCCACCTCGCGCTCATGCAGGTCGGTGCTGTCAAAGTAGGTGAGGATGGCGGTGATGGGGCTGCCGTCAGTGTCATAGACCAGTGAGTAATCCGCGTTGAACCAGGAGTAGGCATTCTTTGTGGTGGTGCGCAGCTTGACGGAGGTGTGGCCCTCGGGCTTGCCATCCAGTATATCCTTAAAAAAACGGGCGTAATCCGCGGCGCTCTCCTGAGCTACGATGCCGCTCTCGATGGCGCCGTCGGGGACGTTGTTGGTGCTCTCGGGCAGGCCCAGCAGACGGGCGGCCTCGCCGGTGCGGGTCAGGGTTTTTGTCCGCAGGTCGTACCGGCCGATAAATTTGTCGGAGTGGCGCAGGGCGATCCGGTTCTCCTCCTCGCTGATGCGCAGGGCCTCCTCGGCAGTCTTGCGGTCTGTGATGTCAAAGACCGCGCCGAACAGAGTGTCCTCCTCGGGGTTGTACTGGCAGCGGACCAGCACCCAGATGGCTTTGCGGTCAATGGTTATGCAGTGGTTTTCCAGCTCAAAGGCGTAAATGCCCGTGTCGATGTAGCGGCCGATCCTCTGGCGGAGCTGAGGATACTCATTTGGCATGACAATGCGCCGGCAGTTCGTAAAGCCCGCGGCCTCGGCGCTCTCCCGGGTGTAACCGTAGGTCTGGTAGAAAAAACTGTTGGCGTACAGCAGGGTCAGATCCTCATCAGTCAGGGTTTTGAACACGCCGCAGGGCACCAGGTCGGCATAGCTGCTGCTCCGGCTGCGCTTCAGGTAATTCAGATCCGCGAAGTGGCAGAGGATGACAGGCGGCCCGGTTTCGGGCGCTGAAACCCGCTGGCAGGAGGCGCAGACCCAAATGGGGCTGTCCTGCGCGCCGGACAGCTTCATGCCCACGCGCTCGGTTTTTCCAGGGGGCAAGGCCCGGAGAAAGGACTGAAAGGCTGGAAGATCTCCCTTCTCCATATAGGGCGCGAAGGAGCAGGGGAGTGCGTCCTCGCCCAGAAAGGCCATGAGGCTGGGGTTCAGGTAGAGCGGCGTCAGCGCTTCGTCGGCCTGGAAACAAGCGATGCCGTCGGAGAGAAACTCAGGCATTTCGGATGGCCTTTCGGCCGTAAAAAAATAGAGCGAATGTGTGGTTTGTGCTGCCATGAGTGATTCTCCTTTAAAATTGATTATTTTATCTATTTTATCATTTTTCGGCTAGAAAAACAATGCAGGTCGTTATAGCAAAAAGTAATGACTTGACAAAATTGGTAAAATAAAAGCCGGATAAAGGTATAAAACACCTAGTTTTAGGCGACCTCCCCTTTATAGCTGGCGCTCCAGCTCCCGCAGCATGAGCTGGAGGTCCAGCGGCTTGGCGAGGTGGCCGTCCATGCCGGCCTCCCGGGCTTTCTCGATGTCGGCCGCGAAAGCGTCAGCAGTCATGGCCATGATGGGCACACGGCGGGCGTCTTTTCTGGGCAGCGCCCGGATTCTGCGGGTGGCCTCGTAGCCGTTCATGACCGGCATCTGCACGTCCATGAGGATCAGGTCATAGTAGCCGGGAGAGGAGAGGGCAAATTTCTCACAGCCCTCGGCGCCGTTGGCGGCGCAGTCTACCGCGGCGCCGGCCTGGGATAAGAGCTCGGCGGCGATCTCCTGGTTGAGCGGATTATCCTCCACCAGCAGGAACCGTCTGCCGCCAAAGTCGTACCGGGGTGTTTCCCCGGCGCGGCGGTCGTTCTGGCGTTCGCCGTGGACTAGGCGCTTGAGGGTGTGGCAGAGCGTGGATTTGAACAGGGGCTTTGAGACAAAGTCGTTGGCCCCGGCGCCCAGGGCCTCTTTTCGGATGTCGGCCCAGTCGTAGGAGGAGGCGATGAGAATGGGGAGCGCTTCCCCAAGCCGGGCGCGGATCTGGCGGGTGACCTCCAGGCCGTCGGCGCCAGGCATCTTCCAGTCCAGGATCAGGACGTCAAAATCCTGCCCGTCCTCATGGGCCGCGATGACCCGCTGTACGGTGTCCTCACCGTTTTCGGCGCACTCGGCCCTCAGCCCAAGGGCGTCCAGAGTCTGGACAGCGTACTCGCACATGAGCGCGTCGTCGTCGGCGATGAGCACCCGCAGGGGCGGCAGATCGGGGTAGCAGGGCGGGGTTTCCTCAATGCGCAGGGACAAATACACCACAAAGGTGCTGCCCTTGCCCTCTGTGCTGCGGACGGTGATGCTGCCGCCCATCATGTCCACAATCCTTTTGGTGATGGCCATGCCCAGGCCGCTGCCCTCAGTTTTATCCACCCGTCCGTCATGCTCGCGGGCAAAGGAATCGAAGATGTGGGCCATGAAATCTGCGGACATGCCCATGCCAGTGTCGGAGAAGGTGAAGCGGAACTGGCCCCAGCCGGCTTTGGCGGCGGGGAATTCCTCCAGGGTCAGGGTGATGCTGCCGCCCTCGGGCGTAAACTTGACGGCGTTGGACAGGATGTTGATAAAGACCTGCTTGAGGCGCAGCGGGTCTGAGCTCAGGTGCTCGTGCTCCACGCCAAAGGTGCGGATGAACAGGTGCTGGTGCCTTTCCTCGGCGGAGGGCTGGATGATGGCCACGACGTTTTCCATAAAGCCGGGCAGGGAGAAGGCGCTGTTGTTCAGGGCCATGCTGCCGCTCTCGATGGCGGTCATGTCGAGCACGTCGTTGATGAGCCCGAGCAGGTGCTGGCTGGAGAGGGAAATTTTATCCAGGCAGTTTTCCACGCGCCCGGGGTCATCCAGATGCACTCTCGCGATCTCAGTCATGCCCACGATGGCGTTCATGGGCGTGCGGATATCGTGGCTCATGCTGGACAGAAATTCGGATTTGGCCCGGCTGGCCTGCTTGGCGGCGTCCAGAGCCTCCTTGAGCGCTGCGGCCTGGGCCTCAAGCTGGCTCTGCATTTCCCGCAGCTCGGTCACGTCGGTGATGTCGATGAAGATGGCGAGATAGATGGGCTCCTGGTTCTTCCAGTCCACGCAGGTGGCGTTCAGCTGGAGTTTTGCCCTGCGCCCGTCGGCGCCCTGGACGGTGAGGCCCAGGCTGAAGGGCTGCCCGGATAAGATCTTTTCCCGGCTGCTGTCGATGGCCTGCCGGTTCAGGCTGTAGTTCTGCTTAAAGAGCGGGTTCTGCCGTCCCTCCCAGCAGCCGTCGCCGAAGAAGTCGGTGTAGCGCGCGTTGGCCTCCAGCAGGGTGGGCTTAAAGTCCCTGCCGATGTGGTACTTGGCCGCAAAGCCGGGCAGGGCGTTGTAGGTGATGGTCTGGGTTTTCTGCATGAGCACCAGGTCGTTGATGTCGGTCATGACCGTGTAAGAGACCTGGTAGCCCCCGATGTACTCGTCGGCAAAGGTGGCCACCATGCGCACCCAGACGTGCTCTCCGCCTTTTTTGGGCATGTGGGAAATATGGGTGTAGCCGCCTCTGTTGTTCGTGACAGCGTCCACGACCACCTCGGTGAGCCTTGCGAGCTCCTCGGGGTCTTCGGCGTAGTAGGTGTCGCACAGGTTGTGGTAGCGGGCCTCGTAGGCCTCCTTGTCCCAGCCGATGAGCTCGTAGTAGAACTCATTGGCCCAGACCAGGGTAAAGTGCTCGTCCAGCAGATGCTTGCTGACGCTCACCTTCAGCAGACTCATGAGGGTATTGTACTCGTAGCCTGTGATGCCGTTGGTTTGTCTATGGTCGTCGTATTCCATTTTGGTTCCTTTCAGTGGTTTCTTTGTGCAGGTACATGCGGGCGTCGGCGGTACGGATGAGCGCGCCGGGGGTTTCGGCCTCGCCGCTCTGTGCCAGGCCGTAGCTTACGGACATGTCAAAGGGGTGGCCGGGCATGTGGCTGCGGGCCCGGAGGCCGCGGTTTACCTGGCGCAGGCGGTCGCTGGCGATGGCGGGCAGCAGCCCGGGAAAAAGGATGAGAAACTCGTCGCCGCCGTAGCGGTAGAGCTGGTCTTTGTCTGTCCGGCAGGCGCGCCGCAGGGTCTGCGCCGCGGTGAGCAGGTAGAGGTCGCCCATCTCATGCCCCAGGGTGTCGTTCACCCGCTTCAGGTCGTTGAGATCTGCGAAGCAGAGACAAAAGGGCATGCCCTCCCTTAGCAGCGCCTCCAGGGACGCTTCGGCCATCTGCCGGTTCAGGCATCCGGTGAGCGCATCGGTGGAGGCGATGCGGCTCAGCGCCAGCTCCTCCTCCTTTTTCTGGCGCAGCTCGGCGAGCACCTCACGGTTGAGAGCCCGGTAGTGATTCAGGCGGCTGATGCGGGCCGCGTAGCGCACGCCCAGGCCAAGGCCCAGCAGGGAAAAGACGCAGGATTTGACGCCCCAGAGCTTGAGCACCAGAAAATTGCCGGGCTCGGAGTAGATGAGCAGGTTGAGCACCAGGTACAGGTAGATGGCCAGGCTCAGCTCAATCAGAAAATATTTGCGGGTCTTATCCTGGAAGATGACCCGGGGGTTGTCGATGTGGGCCTCCCAGCGCCGTCCAAGATGGAAATACAGCCCGGCGGCCAGAAAGCCCAGGCCCACGGGATAGCGCTTGAGGTTGCCTGCGGCCTGGGTATCATTGCTGAAGCTGGTGAGCGGCAGGTCAAAGATGGCGGCCAGCAGGCAGCGGAACAGGATGTTTAAGGCCAGGCCGATGATCATGGAGATCAGGGCCAGAACAAAGCTGTCGCTCAGCGGACAGCGGAAAAAGCAGAGGATCTCAATGAGCAGCAGCACAAAGATGAGCAGCCAGTTGACCACCAAGTGAAGCTGCATGAAGGAGCAGACCATAAACAGCGCGTAGTTCATAAAGAATGAGAGGACAATGTACGGCTTTTTTATGGGCTTCATGAGCACAGACTCCGCGTAGCGGAAAAACTGCCAGTTCTGATAAAAGTAGATCAGGGCAATGAGGATGAGGGACAGCAGGTTGATGGGCATGGTCAGGTCGCCTCCTTTGCGCGTCGGTTCTGTTTATCGGCGTACATGGCCTGGTCGGCGGTGTGGATCAGCGCCTCGATGCTTTTGTCCGCGCCCTTCAGCGCCCCGTCCACCCCAAAGCTGAAGGAGAGGGGCCAGTCTGGGCGGGACTGGGCGGCCAGGCGGGCGCGTGCCTTTGACAGGATCGTGTGCGCGGCCGGGGCGCTGGTGTCTGGAAACAGCACCATGAATTCGTCGCCGCCCACCCGGGCGAGGATATCCTCGCTCCGCAGGCTCTGGGCCAGGGCTTGGACGAAATCCTGCAGGTAGCGGTCGCCAGCCAGGTGGCCGTAGGCGTCGTTGATGCCCTTCAGGCCGTCCAGGTCAATATAGGCCAGGGCAAAGGGGCTGCCCTGGCCGAGGAGCCGCGCCAGGTAGTCCTCGGCGTAAAGCCGGCTGTGGGCGCCGGTCAGGGCATCGCGGTAGGCGCTGTCCCGCAGGGCCTCAGTGCGCCGGATCTGCCGGGAACGGCTGCTCTCCAGCAGGGCGTACTCGGTTTCCAGGTGGGCCTCCTCCCGGATAATGCTCAGCTGGTGAATAAACAGGCCCACCATGAGCAGCAGCAGGGCGTTGCTCCCGATTAAAAACAGGGAGACCAGAAGTGCCGGCAGGTCGAACAGACAGGCGGCGCTGTCGAGCAGGACAAAGGTAACGGAAAGCGCGGTGAACTGGACAAACAGCCTGGCCTCCTCGGATCGGAAGTCGGTCTTAAGCTCGAGCATATGCTGGGAAAAGCGGCTCAGAAACAGGTCCATACCGCCGTTCAGGACCAGCAGGAGGATCAGGCTGACAGGCCGCAGAAGCGGGTCACTCAGCACAGAGGGCACGCTGCCGCCCTGGCAGAGCGCCAGCACGCCGAGGGTGATCAGGTAGATGGCGGCGATGAGCAGGAAGTTCAGGTTTACGGCGGACCAGTTCCGCTGCCCGGGTTCTGGAAAGTGCAGCAGCTCGCAGGCCTTGAGGCCATAGAGCAGCAGCAGGAACAGGGGCAGCGGAATGCCGAAAACGGCCATGATAAGCAGCAGGCAGCCAAGGCACAGCCCAAAGACCAGCCACCAGTAACGGCTGTGGACTGTGCCCTGCTTCAGCGCGCACAGCAGGCTGCTGTTGGACAGGACGTAAAAAACAGTCAGCAGGATGATCAGCGTGAGCGTTAGGGGGATCAGGTTGGTCGTCATCATCGCACTCCTTTACGGTATGGGCTTAAGCTCAAAACAGTCTAATGGCCTGCCGGGCCGCAGGCCCTGCCAAAGGCCAGGGCCTCAAAATCCGGGATGGGCACCGGACGTGAGAACACATAGCCCTGGATCATGTCGCACCGGGCTTCCTTCAGGAACGCCGCCTGGGCCTCGGTTTCCACACCCTCGGCCACAGTGGTCATGGAGAGCTTTTCCGCCAGGTCGATGACGGAGGTTATCACATCGCGCTCCCTTGGGTTGTCGGCGTTCTCCGAGGTAAAAAAGGCGCGGTCCAGCTTGAGGGTGTCCATCCGCAGGTCCTTGAGCAGGTTCAGGGAGGAGTAGCCGCTGCCGAAATCGTCCATGGAGCAGCGGTAGCCCCGTCTGTGGATCTGGTCGATGACCTGGAAGAGCATGTCGGGGTTTTTAAAGACCAGCGTCTCGGTGAGCTCAATCTCCAAAAGCTCTGGCGGCACACCGTTTTCGTCACAGATGGCCTTGTAGGTATCAAGAAAATTGGAGTGGACCAGGTGCGCCCTGGACATGTTGACCGAGATGGGTACCGGCGTCAGCCCGGCGTCCAACCATCTCCGCAGCAGCATACAGACCTGCTCGAACACGTACAGGTCCACATCAATGATAAAGCGGTTTTTCTCAAAGAAGGGGATAAACTCGTCGGGTGGGATGAGGCCGTGCTCAGGGTCCTGCCAGCGCACCAGAGCCTCGGCTCCGGCGATGGTGTTGTCCTTTAGGGACAGCTTGGGCTGGAGGTAGACTACGAACTCGCCGGCGTTCAGGGCGTCCTGCATCCGGTTTTCCATTTCCTTTTCCCGCATGAGCTTCAGGCGGTCCAGGTCTGAGTAAAACCGGCAGGCGAACAGGCGGCTGTCACCAGTGTCCTTGATGCTCTTCAGAGCTACGTTGGCCCGGTCCAGCAGCTGGGTGAGCGGCAGGTTTGGGTCCAGCACCGGGCAGACGCCAAAGACGAAGGACAGGAAATACTTGCGCTCTATGCCGTAGTTAAAGCGGTTGATGTCCCGGGACATTACCTCCAGGCGGTTGACGAGCATGGGTTTGTCGGCATTGTGCAGCAGCAGGCAGAAGTTGTCCGCCGCCACCCGGGTCACAAATTCGCCCTCCTGCAGGTGGTGTTCAAGCACCTCGTACACATGGCGCAGGGTCTTATCACCCATTTCTATACCAAAAAGGTCATTGATGAGCTTGAATTTGCGGATATCCATCGAGACCAGCACATAGGCCCCCGGCGCGCCCTCAAGAATGGCGCCGCCGGCGTCCAGGTCAAACTTGGAGCGGTTGGGGCCCTTGGTCAGCGGGTCCACAAAGGCCAGCTCCAGCAGCTTCTGGTTGCTGCGCTGGAGCGCCTGCTCCTGCTCAATGTAGTCCGTCATGTCGGTCATGACCGTGTAGGCCACAGGGTAACCATTGATGGTCTCGTCGGTAAAGACGCTCACCAGCTTCACCCACATGAGGCGGCCGTTTTTGTGGTGCATACGGGCCAGCGTCTCATAGCTGGTATAGCCAGCGCTCACCGCCTCATTTACCGCGTTCACAATGGATTCCCAGTCCTCAGGGTTGTCCTTGAAGTAGCGGCTGCACTGGTTGTGGTACAGAGCCTCATACTCATCCTTTGGATAGCCGATGAGTTCATAGTAATAGGGGTTTGCCTCAACCACGGTATAATGTTCATCCATCAGATGACGGCTCACACTCACCCGCAGGACGCTCATGAGCATGTTGTACTCACTGTCGGGCGCAATGTCGTAATGCCTGATGGGTTGTTTGTTTTCTGACATTTCGGTTTCCTTCTTTAATCATTTTATATTTTGATGCTTACAATTAGTCCTATTTTACCACCGTTTTCAGGTGAAAGCAATAAGGAAATGGTATGTGACCAAGCTTAAATAATAAAAAATAACTCTCAAAAATTGATTTTTATTATAATTACGTTTACAATGGTTATGAGAGGAGTGAGAAATCATAGCTAAATTCGTGAATCACTATCATCAGGAGATTATTGTAACTGCCGGAGAGGGCATCAACGACGCCATGCCCCGGGTCATCGGACCCGCCAACAGATGGCGGCTGTTTGCCTACTGGCTGGTACAGGGGTCCATGCCCCAGGTCATCCACTGCACGCCCGAGGAGCCGCTGCGCTGTGAAAACCGCGTGGTCTACAAAACCACCAAGAAGCAGACAAGGCCCAGGACCCAGGTCTGCGGCGCAGAGCTTGCCTACAACTGCACCGTGCTGCGCGGCCCCACCGAGGTGGACGGCGTGCCCACCTTTTTCATGGTCGAGGTGCACAGCTGCCCGGACTGCGCCAAACGAAGACAGGCCGACCCCGGTTTCCCTGGCCAGGTGAGCCACCGGATACTGATCGCCGATATGGTCAAGAACAGCTCGAACCTGTCAGGCGTTTTTGAGGACATCCTGCTGGAGGAGATCGTGCCCGGCCGGCCTGTGGCTTTCCCCTTCAGCGAGGAGCACGCCCGCCGGATAAAAACACAGTTTGAGGCCCTCATCACCCTGGCCAGAGCGCTTGTGGGCGCGCTGTACGCGCCAGTGCCAGAGCCCCTGTACCGCGTGCCGGAGTACGCGCGGCGCGACCGCAGAGACAGCGGCAGAGAGCGCCGGGCCCAGAGCGTGGCCTACGCCCAGGCCTTTACCGCCGGGCGCCCGGGCGCGCCGCTCACGAGGGGCTGGTACAGCCGCCTCCTCCAGTTTTTCGCAGATGTCAATGGGGATACAGCCGCCGTCCCCCGATAAAAAAGCGCGGTTTTCAACGGATTGTTCCTGTTTTCAGCTTCCAGGCTCAGGTACCCTGTAGATACACCCAAGCGGTGAATCTAAAATCTGCAAGGAGGCAATAATATGCAGAAGAAATCAACTCCAGAAATGCTGGAAACGTTCTTTACAGGGGGCTTGTTTGCGACGCCCGAAAACGAGGAAACCGAGCTGATGGAGGCCATATCCTGCAAGCTCATCGAGTTTGCCTGTATCCTGGGCACCGTGGCTGTGGACGCCCGTTTTGCCAGAGAGGCCATGGGCACCAGCGAAGTCTTTCCGGTCAGCGAGATCGCCGCTGACTACGGCTGCAGCGCCCAGGCCTTTAACAAGCTGCTCCGCGACCAGGGTATCCAGTACAAGCGGGGCAGACGCTGGTACCTGTACGACCGCTACCAGGGCCACGGCTACACCGCCACCCGGCTCACCGCCAGGGACACCGGCGGGCGCGTGCGGACGTTCAGCAGTATGCAGTGGACGGTTCGGGGGCGGTGCTTCCTGTACAACTTTCTGCGGGAGCAGGGCATCCATCCCACCGCCCAGAAAGGGGAGCAGCCATGAACTACCTCACCGAGCACCTGAGCTTTTACGCCTGGCTGAAGAAAAACCCCAGAGGCACCCCGTTCCAGAGCTTCTGGAACTACCTGCTCACCCGCAACAACGCCGCGGCCATAAGGGGCGAGGACGGTGTGATGTACTGGCCCGTCTGGTTTGAGGTGGACAACAGCGACCTGCGCCGGATACTGGACGAACAGGACGCCAAACGCATCTGGGAACACCGCCGCAGACTCATCGCCGCAGGGCTCATCGAATACACACCCGGTTCCGGCGGCAAAAGCGGCGGCTACGCCCTCGTCCCCTTCGACAGGGCCCAGACACGCCTGCAGGTCATTCCCCAGGGCGGCGGCGAAGCCGTTACCGTCTGGAACCCACCGGGAAACAGCAGCCGGACAGCGGGCGGAGCGCCCCTGGAAGGCCCGGCGGAACAGTACGCAGTTTCTTCTGATCTTAATTCTTTAAATACTAAATATATAAATATTAAAGAGCCTTACCGGTACGAAGGGGAGCCGCCCGTGCCTTACTTCAACCAGCTGCCCATGCTCACCAGCGAGGAGATGGAGCACCTGAGCGCCATCCACAAAGACGACGCTGCCCTCGTCGAGGCCATCTGGGCCATGAAGGAGCAGAAAAAGCAGGAGGAGGAGAGCCGATGAGACATGCGCGTGAGAGCGGTTATGACCGCTACCGCTGCCGGGCCCACCTGGTGGTTCTGGAGACAGTGTACGCCAGAAGCCCCGAGGAGGCCGAACGCATCTTCGAGGCCCGGCTGGACGCACTGGAGGACGGCGACCCCGCCCTGCACGTCGAGGGCATGTGGGTGGACTGACATGGGCAAGCGTACCGCCAGATGGGCAAAGGCCCACCGCGCCCGCCTGGCCCTCACCCAGCCCCAGCTGGCCGAAGCGGCGGACATCAGCCTGAGCACCGTAACCCGGCTGGAACGGGGCGACCCGGTAAGGGACTATGTGCTCGAGGCGCTGGAGAATCTGTTTGCGGACGAGCGGCCCAGTGAGGATGGTCAGAAACCTCAGTCCGCTGGTCAGAATCATCACTTCCAGCTGACCATATACCAGGACCTCCTGAGGTGATAAACTGAGAGCATCACAACGAAAGGAGGACCGCCAAATGGCATACCAACAGGAAAAAATCGGCCATGACATGAAGATCATCTTCAACTACGGCGAGGTGGACGGCAGTATCAAGAAAAAGAGCAAGACCTACTCCGGGCTCAACCTGGACATGGCCGTCGCCACCACCGAAGCCATCACCCGCACCGGCAAAGCCATCGGAAAGCTCTGCACGCCCATCGTCAACGACATCCAGAACTACATGGGCTACAGCAACATCGAAGTTTCTGTGTAGCGCAGTACCGCAAAATCTGAAAGAAAGGAGAAATAACCATGGAGACAACCACGACCACCAAAGCCCTGGACCTGGAGTTTGAGCTGGAAAACGGCAAGAGCTTCACCATCACCTGCCCCGACTATCTGGACGACCTGACCCAGGAGCAGATCGAGACCCAGGCCGCCGGGGCCTTTGCCCCAGACGGCTTCAATCTCACAAAACTCAAGTGCTTTGAGTACATTGACAAGACCACCCGGAAAACCGAAATCGAAGCGTAAAGCATTCAGAAAGGCAGAAAGCAATGAAAACCATTCGAAAAAGAACCGCCCTGCTGATCCTGGCTGCCCTGACAGCCGCCGGCATCCTCTACTTTGCCCATGAGCTAAACTGGGCGCCCGCCCGGCAGAACCCGCCGCCCGCACAGTCCGGGGCGCCTCAGCCCGAGCCGGCCACGCCTGAGGCGCCGCCCGGAGACCCAGACCCGGAAAACCCCGATCCGCCCGGCCAGCCCGAGAGCGGCACCCTCGAAGCGCAGCCCGTCATGGTGAGCGAACACTTCGCCCGGGACGAGTACCGCTGCGACTGTGCAGGCAGCTGTGACGGCTTCCCGGCCGAGCCCCAGCCCGAGCTTGTAAGCCGCGTCGAGGCCCTGCGCCAGGCCGTGGGCGCGCCCATCATCATCACCTCCGGCGTCCGCTGTGAAAAACGCAACGAGGAGGTGGGCGGCGTGGCCTGGTCCTTCCACAAGCGGGGCGCCGCCGCCGACCTGTACAGCCCCGGCGTTCCCGTCGGCACCCTGGCCGCTCTGGCAAAGGACTGCGGCCTCAACATCCTGCCCTACTACAGCAGCGGGTATGTGCATGTGGAGATATAAGAAGAACGCCGCCGGAGGCCGCCTGCCCCCAGGCGGCTTTTTTATTGCGTATGACCGCCGTATGACCGTGAGGGCGCATAATTAAGCAAAATAATCATGTAGGAACATTTACCTGCCAGACATTGAGCATATGCGCAGGTAAATTTTTTACACATTTTTACTTAATCAGGTATATAATAGATATTACATGTTTTATGATAAAGCTGGCGGACGCTAGAATGACTGGAGGTTTTTTTTTATGCAAAATTTATTTGAGAACATGGACATGGACGCTGAAGTGCTCTATGGCCTGTTGTCGTCAATCTGCAATGACTATCTCTATATATGGGATACGTGCAGTGACCGCTTTCAGGTATCGCCCAACACCGCTTCCGACTTTTGCTTCGAAGAAAACAGCATGGCCCATTATTGCGCGGCAATGCTCAGGCGGATACACCCCCGCGACCAGGAGCGTTTCAGGAAACGCCTCGCCGAACTCTGGCAGTCCGACGAGACAGCCTTCACCCTCAACTACCAGATGCTGGACGCCACCGGAGCCTACATCTGGGTGAACAACCGTGGCCGGGTGCGGCGCAACCCCCACACAGGTCAGCCAGCAGTCATACTCGGGGCGATGAAAAGCCTGGAGGAATGTGAGTACGTAGACTATGTAACCGGCCTTCTGCACCACCGGTTCTGCCAGGAAAAATTCCAGGGCATTCTGGACGATGACCCGGATATTCATTTCAAGCTGCTGCTTTTGGGCATCGACGAGTTCAATAAGATCAATACCCTGAACAGCAGGACCTTTGGGGATAAGGTACTTAAAACCACTGCCCAGGAAATTTTAAAGCGTCTGCCGGGCGAGGTAAACCTCTACCGCTACGAGGGCGACCAGTTCATGGTGGCCGGCGCTGGCGCGTCCCGGGAGGAAATGTTAAGCATCTATGAGCGCATCCAGCAGTACGCGCGGGGAGCGCACCGGGTCGATAACCAGCCCTACCGCTTTGGTGTGTCTGCCGGGCTGGTCTCCTATCCTGAGGACGGGGACAGCTGGGCCGATCTGGAAAAAAAGGCCGCGGTCGCCCTCAAAAGAGCCAAGCACAACGGAAAAAACCAGTGCGTCGAGTTTAAGCAGGGCATGCTCAGAGAACAGATCGACCGGCAGTTCCTGACCAACTGCATGGCGGAGAGCGTGGAAAATGATTTCCAGGGGTTCCGCCTGGTATTCCAGCCCCTGTGCGACGTCAGCGAGCTGGCGGTCATTGGCGCCGAGGCCCTGCTAAGGTACCGGATGCCCGACGGGCGGGAGATATCCCCTGTAGATTTTATCCCTCAGCTTGAGAGCAGCCGCCTGATCCTAAAGGTCGGGCTCTGGGTGCTGGAGCAGGCCGCCGAGGCCTGCCGGGCCTGGGTGAAGTGGGTCCCCGACTTTGCGATGAACGTCAATGTCTCCTACATTCAGCTCAGGGAGCCTGATTTCTGCAGAGAGGCCGAGGCCGTTCTGCGCCGCCAGGGCCTGGCGCCCGGAAACCTGGTGCTGGAGCTGACCGAGAGCTACTTTATGAAAGAGGACGCCAACGTAAAGGCAGCGCTGAGCCGTCTCCGGGCCAAACGTATCCAGCTGGCCATGGACGACTTTGGCACAGGCTACTCCTCGCTGGAGCGCCTGGCCGACCTGGATGTAGACATTGTCAAGGTCGACCGCTTCTTTGTGAAGGCCCTGCACACCAGCCAGCACAACCGCGATTTCATCGAATCCGTTATCCGCCTCTGCCACAACCGCCGGAAAAAGGTGTGTGTAGAGGGGGTGGAGACCCGGGAGGAATGGGAGAGCGTCCGCCTCATGAACGCGGACTGTATCCAGGGCTTTTACATCTCACGGCCTGTGGAAAAGGATTTTTTCTTCAGCCATTACGTGGCCGTCAGCTTTGACGGGAAAAACCTGGCAGGCGCCATCGACCGGGAAAGGCTCCAGGATCACCTTGTCAACGACCGGGAGCTTTTGTTCGCCATGATGAACGCCACACCTCTGTCCCTGATGATCTGGAACCGTCAGTTTGAGATCCTGGCCTGCAACGAGGAGGCTGTCCGCCTCTTTGGGGCAGACAACAGGACCCGGCTGATCGAGGATTTCGACAGCTATTCGCCGCCAAGGCAGCCAAACGGCCAGGAGAGCAGGACAAAAGTGCGCGACAGGATCTTCGAGGCCTTTCTAAACGGGAAGACCCAGTTTAAGTGGATGCACCTGGACCGCCACGGGCACCAGTTTCCGGTCGAGGTCACCTGTGTGCGGATACCCTACCAGAACGACCATGTGGTGGCCAGCTACGCCAGAGACCTCCGGTCAGAACTCGAGGTCGAGCAGAGCAACAAGAAGTTCCGAAAACGGCTGCTGGCGCTGCTGGACGCCACACCCCTCTGCCTCAACCTGTGGAACAAAAAGTTTGAGAACGTCATGTGTAATGAAGAGGCTCTGAAGCTTTTCGAGCTTGAGGATGAGCGGGAATACCTTGCCCATTTTTATGCCCTCTCACCAGAGCGCCAGCCCGACGGGCAGTTTAGCGAGGCGAAGGCCGAAGCTAAAATCACAGAGGCCATGCAGAGAGGGCGGACCCGTTTCCGGTGGCTGCACTGCAAGCAGGACGGTACCCCCATCCCTGCCGAGGTAACCCTGGTGCGCATCGACCACCTCGACGACGACGGCAGCGCCATGGTCGCCGGATATACCCGGGACCTGAGGGAGCAGATCGAGGCAGAGAAGATGCAGCGTGTCCTGAACGCCCGTGTGCGCGCCGTCATGGACGCCACCCCGCTCTCCTGTATCCTGTGGAATGTGAGGGAGGAAATCCTGGACTGCAACCAGATGGCAGTGGAGATGTTCTGTGCCGGCAGCGTCGACGACGTGCTGCGCGGGTTCGACAGTTACCAGCCTTTGTACCAGCCCGACGGGACACCCAGTTTGGAGAAGAAAGAAACCTATTTCAGAGAGGTAAAAGAAAAGGGCTATTGTGCCTTTGAATGGCTGTATGAGAACAGGCAGCACGAAAAAATCCCCTGTGAGGTAACCCTGGTGCGGGCCGCCATGAAAGAGGACGAGGATATTATCATTGCGTACAGCCGAGATTTGAGAACGCCGGGAGAGAGGAAAAAGGACACAGCAGATGAGTGAAACCATGAATATCGCGCTGGCAGAGGTGCTGGCAGGAAACCGGGTGGAGACAGAAAACATCCTACAGGCGCTGGAGATGATCCGGGGCAGTATCGGTTTTGACGGCGGGTCCGTGTACCAGATCGAGCTCTCCGGACGTTTCTATCTGGCGGAAAAACAGCAGTCCGCAGAAGCGACGGCGGACCGCTGCGGCGCGCCGCCCAAATTTAAGACAGAAAGCGCGGCGTGGCTCGCCCAGCAGGCCGTGGTCAGCGTTGGGCGCAGCGGGCATAACGCGCGCCGGGAGACAGAGCTGCTCGATCTTTTCGGGGCGGACGCCCTGGTCGCGGCCCCGGTGACCGATGAGAACGGGGAGCTCCATGAGCTGGTCGTCTTTTTTGACCGGAACGCGGAGAAGCTGCCGCCAGAGACCGCGGTCAGGCTCCCGCTGCTGCTCATGACCAGGTACCTGTCCTCCCGGGTCTACCAGAGTAAACTCTGGCGGGCCCGGCGCTCTCTCGAGAGCGTCCTGGACAATACAGGCATCGACATCTACGTCAATGATTTTAACACGCACGATATTTTGTATGTGAACAAGTCAATGGCGGCGCCCTATGGGGGAAAGGAGCAGTTCCTGGGCAAAAAGTGCTGGCAGATACTCTTTCCGGGGCAGAACGGCCCCTGCGATTTCTGCCCCCAGGAAAAAATTGCCGATGAGGACGGCAATCCCACCAGAGTCTACACCTGGGATTACCAGCGCCCCTTTGACGGCGCGTGGTTCCGGGTGTTCAGCGCGGCCTTCCAGTGGGAGGACGGCCGGATGGCCCATGTGGTCAGCAGCGCGGACATTACCGATAACAAGCAGAAGGAGGCGCTCATACAGTACATGGCCAACTATGACGCCCTCACCGACCTGCCCAACCGCCGGATGCTCCTGAGCGAGGGTGAGGCGCGGATCAGCCAGGCGCGGCCGCAGGAGAAGCTCTACCTGATGTTTTTTGACATTGACGGGTTTAAGGCCATCAACGACGCCTACGGGCACGACGCTGGCGACGCGTTTCTGGTGCAGCTGAGCCGGTTCTTTACGGAAATCCCGCTGCTGCAGGAGGCCATCTACCGCAACGGCGGGGACGAGTTTGTCGCCCTGATCGCCGGGGAGGCCATCACAAAGGAGAATATCCGAAACCTGTCCAACTTCATTCACCTGCGCTTTAATAAGCCCTGGGTTTTGACCGAGGGGCAGGCATTCTGCAACACCAGCATCGGCGTGGCGTGCTACCCCGAGGACGGAGAGAGCGTCGAGGAGCTTCTCCATATCGCGGATTTAGCCATGTACCAGGCAAAGAAATCCGGTCCGGGGCATGTCTGCTTTGGCAGTGAGCTCAAAACGAAGTGAAAAATAAATGGAAAATGAAAAGCCCGGGCAGGGCGCCTCTGTTGAAAAGGCGCCCAGTCCGGGCTCATTTTGTTCAGTGCGGGTACATGGGTGCCCTGAGCGTCTTTTTCGTGCGGTAATAGGTGTTAAACACCTTTTCGGTGAGAGGCTTGGAGAAAAAATAGCCCTGCCCCAGCAGGCAGTGGTATTTGAGCAGCAGCGCGTACTGCTCCTCCGATTCGATGCCCTCGGCCAGAGAGATGATGTTGCCGAAATCCTTGCAGATCAGGATGACATTCTTGACCAGGGCCTGCTTTTTCTTGTTGTCGGTCAGGTCCTGGAGCATGGATTTGTCGATTTTGAGCTCTGTGAAATCCAGCTCGCCCAGGATAGAGAGGTTAGAATAGGCGGTGCCAAAATCATCCAGAGAGATGGAGAACCCGGCCGCGTGGAAGGTGTTGATCAGCGCGTTCAGCGCCGCGTTCTCAAGCTTGCTGATGCTCTCCGTGATCTCGACGGTGATGTCCTCCGGGGAGACGCTGTACCGGGCGCACACGTCCTGGAGGGTTTTCACGATGTTGGTTTCCATCAGCGTGACCCGGGAAAAGTTGACAGAGCCGCGCAGCTTGTCGCCCCGGTCGTGCCACTTTTTAAGCTGAGCGCAGAGCACCTCAAAGACGTACAGGTCAATGTGCCGGATGATCCCCTCGCTCTCGTACCGTGGGATAAAATGGTCAGGCGTGATGAGCTTGCCGCCTGGTCCCTTTTTGCGGATCAGGGCCTCGACGCCCACAATCTTTCCAGTGGCCAGCTCCACCTGGGGCTGGTAGACCACTGCGAACTGGTGGTTTCGGATGGCCTGGAGCAGATGGGTGGCCTGGCCGGTGCGGCTGGCACGCCCCTCCCGCAGGATCGCGTCGTAGTATTTTTGCTTTTCGGAGTACATGAGCTCATCGGCCAGGATAATCTCGTTCTCGATGTTGTATTCCCCCTGTTTCCAGAGCGAGCCGATGGAGACGTCCACGTTCTTGTCCTGGGCAAAGGATTCCTTGACGTCCGCGACCCTTTGCTCGAAATCGGCCTGGCCGCAGTCGATGCTCAGGGCGATAAACTCATCGCCGCCGATGCGGAAAGCGCAGTCCGGGAAAAAACGCTTTAAAATCAGCGCGGACTGGGTGATGATGTAGTCCCCGTACTGGTGGCCGTAGCTGTCGTTGGCGGCCTTGAGGCCGTTGATGTCAATGTAGACAATGCCCAGGGAGCCGGGTGGCGAGAGCTTCAGCTCGTCTAAGAACTTCTGGTAGTAGTTGCGGTTGTTAAGCCCGGTCAGGAGATCCCGGTAGCTGGCGTACTCCAGGTCGAGGAACAGCCGCCGCTTCTTGAGCTCATCAATGACAAAGGTGGAGACTGAGCGCAGCAGCGTCCAGTCCCGGGTGTTGGCAGACGGGTTGTCAACGCCCAGGAAGCCGGTGATCTGCCCGTCCTGAACAAAGGGCGCCGCCGCCACCGACTGGATTCCCTGCTGGTTCAGAATGTTGTACTCGGGGGAATCCTGTGCGTAGTCCTTACGCACAGAGTTGATGTAGAAAAAGCCACGGTTCTCAAACTTGGCGTCCCAGTCCTTCAGCAGCTCCAGGGGAAGCTTCTGAAGGTTATCCTTCTCGGAGGAAATATGGCGCTGGCACCACTCATAGGTGTTGTTGGCGCAGCCCTGCTCAAAGTCGTACTCCACGATATAAGCCCGGTCGGCCGCGTAGAAATCGCCCACCGTCTCCAAAAACCGGTCGATGGCCACGTCGGCGTCGTTCTCGTAGGCCAGAAGCTCGATGCACTTGACCAGCATCTCCTCCATGGTCAGCTGGTTGAGGATGCTGTCGATCTTCGCCTTGTTCTTTGAGATGTCCTGGATGACCTCCAGGCGGTAGGACCGGCCGTCAATGTCGATGAGGCTGTCCTCAATGCTCGCCCAGCATTTCAGGTGCTGGTTGTAGAACTCCCATTTATAGGGCTCGCCCGGGCGGAGCTTGCGGTTAGTGCAGAAGGCGCACGGCGCGTCCAGGTCCTGTATCAGCTCATAGCATTTTTGATTCAGGTACTCCTCATGCGTGGTAAGCCCGCATAGCTCCATGGCAGCAGGGCTGAGAAACTTCAATTCGTAGCTGTCCATATCCGCTACGTAGGCGATCGTTTTCCTGGAACACATAATCAGCCATGCGAAATCCTTTTTATTCATAGCAAAATCCTCTCTATCCAAAGGCTTTTATTTTTTAGAGTATTATACTTTTAAAAATGGAGTCTGTCTATGAAAAAATTTAATGCTGCCTTTTTTTATTGCGTATGACCGCCGTATGACCAGAGGTACTTATAATAAGAACAAACTGGAATGGTGTACCCATTTTCACATTCAACACCAAAGCAAAGCGTTACAAAAGGGCAGCGGGGCGCGCGGCAGGCTTCCGGCATTGTAACTTCTTTGGGAAAGGACAGGCCCATGAAAGAGCTCCATCGAAAATCGCTTTACCATTACGCAACCGCCCTTTTCGTGTTCCTATGCTATCTTGGCATCTGCATTGCCGTGTTTTTCTACGGCATCCAGAAAGCTGTGGAGGATACCACGCGGGTTCAGCTGGCCGACAATGTCACCAGTCAATGCAACCACCTGAAAGACGTCATGGACCTGGAGTTTGAAAACCTGGAGGGCCTGGCCGATTATCTGGGAAGACAGGACAACCCTGTTACAGCCGAAAACGGCGACCTGCTGAGGGCCATGGTCAGTGAGAGCTCCTTTATGCGCATGACCTATGGGACAAAGGAAGGCGCCGCCTACGCCAGCGACGGAGCCGAGGTACAGGATATGAGCGGGCAGGCCTTTTTCCAGGCCGCCATCGGAGGCCGCCGCGTGGTCAGCGACCCCATCGAGAGCCAGATGGACGGCACTGACCTCATCGTGCTGGCTGTGCCGGTCTATGACAGCCGCGGCAGCGTTAACGGCGTGCTGGCCGGAAGCTTTGACGTCAGCCGCCTCAGCGAGATCTTCTTCGGCGACCTGTACGGCGGCACCGGCTATGTCTATATCATCAACAGCGCGGGCGAGTCCATCATGATGGATAAAAAGCACGGGGAGGACCGGAGGGGCCAGACCTTTTTCGAGTTTTACAGCGACGTCACCTTTGAGAAGGGCAGCTCCCTCGCGCAGGTGCAGGCCGACCTGGCAGACGGCACCGGCGCGGTCTACCGGGTCAGCCGGGACGGAGAAACCCGCTATCTCACCTATGAGCCCATTGGCTACAATAACTGGTTTATCTGCTATGCAGTGCCTGAGGAGAACGCTCAGCAGCCCTATGCCTTTATCCGGGATTATGAGATCGTGCTCTCCCTCTTTGTGGTGGCCGGGCTCATCATCCTGCTGGCAGTGCTCCAGTACACCAACGTGCGGGACCGCAAGCTGCTTGAGGTTAAGGCCCAGACCGACGCCATGACCGGCCTGCTGAACGCAGTCAGCACCCGCGAGAATGTGGACGTCTGGCTCCAGGGCGACGAGCACCGGGGCATGCAGGCCCTTATCATGCTGGACGTGGACCGGTTCAAGGACGTCAACGATACCTACGGCCACGCCGTGGGCGACGAGGCCCTGCGCCAGTCCGCGGCGCTGCTGAGGCGGCATTTCCGCGGCAGCGATATCGTGGGCCGTGTGGGCGGCGATGAGTTCATCGTCTTTATGAAAAACATTCCCGGCGACGCCATTGTGTCGTCCCAGCTTGAAAAGCTCTGCCAGACCTTCCACGCCATCCGCATCGCGGAGGCCCATGACCTGCGGCTTACCTGCAGCGCTGGAGCGGCTTTGGCCCCGGCGGACGGCAGCGATTTTGACACCCTATATAAAAAGGCCGACCTGGCCCTGTACAGCATCAAGCGCGGCACCCGCGACGGCTTCGCCATCTACCAGGACGGTGAGACCGGTGTGTGACACCGGTGTGACTGCTGCGGGCTATAATATTGTAAAATATTACACGGTAAAATGAGGGGAGGCGGGGGAATATGACCAGACATCGGATAACGGCTGTTCTTTTCAGCGCCCTGCTGCTCCTTATCCTGTGCGGGCCTGTCGTCCGGGCGGCGACACAGGCTGTGGAAAACCCTTTCTGCGCCGCCCAGAGCACCGGCCAGGAGGCAGAGAACGGCCAGAGGGCTGCCGAGGTGGTGAGGGAGAGCCCGACCCCGCTGGCCCAGCCCATCAACGGCAAGAACGGCCCATCGCCGCTCATCCTGTGCGGCATTGCTGCCATTGTGGTGGCTGTGGTAGTCGCGGCAGTCATCCTGAGGAAAGCCCGTAAATTTGAATAACCGGCATTAAAAAACAGGCAGGCAGCCTGTTTTTTTGTGCTTAAAGCTCCAAACAGTTTATTGTTATAGCGAAAAACGCTATGTCACACTCGTGTCAATTTTTGCCCGTGAATCTTATAAAGCAGAATTGTATTATCAATGAGTCTTATATAGAATATTAGCATAACAAATGAGGAGCGAGCAATCATGAAAAAAAGTATTGGATCTACAGCCAGAAAATTTACAGCCCTTGTTTTTGTCCTGTTTTTTGCCTTTGGAGCAATGCCGGCAGCTTTCGCTGAGAGCGATGACCAAAGAGATTTAACCAATGTTCTTACCGGGTTAGACGTCGATATGAGCCTGAAGAAAACAAACGGCACCACGGTGCCCATCATTGTCGATAACGAAAAAGACGACAGTTTTAATGAAACCCTGGTTTCAGGCAGCACCATTCTTTTCGGCATTACCTGGACCCTGGAGGAAAAAGATTTTTACGGACAGGTAAAGGAGGGCGACTATTTTACCATTGACCTTCCCGCCGATTATTTCACCTTCCGGGACACCACCCTGAATACCCCGCTGACCTACAACGGCGAAACCCTGGGGCACTGGGGCGTCCAGAACAATAAAATCCATTTTACCCTGACCGATACCGGCGCCCAGAAGCGCTACATCAAGGGTCATTTCAACGCGAGCGGCACCCTCAAGGCCACCGAGGCCGGCGATGCCGTCATCGAAGTGGGCGGCGTCACCCTGCCCCCGGTTCCGGTAAAGCCGGCCGATCCCTCCACCCCGGACCCGGGCGAGGACTATCCCGCTGAAGATTTAATCCCCTCACCCCAAAAGCCGCTTTCCAAAACCGGCTCCACTTATACGGGCTCTGAGACCATCACCTGGAACCTCGCGGTCAACTTCGACAATCTGCTCACTGCCGCCGTACACACCAGTCCTGCCATCACCCCGCTGAAAAACGCCGTGATTGAGGATACCCTGGAAAAGGACCAGACCATCAAGTCCGTCAATATCCAGAGCCTGCTGTACCGGCCCAGAAACGCAGACGGAGCGCTCAGTACCCAGTGGGCGGCCTCCATCAACGTCATCTCACAGTTCACAGCGCTGAATCAGACAGCCGGCGAAAGCCTGGACGCCTTTAAAGAAAGGGTCATAAACTACGGCTCACCCGCCTACGGCATCAGCGCCGATCAAAAATACCTGATCATCAGCCTGGGCGACGTGCCTGGAAACGGCGTGAAGCTCGCCGCTGATGACACCGCTCTGCGCGCCAAGATCAAGTCGTCCAACAGCAAGCTCACCGACGCCGAGCTCGACACCATGGTCAGATCCTGGGGAACGGGCGGCATCGCCGGGGGAGAAGCTGTGGGTTACTATGTCACCATCCAGTCCGAAACTGGACGCGCTTATGAACAATACAGCAACACCGCCACCCTCACCACCACAGACAGCAGCCCCATCACGTCCAGCAAGTCTGTCATATTGGAGGACCTGGACGGCGGCATCGAGGCCGGAGAACCCCACAGTGTGCGCCTTGAAAAGCAAAGCGCCGAGGATGGGACGCCTCTTGAAAACGCCGCGTTCCAGCTGGAAATCCAGCGAGACGGCGTGTTTGTGCCCTACGTGCCCACTGACGGCGGCGAGTCGGTCCGCACCACTGGCGCGGACGGCATGCTGGAATTTAAAAAGCTGGGCTCCGGCACCTACCGATTTGTGGAAACGGCCGCGGCCCCGGGCTATGACAAGGACAGCGTGACCTACAGCCCCGAAACCTTTACCATCAGCACTGAGGATACCCAGGGCGTTGTGGTCACCGCCACCAACCTGCCCCTGACGGATAAACCGCCTGTGGAGCCAGTCGAGCTCACCGGCAGTGTCAGCCTGAAAAAGGTCGACCAGGCCGATCCGCAGAAAACCCTTGAAAACGCCGCATTCAGGCTCTATGAACGCCAGCCGGACGGTACGGTGTTCTATTATAAGGATGCCAACAACGGTCTGCCCCTCTGGAGCGCCGACCCCGCCGAGGCTCAAACCTTCACCACCGACGCCCAGGGCATGATCACGGTGGATCACCTGCTGCTGGGAACCTACTATTTCGAGGAGGTCACCCCGCCGGAGGGCTACCGCCTGAGTACCACCGCCCTGGCCTTCACTCTGGATGAAGACAATATTGAGACGGGCAAGAGCGTCATCTTTGAAAACACAAAGAGCGAAACCCCGCCGCCAGATCCAGAGACCCCAAAGACCCCGGCAACACCGGAACCTCAGAAGCCTGCCGCCGGTAAAACAGCTGTGGGGAGCGCCGCAGGCGCCAACCCCAAGACCGGCATCGCAGACATCAGCGCCGCTGTCACCCTGCTGCTTATCCTGGCAGGCGGCAGCGCGGGCATCATCGGATTGAAAAAGAGAAGATAAGAAAATGAAAGCCCCGGGACCGCTCCCGGGGCTTTTTGCGCCTTTGAGCCGGGTTCACTGCATTGTACCGGTAAAAAGACCTGATTTTAAAATTGTAAAGATGTCCAAAATGTGGTAACATAATAAAAAGTAAAGTTTCAGTTTGTTCGGTAATGTGTGACTGCTGTGTGACAAATTCCGCGTATAATCATGGTAAAGATCGCAGAATATCGAGGTGAAAACCCTTTAAATCAATTGATATAAGGAGCGGAATCCAATGAAAAAGAAAAGAAATATCCTGATCGTCATTGCCATTATCGCCATTGTGGCGGCAATCGGCAGCACGATGGCGGCTTTTGTGGCCTCGACCACCACCACCAAGGACGTGTCCGCCGCAGAGCTGGGCATTAAAATCGTGCAGAACGGAGACGCCGCCAAAGACGTTAAAAGCCTGGATGCAGCGGGGGACAGCAAGGCAGGCTACCAGTACGCCGGTATGCCCGGCGATACGGTGCAGGAGCATGTCGCCGTCAAGAGCGACGCGAACAGCAAAGACAGCTATATCCGTGTCACCATCAACCGCAGCTGGATGGACAAAGACGGAAAGAAAGACTTCACACTTTCCCCAAAAGAGATCGGCATTTTAAGAGACAATGACAGCTGGCTGGTCGCCGAAGACCCGGAAGACCCAGAGGTCATCTATTGTTACTATACAAAGAAGGTCGGAGGAGATACCCAGACCGAAAGCGTGATGGACAGCTTCACCATTTTAAAAGATAAAGTAACTGAGAACAGCAACGCCTACGCAGGCTACAGCGCCAACATCACCTTTGAGGCCGACGCCGTACAGGCAGAGGCCGGAGCGAAAGCCATGCTGGCCGAATGGGGCATCATCGCAGAGCTCGACGCAGAAGGCAACCTGACAGACTATACCGAACAGTAGGAGGAAAAGTCATGAAAAAGAAATGTATCACCCTTATAATCACCCTGGCACTCCTGCTGGCTACCGGGCTGACAGCCTCCGCCGCTGAGACCATTACCTTTAAGGGGCAGGCCGAAAAGTTTGTCACCGATGTGAGCGGCGACGCCGAGAGCTTTGACAATATGCTTCCCGGTGAAAAGCGCACCATCAGCCTCACCCTCAAAAACGAGGACAGCAGCGAAATGAGGTTTTACATGAGTGCTGAAATCCTGGACAACATCGCCAGCAAAACCGCCGATTCCCAGGCTGTGTATGATTTTGTCATCAGCAAAAACGGCCAGCCCTTTTTTACCACCATCATCGGCGGCGGGACTGCCAAAAACACCTCAGCCGGTGAAAAGTACTTAGATGAGAGCAACAACATTCTGTTAGATACCCTCGCCCAGGGACAGAGCGATGTGATTGACATCAGCCTGGAGCTGGAGGGAAACTCCACAGGCAACAGCTACATGAAGCAGACTGGCGAGATCCAGCTTGTCTTTACCGCGTCCACCGTCGATCCCGCAGCGCCGGGCGGCAGTAACAGCGGCGGAAACGTGATCGAACGCCTGGTTCAGAGCATTACAAACCCCGGCGCCGCCGGCCCGAACACCGGCCTTAACGGCGTCAGCCCATACCTGATCGTGGCGTGTGTCTGCGTCCTTATCGCTGTTGTGGCCATCGTCATACTCATGGTTTCCAGAAAGAAAAAGGAGAAATAATCATGAACGTCCTTAAAAGAAAAATGAACCGGATACTGGCCGCCATCATTACCAGCGCCATGGCGTTTATGATGATGGGAATCGCCCTTCCCGCCGCGGCTCACGCCGAGGAAACAAAAGACTATAATATCGAATTTAAAGCCGGAGCCGAAGGCAGCATTGCCGGAGACACCAGCTATACACAGCCTGTCACCTATGGTGGTAAGCTGGACGCAGAGAGCGTTGCCGCCATGGTACAGCCAAACACAGGCTACTACTTTACCGACTGGAACAAAACCGTTGAGACCACCGTCACCGGCAAAGCCACCTATGTGGCCCAGTACGCCAAAATCATTGAGGAAGCCAGCTACCGCGTGCGCTACCTCGACACCTACGGCAACGAGCTGGCCACCCAGAAGGTCGTAGCCGCCAGCAAGGGCGGTACCGTGGTCGAATACGCCCGTCAGATCGATGGCTATATTCCGGACGCCGAAGGCAAAAGCACAACCATCGCCGCCGAAGGCACCGAGATCGACTTTGTCTATACTCCCGCCGATAACCCCGCCTTTGAAACCCGGCCCGGCGTTGTGCCTGTCACCGGGCAGCCCGGCGATACCGGCACAGCCGCCACACTGCCAGGCGGTACCACCACCCCCGGCGGAGGCGGTACGAATCCCCCCGGCGATAACCCTCCCGGAGAAAACATCGAGGGGCGCGATACCCCGTTAGGCCAGCCTGATGAAGAAACCATCGACCCCAACGAAACCCCATTGGCCAACGCGGCCAAGCAGGTGGGCGGCATGGCCAACCTCATCATGATTGGTGTCGGCGCGGTCGCTCTGCTCGCGATCCTGATCACCGCCATCATCGTCTACAGGAAAAAGAAAGCCAGACAATAAAGATTTTTTATAGTTTTGCCACCGAATGATCGCAAGGTGTGCTCGCTGAGAGCGCACCTTTATTCTGTTTAAAGGCCGGATTTCTTAAGGAAAATTAACCATTTTCATAAAAAATCAACCGTTTAGATAAAAATTAAAAGTTTGGATTTACAAAGAAAATATAAACGCTTATAATAATATTATAAATACAAATATAATAGGAGGGACGAAAGTAGTGGAAGAGCAAAATACCACACTGAGAGCCCAGATGTTTTCAGGTTTCAGCATCTCAGACGATAGCGCGAGCCTGGATGAAGAGAGCATCCGTTCAGAGATGATGACCAAGCTGTTCATCTATATCCTGTGCCACCGCCAGAAAGAACTGACGGTACAGGAGCTAGCAGAAGCCCTCTGGGAAGAAGAAGAGAGCGACAACCCCGCAGGCGCGCTCAAAAACCTCATGTACCGTCTGCGCAGCCTCATCAAGAAAACCTGGGGCAGAAACGATTTTATCCTGACAGGCCGCAGCGCCTATATCTGGAATCAGGAAATCAGCGTAAGCCTGGACATCGAAGTTTTTGAAGAAAAAATAAAAGAAGCTGAGGAAGAGAAAGACCCGGGCAGAAAGATCGACAGCTACAAAGAAGCCATCAACCTGTACCGCGGCGAGCTGCTGCCCAAATTTGCAAGCGAATACTGGGTTGCCTCCCTGGCTACCTACTATCATACCGCCTACCTGAGCGCCGTCAAGAAGACCGCGGCCCTGTTAGAGGAGCAGGGACGCTTCAGCGAAATGGCGGGCTGCGTGAGCAAGGCTATCCAGATTGATAACCTGGATGAGAACCTGCACTGCTGTTTTATAAGAGCCCTTATGGGACAGGACAATTACAAGCAGGCCACCGAGCATTACCAGAAAGCCGAAAAAACCCTTTACGACTATCTTGGGGTTACCCCCTCCGAGGAACTCCGGGGGCTGTACGAAACCATTATTAAGAAAACGCACCGTCACGAAAGAGACATCGTGGACGTCCAAAATGAGCTGATGGAAGAGAGTAACACCGGCGCCTTTGTATGCGAATATGGCGCATTTAAGCGGATTTACTGCCTCCAGGCCAGACAGGGCGCCAGGATGGGGATCTCGGTTTTTTTATTATTAACGACCCTTTCAGCCGACGAGGGCATCGCCGAAAACAAAAAAATAGAGGTTCTCAGAGACGCCATGGTTCATTTGGAGGATGTGCTGCGCACATCCCTGCGCTCAGGCGACCCGGTGGCCCAGTACAGCAGCTCCCAGTATGTGGCCCTGCTGCCCACCTGCCAGTACGAGACAGCCCAGATCGTCGCAGGGCGCATCGAGAAAGCTTTTTGGAGCAATTATAAAAACCGGCAGCTTCAGCTGAGGTTCGACCTCGACGAATTGCATTATGATTAACAAACAAAATACGGAGAGAGAAATGAAACCACAGAGCATCCCATCCACCAGCCTGCGCCTCTGCATCGACCGTTTTGACGAAGACGATATGGCCGGAAGGATCATGGGCGTCGCGCTGGAAAACGAGATTTCCTTCACCAGCGTCAGAAGCTTTGTCGCCAGCGTCGATAAAGCCTACGACACCATCGGCCAGCCTCAGGCAGGGCAGATCAGCAGAACCTTTGGAAAACAGGCGGTAAAGCCCAGGCCTTACGTAGCTGTCCCCAAACGCTACCACGAGCCCGGCGAGATAAAAAGCGCGGCCGGCAGCCTTAAAACCTTTGACCTCATCATGCAGAGCAGACACCATGCCGAATGGCAGGGCATCCTGAAGGATACCACGGGTAAAACTTTGGGAGCCTTTAAAAGCGTTCTGGAATGCATCCAGCTTATGACCGAATATTAAAGCCACGCTTTGCCAGGCGTGGCTTTTTTCACAGTCACAGTAAACCTAAGAAAACAGTGACCTGTGACCATTGTGTGACAAATCGCTGGTATAGTTAAGGTATCATTAAAAAGAACCGAAAAAAGCCAGCAATCCGCCGGTAAAAATAGAGAAAAAGGCATGAAGGGAGAACCAATCATGAAAAGCGTCAAAAGATTATCCAGATATACATCCATATTACTGAGCATGCTGCTCATGCTTTCAGCCATGAGCCCGGGCCTCACCGCCCTGGCGCAGGAAAAAGCCAACGCCGCCCCCGCCGTACTCACCTATGAGGACGACAGCATCACAGCAGAGCTGAAGGCCACCGAAGGCACCAGCCTGCCCGCAGGCGCGGCGCTCACCGTAAAAGCGCTCAATAAAGACAGCCAGGATGAAGCCGAAAAAGCCCTTTATGCCGAAACTGAAGCGGGATTAAAAGCTAAAGCCAGCGAACAGGGAACAACTGTAGACGGCTTTACTGCTTACAGTGTAAAACTACAGAATAAAGAAGGAAAAGATATGACACCCGCGCAGGGAGAGTATACACTGAAAGTCACTTATAAAGAGGCAACTGCTCCCGAAGCTTTTTTAAATAGTGAAAGCGCAGAAAAGGGCGTTACTCTTTACCAGAAAACCGAGGGTAAAGATGAGCAGAATAATACCATCTACACCATGGAAGTAACCGGGGAAGAGGACACAAAGATTACCGCTGACGCTAACGGAAAAGTACAGGCGGTTGAAAGTATGATAACGACTTTGCAGCCGATTGCGCTGGCGTGGCAGAGTGTGACCCAGGCAGAGACTGGAAACGTAACAGCGGAAGTCAGTGAACCAGAGGCCCTAAGCAGCGATCCGTCGGAGAGAAACACCAATGAAACAGGGGGAGCTGGTCAGACATTAAAAGATAATCAGGTACGATTTAAATTTCATGTAAATAATAAAAACTGGAGTGAACAAGACCAATATTTCAGTAACTGGATTGTCAATATTGTAGATGAAAAGGGTGACCCTATTACGGTACAAGAGCTTAAGACGATTTCTGTAAATTTGGATATGCCTAATGTTTCTATAGTGGATGTTGCTGCTAATATAAAATTAGAAGGTTACCAATTTAAGAAAGCTTCAGCTAAAGGTTATTCAGACTTTCAGAAGCAAGACTATGAGAATATTATTGATGTAGAGCGGAATTTTACAAATTTAATAGTATGGCAAAGCAATACGGAACCTTATCAGTATCAATATGTGGAGAATAACAATAAGTTTGGTAGAGATCGTATAAATAGAGACGGTGATACATATAATAATCATGCAACAATCACTTTTGTTTATACTAAAGTAACTCCATTAACAGAAGTAGAAACCGTCGACAGCCAGCAATTGGGTGTCGACATACAAATGTTTGACTATTCAACCCCAACACCAGAAGATACTTGGGCCGCTTATGGAGATGGGAGTTTAAAACAGGGCCGGTTGAAAAAAGAATTAAATGACGATGGAATCCCAGTTGGCGCAATGGGTTCGATGAAGGAAAAACCCTTAACTGAAAGTTTTAGTACAACAAGTAGTAATTACCAAGGAAAGGCCAATCATTTGTTCAGGAAGGATATTTATGATAATCCTGATACTAAAGGCACATTTTACTACAGTAGTTTTGAGAATTATGCTTACTGGAAAGAATCAACTGCTAAGATTGATAGAGAAACGCCATATGATTTTACTGTTTATGACCAAATAGGAACGCCGAGTAATGAGAATGCTTATTTTTATAAAAGAGGTAATTTTATGCCTTATAATAAAATTGAAGCCGGTAAATTTTCCAGTAACAGTAATTATTATGATGAAGATGGGAAAAAACTTGACGAGGAATCCTTACGTTATGGAGAAAAGCTCTATAAAACTCAGTGGTCGGGAGCGCCAGAAGCACAGAATGGAAATGACTATTGGTTTGGAATGGTGATGTCCTCCAGCTTTACTCAACTAGAAGGTGGACGGTACAATGGTCAGGATATGATCTATGAATTTAACGGCGATGATGATATGTGGGTTTTTGTCGACGGTGTGTTAGTCTTAGATTTGGGTGGAATCCATGACGCCCATTCAGGTTCTATTAATTTTGCAACAGGTGAGGTTCAAGTTAAGGATAGTAGAAATGTAAACGGTAGTGCTGTAGAAATATTTCATGAGCCTACAAATATAAAAGAACAGTTCAAGAATACTGAAAAAGGAAAAAGTATGTCTGAAGAAGACTGGGATGGAAATACTTTTTCAGATTATAGCAACCATGAAATTAAGATTTTTTATATGGAACGTGGCGGCGGTGCTTCTAACTGTAAAATGAAATTCAATCTCCCAGTTATGCCTAAAGACAGCATTACGGTAAGGAAAGAAGTTACTAATATTAATGAAGGCTCTTATAGCGATGTGAATTTTAATTTTAGACTATTTTTACAAGATAATGATGCAACAGTGGCTGACGAAGATACCATTGAAAAGGACGGGATTTTCTATAGTTTAGCTAAGAACAAAACATACACGATGGATGGAGAGACTTTAAATACAGGAGAAGATGGTAAATTCACGTTACATCATGGTCAGCAGGCAGTTTTTGAAGAAGTTGCAGATCGAAAAACAAACTATATTCTTCAGGAAATCAGCGTCGATCAAGATCGCTATGATGAATTTAGAGTTAATGGGCAGGCAGTACAAGATGGTAATATTCTTCCCTCTGAGACTGAAAAAGGCAAGTTTATTGTACAGACCGATCCCTTATCAATCGATAAAAACGCCTTTGTTACTTTTAAAAATCATTGTGATGCTGAAAACCTTCATGATTTAGACATTACAAAAGAAATGACTGAAGGTCAAGAAAGTAATGAAACTTTTCAAATTCAGGTTAAAATTGGTGGTCAACCATATAGTGGTAAATATAAAGTAAACGGAGTGGATGCAGGTAAGCTATGCGAAAATGGAATCCTTGAAATAAAAGCGGGACAGACTATTAAAATAGAAAATATTGCTGCGGACACATCCTTCGAAGTAATAGAAAACTATGATAAGGATAATTATGAAAATCCTCAGTATACAATCAGTGAGGCGATAGTGGATTCTACAACAGATAAAGCAGCAGGAAAAATTGAATTCAAAAAAAATGCTAAAGTAGAGGTTACCAACACCAAAAAACTTGGCAGTCTCAAAATCACGAAGACCATCACGGATGACAGCAAGGTTGACTACATGGACGGCGACCCGATCTTTACTTTTAAGATTACAGGCCCAAACAATATTGATGGTCAAGAGCCCCAGGTATTTTACCGGACACTGAGACTAAGTGAAGATGTGGGCAAAACAGCATCCATAACCATTGATAATTTACCAATTGGTGAGTATACGGTTGAAGAACTTAATACCATGCGCTACACATGCACATCGGATAATCCGCAGACAGACACAGTCCAGCAAAATAACACCGAGGAAACAAAAAATACACTTCCAACAGAATTTAGCTTTACCAACAAGTTAACCAACGAAGACTATTTCTCCCACACCGACGTGGTGGAAAACAGCTTTAAGATCGGTGAAGATGGAACCGTCACAGTAGAAAAACATAAAGTCCCTGAAGGACAGGTTCCAGACGGCACAACGCCCGTTCAGCCATCCAATGAATAAGGAGGTGCACAAAAATGTTAAACAACATCTTGAAAAATAGAAAACTGAAATATGGTTTAGTGTCTCTCCTGGCAGTGGTATTAATTGGCGGCGCGGTGACTCTGGCCTATTTAAGCAAAAGCACCGAGGCGGCGACCAACAATTTTGCCCCGGGTGAAGTGACCACGGAAATCGAAGAAAATCCTGAAGTAGTGGGCAGCACCATTAAAAAAGATCCGGCCGTTAAAAATATCGGCCCCAGCGCCTGTATTGTCCGGATGCGGGTGACCATCTCGCCGAGCAGCATCGCAGAACGTGTTAATAATGGAGAAGAAAACCAGATTAAAATTAATTACAATACAAACGTGTGGACATATAATGGGGCAGATGGTTTTTGGTATTACCAAAGTATTTTACCATTTACAGAACCAAACACTTCAACGCCCCCTTTATTTACAACAATTACGGGTATCACTGATCAAGACGGAAAGCCCCTTAAGGATTTTGAAGATTTCCAGATCACCCTTTATCAGGAAGCCGTACAGACCGAAGCGACCATTGATGGGAAGCCTGTCAAAGCAACAGATGCGACAGGGAACTATAATTCTGAGAACGCCATGAAGATATGGGCAGAATTTGACAAAAAATAAACATTTTGTGGTAAAAAAGCTGTCACACAAACCCGTGTGGCAGTTTCTTTTTAGGATCTCGTGTGACCATGATATGACTGTTTTTTGTTAAAGTAGCCTTAAGAATTCAGAATGATGCATAACGAAGGAGTGTACACCAATGAAAAAAATCTATCACATATTTACAAGCTTGATATTAGTCATACTGGTCGCTTTGGCAGCCATCCTCTTTCTGCCAAAGCTGCTGGGCATGACACCCCTTGCAGTACTCAGCGGCAGTATGGAGCCTACGTACCATGTCGGCAGCCTTATCTATGTGAAGGACGCCGATCCGCAGGATGTGCAGATCGGAGATCCCATCACCTTTAAAATCAGCGATGACACCATGGTTACCCATAGAGTGGTTGCCATTGATACCGAAGCCCAGACCTTCCAGACCAAGGGCGACGCCAACGACAATGTGGATGGCGGAGCAGTGGCTTACGAAAATCTGGTGGGCAAGCCGGTCTTTACCATTCCCTATATGGGCTATTTAGCCGTTTACGCTAACACCACCACGGGAATGATCGTTATGGTTACCGTCATACTGGTGATCCTGATCCTTACCTTCCTGCCAGATTTTCTGATGAAGGGTGACGACGAGGAAGAAAAAGAAGCGAAAAAAGACCCCAGGAGTGAGAAAACAGCGGAAAGTAAAAAGAAAGAGACACAAAAAAGAAAGAAGAAGGAATAGTGATTAAACAGGGCTTGCAAAAAGCTCTGTTTTTTTATTTAAAAAGAATTGATGTGACCGTTCTGTGACTATACTCTGTCATAATAAATACATAATCAATTAGAAATCAATCCATATTGCATATAGAAAGGAAGTGGAGAGCATGAAGAAAAAAAGAGCAGGACTGGTATTGACAAGCTTACTAATCATAGCAGTCATCGCCGTTGGTTTGACATTAGCCCTTTTATCGACAAGCACAGGCACAAAGACAAATGCTTTTTCTTCCAATAAAAATATTGATATCCAGTTAAGAGAAGATCAGTGGGATGGTTACACCTTTGATAATAAAGAAGGTGACAGCACCACTGGTGAAGAAGCGATTGAAGGACGTGAAACTGATATGACACTCGGTGTCAATCAGGCGAAAGCCTATCTTCCCGGACAGGTTATCCCCAAGAACCCAACCGTTAAAAACAATAATGAAAAAGGGAATGGCGTGAAAACAAACGTTGCGCTGAAGGTTAGCTACTATTTATATAATGCGCAGAACGAAGAAATTCAGGTAACTTACGAGGCGTTTAAGGACGGGCTGTTAACGGAAGATGGGATTGAATTTGATGAAAAATGGGATAACATTTCAATAGAAAATTCATTGACTCAGATTTTCCTTTATAATAAAACATTAGATTTGAATGAAGAAACCACCGCGCTTTTCAGCGCAGTCCCTTTAAGTAAAAACATCGAAGCCAATGAAAAAGGCGAACTGCCAAAATTCAATATCAAAGTACAGGCATACGCCATCCAGGCAGACGTGGATGGTATGAATATTGCTGCTGAAATGGTTAAATTTATCAACGCAAATTAAGGCAATAACCTTTTGACTGTGACCATCGTGTGACAACCATAGATTATAATATAGTTATAATAAAACGGTATTTAAATAAAAAGATTTATCGAAAAATGTTGAAATTTAGAACGGAGGAAGAAAAAATGGATAAGAAGAAAAAAAGATTGGCAAAAGGTCTCATCGCTGCTGCGTTAGTAGGCGTCATTGCAGTTGGATCAACGTTAGCGTATCTAAGCGCGAACACCGGACAGAAGACGAATAAGTTTACGGGCGCAAATATTGGTGGCGTAACGAAAGAAGATTTTGAGAAAGAAAAAGCAGAGAGCTATGAACCAGGCCAGCTGATTCATAAGGCGCCAACCATCACCATCGATGCAAATAGTGCGGACGCTAAAGTAGCAATGTCCGTAGACTATTACGGTGATAATGTTAAAACCGAGGAAAAAAACGGTGTTGTTACGGTTACAAATGCCGGTGAAGCTATAAAAATGTCTCAAGAAAATTTTAAAAGATACGCAACTGTTGAAGGCTGGGAGACAGGAGTGGCTAGTGGACAATGGACACTAATTGCTACTTCTAAGAACGGCAGCGAGTTATATATGTACAATGATATTATCAATACTGCAGAAGGAGAAGTTGCTACTCAGCCATTATTCACAGACACCCGGGTTAATGCAGGTTTAAGAACTGTCACAGAAACCGAACTGACAAACAAAACCGTTTATGATAAAGATGGTAATGTTCTTACGAAAGATCAGGTAAGCAGTTCAATTGTAAATAGTTACTATGAAGATGGACTTGGCAATATCTTGGTACTTGACAAACTACCAACCTTTGTCATTGATGTCAATGGTTTTGCCGTGCAGACAGATCATATAGATGCAAAAGCTGAGTTAATTAATCTTGCAAATGTTGGCAGAACTGCTAAAGATGATAAATTTGTGGCTGTCGTGTAAGCTCAGGAATAAAAAAATATAGAACCAGTTTAGAGGAGAAAATGGATGACTAAAAAGAAAAAAGGCGCGATCCTTATATCGGCATTGGCCCTTATCGCAGTAATCGTCATTGGCGGTACGTTGGCTTATTTCACAGATACCGACGATGCTCAGAATGTGTTTACCCTCGGCAATGTACAGGGGGATTTAACCGAAACCACTACCCCGGGGACTGACGATACAACAAAACATCCCATCAAAGGCGGTACACCAACGGACGACGGTATCAAATACGATCATATCGTACCGGGCGACTGGCTGAGCAAGGAACCACGTGTCAGCTTGACGGGAACATCAGAAGATGCCTATGTTCGTGTGAAATTGGAAGTTGTCAATGAAGATGGTAAACTAACCGCTGATCAGAAGTTACAGCTATTATCAGCCGAATGCTTGAATTATGGTTCGGACTGGGTTGTGGGTACAGATGGTTATGTCTATTATCAGACCATATTAACAAGAGATGCTAATAAAACCTCTCAGACAACACCTGTTTTTACACTTGTTAAAATCCCGGAAACCTGGGGGAATAAGACAGCAGATGTTAAATTCAGCATCAAGATTACCGCCGATTTAATCCAGTCAGATAATTTTACACCAGGACATAATGCCGCAGGACAGATTGACAGCTGGGGTAATGTGACAATTGAAGATTATAATAATTAATTAAGTATCAAAAAGCGGTCATAACAGACCGTTTTTTTGATAGGAACAATTCAAACGTGTTATCGCCATGTGACCAGACCCTGCTAGAATAAAGTTATGAGGATAGTGTAGAAATCATATTGAAGGATGTGGAAAAGAATGGAAAAAGTAGTCAATACCAACAACCAGACTTTTATCTTAGAGATTAAAAGCACACGAAACAACACCTGGCAGGGCACCATTCTATGGGTGCAGACGCAGCAGAAGGTCGCATTCCGCAGTGCGCTTGAAGCCATTAAAATCCTGGATTCCGCCCTGACGGATGAGGGTGCGGATGAAACGCCAAAGCTTCAGATCGTTTAAGGCAGTACCGATAAAAAGAACCCCGACTGTACCTTTATTAAGAAGGTATAGTCGGGGTTTTTTCGTCCTGTCAATAAGCCACAATCACGCCGCCGTTGTCGGCGTAGACAGTGCTCAGTCCGCCAGCTTCAAAGATAACCACATCCTTGAAGTTGCATTTTTCCTCAATGGCTTTTTTGAGGTTTTCGGCGGTTTCCTGGGCATGCACATGGGCGATGGCCAGGATTTTTTCGCTGGCGTCTGACACCTCGTCGGCGATAATTTCCACCAGGCGGGAGAAGGCCTTCTTCTTACCGCGGACCTTTTCCTTCAGGGCGATCTCGCCCTCGCCGTTGTCGGTCATGATGGGCACAACCTTCAGCACCTTGCCCAAAAGAGCCATTGTGCTGCTGATACGGCCGTTTTTAGCCAGGTTATCGAGCGAATTGAGTATAAACATGGTGCGCATATTTGTGATAAAATCCATGAGTTTAGACACGATTTCGTTCGCAGGCAGGCTCTCTTCCAGAAAGGACTGGAGCTTCATGAAAAGCAGGTCCTCCCCGGCGGCGGCGCTTTCGGAATCCAGTACATGCACCTGGCAGTCCGGATATTTTTCCTGGGCCATAACAGCCGCCATGACAGCGCTGTTATAAGAGCCGCTGAGCTTGGATGAGATGGTGATAATATAGTTAACACGCTCCGGATCAATGGCGTCCAGGTATTCCTGGGGTGATGGGCAGGCGGTGGATACTTTGTTCTTGCTGAGCTTCATTTTATCCACCAGCAGCATGGTTGATAAGTCCTGATCCACCAGCTCTTCGTCATCAATTCTGAGCTTAAAGGGTATTCGTTCAAGTGGCAGATCTGCGGTAAAGATTTCCGGATTAAAATCCAGGCAGCTGTCCACAATAATTTTGTTTTCCATAGCACTCCTCGAAAAGTTTAGTAATCTCTACATTAATTATATTACCCAAATCTTTATTTTGCAATAAGAAAAACAGTCATCCGTGCTTATTTCAAGGATAACGGCGCTTTTTCTTTTTTAAACTCCAGCTTTGACAAAAGCACAGCGGCAAAGACCAGGCCGCAGCCCAGCGCCATGCGCGGCCCAAAGGGGTCATGCAGGAAAATAACGGAGACGATCAGGCCGAAGACAGACTCCAGTGAGATGAGCAGCGAGGCGTGGGTGGAGGTGGTGTACTGCTGGGCGATGTTCTGGATGAGAAAGGCCAGGGCCGTATTAAAGAGCACCAGATAGATAATGCCAAAGGCGCTGGAGGCGCTGACGCCATCAAGGGGCGGCGCGAAAACAAGCGCGGCAAAAAGCGATAAAATGCCCGCTGTCAGCATCTGGACCACCGTAAAGGACATCACATCCGTTTCCTTGACAAACAGCCCTAAAAAGACGATCTGGAAGGAATAGACCACTGCGAAGGCCAGGGTCAGGGCGTCGCCAAGATTCATGCTGAAATCGGGTTTCAGGCTGATGACTGCCACGCCCACAAAGGTGAGTAATGCCGCGGCCACATCCAGCGCCCGGGGCTTTGTCCGGGTCATCATCCAGGAGACAAAGGGGACCAGCACCACATAGGATGGAATGAGGAAGGCCTGGTTGGAGGCTGTGGTATGGTCGAGGCCGATGGTCTGGAAGACCATGCCCGCAAACATAAAGCTGCCGACCACCATGCCCATGAGCACCGTGCGCTTATCAAGCCGTCTGACACGCTTTAAAAAAAGGATCAGGAGTAAAACGCCTGATCCTAAAAACCGAAAGGTCATGACCCAGAGTGGTGTGATGGTCACAAGCGCCGCCTTTGACGCGATAAAGCCCACGCCCCAGATAAGGGCGACGAGTATGAGCGCAAGGTCGGCGTATAAGGTTTTATTTTTAATATTCATTGGCCGTTTCAGGAAGCAGGGAAGCCCTTACTTCAAAAATCCCTCAATGATGTGCTGTTCGGCCTCATGCTCGGTCAGACCGAGGGTGCGGAGCTTGATGATCTGGTCACCGGCAATTTTGCCGATGGCAGCTTCATGGATCAGTTCGGCCTCAAGGTCATTGGCGGTAATTTCCGGAATCGCGGAGACAACGCCTTCGTCCATGATGATAGCGTCACATTCGGAGTGGCCCGCGCATTGGTTGTTGCCATTGATCTTGGACAGGAAAAGCTGGCGGGAGCGGTCACGGGCGACGGAACGGGAGCTCAGGGTACAGCTGGAGCCTGCGCCGTCCATATCCACCTCAAAGGCGGTTTCGGCGTATTGGTCACCGTGTGTCATGAGCTTCTCCTTGATGACAAGCTTGGCGCCTTCGCCCAGCTTGGCCGCGGACTTACGCTTGGTGGAGTCCACGCCCTTAATCTGGGTGGTGTTCATTTCCATGTAGCTGTCGGTTTCCTGCTCGATGTAGGTTTCCGGGTTGATGACCCGCTTGCCGGTGCCCTCACCAACGCCGATGTGTTTTTCGATGTACAGCACCTTTGAGCCCGGCTTCAGGAAGAAGCGGTGGATGCCGTTGTGCTCGGAGCCGTCACAACCGTCGGTGGATACGCCGCAGCCTGCCACGATGGTCACGTCTGCGTCCTCGCCGATATAGAAATCATTGTAAACCAGGTCGTGCACACCGCTGCAAGTCACCAAAGCCGGGATAAAAACCTTGTCGTTTTTAGTGCCTGGCTGCACGATGATGTCAATGCCGGAGCCGTCCTCCTTGCTCACAATCTGGATATTATCCGTAGAGTTACGACCGGCGCACTGGCTGTCCTCGCGGATATTAAAAGCAACGCCCTCAGGCTTGCCGTCAATGTCGGCAACGTCCTTCAGCAGCTCTCTTGCTACGTCATTCATTGGTATTTCGTTCATATTATTCCTCCATTCTAGGACAGAAATCTACTTTGTCTGTACCGCTTAAAAGTCTTGGTAAAATGTCTTCTCTGGCCCCCTGGCTGATGATCTTGCCGTTTGCCAGCACAATGATTTCATCGGCGATGTTCAGGATACGCTCCTGATGGGAGATGATCATGATGGCGCCGCCCCTTTTTTCATACATTTTCTGGAAAACAGAGATCAGGTTTTTAAAGCTCCAGAGGTCAATACCGGCTTCCGGCTCGTCGAAGATGGACAGCTTGGTGCCGCGGGCAAGGATGGTCGCGATTTCGATACGCTTGATCTCCCCGCCGGACAGGCTGTCGTTGAGCTCACGGTCGATATAGTCTCTGGCACAGAGGCCGACTTCGGATAAATACTGGCAGGCTTCCACCTGGTTAAGCGGCGAGCCGGCAGCCAGCGAGATAAGATCATGGACGGTAATTCCCTTGAAGCGGACAGGCTGCTGGAAAGCAAAGCTGATGCCCAGCTTGGCGCGTTCAGTGATGTCAAGGTCTGTAATGTCCTGGCCGTCGAACAGGATCTGTCCCGCCGTCGGGGTGAGAATACCGGAGATAATCCGGGCAAGGGTGGATTTTCCCCCGCCGTTGGGGCCGGTAATGACAACGAATTTACCAGAGTCAATCTTGAGACTGACATCCTTGAGGATGCCCTTTTTTTCATCCTCCACTTCAAAGCAGATATTTTTTAATTCTAGCATTTATTACTCCTTCACTGGCCGCTCTAATAGCGAACGGTCAAACTCATGATAATTTGAAATCACCGCGTTCACGCCAGGTACCTGCATGAAATAATCATGACGCTCCGGCGCCGCGATGGCAATGATATGGCCGATACCGGCCGCATGGGCAGACTGGATACCGGAAAGGCCGTCTTCCACCACAATGCACGCCTCAGGACAGACACCGAGCTTTTCAGCCGCCAGACGGTAAATATCCGGGGAGGGCTTTCCCGGAAAAGTGTGGTTATCAAAAACGGTGGCGTCAAAATCGAACCATCTGCCAAGGGCAAAGGTCTTAAAAAAGAACGCCATGTTGGCAAGCTCTGAGCTGCTGGCAATGGTGTGAGGGATCTGCGAGGCGCAGATCCAGTCAAGAAGCTCCGGGGCGCCGCTTACCAGATGGAGGTTTTCAGTATCCTCCAGGCAAAGCTCCCGGTAAAGCGCTTCTTTATAATCACCAAAGGCGGTGATCTCCTCTGCTGTCAGCTCCCGGTCCTTTAAAATGGCCGGAATGATGGTGGCGTTGGTCTGACCGTAAAAGCCGTGCATTTCCTCAGGCGTAATGTGCCGCCCGCACTGCTCCAGCGTAAAACGGTCAAAAGCCGCGTCGTGCTTGTCCGAGTCGAAAAACAATGTGCCGTTGAAGTCAAAAATGATGGCCTTAAATGTCTTTTGCATGTGTAACCTTTCTGCTTACTGTTATTATATTAAATGATTCTTAAAATAGAATTATAATTTTTTATATTTACAGAGGACAGTCCTGGTTCAGGGACTTGTGGGTAAAGCTGCGTTTTCCGTCCGAGAAATCACCTACAATATCACCGTGTCCGATGAGCTTGTATTTATAGCTCAGCAGGCCGTCTAAGCCCACTGGGCCTCTGGCGTGCAGCTTGGAGGTGCTGATTCCCACCTCAGCACCGAAGCCGTAGCGGAAACCGTCGGCAAAGCGGCTGGAGCAGTTTACGTAGACGCCTGCGGAATCGACCAGGGTCGTGAATTTCTTCGCGTGGGCCTCATCCTCAGTTACGATGACATCGGTGTGGCCGGAGCCGTAGGTGTTGATATGGTCAATGGCTTCCTCCAGGCTGTCGACAACCTTAATGGAAAGGATATAGTCCAGGTATTCGGTGGACCAGTCGTCCTCGGTGGCAGCCTCGACGTCGATCACGGCGCGCACCCGGTCATCGCCCTTCAGATGAACTTGCTTCTGGTCCATTCCGGCCTTCAGTTTGGGTAAAAAGTCGCTGGCGATGTCCTTGTGCACCAGCAGGGTTTCGATGGTGTTGCAGGCCGAAACGTACTGGGTTTTGGCGTCCACCGCGATGTTCACAGCCTTGCCTGAATCGGCGGAGGCGTCTACATAGGCGTGGCAGATCCCGTCGGAGTGGCCCATGACTGGAATATTGGAGTGATCCATGATGTATTTCACAAAGCTGTTGGAGCCGCGTGGAATAATAAGGTCAATATAATCGTCCAGGGCCAGCATGGCATTGACGTCCTCTCGGCTTTCAAGATTCTGAATCCAGCCGTCCGGAATGCCCACAGAGGCAGAGGCTTCCGAAATGACCTTGCACAGCAGGCGGTTCGTCTCCAGCGCTTCACGTCCGCCTTTTAAGAGCACCGCGTTACCGCTTTTCAGGCACAGGGTGGAGATCTGGACAAAAGCGTCGGGACGGGATTCAAAGATGATGCCAACAACACCGATGGGGCAGGTTATCTTGTAGAGCTCCAGGCCGGTGTCCAGCTCGGTAGCCATGCGGGTAGCGCCCAGCGGGTCTTCAAGCAGGGTCAGGCTGTGAATGCCGTCGATCACGTCGTCAATTTTATGGTCGTCAAATGTCAGGCGGCCCAGCAGCGGCGCCGCCAGGTTTTCGGATGCGCTGCGCTCGTAATCTTTCTGGTTGGCGGCGATCAGTGCTGCGCGGTTTTTTTCCAGCGCGTCGGCAATGGCCGTAAGGGCCGCGCTGCGCGTCTGTGTATCTGTGGCGGATAGCTGAATGCTCGCCTTTTTAGCTGTTTTTCCTCGTTCTAACATAGTGGTGGTCATGGTTAACTCCCTTCTTGAATCAATGGAGAATTGTCTCCATTAAGGATCACAGATTCCACGGAAATCTTATCATCCTTATCGGATAATTTCCGCGTCATCTGCGTTCGCTTCGTTATCGGGCAACCGCTAACGCTCCATTGCCCTGCCGATTTTTTTCAAAAATCGGATTCAGCTTCATTTATGATAGGTTTCATTTTTTATAATCTTAAACGCCCGGTAAACCTGTTCCAGCAGCATGACGCGGAAGAGCTGGTGGGGGAAGGTCATCTTTGAAAAGGACAAATCCCAGTGGGCGCGGGCCTCGATCTCCGGCGCCAGTCCCAGGGAGCCGCCGATAATAAAGGTCAGGTTGCTCTTGCCCTGGAGTCCGTAATGCTCAATCTTTTTCGCGAAATCCGGTGAGGTCAGCTGCCTGCCGGTGATCTTAAGCGCGGCGATGATTTCATTGTCCTTTAGATGCCGGGCGATCCGTTCGCCCTCCAGCGCCACTGCCCTGGCCTTTTCGGCGTCGCTGAAGCGCTCTTCAATTTTTTCGTCCTTTACCTCGATGATGGACAGCCTGCAGTAGGCTCCCAGCCGCTTGCTGTACTCATCAATGGCCATCCTCAGGTATTTCTCCTTGATTTTGCCCACTGTAATGATTTTAATATTCATCCTTATATAACAGGCTCCTTAAAAGCTGTACATGGTCAGCAGACTGACAATGATGATGATCACCAGGATCAGGGCGCCGATCCGGTAGCTGTTTTTAATGTTGCTCTGGTGGCTCTGCTTCGTCTGCTTCTGCTTTGTTTTTTTCGTGGGATTATTTTTATTATTCGCCATCCTCCTGCTCACTTTCTGCTGCGGCTCTGGCAGCTTCTTCCTCTTTTTGCTTGCGGATACGCTCGGCATACTCTGCCCGCATCTCCGCGATGATCCGGTCCTGTTCCTCTTTTTCGGCCTGTTCCTTTGCCAGGTCGGCAGCGTATAGGTCCTCCAGCACCTGCGGGAGTCTGGGTTCTTCGCCCTCGGCCAGTGTGGTGCCCATGTGGGAGAGATAAATCCGACGGTCTGTGGAGGGGCCGTTGAACTCAACCATATAGATGCTCTGGTGCAGGCCCAGGATCAGCTCGCCGCTTTCCACCATCACCTGCTCCGACATCCCCACAAGGGAGGCCTTGACATTGGAGGTGGTCCAGCCTGTAAACTGCATGCCGTTATACTTGGGCAGGAACCGGTTGATTTTATTCAGAAAATCCTTGTCAATATTGAAGTCATCATTGATGGTAATGGTCACCGCGCAGGTGCGTTCGGGAATCTGGATGTGGACAAACCCGTCTTTCAGACGCACCTCACGGATGTATTCCCGCACCTGTTCCGTGATATCTGCTAAACCTTCCGGGGCAGATACGCCCGCTTCAATTATTTTCATGCTTTTCTCCTAAATTTTTTAAAATTTTTAAAAAATATGCTTGCAAAATATCTATGACTATATTACAATAACTGTTGTTGGTTTGCAAATCAAAAATATAAAAATATCGGGGTGTGGCTCAGTTTGGTAGAGCGCATGGTTCGGGACCATGAGGCCGGAGGTTCAAATCCTCTCACTCCGACCATTTTGTTAGTGTTTTAGCCCTTTTGAGGGCTTTTATTTTTTTCTAAAATGACGGCGTACACCAGTTGTACACCAGTTAGAAATCTGGCTCAAAGGTCTGTTTCATAAAAGAGATCAATTTTTGAGGCCGTTCTTTTTTTCTGTCGCTCAAGAACATGGGTATAAATGTTAAGCGTTGTGGAAACATCAGAATGCCCTAACAACTCTTGAACGACCTTTGCAGGTTCGCCCAGTTCAAACAGGCGCGTCGCGTAAGTATGCCTTAAGTCATGAAAGGTCTTATCCACTTTTCCGTCGACGTTCAAGATGCCGCATTCTTTATAGACAGCTTTGACTTCTTTGAGAACATTTTGCCGCTCAAGATGAGTTCCGATACCCGTACAAAAAACGAGGGTATCATTATCTTGTGTTATGTTATATTTAGCAAGCTGTATTTTTTGCCTTTCTTTATGAGCCATTAAAAGTTCTTCAGTACGCTTTGGTAAAGAGATAATGCGTGTTGAATAATAAACATGCATGAATACTAACATTGTCAAACGGGTAAATATGTACCGCCATATAGTTCTGCATCTGTTGAACTCTATTTTATATGTAGCAATAAATGCAGTTTCATCGTACGGGCTGTGCTAGTTTAAAATTTCTAATATTTTTATTTTGGCACTTTCGTTTAATTCGAATGTCAATTCTAATTACATCCTTTAAGCAAAGATCAAATTCTTTAACATACAATTTATAAGAATATATATTTTAAAGTTAAAAATAAAGTATCTAAATTAGGGTAAATATTTGTCAATACTAAAGATTCCATTGACTTTCACTTTCGAAAGGCGTATGATTGTTTCGTGAAAAGAACGTACGTTTTAATACAAAAGAACGTTTATTCGAAAGGTGAGAGGATATGAAAGCATTGGAAAAAGATGATAATGTAATTAGCCTAAATGCTGAATTGACAATTATCCGTGAAGAAATTAAACGTTTAGAACGACTTAAAGAACAATTAACGCAGTTATCTGAAAAAACACCATATACAGAGGTAGGGAAAAAACGTTCTGTTTTATGTCGCTTAAGAGGGATTGATCAGGAACTGGAAGAGCTACTACGTCAGGAACGGCTTCTCGATAAAAGCTTACATGTGATTTTGGAAGCTATTCCAAAATTAAAAAACATTCAGAAAAAGGTTTTTTATATGCAGCGTTATACTGGAAAAACTTTGATGCAGATCGCTGAAGAACTAGAATATGATTATGGGTATATCCGTCACATCGCGGCAAAGGCCAATCAAACGATGAAGCAATCAACTAAATAATTCAATCCTCCCACTTTCCCCAAAGAGCCAATTGGCTCTTTTTAATTTTAAAGAAAATAAAGCACAAACTAAGCACAGCGTTTTAATGAGAATGCTGCTATAATAAGTTTATCGAAAAGAGCTGAACAGATCGCGGTTGAAATTAAGCATTCGATAAAGAAAGAAGGTGGTCTCAAAAGTGAATTTTAAAATTCGATTACGGAACAAAGCTTTCTGGATCGCCTGTATTGGTTTGATAGTGCTGGTTTTGCAGTATATTCAGGGATTTATTGCTGTAGACTTCAATGTCCCATTAATTGAAAAAATTTTGAATGCAGCTGTTATCTGTGCTGTCACCATGGGAATCATTGTCGATCCAACTACGCCTAAAATAGGTGACTCAGAACAAGTACTAAAAAAGAAAAAAGAGGGGAAAGGAGGTGAAAAATAATGGAAATGGTTTTAACACAAGTACAAGAAGCTTTAAAACTTTGTAATTATGCGCCTGGTACTGTTGATGGACAGGATGGGCCAGAAACCCAAGCGGCTGTCCGACGTGCGCAAGAAGGGTATGGTATCGAAGCTGATGGTATTGCGGGTCCAGTGACCACAGAGCATCTCTCTGAACAGGTGCGCGGTATTCAGGCACAACTCAATGCAAAAGGATATGGCTGCCCGGTGGATGGTCTTCCAGGTCCTTTGACCGATGCAGCCGTTAAGGCGTTGCAGGTCGATTTTGGACTCGTTGCTGACGGCATCGTAGGCTATAACACCGAAGCGGCCTTATTTGGCTATGCTACAGCCGATCCGGCGCCGGCTTTTGATCCGAATGAACAGGTAACTGAGCATTTCAATATGCAGGAATTTATCTGTGAATGTGGCGGCAAGTATTGCGACGGCTTTCCGGTTCCGATGAACCGGACACTTATTGAAAAGCTGGAGTGCGTTCGGAAAGAACTAGGGATTCCTCTGGTTGTTACTTCTGGCGTAAGGTGTGACATCCTTAATGAAGAAGTAGGTGGTGTCCCGGATTCATACCATAAATTGGGGCGGGCGGCGGATATTGCCGTCTATGCCGCCAATGGCTACACGGTCGATGAGGTGGCAGACGCTGGAGAAAGGTATGGACTAAAAACCATCCGTTATTATGACAAAAGTTTTGTGCATTTTCAATGGAATGATTAACAACACACAAACTACACACAGACAAAGAAGAAAAACTCGGCTAAAATAGAATTACAAAAAAGTGCCCGACGCTGCATAAGGCTAAAAACTAAAGCAGAGGACCGGTCCTTCTTTAACTGGCAAGTGCACATTGCTAGTTAAATTCATAAGAAAGAAGGAAAATATACAATGAAAAAATTAAATGAAAGATTAATCCCTTTTAGTTCAGAGGATTTATCAAAACAGAATAGACCTTTGAATAAAGAATACGAAATACCGGCGTATAATCCGGAAGTTGAAATACCGATTACAGGTGAAATTCTAGAAAAACGAAATGCTCATTGCAAAAGCTTTCGCAGAAAAGATGGCAGCATGATCGCGACTGTTTACAAAGATCCTGTACATTTTGAAAAAAATGGAGTTTGGAAAGAATTCGACAATACCTTAATATCAGATGTTTCAGAAAATTTAGGAGAAGTATATGTAAACACAGAATCTAATGTTCATGTGAAATTCGCTAAAAAAGCGAAAAAAAATAAAATGGTTCAAATTGAAAAGGATGATTTCGTTTTGTCCTGGGGCATTAAAGAGGCCGCCGAAAGGTCAGCAAAAACAAGAATGGCTTCAGATGAAGAGTCTGTTTCATTCGTTATTCAACACAATCCTGTCAGTGTTAAAACTGCCCGTAAAGCGCTTGTTTCCAAGGCACTGGACACGCAAAAAGATATTGCTGAATACAACAATGAAAAAACGACAATTCGTAAGGCGATCAGCAAAGGATATTACCCAAATGTATGGCCAAACGTTGATATTCAGTATGTCTTACAGGGCGATAAGATAAAAGAAAATATTATTATCAAAGAAAAAGCAGCTTCTGACACAGTATTGTGCTTTCAAATCAAACATAACGGACTGAGTGCGTTAAAATGCGAAAATGGAACAATCGATTTTATCGAACGTGGACCTGAGAAAAAAGTTGTTTTTACATATCCCTTACCGTTTATGATTGATGGAAAAGGTCGGATTTCAACGGATGTGTCTTACCAATTGGCAACAGTTAGTGATAATTCAAGTGTTTTAACGATTATTCCAAATGAAAGCTGGCTACTGTCCGATGAACGCGTTTATCCAGTCATCATTGATCCAGTAACTGAGACCCAGAAAACTCAAAATGACATTGACGATACCTTTGTTTGTACAAAACTCCCTAACTCTGGACAATTATCAGCTTATGGTTCTTTCAATGTAGGCAGAAATTATGCAGAAGGAACCTGTCGCGCATTGATTAAGTTCAAACAGTTACCCAAGTTAGATCCAGGTGATATTATTTATAATGCTGTTTTAAGGGTATGGCAGTATGAATTTTCAGCCATTGGAGAACAATCTTTCAAGATTGTTGCCTATGAACCCACAGGAGCATGGTCGCCGGATACAACCTGGAACACCATGCCAGGGACTGACTATGTCACTTTAGATTTTCAGGACGTTAGCACAGTAACTGTTGGTAATACAACAACTTATACACCAAAAGACTTTAATATAACGCGTTTGGTAAGAAAGTGGTATGATACCGGCATTAATAACGGCATTATGCTTCGTGGATATGAAGATTTAAGTAGAGATGCTGTGGCAAGGTTCTTTACCAGCAATTTTGACTTTGGGGTTGCAGGAATGCCTGGCGGTGTGGAACAGTATCCAACTGGGTTCTTTGTCTATAAAAATGCGACAGGATTAGAAAATTACTGGAGCTACCACGAACAGGAACTTGGACGTGCCGGCAAAGGACATGTTAATGATTTTAATGGAAATTTAGTATATGAACATTTAGATGCACAGACTTCAGGAGGTCGTGCCCCGGTAATGATCAAACATTTCTACAACCTCTCAGAATCGAATAATGCATCAAGGTTCGGCTATGGATGGCGTATTAATGGAATGCAGCGTATCGACAGTACAGGGATTACAGACAGTCCATATGTTTATACCGACGAAGATGGAACAAAACACTATATTACAAAAGAAAATAAAGACGAAGATGGTATGTCCCTCGAGTATAAATCCATCGACGAAGGAGAACTCAAACATCAGTTAACTTGTAAAGACAAGACGATTATGAAATTTGACGTTTGGGGATACTTAAGGCGTGTTATTGATCCAAATGGTAACACAATTGCTTATAATTATGGACCGAACAGTGCTGGGAATTTCCTTGGCAATGTCCATGATGGGGCTGATAAAGTTATCGAGTTTCGTTACAATGCGGATATGAGTCGATTGGAAGCAATTGTTGATGTTTTTGGACGAAACACCAGTTATGCTTACGATGGCAGTGGTAATCTCGTCAAAATTACATATCCAGATGGGACTTTTACACAGTTTACCTACGAAGGACATAAACTAAAGAAAGTGACAGCGCCGTCTGGCTATTCAATTGAATACAGCTATTCAAGTGATATGCAGGTCCCGCGAGTGTCTAAAGTAGCTGAATTTAATGGAAGTGAAACTGGACAATCTATTGCCATTACATACAAAAATGGGAATCGAACAACCTTTGAAAGTTGTGGTAAGGACGGCAAACTTGATACGAAAGCGGACAACCTTTACACAACCTATCAGTTTGATAATCTTGGGAGACCGTTAAATGTTATCGATGATGACGGGAATGCGGCGGCTTATGCTTACTATTCTTCAAATATGAATAATAACAAATTAAATACGAGTGGTAAAACACAGGCAACAGCCCATAATCTCATTCAGAATCCATGCTTTGAAAATGTTTCAGACTCCTGGCATTTCTATGCTTTAGTGAGTGGACTAAGCTATGGTGTTGATCGAGTAAGTGATTGTGGATTTATGGATAAGCGTTCCATCAAAGTAACAAAGTCCACGGCAAATTCAATGGCTGGAGCAGCACAGGATGTCGATATTTTATCGAAGTATGTATCCTTTACGCTATCTGCTTATGTAAAAACACAAAATATTATTGAAGGTAGTGGTTCGAATGCTGGAGCAGTTTTAATGGTGGTAAAAATTAATGATGATGGTACAAATAAAATCATAAAAACTTCTAAACCAGTGGTCGGTACGACCGACTCAAATATTAATGATGGATGGGTGCGTATTCAGACAGATTTTGTCGCAGATACTACAACGGGAACTAAATTCAAAATTATGGGCGGCGTTAACAATGCGACTGGGACCGCTTGGTTTGACGGATTCCAGATCGATAAAGGTGTTCGAATTGCGAACAAACTTAATTTAATTAACAATCCGAGCTTTGAACTTGCCGGCGATTCTGATATGTCACCTAAATATTGGGGTGGAGGAGAAACATCAGATAAAGACGGAAGAATCAAGTACTCAAACAACCCAGATACGTCAAACCCTTCAAATAAAGATGGTGCATATTGTCTAAGAATTGGCGGTGAGTTTGGAAGAAGAAAATCATTCTCCCAAGCCATTAATGTGTCCGGTGAGCAAGGAGATGTTTTTCACTTAAGCTGTCGCGTGAGTGCTAATCCAATCCCTGGAAAAGAGTTCCGAATTTCAGCAGCTGTACTTTATGAATCAGGAGATCCTAAATGGACTAATTTTGATTTTACACCATATTCTACAGAATGGCAGTATGTTGGAGGTGTCGTTTCTACTGATGACGGGATACCTGGAAGTACAAGAAAATACACAGCGATTCATATCTATATTTTCTTTGCGGATACCAATAACTATGCATTCTTTGACAGTGTCCAATTAATTAAAGATAATGGTCAAAGTTATGTATATGATTCGAATGGTGAATTGGTATCATCTAAAAACGCATCGAAGGCATCGCATTTTACGTATGACGGCAATGCAAATATTACACGGATGGTGAATCCAGATGGTTCTGCTTTCGAATATGCGAATGACAGTAAAAACAATTTAAAATTAGCTCGAAATGCCCAAGGCGTTGTCACTCGTTTCAAACATGATGCGGTAGGTAACCCGATTGAATCAAAAATGGAACATACACGGAATTCAGGCTCGGTTGTCCCGGGAAGAGTATATTTTATCCGTCAGAAAACATCTGGAAAATATTTGGATGTGAGTGGAGGCACAGATACGAATAATACCAACGTATGGCAGTATACTTATAATGGCTCTGTAAGCCAGAAATGGAAAGTTATCGATGGCAAAGAAGGATACATTATGCTTCAGCCATTGTGCAGCAGTACCCGAGTTTTGGATATCACCAATGCCCAGGATGCAGATGGAGCCAATGCGGCAATCTATGATCGGAATAATTCAAATGCACAGCGATTTAAACTAAAAGTTGTTTCAGATGGTAGCTATCAAATTGCAGCAAAATGTACGAACGATAAACGTGTTTTAACTAATCAGGGTGGGCATATGGAATCCGGTACAAATATTGACATTCGAGGTATCGTGGATGAGCATCCTGACCAGAGTTGGTATTTTGAACCGGCAGATTTGGATTTACCGCTATCAGATGCGCCTACTGTGAATAAAAGTTATTTTATTAGAATACGCCATGACGGACAGTATTGGGATGTAAATAATATTGGAACAGATAATGGCACCTTGGTGGTCCAGAGCCATTTAAATGGCGGTGACAATCAGCGATTCCGTTTGGAGGCTGTACCGAATGAAGCTGGATATTTCTATATCCATCCACTGCATATTGAAAGTAAAGTTCTTCAAATTGGGGCAGACAATAAGATGTCCTTGGCTGACAAAACAAATGATGATCGCAAAAAATTTAAATTCACACTAAATAGTAATGGAACCTATCGTGTGAATATGAAAGCTGATAATGGTGGATTAAATACGCTCGGTGTAGCAGGTGGTTCGTATGCTATTGGTACGAATTTGGATGTATTTAATGATCAAGGTGCAGAAACCCAACAGTTTTTAATGGAAGAAATTTCAGATGTAGTTCGTTCTAAAGTGACATATACCGATGATCAAAGTCAGGTAAAAACGATGACTGATCCTAATGGAAACACCGTTACTTACAATTACGATGCAAAGAATCAGTATTTTACCTCTGTCGCAGAGACAGGAGGAAAATTAACTGAACGTTTCTATAATACGGAGAGTCAGAATTTAGAAAGAGTACGCACAAAAATTGACGAAAAAACGTTTGATGAAGTCCAATTTGCTTACGATAAAGATACGTTGACAAAAATTACACATAACGGCTTTGATTATACGTTTGAGTATGACGGACTAGGGAATATGACAAAAGTCAATCTTGGCGGACAGATGTATCTTGTTAATGCTTATGAAAAAGGTGTTGGAAATCTGTCAAGGACCTACTATGCTAACTTTCAAGATGTCTTGAATTTTACAGATAAGTATCAACGTGTTATTTGGCAGAGTAATACTCCGGGTCGCTGCATCTTTAACGCTTTCTATGATTCTATGGGGAACCTTGTTAAAGATGAAGATGGAAATACAGGTCGTTTATACGAATATGAATACGATATAACAGGACGTCTAATTGAGATAAAACGTTCGGGTCCAACCATTAAAAATCAACGTTTGGCATTGTCTTATGATAAATACAATCGTGTGAATTATCTGGTAAATAAAGTCGATGATAGAGTATTTAAGACTCAGTATGTCTTTGGCAATCCGGAATTAAAGCAGCTGCCAGACCTTATCTCTGAAATCAAAGTAAATGATATTAGCAAAGTAAGTTACTCATACGATGATCTTGCACGAGGGTTAAAAAGGACATTAAAAACAGCAACACCTTTTGTGACAACATATCAGATGAAGGAAAGCGACGGAGCCGGATTAACGACAAGTAAAGTGAAAAGCGTGACAAATGGTGCTTCGACTTTAAGTTACACCTATGATGTTGCAGGGAATATTTTAACAGTTTCAGAAAATGGTGTGTTGAAGATAACTTATACCTATGATTTAAGAAATCAGTTGAAAGAAGAAACCAACCATTATATTGGTAAAAACATTTCGTATCAATACGATGTTGGAGGAAATCTGTTGAAGAAGACCAGTTCTCCACTATCAGACCCGACAGCAAGTACATTTATTAATTACGAATATGATACGGTATGGAAGGACAAATTAGTCAAATATAATGGACAGGCGATTACATACGATGCAAACGGTAATCCACTGACTTATTATAATGGAATGACATTGCATTGGGACAAAGGGCGTGAGCTTGGTTCTGTCACTATAGGAGGAAAGACAACATCTTATCAGTATATGACAGATGGCTCCCGCATTGAAAAAAGTACAGATGGGGTTACCACACATTTTTATTTGAATGGTCAGAATATTGTGACTCAAATGACAGATTCAGGAGATCGTTTGGATTTCTATTATGACGAAACAAGCCGACTCTTTGGTTTTAATTATAATAATAGTGATTATTACTATGTGCGCAATGTTCAAAATGATATTATCAGTATTGTTGACGCTAGTGGCAACATCGTGGTAAACTATTTATATGACTCATGGGGAAAACTGATTAGCATGACGGGCAGTCTCAAAGATACCATAGGCGTAAAAAATCCTTTCCGGTATCGTGGTTATTACTATGATAATGAAACAGGGTTCTACTACTTGCAGAGTCGTTATTATGATCCTGAAGTTGGTCGCTTTATTAATCCTGATATAATTATGGGTGTAAATGATAGAGACCCGCTAGCCTATAACCTTTTTGTGTACTGTGGCAATAATCCCGTTAATCGTGAAGATCCAAGTGGACGTTGGTGGAAACAATTCACTAATTGGGTTGGTGAAAAAGTTCATCAAGCGCAACAGTGGATTGGAGGTATTATTCAAAGCGTTCAAAACTTTTTTCAACCAATCAGGAATCCGCAGCCACACTATACTGGTAGTAGTACAGGTAATTATACTAGACCAGATATTGGGAACGATCCGCTTTTTATGAGTACTTTTGTTTATTCATTAGATGAATCTTGGGATGTAGCAAAGTCAATAAAGAATTCGTCTGCTCCGGTGATTCGAAATTACAGTATTGCTTCAGCAACAAAAGTTGGAGTGTATGGCGCATTTTTCTTTGGAAATGACATATATCAAAACTATGAGACATATGGGAATACAAATAATAAGACTTTCAATATTACAGTAGCCAATGCTATTGATGTTGGAGTTCTTGCGTTAGGAACATTAGGTACTGCTTTTGCAGCTTCGTTTGGTCTTCCGGTTGTTGCACTTGGCATTACAGCAATTGGACTCGGGTGGGCGTTGAGCCTTGCTGGGCAAGGAATAGAGGACATGGTGATGAAAGATTGAGAATTAGTATGTTCTAAAATACCAATGGATGTGTATTGATAACCATTAGTAATAATTTAATGGTGAATAGAAAGACTGGAGTATTATAAAGATAACTTCAGTCTTTCATAATTAATTGAGGAGGATAAAGTGATGTCGATTCTGTTGACTACAGGTTTGATAATAATGACGATCGCTGCAATTATAGCTTTAAAAAAGGATAAAAATCAAAAACTAACAGTAATTCACCGACGTATTATATATGGGGGGCTCGCGGCGTCATGGTTCATGGCATGTGTGTCCTTTTTTCCATCAATGTTTGCGTTCAATGCTAAATTAATCGTTGGGTTCGGCGGAATATTTCTTTTTGTTTTGATGTGTATTACTTTTACGCCGCGGTTAGAAAAAGGTAACCCACTTAGAACAATGCTGTTTGGAACTATCTTGCTTATTGTGGCACTCGTTATTTTAGTGGCAGTGCTATACTATATGGATATTTAGCACAAAAGTAGCCATTACATAATAAAATTACTGGAATAATAAGATGTTTATAATTCTTCTTTCAAAATTAGGTGCTAAACTTCTGTGTCCAATAAAATGATTGTCTTTAAAATCCAAAACAACATATTCATAGGACTCTTCATTGTAATTCGTATTTTGATTTTCTGACCTTTTACTATCTGCTAATGCCCAGGCATATGAAATCACTTTAGCATCAGGGTTTGTGCTTTTGATCATTTTACCATCCCCAATAATCACAGCAATTTCTTGATAAGTCATACCGGCACTAAATGCTGCTGGTTGCTCGAAACTTATTTGATTTAGGTTTATTTCTTTGTCTATCCATACTTTTAAAGAAATTGAAACATCAATCATAATAATCAAGGAAATAACAATAAATCCTATAATTTTTGATCTATGGTTATTTCCTTTAATAATAAAATTCATATCCTTACCTTTCTATTTCAAATAAACACTGGAAATTTTTTTGCATGGCTAGTATAACACAAGATATGGTGTACTGCTTATTCCTTTAAAGAAGTGATTTATAAATAAGATATAATAAGTTTTTAAAAATGCGGCAAAATAGCATTTATTAAATTAAATCATCATAATTGATCGATAAAAGGTAAAAAACATTTTATGTTTATACTACGTGGTATCCATAATATTTCGAGCGGTGCATTGTTTATAAAGTTTAAATAATCACATTCTTAGATTATTGTGCTTATATGATAAGGCCACTGTTTAACGATTTAAGTTGTAAAACAAAGTCTTGAGTTTTCGAAGATTGTTGAAATATATCAATAAAGAATATTATGTTTGTGAAATACTAAAGAGATTCCAAGGCGTAAAGAAAGTTGTTGCATATATAGTTTTTTAATGTAAAGGAGAAATAAAAAGCATATTTATTAACAAAGTGAATGCTCGAAGACACTAGTAATCTGCTTTTTTGAGCATTCATTTTTGTTAGAAAATCTATTTTACAGGGTTAGGCCATCCTTGAAAATACTATTTTGCACACCAGTTTTTCCCAATAATCAATCGTGAAAAATTTTGCATAGTAATCACTGTAGCTCGCTATACAACTGGGGTTGGGCTTTTTCTTCTTTTGCTTTGTGCAGTTTGGATAGAATGCCTTGCTTGGAAGACGAAGGTTTATTCCTATAAAAGTATGGAAATTAATAGAAAAAATTGTTGATTTACTTTTGTTGATTGAGTATCTGCTGCTCGGAAGGAACGATACGCTGCAGATATAGAAAAACCAGATTAAATGTGTAAAGTAATGTTCATATACAATGAAAAATTGAGAAGAAATATAAAAATGTCTTAAAAATAGCAGGGTGTACTTAGGTTGAAATCCAAGATTTATTAAATCGCTGTTTTGAAGCCTGCTTAGATAAGGAATAATGGAGCAAATTTTATTATTTAGCATAGTGTTGCTCTAAAACTACAAAAAATCTATTTTTTAACAATTTAGAATACAAAAAATCATGCTGTTAAACCCAGAGTAATTAAAAAGAGGGTACCCCTCAAGTCATTTCATGAAATTTGGGATACCCTTGATAGAGGGGTCATACTTATAAAATATTTATTCTTGTGCAATTACTTCAAAAAGATCCATACAATCCTCCTGCATTTCTTTGTAAACATCGTAACCTTTATCATAAATTGCTTGATTGTTCTGATTCGGTTCATAACGTGCAATCACTTTCACCATGCTGTCAGCAGCTGCCTCTACACTGTCAAATATTCCGATCGCCTTACCAGCTAAAATTGCAGCGCCAAGGCATGCTGCTTCTTTACTGTTTGTGATGCAAATAGGTTTCTGAAGAATATCGGCTTTAATCTGGTTCCATACTGAACTTTTGGAACCGCCGCCAAAAGCGCGAATTTCTTCCACCTCAATTCCCATTGCAGAGAGCGCTTCTATATTTCTGCGGACAAGATAACCTAAAGATTCCATGATTGCCCGAATAAAGTGTCCTTTTTTATGTATCATTGTAAGGCCAAAGAAAATTCCCGTTGCGTGTGGATTTACATCCGGCGCTAGAGAACCGCTTAAATGCGGCAGAAAGCTTAGTCCTTCTGCGCCTGGAGGTGTTTGAGCTGCCTGCTTTGTCATCAGATCATAACTGTCTTCTTCAAGCATTTTTGCACAGGCCATTTCAAGTTGACAGAAATCATCACGATACCAACGCAGACAGATTCCACCTGAAGTAACATAGCCTAACACACGGGTGGGAGAGGTTTTAATCTTTCCTTCTTTATTGTTCAAAGTAATCCGGACAGAAAGTTTTGCCTTAGATACAGGAGATTTATTTCTATAAAAGGTTTTTAATTGACAAAAAAATTATTGTTTTACTTTTGTTGATTGAGGACTCGATGTTTATGGGAGCCGATCCTCTACTGTTATAGCATATTTTAAAATTTATTTTATTTTTTCTTGTATCACATGATCTTGGGGAGAAAGTATTTTGTTTTTTCCAATTAGATGGATTCCGTACAGGGAAAAATTGACTTTTGTGAAAATGTAAAAAAGAAGCTATAGTCGGAAAGCATTCTAAATAGAAAAAACTAGAATTATGAGGCCAAGGCAAATCATCATTTATTACGTCAAAAAACGTGGATTTTCATTTAAAATTTTTGAAGAAAGGCTAGGAAATTAGACAAGATTTGTTGACCTCTTACACTAAAAAGGATACGATGTAATGTAGATGTACGTAAAAATTAAATGCTCAAAAAATTCGGTTAAGCTACTTGATTTTTGAGCATTTAACTTTGTAGAAAGATTTATTTTTTATTATTAAGAACCTTTGAAAATACCATTTTGTACACCAGTTTTTTCCCAGTAAATTTGTGTTTTAGATTTTTTTGAAGCCTTTTATTATAGCGGGTAAAGGCTCAGAACCCGCATGAATACTACATTATTACACAAGAGAGTATGTAAAAAAACGCTCTTAGTATGCCCATGAGGCCGGAGGTTCAAATCCTCTCACTCCGACCATTTAAAGCAGATGATCAGTCATAGGGATATGGCTGTTTTTTATTTTTTGAAGAAGCTGTAAAATGAGAGTGAGAGGTTTGAACCTTAAGAAGGCCTGAGGCGTTGAAAAAACGATCGTGGATCGTTTTTAGCCGAATGTGTGAGGAGCTGTGGGACGAACACGGCGTTGCGAAGCAGCGCAATCCTCGAACGAAGACCATTTAAAGCAGACGATCAGTCATAGGGATATGGCTGTTTTTTTATTTTTTGAGCCCTGACAGAAAACAGCCTCTGCTAAAAAGCAGAGGCCGTCAAGCCGTCAGGCCAGGGTGTCTTTATATTCGGGATGTTTGTCGTATTCGACCTTTGCAAAGGGACATCTGGGAATCAGCTTCCAGTGGTTCTGGCGCGCGGCTTCAACGGTTTGCCGCACCAGCTCCTTCGCAATGCCCAAGCCGTTGTAGCTGTTGTCAACGCCCACATGGGTGATGATAAAGGTATTGTCCGTGGTGGGCTCTAGGTTCAGCTCACCAACCTCGTAATTCTCCGGTGTCTGGACAAAGAAGCGGTTGGGCTCGCTTTTGTAGCGCAGGCTTTTAGCCTTATGGTTTCGGCCGCACAGCTGCACAAAGTAGTCCTCAATCAATTTTGAGGCAACGGCTCCGTCAGATGCCGCGGTAATGATCTGGCGCAGCGGCTTGGTGCGCACATCGCCAACTGCGTAGACGCCCTCCACATTTGTCTGGGTGGTTTCATCGGCGATGATATAGCCTGCTTCGTCGATGTCCACAATACCCTCGAACAAGTCGGTGTTGGGCCGCCGGCCGATGGCGATAAACAGGCCGTCGCAGTCCAGCTGGGAAACAGCGCCGGTCTCAGTATTTTCAAGCTTGATACCGGTTAGAACATCATCGTAGATGGGTTCAACCACCTGGCTGTTCCATATAAATTCAATGTTTTCGGTCTCGTCCAGCGGCGCCAGGTAGGTTTTGGTAGCGTTCAGCCGGTTGCGGCGGTGGATGAGGTAAACTTTTTTGCAGATTTTGGACAGGTACAGGGCATCGGCCACCGCAGAGTTGCCGCCGCCCACCACAGCGACCACCTTATTTTTGAAGAACAGACCGTCACAGGTAGCGCAATAAGCGACGCCGCGTCCCCGTAGCTCCTCCTCATGAGGAAGGTTCAGGCTTCTCGGGGCAGCGCCGGTGGCGATGATCAGGGCTTTGCATTCATATTCGGCGCTGCTTGTCCTAATGCGCTTTGGCTGGCCAGTGGCCTCAATGCGGATGACCTCGCCGTATTCAGAGATTGCGCCAAAGCGTTCGGCGCCCAGCTTCATGCGTTCGCTCAGCTCATGACCGTCAATCCCCTCATTAAATCCGGGATAGTTATCGACCTGGCTGGTGGTGGCCATCTGGCCGCCTGGCCACATCTTTTCTAAAATCATGGTTTTCAGGTTTGCACGGGCGCAGTACAGCGCTGCTGTATAGCCTGCAGGCCCGCCGCCCAGTACAATAACATCAAACTTTTTCATTTATATTGCCCCCTAGCAAAGTGGTCTTTTTTGGCCACGAGATTAAAACGAATACATCTGGCGATTTAAACACCACTGATTATTTCTTTCTATTGTATCATACATACCCTCTGGGTGCAAAAACAAATCATTCTGGATACACTATTGACTTTTTCGCCTTAAGCTGATAAAATAAAAGCATAATATGTAATTTTTTAAGTTACAGAAAATGTAACTTCCCAAAAAGGAGATAAATAATGGAAAATAATAAATTCGACGTGATCATATTAGGCGGAGGCCCGGGAGGGTACACAGCGGCATTGTACTGTGCACGGGCAGGTCTTTCCGCAATGGTACTTGAAAAGATGTGGCCGGGAGGACAGATGGCCACCACCAGCCGGGTCGACAATTATCCGGGCTTTGAGGAGGGGGTAGACGGCATCGAGCTCAGCGGAAAGATGCAGCAGAGTGCCGAACGCTTCGGGGTGGTAACAGAGATCGGCGAGGTGTTATCCATTGATCTTAAAAGCCAGCCTAAGATAATCCGGACTGGCAAGGGGGATCTGGAAGCCAAAGCTGTCATTTTGGCCACGGGCGCGGCGCCCAGAACCCTTGGTATTCCAGAAGAAGATGAGCTTCGCGGCAGAGGGATGGCTTATTGCGCTACCTGTGACGGTATGTTCTACCGCAACCGGACGGTGGTTGTGGTGGGCGGCGGCAACTCCGCGGTGGCGGATGCTTTGTTTTTAGCTAAAATCTGTAAAAAGGTTTATATTGTGCACCGAAGAGATACTCTCAGGGCGTCAAAAACGTATATGAAGACTTTGGAAAAAACTGAAAACATCGAATTTGTCTGGGATTCAAAAGTGGTCGAAGTGCTCCATGATGACCTGGTAACCGGCGTAAAAGTCGAAAATGTTAAAACCGGTGAGGTAACCGAACTGGCCTGCGAAGGCGTATTTGTGGCAGTCGGCCGGACACCAAACACAGACATATTTAAGGACATTCTGGACCTTGACGGGCAGGGCTACCTGATCGCGGATGAGACGACAAAAACCAATATCCCCGGTGTCTTTGCGGTCGGTGACGTGCGCACTAAGCCGCTTCGCCAGATTGTTACTGCCACGGCTGACGGCGCGGTGGCGTCTAAATATGCTGAGGAATACCTGGCAGAGCTCTGTGCCGATGAATAAACAGCCTGCTTGACGGGCATCAGCAGCGGTGTTTTATCAAACGCTCTGAGGGTATATAATCTTCAACTGAATTGTGAAAGAAGGTTATAATATGATTGAATATAAAAATGGTGACAACCGCATTTATGCTGTGACAGACGATGGAACAGAGGTTGGAGAAATTGAATTTGTGCCGACCGGAGAGAGCATGTTTATTATCTCACATACAGAAGTGGCAGAAGACATGGGCGGCCTGGGCATTGGAAAGGTGCTGGTCGAAAAGGCGGTACAAAAGGCGAGGGATGAAGACAAAAAAATCATTCCGCTCTGCCCCTTTGCGCGGGCGGAGTTTGACAAATACCCGGAATACCGTGAGTTAGAAGCCAACGCATAGAAAACACCATCCCGGTTTGATCTTTATTAAACCGGGATTTCTTTGTTTGATTTAAGCTTTTTTCAGATTTAAAACTTAACAGAAGTTGGATTCGTCTTCAATATGCATTCAGGTTGATTTATGGTATAATAACCAATAAAATTTGAATAATCAAGGTGTAAAAATGAACTTAGATATTTTAAAAAATACATTTACAAGCAACGAGCTGCTGACCGGTGATTTTGGTCTGGAACGGGAAGGCCTGCGGGTTACAGAGGAAGGAAAGCTCGCCATGACACCGCACCCGGCCATTTTTGGCAACAAGCTGAAAAACCCGTACATTACAACCGATTTTTCAGAAAGCCAGGTGGAGGTCGTTACACCAGCCTATGACACAGTGCCCAAGACCTACGCGGTGCTTGAGGGGCTTTGCGATATTGTCAACAATGAAATCGGGGACGAGTATTTTTGGCCTCAGTCCATGCCCTGCGATATTCCAGAAGATCAGGACATCCCCATTGCCGTATATGAAGGTGAAAAGGACGCTGAGGCGGCCATGGCCTACCGGAAAGGACTGATCGAGCGTTATGGCGGAAAAAAACAGTTGATTTCCGGCATTCATTTTAATTTTTCTTTTACTGAACGCTTTATTGATAAGCTGCACGACGCAGTTGCGCCGGAGAAGCCGCGTAAGGATTTCAAGGATGGCGTATACCTTAAGCTGGTCCGAAATTACCTGCGCTACCGGTGGCTGGTTATCTACCTTTTGGGCTGTAGCTCGGCCTTGCATCAAAGTTATGTACCCGAATGTGTCAGGCAGATGGAGGCTGTGGGCGATGACGCCTATGTGTTAAAAACGGGTACTTCCTTTAGAAATTCAGTCTATGGCTATAAAAATAAAATATTTCTCTTTCCAAGCTACCGTACGGTTAAAGAATACACTGAGGATGTTCAAAGCTTTGTGGATAAAGGATTGATCTCGGCTCCAAAAGAGCTTTACGCTCAGATACGCATGAAAGCAAAGGGCGTGGACAATATTCTGGAATCGCTGGAAGAGGACGGCATTAAGTATCTTGAAATCCGGACGGTCGACCTGAATGTCTTTGATAAATGCGGCATTGCCGAAAAGGATCTGGTGTTTCTTCATCAGTTTATGCTTTACTTGCTGGTTGAGGAAGAATCAGACGATGCAGACTGGCAGAAGGAAGGCCTTGAAAATGAAGAGAAGGTCGCAGCCTTTGGCCTGGACCCTGACCTCATGATCCGACAGAACGGCAGAGAGGTCTCCATGAAACGCTGGGCCCTTGAGATCCTCGAAAAAATGCAGAAGATGGACATTGAGCTGGAGCTCGGAAACAGCGGTGTACTGAAGGTGATGACCGACCGTGTCATCCACCCTGAGCATACCTACGCTTACCGGATGGCCGAAATGGTAAAAAAGGAAGGCTATCTAAACGGGATGATGCGTCTGGCTGAGGCTTATAAAAAAGAAAGCCATGACACCCGCTATCTTTTAAAGGGCTTTGACAATTATGAACTTTCCACCCAGATTCTCATCAAAGAAGCCATCACCCGGGGGGTTCCGGTTGAAGAAATCGACCCCCAGGATAACTTTATCGGCCTTGGCAAGGGGGATAAAAAAACCTATGTCAAGCAGGCGACAAAGACAGAGCTGGACAATTATATCACAGTCCTTGTTATGGAAAATAAGGTGGTTACCAAGAAAATTATGGCACAGCGGGGTATCCCGGTACCAGCCGGAGAGGAATTCTCAAGCTATGATGAAGCGGCTCGGCGCATTGGCCCCTATGTTGGGAAAAAGGTCGTCATCAAGCCCAAATCCACAAATTATGGACTGGGAATCTGTATTTTTGATCAGGGAGGCAACGAGAAGGACCTTCTTGAGGCGGTTGAAATTGCCTTTGAATACGACAAGACCGTCATCATCGAGGAGTTCATTCCAGGACAGGAGTACCGGTTCCTGGTAATCGGCGGGGAAGTGGTCGCTGTTCTCAAGCGTGTTCCGGCCAATGTGACGGGCGACGGCGTCCATACCATCACCCAGCTGGTCGATGAAAAAAACAGGCACCCCTTCAGAGGTTACGGCTACACCGCGCCCCTTAAAAAGATTGAGCTGGACGAACAGACCGAGCTTTATCTCAAACAGCAGGAGCTGAAATTCGGCGATGTGCTGCCCGATGGAAAAACTGTCTATCTGCGGGGCAACTCGAACATCAGCACCGGCGGCGACAGCATTGACATGACTGACGAAATGCCGGACTTCTTTAAACGCATTGCAGTGGAGGCGGCAGCATCAGTGAAGGCTGTTTTCTGCGGCGTGGATATCATCATTGAAGACTACCGGGACGAAAAATCACCCTTTGGCATCATTGAACTGAATTTTAATCCGAGTACGGATATGCACGCTTACCCTTACCAGGGAACTGAACGGCGTACTGGTGAGTTTATCCTGCGCGCGCTTGGACTCATTGAAAATTAAATCATTCGGCTATTTTTTATAAGGATAAGGAGACAACAGAAGTGGGAATTATTTACGAGAAAAAGCAGAAAATCAACGGCTACGAGTGCACTTATAACTATCAGCTGCAGCCGACAGCCGCGCTGAACTATTTTCAACAGACCAGCCAGGAGCAGAGCGAGCAGCTCGGCGTGGGGCCGGAGGTTCTGGATGAAATGGGGCTGGCCTGGTTTCTGGTAAAATATAAGCTGCAGTTTCATGAATACCCGAAGTTTAACGACGAGGTCATGGTCGAGACCGAGGCCATCGCCTTTGATAAATTCGCCGCACACCGCCGTTTTGCCATCAAATCGCTGGACGGCAGGATGATGGTGGAGGGCGATACGGAATGGATGCTGCAAAACCGCAGGGAAAACCGTCTGGAGCGGCTGAGTAATGTGCCGGAGCTGGACGTTTATGAGAGCAGCCATGAAAATCATTTTAAGCTCAGGCGGGTTGCAAAGGTGGATGAATGGACCGAGTCCAAAAACTTCCAGGTCCGCTACCTGGACATTGATTTTAACAGCCATGTCAACTATGTCAAATACCTGGCGTGGGCGCTGGAGACGCTGCCCCTGGAAAAGGTAAAGGCAGGCGAAATGGAGACCGCGAAAATTATCTACAAAAACCAGGGCTTCTACGGTGACATGATCACCGTGAAATCTGCTGAGATCGATGTAAACACCTATCGGATGGACATCGAAAACCAGGAGGGAACCCTCCTCTGCCAGATCGAAATGACCATGAGGATAAGGGAGGACTGAGCATGAGGTTTGAGAAAACAGCGCTGGTGCTGGAGGGAGGCGGCTTCAGAGGCATTTACTCCTCTGGCGTGTTGGATTATTTTATGGAGAAGTCACTGGAATTCCCGTACATTATCGGTGTTTCCATGGGGGCTATCAACGGCGCTAACTATATTTCTGAGCAGCCTGGCCGCAGTTTCGCCATCGCAGAAACCTTTATGCCGGACAAACGGTATATGGGGATGGGAAACCTGCTGAAGGAAGGTAATTTTTTCAGCCGCAGCTTTGCCTATAACGAGCTGCCAAGACGCTATAATATTTTTGATATGAAGACCTACTACAGCTCCGACATTACCTTTTACCTGACCGCCACCGACTGTGAAACCGGCGAGGCCCGCTATTTTGAGAAGATGGAGGGCGATGTGGCAGAGCTCATTGCCGCGTCTACCTCGCTGCCGTTCATGAGCCAGATGGTGGAAATCGACGGGAAGCCCTACATGGACGGGGGAATCGCGGATTCTGTCCCTGTCAGGCGGGCGCTTTCAGACGGCAATGAGAAGGCCGTTCTGGTATTGACCCGCGAAAAGGGCTACCGGAAGGAGCCCTATGGACACGAACGGATGGTACGCTCCTATTACCGGAAACACCCGGCCTTTGCTGAGGGCATTTTAACCCGCCACCTGTTTTACAATGAAACCATGGATTTGATTGATGCGCTGGAGGCCGAAGGTAAAATTTACGTGCTGCGCCCAGAGAGCCCCATCGAGACAAAGGTGATCGACCGAAACCCTGAGGGAGTCCAGAAAAGCTATAAAACTGGCTATGACCAGGTAAAGGCAGAGTGGGATGCGCTCACAGCCTATCTGGAAAAATAAGAAGAAGCAGATTGAATCCTGTAAAAGGCAGCGCCAGAACACACTCTGGCGCTGCCTTTTTTGACACTTCGGGCGTTTTGACGGTAGACGGGCGGCTGTTTTTCCCATATAATTGTAAGTAATTAACAGGGGAGGACAGCATCATGGAAATGCATGATTTTTATATTGGAGAGGCCTTTGACGCCTACGATTATTTTGGAGCGCACCGGTTTGAAAAGAACGGACATGAAGGCTTTGTTTTCAGAGTATACGCGCCGGGGGCAGAGGCAGTGACGCTGATCGGGGAGTTTAACGGCTGGCAGGACACACCCATGGAGCCTTTTGGCACCGGAGGGGTCTATGAATGCTTTGTAGAAAACGCCGGAGCCGGCATGCTCTATAAATACCGGATTCACCAAATGGACGGGCGTGTAGTGGACCGGGCAGACCCCTATGGTTACGCCATGGAGATGAGACCAAATTCCGCGTCAGTTTTAGTGGACTTGGAGTATACTTTTAAGGATGCGTCGTGGCTTCAAAAAAGGGCGGAACGTCCGCATTATAACGAGCCGATGAGCATTTATGAAATGCACTTTGGCTCCTGGCGGCGCAGGGCAGAGGAGGGCCCGGCGGGCTGGTACAGCTATGAGGAGGTGTGCGGGCAGCTTCTTGAATATGTACAGAAGCATGGCTTTACCCATGTGGAATTTCTGCCGCTGACAGAGTACCCCGCCGACGAGTCATGGGGGTATCAGGTATCGGGCTTTTACAGCGCGACCTCCCGCTATGGCGGGCCGGCAGAGCTTCAGTATCTCATTGATACCTTCCACCAGGCGGGAATCGGTGTGATCCTGGATTTTGTTCCGGTGCATTTTGCCATGAACGATTATGCCCTGACCCAATTTGACGGGTCAGCCCTGTACGAGTATCCTGATGCGGATACAGGCTGCAGCGAATGGGGCTCCTATAATTTTAATTTTTACCGGGGAGAGGTGCGGAGCTTTCTTCAGTCGGCGGCAGCCTTCTGGATCGAGAAATATCATTTTGACGGCCTGAGGATGGATGCCATCAGCAATGCCCTGTACTGGCAGGGGGACGCCGCCCGCGGTGTCAATGAGGGGGCAGTTGAGTTTATTCAGGTTATGAATGAGGGATTGGCAGAGCGCTATCCCGGTGTGCTGCGCATGGCGGAGGATTCCACCAATTTCTTAAAGGTGACAGCGCCGGTGAAATATGACGGGCTGGGCTTTGACTACAAGTGGGACATGGGGTGGATGAACGATACCCTGGATTTTATGAAGATTCATCCGGACGACCGCAAGGACCACATGGGCAAACTGGTGTTTTCCATGCATTATTTTTACAATGAGCTTTATATGCTGCCCTTTTCTCACGATGAGGTGGTGCATGGGAAGGGAACCATTCTGGATAAAATGAACGGCAGCTATGAGGAAAAGTTTGAGCAGGCACGCCTGCTGTATCTCTATATGTTTACCCATCCCGGCAAAAAGCTGAACTTTATGGGGAACGAGCTGGGGCATTTCAGAGAGTGGGACGAGGCCCGCGAGCTGGACTGGGACCTGCTTAATTACCCTGTTCATCAGGAATTTTTTGACTATTTTTCGGCCTTAAACCAGTTTTACAGGAGGTGCCCGGCACTCTATGAAAATGACTACCACAGCGGGTGCTTTTCTTTTATTTCAGTTAAAACAAAAGGAACAGCTGTGCTGGCTTACCGGCGCGCCGCAGGTGCACAGGAGCTTCTGACAGTACTCAATTTTGCCGCAAAGCCCATTGAGAAGCTGGTCCTTGAGTTGGCCGATCACGTAAAAATTAAAGAAATTTTCAGCACTGGTAATAATAGTAAAAGAAATGCCTATGAGTTAAAAACACAAAAGGCGGGATGGATGGCAAAACCACATCACACTGAAAAAGTAAAAAAGACAAAAAGTGAAGATGTAAAGCCAGCAGCAGAGCATTCATATCCGTTGAAAATGGCACTGGAAGGCTTTGAGGGAATCGTATTTGAGATTATAAAATAGAAAACAGCCAACAGGAGAAATAATCACTTCTGTTGGCTGCTTTTTTAACCTGATAAAATAATAAACTATTATGTAATATAATAAAATCGTTGACAAAAAATAGAATGTCCTGTATGATGAGATATAAGCAGTCAAATAATTGAGAAATGATTATATTTTAACAAGAGGGCCGATGTGAAATACAGATTTTGGAGTGTGGAAAAGAAAGCAGTCTCTGAGCAGGGACAGGATGAGCCTCAGGACAATCGCTTTGTAAAGCTTGTCAACAGCATTATCCGCTTTGCGGTACAGAAAAAAGCCTCGGATATCCATTTTGAGGTGCTCAACCCGGAAAAAATGCGGGTGCGTATCCGTATCGACGGCGAGCTGATCACAACCATGGAGGTTGCCAAAAAGGATTATCTTGGTATGATCAGCCGGATAAAGATTCTATCCGGGCTCGATATTTCAGAGAAACGAAGGCCGCAGGACGGTAGCTTCTGTTTCGAGACAGAGGGCAGGAAGATCGACCTGCGTGTGTCGGTGGTACCGACTGTTTACAGCGAGAAAGTGGTGCTTCGGATTCTGGACGCCCAGACCTTCTTGATTTCAGTGAGAGACCTTGGACTTTCGTTTGAAAATGAGCAGAGAGTAAGGGGAATGCTCAATCAGGCCAACGGACTGCTGCTGGTGACCGGTCCGACGGGGTGCGGAAAGACGACGACGCTGTACAGTCTTCTGAAGGAGAAAAATACACAGGCGCTCAACATTATCACGATTGAGGACCCGGTCGAATTTCACCTGGAGGGCATTAATCAGATACCAGTGAATGAGCGGATTGGCCTTGGGTTCGGCGAAGGGCTGCGGGCTGTTTTGAGGCAGGACCCCAACGTTATCATGGTCGGTGAAATCCGGGATGAGGAGACTGCGGCCACCGCTGTGCGCGCGGCCATTACCGGGCATCTGGTGTTGTCGACCCTGCACACCAACGACGCATTGTCAACCGTTACCCGCCTGTTGGATATGGGCGCAGCAGACTATCTGCTGTCCACAGCGCTGCGGGGCATTATCGCCCAGAGGCTTTTAAGAAAGCTGTGCCCGCACTGCCGAAAAGCCTATAAAACAACCGAAACGGAGCGTGGACTCTTTGCCTTTGAAAAAGAGCAGGTGCTGTACCGCGCGGCCGGCTGTGAAAAATGCCGGCACACCGGCTATCTGGGGAGAAAGGGGGTTTTTGAAGTGCTGTGTCTTAACCAGAACCTGAGAGAGGCCATTCATTCCGGCGCTTCCTATGAGCAGTTCCTTGGTCTTGCACGTGGCAGCGGGCTGGTTCAGTTTTCAGAGCTTGTCCGAAATGAAATTTTAAACGGTGTCACCGATGTGACAGAAGGGCTGAGGGTAATGAGTTATGGAAATGATGAAACCAGCATGGCTTAGAGCAGTGGCGTTTAAATCAAGGCGTGTAAGGACGCTTGGGCTATTCTGCAGACAGATGGCCATTACGCTTTCAGCAGGAGTTTCGATTATCGACGCTCTGGAGCTGTCCGGAAGGGAGCATAAAAACAGCGGCTTCGGAGAAGCAGTCCTGCAGGTTAAGATTTTGGTGAAGCATGGGAATAGTTTCTCAGAAGCGCTACGTTCATTTCCAAAGGTTTTTCCGGAGCTCATGGTCCAGATGGTGCGTTCGGGTGAAATGAGTGGCTGTATGGATCTGGTCATGGAAAATCTTGGGATTTACTATGAAGGGCAGGCTGACCTGAGGAGCAGAATCGCTCAGGCTTTCTTCTATCCGTCGCTGGTGATGGTGGTGGCTGTAGGGGTGGTGATGTACCTTATGGCAGGCGTTCTGCCAGTCTTTGTGGAAATATTTGAAAGTATGGAGGCAGAGCTTCCGCTGACCACCGAAATCCTCATGGGTGTCAGCACAGCGCTGATCTCCAGCGGTGGCTGGATACTGCTGGCGGTTTTACTGCTGCTGGCAGCGGGCCAGGCGGCGGTCAGACAAGAGGTCGGCGCGCTGGCAAGGGATCGCCTTTTGTTGCGGCTTCCGTGGGCCGGGCAGTTCATGCAGCTGATGGAAGGCGTGCGCTTTGCGGATGCCATGGCCATTATGGTAAGCAGCGGTATTGATATGATCAGCGCGCTGGAAATCGCCGGTAAAATTTTGGGAAACCGTGTCATGCGCCATAAAATAGGCGCTGTGCGGGAGGCCGTAAGGCGTGGGGAGGCTTTGTCCGACAGCCTGGCAGATGCAGGACTCTTTGACCGGCGCTTTGTCCAGATGATCCGTATCGGCGAGAGTTCGGGAACCATGGAGCAGGTGCTTATAAAGGTTTCAGTCTATTATAACGACGAGATCAATCGGAAAATCAAGAAAATGACGGCACTGCTGGAACCGGTGGTACTGCTTGTGGTTGGCGGTCTGGTATTCTTTATCATGGCGTCGGTCATGCAGCCGGTATTTGAAATTTATTCGGGTTATTCCGAGTTGGTATGAGTAAAGGGGAAAGAATGAAAAAACTAAAGAAACAGATTGTGGAAAAATACGGCTTCACCCTCATTGAGCTGATCATTGTGCTGGCGATATTAGGAATGCTGGCAGCGCTGGCGATTCCGCAGTTTTCCAAGGTGTTGGATAATTCGGGTATAAAGACAGACCAGGCAAACTTATCGATTGTCCAGACTGCTCTGGAGGTTTATAAGGCGGATAATAATGGCAGCTTACCAACGTTGACAGAAGGAGAGGGCGACACTTTTGACAAGCTTGTCAGCGCGCTGAAAACAGCCGGATACCTGAAAACAGACAAAATCGAAGAACAGTCCGGCGGCAGCTTTACCTATGAAAACGGTGAGGTCGGATTTACACCAAAATCGACAGAGCCTTCTCCGGGTAGCTGACAGGAAAAATGGCCCATCAAGGAGGACACACCCTGATCGAGCTGATCATCACCCTGTCCATTCTGGGCTTTGCCCTGGCGGTGACCGCAGGGTTGGGGTATTCGGTGACAGAGGGAAACGCGAAGCGGGCTGCCGGGGCAGAATATGAGCAGGTGCTCGACGCGGTTTTAAAAAGCCGCGATGCAGCTGTGATGTCCGGCGATAAATACGGCACAATGGTAAAGCTCTATAAAAATCATGTAGACATTATTGAGTTTGATCCGGACAGGCGGGAAATGGTGGTTACACAGTCTGTACAGCTCAGGCAGTGCCGGATTACCTGGAACCTGGTCCAGAACGAGATTGTTTTCAGCGGGGCGGGCGTGGTTAACCGCGGCGGTACAGTTACCTTTTACCGCAACGACCAGGCGGAGAAATACCTGATTATACAGCCGGTCACAGGGAGGATTTATTTAAGTGATAAAAATGTCTGATACACGCGGCTTCAGCCTGATTGAGGCAGTGGTAGCCATTGCAGTACTGGGTGTGGGAATTGTGTCTGTTTTTACCATTTACCACACAGTGATCATTGGGCAAAAGGTTTCAGAGGAGATATTGGAGCAGAGCCTTAATATCAACGGAATTGTAAACGAAATACGCACCGGAATCCCTGCCGGAAGGACAGAACAGGCCTTTGAGCAGGAAATCGCAGCCATTGTCACAAAGCATCCGGGCTGGCAGGTTGAAGTGCGTCCCGCCACCTGTCCTTCAGGGCTTTATGAGTTACAGCTGAGCTATGAGGCGGCCGGCAGAAAGAAAAAGGTTTTTTATGCGAAAGTGGTTTACCCGTAGAAGGGAGGGCTATACGCTGGTCGAAGTGCTGACCGGGCTCTTTATCACGTCGATGGTGCTGGTGCTGCTTGTGACCTCTCTTCAATTCGGAGGGGAGATAGCTGGAAAAATCACAGGTAAAATGATCCGCGGCCAGGAGAGCAGACGGGCCTGTCTGTTTTTGCAGAAGCAGCTCTCAAAATCCAGGGAGATTTTTGTAAAGGATGGCCGGGTGTATCTACAGGATATGGAAAATCTGGATTATTATAATTTTTATACCATTGAGGCGTCCGGAACGGTTTACCGGAATAAGGTGGACAAAGTAAAGCTGGAACCCATCAAGACTGGCGGAAAAAGCCAGCTAATCCACAATGCTGTCCATTTTGAGCTTAAGCTCGAGGAAAAAAACGCAGTACGGCTGGTCATAGAATTTATAAAGGAAGAACCGGCAGTGGATGTCCGGTTTTATTATCCGAATGAGGTGTTGTTGAGATGAATCATAAAGGCTACGCGCTACCCCTTGTACTTATCGTTCTGGCACTGTTGTTTACGGTGGCAGCGGCGCTGTTGGGGCAGATCCGGAACCAGCTGGACGCCAATCAGGAATACCGTGATTACCAGATCTGTATTCTGGTGGTGGAAAATGCCTTTGCCGAAGCGGAGGCCGAACTCAATGCGGATTTTGACTATAGAGGGACAGGCGACTGGAGGAACGAGGATAACGGCGGACGCTACAATATTGAGGTGGCCCCGGTATCAGGGCAGGAACGGTCGGTGAGGGTGACCGCCCAGGTCAAGGCCTATAAAAAGGTCTTTCGGGGAAAAGGAACCATCGACGAAAATACCCGAAAGCTCAGCGGTATGAGCTATTATATGGAGAAATAGGGCTGGATACACTGCGCAAAATCATCTATAATAGAAGTAACACGTATCCGTGAATCTAAAATGATTTAGAGGGAAGTAAAATGTTAAGTAAAAACCAGTTTGTTACCTGTATTCCGTTAGTATCGGATAATGAAGAGGACCTGTACCGCGAGATTGACGAGGCACTGGCCCAAAAGCCAGATTATCTGGAATGGCGCCGGGATTATTTTCTGGAAGACGATTATGAGCAGGAGCGGAGGATTTTAAGAAGAATCCGAAACCTGGGTGTAAGCCTTATTTATACCTTCCGCGATGTGAAGGAGGGCGGATTCCGGCATGTTTTAAATGAGGATCGCTGGAAGCACATTGCCAATGCGGCCAAGTCCAACGCGGTTACCTATATTGACGTTGAGCTTAACAGCAGCGAGGAATATTTTGAAGCGGTTAAGCAGGTGGTGAAATCCGCGCAGAATAAGCTGATGGTTTCCTACCATGATTTTGACAAAACCGGCTCCTACGATGAAATCATTTCTATTCTTGACAAAATGGAAGAAAAAGGAGCCGATGCCTTTAAACTGGCCCTATACGCAAGGGATAAAGCCGATTTTAAGACCGCTTCAGCGGCCGGGGGCACCTACAGCCTGAAAACAGACAAGCCCATGATTATGATCTCCATGGGTGAGGAGGGGCGCCTGTCCAGAATTCTGCCAGAGGTGATGGGGGGGTGCCTGACCTTTGCCTCAGGTGTCAAGGCTACCGCGCCGGGACAGGTTACACTGGAAGACATCTTAAAATTGCGGGAGACCCTTGGCATATAATATGAAAAAGAAGAACATTGCACTGATCGGTTATATGGGAACGGGCAAGACCACCATTGGTAAACGTCTGTCCAGGAGACTGGGCCTGTCCTTTGTGGATACTGACGCCTATATTGAAAAGCAGCAGGGGAAAAGCATTTCCCGGATATTTGAGCAGGAGGGAGAGCCAGCCTTCAGAAGGATGGAGGAGACAGTGCTGGAGGCTCTGGTGGAAGAAGAGAACCTCTTAATTTCGACCGGTGGCGGGATTGTCTTGAGTGAACAGAACCGGAAGCTGCTAAAAGAGCGAACTTTCCTGGTAACCCTGACCGCTTCGCCGGGAGCGATCTACAGCCGGGTGCGGGGAAATACGGACCGTCCGCTGCTTCAGGAGGCAGATCCCTACCAGAAGATTGTGGATATGCTGGAAGTCCGGAAGCCCCACTATGAGATCGGCGACATCATTATCCCAACGGATGAATTATCAGAGAAAATTTGTATTGAACGGATTGTAGAGGCATATCAAAAAAGTTGAAATTTATTTTGATTTTTGTTTGAATTTTAATTTAGAGTATGCTATTATATTAAGCGTACTCGCTGTGCGGGTATTCTTTATAATAGCATGCTTTATAAGCCGAAGTGATGGAATTGGCATAAGCAGTGAACCCAAATCTGTGATTTGGTGTGAATCGCTTAGTCGGGGACATTGCAGAGGCTGTTATTGAAGATAAAATTCAACTTTTATTTTATAAGCCGAAGTGATGGAATTGGCAGACGTGCTGGACTCAAAATCCAGTGGTAGCAATACCGTGCGGGTTCGACCCCCGCCTTCGGCACCACTTTGTCTATGACTTACAGATCTGTGATTTTTTGCGGGTCTGTTTTTTTATGGCCTGCCTTTACTGTGTTTCGGAATGGCCCGTAAGGTGCTGTAAGAACGATTGCACTTTTTTACCTGAGATGATATACTTTGAAGGAGAAGAGGGGATAAAGAATGAATATTAAGGTTGATTTAAATTTAAAACAGACACAAAAATTAGTAATGACAACCGAAATGAAGCAGGCGATTGAGATATTGCAGCTGACTTCCATGGAGCTAAACAACCTTATTGATAAGGAGCTTCTGGAAAACCCCATGCTGGAATTTAACGACAGTCCGATGGAGTCCATGGAGGTTGTCAAAGATGATGCAGCTAAGAAAGAGGAAAGCAAGGACCAGATTGAGTGGGACGATTATTTCCAGAATATGCAGTCCACAGAATTCAGAAATACGCCGTCATCCACCTATGATCCCGATGATGAGTTTAATTTTGAGAAGTTTTCCTATTATGAAACCACACTCAACGAGTATCTGCTGCTCCAGTTTCATGTACTTTCTGAAGATTTGACAGAAACAGAGAACCTGATCGGGGAATATCTGATCGACTGCATTGACGACAACGGTTATCTGCTCATTGATATGGACTATATCTGCGATATCCTGGGCGTAACGCAGGATGTGGTCGAAAAGCTCATCGGAATCATACAACAATTTGATCCCGCCGGGGTCGGCGCAAGGGACATCAAGGAATGTCTGTTGATCCAGCTGCGGCAGGAGGGATATGACGATGAAGAATATGAAAATCTTGTCAACAATTACCTGACCGATCTGGCCGAAAACCAGTTCAAGCGGGTCAGTCAGGAAACAGGCATTTCCACCTCGGAACTGGCGGAGTTCAAAGAGCTGATAAAGACGCTGGAACCCAAGCCAGGACGCCAGTTCACCAATTTTGACGGTGTAAAGTACATTATTCCAGACGGTAGCATTGAGTGGATTGACAACGAGCTGGTGGTCCAGATCAATGATATTTCAGCCCCGCGGCTTCAGATCAACTCCTTTTACCAGGGAATGCTGAAGACACGAAATGAAAATGAAGATACCAAGAAATATATTGAGAAAAAGCTGGATTCAGCAGCCTTTCTCATTAAAAGCATTGAACAGCGCCGGGATACGATTCGCAAGGTCATCGAAGCCATTGCCCACTACCAGGAAAATTTCTTCAGGGAAGGAGTAGAGGATCTTAAGCCGCTGACGCTCAAAGCCATTGCGGACATGATCGAAGTGCACGAATCCACGGTCAGCCGTGCCATTCGCGGGAAATATGTTCAGACGCCAAAGGGGACCTTCTCGCTGAAGTTCTTTTTTAAACGGGGATTCTCCCAGGGGGCGGACGATGTATCATCAGAGGCTATCAAGCAGAAAATACAGGCCTTTGTGGACGCTGAGGATAAGCGTAAGCCGCTGAGCGACCAGAAAATCGTTGAGATGCTCAAAGAGCAGGGGGTTGATGTGGCCCGCAGGACCATTGCCAAATACCGGGAAGCACTTAACATACTTCCATCTTCGAAGCGCAAGCAATTTCGATAAAGTCATCATAAACCGGTTGTAGAGGATACAGCCGGTTTTTTTATGTTTAGCATTTAATAATGAAAAAAAGAATGTTTTATGGGCTAAATTAAGGATTTTTCAAGGGCTTTCATTTTAATTTTTTTTTAACTTGAAATATCTTCAGAATTGGTATATAATAAATTTGTCCCAGCGGGAACAAAAATGAACAGACGAGTTCAGAGACGGAATGGAAGTGAAGAGTTGTCAAGCGAAAACATAAAAATCAGCAAAGAGTTAGTTGACCTGCAGCGTTTGGTTGTGCCGGAAATCGGCTCACTGATTGAGATGCGCTACAACATTCTGTCAACAATCAAAAGCGAAGAACCGATTGGGAGACGAAATCTTGCTTTTGTCCTCGATATGAGTGAACGCCAGGTGCGGAATGAAATTGATTTTCTCCAGGCCCAGAAGCTTGTCCAGGTAGAACGCCAGGGCGTTGTCCTGACAGAGCTTGGCCGCAAGATTATCATTCAGCTTAAGCGCATGCTTTACACCTATAATGGTCTTGAGCAGCTTGAGCGCGAGCTGGAGGAAAAGCTGCATCTGAAAAAAGCTATTGTTTCCCCGGGCGACATGGATATGAACTATCAGGTTCTGAAATTTATGGGCCGTTCAGGCGCCCGCTATGTGTTGTCCATCATGAAATACAAGGACATCCTGGCACTGACTGGCGGCGCCAGCACAGCAGCCATCGCAGAGCAGATGAAGGAAGCCTTTTACCCGGATGTCTATGTGATTCCGGCAAGGGGAGGGATTGGCAAAAGCCACTCGACCCAGGCGAACAACGTCGTTGCTGAAATGGGGCTTAAGCTCCATGCGAATTATGAGCTGCTGCATTTACCCGATAACATCGACAACCGCCTTTTGGAAGCCCTGAAGGATTACCCGGAGATTAAACGGGTATTTAATAAAATGGATGATATTGATATTTTTGTCTTTGGCATTGGCCGGGCAGATGTTTTGGCGGACTGGCGGAATATGAAGGAAAGCGAAAAACAGGCTCTGCTTGACAAGGGTGCTGTGGGCGAAGCTTTCGGACATTATTTCGATATTGACGGAAACGTGGTTTCCCCGTCCAGTACCATCGGGATCAGCATTGAAAATTATAACCGTATCCAGCATGTGATTGCGATATCGGGCGGCGAGAGCAAAGCCGACGCCATTATAGGGGTCAGCCGTGTTAAGCCGAATATGGTGTTAATAACGGATGAAAGCGCTGCTAAAGAGATCATCCGTAAGTTAAATAAATAAGTATTATATTTTTAAGGAGGCAGATAAAATGTCTGTAAAAGTTGCAATTAATGGTTTTGGTAGAATTGGTCGTCTGGCATTCAGACAGATGTTTGGTGCTGAAGGTTATGAAGTAGTAGCTATCAACGACTTAACAAGCCCAAGAATGTTAGCTCATTTATTAAAATATGACTCAGCTCAGGGTACCTATGCTTTAGCTGATAAGGTAGAAGCTAAGGAAGATTCTATCGTTGTTGATGGTAAAGAAATCAAAATCTATGCAGAAGCAGATCCTGCAAAATTACCATGGGGCGAATTAGACGTAGACGTTGTTCTGGAATGTACTGGTTTCTTCGCTTCTAAAGATAAAGCAATGGCTCACGTAAATGCAGGTGCTAAAAAAGTTGTTATCTCCGCTCCGGCAGGCAACGATCTTCCAACCGTTGTATTTGGTGTTAATGAAGATGTTTTAACAGCTGATGATAAAGTTATCTCCGCAGCTTCCTGTACAACAAACTGCTTAGCCCCAATGGCTGATACCTTAAATAAATTAGCTAAGATCAGAAAAGGCTACATGACCACTGTTCATGCTTACACCGGTGACCAGATGACTTTGGACGGACCTCAGAGAAAAGGCGATTTAAGAAGAGCTCGTGCTGCAGCTGTTAATATCGTTCCAAACTCTACTGGTGCTGCTAAAGCAATCGGCTTGGTTATCCCGGAATTAAAGGGTGTTTTAGACGGCGGCGCACAGCGTGTTCCAGTTCCAACAGGTTCTTTAACCCAGTTAGTTGCTGTTGTTGAAGGTACTGTAACAGCTGAACAGGTTAACGAAGCAATGAAAAAAGCTGCTGACCAGTCTTTCGGTTATACAGAAGATGAGTTGGTATCTTCTGATATCATCGGTATTTCCTATGGTTCTTTATTCGATGCGACTCAGACCACTGTTATGGACATGGGTAACAACGAAACCTTAGTAAAAGTTGTTTCCTGGTATGACAATGAAAACTCTTACACAAGTCAGATGGTAAGAACAATCAAATACTTCTCTGAACTTGCTTAATTAGATTTATTTATAAAAACTACATAATAACAAGTACTAAATCTGCCCCTACCGGTAGATTTTAAAACGGGGGGTCACGCGACCCCCTTTTTTAATGAAATTTGAAATGAGGTTGAGGAAACTTATGAAAAAAACAGTAAAAGATATCGATTTAAAAGGCAAAAAGGTATTGATGCGCGCGGACTTCAATGTTCCGCTTAATGAAGACGGCGTTATCACAGATGATACCAGAATCCAGGCAGCTCTGCCAACCATTAAGTATATTTTGGATCAGGGAGCTTCTCTTATCTTGATGTCTCATCTTGGACGTCCAAAGAACGAACCTGACCCGAAGTTCTCTTTACTGCCAGTTGCGAAAAGATTATCTGAAGTGCTGGGGACCGAAGTGGTGTTTAACGATGACGGCGAGGTTGTTGGCCAGGTAACCAAGGATGCAGCGGCAGCGCTTAAACCGGGTCAGATTCTGCTGTTACAGAATACCCGTTTCAGACCGGAAGAAAAGAAAAACGAACCATCCTTTGCCAAAGAGCTGGCAAGCCTGGGTGACGTTTTTGTTGAAGACGCTTTTGGCTCCAGCCACCGCGCACATGCTTCCACAGCCGGTGTTGCAGATTACCTGCCAGCCGTTTCAGGCTTCCTGATTCAGAAAGAGCTGGATTTTATCGGCGGTGCTTTAGAAGATCCTAAGAGACCTTTTGTTGCGATTTTGGGCGGCTCTAAGGTTTCGGACAAAATCGGCGTCATCAACAATCTGCTTGAAAAGGTGGATTCCTTAATCGTCGGCGGCGGTATGGCCTTTACGTTCTTAAAAGCACAGGGCTACGAAATCGGTTCTTCTTTATTAGAAGAAGACAAGATCGATCTCGCAAAGGAATTACTGGCAAAGGCTGAAGCAAAGGGTGTCAAGCTGTTATTACCAATCGACGTGGTTGTAGCGCCTGAATTCAAGGCAGATGCTCCGGCTACCAACGTAAAGGTTGACGCGATTCCGTCAGATCAGATGGGGCTGGATATCGGTGTTGAAACTCAGAAGCTTTTTGCAGACACCATTAAGGACGCTAAAACCGTTATCTGGAACGGACCAATGGGTGTTTTTGAATTCCCTGAATTTGCAAAAGGAACCGTTGCGGTTGCCAAAGCGATGGCTGAATCGGACGCAGTGACCATCATTGGCGGCGGGGATTCTGCAGCGGCTGTGAAACAGCTTGGATTTGAAGACGGCATGAGCCATATTTCTACTGGAGGCGGCGCTTCCTTAGAATTTATGGAAGGAAAAGTATTACCAGGTATCGACGTTTTAGAAAACAAGTAATGCTGAATCCGGTTTTGTAAAAAAACGGACAGCGAATAGGAAACGAGCGGCAGCGAGTGAATGGGCGCACGAAGCGAACGTCTTGCTTGAAAAGCCCTTCCGTAAGGAAGATCAGGGGCTTTTCAAATAAAGACGATGGGGTCATTGGTTGACTATACAAAAAACAAACTGCCGTTTTTTATAACCATAATATACAAATAAAGAGGAGATTATTATGTCAAGAAGACCAATCATTGCCGGCAACTGGAAAATGAACAAAGATATTAATGAAGCTGCCGCCTTAATAAATGAATTAAAACCTTTAGTAGAAGGCGCAGAGGCAGAGGTTGTTTTCTGTCCGCCCTATGTTGACTTAGTGGAAGCCGTTAGACTGACTGAAGGCACCAATATTGGTATCGGCGCTCAGAATATGCATTACGAAACAAGCGGCGCGTTCACTGGCGAAATCGCTGGCGAAATGTTGACAGCCATCGGCGTGAAATATGCGGTTATCGGTCACTCCGAACGCCGTGAATACTACAACGAAACAGATGAAGCTGTTAATAAAAAAGCCATCAAGGCTCTTGAACTGGGCTTAACTCCAATCGTGTGCTGCGGTGAAACCCTTGAAGAACGTGAAAGCGGAAAAGCAGAAGCAAAGGTCGTTGGACAGATCAAGGAAGGCTGTAAAAATATTGATGATATTTCCAAAGTCGTCATTGCCTATGAACCAATCTGGGCCATTGGAACCGGAAAAACCGCTTCAAAGGAAGAAGCAGACGAAGCCTGCGGCTGGGTGCGCAAGACCATTGAAGAAATGTACGGTAAAGACCCAGCTGAAGCTGTCCGTGTACAGTACGGCGGAAGTGTGAAGCCTGCCAATGTCGCTGAACTGATGGCCATGCCAAACATCGACGGCGCTCTGGTTGGCGGCGCCAGCTTGACGGCTGATTTTGCTAAGATCGTTAAATTTTAACAAAGGCCATTGATAAAGGCCGGGAATTTGTGATTGATAACGGGAGACGAGGAGAAAGACAACAGCTCCGAGCTCCCGTTATTGCTTTGAATTGAGCGATACAAAGAAAGGATTGATATTTATGAGAGGAAATTTAACTGCGTTAATTATCCTGGATGGATACGGTTATACCCCCATTGCGGAGGGCAACGCTGTACTTGAAGCGCCGTCTCCAAACCTGGATGCTTTTTATGAAAAATACCCCCACACCCATATTGTAGCCAGCGGCTTAGGCGTTGGGCTGCCCGAGGGACAGATGGGTAACTCTGAGGTTGGCCACCTGAATCTGGGAGCAGGCCGTGTCGTTTATCAGGAGCTGACACGCATTACGAAATCTATTGAGGACGGGGATTTCTTTGAAAATCCGGTCTTTATGGATGGCATTAAAAACGTCAAGGAAAACGGCACAGCCCTTCATGTGATGGGCCTGGCGTCTGACGGGGGCGTTCACAGCCACTTAAAACATCTGTATGGTTTGCTGGAGCTGGCTAAGAAGGAAGGCGTTGAGAAGGTCTATGTTCATTGCTTTATGGATGGCCGCGATACTGCACCGACCAGCGGACTTGGTTTTATCAGGGAACTGGAAGCAAAGATGGCGGAGATCGGCGTGGGCGAAATCGCAACGGTTGAAGGCCGCTATTATGCCATGGACCGTGACAACCGCTGGGAACGGGTTGAAAAAGCCTACAATGCCATTGCTTTGGGCAAAGGCAACGTTGCAGACTCAGCCGTAGAAGCCATGGAGCTGAGCTACAAGGAAGACGTTAATGACGAATTTGTTATCCCAACCGTCATTAAGCCGGAAGTGGATAAGCGTATCCAGGCTAATGATACCATTATTTTCTTCAATTTCCGTCCGGACCGTGCCCGTGAGCTGTCACGGACATTTATCGAACCGGATTTTGCTGAATTTAACCGTGAACGCGGCTATATTCCTGTACATTATATCTCTATGACTCAGTACGATGCCAGCTTTGAAGGGGTTGAAATTGCTTTTAAACCGGAAACAGTCACCAATACCCTGGGCGAATACCTGAGCGCTAATGGTGTGCCGCAGCTGCGTATTGCCGAAACAGAAAAATACGCCCATGTCACCTATTTCTTTAACGGCGGCCTTGAAAAACAGTATGAAGGTGAGGACCGTATTCTGGTACCGTCGCCAAAGGTGGCAACCTATGATTTACAGCCGGAAATGAGCGCTTATGAGGTAACTGAAAAGGTCCTGGAAGCCATTGATTCGGATAAATACAAGGTCATTATCCTCAACTATGCCAATACCGATATGGTTGGACATACCGGTGTGATGGAAGCAGCTGAAAAAGCAGTCATGACCGTGGATGAATGCTCTAAAAAGGTGATCGACGCCATTTTAGCCAAGGGCGGCAATGTGATCCTGACCGCTGACCACGGCAATGCGGAAAAGATGATCGACTATGATACCAAGAAGCCATGGACGGCCCACACCACGAATCCGGTGGAATGTGTGATCGCCGGCGCGGGTGAGATTGAGCTGAGAGACGACGGACGTCTGGCGGACATCTCACCGACGATTTTGGATCTGCTGGACATGGACGTTCCCGCGGAAATGACCGGGACATCACTTATTAAGAAATAAGAAAAATTTGCGGTTGAAAACCGATTACATGCAAAAAAAGCCCTGAAATTCCTTTTCAGGGCCTATTTTATTATTGAAAAAATCTTAAGGTTATGATAAGATTTATCTTACGATTAAAACGGAGGTGATACAATGAAAACATTCTTAATCGTTCTTTTAGTGATTGCAAGTTTTGCACTGATTATCAGCATTCTGCTGTCACCGGCAAAGGTTGCAGGTATGGGTGGCGCGATTGAAGGCGGCGCTGAAACATTATTCGGCCGTAAGAAAGCCAGAGGTCTTGAAGCCATTCTTGAAAAGATCACGATTGGTTCCGCTATTGTATTTATGTTATCTGCTTTCATTTATTCACTTTTAGCTTAATCGAAAAATCTGAAAATTTCACGAAGGGGGAATTTGCAAAATGGAATTATGGATCGCTCCTGTTATTGGGGTAATCGCATTGTTAGTTGCAGTTTTCTATACTGCCCGTGTCAATAAAGTCGCTGAAGGCACAGACCGTATGAAGGAAATCGCTTCTTACATTCATGAAGGCGCCATGGCTTTCCTGACCAGAGAGTACAAAATGATGGCCGTCTTTATTGTTATTTTATTTATTATCTTGTGTGTGACACCTGGCCTCGGATGGCAGACAGCTGTTTGCTTCTTAATCGGTGCACTTTTCTCAGTTCTGGCTGGTTTCTTTGGCATGAACGTTGCTACCAAAGCAAACGTAAGAACTGCGAATGCCGCTAAAGAAGAAGGCATGAACAAGGCCCTGAGCACAGCTTTTTCAGGCGGTGCCGTTATGGGTATGTGCGTTGTAGGCTTAGGCTTAATCGGTGTTAGCGTACTTTACATTATTTTTCAGGATACAGCCATTGTAACTGGCTTTGGTCTGGGTGCTTCCTCTATGGCTTTATTCGGCCGTGTTGGCGGTGGTATCTATACAAAAGCTGCTGACGTTGGAGCTGACCTTGTTGGTAAGGTAGAAGCCGGTATCCCTGAAGATGACCCGAGAAACCCTGCAGTTATCGCCGATAATGTTGGTGACAACGTTGGTGACGTTGCCGGTATGGGTTCTGACCTGTTTGAATCTTATGTTGGTTCTTTAATCTCAGCAATGACCCTGGGTGTTGTTGTTACCCAGAGCGTTGTCGGTATTTTATTCCCATTATTATTAGCCGCTATCGGTATCATCGCTTCAATCATCGGTACTTTCTTCGTACGCGGCAAAGAAGGCGGAAGCCCGCAGAAATCCTTAAATATGGGTACTTATGTATCTGGTGTTCTGGTCATCATCGCTTCCTACTTCCTGTCTACCTATATGTTAGGCAGCTTCTATCCATTCATTGCAATTATCTCTGGTTTAATCGTTGGTATTGCCATCGGCCAGCTGACTGAATACTATACCTCTGAAAAATACAAACCAGTACAGCATATTGCTCAGCAGTCTGAAACAGGTTCCGCAACCACTGTTATCTCCGGTCTGGCTGTTGGTATGAAATCCACAGCTCTGCCATTGATCGCGATCGCGATTGCGATCTTCCTGGCTTACTGGGCTGCTGGCCTGTTCGGTATTGCCTTAGCTGCTGTTGGTATGTTATCCACCTGTGGTATGACCATCGCCGTTGACGCTTATGGCCCTATCGCTGATAATGCCGGCGGGATTGCAGAAATGTCTGAACTTCCTGAAGAAGTCCGCAGCATTACGGACCAGCTGGATGCTGTTGGTAACACCACTGCTGCCATCGGTAAAGGCTTCGCTATTGGTTCTGCAGCGCTGACCGCTCTTGGTCTGTTCGCGTCCTATGCTGAAACAGTTGGATTAAGCCAGATCAGCTTACTGGACCCAATGGTTATCATCGGTTTATTACTCGGCGCAATGCTGCCATTCTTATTCTCCGCTTTAACCATGGAAGCTGTAGGCGATGCTGCCAATGACATGATTGAAGAAGTTCGCCGTCAGTTCAAAGAAGATTCCGGTATTATGGCTGGTACCAGCAAACCGGACTATGCAAAATGTGTTGATATTTCAACTGCTGCTGCTTTGAAGAAAATGATTGCTCCAGGCCTGCTGGCCATTGTTGCTCCGCTTTTAATGGGTATCCTGTTAGGTGCAGAAGCGCTTGGTGGTTTATTGGCTGGTGCTCTGGCTTCTGGTGTCCTCATGGCAATTATGATGTCAAACGCCGGTGGTGCATGGGATAATGCTAAAAAATACATCGAATCTGGTGTACATGGCGGCAAAGGCTCAGAAGCACATAAAGCTGCTGTTGTTGGGGATACCGTTGGTGACCCATTCAAAGATACTTCCGGACCATCCATCAATATTTTAATCAAATTAATGACTATCGTTGCATTGGTATTCGCGCCAATCTTCATGGGTCTTTAAGAAGAAAACATATCCCGCGGTGCCGTCCTTCGGCACTGCGGGATTTTTTTATTTATGGCTTTATTTATTGACAGATAAGCTGTATACTATGGAAAGACAAAAGCCTTAAAGGAGAAAAGAACGAAGATGACAGAACAAGAGAAATTTGAAACCAGTGTGGAAAAATGCATGGAAGACCACAAGGCTGTGGGGATGGCTGTAGCCATTGTGGACGCACAGGGCGTAACAAAATATGAGCACTTTTTCGGGAAACGGGATCAGGAAACCGGAAAGAGCATTGATGATAAAACGATTTTTGGCCTCGCGTCCCTGACAAAATCCTTTACCTGCCTGGCCATTTTAAAAATGCAGGAGGATGGCATTCTGAGCATTGAGGACCCGGTGAGCGACTATATTCCGGAATTTAAGGGAATGAACCAGGGAAAACCGGTTTTGATCAAGCATCTCATGTTTCACAGCGGCGGGTATTTTCCTCAGTCACGCATTGTAGTGGACACAGTGGCGGCAGAGCTGGGGCTGGATGAAGCTGTCGTGGGTGACCTGGCATACAATGCAGAGCTGGCTCAGGAAGGATGCCGTCAGGTGGCAGGAAGGCTGGATGCCCAGGAAGAATTTATCGGCTGGCCGGGCGAATATTTCAGCTACTGCAATGACGGCTATGGACTGCTGTCCGATATTATTTACCATCATGGTGGCTCCGCCTCCTACGCGGATTATCTGCTTGAGCATATTTTGAAGCCTCTGGGAATGGAACGGAGCTTCTGCGATTTTGTGCGTCCGCTGAAGGATGAAAATCATGCGGCGCTTTACGCAGTTATCGCAGGTGAGCTGACAAAGGTCAAGGATTATCATGACAACGCCTTTGTATTAAACGGCGGTGGCGCCATGAAATCCACCTTAAAAGATTTGAAGAAATACGTTGCCATGTATCTGAATGACGGGACAGGCCTTAACGGAACGGTCATTGCAAAGCCAGAGACCATCGCAGCCATGACGACAAAGCACCAGATGGATTCCTATGTGACAGATTATGGCTACGGGCTTGATATCAAGGAGCTGAATGGCTTACAGGTTGCTGGACATGGAGGAAGCCTGCCTGGCGTTTCCTCACATCTGCTGTGGTGCCGTGAAAAAGGACTGGGCGTTATTGTGCTTTGCAATACTGAGGATGTGCCAGTCAGCGGCGTGGCGGAAGCAGCCCTGAGCATGGGCATGGGCTTCAAGGCTGAAAGACGCCGCCATCATTATGAAAACAAGCCCTGGGATGCCGAAACCCTCAGAGCAGCCTGCGGCGTTTACGCTTCTGATGAAGGCACAAAGGTGGAGCTTTTTATAGACGAAACGGGAGAAGTATTGCTGAAAAACGGTGATAAGGCCTCTGCAGTTACGATGATCGAACCCGGACATGGCATGATCGCAGGCACCTATGGCGATACCTTTATTCAGATGATCGCGGATGAACGCCGAGACGTTTTCGGAATGCGTTATGGCTCCAGGATTTTGCCGAGAGCCAAAGCCTGAATGGGAATCCGTCAAAGCCGCAGTCGTGTCAAGTTTCCAGCGTGATTTTTTTATCCGGCACTGGTTTTTTTGACGAAATGCGCTATACTGAAAGTGTGTATCCGGTATGCGGGTATATTTCCTTTCTTTAATGGTGGCAGAAGGGAGGTGTCCCTTCTGCCCAATTAAAACTAAGGACCTTCTAACCCATCTAAGAACACCCCCTCTGGTAATTCAGGGGGGTGTTCTTTTTTGATTGGAAGCAGCGTGCTGTTTTCAGGAATCCAGTTGAGACAGCGGGTTCGGGTCTTTTTTCAGCACTTCATAAATTCTTAATAAAATGGGCACTTTCTTTGTAAGAATGTTATGGTATTATAATACCATCAGATCGATACTGAAGGACAGAAGGAGTAAGAAATGAACATATTAATATGTGATGACGAGCGGGAAATCGTCGACGCTTTGGAGCTTTACCTGAAAAATGAGGGGTATGATATTTTTAAGGCATATTCTGGAAAAGAAGCGCTGGAAATTGTCTCTGAAAATACCATTCATCTTATACTGATGGACATCATGATGCCCGAAATGGACGGGATTCACGCAACCCTGAAAATCCGTGAGACCGCGAATATTCCGATTATTTTCCTGTCGGCAAAGGCCGAGGACAACGATAAAATCATGGGACTGACCGTTGGTGGAGACGATTATATCACAAAGCCCTTTAATCCGCTGGAGGTGATCGCCCGGGTGAAGTCCCAGCTGCGGCGCTACACAACCCTTGGCAGCTATGTGAAACGGACAGATGTGTACAAAACAGGCGGTCTGGAGTTGGACGACGCCTATAAAAAAGTGACAGTTGACGGGGAAGAGGTTAAGCTGACCCCGGTGGAGTATAAAATTTTGAAATTTTTGATGCGGGAAATGGGAAAGGTTTTTTCCATCGAGCAGATTTATGAAAATGTCTGGGAGGAGCCTTCGTACAATGCGGACAACACCGTTGCCGTCCATGTGCGGCGCATTCGCGAAAAGATTGAAATCAATCCGAAGGAGCCCAAATACTTAAAGGTGGTGTGGGGAATTGGATACAAAGTCGAAAAATACCCTCCGCAATAGCGGAGTGATCGTGATAAAAAGTGAGCATCTGCTCCGCAATACAGGCGTAAAGCTCATTGCGTTTATCCTGGCGGTGCTGCTATTGAGTACAGGCATCTTTGTGCTGGAGCAGACAGCCACAACCAAGATGGAGGGCTTTGGCATTTCAGAAACCTGGGATGAGCAGGATTATCTGAAGAGCAGCTCACTGCGCTCAGAGGTCTACAGTGTCTACCATGACCTGTTTGCCCTGGCTGATACCTACCGCTCCGAGGAATATATCCGAAGCGGGGCCCTTCTTGATGAGGACGCTGCCATTGAGGAGTACAAGCTTTCGCTGCTTTCAGAAGACCGGAGCCGTTTCGGGCTGTGGGAGGAAGAGCTCGGCGATGTCAGCAGCTATTACTACAGCGAACGTTCCGATAGCACTGTGCCCAAAACAGTCATTGATGTCATTAACTCCGATGCTTTTATGGAAAGACACGGCAAGGAAATCGAGAAGTATCGGGAGGATCAGATACAGAAGCAGCTCCAGAACTATGCAAACACATTGAACAGTCTGGAAAATGCTCAGAAAAACTTTGGCCTGGAGTGGTACATTGAGCGGGACGGGCAGAAAAAGACCAGCGGCGAGGGTGTAACGCCTGAGGCCCTCATGCAGTCCAAAGTCTATCTCGAAAATAACAAGGGGAAGATCAACGCTTCCCAGGAAGTAAGGAATTATGACTACGGCGGAAACAGCAATACCGATAACCGTATTATCCTTGCCTTTGACGACCAGAAGGTCAATGAAATGGCTGAAATATACAGCCAGGATCGTGCAGACGCCGTATTGGCCGTTCAGGTTTTCTTCGTCTGCGGATTGTTATCATTGATCTGTCTGGTGGTGGCCTGTATTGGTGCCGGACGCCGCGAGACAGACAACGACATTCATCTGTTGGCCATTGACCGTATGTATTGGGACCTGCATTTGATTATCCTGTCATGGATTGAGGGGATGCTCGTTGCGGCAGGGATGGCCTGCATTATGTACAGACTGCCTGCCTACATGTCCGCGATCCTGCTGATCCTTGCAGTAGCCCTTGCCTACAACTATGTGCTGAGCATTGTGCGTGTTGTCAAGGCACACCGCTTTATGGACCGGTTTGGCACGGTTGTGCTGTGTAAAAAGTGCGGACGCCTGATCAAACGCTTCTGCCGGCGTATCCGGGACTTTTACCGGAACGTGATCAAAGGCCGTTCACTGGTGATGCTGCTGTGCGCCGCCATTATCATCTGTGCGATCGTGGGAATGCTCATTGTGGCACTGCCGCCAATCGGTATCATCCTGCTGGGCGTGGTTTTGTGGTTTGGCGCAAAACGGGCAAAATCTCTGGATCAGACCATCAAGGGCGTGGAGCGTATTTATGAGGGCGATACAGACTATAAGATTGAGGTTGAAGGACATGGGCCGGTGGAGGAAATGGCAAAAAACATCAATAATATTAACGAAGGCTTATCGACAGCGGTCAGAGACGCGGTGGAAAAGGAGCTGAAAAGTGAACGGCTGAAAACGGAGCTGATCACCAATGTTTCTCATGATATCCGTACCCCGCTGACATCCATCATCACCTATATCGACTTGCTGAAAAAGGAAGACATCGACGAGGAATCCAGGGAGCGCTACATTGGGGTACTGGAACAGAAGGCTGCGCGTCTGAAGGCGCTGACCGACGACCTTTTTGAAGCGGCCAAGGCCTCGACAGGCAATATGGAGGTGCATTGGGATACCGTAAACGTGGAAGCGCTGGTAAACCAGGGGATGGGCGAGCTTGAGGACAAGATCGAGGATTCCGGTCTTCAGTTCATTGTCAGCCGCCCTCAGGAAAAGGTGATGGTACGCGCAGATGGCCGCCTGCTCTGGCGGGTTATTGAAAATCTGCTGTCCAATGTGCTCAAATACGCGCTGCCCGGCTCCCGGGTCTATATGACCATTGACCGAGATATGTTTACAGACCGTGGGGTTTTCATCATTAAGAATATTTCAGCCGATCCGCTGAATATTCCGGCTGAGGAGCTGCTGGAGCGCTTTAAACGCGGTGACGATACCCGTCACAGCGAGGGAAGCGGACTGGGGCTTGCCATTGCCAAGGACCTGACCGAGCTGCAGAACGGCCAGTTCGACCTGACCATCGATGGCGACCTGTTCAAGGCGACCGTTTATCTGGAGCTGGTGCCAGATGACGAGCCGGCAAAAGCGGTGATGGCAGAAGAAACCAGCGAAACAGAAGCTGAAGAAAAGAACGAATAGACAAAGCAAAAGCCAGGGGCTGGATTTACAGAGCCCTGGCTTTTCATTTTTTGTCAAGATTGGTATAAAATTTGACAGAATATAGAATGGAATTTTTTCTGGAAAACGGTATACTTTAAAGTAACAATGAGATCATGGAGGAATCAAAAATGGACGTGAATCAGTTATACGAGGATTATCCCCTGACCCGGCGTATGCAGCGGGGCGAGGAGGTTATCTGGTTTAATCCAGACTCGGATGAGACCGAGGAACTGCCCTTTACGCAGGAGAACACAGACGATGCGGAGGCAAGACTGCGGCGATTTGCACCTTATATCGAAGCCAGCTTTCCCGAAACCAAAGAAGCCGGCGGCATTATAGAATCACCGTTAAAGAAAGCGCCGGATATGCAGGCCGCCCTTGAAAAGCGGTATGGCCAAGCGATCCCCGGAAAACTGCTGATCAAGTGCGACAGCCATCTGCCTGTCTCAGGCTCTATCAAAGCCCGGGGCGGCATTTACGAGGTGCTGAAGCTGGCAGAAACCATTGCTGTTGAGAGAGGGATACTGAGTTATGGGGATAATTATGCCATATTGGCCGAAAAACGCTTTAAAGACCTGTTTTCCGGTTACAGGGTAGCTGTTGGCTCCACGGGCAATCTGGGGCTGAGCATTGGCATTATCAGCGCAAAGCTGGGCTTTGACGTCACAGTGCATATGTCGGCAGATGCCAGACAGTGGAAAAAGGACATGCTGCGGTCAAAGGGGGTACATGTCATCGAGTACCCTGAGGATTATCAGAAAGCTGTGGCCGAGGGGAGAAGACAGGCAGAGGGTGACCCCACCTGCCACTTTGTGGATGACGAGGGCTCAGCTGACCTGTTTCTGGGATATTCCACAGCGGCGGCGCGCCTGAAAAAACAGTTCGACGCGCTGAAAATTGTCATAGACGCGGAGCATCCCCTGTTTGTGTACCTGCCCTGCGGCGTAGGCGGCGGTCCTGGCGGTGTAACCTTTGGTCTTAAAACCGTCTTTGGCGAAAATGCCCACTGTTTTTTTGCAGAGCCAACCCATGCGCCCTGTATGCTCCTGGGGATGATGACCGGACTGAACGATGGTATCAGTGTTTCAGATATTGGATTGGATGGCAAAACCGCCGCTGACGGTCTGGCAGTCAGCCGTCCCTCCCGTCTGGTTGGGCGGGTGATGAGAACCTTAATCGACGGCGCGTTTACCATAGAGGATGAGGAAATGTATCGGCTGCTGGGGCTGGTCATGGACACAGAGCGCCTGACCATTGAGCCCTCAGGCTGCGCAGGTTTCCCGGGGCCGTCCCATGTGCTGCGCGACGCCGCTTACCTTGAGAAAAAAGGCTTGACAGAGGAGCGGCTGAAAAATGCGGTGCACCTGGTCTGGGCTACCGGCGGCAATATGGTGCCTGAGGAAGAAATGGAGGCCTACTACCAAAAAGGCTGCCAGCTGATACAAGAATAGTGAAGGAATATAAAAAGGCTGTTTCTCTGAGTTTAACAGAGGAGCAGCCTTTTTTACTGCGACGGACAGGGGCGAATAGTCAAAATCCGTAAATGATCCGTCAAGAACAAGAATATACCCTTTCGTAAAATCCTGATAAAATAAAACCATCCAATACAGAGAAATATGGGAAGTCGACAATCCCCGAAAAAATGTTTAAAATAAGAAAGAGGTTCATAAAATGTTAAAAACCACTCAAAAAACCGACCCTGCCGTATACGAGATTGTTGCCGCTGAGCTGAAACGCCAGGAGGGCAATATTGAGATGATTGCTTCTGAAAGCACTGCTCCCACCGAGGTGCTGGAGCTCAGCGGTTCTGTTTTTACCAATAAAACAGAGGAAGGCTATCCGGGCGCCCGCTTTCAGGCTGGCTCTGAGGAGGCCGATAAAATTGAAAACCTGGCGCGCGACCGTGCAAAAGCTCTCTTTGGCGCAGATCATGTCAACGTACAGTCCTACTCTGGCTCCACAGCAAACTACTGTGTTTACTCTGCCATCCTGGCACCTGGCGACCGGGTGCTGAGCATGCGTCTCGACCAGGGCGGGCACCTGACCCACGGCTCTCCGGTAAACTTCCTGAGAAAAGTTTACGAATACGACTTTTACGGTGTTGACCCGGAAACTGAGCAGATTGATTACGACGCTCTGGAAAAGAAAGCCATGGAATACAAGCCAAAACTCATCATCGGCGGCGCAAGCTCCTATCCACGTCTGATCGACTATGAAAGAATGGCGGAAATCGCGAAAAAATGCGGTGCTTATCTGATGATTGATATGGCGCACATTGCCGGCCTGGTTGCAGCCAAGGTGATCCCAAGCCCGATCCCCTACGCAGATTTTGTTTCGTCCTCCACGACCAAAACCTTCTGCGGTCCACGCTCCGGCATGGTTTTCTGTAAGGCTGAACACGCTAAGCTTTTGGACAAGGGCACCTTCCCGGGAACCATTGGCTCAATCCATCTGGCGACCATTGCCGCAAAAGCCTGGTCCTTTGGCTACGCGTCCACCCCGGAGTTTAAGGCGGTCATGGAACAGATTGTCAAGAACGCGAAGTGCCTGGCAGAAGCCCTTCAGAATTACGGTTTCCGCATCATCAGCGGCGGCACAGACAACCATATTGTGATGGTGGATTTAAGACCTAAAAACCTGACCGGTAAAGCCTTTGAGGAGGCACTGGAATACGTGGGTATTACCGTCAATAAAAATGTGATCCCCTTTGACAAAGAAAGCCCAATGGTGACCAGCGGGGTGCGTATCGGTCTTACCTCCACCACTCAGCGAGGGCTTAAAGAAAAAGAAATTACACAGATCGCCGGTATCATGAACGAGGTAGCAGCCAATGTGGATAACAAGGCAAAGCTGGACGAGCTCAAAGCCCAGGCCGCAGCCCTGATCTCAGAATTTCCGCTGTATCCGGAAGGATATTTCGAAGACTGAGCCTGCCGCATACAGAGAGAGGTTTGAGGCCTTTTAACAGGCTTCAGGGTAAGGTTAACAGCTGATATCAAGGTGATCGGCTGTCAGCCGCTTATATCATGGGAGGGTAACTTTTGGAAACTTTTAATAATATGATCAATGCTGTCAGCAGTGTGGTATGGAGCACACCGTTGGTGGTGCTGTGCCTGATAGCGGGACTTGTTTTTTCAGTATGGCTGGGCTTTCCTCAAATTCGTCATTTTAAGGATATGGTCGGCCTGATTGTCCACCAGGAGAAGGGCAGCAAAGACGGAATCACACCATTCCAGGCCTTTGCGACAACGGTCGGCTCCCGCGTGGGCATGGGCTCTGTGGCCGGCGTGGCGACAGGTATTTATTTCGGAGGTCCCGGCGCATTATTGTGGATGTGGATACTGGGCCTTCTGGGCGCGGCTACGGCGCTCATCGAAACGACACTGGCCCAGGCCTATAAACGGCGGGTGAATGATGAATACATCGGCGGCCCGGCCTTATATATTGAGCGCGGCTTCAAAAATAAATGGATTTCGAGTAAGTACGCCAAGGTTTTTGCTGTAGCGACGATTCTGGGGCCGGGTATCCTGATGCCAGGGCTTCATTCCAACTCACTGGCGAGTACCTTTGAGCGCTCCTTTGGGCTGCCGATGATCTTCGGCGGTATTCTGCTCTGCGTGTTTCTGGGGATTGTAACCTTCGGCGGTGTCAAGCGTATCGGTAAGTTTGCGGAAAAGGCGGCGCCGGCCATGTGCCTGGTCTACATGCTGATGGCCATTGGTATCGTCGTGATCTACTACCAGAACATCCCCTCAACCATTGCGCTGGTCTTCAAATCTGCCTTTGGGGCAGATGCGGTCTTTGGCGGTATTGTGGGCTCAGCTATTGCCTGGGGTGTTAAGCGCGGCGTTTACTCCACCGAGGCAGGACAGGGCTCCGGCGCCATTGTGGCTTCTGCTGCGGAAACCTCACACCCAGTGAAGCAGGGGCTGGTGCAGGCGCTGTCCGTTTATATTGTATCCTTTATTGTCTGTACCTCCACAGCCATTATTCTTTTGCTGAGTATGTCCTACAATGTGGCAGGCCCGGACGGCAGCATGCTGGTAGAATACCTGCCCGGCAGCCAGTACGGCGTTGGATGGACACAGGATATTCTTGAGGCGACTTACGGCGGTCTCATCGGCGGAAAGCTCTTTGCAGTGATCATCAGCCTCTTCATCTTCACCAGTCTTATCGGCTACTCCTATCAGGCTGAGAGCAATGTGAACTATCTGTTCCACGGAAAGAAAATGGCAGTGCAAGTATTCAGAGCGATCTTTATCCTCTCTACCTTCTCGGGCGTTATCGTCAGCGCAGATGCAATCTGGACCATGGGCGATACTGGCGCAGGTATCATGACCTGGCTCAATATTGTGGCTATCCTGCTGCTATCCAGGCAGGCAGTCCGTATGGTCAAGGACTATCAGCGGCAGAGACGCGAGGGGCTGGACCCGGTATTCCATCCTGCGGATTTCGGCATTGATGACCCAGATCATATCTGGGATAAGTATGCAAAGAAAAAACAGCGATGATCCGCTGCAAAAACTTCCAGGCCGCTGTTCTGGAAGTTTTTGTGATATAATGAAAAAAACAGGGGTGGCGATATGAAAATACAGGAGACAGAATGGGGTTATGTGGAGTGGCAGCATATCCATGAGGAGAACAATCCAAGGCAGTCCATGAATATTGGGCGGACAGTAATCCTGCCTGGAAAGCACCAGGTCGAGCATGTGCATTATGGGCAGGAGCAGCTGGTCTATATTTTGAGCGGCGAGGGGATTTATGTGATTGATGGGGAGCGGAAACGCTGCTCTCAGGGGGCTATGCTGTATATGGAAGCAGGCAGTACCCATGAGACTATCAATGATACAGACGAACCCATCTGTGAGCTGCTGGTGTCGAACCCTGTCAGCGGGGCCCGAGAGATCAGTATGCGGGAGATGAAGGGCATGGACAGCAGCGGGAAGAACGCTCTGTACGCAGCAGTGGAGAGCCTGAGAGGGCCGCTTATTGAGCCCTTGAACCTGCCACTGACCATCTTTGATTCGGATTGGCAGGTGGTGCTCCAGACCCCCCATTTTCCGGCGTTCTGCAAAAAACACTGCGACCCCGAAAAGCATCCGGAAACCTGTGCCTGTATGGAAAGCTGTACCTTTTCCGAAGATACCGCCTGTATAGAGACAGTCTGCCCCATGAATCTGAGAATCTACAGCGTACCCATTATCCATGAGGATATGTGTATCGGTGTGGTGCGCGGCGGTTTTATTCTGCTGACCGGCTCCAGAATGGAGGAGCACGAAGGCCTGTATGATATGCCGGAGAGCGCAGCCCTCAGCATCAAGAAGCTGCTGGGTGAGATCGCCAACAACATTGTTAATTACTGTGTGTTCGACGATGCCCGGAGGGAGCTGGAAACCAAGGAAAACGCCATTATAAGCTCCCGAAAACACGGAGCCATGCTCGAGCAGAATCTACAGATCGCCCAGGACACGGTCACCAATCTAAAAATCAACCATCATTTTCTGTTCAATACCCTGAACTGCATGGCCTCCATGGCTTTGCAGGATGGCTCAGAACGGCTTTACTCAGGGATCATTGATCTGGCAGACCTGTTTCGGTATACCATGAAAACAGACTGCCGCTTTGTGGCCTTTGAGAGGGAGCTGGCGTATCTCAACAATTATCTGAACCTTCAGAAGCTCAGGTACCGCAAAGGGCTCAGCCTGACCTATGACCTGAATGATGCCCTCATGGGGGTGGCCGTCCCCTTTAATTTTCTCCAGCCCATTGCGGAAAACGCCTTTATTCACGGATTTGGGAGAAATGTCAAAGAGCGCCGCCTGGTCCTGCGGGCTTGGGTGGAGGATGGACGGGCCCATATCATTATCAGCAACAACGGCGCAGTCATGAACCCCATTACCCTGAACCGCGTGAACCGAAGCCTGACAAGCGGAAGCGGCCACGGTTTGTCACTGATTTACAGCAAGCTGGCCGCAGCCTTTGGAAAGGATTTTACCATGACGCTGCTCTCCGGAAAAGAAGAAACCAGTGTGGCTGTCAATATACCGGCCCGGGCAGTAAAGGAGGAACCTCATGATTAAAGCCATTATTGTCGATGACGAACCAGCTGTGTCCGAAATTCTCACATTTTTTATAAAGAAGAACGAGCTGCCCATTGATATTGTGGGCACTGCTGAAGATGGCCGCGAGGCAATGGCCTTAATTGAGAAAGAAAAGCCGCGGCTGGTATTCCTCGATATTCAGATGCCCATCATGAACGGGTTTGAGGTGATGGAGGAAAGCGACAGTGAGACTGATTTTATTATCATCACAGCTTTCGAGTCCTTCAGCTATGCCCAGCAGGCGCTGCGGCTCGGGGCAAAGGATATTCTGCTCAAGCCTATCCAGTACGAGCAGTTCATGGAAGCGCTGAACCGGGCCATCGGCTGGCAGTTTACAGGAAGTGCCACAGTCAATGGTGTTTTGGAGTATATTCACAGCCACTACGCTGAGAAAATTGACCTGACCACCCTGGCGGATATTTCTTATTCAACGCCCAGCCAGATCGCCAGGCTTTTTAAAAAGTATATGGATAGCACTGTCATGACCTATGTCCATAAAGTGCGGATCGAGAAAGCTATGGGACTCTTGGAGAGCGGTGAGGCCAGCGTCAAGGAGGCGGCCCTGATGACAGGGTATGAAAGCCTTAATAATTTTTATAAATATTTCAAACAGCATATCGGCATGACGCCGGCAGCCTTTTGTGAAAAGAAACGTTAAAAAGATCGGTGCAATTTTGCGCCGATCTTTTTTGTAGGCCCTGTGGAATTCCTTAAAGACAAATTTGAAAGTGTTGACATTGAGGCAATTTCCCCTTACAATAAAACTAAATGCAAACGTCACTCAGTCCTAAAGGAGGAATATCATGAGAAAAGAATTAACCGTTGCGTCCTTTGACGGCATGGAGCTGGTAATGACCGTGGATACCCCAGAGGTATGCAAGGCGGTCGTGGTCTTCGTACACGGTCTCTGCGAGCATCAGGGCCGGTACGACTACATCACCGGCAAATTTACTGCCCGTGATTTTAAGGTGTATCGTTTTGACCACAGAGGCCACGGAAAATCGTCCGGGGACCGCTATTTCTACACAAATAAGGATGAAATCATCGATGACACCAACTTTATTGTTGAGCTGGCCAAAGAAGAAAATCCAGGGCTGCCAGTCTATGTCATCGGGCACAGCATGGGCGGCTTCGCGGCGGCGGCATTCGGTACCAGGTATCCGGATGTGGTGGACGGCATCGTGCTGTCCGGCGGGCTGACCCGTGACAACACCGGACTCATCATCAATGTGGATATGGGGCTTGACCCGAAGACAGAATTCCCCAACGAGCTTGGCGACGGCGTGTGCAGCGACCCGGCCGTGGTAGAGGCTTATGGGAAGGACCCTTTAAACGGCAAATTTTTTACTGCCGGTCTCTGCCAGAGCATCGCTGAGGGCCTGCGATGGCTCATGGACAACAAAACCTTCAGCTATCCGGTGCTTTTGCTGCACGGCGAGAAGGATGCCCTGGTGTCACCGAAGGATACAAAGGATTTCCTTGCGGATATTCCCTCTGAGGACAAGCAGATGAAAATCTATGGCAATGCCTGCCATGAAATTTTTAACGAGTATATCCGAGACGAGGTCATCGAGGACGCTCTGTCATGGATTGAATACCGTCTGGGATAAGAATGGATAGCGAATCCCGCGGTGCCGCGAAATACGACGCCGCGGATTTTTATTTGCTCCAAAATTGAGTAAAGCCGGGTTTTGTTGTTCTTTTGTTGTACTCTGGGGTGTAAGATAGGGTAAGAAATGATATAAAGATACAAAAAGAAGGGAGCAATCAAAATGAGAAGGATTCATATTTTGCTTACCACCATTCTCACATTCCTGCTGCTCACAGCAGGCGGCAGTGTTATGGCAAAGGCGGAGGAAGCCGCCGAACCATCTGCCGCCCCGGCCGGAAAAGGCTTTGTGGTCGAGGGAAGCCAGGAGGGTTATACCTACGAGAAAGGCACATTGTGCTTTATTAAGGGAGGCAGCTATACTGTCAGCATGGCGCCGGATACACCGGTGACCACGGATGTGATTATGGTTAAGGGCGATGGAAACTTTGCGCTTACCCTGAACAGTGTGCAGATTGCCACAGACAGCGAGGGACAGCAGGGAATGCCCCTATATGTGCAGCAGGGTAACCTCAGCCTCACGCTGGCAGGGAGCAGCAATCTGAAATCAGAGAAGACCTCAGCCCTGTTCATCGGTGATGAGGGCGGCGGTACCAACGCGTCTAAGCTGACTGTGGACGGCGACGGTACACTTACGCTGCGCTCAGGCAGCAGCTTTGCCCTTGAAAATTTAGGGCTGGGCGGAACTTTTATGGAGGGCGGCCAGATTCACGCCTCCAATGCCATTGTGGATGATCAGAGTATAAAGGCTGTAGCCCTGCAGGCCGGCGCTGAAGAGGTGTACGCCATCAGCGCACACTTTGCGGAAAAGCTGACAATGAACGGTGGAAGCCTCACAGCGGAGGTAGATAACGGTGATACACCGATTTATGCCGGAGCAGTTTATTGTTATAATGGCCTGGAGGTCAACGGCGGCACCCTTTTGGGTAAGGCGCCCGGCGCTGGTATTTCCACCGGGGACGGCGAAGGAAAGGGCGGTACCTGTGTGATCAACGGCGGTACGGTTATCGGCGACGCGGTTGAAAAGGGCGCGTCCTATGGGACTTCAGGAATTTCTGTTATTGGAAACATCACCATTAACCGAGGCAGCGTAACAGCTAAAAATGGCTATGTCGGGCTGGACGCTACCAATACACTGGCCATCAACGGTGGACAGGTCGTGGCCTCAGGTTCTCAAGTCGGGATTCACGGCGGGGCATATGCCAAGGATAAGGAAAAAGACAACGTGACCATCGCCGGAGGAACCGTCCACGCCCAGGGGGCTAAATATGATATTTACGGCGGCGATTTTGGCGATGAGCCAGTTCCCACACGAGTTTATCTGAAGGGCGGCAGCATCTTTACCGGGAGCAATAAAATCCAACCAGAACCCATCAGCTATATTGACGAGGATGACGATATCGAGGTCAAGGCAGAGCTGGTAACCATGAACGGTTTGCCGGCGGACAGCAGTGTGTCCCTCTTTTTCAACGCCGGTTTCTTTGGTGAGGATGAGGCAGCGCCGGAAAACGGCGCTTATGGTATTCGCGATATGAATACTAACGACAAGGGGCAGCTGTGCGTTTATGTTTCACTGGTTGAACAAAATCCCTTTGGTGTCACGTTAAACGAAACGGATTATGATGGTCTGGCAATCAAAGGAAGCAACGGCTATGAAGCCAAAATGGAAGAATCGGTTCCGGAAATGGCGGTTACCTCTGAAAACGGCCACACACCCTTTTACTTTAAGAACCACTACATTCTGGCGCCCGGAAACAGCACTGCATCCATGAAAGCAGGGAAGAGCGAAACCGATGAAACCATCGTTATCGGTAAGACATATGTGACGCCGCCGGATGACAACACTGCGGAATACTGCCGATTGACCCTTGATAATATCAAAATTCATTCTGAACAAAGTGGTATCCGGGTTAACAATCATAATACTGAGCTTATCACCAGGGGCGACAACAGCATTGTTTCGGAAAACGAATCCGCTGTATTTGCGAGCTTCTATTCAGACAGCGGCGATATCGACACACTGGCCTTTGGCGGCAGCGGAAGCCTGAGCTGTGATGTGTCACCGGATAAGCTCTATGGAGCCATCGTAAGTATGCGAAATATTGTGATTAACAGCGGTACCATCGCAGCGCACAGCACAGCCAGCACGGCTATTTTTTCCGAATCGCAAAATCCTGATGACAGTGTTACCGTCAACGGTGGTAATGTGAATGTGAAGGGGGCGTTTGGACTGTACGGAAACAATATTAACATCAACGACGGTAAGGTGACCGGAATAGACGAGGGTGATACAGAAACCCTTGTTATCGGCAGCAAGGGTGATATAGCCCTGAGCGGCGGCAGTGTTGATGTGAAAAGCGGCAGCTATGCAGTCGGCGCAGAGGGAAAGATTACCATCAGCGGCGGTGCACACCACCTGCTGGCGGAAAACGACAATAACCAGTATGTATACGGACTGTACGCCAATGGCGGCATCCATGTGAGCGGGGGTACCACATGGGTATCTGGAAATACTAATGACATTCTGGCAGAAGCAACCGGTCAGGGACAGACGCTGCCGTCAGCTGGTAAGGCAGCGGGAAGAGCAGCCGCAGGAGAACCGGTCATCACAGTGGATGGCGGCAGCTTGAACGCAGTGCACAATACCGTTTCGCCCGAACCAGTGGACACTGCCGGGGTACGGGCCTATAAGACCACACTGACCGTGGGTACCGCAGCCAATGCAGGCAGTCTGGAGGGCAAGGTAGGCGAAAAGACACTGAACCTCAAGGACGCAGTGACCGATGAGGCTGCTAACCTGTACCTGTATCTTCCGGAGCCGGAAGGGCAGAAAGCAGTGGTTGCGACCACTGCGGCATCTTATAGCGGTATCGTCAGAGAGATGGAGGCTCAAAACAGGCTGCGAACCTTCGGAGCAGTGCTGGTTTCGGATAAACCCGAGCCAGTGGTGCATGTGACAGGCGTCAGGCTTGATAAGACCAGCGCAGAGCTGATTCAGGGAAAGAGCCTGACTTTGACAGCTGCCATCGAGCCAGCCAATGCCACCAATAAAAAGGTGAGCTGGAAATCCTCAGATTCTAAAATCGCCGAGGTAGACAGTCAGGGTAAGGTTACAGGCGTAGCCGCCGGAAAGGCCACCATTACCGTCGCCACTGAGGATGGAGGGAAAACTGCCAGTGCGGTTATCACAGTGAAAAAGGCTGGCGGGGACGGCCCGCATACGGGGATTCTATCCGAGCAGGCCTCTATACCAGCAGCCCTGATTCTGCTGGCTGGTTTTACAGCACTCACGGCTGTGTCAGCCCGAAGAAGATAGGTGGATGAATTTGGATTTGTGAGTTATAATTCTGAGGTACTGTAGGAGGTACCATTAATTTGAAAGAAAGTTAGAAGGACAGGGGCTCCGAGAGCATTGGTTGGGGATCTTTTGTGGAACTTCATCGTGTATAATCCTTTTAGAAATAAAATTTTAATTAAAGTGGAATATTCAATTTATTCCAGAAAAGGAGAGGAAAATGAAGTGCTCAATTTTAAGACAGCGAGGTTTAAAATGTCTGCTGGCAGTATTTTTTACAATGTTTATGCTCTGGGGGAGTGGACCTGTTTTTGCCGAGAGCAATGAGCCCATGCCCAGTGTGCTGCCGCCGCAGTCGACCTATATTAATCTGAAGGCCTCCGGTGCGGTGGTGAATTACAGTGCGAGCCCGGAAACACTGGACAAAATGGTTTACGACAGCCTGGCCATCAATGTCATGGATGAGAAAAGCCAGAAAATCAACAGCAGCCGGGAGGACATCGTGCTCAGCTATAACCGGAGCCCGGGTAATCAAAAAGTGACAGTAACCTATAAAGGAAATGAGAAATATGCCGAAAGTGAAGCGACCGCCATGATCAAGATTAACAGTCTGGAGGGCACGAGTGTTCTTCTGGTGGGAAGTGTGCCCTCGGTCAAGTTGTTTGCAGACAAGGCAGGCATGGACAGTGCGATCATCAAAGCGCTGGAGGTGCGGGTGGTGAACAGCCACGGAGAAAATATCAAGTACAGTACAGACGAGCTGGATCTCAGCTATAACCGCGATGCAGGCACACAGCTGGTTACGGTGAAGTACAAGGGAAATGCCGAGTATGCAGCGTCGGCGGCCGAGGCGAAGGTTGCCGTGGAAAACCCGCAGAAGGTTACCATTACTCTGTCCAGAGAAACGCCGAAGGTTGCCTATCACGATGATAAGGCAGGCATGGATAAGGCCATAGCCGATGCACTCAAGATCACCATCACCGACAGCGCTAAAAAGAATGTCAGTTTTACGCTGAGTGAGCTGCAGCTCAGCTATAACCACACAGCGGGAAAACAGGACGTTACTGTGAAATATCAGGGTAACAGCGGTTACCAGCCCGCCACGGCCACAGCCAATGTCAAGATTATTGATGCTGCTCCCTGCGCGGTAGTGCTCACTCAGAATCCGCACAGTGTGCCCTATGATAAGAACAGCGCGAAGCTGGACACCGCTGTGCTGGAAAGCCTGAAACTGAGCCTGGTGGACCATAACAATCAGCCCATCAAGTATAAAAACGATGAGCTTAAACTTGACTACAATCATGCTGAGGGAGATCAGACAGTAAAGGTGAGCTTTACCGGCAGCGACGATTACCAGCCCTGCACAGCAGAGGCCACGGTGCACATCGGGCCGTCGGTTCAGACCATTTATACCTGGGTAGGTATTGGAGCAGGAATTATCGTGCTGGCCATCGCCGCCGTTGTGATTGTGGTGATTGTCCGGCGCAGAAAAAAGTATTTATAAAGGAGGAAGCAAAATGAAACATAAAGCAGTTGTATTTTTAAGCGTTCTGGTATTTGCAGCACTGTTGGTTACCGCCTGCTCAAATACTGGACAGAAGAAGGAAGAAATTCCGAATCCCATGGTACGTTATGATACGATAGATCAGATTGAGAAGAAAGTCGGGTATTCTCCAGCGATTCTGCCGGCTTACTCAGGCTTTGAGTTAAAGGAAATGTATATTATCGGTGATGAGGTGGTGGATCTGAGATACCAGAAAACCGGCGGAGCAGAAGCGACAGTCCGCAGCCAGAAGAATGCCGAGGGTGACATCAGTGGTTATCAACAGCTGAGCTACAGCCCGGAAATCTATAACGATATTACCTATAATATTGCTGAAAATGCCGACGATAAGGCTATTATTGCGTACTTTACGAAAGGAGACATGACCTACTCCATGTCCGCGATCGGACTGGATAAGGATACCTTTAAGAGCGAATTTGCTGCAGTGATCGACGCAGTCAATAATCAATAGATCAATAGATAGAGGCCATAAGAGGCCAAGACAGCCAGGAAAGGACAGATAAGATGGGAAAAGGACGTTATTACAGAAGTAAAAGAAGGATCCATTTAAAGCCGCGGTTTTTTATCGTTTTGGCAGCAGTAGTGCTGGCATGTGTGGCGGTGTCTTCTGTAGTGATCGGAAGACATAATGCTGAAAAAGCAGCAGCAGCCCAGTCTGAGCTCACCAATAAAATGGCTGGGCTCAGCAGCGGTTTTCAGGCGCCGTCCGCGGCCGGTGTGCTGCAGATGGCCGCAAATGATCAGAAAAAGGCCGGAGGGCCAAAGGTAGACGCTGAGCTGAGAGCCAAAATGGATGAAGTCAAGGCCAAGCTGGCAGCGGATGACACTGCGGATCTGAAAGTAGTTTTTTTCAGCTTTGACGATGGTCCCAGCGAACACACCGGGGAGATTCTGGATCTGCTTAAAAAGTACAATATCAAGGCCACCTTCTTTACAAACGGCCGAGAGGGAAAGGTTATGGAGGAAGCCTACCAGCGCATTGTGAAGGAAGGGCATACGCTGGCCAACCACACATGGAGCCATCAGTATAGCCTCTACAACAGCCCAGATGCCTTTTACGCCGATGTGGAAAAACTGGATGCTTATCAGAAACAAGTGACCGGCCTCAAGCACACCTCCCACCTGTTCCGTTTTCCGGGTGGTTCTGCAAATGCCAATACTACCTGCACCCAGGGAATCGTGAACCGGGGCTACAACTATGTGGACTGGAACGTGGTATGCGGAGATGGCACCAGCAACAGCCTGAGTGTGGATCAGCTGACACAGAATTTTATCGATGGTGTTCATGGACACAATGTTTCAACAGTGCTTTGCCATGCCGAGCAGAAAGAAAATACCCGCAAGGCATTGGAAAAAACCTTTAAAACCCTGCTAAAAGAAGGCTACACTTTTTTACCCATGGAGTATGACATGGAACTGCCACGACAACTGTAGGAGAAGGGAGAAAAGAAAATGAAACCCTGGAAGACTGGCAGGGGCGCCTTTATCAGAGAAACTCTGGCGCTCCTGCGTTTTAATTTTTGGACACTGGCGGTGTTTGAGCTGGTTTATAAACTAGGTGGTACTTTTGTGGTGCTGCCTCTGCTAAACTTTGGACTGCGCAGGCTCCTGGCCTTTGAAGGCTTTCCTGTTATTTCGGGAGACAGTGTGGCAGCAGCGCTTAAAAATCCACTGGTACTTCTGTCCGTTTTTATTTTGCTGCTGTTGCTGGCTTTTTACTGTCTTTTTGAAATCGCGGTGCTGGTTCTGTGCTTCCACGAGAGCAGAAACCGCCGAAAAGTACAGATGATTCCCTTGGTGGCCGCCGGCTTCCGGCAGGCTGTCCGCATTTTTAACCCCAGAAACTATCTGGTCATTTTGTTTTTTGTGCTTATTATGCCTGTGCTTCACATTGGTATTTCATCTGATCTGATCACAGAGCTTTCGGTGCCAGGCTTCATCTTGGAGTATATCAAAGGAAGCCCTGCTCTTTACGCGGCCTACATTGGCCTGGGCGTTATCCTGCTGCTGGTCATGGCGCTGACCCTGTTCGCGTTTAACGTCTTTGCCGTAGAGGGCAAAAATTTTATACCGGCCTGTCGGAAAAGCATCCGCCTTCTAAAAGGGTGTTTTTTCAGAACAGCAGGGAGTTTTTTACTCTGGACGCTTTTGCTGCTGCTGGTCTTTGCCTGTATCGTATTGTTTCTCGGAGCCTTGTCCCTGTTTTCAGGAACAGTCATTGGCACAGTAACCGGGCGGCTCGCAGGCGGTGGTGGTCCGTCGCTGGGATTGATGATTCTCATCGGGGTTCTGGCTGTCTCGGTTTCGTCCTTTAACATTATTCAAACCTGTCTGGGAACTATGATGAATTATGCTTTTATATCACGGTTTTATGAAACCTACCAAGAAGAAAAGGGAGAAGAAAATGCGTTGGTGTGCAGCGTGCCCGAAACAGCTTTTCCCTTTTTAACGAAGCGACAGCTTATGGTACTGGCTTTGGTGATGGTACTGGCCGCTGTGAGTGTTAAAACAGGACGCATTGTGACCGCCTTTGATGCCGATGATTTTGATACTTTGCTGCACGGCGCACAGGTCAGCGGACACAGGGGAAATTCCTCCGATACGCCGGAGAACTCGCGGGCAGCGCTTGAAAAAGCTATTGAGCTGGGAGCGGATTATGTGGAGATCGACGTGGCTGAAACCAGAGATGGTGTGCTGGTGGTATCCCATGACAATAACCTGAAGCGGACCACAGGCAGGAATGTCTATATTTGGCAGTCCACTTACGAGGAGATCAAAAATCTGGACATTGGCAGCTTTTTTTCCCCGGAATATAAAGATGAGCGGCTTATGACCCTGGATGAAGCCATAGAGGTGTGCGAGGGCAGAATCCGTATGAACATTGAGCTTAAGCCTACGCCCTATGACCAGGGCTTTGCTCAGAAGGCTGTGGACAGCATCACCCAACACCAATTTGAGAGCCAGTGCTATCTGGCATCCTTAAACTACGGAATCCTTGAGGAGATAAAGGGTATGACAACAGAGATCAAGACCCTATACATTACACCCATTGCCTACGGAGACATAGAAAATTTAAACGTAGATGCCCTCAGCATTGAGGAAACCTTTATCAATAAAGCTCTGGTGGAGCGCGTCCATCAAAAAAACAAGGATGTGCACGCCTGGACCGTCAATGATGCGGACAGCATGCAGAGGATGATCGACTGCGGTGTGGATAACATTATCACCGATGATGTGCGTACTGCTATGAGAGTAACTGATGAAAACCACCCTACCCGGGAGGAAATGCTGAACAATACTGTACAGCAGGTCATTTTCGGGCTGTAAAATGAAAAACGGCTGTGAGAGGTAAGCCAATGAGAAGACATTACATTATGAGAAAAATACCCGTATTGTTAGCAGTATTAATGTTCTTATGGGGTGTTCCTGCTGTATGGGCGGCGGATATGGATAACCCGGTAGAGACGTCCATCCGGATCAGTGTAAGTCCTGGGACAGCAGAATTGGGACAGGCACTTTTTTTGAACGCGGAAATCCGCACTCAGTCTCTGGCAGTGATAGAGAGCGGCCGGGTAGATTTTTACTTGATCGACGATGACAGCGGCACCGAAAGGCTTGTGGGGGTAGCCGCAGTGCAGGAGAGTGTAGCAAAAACGGGTTTAAAACCGGAAAACAGCATTTATCCTGCTAAGGCCGGGACTTATACCCTTATCGCCCGGTACCGGGCCGCAGAAGGTGGCTATGCGGGTTCTGAGACAAGGATCGTCTTGAGCCTGACCGATTCCAACACAGGGCCGGCAGGGCTGATTACCGGCGCAGCTCTGGCAGATGAGGGGGCGGTCCTGTTAGCCGCAGGAGCGCTTTTGGTGCTTGTGCTTTTGATGATCCTATGGTATTGGTTCATACGCCAGGACAAGTTAGACACTCATTAAAAAATCCCGGGGCGTCGTTTTTCGACTCCTGCGGGATTTTTTAGTTTTGTTTGATTTTTTCATGGTTGCTCCTCTCGTTTAGAAAAGCAGTGGTAAGCTCTGCCCAGCTGTAGTTACTCATATATTCCCCATGAAATGTGTTAATGGCGTCAATATCTCCCTTTAGAAAACGGTAATAATCGCAGTCCACTTTTTGGGTATCTAATGCCAGATAGTTCCATTTTTTAATGAGGATATCCTCTGCGCCAACACTTTCGAGGGCGCGTCTCAGACTTGAGATAACATTTTGAGCGTGTTTTTTATTTCCAGTAGAGCCAGAGGAGTCCTCGAACAGAACCGCGCAGATGTTGGAAAGTGTAACCCCATTGCCCTGCCTGTCCACCAGATATGCTAAAAGTTCCTTGGCACGGCTGCGTGAAAAACTCAGAGGTTTTTGATCGACAAAAACGTCAAACGTGCCAAAAGTATGAACCTGTACTCGTTTTAGAGGCCATTTAACCTTTTGGGGAAGGTCCAGATGGTCGAGTTCCTCCTGAATCAGCGCTTTGCTTACAGGCTTCAGTATATAGCCCTTGGCATGAAGCCGATAAGCGTCGTAGGCATAATCGGAGTAACCAGTCACAAAAATAATACGGACATCTGGAAATATTTTTTTCAGCCTGACGGCAACCTCCAACCCAGATAGGGTTGACATGACAACATCGAGAAAGGCGAAATCCAAAGGTTTGTCCGATTCCTCGTGCAGATTTCCGGCGAATTCAAGTGCGCCCTCAGGCGTTATAAAACCATGAACTTCGGCATCGGGCAAAGCCTCCCTTAGAGAAAAAATCAAGTTTTCGAGTGCTAGTTTCTCATCGTCAATTGCTAATACATGCATAAAATTCACCCTCTATCAATATGATAGTATTATTTTACAGGATGAAGAACAACAAAAGCGCACCAAAAGTACAACAGAAGAGAGAAAAGTTCAGCATGTTTAGTTCTCTTTGATGTTTAAAATTTTTTTAAGGAAAATTTGCTGTTTGTGGCGCTTTTGTGGAACTTGCCTTGCTATAATTAGAGTGATCAGAAGAAGCTGATTCACTAAAGGTACAGGAACATAAAGGCCGCCTTTGTGGTATCAGTTTTATGGCTGCTGCTGCCAATCGATAAAGCCCTGAAACGACCTCATCCATACTCAAGAGCTTTACGCATATACTGCCTCCGGGAAATATGGGCCGGGAGGCTGGGCATCATCCTGCCCGTCATTTCTTCTATCCTCAAAGTAAAAAGAAATAAGGATAGCAGCAGCCAGCTGATTACAATGAAATAATGGCTTCCGCGACACATGCCAGCCAGGCAGTAGGTGCTACAGGATTTTGCTTGCAGGCCTACAAGGAGTACTATATCGCTGAAATGGGGGGAATCGGCGCAAAATTGCTTCGATTTTTGCAGGTGTTTCGCTTATGTTGACCAGTAAGGAAAACGCAGAAAGAATACCTTATTGAGCAGAACGGCTTAGCCCGTGGAGCATGAGGCAGGCAGTAATGCCCTCCGAGTCTTTATTGACGGAAATTTTTTGAAATGTCTTATTTAAATAATCTGTGGAAAACAGTGTATTTTTTTATTGGCCTTTCTGTACCGCTGTTAGGCACATTGTGCATCAGCCAAAAGGTTATGAACAAACAATAACATAGAACATTTTTATATAAGATGCAGCGGCAAAAGGTTGCTGTGTATCGACATTTTCTGGGAGGTACTGGAAATGACGCTGGAAGATCAACTGACCTATCTGGAAAGCCACGATGCCCTCACCGGCCTTTATAACTGGCAAAAATATCAAAAAACGTTGAAAGTATTGGAAAAAAAGATGCCAAAGTCTGTTGGATTTGTCTATCTTGACATTAATGGACTTCAAAGTATTAACCGGAATTTCGGATACGACTATGGCGATATTATATTAAAAAAAATTGCAGGAATTTTACAGAAATGTTTTAAAAAAGCAGGAATATACAGGATTGGCGGAGATGAATTTTTGGCTATGGTTATCGACCAGAACCGAAACGCGTTTCAAAAAATGGTCAGCGCAGCCAGACAGACCTTTGCCATAGAAATGAAAGGGATTGTCTCTATAGGGTGCAGTTTTGAGGACTGTGATATTGATATTCTGAAGTTGACACAGCATGCCAGTGAACAAAAATATGTGGATAAGCAAGCATATTTCAGGCAGTTGGCTGCTGGTGTCCAAAGCCGGAATACCGATATGCTGAAATGGCTGTTGGAGGAGCTTGAAAACCGGAAGTTTGAAATGTACCTGCAACCAAAGGGGAGGGTTGAAACGCTGGAAGTGGTTGGAGCAGAAGCATTGGTGCGGTATATAAACCCGGAAGGAGAAGTCGTTCAGCCTGGAAAATTTATTCCCATGTTGGAGCAGGAGGGAATTATTAAATATATTGACCTTTTTATTTTTGAGGAGGTCTGTGGGCTGTTGGATCGGTGGCAGCGCCAGAAGCGAAAACCGCTGCCGATTTCCCTTAATTTTTCAAGACTAACTTTAATGGATCAGGAATTGTTGGTGCAGATGCAGAAAATTAGCAATGGGTATAGTTTTCCGAAGCGCTATATTACGATTGAGGTGACCGAGAGTGTTGGGGAAATGGAGCTGTTCGATATGGTGCAGCCCATAAAGGAAATGGGTTTTGGCGTTTCTTTGGACGATTTTGGAACCAGCTACAGCAGTATTATCATGCTTGTCCAGATGGATTACAATGCTATCAAGCTGGACCGCAGCCTCGTACTGACATTGATTTATAACCGGAAAAGCCGTATTGTAGCTCAACATATTATCGAAACCTGCCGGGAACTGGGAAGCATTAGCATTGCTGAAGGCGTTGAGAACTTCGAGCAGCTAAACATTCTGAAAAAACTGGGGTGCGACTGGATCCAGGGCTATCTGCTTAGCGAGCCGGTTCCAGTAGAAGAGTTTGAAAAATATGAAAGAAAAGAATAGAGGTAAGTTTTATTATAAAAAAAGCTTAAATTTTTTCTCGAATCATATAATCCCACGATTTGAGGAACATTTGAGGATCTGAGCGTGTTATAATAAAGAAAAAAATGAAGGGAGCAAAGAAAATGAAAAAACTGACAATGATTGCATTGATGCTGGGAATGTCACTGATGATTTTATCCGGCTGCGGAGGCTCACCATCGAGCAACGCCGCACCAACTCCAACAGCGGCTCCCACAGCAACCGCAGCGCCAAGCTCTACATCTACGGCCACACCAACAGCAGGCAGCGGAACAGCCGCGATCTCTGGAGATCAGGCGAAGGCTACTGCGCTGCAGCACGCCGGATTAGCAGAGTCGAGTGTGTGGGGATTAAAAGTTGAACAGGGTACCGAAAACGGGCGCAATGTTTATGAAGTAGATTTCAAATATGATGGAAAAGATTATGATTATGACATTGACGCCATGACCGGTGAAATTGTTAAATATGATATTGATATTGATGATTGACAGAGGATTTCAGCCCGTACCGTACGGTACGGGCTTTTTGTAATTTGTCATTGTATCAGAGATGAAAGAGACCGGTAAGGTTTTGTACGGACCTTTTTCTAAATTTTAAGCATTGCTTTTTTTATCGTTCAGAAAGCCGACTGTAAATTCCGCCCAGGTATAGTTGCTCATATATTCACCATAAAAATTGTTGACTGCAGCGATATCGCCCTCCAGAAAGCGATAATAATCACAATCGACCTTCTCGATATCGAGAGCAAGATAGTTCCATTTTTTAATCAGAATATTGCTGACACCAGCTTTTTCAAGACCTTGCTTGAGACTTGAGATAAAGTTTTGAGCATATTTTTTATTGGCTCGCTTTCCGGATTGGTCTTCAAATAAAACCGTGCAGATGTCTGCGAGAGAAACGCCGCTGCCTCTGCGATCCACCAGATAGGCCAGAAGCTCCTTAGCACGTGTCCGGGAAAAGACCAGCGGCTTTTGATCCACAAAGATGTCAAAGGTGCCGAAGGTTCTGATGTAAACACGCTTTTCCGGCTCCGGATCGATGGGCATTTCAAAGCTAGGAAGTTTTTTTAGATTTGCAAGATCTTCCTTTATGAGCTCGGCAGAGACAGGTTTTAAAATATAACCCTTGGCGTGAAGCCGATAGGCATCGTAGGCATAATTGGTAAAGCCAGTGACGAAAAAAATACAAACCTCCGGACAGATTTTTTTTAATTTGGCTGCCAGTTCAATACCAGTCATTTCAGGCATTTCTACATCCAGAAAAGCAAAATCAAGAGATATCTTATTTTCAGAGCAAAGTCTTTCGGCATAATCAAGTGCTTCCTGAGATTTTTGAAAACCACAAATTTCGGCTTGTGGGAAAACCTGTTCCAATGCATTCATGAGGCTTTTTAGAGCTAGCCGTTCATCATCAGTTGCTAATATGTGTATAGTGATCACCATCCTTTGGATGAACTGATTTAGATTATAGCATATTTTTAATTAAAAATATGTCCCTTTAGGTAATTCTTAAAGAAAGTATTTAGGCGGGAATGTTCTTTGAAACCATATATCATAGAAATTTTGCTGATCTGAAAAATTGAAAAGAATACAGGGAATTGTGGCACTTTTGTTGTACTCAGTATATTATACTAATTTTGAAATAAATATTGGAGATCACATTAAATCAAGGAGAAATGAAACAAATGGTCAAACAAAAAAGATTAATCTCCCGGCTGTTGTCAATGTTTTTGGTGTTCTTACTGTTGTGTGCGATAATACCGGCAGGGGCATCTGCCCAGGAAAATGGGAAAGAAGAAAAGCAGATGTGGGAAGTACCGGAAGAAACGGCGCCTGTTTCTGAAAAGTTAGACACGCCACTAGAAGGTGAGCAGTCAAATGTTCAAGAAATTGGTGAACCGTCATTAAAACAGGAAAATACCATTTTTCCGACGGATATGCGGACCGATGAAAATGGCGAAGCTGAATTGACGCTTCCCATTGAGAAACCAGAAAAGAGTGCTCTAACAAGTATTGCCGACGAAGATTACGAATATGATACTGAAAATCATAAGCTTACAGTGTATACGAATGAAGGCACCAACAAGTGGAGAAGTGAAGTTCCCGATATAAAAGGAGCTGTAATTACGTTGGAAATTATGAAAGGTGTTACTGCGATCGAAGACGAAGCCTTTTTTGGATGTACCAGCCTAAACGAGGTGTTGATTGCAGATACTGTTGAAAATATTGGGCCTAAAGGTTTTGCCTATTGTACTAGCCTGAAGCAGATTAGTATTCCATCCAGTGTAAAGGAAATTGGAAAACTGGCTTTTTCTGTTTGCAATAGTCTGGCAGAGATTTATTTATCTGAAGGTCTTGAGTACATAGGAGAACGGGCGTTTTTAGGATGTCCTATGGAAAATATCGTCCTGCCCGAAGGCATAAAGATAATAAAAGACAGGGCTTTTGTAGACTGTAAGAATCTGAAATCAATCACCATTCCAGAAGGTGTTAATTTCATTGATGGAGGAATCTTTGCAGGTTGCCTGAGTCTGGAGACCGTTAATTTACCCGAAACGGCTACGCAAATCGCTGGAGGAGCATTTTATAAATGTATAAGTCTGAAAACAATTAATATTCCAGAAAATATCATGAGTCTTGGAATGGGAACTTTTGCAGGGTGTGCTAGTCTTGAAACGATAAATATTCCCCTAAAGGTGACAGTATTGGATGAGTCCGTTTTTCAAGATTGCGCCAGCCTGGAATCGATTGAAATTCCAAAAGATGTCGTAAAGATCGCGGAATCCGCTTTTGAAGGTTGTACTCGTCTTTCGTCAATCACAATGAAACCAATGACACCCCCTGACATTGATGAATATATTTTTGAAAACCTGCCGGAAAACTATAAAATTTTTGTGCCAGCTGGTACGGTTGAGATTTATAAAACATCCCAGGGCTGGTCGGAATATAAAGATCATATCTGCGAAAAAGTCCAATTTAAGGATCTGAAAGCCAACGGAGAATCCGAAAAAGAAACAACCACCGAGCTGACTCTGGTTTTTGACCAAGATATTAAGGGTCTGACTCTGGATGATATTACACTGAAAGGCGGCGCAAAAGTAAAACTGATCCAGGATAAGGAGTCTGGTGTTTACAAGCTCAAAATCAAGGATATTAGCGTCAAAAATAATGAAGAGGTCAATGTTAAGGTTCAAAAAGACGGATATTGCATCAACCCTAATGATAAAGATGTGGGCGTATATGTAAAAAAAACATCCTCTGATGACCCAAAACCATCAGACGACTCGAAATCCGATTCTGGTAAAAAAAGCGGCAAAAATGTTAAAACTGGTATTGTCGATACGAAAGCAGGCGCTTACTGCGCAGTGTTTATACTGAGTATTGCTGGGATTGCGGCATTAGGCTTTAAGCGAAAAATAAATCTATAAACCAAAGGATAGCGGCCGTGGTGTCAACTTAAATGAGAGAGGGATTTTTCAGAAGTTAAAAGATTCGTGGTGCATAATTAAGCCGATTATAAAAAGAGGTGACAGGTTATATGGATTGGATAGAGCATAGCGAAACCATTGTGGAGCCTCTGCCAAGAGGAAAGTACGGATTAGGCTGCTGATCGGGAAGAGGGAGCTACGGTGTCACGGACCCAAAAATCCGGTTGTCCTACACGACAGAGAAGAATAAGCGCTGTATCTACTGCCATTTCTATGGTCGAAACATAGACTTTGTGCACAGCTATTCAGTGAGTGAACCGCTGTAAAAGCGGTTGAAAGGAGTGTATATGAAAACACAGAAAATTCAGATAGGAATCACATTTATGATGGTTCTGTCCTTATCGTTTTTTATGGGAATGTGGGCGCCTCACAGCGCCCGGGCCGAGGAAAGCCGATTGTACGTGGGGGGGATCAATGCCAATGAGACACCCTCAGGAGAGGGCTGGAGCTATGACAAGGCTGCCAATGTCCTCACCTTGAGTGGCGCTAACCTTACAGTAACCGGGGATGACAGTATCGTAGCCGTCATTCTGTCCGATAAAGCGCTTACCGTTAAACTGAATGGGGAAAACAGACTGGTTCCTGATACAGACGATAAAAAAGCTATCTACTGCGGCGGAGCGCTCAGCCTCACTGGAGAGGGAAACCTCACGGCTCAGGCAGATACCACCAGGGAGAACGCACTAATCATAGACACAGGCTCCCTGGTCATGAACGGGACTGGAGCACTGACTCTTATGCCAGGCGTATCTGCAGATTCTCCCAATGAATCTTATGGGTTGCTATGCCATAACGGTTATTCGCAGCACAGCGGACAGGTGACCATCGGAAGTGAGGAAAAACGGGCCGGTGTCGGCCTGACCGTCACAGATGGCAGTTGCACCGTGGACGGAGGAAGTTTGAGCGTGTACGGAAACAACCAGAGCGTCACTGTCGGCGGCGATCTGACTATTGACGACGCTGCCGTTTACCTTGACCGGGCAAATCCCCACGAGCCGCCAGAGGCCGGCGGCGATGCGGTGCTTATCGAGCAGATCAATGGAATGCGCGGCGCCGCCCATCCCGATAAAAGGCTGCAGGGGATCCCTCTGGTTAACAGCACCCATGCCGAAGGCGTGATCAATATTGTCAATAACGCGGATGTTATAGTCAGAGCTTCCAACCCGGTAGAAAAGGACAATGAGGAGGCTAGCTGCTACCTGGTGGGCCTTCAGTCGCCGGCTTTAAACCTGAGCGATGCCAGCCTGAAGCTGGATGTCAGCGGATGCCGGATAGGTGTGGGGCTTATGGCTTCAGGTTATATGGCGCAAAAGCCCCAGGCGGACTGCCATATCGACAAAGGAGCCAGTCTTGATATTAAGGTAAAAACAGGCCTGGTGGCCCAGGGGATCAATACCTTTTATTCCAGTATTGGGAAGACAGGGGCAGCAGGCGTGAGTATTGACGCTCAGGCAGAGTGCCTTCAGCCGTTTATGGACGTCGCCGGAATGCTGGTATTGCGAAGTCCGTTTTATAATGAGCTGGTGACAGGCCTCACCGTTGAAAATAAGAGCCGACTGGACATCGGGGCTGGAGCATTGATCAATACGGATATTCCTGAGCCGGATGAAAATGATGACCTGCAGGCCAGCACAGCATTGTATATAGCAGGCAGCGCAGCCTTTTCCAGCGCAAGCCAACTCGATCTAAACAGCCACGTCCGGGTGGGGAGTGATTTCAGCATTGACCCGAAAGCCAGACTTAATGCAGACGGACTGTTTACCGCTGGCGAAGAGGAGCGGCCCGAGTTTGGTGCGGTTACCATTGGGGACAGCTGCATCGTCAATGCCAAAGCCGTCAGCGTGGATAAATCCCGTGCGCCAAAGGCTTATGCGAGCAGCATATACGCCAACGGAACCCTGAACATCGGTGATGCCACTGTCAACGCCACAGCCGATGACCTGAGAATTTACAGCTACTATGATATCAACATAAGCCCATTGAGTGGAGACAGCCGTGTCCAGGCTGCAAGCACTGGCGAAGGCGGCATTGCTTTGCTGGCCTTTGAAAACAGTACTTTGAATATTGGAAAGGGAAACGCAGTCACCACCCCGGCCGGAGGCGTTGTCGGACGTATCACCGAACCCTGGGCTGGCAGCACCATTCTGCCCAAGGGACAGACCATAGCCGCGGCAGCAGTGGTCGTCGAAAAAACAGAAACTCCGGAGCCCACCCCCACCGTGAAGCCTACGCCCACAGCAGGTCCCGCACCTACTCCACACAATAACAACATCAACACCGGCCTGCAGAGTGCAGGAAATGGTCTGTGCTGGGCCGCAGGACTGATCGTCGCGGCGGCTGTCATCATCGGTGTGGTGGTTTATGTAAGAAAAAGACGAGAATAGAGAGCGGGATTAGCTCCATGGCAATAAAACCAGGATTTAAGCTTCGTGGTGTATAATTGAGTCGATTACAAGAAAAGAGGTGACAGGCATGGGGACACAGCATGAAGTGACAAGGAAACAGCCCTTGCTAAACGCAAATGGGCGGATAGAAGAACCGGGCTGGGCAAAGCAGCTGGTGTGGGACTACAACCGTGACTGCATTGCGGCGCCCTGGTACAGGCGCAAGGAATGGGATTACTATCTGGTAGGCGACGGGCAGACTGGTGTGGCCTTCACCCTCTCCGATCTGGGCTACGCGGGCATGGCGAGCGTATCTTTCCTGAATTATAGGGATTGGACAGAGCATACCGAAACCATTGTGGAGCCGCTGCCAAGAGGGAAATACGGGTTAGGCTGTTGTTCGGACAGAGGGAGCTGTGGTGTCACGCACCCCAAAATCCGGTTGTCCTACACAGCGGAAAAAAATAAGCGCCGTATCTACTGCTATTTCCCTGAATTTTGGGAGGGAAAGGCATTGGAGGCGGATATTGTGCTCTACGAGCCGAATATGGATACCATGTGCATTGCGACGCCCTGGGCAGAAAAGCCAACGGCCTTTTACTATAATCAGAAGATCAACTGTATGCCCGCCTGCGGCTGGGTAAAGCTCGGAGATGAAAAACACCGTTTTACACCGGACAGCGCCATGGGTGTGCTGGACTGGGGAAGAGGTGTCTGGACCTATGACAATACCTGGTACTGGGGAACTGGCAGTGGATGGCATGATGGCGAGTCCTTTGGCTTTAACCTGGGCTACGGCTTTTCGGACCGCAGCAGTGCCAGCGAGAACATGGTATTTTACCGTAACCGTGCCCACAAGCTGGACGAGGTCACCTTTATGATTCCCAGAGACGAGTCGGGCGGCTATGCTTTTATGGAGCCCTGGTATCTGACCTCAAATGACGGCCGTTTCGTGGGAAGTTTTATTCCCAGAATGGATCGTCAGGCTAACATCAACCTGCTGGCCGTCAGAAGCGTGCAGCACCAGGTGTTTGGCTTCTTCAGCGGAAAAGTGGTGCTGAATGGCGGAGAAATTCTGGAGATAAAGGATTTCCTGTGTGCTGTTGAGGTGATTCACAATATGTATTAAGAATAAAAACACCATGAAGGAAGCGATCCTTCATGGTGTTTTTATGTCAGACTCTGTGTTTTCTGATGTGATGGCGGCGTATGAGGAGAATAATGATGACGATCAGCACAATCAGCCCCGCGATGATGCTGTAAACTGCCAGGGCAATGGGGGAGGGATTGCCAAAGAAAGTGACCAATGAGTTATCCACTGGCGTCTTGACCTCCCGGGCAATGTTGTAGCTGGCAGGAATGGTCCGCAGCCCGCTCTCGCCCACCGGGAAGGAGTGGATGTAATCGGACAGGGCGATCCACTCCTTGGCCTCTGCGCCAGTTGGTGTGTGAATAATCAGCGTGTTGGTGTCTGAGACTGGATTGCCGTCCTTATCCCTGGGCGCCAGCGTGATGATACCATGCGACATCTTGGTCATGAGCCCGGTCATATTGGCAAGATACTGGCTGGTGGTTACGCGGTACAGCCGGTCTTCATCCAAGGGGGTCCAGGTGCCGTCGGGGTTTTGGGTTTCCACCCCTGTCACCTTATCCAGCGGGAGACGGCTGTCATTGTAGGTGTAGCGCAGGCCGGAAAAGGAGAACTGAACCTCCTGCATCATGGGATACATGGAGACGTCGATCTGGCACAATGTTTTAAGTTCTGAGCCGTAAAGATAAAAGTCCACCAGCGAATAGCCCACACTCCCGTCAGAGCCTGAGCCCAGCGAGAGGATATTATAGATGCCTGATTCACTCAGATTTCCTTTATAGATGGTATCCCGGACAAGGCCGGCGTTGACAAGGGAAATATCTGCGTCCACACCGTTCTGGGCAGCGCCGTAGCGGTAGGCATCGGTGATAATATCGCCGAGGTCGGAGTTGCCAAAGCGCCCAAGCAGATCATCCACAGTGGCGAAATTGTGGTCGGAGACGGCCGCGGTGGCGTCAAAGCTCTTGCCGAGCGGTGTTAAAAATTCCTGCTGAACAACATCTTTGTAGGTGTTGATGGACGCTGCGATGTCCGGATCCATGGTCACGTCCCGGCTGTTTTCAATCAGCTGGTAGCTGTCCACCTTCACGGTGTTGTCAGCTTCAAGTTTCAGGTCCAGAAGCCCCAGCCGCTCGCCGCGCCAGCCACAGCCCACAATGGTGGTGCGGCCCTCGGTAATGGGCGTATCCAGCGTGGTGTGCGTGTGCCCGCTGACAATGACGTCGATATCCGGCACAGCTTTTGCAAGCTGCTGGTCTTCAGACTTTTCAATATCCGGATTGGTGCCGCCGTGGGACAGGCAGATAATGACATCTGCGTTCTGTGCTTTCAGGCTGTCCACACAGGCCTTGGCAGTCTCGGTGGTGTCATCAAAGCTCAAAGGGGCATAATTGACCGTGTAATCCTGGGCAACCTGGCTGAGCATGCCAAAGACCCCGATTTTCAGGCCGCCGCGCTCAATGATTTTTGTGGCGCTGCTGCCATAGGCATCAAAGGCAGCTTTGATCTCCTCTGATTTGGGATCATCGCCAAAGACCATGTTTGAGTTGAGCATGGCCGGCCGGTTCTGCGCCCTGGAGGCTGACCGCAGCGCGGCGGCGAGCCCATCAGCGCCATAGTCAAATTCATGGTTCCCGATGGTGGTGGCGTCAAAGCCCATCTCGCCCATCAAGCATAAATCCGGAGCGTGGGTTTTAAAAATACTGTTGAACAAAGTGCCCATGGAAAAATCGCCCGCATCCAGCACAACGGTGCTGTCGGTGCGGTTTTCCTTAATCAGGGTCGCCAGCCGGGCGTAGCCGCCCATGGTGGTGCGGCCATCGGCTCCATCCGCCACGTCGTAGGGCAGGATATAGGAGTGGAGGTCATGGGTAAAGAGCACCCGGAGCTCCCGCTCATCTCCATTTTCTGTTCCGGCCGCCAGCGCGGCGGGTGCCAGCCAAAACAGGCAGAAAGCCAGAAGCAGAAAAACTGTGGCCATACGTTTGATTTTCATCGTAAAATCCCCCTTATTATGGATTGCTTCCCCTTTGTTGGTGTCTTTATTATACACCTTTATTGACATCAAAAGAGCAACAGGAAGCTGGAAATTTTCCCAAATTAAGAAAGCCCCCGTGAAACTGCGCAAACGCAATGACACGGGGGTTTTTAACCTTTGGGGAGCGGAGAGACTTTCTTACCAGCTTCCGCCGCCGCCACCACCACCACCGCCACCGGAGAAGCCGCCGCCGCCAGTAAAACCGCCGCCACCGAAGCCGCCGGAACCGGAGTTCGGTGGAACGGTAATGTTGGTTGAGATAGCGTTCATGCTGTGCATGAGGGCATTGGTGAAATAAATCGTATTGAACATGCTGTAGGAATCATAGGTTCTGTACCAATGTGGCGGTTCGATGGCCAGGCTTTCAAATCGTTTGGCCCATTTGTCCGTGACGCCCAGCACATAGGCATAGGGGAGCACATCAAAGAAATAGTTGGGGTTTTCGTCCACTAAGGTTTTGATGCGGTCCAGCTCTGCGGTCTGGATAAAGTTTTTAAAGCCAAGGGTCTCGCCGAGCCACTTGTTGCCCTGTGGTGTCCGCTTGGTGGCAAAGGCACCCAGGAACGCCGTGATAACAGATACCACCACTGGCACTAGCGGCATCAGAATCGTGCCGAAGGTGACTGTGCCTGTGGCCAGCACAATGACCAGAAGGGTAGCGGAGATCAGGGTGCCTGCGATCACACGTCCGGTAAAGGAGCCTGTGGTCATGCCCTGCCGGGTTTCGATGGTGTGGGTCAGGAAGCTGAGCCCCGCAAAGGGAAGAATCCCGAACAGACAGCCCATGATCAGCACCATGAACACATCAAAGTAGCCCTCGGTCCGATAGCCGGTAACACAGCCGAAAATGAACAGAGGAAGGAAGCAGGCCAGGTGAATAAAGGCCTGTGCTGTCTTGGAGCCAGGAGTGAACAGCTTGTTCTGGGGTTCTGCGAAAAAGCCGCTGACCTCCGCTTTGGCAACCTGCATATCCTCGTAAAAGGTATCCTCCAGATCCTTCATGCTGGAGACAGTGCGTCCGCCCGGAAAAAGGGCGCGCATAACCGTGCGTTCAAAATTCAGAGCGTCAGCCGGGAGTTCCTGAACCTTCTCAAATTTAAAGTTCTTTTTGCTAGTTTGCTCAATGGTCAGATAACCCTTATCTGCCAGATACATGATCATAGACAGGATTTCCTCATTGCCAGTTTTGCCGTCAATGATGGTTCCAACCTGGGCTGGTGTGAGCTTATCCGGCGCGTAGAACATGACGGGTTCCAGTGGCTTATGGTCACGGCCAAAACGGAACCACAGGACAACTGCGAGCGCCAGGCACAGGCCGGAGACAATATAGACGATGGGATTCCATTCGTTACCGGTACGCGCACCCACAAAATACCCCTGAGGCAGGCGGATATTGAGCGTAACGCCCTCATTGGCCTGCAGTGGACGATTAAGGGTGCCGTGAATGGTATTGCCATCAACGGTGTAGGTTACTGCGTTAGTATCAGTACTGCCATAGCCACCCACAATGAACTCAAGGTTTGAGGGGTCGAATTCCTTGGGCATATTAATAATAAAGTTTGCACTGTCAATGGTAGTATCCCATTTTGCAGGAATGATATTGAAGTAAACATCGTCAAACTGGCTGATATGGTCATCACCAGGGTCCCAGGTATAAGAAATATCATAGGTCTGGTTACCGTCAACATATTCGTCTTCATCGCCGATTTTAATGACTTTGCTGCCGTTTTCGGAATCGGTGTCAAAGTTGTAGCCTGGAACCTTGATGTCAGAGACTCGGGCGTTGTAAGATGTCTCAGTCGGTTTGCCGTCAATATCACGATAATAACTTCCGCTGTAGGGAATATAGCGGTAAAGCCCGTGCCGTGGCTGGCTGAAGGTAACGTTGATTTTCTCGTTGACATTGTAGGCATGGTTTTCCTGTACGTTCATGGTCACATCATAGCTGTCTATGGTAAAGTATTCCCTAGCCAGGCCGGCTCCTGGGAACACAAGCGCCAGCAACAGCAGAAGCGCCGCCAGTACAGGCAGTTTCTTTTTCATGGGTGCACCTCCTTAAAAGAATGTAAAAAGGAGAATGGAGAATTAAAGCTTTTGTTCTTTTAATTCTCAATTCTCCAAGCTTAATGGTCCGTTGATTTAAAATTGTACTTTGACGTTTTCGCGCTCTTCCTGAGAAGACACTTCAAAATAAGGTTTCTTTTCAAAATGGAACATTCCTGCAATGATGCTGCTCGGGAACATTTCAATTTTGTTGTTCAGGTTTTTCACAGAAGCGTTGTAGTATTTCCGTGAATTGGCAATGTCTTCTTCAATGGTCTGAAGCTGACGCTGCAGATCCATGAAGTTGGTGTTGGCCTTGAGATCCGGATAGGATTCAGCAACGGCGAACAGACTTTTCAAGGTGCCAGTCAGTGCGTTTTCGTTTTTCAGCTTTTCATCGATGGATGAAGCAGTCATGGCTGCGTTGCGGGCCGCGGTTACTTTTTCCAGTGTCTGGGATTCATGGCTTGCATAGCCCTTGACGGTTTCCACCAGATTGGGGATCAGGTCGTACCGTTTTTTCATATACACGTCCATGGTGGAAAATGCTTCCTCCGCCTGGTTTTTTGTTTTGACAAGGCCATTGTAGCTGCCCATTACAACAAGGGCAAGAATGACGATAATGGCAATGATTATAATGATTGCGATCATTGTAAACCTCCTGCGTTTAGTTTCTTATTATTATACCACATTTCGGCTGAGCCTAAAAGAAAATCAGACGGCTCACAGCTTAAATAAATCCGTACTTAAGTATTTTTCTCCCCTGTCTGGGAAGATGACGACAATCAGCCCCGAATCCAGAGTTTTTGCGACCTCGCAGGCCGCATACATGGCCGCGCCGCTGCTCATGCCCACGAAGATGCCCTCCTTCATCACAATCTGTCTGGCGTAATCAAAGGCGATCTCAGACTCTACCATGATGTGGGTGTCGATTTTATCCGGGTCATAAATGGCGGGAACAATGGCCTCCTCCATATTTTTAAGCCCCTGGATGTAATGGCCCTTTACCGGGTGGGCCTCCACGATCTGAACATCCGGGTTATGGCTTTTAAGGCCCATGCCGATGCCCATGATGGTGCCTGAGGTCCCGAGCGATGAAACCATATGAGTGACCTTTCCGTCGGTCTGTTCCCAGATTTCTTCGGCGGTGGTGGTGTAGTGTGCCAGCTTGTTGTATTCGTTGCTGAACTGGTTCGGGTTAAAATATTTGTCCGGATTTTCCGCGAGCAGCTCCCGTACCCGGCAGATCGCGCCGTCAGTACCCTTGTCCGGAGCGGTCAGGGTGACCTTGGCGCCAAAAGCCTGAATCATCTTGCGCCGCTCGATGGAAACAGCCTCGCTCATCACGATTTCCACATCATAGCCCTTGACAGCGCCGATCATGGCCAGGCCGATACCGGTGTTTCCAGAGGTGGGTTCGATGATGGTTTTATCCTTTGTCAGCGTGCCTTCCTCTTCGGCCTGTTCGATCATCTTGAGAGCGATTCGGTCCTTGATGCTGCCTGTGGGGTTGAACCCCTCTACCTTGGCGATGATTTCTACCCCAGGGTTTGGGCTTAAGTGGTTGAGGCGCACCATGGGGGTGCGTCCGATGGTCTCTAAAATATTGTCGTGAATCTGCTGCATGTTGTGCTTCCTTTCTGTATCTTTGTCCTTTATATATAAAATGGTGAAAATGGATTCATTCCTGCATAACATTATAGTACAAAAAGCAATGGACTGCACGGGTAATTTGAGAAAAAACAAAGCTGAAAACCTTTTGCAGCCAAGAAAAGCTTTTATTTGAGAGACATTTGTATTATAATGAGAGACAGTCATACTGAGAAGAGGTATCCCGATGGGATTATTTTCATCCCAATGGGACGATTGAAGGAGGGTGTTCATGAAGTATCATTGCGTATTGTTTGACCTGGACGGCACATTGCTGAATTCCAAGGAGGGAGTCTGGCGTTCCTTTGAGTACGCGCTGGAGAAGCTGGGGTATCCCGATCCCAAAATTGAGGACATCGAGCCCCTCATCGGCCCGCCCATTGAGCAGGTCTTTACGAAATATTACGGTTACAGCGAGGAAGACGGCTGGCGGGGACACGATTTTTACCAAGAGGAATACGTGACCCATGGACGTATGTATAAGGACCCTTTCTTTGACGGAGCCGCCGAAACGGTGAAGGCGCTGCGGAGTTTAGGTTGTACAGTTGGCATTTGCACCAATAAGGGGGAACCTACAGCCCGGCAGATCGTGGGAAAATCCGAGGTCAACATTGATGAAGATCATGTATACGGTCCTGATACAGCTGGCACACGGACCAATAAGATCGAGATCATCAACGCCTTTTTAGAGGATTACAGTTATCATACGCCTGAGAAAAAAGCCGATGTGCTTATGGTGGGAGACCGTTACTATGATATTGAGGGCGCCCACGCCTGCGGGATTGACGCGGCGGGCGTGGCCTTTGGCAACGGTACCCGCGAAGAGCTGCTGAACGCCGGCGCCATCGCTGTGGTGGACCATATGATGGAGCTGGTTGAGATAGTAAAAGGATAGAAGAAAGGAAGTTATTTATGGAAAATATGAATGTACATCGCAGCATTGTGATCAATGGCGATTTGAAGTTTACGAATGTCAGTCGGGTTTTGCAGTCTAAAACCTTTGGAAAAATGATCACCACCTTTGTAAATGAGCTTGAAATCCGGCATTCAAGAAAATTGAAGGCAGTTATCCCCTTCCGTGATGAAAACAAATCCTTTGATTTGGAAAAATTCCGGGATTTTGTGACCCTGCTCAACATGAAGCCTCTGAAAGACGTTATGCGCAGCGATTATTTTGATATCCAGTACGGCGTGGACGAGTACACCGCCATCATGCTGGATTTTCTCGAAGGCTTTTACAACTACTGGCGTAATATCCAGCGTTTTATGGTTAAGAACGAAACCTACAACCCGGATGACGGCGCAAAACGTTCCAAGGCTCACTCGCTGGCCTCCAACAACGATTCTTTAAAAAAGCTGGTGCTGGATTTATACCGTAACATCCTGTATAACGTTACCGGCAAGAGTCTCAGTATTTACCGCCAGCTGCCCTCGGGCGCCCAGGTGTCTTTTCTGGTCGACCACTTTGACTTTCCAAATGACATCAAAAGTAAAAACGACTCGCTGTACCGTGTGCCCTATGTATGGGAAGCCATTTTCGAGCCGCCGGTTATTTTCTACACCCAGTCCAGCAAGCGTAACGGGGTGTTCCCCATCAAGAAGGACAAAAAGATTCTGGAACGCTTTTACATGGATTCCGAATCCTGGTATGCCATCCCGGTGAAGGCGGGACGTCTGCTGATCATCGCGTACTGCCATAAAGATTTTCTGGAGCTGGGCGCTGGCCTGTTCAATCTTTTCGAACTGGCAACACCAGAGGAATTTTTGCACAAGAAGCCAGACGGTGCGGTTTTCTTCGGCCTGGACAAGAGCCTTTTTGAAGAAGACGAGATGCGCGGCTTTGTGGTTAAGGAGGACGGCGTATACTACGGCATGCTGCCAAACGACCCGGAAATTGACTACTTTGGATACATGAAGAAAATGATTCTGACCCTGCACAACATTATCCAGATTAAAAACTTCTGGCTGCCCATTCACGGCGCTTTCGCCAAAATCCGTCTGGCCGGTGAAAAACCAGTAAACATCATGCTGGTCGGGGACAGCGGCGCCGGCAAGTCCGAAACCCTGGAGGCCATTCACAAGCTGCCCAAAGAGCTGGGCTGCGACGTGGATATCCTTATTGACGATATGGGCTCCTTACATTTTAACAAGGAAGACGAGCTCATGGCTGTGGGGACAGAAATCGGGGCGTTTGTCCGTCTGGATGACCTTCAGCCAGGCTACGCCTACAGCACCATGGACCGCTCGATTTTCATGAACCCTAACATCGTCAACGCTCGGGTGATCGTACCTCAGATGACCTATGAAGAAATTTCGGCTTCCACTCCAGTCGATTATATTTTCTACATTAATAATTATGAGAAAATTGACGATGCACACGCGCCTATCGAAATGTTTGACGACCTGGATACCGCTCTGGCAGTATTCTCAGAGGGCAAGCGTATGGCTAAGGGAACCACCGGCGAAGTGGGCATCACAACCACCTATTTCGCGAACCCCTTCGGCGCGGTACAGTTAAAAAGCGAACACGAAAAGATCGCGGAAAACTACTTCAAACGTATGAAGGAAAAGGGCATTAAGATTGGCGTTATCCGTACACAGCTTGGAATCCCGGGCTTTGAACAGGACGGTCCTTTTGTCGCCGCCGAATCCCTGGTAGATTTTATTAAGCATATTAAGTAAAAATAAAATTATTCTAAATTAGCCGGTGAAATAATTTGAAATTTCCTTGAGATCGCGTTATAATAAAGAAACCAACAATATTAAAATCAAGGAGGAATTTACCAATGGGAAGATTAAAAGGTACGGAAACCCTGTCAAATTTGATGAAGGCATTTGCAGGTGAAAGCCAGGCGCGTAACCGCTATACATTTTTTGCTTCAAAGGCTAAAAAAGAAGGGTATGTACAGATTCAGGAAATTTTCCTGGAAACTGCAGCAAATGAAAAAGAACATGCTGAAGTTTTCTATAAATATATGGCTGCTGAATTAGAAGGCGGCGAAGCCATGATGCTGAATGTCAATGCCGACTATCCGGTGGCATTAGGCGATACTAAAAGCAATCTGTTAAACGCAGCTGCTGGCGAAAAGGAAGAATGGGCAGACTTATACCCAGCTTTCGCAGCAACCGCTAAAAAAGAAGGCTTTGATGATATTGCAGAATCCTTTACTCAGATCTGTGTGGCTGAAAAAGCGCATGAAACCCGCTATAAGAAATTAGCTGCCAACATTGAACAGGGCAAAGTATTCAAACGCTTTGGTGATGTCAGATGGAAATGTGGCAACTGCGGCTATATCTATGAAGGCAACGATGCACCTCAGGTATGTCCTGCCTGCAAGCATGACCGCTCTTACTTCCAGCTGTTTGTTGAAACCTACTAAAGTTAATAACAAGACCCGTGGTGCCGTAAAATACGGCACCACGGGTTTTTTAGTTGCGTGAACTTTCAAAAGGCGTTAAAATGGAGGTAATACGGAAAAAGGGGAAAAGTAATGGAAAAAACGGTTGCTCAAAAGCTCATCGGCCTGCTGGCCGGCTTGCTTGTAATAGGGGCTGGGATATTTTTAATCCTGAGGCCAAAGACCTCGCTCACCGATCTGGTGGTGCTCATCGCTGTGGTTCTGCTGATCATTGCATTCATGAATTTGGTGGCAGTGCTCTATAAGAAGAAAATAAAGGGACAGGGCGAGGTGCTGGAAGCTATAGTCAACCTTGGCTTTGCCATTGCGTTCTTTATCTTTCGCTTTAAGGTGGTGCGCTGGATTCCTGACATTTTTGCCGGGTGGATTATTCTGAACTCTATCATTCGTTTTGTGTCTGCGGTTACTTATTTTAAAGACGGCGCGCCAAACTATGGCGCCTATTTTGTGAACGGAGTGATCACACTGGTGGCAGGGGTTCTCATGCTGGTTAATAACCGTCTCAATGCCATTGGGTTTGGGCTGGTGGCAGGCATTTATGTGCTTTGGTATGGCTTTACCATGATTTTTGACACCTTTAACGAAGAATCGACCCAGCAGAAAATGTCGGCCACGGCTAAGAAGATGCAGAGAAAGCTGCGCTTTGCCATTCCGTCTGTTATCGGTGGACTTTTGCCCAGGCGGCTGCTCAAAGAGTATGACGCCAAGGTAGCTTCCGAAGACGCCAACGCCTATCTCCATGAACAAAATGTGTCCATCCCCGAAAAGGCAGCGGGACTCGCGCCCTTTAACGTGGAAATACTGGTGCACCTGTCCAAAAAATTCATGGAGTCCTTCGGCCATGTGGATCTGATCCTGGGGGATGAAGCCGTGGCCTACGGCAATTTTGACAGCCACAGCTACCGTCTGTTTGGGGTGATCAGTGACGGGGTGCTGTTTAAATGCAACCGGGAACGCTATCTTAAGCAGTCCGTCTATCATGATGATAAGGTGCTCATTGCCTTTAAGGTGGCCTTTGAGAAGGAGGAGCTTCTCCAGATAAAAAAGAATTTTGACATCATGCGGGAAAATATGGCGGAATGGTACTGCGATACCCAGCTCATGGAGCAGGGACTTCTGCCTGAAAAGGACTATAGCGACATCGCTGACCAGATCTATAAAGGAAACGATGCGACCTTTTATAAATTTAAAAAAGGAACCCTGAAAACCTACTTTGCTGTGGATACTAACTGTGTCAAGGTAGCGGATTCTCTGTTTGAGAACACCAATTTTGACAAGCCGGTCATCCCTGGAATCGTAACACCCGGGGCCTATTATCAGTTTTTGATGCGTGAGCTTGAAAAGCCCGGTACTAAAGTCTATGAGCGGCACATTTACTCAAAGGAAACGCTAATCTATAATAAAGAACTTGAACCCGGAAAATAAAAAAGCATGGCGCCGTATAATGGGGCGCCATGCTTTTTTAATGCGTTGGCTGGTTTACTGGCAATGACGTCCGCCGCCGCGTCCGTTCCCGCCGTGATGGCCGCTGCCGTCACGGGGTCCGTTGCCGCTGCCATTTTGACAGCCTGTGCCGACAGGATTGCCAGTGACATCGCAGATTCCATCGCCGTCGCTGTCACCGTAGGCATGATGGCCTGCTGTGGATGGTACAGCTGTATCCGGCGTTCCAGTGCTGTCAGCAGGAACCTGGGTTGTCTCCACTGCTGGAGCAGCGGTGCAGTTGCCATTGCCAGAGCAGTTGCCAGAACCGACAGGATTGCCGGTGACATCACAGAGGCCATCGCCGTCCGTATCACATACAGCTGCGGTGTGCTGCGCGCCGTACTCCTGCATAAAACGCCCGCCGTTTCCGGCTGCCAGCGCTGTGGTGCCTGTGAGCAGCACCACCCCAACCACAAAGCCAGCGATTACTTTTTTGTTCATTTTCATTTGGAACACTCCTTATTTTTTTCTTGTCTTTATTATAGAATGTGATTATGGCAAAATTGTGACAAAAATAAAATAAATTTGTTATTGTATTTTCGCGGATTTTTATTCCCTTGAAAGCTCGAAAACAGCTTTTAATTTATTGATAATCCAATCCTTGTTTTTTTGAATTGAGGGGATATTTGTCCAAAATTCATCATAGTATTGGAACAATATAAACACAGCGGTAGAATCTTCTGAGATAAGGGCGTGGAAACGTCCTGAAAATGCTTCATATTTATAGCCGAGGGCATAGCGGTTATCTTTAATCAGAAATATGGGGCTTGCTCCTTCTGTTTTGGGTAATTCCTGAAGAAGAGCAATTTCAAATTCAGAAGATTTGCCAACAAGATGCATAAGATCGCTAATTTGTTTAAGAAAAATTTTGAGTAAGTCCTGAGCCTCTGGTTCGGGGCTTTTTTGTATGATTTTTACAAAATTTTCAATATCTTTTATACAGTAAATATGCCTGACCGGCCCTTGCTTTAATGCAGATTCCCAGATGTGGAGGGTATCCTGAGCGTTAAGCGTATACCTCAAAAGACTTTTAACATCGGTATTAAATGGAAATGGCAGGGGAGAAATATAGTATAAACAGCCCTCAATACAGACCTTGCTTTTTAAAAAGTTAATGATGTCTTCGTAGTGATCAAGGTAGTATTGTGTGTAAATGGGGATGCTTTTCGATTTAAGATCATTATAGAATTGTTGATAATAACGGATCGTTCGAATATCTGAATGATATTCGGCATAACGCTGTATGGTAAACCTCTCATTGAACTGGCAAATTAATGCAGCCTTATCTTTTATAATGAGCATGTCTGATAAAAAATTAGGGACTAACTGCAAGGGAATATAACAGGTGTCAACCTTATGGTTTAAGTTTAAGCTGATATCCCGCAAAAAAAGATTTTTTAAAGCCGTATACTTTGCATTAAAAGTATGAATAATTTGAAGGTGATGTCGATTGATGACTTCATATAATAATTTTTTTCTTTTCTTTAAAAAGCTGGAATCCTCCTGCCGCCATGAGTTTTCTTCGCAGTCAAAAATCAGAAACTCTTGATTTGGAGGTAAATTTTTCAGGGTTTCCAGCATTCTTAAGACGGCTTTTTCACGGCCACTATCGTAGTGGTAAACAGAAATTTGGGTGGTATAGCTGTTAGAGTCCAGAGTGATCTTTGAATCGTCAAGCTGGTCTGGAACCTCTGTAAGCCATTTTTTTAAGAGATGTGGAAGGACATTCTCATCAGCTTTATCGATCTGTTCATAATCGTCCGATAAAAGTGTTTTTATAGTATGAAAATTATTCTCCTGGTCAAGACTAAGATAGTACTGGCATATTAAGTCTGCATAATCTGATTTGGGGTTAATAAGACGTTTGTGATTGCGCCATTTACTGACAAGAGAATCGTTAACATGAAGAACCTCCGCAAGATCTTTTATACGCGTACGGAAGCATTCCATCAATAAAAACAAATGCGAAGGCGGATTGTTATTCATATAAAGACCATACCACTTCGGAGGTTAATTATAAGTGGCCTTTCAGATTATATATTTACTTTTTATTATATCTGCTGTCAATTTTTTTGTCAAATTCCTCAATTGACAAGTGTGTGTAAACCATTGCTTTTGTCCTCTGCGCCAAGTATAATTCAGAAAAAGAATGAAATTTCATAGAAAACCCGGGATAAAAAGATTTTAACGCACGGTATATCGTAATTGGTTATTTTATTCATAAAATCAAAAGGAGTGGTAAAAAATGACGATAAATTCCAAAACAGAACTTTTTAAAAGTATTTATGAGGGGCGCATTCCAGAAAGGATCCCAATTTCAGCCAAGCTGCCCTTTGAGGCCTGCATTGATTACGCAGGTTTGTCAATGGTAAAAGCACAATGGACATTCGAAGAGGCAGAGGATGCTTATGATATTCTCTGCAGAAAGATTCATACGGACGCCATGCCCGTTGGCGGGGAGGAAAAGAATCCAGCTGTTTTTAAAATATTGGATTCACAGGGATACCAGGTGACATCCTCTGGAAGTATTCAGCATTCGGATTGTGTCACGCTGTTTTCTGAAGAATATGATCGCTTTATTGAAAATCCAATGGATTTTTTTATGGAAAAGGTTTTGCCGCGCATGTTTAAAGGGCTCGACTGTGATGCGGCTCAGCGTTCATTTATTTTGGCGAAAGCTTCGACTGCCTTTAATGAGAGAGCCGTACAGGTTGGACAGCTGACTCAGAAACTGGGAAAGAAGTATGGCTTTTTCACACCGCCCGCGGGTTCTTCAGCAGTAGTTCGGGCCCCTTTTGATTTACTCGGTGATTTTTTAAGAGGTTTTAAAGGCATCTCATCAGATTTAAGGAGGATGCCTGAAAAAATCGGAATGGCATGTGACGCACTGCTGCCATTTCAGATTTTCAGAGGGCTGCCGCAAAATGTATCGGTTCTGGGGTCTACCTTTATTCCATTGCATTTTGCAGGATATATCCGGCCAAAAGATTTTGAGAATATTTATTGGCCATCTCTTAAGAAGTTTATTGAATATTTGTACTGTCATGGGCAGGTTTGCCAGTTGTTCTGCGAGAATGACTGGATGCGTTATTTGGATTATCTTTATGAACTGCCTCCAGGAACGCGGTTTATATTTGAATATGGGGATGCGCAGAAAATTAAAGATACATTGGGGAAAAAACATATTATCAGCGGTTTATATCCCCTGACATATCTGAAAACCGCAACAAAACAGAAGTGCATTGATAAAGCCAAGGAGTATATTGATATTCTGGCTCCAGGGGGAAACTACATATTCAGTTTCGATAAAAATCCTTTGAGCCTGAACAGTATTAACCTTGAAAACTATATTGCCGTCATTGACTATGTAGCCGAAAACACATGGTATACAAATGCAGGAGAGCTCGCCATTGACAGGAAAAGATATGGAACTGTAACCTGCCCGGCCATTCCTGAGTTAAAAACCAAATATCTTGAAAATAATTTTTCCGAAAGGGATACCACCGACATAGATGAGGTGATGAGCCGACAGTTGAGAAAATATGATACAGTCCTGATGAATATGCTCTTAAGGAGCTTGTAATCTCAAAAATAAGGAGAATATAATGAAAAGTAAATTACAGGTAAATGCAAAAGTGGTCAAATGGGCTATCATTATTTTGATACCTGTTATTATCCTATTAATACCAGTTAACGATGTTTTCACATGGCAGATAAGGCTTTTTAGTGCGGCAACATTTTGTACAATTTTGATGTTTGCTTTTGAAGTACTTCCAAATTTGATTCCGGCCATGATACTTCCAGTATTTTATATTCTGGCCAATTTAGCGCCGGCTAATGTGGTTTTTTCACCGTGGTTTGGTACCATTCCCTGGATGTTTATCGGTGGATTTCTGTTTGCGAATATTTTGATTCGTATTGGGCTGTTAAAGCGTGTTGCTTATTGGATCATTGAAAAAACAGGTAAATCCTATTACGGTTTGCTGATTGGTATTATGCTTTCCGGTTTAGCAATAAACTTATTGGCGCCAGGTAAAGCGATTTTACCCCTTGCAGGTTTAACCTTTGGTATTTGTAAAGCTCTTAACCTGGGGAAATCAAAAGAATCAGCCGGCATTATGATGGCAGGCTTTTTCTCAGCTTATATTCCATTACAGTTTATTTACAATCCATCTTTTGCGGTTATTCCGAATATGGCGGCTTCTATTACCAATCCATCCATTTCCTTCCTGGATTATTTTATTCACAATATTCCATTTGTCCTCTGGATTCCGATTGTTGTGTTTACGATTGGCCGGTTTTGTAAGCCAAAGGATACAGTTTACCAGATGGAGTTTGTATCTGAAGAGCTGAAAGCAATGGGGAAAATGACCAGAGATGAAAAGAAGGGCGTTGTTATCAGTCTCTGCTTACTGGTTTATATGCTGACCTCAGGCTTACATAATCTGGACATTTCGTGGGGATTTTTACTGGCGGGCTGTATTATGTATCTTCCAGGATTTAACGTAGGCACTAAAGAAGATATTCAAAAAATTGATTTTTCCATGATTTTCTTTACAGCCACCTGTCTGAGTATTGGTGCGGTTGCTAATGCCATGGGATTTGGCAAGATCATTGCGGATTTAGTTTTGCCGATGATGTCTGGTACTAACATTTTTGTTATGATAGCAGTTATCTGGATTATCTGTGTTATTTCTAATTTTGCACTAACACCAATGGCCATATATGCTACTTTTACCCTTGCCTTTACTCAAATTGGTATGACGCTTGGGATTAACCCGTTTGCGGTGTTTTATACCATTCAGGCGGCAGGTGCGGAAGTCATTTTCCCCTATGAATGGGCGCTTCCACTCTTCTATGTGTCCTTTGGCTTAATCGCCACAAAAGATTTCATGAAAATATGCGGCATTAAAATGGCAATGTCAATGGTGTTTATGATGGTGGTCGTTGTACCATACTGGCTGTTAATCGGCCTGGTTTAAAAAATAAGAGAGGTAAAAAATGAAAACAGATGCAATCCAAAAAAATTTTACGGATGTTTATGATGGCGTTATTCCAAAACGTGTTCCGATAGGTGCGGTTTTACCTTTGGAATTTTGTATTCAATACGGAGGACTGGATCTTGGAAAAACGCAGTGGACGCTTGATGGTGTTTATGAAGCCACAGACAGGCTTTGCGGTGAGCTGCCATTAGAGTCTGCTCCGTTGGGAACGCCACGTTACCCTGCTTATCTTACGCTTTTGGGCGCTAAAACATATGTTATGGGTGACAGTGGCTTTATGCAGCATCCCGAGGTGATGGGTATGGAACCAGAGGATTATGATGATTTTATAAAAAATCCGCGGGATTTTATTATTGAAACTGTTTTTCCAAAGCTTTTTACAAACTGGGGAAAGGACAGTGTAAGCAGGGCTCTTTCCTTTGCCGAGGCATTGCTGGCTCATAATGATTACCAGAACAAACATGCTGCAATTGTAAAAAAACTGAGAGAAAAATATACTTTTTATACACCGCCGATTGGCTCGCTTGGGGGCGTTACAGCGCCTTTTGATTATCTTGCTGATTTCTTACGCGGTTTTACAGGAATCACAAAAGATATTAAACGCTGTCCCGAAAAGATCGCTGAAGCCTGCGATGCAGTACTGCCGTTTCTGTTTGAAAAAGGTCTTCCGGCCAATCCACATAAATACGGTCAAACCTTTATGCCGCTTCACATGGCGACATATCTGAGGAACAAAGAATTTGATAAGTTTTACTGGCCATCCTTTCACAGACTTGTTGAGGCGCTTCATGATGCTGGACAACCCTGCTATATCTTTTGCGAAGCAGACTGGACACGTTATCTGGATTATCTCTGGGAATTGCCTGAGGGAACACGTTTTTGCTTTGAATACGGCGACCCGCAGACAGTTAAGGATAAGCTCGGCAAGAAACATATACTCTCAGGCCTGTATCCGGTTACTTATCTCAAAACGGCAACAAAACAGGAATGTGTTGATAAAGCAAAGGAACTCATTGATATTATGGCTCCGGGGGGGAATTACATCTTTAACTTTGACAAGAATCCTTTTGTTATGTCGGATGTTAATTTGGACAATTATAAAGCAGTATTAGAGTATGTTGTTCAAAACTCAAATTATGCGAATGCTGGAGAAAGATCAAGACCTGCAGAGGCGCATAGTGAAACAAGGAGAGTGCTTGCCTTGGCTGAGACAAAATACCGGAATATCGGTTACTCGGTACCGGAAGGACTGGAAAATGTGATGGCTCCGATTTTGACGAAATATCAAGATAATATATGGGCATTTATGACTAAACTGTTATGATTTAAAAGGCCTGTGATCAAAATGAATCACAGGCCTTTTATTACTGAACAGTTAACCGCGCCTTTGTAACCGCAGTGTTCAGGGGTCTTAGGTCGTCGAGACTGGTGGTCGTATAACGGAGCTCGGCATTGTAAACGCCAGATTCGGGAATAAAAGCAGCTGTAGGACTTTGTATACCGGTGCCGGGTTTGAAGTTTTCTGAGGACCATATGGTTTGTCCGGTATCGGAGAGTATTAGATCCAGCTTGAAATAGCAGGGATTACCCTCAGGATTTTCAAAAACTGCGGGAATGACGCCTGTGTCGCTGATGAGGGTGAGTTCAGGATAGCCCGGGATGGCGATGTTAGAGGGGGCGGGCTTTTGTGATGTAGGTGTCAGGGCGACTACGGTCTGTTCCATTTCTACAGGCTGTGCCTTTTGGTTTAAAAGGTAAAAGATGACACCTCCTGCGAGGAGTATGACCAGCATGAGCAGGATGGGCCAGATATGGGTCATGTTTGTTTTCTTGTTTTCCATTGTGAGGATTCCTTTTGAGTTTAAAAATGTATGCTGCAGTGAGCCGTAAAATTTTCAGACTTTTATTTTTAATGTTGATTAGAGTGACAGGATGGGTGCTGCTAAGGGGTTACTGTGGGAAAGTTGATGGCACAGGTAAAGTTCAGATTTCCAGCATAGATTCCAGAGTTTACTGTATCTTGAGGTGTTACCTGAACCAATCCGCTTTGGGTGTCGCCATCCTGACCAATAGTACCTGAGAATTCGGCAAAAATATCATGTGTTGCAATTTCTATATCATTTGGTTCAGCACTTTTAAAAAGCCTGTAAGAAATTTTGCTGTCTGAGCTTTTAAGTATAAATTCGTCATTTATACCGTCGCCATTAACGCGGACCTGCAGTTTTACATCACTTGGCAGGGCAACATTTCTGGCAGTAATAGAAAAGGGAGCCTGGGAATCCCTGTTTCTCTGCATTGTCCCCATCTCAATCTCGGCAGGTATTTCTACGGTATACCTTGACGCAATGCTTCCGGAGATTTCAGAGGAGCCCTCCTGAGTGTTCTCATCAAGATCTTTCGCCAATGCCGGCGCTCCGGCGGAAGTCAGCAGCACGAGTCCTAAACTCATGGTAACCAATAATTTTTTAATACGCATATTCTTTCTCCTTTTTCTGTGTTTTCGAACCAGCAGCGGCTGATTCTTTCTTTTGATTACAGTATAAATGATGGGGAACCACAAAAGTGCCACAAATGAAATAAAATTAAGAAAAAATGATGTGAATTCTTAAAAAAACAAAAAAGACCGGCGCAAATCTGCACCGATCCCAACAAAACATGGTTTTATTTTTCGTCAATATCCTCAAGAGGTTCCCTGAGCTTGTTGACTGCTTTTTCAAGCTCCAGGTGGATGTGGTCTAAGAAGTCAGATACAGCCTTTTCGTCATCCGGGCTCAAAGTTTTCAGATAGGTATCAAGGCCTTTAAAAAGCAACTTTTCGTCATTATTCATCCGGTCGTAAAGTATTTGCCCTTCATTGCTCAGATTAAAGATGACCTCGCGAAGGGCGCGTTCTTTGGTGATCAGCCCTTTTTCCATGAGTTTGCCGGTGCTCTTGGAGACTGCGCTTTTAGAGACGCCCAGCGCTGTGGCGATGGCGGTCAGATTAAGGCCGGGAGTGCCGCCGATGACACGGAGCGCACTGGTTTCGGAAATATAAAGGGGAATTTCCCCGCCGTAGAAACGCGGAAGATCTTCGATGAGCTGGTACTTGGCCGTGATTTCAGCCAGTGCCTGCTTCAAATCTTTCCTGGACTTGGAGTCGGCAGCGGTCTTGGTCTTCTGCGCTTCCCCAGTTTTCAGAATTTCTTTTTTCTTGCCGTTCTTTTTCTTTGAATTCTTCTTGTCAGCTGGTTTCTTACTCTTTTTTTCCTTTTTCATCATAATACCTCACTTACTCAAACTATGATAAAGACCGGAACCAATAAGATATTAGTTCCGGGGTTTTATGACAGTTTATTTTTTCAGCAGACTGTTGGTTTTGGACAAACGGTATGCGAGCATACAGAAGGAAACGCCCAGGCTCACAAAGGCAATGCCGGTCCAGATGGTGATGGTCAGCGCTGTGAATACCGGGTGCAGCAGAAGGACGATGGACAGGATGACGACCAGGATACCCAGTGCCAGATTCCAACCCCAGCCGCTGTCCCCGAGGGATTTTGTGGTAAAGGCAAAGCCGATGGTATTAAATCCGCCGAACATTACAGCAAAGGCGACGTAAAACGCCAGTACATCAGCAGAAAGATTCAGGTTTGCCACCAGAATAATTCCAAGCACCAGCATGAGAATGCCGGACACCAGATTCCAGCCCCAGGCCGGAATGGTTTTACGATTAAAGATGGTGACAAAAACAGAGGCAAGGCCCGAAATTAAAAAGGTTAAGGCAAAGAACACCGTCAATGCCGCGTACCCTTGCATGGGAGTGAAAAACAGCCAGATGCCTACGCCGATGGCCAGAATGCCGAGAATTAAAAACATCCACCAGTGCTTGATGGTTTTTTCCAGATCCTCTTCCAGAGTTTCGATTGGTCCTTTAGGTTCTTCGTACATAGTAAAGACTCCTTTCTATTATAAAGTGCTTGTTATCATTGTTTTATTTTATATACCCGCGGTAAATGGTAAATAACATTATAGTCAACCTGGTTGCTTATATGTTTATCATACCGGATTATGCCGTAAAATGCAACGAAGTTTTCTTAATTTGAAGCTTTCTTGATAATTGTAATAAAAATTCCAGGCAATAAACAGAAGTTTGAAATGCTTTACGGTAAGGTTCTCCCCTCACTTTAGTAAAAGTATGATATAATAATTATTCAAATCAGCGAAATTGCATACAGTATTTTATAGATAAAGGAGCGAAACCATGAAGGAATTAACCTGTACGACTGAAAACAAGCATCAGTATAAAATTATGATCGGCAATGGCCTGAAGGAGCATCTGTTTGAGATGGATGAAATTTTCGGCAGCTACCGCAGCATTGTGATTATCAGCGATAAGAACGTTGCCAAGCTGTATCTGAGCAATGTGAAAAAGCAGATCAAAAGTCTGGGTGCATCTGTGTATACCCTTGTGATTCCAGCGGGCGAGGAATCCAAAAGCCTGGCCCAGGTAGAGGAAATTTACTATCAGCTCATGGATATGGGCATAACGCGTTCCGACGCTATCGTGGCCCTGGGCGGCGGCGTAGTCGGAGACCTGGCTGGCTTCTGCGCTGCTACCTTTATGCGCGGCATTGATTTCGTCCAGATTCCAACCTCTTTGCTGGCCCAGGTAGACAGCAGTGTGGGCGGAAAGGTTGGGGTAGATCTGGGCTTTGGCAAGAACCTGGTTGGCGCGTTCCACCAGCCCAAGGCAGTAGTCATCGATCCGCAGTTTCTGGATACGCTTGAGGACCATTACCTGACTGACGGTATGGGCGAGGTGATCAAATACGGATGTATCAGCTCTGCTAAGCTTTTTGTACGCCTCATGGGCTTTGAGTACCAGGAGGATCTGCTGGAGGATATGGAAGAAATTATCGCCAAGTGTGTCCAGATCAAGCGCAATGTGGTCGAAAGTGATGAAAAGGAAAAAGGCCTGCGCCGTGTTCTCAATTTTGGGCATACCATCGGCCATGTCATTGAGTCCTACTTTGAATTCAAAGAATACTCCCACGGCGAGGCGGTAGCCATCGGCATGTACCAGATCACTAAAATGAGCGTGCGCGAGGGGATTACCACGCCGGAGACCCTTGGAAACCTTCAGTTGATTCTGGAAACCTACGGACTTCCCTATGAAATGCCGGAAATGGACCTGAACCGTGTCAAGGAGATTCTTTATTCAGATAAAAAATTTGAGAACGACGTTTTAAATATGTGCATCATTACTAAAATAGGCAAGGCAGAGATCGTAAAAATCCATAAGGACCAGGCCATTCAGTTATTTCAGTAGAAAGGGACAGCATGAAAAAAGTCGAAATTACACCTAAAAAGCTGGGCGGCACGATCTGTATTCCTCCGTCCAAAAGCGTCAGTCACCGGGCGGTTATGTGCGCGGCTCTGTCACAGGGGACCAGCGTCATCACCAACATTCTTTTGTCCGATGATATCACCGCAACCTGTAGGGCTATGGAAACCCTGGGAGCAGAAATCAAATATGAAGAAAATGAAGGAAAGCGTTTTACTCTGACGATTACCGGTGTGAGCCGTCCGGATACAGAGGGTAAGACCATTGACTGTATTGAGTCTGGCTCCACTTTGCGTTTTATCATTCCGTTGTTGGCGTTAAAAGCCAGAGACTCCAGAGTTATCGGCCGCGGACGGCTGGTAGAACGGCCTATGCAGCCCTACTACGATATTTTTGAGGAACAGGACATTACCTATCAGAAAGAGACTGAAGGCCAGGAACTGCCTCTGTGCTTTACGGGTACTTTAAAGCCGGGCACTTACCGCCTGAACGGCAGCATTTCTTCACAGTTTATTACAGGCCTGCTGTTTGCGCTGCCGCTGCTTGACGGAGATTCGGTCATCGAAATCACTACGCCGCTGGAATCCAGGCCTTATATTGACATTACTTTGGATATTATGGAAAAGTTCGGCATTGCTGTGGTCAATGAGGATTACCATTTGTTTCGCGTTGCCGGGAACCAGCGGTATGCGGCCCGGGATTACCGGGTAGAGGGTGATTTTTCCCAAGGTGCTTTCTGGCTGGTGGGCGGTATTCTGGGTGAAAAAACGGATTGTGAGGATTTGCAGTCAGATTCATCCCAGGGCGATAAAGCCATTGTGAAAATCATTCAGTCTATGGGGGGGAGCGTAGCCCAGACTGAAACGGGATACGTGACCAAACCGGGAAGCACTCATGGTGCGGTGGTGGATGTTTCGCAATGTCCGGATCTGGTACCGGTGCTCACTGTACTGGCAGCCCTGAGCGTGGGGACGACAGAGATCGTCGGCGCGGCCCGCCTGCGTTTTAAGGAGTCGGACCGGCTGGCTGCCATGAATGAAGTGCTGACCACTCTGGGGGCAAAAGTTACGGAGCATCCTGAGGGGATGACCATTGAAGGTGTTAAATATTTTACAGGGGGTGTGGTGGACAGCCACAATGACCACCGTATTGCAATGGCAGCCGCTATTGCTAGCTTTGCATGTCAGGATAAGCTTACGATAACAGGCGCCGAGAGTGTACGGAAATCTTATCCGGATTTCTGGGAAGATTTCAAGAAAATGGGAGGTGTTATCCATGAGTTCGATCTGGGGGAATAAGATCAAAGTTTCAGTGTTTGGGGAATCTCACGGAGCCGCCATAGGGGCGACCATCGATGGTCTTCCATCTGGCGTGGCAGTGGACCTGGAGAAAGTTGCAGCGGAAATGAAACGACGTGCCGCCTCCAGCAGCCGTCTGGCTACCCCGCGTAAGGAGGCGGATGAGGTGGAAATTGTCAGTGGTTTTTTTGAAGGGAAAACCACAGGCACTCCGCTTACTGGAATCATCCGAAACGGCAATACCCGTTCCAAGGACTATGCCCGCACGAAGGATCTCATGCGCCCGGGACACGCCGATTACAGCGGTTGGATGCGCTACGGCGGTTTTCAGGATTATCGGGGAGGCGGACATTTTTCAGGACGTCTTACAGCGCCCATCGTTTTTGCCGGTGCTGTTGCCAAGGCAGCGCTGGCTCAGATTGCTCCCGAGGTTAAAATCGGCAGCCGGATTTTATCCATTGGCAGCGTCCAGGATAAAAGAGATCTGAAACCTGAAGAATACGGATCACTCTGTTACGAAAACCCGTTGTTTCCACTGTATACAAAGACGCTGGAGGAGACGATGAAGGATGAAATCCTCGAGGCCATTAAGGATCAGGACTCTGTGGGCGGTGTGATCGAGGGCTACATAACAGGCATGCCGGCCGGAGTGGGTGACCCGCTGTTTGATTCCGTTGAAAGCCGGTTGTCCGCACTGCTGTTTTCGGTGCCTGCGGTAAAAGGTGTTGAATTTGGACTGGGCTTTGATATTACGGAGCTTCGTGGCTCTGCGGCCAATGATCCCTTTTACATGGATAGTGACAGGGTTAAGACTACGACAAACAACAACGGCGGAATTAACGGAGGGATTACAAACGGCATGCCCATTGTGTACCGGGTAGCCTTTAAGCCTACGGCTTCCATCGCGCAGCCCCAGAAGACCATTGACATGGCAGCTAAAAAGGATGCTGAAATTGAGATACAGGGCAGGCATGACCCCTGCATTGTCCTGAGAGCCTGCCCGGTAGTGGAGGCTGTCACAGCGCTTTGTATGCTGGATTTTTTGGTATAAAGGAGTAAATATGGCAAAATCAATTGAAGAAATCCGGATGCGTATCGACGAAGTTGACACAGAAATGCGCGCTCTTTTTGAGGAACGGCTCGATCTTGTCTACCAGGTGGCTGAATATAAATTCACAAATCATGGAGAAATATTCGATCCCAAACGGGAGGCAGAGGTCGTGAAAAAAAACACAGAAAAATTAGAAAACGCGGATTATAAAAAATATTATACAGAGTTTATTCATGCCGTTATGGACCAGAGCAAGAGGGTTCAGCAGGCATATATTGATGAACAGGATACGAAGAAGGTTTGAAAATTGTGTTTTTCAAATAAAAACACTTGTTTTTATTTTAAATAACAAAAATTTTTCTTTTCATTGGCTGAAGGTTTATATATAATAGAGTAACAATAAATATTTATGCACTGGTCTGTCACGCTTAACCAAGCGCGGCAGGCTGTAATTTTATAGTGAAGTGAGAGTTGCAAATGAAAAAATTTAACAAGGTATTGATTGCTAACCGCGGCGAAATCGCCATTCGTATTATTCGTGCATGTCAGGAGCTTGGTATCCAGACAGTTGCCATCTATGCCCAGGAGGACAAGATGTCTCTGTTTCGTTCCAAGGCGGATGAGGCTTACCTGATTACCGGTACTACCGGTCCGGTCGAAGCCTACCTGAATATGGACAAGATTATCTCTCTGGCCAAGAAAAAGGAAGTGGACGCTATCCATCCAGGCTATGGATTCCTGTCCGAAAATCCAGAGTTTGCCAGACGCTGTGAAGAAGAAGGGATTGCCTTTATTGGACCAACCCACACCATGATGGAACAGATGGGCGATAAGATCCAATCTAAAATTGTGGCTAAATCCGTCAATGTGCCCACCATTCCAGGCGTAGAAAAGCCGATTACCTCAGACAAGGAGGCAGCGGAATTTGCAAAGGTGGCGGGTTATCCGATCATGCTTAAGGCTGCAGCCGGCGGCGGCGGACGCGGTATGCGTATCGTTCGCGACGAAAAGGACCTGTTAAAGGAATACCATTCGGCTATGAGTGAGGCTACCAAGGCCTTTGGCGACGGCACCATCTTTGTTGAAAAATATTTGGAAGAGCCAAAGCATATTGAAGTCCAGATTCTGGGCGACGCTTACGGCAATGTAGTCCATCTTTTTGAACGTGACTGCTCGATCCAGAGACGCCATCAGAAAATTATCGAGTTTACGCCGTCACTCAGCATCAGCGAGGAACAGCGTCAGGCCATCTGTGCCGATGCTTTGAAGCTGGCAAAGGCGGTCAATTACCGCAACGCCGGTACCATTGAGTTTTTGGTGGATAAAAAAGGCGATCATTACTTTATTGAAATGAACCCGAGAATCCAGGTAGAGCACACTGTTACCGAACTGGTCACAGGTATCGACCTGGTTCAGTCCCAGATCATGATCGCTGAGGGCTATCCACTGGATTCGGATGAGATTAACATCAAGAGCCAGGAAGGCGTCAGAAGCCGCGGCTATGCTATCCAGTGCCGTGTTACCACCGAGGACCCCAAAAACCATTTTATGCCGGATACGGGCCGTCTGGACGTTTACCGTACCGCCAGTGGTGCGGGTATCCGTCTCGATACCGGCAACGGCTTTACCGGCGGCGAGATCACTCCTTACTATGACAGCCTCTTAATGAAATCCACCTCTTATTCCAGAACCTTTGAGGATACTCGCCGCAAGGCGCTTCGTGCCCTTAAGGAAATGCAGATCGAGGGTGTTCAGACCAACAAGGACTTCCTGATCAACGTTCTGGAACACGATATGTTTAAGAGCGGCAACTGTGATACCAAATTCATTGATGATCACCCTGAGCTGTTCAATATTCAGGCAGAAAAGAGCCAGGCCTACGACGTGATCCGTTACTTTGGCGAAATGGCTGTCAATGAAACCTTTGGTAACAAACCGGATTTTGATGAACCGGAAATCCCAGAAATTCCGAGAGGCATCGAGCTTCGCGGTACCAAGCAGATTTTGGATGAACAGGGTCCGGATGGCCTGGTTAAATGGATTCAGAGCCAGGACAAGCTGCTTCTGGGCGACACCACACTGCGCGACGCGCACCAGTCTCTGTTTGCCACCCGTGTCCGCAGCCGCGATATGATCAAGATCGCCAAGGAAACCGCCTATCTTGGACAGGATATTTTTGCACTGGAAATGTGGGGCGGCGCTACCTTTGACGTAGCCTATAATTTCCTGAAGGAATCTCCATGGAGAAGACTGGACGAGCTGCGCAAGCGTATTCCAAACATCCTGTTCCAGATGCTGCTGCGCGGGGCCAACGCGGTCGGTTATAAAAACTATCCGGACAATGTACTGCGTAAGTTTATCAAAGAATCCGCCGAGGGCGGGATTGACGTCTTCCGTATTTTTGACTCCCTCAACTGGATGGAGGGGATGAAGGTTTCCATCGAGGAAGTCCTGAAAACCGGCAAGGTCTGCGAAGTCGCCATGTGCTATACCGGCGATATTCTGGACCCTAAAAAAACTAAATACGATCTGGACTATTATGTGCGCATGGCTCATGAAATTGAGGCAACCGGTGCGCACATCCTGGCCATTAAAGATATGTCTGCCCTGTTAAAACCGGCAGCAGCATTCAAGCTGATCAAAACCCTGAAGGAAGAAGTGAAGATCCCGGTTCGCCTGCACACGCACGATACTGCGGGCAACGGCGTCGCGGCCATTCTTATGGCCACCATGGCAGGTGTAGATATCGCCGATGCGGCTTTCAGCAGCATGAGCGGCCTGACCAGCCAGCCGTCCTTAAACTCTGTGGTTGCGGCTCTGGCCAATACCCCGCGTGATACGGGCATGAGCGAGGACGATCTCCAGCTGATTTCCGATTATTGGGAGACAACCCGTCAGGTTTACGGTAAGTTTGAATCTGGCTTGAAATCCGGAAGTGCGGAAATTTACAAGCTGGAAATTCCAGGCGGTCAGTATTCTAATCTGAAAAGCCAGGTCGAAAGCTTTGGTCTCGGCCATAAGTTCAAAGAAGTTAAGCAGAAATATATGGAAGCCAACGTACTGCTGGGCGATATTGTCAAGGTTACTCCTTCCTCCAAGGTGGTTGGGGATATGGCGATCTTCATGGTACAAAACGGTCTGGACAAGGATAATATCTACGATAAGGGAAAGGATCTCGCTTACCCAAATTCGGTTGTGGATTATTTCAAGGGGATGATCGGCCAGCCTGAGGGCGGTTTTGATCCGAAGCTTCAGGAAATTGTCCTGAAAGGTATTGAGCCCATCACCGTCCGCCCGGGCACACTGCTCCCGCCGGAAGATTTTGAGGCGATCCGCGAGGAATACCGCGATGAGTTTGGCATTGAGCTGGCAGAACGTGAGGTAACCAGTGCGGCCTTGTACCCCAAGGTCTTTAAGAATTATGTAAAATTCTACCAGGATTACGGTGATTTCATGCGTATGGATACACACGCTTTCTTTTATGGACTCAAGGAAGGTGAAACCGCTGAGGTTGAAGTGGATAAAGGGAAACGCTTTATTATCCGCATGGTCAAGATGGGCCAGCCCAACGAAGAAGGCTACCGCCCTGTCCTCTTTGAAGTCGATGGTTTCCGCCGTGAAATCTATATCGAAGATAAGCGAAGCCTGTTCTCCAAGGAAAAGAGCACCATGCTTAAGGCGGACAAAAACAATCCGAAGGAAATCGGCTCCGGAATTCCTGGTACAGTCTTGAAGGTATTAGTGAATGAAAGCGACGAAGTGGAAGAAAACCAGCCGCTGATCATCGTTGAAGCCATGAAGATGGAAACAGAAATTGTAGCCCATGCCGCAGGAAAAATCAAAGAAATCTATGTGTCCGAAGGACAAAGTGTCCAGTCCGGCGAATTGATTATCACAATGGAATAACAAGAAAAACCTGCATTGCCGTAAAATGACAATGCGGGTTTTTTAACACCCTATCCTTCGATGGGGGCGTCGATCTCTTTGAGGTAATTCAGCAGCTCCTTAATCAGCTCCTGTCTGCGCAGGATACCGATAAATACATTCTGGTCATCGACCAGCGGGACAAAGTTCTGATGAGTGGCCATCTCCAGGATGGTTTCAAAGGAATCATCGACACGGCCTGCCTCGGACTTGGTTTTAAAATCAATGTCTTTGACGGTAAAGTCCTTTAAGGTGATCTCAGGATGCTCCATGCTCAAGGCCAGCGTGCGCAGGAGGTCGCCCTCGGAAATAGTGCCCACATACTGCCCGCGCTTGTTGATGACCGGCATGGCTGTGTAGCCGCTTTTCAGAAAAAGGTCATAGGCCTCCTCGAAGGACTGGTGATTATATAAGAAAATGACGTCACTTTTGGGAATCAGATAAAAAAGATGATTTTTCATAGAAGTGCTCCTTTGCATCAATCAAAAAATTAAAACCGGTTCCATATCTCTGTACCTTTGTACGATGGAACCGGTTTTAATTCTTTGGTTCAGTTTGCATTTTTGGTGGTCTCACCCCTTTCCTGTAAATTTTATCAATTCACTCAGATAGATTCTTTTCCAAATAAAGTATAATGAACTTACCAGTATACCTCGACAGCGAGATTGTGGCTTCTAATTCTTTTATTTGACGTTAGCTACAATGCTGTAGAAACACTTAAAGTAATCTTCTTTGTAATTGATTATGGTATTATTATACCACCTTTTCTGAATTTGTAAACGTTATTTTTGTAAAGAAGTGTATCAAAATTGTAAAATGAAAAAAACTTGTCTGAATCCGGTTATAACTTAAGAAAAAATAGTGTATAATAAATGCATACTATATATGGGGATAACAACGGTATGGAAGAACTACGTTTATATATACAATCAAGAATAACAGTCAGCAGCGTCATCGAGGTTATCATCATTACTTTTTTAATATACAAGGTTTTGATGTGGATACGTGGTACCCAAGCAGAGCAGGTGGCAAAAGGAATCATTATTTTACTGATTCTATCCCCACTCAGCAACTGGTTGGGTTTTACAACGTTGAACTACTTAATCAACAGCATGTTCACCTTCGCGTTCATTATTTTTGTGGTGGTGTTCCAGCCCGAACTGCGCTCTGCCCTTGAACAGCTGGGAAATAATAAAGCTTTTAAACAGGTTTTCAGGAAAAGTAATCGTGACAGGACGAGAATGCTGAGCGATATAGGCGAGATCAGCCGGGCTGTGGGAAACCTCTCGAAGGAGCATATCGGAGCGCTGATTGTCTGCGAGATGAACACTGGGCTGAACAACATTGTGGATACGGGCATCGAACTGGACTCAGACATCAGCCAGGAGCTGATTGAAAATATCTTCACACCGAACAGGCCGCTTCATGACGGCGCAATGGTGGTGAAGCTCTGGACAAATCAGATCCGGGCTGCAGGCTGTCTGCTGCCTTTATCCGACAACCGCTATCTGGGTAGTGAGTTGGGAACCAGACATCGGGCAGGTTTGGGAATCTCGGAAAAATCCGATGCCATTACCATCATCGTTTCAGAGGAGACGGGTACTATTTCATATACGGAAAAGGGCACACTGACCCGGAACATGACGCCGGCAATGGTTGATCAGCTTTTGACAGACCGTTTTATGGCAAAGGATGACGAAAACGACAGTGAAAAAGGATTCTTTAAATTCCGAGGAAAAAAAGATGGCAACGAAGAAGAAAAAGAAACAGATATCGATTAATGAAAAAACCATAAGGCTGCTGAGCTCAGCGGTCCTGGCCATTATCCTCTGGCTGTTCATCAACGGGAACAGCAATGATATTGTTCCTCAGGATATTAACGCCATTCCAGTTACCTTTACAAATATGGAGACCCTGCAGGAAAAACACCTGGTGCTTGAGGATAACCGTAATTATTATGTTAACCTGCGCGTGCAGGGGACAGACAGGAGCCTGCAGGAGATCAATACCAATGAGATCACCGCAGAGGTAGATCTGAAGGATATTGATAAAAAGGGCGAGTACAACCCTGAGATTGTCATCAAGGGGCTGTCCAATTCCGTTATTCTGAAGGAGGTTAACCCGAGTACGCTGCATCTGGTGGTGGACAACGTTATTGAGTCCGAAAAGGATGTAGAGGTCATTACTCAGGGTAAGCCTGGTAATGACAATGCTGTGATCTCAGCCACCAGCACAGAAAAGGTTCAGGTAACTGGCGCCGAAGACCGCATTGCGGCCATTGATAAAATTGCTGTCACTGCCAATGTAAATGGCCTGACTGAGGATACCTCCAGAATGCTGGAAGTGACACCTTATGATAAAGATGGAAATATTGTCAGCGGCGTTGAGTGCGAGCCGGATGTTGTCCGCGTTAATATTGAGGTGGGTAAGACCAAAACCGTCAACATCACTCCGCCGACAACGACGGGAGATCCCCAGTCGGGCTACAAGGTGACCAGCGTGACGGTTGACCCGACCCAGAAAATGGTCGGCGCCAAGCAGGAGGTTTTGGACACGATCCAGAACATTCAGATTGACCCGGTGGATGTTTCAGGGGCCAATAAGGCGGTGACCAAGGAGGTTACTCTGAAACTGCCGGATGGGGCTTCTTTCCTGGATAATGGCGATAAGGCCACCGTTACTGTCAATATTGAACCGATTATTGAAAAGAGCTTCACGATCAGCAGTATTGAGACCCGAAATGTGAGTCAGGGGCTCACCGCCGCCAAGGTAAAGGATTCTTCGGTAGTTGTGAAGCTGAGTGGTACAGCCACCGAGCTTAACAAGCTGACTGCGGATAACATAAAAGCTTTCGTTGATCTGAACGGTCTCGGAAAGGGAGATCAGGAGGTGGTAATCCAGATATCACTTCCATCTGAGCAGATTAAAAGCATCACACCGGCCAGGACAACGGTGACCATTGAATAAAGAAAGTAAAAAGACCGGCGCAGGACTGCGCTGGTCTTTTTAAATTGGTTATAAAAGAATCTATTTATTAAATCTACGTTTAAAGCCCAGAGCAGCTAAGCCGGCAATGCCCAGAAAAACTGCTGCACATGCAGCGCCGGTCTGAGTATCGGTTACGCCGGTTTTCACATTGCCACCGCCGTTATTTGGATTTGGGGATGGCGTTGGGCCTGGTGCAGGCTGTTTGACAGATACTGAAGCATTTCTGCTGCCTGGTTCAATCAGATAGCCTTCTTTAGCTTTGTCTACCTTTACGGTGACGGTGTCTCCGTTTTTAACGGTAATGCCGGAGATAGACAGTTTGTATTCGCCAGTTTTGCTGCCTTTTTCCAGAGTGCCTTTAGCTGCACCGATCAGGGTGATGTCACTTTCAGTCAATGCTTGAATGTCTTTGTCAAAGGACAGGGTCAATTCGGTGGTAGTTGCTGTACCAGAAGCCCCGTTAGCGCTCAGATTCAGGAAAGCAACTTTTTCTTCTACAGCCTTTATCTGATCGGCGTAAACACTCCAGGCTGTTTGATAAGTAGCGAGCTTGCCAGTTGGTACAAGAATAGTAAAGTCTGTTCTATCTACATCAAAGGCTCTGCCACCTAGTTTTGCAGGAGTTTCACCTTTAACCACAAAGGTTTTAACGTTCGTGCAGCCAAGAAAAACGTAATTTCCGATAGTTTTTACATTTGCCGGGATAATGATTTCAGTTAGTGCGCTGTTGTTGCAATCAGAAAAAGCACCCCAGCCAATGGTCTCGAGGTTTACAGGCAGGTTGATGGCAGTCAGACTAGTACATCCTGAAAAGGCATGGCTGTCGATAGTTGTGACACTATTGGCAATTTCTGCTGTTTTTAGATTTGTACAGCCATCAAAAGCTTCCTCAGGAATGGTTTGGACTGTATCTAAAATGACAAGATGCTGAATGTCTTCGGGCTTGATATTATTTCCATTTTCTTTCCACAGAACTGCGCCCAGCTCTGTTTTGATTGTCAGTTTACCAGATTCCTGATCAAACTCATAGCCGTTTTCAAAACCAGTAATATTTGCTGCGTAATTCATCCAATAGTTAGCTTTTTTATAGGCTTCAACGGAACTGGTGGGGACAAAAATTTCAGCCCCCTCAGGAAGGCTCATGCCGAAGGCGGAATCCTGCATAGTTGCAGGGATATTTCTGGTGACCAAAACAGTTTTGAGGCTATTGGTGTCGCCGAAAGCACTTGTTCCGATCGAAGTGACTGAGGATGGGATGGACACAAAGTCCAGAGCAGTACAGCCAAGGAAAGTATATTTTTCAATATGTGTTATCTGTTCTGGAATCAGAATAGAGTCCAGGCTGGTGTTATAGGCAAAGGCCATGACACCAAGGGTTTTGAGCCCATTGGGCAGATCAACATTCTTGAGTGCCCGGCAGTGCTTAAAGGCTTCGGCATCAATATTTTTTACATTTTCAGGAATACTTATTTCGGTTAAGGATACGCAGAATTCAAAGGCGGAGTCTCCAATTGTTACGACACTGAAGGGGATGTCAATGGATGCGAGGTTGTCGCAGCCATAAAAGGTTTCTTTTTCAATGGTGGTGAGCCCCTCGGGTATATTGATAGATACCAGATTATCGCAGGATGAGAAGGCTTCTGACTCAATTCTTGTCACGCTGTTTGGAAGCCGGACAGACATTAGGTTTACACAACGCCGAAAGGCTTTCTCACCGATGGTTGTCACTTTATTGGACAACTCGACCTCTGTCAGGTTTTTACAGGATTGAAAGGCGCCTGCTATGATGGTGTCAACAGTGTCCTGAATAATGATCTTCTGGACATTTTCTTCTCCGATGGATTCATCGGTACGCCATAAGACAGTACCGGCATTTGCAGTGACTGTAAGGGTTCCGTTTTCAAAAGTGTAGCCTGTGTCAAAAGCGCAAATAATCTCTTTGTAGTCGGGCCAAAGATCTTTATATTTATCGACGGCCTCTTTAGGCACCATAATACGGGCTTTTTTTTCTGGTAATCCGTCAAAAGCATTAATCCCCAGACTGGCGGGGGTTTGAGTATTAACCCAAATAACCTCAAGGGCACTACAGCCTGAGAAAGCTTCATCACCGATGGAAGAGACGGTGTGTGGGATCATCGCAAAGTTTAATCCGGTACAGCCTTTAAAAGTTGAAGTGCTGATTTTGCTGATTCCAGCGGGAAGGATAATTTCGCTCAGCTTAGTACAGTTTTCAAAGGCGCTTTCGCCGATTTCTGCTTTTGCAGGAATCTCGATATTGGATATCTTGGTATCCTTAAAGGCCTTGTCGCCGATGGTCGCAACACTTTCCGGCATTTTGAAATCAGTCAGGCTGAAACAGCCCTCGAAAGCGGATTCGCCTATACTTTGAAGGAAAGACAGAACGGTGACCTTCTCAAGATTTACGCAATTACTGAAAGCGTCATCAGGGATATTGTTTGCGGTGTTTCTTATCACTAAATTCCTGACTTCCTTTGGGTTGATGCTTACATTTGCTTTCCAGTCTGTAAAGGCTTTGTTGATATAAATATAAAGTGTCCCTGTTTCTTTTTCAAAGGACCATCCACCGCGGTTATAAACAATATGTGATGCATAGTCTTTCCATCCATCGGCGTTTTTGTAAATGTCAATGCTTGTATCTGTAGGTACAATAATTGAGAACCATAAGGGCATTCCTTCAAAAACATTGACGCCCAATGCGGGTGGCGTCTTTTCGTCTCTTAAAATTACGCCAGTCAAATTGGTGCAGCCCTTAAAAGCTCCGTCGCTGATACTATTGACTTCTTCCTCGATAATGACCGACACAACCTGTTCTTTATCAATCGTTTTGTCATTTCGCCATTCAGCAGTACCTTTGTCTGTGTTGATAATGAGATTGCCTTTTTCGTCATAGGAATAATCAGGATTGGTGACAGAGGCGGTATCTTCAGATGGAGTAGAATTTTCTGCAGAAGCTTTAGCCTCGGAGTCTGATGGAATCACTGAATTGTCGGGGATGGTAGGATTTTTGGACTCAGCATCCTCTGTAAGTTTGTCATTGGATGTAACGGCAGTATTGTCCAGGAGTACAGGGTCATTTTTATCCTGGATATTTTCAGCGTTTTCGGCTACTGTGCCGACAGGATCAACGACAGCGGTGTTTCCGGCTGCAAAGACACCTGCAGGCAGCATAGAACACATCAAAGCCACCATCAGCAAAAGCGACAGAATACGTGCGCTTAATTTTTTTCTTTTTTTCATCTGTTTTCTCCTTAATTTTTAGCAATGCCAAATACTGTACTTTTCCCTCCTCCCTGAGCATATAAGCATAAGAAGAGCACTTGGCAAAAGAATGAAATTTATTTATATATGATTACAACATATGAAGTGCCACAAAAGAACGGCAAAATGATGGTAATGTTTCTTTTTTTGCTGAAAAAGAACAAATTCTCTTGAAAAAATTATGTTTGCTGTCAGAGACTGGCACAGAAGTGCACCGATCCTTTTGCGTTTAACAGAGGATTAAGTCTGAAAAAAACTGCAAAGGTTTTAATGCGGATTTAACAGGAATATTGGTTACTTTATCTTGAAAAAGGGGAGCGGTTAATTTATAATTAGACAATGCACCTAAAATGATGCAGAAATCATACCAAATTTTTAGGAGGAATTTATAGTGGAAAGAGTTTACAATTTTTCTGCCGGTCCATCTGCTTTGCCGGTAGAAGTGCTTGAAAAAGCCGCAGCAGAAATGCTCAACTATGGTGGAACCGGAATGTCTGTCATGGAAATGAGCCATCGTTCTGCTGCATTTTCTGAAATTTTGGCTGACGCTAAGGCGTTGTACAAGGAATTAATGGGCGTGCCGGACAATTATGACATCCTGTTCTTACAGGGCGGCGGTTCTACACAGTTCGCCATGATCCCGTTAAACCTGATGACAAAGACTGGCAAGGCTGACTTTGTGATCACTGGTAACTGGGCTAAAAAAGCTTTCCAGGAAGCCGGACGTTATGGTGACGCTCAGGCCGTTGCATCCTCTGCGGATAAGACTTTTTCTTACATCCCCAAGCTGGATGCCGCAACCTTCAGAAAAGATGCGGATTACTTTTATATCTGTGTCAACAACACCATTTACGGAACGCGCTTCAGACCAGACAATCTGCCGGAAACAGGCGATGTGCCGTTGATCGCAGACATGTCTTCCAATATTTTGTCTGAAGTATACGATGTATCCAAGTTCGGACTGATCTTTGCAGGTGCTCAGAAAAACATGGGACCGGCCGGCGTGGTCGCGGTAATTATCCGTAAAGACCTTGTTGGACATGCTATGGACATGACACCGACCATGTTGAATTATCAGACACACGTGGATGCAGACTCCTGCTACAATACCCCGCCGTGCTATGGCATTTATATCTGCAAGCTCGTTTACGACTGGGTAAAAGCACAGGGCGGTGTTGCAGCCATGGAAGCCTTTAACAAAGAAAAATCTGCGAAATTGTATGATTTCCTGGATAACAGCGCCATGTTCAAGGGAACCGTTGTTCCAGAAGACCGCTCTTTAATGAATGTGCCTTTTGTAACCGGAAACGAAGAGCTGGACGCGAAATTTGTTAAGGAAGCCAAAGCAGCAGGCCTTGAAAACCTGAAGGGCCACCGCACTGTCGGCGGTATGCGTGCCAGCATTTACAACGCAATGCCAATGGCAGGCGTAGACGCACTCATCAACTTTATGAAGAAGTTTGAAACAGAAAACAAATAAATAAAAAACATTCATTGACAGCACGTTGAGCACCGGCGTCCGTATTGCAGGCGCACCAAATACTGCGTGTAGTAAAGCCTGGGTAGTGTCGAAGTAGGCCAGGATTTGCTGCAGCTGAATTGAAAGGTAATTACAAATGAATTTTGAAGTACAAACCCTCAATAATATCTCTAAAAGAGGTCTTAAGTTATTAGACGAAAACTACACTGTTGCAGATGCTGTAGAAGCACCTGATGCCATTCTCGTGAGAAGTGCAAAAATGCACGATATGGACATTCCCGAGAGCGTTAAGTTTATCGGCCGCGCAGGCGCGGGTGTAAATAATATCCCAATCGATAAATGCTCTGAACAGGGGATCGTGGTCTGTAATTCTCCGGGAGCCAACGCCAATGCGGTTAAAGAGCTGGTGGCGCTGGGGATGCTGATGTCCTCCCGTAAGGTGATGGACGGCGTCGAATGGACGAAAACACTGCTGGATGAAACCGGCGATGTCGGAGCAGCTGTAGAAAAGGGAAAGAAGGCCTTTGTCGGGCCGGAATTGTACGGTAAAAAAATGGGCGTTGTCGGCCTTGGCGCTATCGGGGTACTGGTAGCAAACATGGCAGTAGATTTTGGTATGAAGGTCTACGGCTTCGACCCCTACTTATCCATTGAACATGCTTGGGGATTAAGCAGAAAAGTAAAACGGTCCACAAGCAAGGAAGCAATCTTCAAAAATTGCGACTATATTTCCTTACATATACCCTTCATGGAAGAAACCAAGAACTTTGTGGATGCAGACATTTTAAAGGAAACGAAAAAAGGCCTGCGTCTCATGAACTTTGCCCGCGGCGGTCTGGTCGACGATGCAGCCATCAAGACTGCTCTTGAAGACGGAACCGTTGCCGCATATGTTGTGGATTTCCCAAATGAAGAAACTTTAAAGATGCCGAATGTGATCAACATTCCCCATCTCGGTGCCTCCACACCGGAAAGTGAAGAAAACTGTGCAGTTATGGCTGTAGAAGAACTGCGCGAATACCTCGAAAATGGTAACATTGTAAACTCTGTAAACTATCCGAATTGCAGCATGGGTGTATGCAACAGCGTACACCGCATCACCGTCAATCACCGAAACATTCCGAACATGATCGGTCAGATCACTGCTGTGCTCGCGGGACACAACATCAATATCTCTGACATGACCAACAAAAACCGAGGTGAATGGGCGTATACCATGATCGACGTCGACAGTGAAGTGGGCGATAACGTGAAAGAAGCGTTAAAAACCATTGAAGGCGTCACCCGCGTCCGTGTTTTAAAATAAGGATAAGGAGAACGCGATATGGCAACTATCAGACCCTTTAAAGCCGTTCGTCCTGTTCCGGAAAAAGCCGCTGATGTGGCAGCCCTTCCTTACGATGTCTATAATCGTGAGGAAGCGGCTGCTGCCGTTTACGGCAAGTATGACTCTTTTCTGAGAGTCGATCGTCCGGAGAGCACCCTGGATCACCGCATGAATATGTACGATCCCTTTGTGTATGAGCAGGCAGCCAAGAACCTTCAGAAGCTGTATGACCGCAGGGTCATCGCTCAGGATGAAACGCCGAGCCTTTATCTTTATGAGCTTGTTATGGACGGCAGAAGCCAGGTAGGCCTGGTCACCTGTACGGCCATCGACGAGTATCTGGACAACACCATTAAAAAACACGAGCTTACCCGTGAGGATAAAGAGCAGGACCGTATTAAGCATGTGGATGCCTGCAACGCCAACACGGGCCCTATCTTCCTGACCTACCGCGGACAGGAGGATATCAACAACATTATTGCCGAAACCATGAAAAACAAACCGGTAGTTAACTTTACAGCCGACGATGGCGTTATCCACCGTGTCTGGGTCATTGACAACGAAGAAACCATTGGCCGTCTGGTCGAGAATTTCAAAAAAGTCGGTAATTTTTACATTGCCGACGGACATCACCGCTGCGCTTCTGCCGTTAAGGTAGGCCTTATGCGCCGCGAGGAGCACCCGGATTATACCGGAGATGAAGAATTTAATTACTTCCTGTCTGTACTTTTCCCGGATGAACAGCTTGCCATTATGGACTATAACCGTGTGGTAAAGGATCTGAACGGCTTGACCGCAGATGCGTTCATCGAAGCGTTGGAAAATCAGTTTGACGTGGAAGAAAAGGGTACAGAGCCTGTCCACCCGCCTGCAAAGGGCACCTTTGGGATGTTCCTGGAGGGCAAATGGTATCTGCTGACCGCCAAGGAAGGCACTTATGCCGCCGACGATCCGGTGGGCAGCCTGGATGTGGCGATCCTGCAGAACAATATTCTGGTACCCATTTTAGGCATTGAGGATATCCGTACCGATAAGCGTATTGACTTTGTCGGCGGCATCCGGGGCCTTGGCGAGCTTGAGCGCCGTGCCGGCGAGGACATGAAGGTGGCTTTTTCAATGTATCCTACCGCGATTTCCGAGCTGATGGCCATCGCAGACGCTGATCTGCTCATGCCGCCAAAATCCACCTGGTTTGAACCTAAACTCCGAAGCGGGCTCTTCATCCATAACCTGGATTAAGTGAAGCGCTTGAGGAGGTTCAGGGCCATTATGGGGAAAATCAATTTAGGCATTTTGCCGAAGCTCTTGCTGGGGATTCTGATCGGGATACTGGTCGGTTCCCTCGGCAATCTTTTTAACGTAAGCGATGCCCCGGCCTTTCGCCTGGTCATCGAAATCTCAGCGACGTTCACCTCGCTGTTCAGCACTTTTTTACAATTTTTGATCCCGCTTTTAATTGTCTCCTTTGTGGCAGTCGGTCTGGCGGATCTTGGCCAGAAGGCCAATAAACTTTTTCTTGTTACGCTGCTTTTGGCTTACTGCTCTACGGTGCTTGCGGGCCTGCTGGCGTATTTTTTTGGATACGCTGTACTCCCGCAGTGGATCAGCCCCATCAGCAGTATGAATACCAGTGGAACGGCCTTTTCACCACTGTTTACCATCAGCGTCGATCCAGTATTTGGCGTCATGACCGCTTTGATCCTGGCTTTTGTGCTGGGGATCGGCCTTGCAAATATTAAGGGTGAACGCCTGCTGGGCTGTCTGAAGGATTTACAGCAGATTATTACACTCACGCTGAAAAAGATCATTATCCCGCTGATCCCGGTTTATATCGCTACGCAGTTTGCCGGTATTGCCGCGTCGGGAGAGCTTTTTTCTACCATTAAGATGTTCGTCATGCTCTTTGTCATGATCCTTGCTTTTCAGTGGGTTTATCTCCTTGTTCAGTTTGGCATCGCATCGCTTTTAACAAGAGAAAATCAGTTCAGGAAGATTAAAAATATGATTCCAGCTTATTTTACCGCACTGGGGACTCAATCGTCAGCGGCGACCATTCCGGTTAATCTGGAATGTGCCTATAGAAACAAAATTACGAAGGACGTGGCAGATTTCTGCATTCCTCTGTGCGCGACTATCCATTTGGCCGGTGATACCGTCTGCCTGGTGCTTGGAACCATGGGAATTATGCTGGCAAGCGGAATGTCGCCGGATTTTGGCCTTTACCTGCCGTTTATCCTGATGCTGGGCGTTACCATGGTGGCTGCTCCGGGGGTTCCGGGCGGTGGTGTTATGGCGGCTATTGGTATTATCGGCTCTATGCTCGGCTTTACCGAAAGCATGCAGTCCCTCATTATATCACTGCATTTTTCCCAGGATAGCTTTGGGACAGCGACGAATATTATGGGTGACCAGACCATCGCCATTGTGGTGGACGCCGTGGACCAGAAGCATAGTGAAAAGCAGGCAGAAGCCTGATAAGCAAGACCCCGCGAGTTCGCCGTTTGCGATCCCGCGGGGTTTTTAAATATTTAGAAAAGCCGTCTTAAGATTTTCTTGAAACAGACAGTCATATCGGATATACTTACTAAGTTACCGAGAAATTACAAGGAGAAATGAAATGAAGGAAAAAGAAAATGTAACGGCCAGCGTCAGCAATATTTTCAAGCTTGACGGCCGTGTACCGGTCTCAAAGGCCATTCCCTTTGGCGTGCAGCATGTGCTGGCCATGTTTGTGGCCAATATTGCCCCGATCCTCATCGTGGCCAATGTCGCTGGTCTCAGCGAGGATCAGAAGGCCATGCTGGTACAGAACGCCATGTTCATCGCCGGGATTGGGACGCTGGTACAGCTTTATCCTCTGTGGAAGCTGGGAGCCCGTCTTCCCATTGTCATGGGGATCAGCTTTACCTTTGTCACTATCTTGAGCTATGTCTCTGCCACCTACGGCTACGCGGCCGCCATGGGCGCGGTGCTTGTCGGCGGGCTCATCGAGGGGACGCTGGGACTTTTCGCCAAATACTGGCGGAGGATTATCTCGCCCATTGTGGCGGCCTGTGTGGTCACCTCTATCGGATTTTCCCTGTTGATTGTGGGCGCAACCTCCTTTGGGGGCGGCAGCGGCAGTGAAACCTTTGGCTCGGCTCAGAATCTGATTTTGGGAAGCGTGACACTGGTGTGCTGTCTGCTGTTTAATATTTTTGCAAAGTCCTACTGGAAGCAGCTCTCTGTGCTGTTTGGTCTGATGGTCGGATATATTCTCGCGATTTTTATGGGAGCTGTGGATTTTTCAGATATGAACAGTGTGGGTGTGATCGCCCTGCCGCAGTTTATGCCCTTTGTTCCAGAGTTTAATCTGGGCGCCATCATTGCTGTGACCCTGATCTTTCTGGTCTCAGCCACTGAGACCATTGGGGATACCTCTGCCATGACTGTGACTGGCCTGGGCAGAGATGTGACAGACCGGGAAATCTCAGGTTCGCTGGCCTGCGATGGTTATATGAGCGCCATCTCCTCTTTGTTTGGCTGTATGCCCATTACTTCTTTCAGCCAGAATGTCGGCCTTATTGCCATGACGAAGGTGGTCAACCGCTTTACCATTATGACCGGCGCCTGTGTCATGATTCTGGCCGGGCTTGTACCAGTGGTCGGAAAGCTTTTCGCGACACTGCCCGAGGCGGTGCTGGGAGGCTGCACCATCATGATGTTTGGCACCATTGTTGTCAGCGGTATCCAGATGATCACCCGCTGTGGCTTCAACCAGCGCAATACCATCATTGTGGCTCTTTCACTGAGCGTTGGAATCGGCTTTACTGAGGTTCCTGAAATTTTCACGATCTTTCCTCAGATGGTTCAGCAGGTTTTTGCGAATAATTGTGTGGCCATTGTCTTTGTAGTAGCCATTATCCTGAACCTGGTGTTGCCAAAGGATATGGAGGTTAAGGCGCCAGCAGCGGAAAAAAGCAAAGAAAATCCCGAAGCGGTTGCAGAATAGTAACACTGAAAATCCCTTTGTCTGAGATAAGACAGGGGATTTTTTTAATCTTTATCATTTCTTTAAACTTTATAAAAGCTAACCAAATGGGTAGCGATTATAATAGGGGTAACAAATCAAAAGGAGTGACCTAAATGTTAAAGATCGAAAATGTTTCAAAAACCTACGGCGACAAAAAAGTAAAGGCCGTTGACGATATTCACTTTGAGGTGCGGCCAGGTGAGATTTTCGGATTTGTGGGACCAAACGGCGCGGGCAAGACCACGACCATTAAAATGATTGTTACCCTGCTTAAGCCAGACAGTGGACGGATATTTATCAACGGTGTGGACAACAGCCAGGCTATCATGGGCGCCAAGCAGCAGTTCAGCTATGTGCCGGATAATCCTGAGCTTTTTGAAAAGATCAAGGGGATCGAGTACCTGAACTTTATGGCCGACGTTTATCAGGTGGCGGAGGCAGACCGGGCAGCACGTGCGGAAAAATATCTGAAAATTTTTGAGCTTGACAAGGCAGTGGGGGATCCCATCAGTTCTTATTCTCATGGGATGAAGCAGAAAATTGCCCTGATCGGGGCTTTAATCCACGACCCAAATCTTTTTGTACTCGATGAGCCCATGGTGGGCCTGGACCCCAAAGCCTCCTTTGAGCTAAAGAAAATTATGCGGGAAATGTGCGACCGTGGAAAATCAGTGTTTTTTTCCACCCATGTGCTGGATGTCGCCGAAAAGCTCTGTGACCGGATCGCTATTATCAACAAAGGACAGATTATCGAAATCGGCACCATGGATGAAATCCGGGCAAAGGTGGGCAGTAAGGAATCCTTAGAAAATATCTTCCTGGAGTTGACGGAAAAATGAAAGAAATTATCAGCTTAACCAAGCTCTTTATCAATACCAACCTGGGATTGTCTCTGATCCAGTATAACCGTAAAAACAATAAAAAGGCCTTTTTTAAGCAGGTTGGGCTGCCTGCCCTGGTGCTGGTAGCTATGCTGCCGCTCTATGGCCTGTACGTGGCATATATGGCTATGATGTATACGGGCATGGCAGCCATCGGTCAGGAATCTGTGCTTCTGCCCATGGCCTATACCATGATTTCAGTGGTGATCATTTTCTTTGGCCTCGCCTATATTATGGCAGAGTTTTACTTTTCCGGCGGCGTCGAAATGCTTTTGCCCCTGCCCATTAAGCCAAGAAATATTATCATCGGTAAATTCGGCAGCATCATTTTTATGGAGGTGCTGCTGTCCGCGGCGCTTATGCTGCCTCCGGCTGTTATTTACGGCATGGGGCAGGGAATGGGCATCCTCTATTACATTATGGCGCTGATCGTTATTGTCATATTGCCGGTGCTGCCTCTGGCGCTTGAAACCCTGCTGATTATGCTGCTGATGCGCAGCAACAGCTTTAAGGGAAAGAAGGATGTTTTCCAGATCGTCGCCCTGTTTGCGGTGCTGGCCTTTTTCTTAGGTCTGCAGATGTACCTGTCGAGCATGGCCGGCGGCAGCGATGACCCCATGACGATGGTCAGCAGCATGCTCGCAGACAACGGTTATCTGCTTAAGACGATTACCCGAATGTATCCGGTCAGCCTGCTGGTGGCCCAGAGCCTCAACCGCATTACCCTGACAGGGATGCTCAGCCTGCTGGGGCTGCTTATTCTCACCGCGGCGGCCTTTGCCCTGATGGTTTTTGTGGGGGAAAGGGTCTATGTAAAGGGGCTGATCTCTGGCAAGGAAAGCGGCAAGGGAAAAAAAGCCCTGTCTGCCACGAAGCTCCAAAAATCCCTGTCTCACCGCTCCGCTCCGGCGCTGGCAGTGTTTAAAATGGATATGCGCCTCCTGCTGAGGACGCCGATCTACTTTTTTAACAATGTATCGATTGTGGTGGTAGTGCCCTTGGTGTTTCTGATGTCCATGTTTTTCGGAAAATCCGGAGGTATGGACATTATGACCCTTGCGTCAGATTTTTATAAGGCGATGCCCGATGCCATGAACCTGATTTTGGTCATTGTTTTCATGTTTTTCGGAAGCGTGGCCTGCACCACGGCCTCAACCTTTTCCCGGGAAGGCAAAAACATCTGGCTGACCTGTATCGTGCCAGTGCGCCCGCTGGATCAGATGATCGGGCGTGGCCTGAGCGCCCTGTGCATTCAGCTGCTGGGCATTGTTTTTACGCTCATTCTGCTGGCGTTCATCGCGCCGCTGACCCTTGGGACCGTGATCATTTCGCTGGTGCTTGGCACCATTGGCTCCTTCCCGCTGCTGGCCTTTGGCCTGATTGTGGATATGATGCGCCCGCTGCTTAACTGGGACAATCCGCAGAAGGCAGTCAAGAACAACATGAATGTCATGATTGCCATGATGGTGGGCTGGGTCTACATGCTTCTGGTAGTGGGGATCTCCGCCGCAACAGGATTTTTCATCGCGCCGGTCTTCGGGTACAGCTTTTTCGCTGTTGTCTCCATTGTCATCAGCGTTTTGCTGTTGATGGTGGTTAAAAAGCATCTGGAAGAACGGATGCAGATGATGGATGTGGAATAACAACCGGCATTAAAAAAGAGCCTGGCGGATGTCAGGCTCTTTTTGTTTAGGCTTGCTCGGTTTTCAACCTTTTTACAATGGCAGTGCGGGCGACTCCAATCATATAAAGTGAGCCGACAAACACGTTGATGCGGTCTTCTGCGCTTAGGTCGATACTGTCCACCGCGGCTTCGATGGTGTCGTAGAAATTGACATTTTTGCCGTACTCGCGGTGAATCAGCTCAGCCATCTTATCGGCCGGAAGTGCACGATCGTTTTCGGGTGTCAGGGCGTGGACGTCGCTGGTGACGGGCATGAGGTATTTAAGGGCCAGGTCGATGTCTTTGTCGGCCAGCATGCCAAAATAAAGATTGATCTTATTTCCTGGGAAATAGGTTTTGATGTTTTTGACAAAATACTCGATGCCGTTCGGATTGTGGGCGCCATCAATCAGAATAATGGGGTCGCGGTGAAGGATCTCAAAGCGTCCGTGAAAGGTGACGTCTGAAAGCCCGGCGGTAATGGCTGATGTGGGAATGGCATACCCTTTTTTTAATAAGATTTCCAGGGTATTGAGTACAGTCAGACAGTTTAAAATCTGGTGCTCACCCAGAAGCTTCAGCCTGAACGTATCCAGTCCGGCAATACCGCCGGGCTTTTTATATTTCAGGACCTGCCCGTCAAGGCTTTCGGAAATCCGGCAGATATCGGCAGGGTTGACGATTGTGAAGGGCGCTTTCATGGATTGGGCATAGCTTACGATGACGTCTTCAGCTTCCTTTTCCTGAGGGTAGATGACGACATTTGTCCTTTCCTTAATAATAGCGGCCTTCTCACCGGCGATTTTTCCGATGGTGTCACCGAGATAATCGGTGTGGTCTAGGCTGATGCTCATGATGACAACGGCCTCGGGCGAGGGGATGATGTTGGTGGCGTCCAGCCGTCCGCCCATACCAACCTCGATCACGCAGAGATCCGCTCCTTTTTCATAAAAATATTCAAAGGCCAGGGCGGTTTCGATCTCGAAGCCAGTGGGGTGCGGCTCACCCTTTGCCACCAGTGCGTCGCAGGCGGCCTGAACTTTTTGGGTTACCTGCATCAGGTCGTCATCCGGAATAGGGACATTGTTCAGCTGAACCCGCTCGTTAAAAGTTTCGAGGGCCGGGGAGGTGTAGAGCCCTGTGGTGTACCCGGCGGTTTTGAGAATGGTGGAGAGCATGGTGCTCACGGAGCCTTTGCCGTTGGTGCCAGCCACGTGGATACATTTCAGCTTGTCCTGCGGGTTGCCCAGCTCACCGAGCAGCAGGCCAATGCTTTCAAGGCCCAGCCGGATGCCAAGCTTCCCGTTGGATTCTATAAAGTCAATGGTTTCCTGTACATTCATTTTTCTGTTTTTTCTCCTTGGTTACCGGCAGGTCTTGACCCGGTCTTCGGTAATGATGATGTCAACACTCTTGTCATGGGGTTCCATGGGGATTTCATCATAAATAAAATCTTCACGGATCAGCGCGACGGTTTTGCAGTCGGGCCGGATGGTTTCAAGAAAACGGTCGTAATAGCCTCCGCCAAAGCCCATGCGGTTGCCCGCTTCGGTAAAAGCCATGCCGGGTACCAGCACCAGATCCAGCTTTTCGGGCACGACCACGCGGCGGCAGTCGTCCTTAACCTCCAGGATGCCATAATGCCCTTCCTCCAGATCACCCGGGAAGTTTAGAATCTCAGACAGGATAATGGTGTGGTCCGCGGTGTTGCAGATCGGCACGACCACATGCTTGCCCTCAGCCAGTGCCCTCTCAATCAGGGCGTGGGTGTGGATTTCAGTGCCGAAGCTCACGTAGAGCATCATCCAGTCCGCGTCTTTGTATGCGTCGGAGTGAATGAAATTGTCAATGATCTGTGCGTCGATTTCCTTTGAGTAAATGTCAGAACGTTTCTTTAAGGTTTCCTGACGAAAAGCTTTTTTATCCATAATTTCTCCTTTGTGATTATACCTGCATTTTCTCCCATTATATCATCTCTTTTACACGGTTGATAGAGAAAATTTTTTGCATCGCGGGGTTAAATGCGCTATACTTATCTATGAATGAGGAAAATGAAAAACGGGACTTGAAAAAGTAATGAGGGGATTGCAAAATGAAAAGAAGAAAATTATTGGCCTGTGAGACGATTAAGGATGAAGTCGAGCTCATTAAGGAAAAATGCGGCGTCGACATTGAAACCGTCTGGATGGATAACACACTGCACGCTTACCCTGAAAACCTGAGGGACGCTCTTCAGGCAGAGATTGACAAGGCAGAGCCGGAGGCCGAGGAGCTGTTGTTTGCTTATGGCAACTGTGGCAATGGCCTGGTGGGATTAAAAAGCAGCAGCGCGACCATGATCATTCCCAAATATGGGGACTGTATTGACATGTTTTTGTCGAACCTTGAAAATCTGGAGCGGGTGCGGACCACCACCTATTTTCTGACAAGGGGCTGGCTGGACGGCAAGCAGAGCCTAGAGTGGGAGATCGACTACAATTACAAACGCTTTGGCGAAAAGCGGGCCCGGAAAATCATGGACATGATCTACCGGCATTACAAATATCTGATGCTCATTGACACCGGCGCCTATGATCTTAACCAGGCGAAGCCAAGGGTGGATAAGATCGCTGAGACCATTAAGCTGGAACCGGTTGTCAAGCAGGGGGACATCAGCCCCATCGAAAAACTGCTGATGGGTAACTGGGATGAGGAACACTTTTGCGTGATCCCACCGGGGCGTGAGACTACCTATCATGATTTTGACGGCGCAAGCTTACGTTTGCCTTGCTAAAACTTGTTTTTTTTGTTACAATTTAAATATAACTGTTACAATACTTTCAGATTTCAACGTTTTTTAAAGTTTTTTATAAGTAAAATGACCTATAATAGTACAGCAGAAATAAATAATTTGTAAAATTTTATGAGGGCTGTGTAATAATTTGCGTCTAAGAGGGTGCAGATGAGAGGGAGAATGTTAATGGGAAAAAGAAAAAAGGAGCATCATTTTTTTTCGATGCTGAAAAGTATTTTCAGAGATACGGCTCAAAGCATTGAGCGGAATAATCTGATGAGTATCGCCTCCATTCTTTCTGTTGTCGCGGCTCTGATCATTCTGGGGATTTTTGTGATCTTCACCGTGAATCTCCAGCACATTACAGAAAATGTGGAATCCGCTATGGAGCTGCGTGTTTTTATGAAAACAGAATACACAGAGGATCAGAAAACCTCGGTTGAGACGGCGCTTCGCGGTAACAGCCAGGTGACAGGCATCTCCTTTGAGAGCAAGGACGAAGCCCTGGAAAAATTCTCTTCGAGCCTCGATGATTATTCAGGCCTTTTAAAGGGCTATGACAGCAGCAATAACCCGATGGCCGCATCGTTTATTGTCCAGGTACAGAATCCTGAGGATCTGGAGAGTGTTAAAAGCTACGCTGAGGGGCTGACGTCCCAGGGAGTCGATTATGTTAAATATGGTGAGGAATACGTCAATGCGCTGGTAAGCTTCAGCAAGTTCAGCAATACGCTGTGTATTGTCATACTGGCAGTGCTTTCCGTCATTTCAGTCTTCATTATTTATAACACCATCAAGCTGACCTGCTTTGCCAGAAGAAGGGAAATAGGGGTCATGAAGTATGTTGGTGCAACGGACTGGTATATCCGGCTGCCCTTTATATTGGAAGGGACCTTCCTCGGATGTCTCGGGGCGCTGGTAGCCATGCTGATCATACGCACAGGCTACTACTATGCCATTGCCTATGTCACCAACGCGGTTAATATGCCGATGAACAGCGACCTGGTATCTCCGGCGCTGATTATGGGCCCGATTTTTGTGTTCTGTCTGGTGTACGGTATTATTATCGGCGCCTTTGGCAGTTTGTTCTCAATCAGGAAATTCTTAAATGCTTAGAGATAAATGTGTAATTGTTAGTACGAAGAAGGAGAGATGAGTAAGGTCTATGAAGAAAAAAATGTGTGGTTTTCTGGCAGGATTATTATGTTTTCTGATGATCTGCACCCCTGTTTTCGCGGAGGGGAATGACGATTTGATGGCAAAGCTGAAAGAAAGTGCGCAGAGAATTAAAGATATGTCGTCTCAGATGGAGGCGACTAAAACCAGTATGACTGAAATTGAAAAACAGGTCAACGAGTCAAATGCGGCCATCGATGCCATCAACAGCCAAATCGCTGATCTGGACGCCCGTATGGCAGACCGTAAGGCGCAGATCGCCGTGCTGCAGGAACAGCAGGACAAACAGGAAAAGGAACTGGAAGAACGTCTCCGTGTCATGTACATGTACGGGAATGACGGTTACCTTCAGGTACTGTTCTCCTCTAATAATTTCACGGATTTTATCGCCCGGGCCGATATGATGAAAAATGTCATGCAGGCTGATAAGGACGCGGTAACCGCTCTTGAAAATACGAAAAAAGAACTGGAAGAAAAAAATGCTGGCCTGGAAGCGGATAAAGCAGCGGCAGAACAGGCCAAAGCGGTTCAAAATGAGGCAAAGGAACAGCAGAATCAGCTGTTGGCAAAAAACCAGGCGCTGATTGAGGAATACAAGGCTGGTATCGCGGCTGAACAGGCAGCGGCGGACAGTATTGCCCAGCAGATGGGCGGAGAAAAGGCGAGTGATTTTATCCAGACAGGTGAGTATTATTGGCCAATCTCACCGGATAACTCTCAGGCCTTTAATATCAGCAGTCCCTTTGCTGGACGTATCCACCCGATTACGGGCGAATGGTCTAACCATCAAGGCGTTGACGTGGCTGTGAGCTATGGCACCCCAATCCTGGCGGCCGGAGACGGCACTGTGTCCATCGCCGGGGATAACGGTGGCTACGGTCTCTGTGTGGTCATCAACATGGGGACAGACGGCAGCGGTAATAAGCTGGCCACGCTGTACGGCCATATGTCTTCAATCGCTACCTCAGTGGGTGCGACTGTCTCCAAAGGCGACATCATCGGCTATGTGGGCAGCACTGGTAATTCCACCGGGCCCCATCTTCACTTTGGATGGATGGTCAATGATAACTTTGTCGATCCATTGGCTTATTATCCGGGACAAAACTGGAACTACGTAGAATAGTTATTCCGTGTCCGGGGCCATTTCATCCAGAAGCTTTTCAGCGAGGCGTTTGTAATTAAGGCTTTGCTGAAACAGCAACAGACACATCAGCATTGAATCCGTCGATTCCATATCGGAGTCGGCGGTTTTTTCTTTGGCATTTTCAGCGATACGGCGGGCATCGTCCTTTACGGCGCCAAGCTGTCCAGCCTGGCTATTCAGGAATTTCTGGTAAACAAACTGAAGCTTCTCGTGATCCACTGTCTCTCCTTTTTTGAGAAAGCCAAAAAGCGTTTTGATATCCTCCATGGAGGTTACCTGTTTTAGCTGGTAGATCAAGAGCATGAGAAGCACGTGGTCCACCGTGTACTTTTTCTTCTGGGCCGGGATTAAAATCTTGTTTTTAGTATAATTGTTGATCATGGTCTTAGTCAGCAGCTTGTCCTCAGGCCTGCGCTTTGTGGGAGCCAGGTGTTTTTCAAAAAGCGTGATGAGCTGGTCCATGTAAAGGTCCAGATCCGGGATATCCTGTATGGTGATCTGGCTGTCGAGCTGCAGGCTGTCAATCAAGTCAAAAATTTGTTCTTCTGTCATGGAGACCTCCTTGTTATTTCTATTTATTTTACGCTAAAGCCACAAAAAAGACAACATCAAAAACGTATTTGACATTGTATACAGGTTGTGATATATTTTAAAGAACGCAATACATAGTTTTAAAAACTATATAAGGAGTAACACAAAATGATCGAAAAATTCAGAGACCCGATGAGTGCGCTGACCCACTTGATCGGAGCCGTCTTATCCGTGATCGGCACCATTGCCATGCTGATCCTTATCACTGTTGAAAAAGAAGTCAATGCCCTGACACTGACCTCGGTGCTGGCCTTTGGACTTGGCCTGATCGCCCTGTATACGACCAGCTTCACCTACCATGCCATCCACGGTTCACCTGAAAAAATCATACGCATGAAAAAGACAGACCATTCCATGATTTTCCTGCTGATCGCCGGCTCTTATACGCCGTTCTGCCTTCTGTGCCTGACAGGTGTCACCCGGGTGGCGCTGATGAGTGCGATTTGGGCGGTTGCGGTGATTGGTGTGCTGATGATGGTTTTCTGGATCAATATGCCCCGGTGGCTGAACACAGGCCTCTATATTTTCATGGGCTGGTTTGCCCTTTTTGCCCTCAAGCCGCTCTACGATGCGCTGCCCACCGGCGGATTTGTGTTTTTACTGCTCGGCGGTATTATGTACACGGTGGGCGGGGTTATGTATGGCCTTAAAAAGCCCAATATATGGCCGGAATTCGGTTTTCATGAGGTGTTCCATGTCTTTGTCATGATGGGGAGTCTTTGCCACTATTACGCTGTTTTCCGCTATATTTTAATGCCGGCCTGAATTGTGGCACTGTTCATATAGAATTTTGGAGGCCAGAAATTTCCATAACAACGCATAATCACTAACTTCTCAGAGTTAAAGGGATTTTTTAACGGCGAAGAATCTTTTATACAAACAAAGTTGAACGAAAATAAATATTTATTAAAAAATGTCTATCAGAGGTTAAAGGTTATGTATGTTTTGAAGTACTACCTCCCGATGTTAGTTGTTATAGACTGGTTTATGGAAATAATTTTAACTGCTGCTGAAACCGTAATGTCTTGTTTTAAGGCGTTGCGGTTTTAATATTTTAGAAAAGGTTTTCCAGAATAAATTTACTTGTTAAGGGTAAATAACTTATCGGGTTTGTGTTAAAATAATAAATGCAATGTAAAATCTTAGGAAAATCTTCATAATTTGGATTGTATTTTCTTAACTTTTATGGTGTATTATAAAGGTAAATCAAGTTTAATACAGGGGAGCTGAACACTTAATGAACAAACCAACACACCTGATATTTGGAGAAATTATCTGGAAATACCTTGACGAAAACTATGGAATCACATTGAACCGTGCCGGCTTTCTGCTTGGAAATATCGCGCCGGACCTCACTTTTAGCTTTGTCTTTCATCCCCATGAAAGGAAATATGCCTCTGAGCATCTGAGATATGCCATCGACGCGGCCATTAAGGCTGGCGACATTATGGACTTCGACGCCGGTTTTTTTCTGGCAGAGCGCCTTGGCAGCATCTGCCACTATTGCGCGGATTTTTTCTGCGAGGCCCATACCGAGCGCTATGAAGGAAACCTGAAGGAACATATTCTGTTTGAGAAAAGGCTGTACCGCTACTGTATGCTCCACGAAAAGGAGCTGGGCGAGACCATGCGGCAGCCCAGAAGCTTTTCCGTTTCCGGAACCGGCGACATCTTTCGGAAGATTGAGGAGATGAACGATGCCTATCTGGCCGGAAGACCCTCCTACAGGGCCCAGGCAGAGGGTGCCCTGTCCGCCTGCCTCCAGACCGTCGGCACTATCATGACCACACGCTACTACGCCGCCTTTAATGTGGAACCGGGCTTTTTAGTCCATTAAAAAAACCTGCGAGATGAATCGCAGGTTTTTTGTTTGTCGGAATTATTTCATAGCTTCCTCGATGGAAGCAGGAATGACAGTTTTATGCGGGTTCAAGTGATATTTTGTGTCTTAAGTGAGTATTATAGACCTTTTTTTATTTAAGTTTATTGTTACTTATTGATCTTTTCAATTTCGCTTTTTAGCTGTTCCATTGTACGGTGTGTATAGACTTTCTCGGTAACATCTTCGATCGCATGCCCTACGATTAATTTGAGAATATATTCATCCATATTTGCCTCTTTGGCGAAAGTTACAAAAGAGTGTCTTGTGTCATGTGGTTTGTGATCAAAGCCAAATTTGGCATTAATCTTTTTAAAGCGACCACGATATTTTTCATATGTCATGTACGTCCCTTGCTGTCCATTTTCATCATTAAAAAGGTATTTATTCCTTTTATCATATATCGATGAAATAAGAGGAAATATCTTCGAATGAATGGGGACGCAACGGTTTTTTCCAGCATCTGTTTTGAGCCCTCCGAACATTGTGCGTTCCTCCAGATTGATATCTTCAGTTTTTAAAGATGCCAACTCTTGAGGGCGCCACCCTGAATAGATTCCTATAAGTATCATTTTAACGAATGGAAATTCGAGATTATCCCATAAGACTTGAAGCTCTTTATCCGTGAAAACGGTCCTTTTAATTTTAGGTTTTGGCGCCTTGATGCTATCACAAAGCTCAGCGTAATTCTTATCGATTATTTCATGTTTCATAGCATATTTGTACATGAGATTAAAGAGGGACTTTATGCGTCCCTTTGTGGAATCGCCTACCTTTGCATTTTTAATTGTTTGCTCGAGATGATTTACGCGGATCGCTTTCATTTTCATGTTATAAAGCGGTTCGCAATAACGATACGCGCTTTTCCAGGTACGAACCGCGCTCGGGACAATGGCCTCAAAATGTTCCTCAGACCACTTTTCATATACTTCTTTAAATGTTAATTGATCTTGTGCAAGATCATAAGGATTTTTGTTGTAATCAGCGAGGGCTTCTAGTGCTGCCTTTCTGGTGGGATAGTACCCAATTGATTTGTAAAGTTGCTTTGTTTTTCCGGTTGGAAGTAACTCGCAGCCGATCGTAACCCTTGCCCGCCAAGGATTTCGCCGGTTGCCAGGAAGCTTTGAAACGCCCCCATAACCGTTTGGTAATCGCATAAAATATCACTCCTTTTTCTGTTTTTGGGCATAAAAATGCCCGGTATATTGGAAAATACCGGGATAATGTGGTACAATTAACTTGCTTAGGGTAGATTGTACCGGTCCTATCCCGGGAATCTATGTTATCGCCTCTTACCTTGCAGGGTAGGGGGCGTTATTTTTATTTACTGGTTTATACGAACGTAATTATCATAAGCAATCTGCTGTAAATGATTATACAGATTGGTTATATCATATTTTTTTGGAAATTCGAATTTGCGAGAGTCCATGCTTAATGAGTGCGCTTTATGGTACGGGGTCGTAATATAGCGAATAGTGATTTCACTATCATCAATACCAGCGCCAGCGGTCTCAGCTTCAACGCCTACGATTGAATCAAGATAAATCGACTTGATGCTCATTTTTTTACCTGTAGCGCCTTGCTTGTCAAAATCAATGATCCGGCGATCAGTAACAACAAAAACGTCTCTCAGTAGTTGATACCCGATTTTTACCGTTTCACCAGACATTAAATACATACCGTATTCAGACTGTACCTTTTCCTTGTTCATTTCCTGGGCGTTTCCCATTAATCCTTGAGCAATTCCGCCGCCTGCTGATTTTGATGTTTTTTCCATCAGATTGCTGGTTTTGTCCATTAAATCTTTTAAAGCCATCATTTCCTCCTGATTATTCTTTTTTAGTAGCTTTTGTAGAAATTGAGTGATCGTCCCTGTTCATCAAAACACAGGGACGATTTTACTTATTGCGGAAGATTAGCAATTGCGTAATCCGCTTCTTCTTGGGTGAACTTTTCACCGTATTCAGACGTTAATTGATCCCTGATTGCTTCTGGGGACATGGACATGGTTTCTTGGTATGATTTAGCTTTTTGCAAGGCATTGTAATTATAGTCCGCATCTAAATTGTCAACCGCATATTGGGCAGCTTCAGCTGAAAATTTTTCTCCGTACTCCGATGTGAGTTGATCATAAAGACCCTGTTTTGACATGTACATGGTGTCACTGTAAGATTTAGCTTTTTTTAGAGCCGATTTATACTCTGTTGGAACAGCAGGTGTCGGTTCAGGTGTCGGTGCTGCGGTTGCGGACACGTTAGCACTTGGCTGCGCTTGACTTTGTGTGGTTGGTTCTGGCTGTGTTGTTTGTGTTGGCTTGGGAGTGAACAATGTGGTCAACCAAATGATCGAATAAATAGCAAGAACTATTGTTAATACAATTCTTGCTGTTTTTCCAAATTGCTTATTAACCCACATCATAATGAGCCCAGCGGGTGGTATAAAGATGATCAGTAAAATTACAAACCAATTCTTCTTGTAAAAAGGTGTTTTTTCAACACTACCGCCGTTGTTCATTTCTTCATTCATTTCTTTTTCCTCCTAAAAATATAGATATTATCATTATACACTAATAGAGGATAGATGAAAATGTTTTCTAGCATTTTACTAAAGTTTTGTCCTAGTATCATATCACTATCTCAATGTCGGCAGAATGGAAGAGTTTTTTGTTAAACAAAAAGATTTGAAAGTTCTGAAAATGAGCTGATCACATCTGCTGTTTTTAGAAGGTCCCGTTTCTTTCCATATTTAAAAAATTCGCGATTAAAGGCAAGCCCGTTTTGTTTACAGTAAAAATACAGTTCTACTTTTTCTCTCTGCATTTCCCAGATGGCCTGATCTTTTTTTCCGGCATGGACGGTTCTTTTTCTGAAAAAGGTGTTCCATCTTCTTTGGGCGGCGGCATTTGAGACTCGGAATATCTCGGCTATATCAGCACAGGCGCCATTAAAATCCTTGACGATCCGGTATAGGCTGTAGTCGGGCATAAACAACTGTCCGGTGAAGCAATGCGCCTCTGCTTCTTCTTTATCTTCGTCTTTTTCGTGCTCTAAATAAATGTGGCCAATTTCGTGCGCCATGGTCCATTGCTGCCGCTCAAAGGAACGACGGTCTTCATTATAGAGTACAAGATAAAAATCATCGCCTTTAACGGTACATCCTTCTTTAAGAAGTCTGTTTTTCCCAAACATTACCCGCCGGATCGGAACACCAACCCGTACACAATAACCTTGAACAGAATCAAAATATATGGTTCGGTCATACTTTAATTTTCTTATGTCAAGATGAAATATGAAAAGGTCATCCTGTCGGTAGAGTAGGTCTGTGGCGGCCTCGATACACTTGTCAAAGTCCGGCTTTTTCGCATAACCGTTATTCATCACCTTTGATTCCTTTGGCTTTTAAGTATAAATCAATTGTATTCTCAAAGAGATTAATGATATCTTCGCGTTCTTCCTCTGAAACATCATTTGCTTTTCGACAAAGCACAAGTAATTTTCTTTCGGTTTCGTTTTTAGCGTAGTCTTTTTCGGTAGAGGTATTCTCGTCGTTGGATTCTTTTCCGGTCATAAGATAATCGATTGAGACACCAAAATAATCAGCGATTTTTTTCATATTATCTGTTTTTGGGGTACTGCGCCCTCTCTTCCAGTCACTTAAAGTGGATTGGGTAACCCCTGTTTCTTTTGATACTTTATAGGCTGTTACGCCCCTCTCATTTAAAAGTTTCGAAAAAGCAAGGTATCCGTTGTCATTTGACTCAGATTTAATTAAATCTTGCACATTTCTATAATCTGAATTTCCAGTAAGCCAATCTAATGAGACATTGAAATAGTCGGCAATTTTTTGAAGCTTGTCATTCTTAGGAGTGCTTCTGCCGTTTTTCCAATCGGATAAGGTTGCAGTGGCTATACCCGTATCCTTTGACACTCTGTATGGGGTAACGTTATTTTCAGCTAATAAAAGCGCAAAGCGTTCATACATAATTTATCTCTCCGTATCATATTAAATTAACAATATCAAAGAAATACGTGATAAAACACCTTGACTATCTAAGAAATGCGTGATATAGTTACAGCATACCAAGGAAAACCGAGGTATATAAAAGATAGTCGAGTGTCACGGATAAATGTGATATTTGTTTTTGTTTCGCAACTAAAATATATCACATTTCCGTAATACTTGCAAGCTATTTTGTAGAAAGGGGGGAAAGGAGTGTATAGAAAATACGAAATGTTGCTAGAAAAGTATAAGATTACATCATATAAGGTAGCAAAAGAAACGGGAATTTCCACAGCAACACTTTCAGATTGGAAAACGGGGAGAAGTGTTCCAAAGATCGACAAACTAAAAATTCTCGCCGATTACTTTGGTGTTCCGATTGAGTATTTTTTAGAAGATTAAATCAAAAACCCGCCGGTAGCATTAACAGGGTCGCAACCCTCGTTAAATCCTCCTCAAAATATAGAACGTATCAAGCTTGCCTTGGTTAAACACACGCTAACAGACTTTTACCATAACGCGGCCCTGTTAATCGTACCGGTGGGGGAAAGGAAAACAGAATGAGATATGATCCGGAAAAACGCCTTTCGGTGAAAGAGGCGGCTGAACGCTTATGTGCTACTGAAGACTATGTAAGACGAGCAATGCGGCAGGGAACCTTGAATATTGGCTCTTTTGTGCAGAACCCAGGAGGAAAATACACGTACCATATTTCACCAAAGCTGTTGGAAGAGTATATCGGGCATCATGGAACTTTTGATCAGGAGGCCGCCTCATGAACGATATTGAAAAAGCGAAAGCCTTAGAAAAACTCTACCGACGGCTGGATAAAGCTTTGAAAGAAAATAGCGGAAAATCGGCACTGGAAACGGCTATAAAGATCATGGAACTGGAGGGGATCGCATGAACCTATCAACAGCAGGCCTACCCTTCGTCCTCCTCGGCATCGCTGTCTACAGCGGCATCTGCCTGGTAGTCCGGAAGGGGTGGCTATGGAAGGATTGATGTTGGAAATTTTGATTTCGTTATGCCAGACAGGCGCAAAGATTTACGGTTTTGCGCTTGGGTTGATCGGGATTGGAATTGGAACAATCGCCTGGTTGGTGATCGTGGTTGCAAAAGATTTTAACAAATAAAAAGGCCCCATAAAAAGAGTGTGCTATGAGTGGGGCCTCGGGTCTCCAAAGCAATTTTGCTATAAAGAGACCATGTAGTAAACGACACGATTATTCTACCACAGAAACGGAGAAAAAACAATGATCTTATACACAGGGATTCCACCCTAGCAAAGCCGTGCGACGCCATATTACCACTTTAAGTTAAGCCTTATCCGCAGGCTCAAAACGCGGAAATAAAAAAAACTAAATCGGTTTGTAAAGCTATTTATTAACAGTCCCGGGGAGCGTCGGGTAATCCGCTCACTCCAATTTAAGTCGTAAAAAAATGAGTAATGATTTTGTCATTGCCTACGGGCAATCCCGGCACGGCAGCGGGTGGTCTGCCTGAATTGCTTTAATGGATTTTGAAAACCGGCAACGCGGCGGGGAAAATACCGCGGGTTAAATAAGGAGAGAAATTATGATGTGGATTTTATTAATTTTTGGTGCGCTGTTACTTATTGCCGCGTTCGTTTTTAAATATATGCAAGAAGACAAGATTTTTTATATGGCAGCAGAAAAGAAGGAAGCGGCTAGAAAGAGAGTCGGAAAGACCGTAATGGCGCTTGTTTTGGCAGGTGTGATATGCCTGGTTTCTTCGCAAATGGTTGTTGTGATTAAGACAGGCTACACAGGTGTTCGAACAACTTTCGGACAGATTAGCGATCAGCCTGTACAGAACGGTTTTAGCATTAAAATCCCATTTGTTCAGCAAATCGAGACCGTGAACAACAAGCTTCAAGACAAGACGATCGAAGATCAGGTTTGGGGAGAGACCGCAAATCGTACCGCCATTTGGTACAAAAACATTGTGGTTTCTTACCAGATTGAGCCAGAAAAGTCCGCATGGATTTTTGCGAATGTAGCGGATTATAAAGAATCTTTAATCAGCAACGCATTGGTTTCATCGGCCATCAAAAGCGCCTCAGCGACGCTGCAGGACGCGGAAGCAACCAATCGTGGCATGATTGAGCCTGCGGTCTGTAAAGCCCTTCAAGACTCCGTTAACGGCAAATATGGAGAAGGGGTTTTACACATCAATAAGGTAACCATTAACGAAGCCGATTTTGAGGAAAGTTATAAAACGGCCATCGCAGATAAACAGAAAGCGCAACTGGCTTATGAACAGCAAGAAATAGAAAACAAGAAAAACATCGAAAAGGCCAATGCGGAAGCTGAAGCCAATCGAAAATTACAGGAATCCATTAGTCCAGAGGTCTTACAGAAACAGTTCCTTGATAAATGGAATGGCGAAATGCCAAAGGTAATGGATGGCAATACAATGTTGGACATTTCTAGTTTTGTAGGAAATTAATAAGAAAAGCCGGGTGACGCCCACACGTCATCCCAGCCAATATCAAAACTAACTAATAAAAGTATATACCCTTTGGAGGAAAAATGCAAATGTATTTTCCGTATGAGAAGCAATGCACCCAGTGCGGCCTGATTTATGAGTCGCATTGGCCGATTTTAGACGAGCCGTTTGTGTGCCCGCACTGTGTCCGGGAATCATGGAAACAGCGCAAAGAGGCGCTGGTGAAGCGGCGGAAAGGAAAGCAAAATGGATATTGAAAAGAAAAAAATATTAACGGAAATCTTTGATGTTGTAATGGAAATAAACGGAGAAGAAAAAAACAAGGAGGGGGATTTATGTGTTTTTCTTGATATAAGCCCACACGTTTCTGTAATTGAGATTGATGTCCATCCTAAAGGATGGGTTTTGGGCGAGAGTGGAGAAACATATCGAGCTGAAATTGATTTAGATGTGAATGAATCGCGCTATAGCGAGATCAGTCTTGCCGAAATGCTCCAGCGTGTAAAGGCGTTAAAAAGCGTTACTATAGCTGAGGAGATGCGAAATGATCGAGCATCCTGACATTACCAGAGCGCTCCAGACCGGTTACCCCGATGTGGACATCGAATATCCGCCGCATTGCCCAGCCTGCGGCTGCGAGTGCGATTATTTTTACCGGGACTGTTCTGGAGCGGTTTTCGGCTGTGAAAACTGCGTGGAGCGGGTGGATGCGGAGGAAGACGATGAAACGTAACGTAAAAGTGCTTGAGGCGGCTAAACGCCTTGAGGCCTATAAAATCAAGATGCTAAAAGGCAACCCGCACCTGTCGGCAGATATTGAGACTGTGCTTCGGTATGTACGGGAGACGATGGAGGTGAGTCATCGTGGACGATCGATTTAAGAACGGGGTGTCCTATTATACGATTGGCCGAGCGGTCATTAACATTCCGTTTCCGGAAGACTGCGTCCGATGCCAGTATTGCCCTTATCTAAAATATGAGGACTATGCCAAACGGCACAGCTGCCGGATCACACAGGAGTGGCTGCTGTACCCGTTTCACGGTGTCGGGGAGAGTTGCCCGATTGAAATTATCGAGGAGGAGGACTAAAAATGGATGATAAGATTCATATTCCGGCCCGCAAAAAGGCGCCGATAGTTAAAGAAGAGCGGTGCGTTATCCGACTTTCGGCGGAAGCCTACAACGCACTGGTGGATATTTATAATGAAAGCACGCTGTCCATGAAGGACATCGCCAGCTTGATCATCACGCAGTCTGTTGATCGAGTTGTGTTTGATAAGGAGGAATAGAGATGTCAAGAATGATTTTAATCATGGGGGAAAGCGGTTCCGGGAAAACCACGTCCATGCGCAACCTGAACCCCAAAACCACCTTTTACATTGACTGCGACAAAAAAGGTCTGTCCTGGAAGGGCTGGCGGAAGCAGTACAACAAGGAAAATGGCAACTACTGGGCCTCCAGCAATGCGGACGCCATCACGCAGACGTTAGTCAAGATCAGCGCAGAAAAGCCCCAGATTAAAACCATTGTCATCGATACCCTTAACTGGGTGATGATTGATGATGAGTTTAAACGCATGAAAGAAAAAGGCTATGACAAATGGCAGGATTTAGCCTTTTCAGTGAAGGAGATGGTCGCCATGGGGCAGCAGCTCCGGGAGGATCTGACCGTGATCTTTACCGCGCACACCCAGACCGAACGGGACGACAGCGGCTTTGCGTTCACCCGGATGAAGACCAGCGGGAAGAAGCTGGATAAGATCAGCATTGAGTCCATGTTTACGACCGTATTACTGGCAAAATGTGTGGACGGGAAATATCTGTTTGAAACCCAGTCGGATAACAGCACGGCCAAGAGCCCCATGGGCGCTTTTGAGGACAAAGAAATCGATAATGATATCACGAAAGTAATTAAAGCATTGGAGGAATTTTAAAACATGAAAAACATTGATTGGAACAACGTAAAAGAAGCCGAAGAATTTGAACGCCTGCCAGCAGGTGGGTACATCTGTGTGATTACAGGGGTGGAAGACTTCCCGGATAAGGAATATTTAAAAGTTGAGTTCGATATTCTCGAAGGAGAACATCAATCTTATTTCACCCGTCTGGCCGCTTCCTTAAACTTTTGGGCAGGAAATTTTATTCGCTCCTATAAACCTAAAGCACAGCCATTTTTCAAAGGTTTTTTAACTGCCGTAAAAGAAAGTAACCCAGGCTTTGTTTTTAATAATGATGAAAACAACCTATTGTCAAAAACCGTCGGGCTAACCATCGGTGATGAGGAATATATTGGGCAGGATGGGAAAAGCAAAAAGCGTTATTATGTCGAAGCGACCCGTTCCGTGGACGCCATTCGAAAAGGTGAATTCAAGGTTCCGGATTTTAAACCCATCAAAGACCCCGGAAATCCAATGGCAGGTTTCAACCCGCTTCCAGACGATGAACTCCCTTTCTAATCGTTGAGGCAAGACATGCTGACCATCATTGAAGATACACGACAAAAAAAAGGTAAGTATCAAGAAGCCCACCAATATTTCAAAGACCGCGGGATCAACGTCCTGCGGTCCAAGCTTCCATATGGTGATTATGGCCTGCTGACCAATATGTCGCGGGTGATTGACACTAAAAAAGGCTTTGAAGAGTGTGCGGGGAACTTCGCCTCAAAGGATCATGACCGCGTTAAGCGGGAGATTGTTGAGGCAAAGGCGCATGGCATTGAGCTGATCTTTCTGGTGATTGACAAAAAAGCAAAATGCCTGGAGGACGCAAAAGACTGGCATAACGTTCATGGAAAGGTAAAAGGCGAAACCCTGTATAAAATCCTGAATTCCGTTCAGATCCGCCACGGCGTCCGCTTTGAGTTCTGCACGCCGGAGCAGTCCGGCCCTAAAATTTTAGAGCTGCTGGGCGTGCAGCCATGACCACCAAGGAAAAGGCCGATCTCATCAAGGCCACTCTGACCATGCGGGAGATCCTCGGGATGTACGGTTTAGGTAGCAATGCCCGACACCACCGCATCCCGTGTCCCATTCATGACGGAAAAGACCGGAATTTTAGCTTTACGGACTTTGGGTTCAGGTGCTTTGTCTGCGGTGCGGAGGGCGGTCTGGTGCATTTTGTGGAGCTGTACCGGGGCCTGTCCTTTGAGGCGGCACTGGAGGAGATCAACGGGCATTTCAGGCTTTGGGAAGATTACCCGGAATTGGAATCTGCAGAATCCTCTCGGAATCAACACAAAAAAGACAGCGCTTTCCGGAGCCGCCGGGCCATCGCAAAGCTCCGGCATGAACGCCGGACCGCTGATCGGGAAAAGGAAAAAGCTGAAGAAATACGGATGACCTTATTGGAAGAACTCTGGCGTTTGGACGCCAACAAAATAAAATACGCCCCGAAATCAGAGGATGAACCTTTTCATCCGCTCTATGTCGAGGCGTGCCACAAATTAGAATACCAGCAATATCTGGTAGAAAGTATCGTGTAAAGGGCGGTGAAGCCGTGCAAATCGAAAAATTAACCAAGGAAACCATTCTGGAAGACACCACTTTTGAGGAGATTATTGACGAAAAAGACGAGATTTACCGCCAGCGCCTCATTAATGACCTGACGGACCGGGCTGCAGAGCTCGGCGTGAAAACAAAGTTTACCAGCTTGCTCAAAGCCTACCAGAAAGAAGAAAAGAAAATGCTCCAGGAACAGAAAAAACAGCTCCAGGAGCAGAACCGGGCCCGGATACTTCAAAATCTGGACCGGCGGACCGAGTTCGGCAGTGAGTGTTATCCGGACCTGCGCTGCGGGAACTGGTTTGCTGATGAAACCGGCATCCGGACCTTTGGCATGTTCGGGGAGGTGCAGGCCTGCTACCATCCTATCTTGCCCGTTGAGCGGTTCACCAACCTGGAGACTGGGGATGAAAAGATCAAGCTTGCCTTCAAAAAAGGGGAGCGCTGGAAAGAGATCATCTGCGATAAGGACCTGATCGCCTCCAGCACCAAGATTATTTCGCTTGCCAATTCTGGGGTGGCCGTGACCAGTGAAAATGCCAAGTACCTTGTTCGCTATCTGGCTGACGTGGAGAACTTCAATATGGACCTTCTGCCCGAGTGGGTGTCTACCTCCAAGCTGGGGTGGCATGGAGAGAACGCCATCAAGGAGTTTGTTCCCTACTGCAGCAACATTGTCTTTGACGGTGATGTGCGTTTTCGCAATGTATACGGTGATATAAGGCAGTGCGGCAATGAAAAGAAATGGGATGCGTTTGTTAAAAAAGTCCGCGCAGAGGGGCGGATTGAGCCAAGGATTATGATGGCCGCCAGCTTTGCCAGCGTGATTATCAAAATGTGCAATGCCCTGCCGTTCTTCGTCCATCTTCATGGGCAGTCTGAGGGTGGGAAAACCCTCTGTCTGATGCTGGCTGCCTCAATCTGGGGCAACCCGTCCATGGAGAGTGCCTTTACCGGTGATTTCCTGTCCACCCAGACGGCCATTGAAGTGCGGGCCGATATGCTCAACCATCTGCCTTACATCATGGACGATACGGCCCAGGTTATGGAGAAGTATAAGGGTGATTTCTCAACATTAATCTACACCATGTGCTCGGGAAATGGCAAGGACCGATCCAACCGGAGCCTGGGCCTGAACCGGAACTACAACTGGCACTGTGCCTTTCTGACCACCGGGGAGCTGCCCATCACCAAAGAATACTCTCAGGCCGGCGCCGCCAACCGCGTCATCGAAGTCGAAGCCGGCTACAGTAAAATCTTTGAGAACGGCATCGAGGTGGCACGGACGCTCAATGAAAACTTTGGCTTCGCGGGCAAAAGGTTCATTGAAATCCTGCAGAACATCGGCGCCGAGGAGGTATGCCGTATTCAGGGGGAGCTTTTGGCTGAGATTGAAAAAAGCGGAAAAATGCAGAAACAGAGCATCTCCCTGTCCCTGATTCTAACCGCTGACCGGATCGCTACAGATTGCCTGTTTGAGGATGGGGTTTATCTGTCCATTGAGGAAACGGCTGCTATGCTGAAGTCTGAGAAGGAGATTTCGGAGAATGAGCGGTGCTATGAGTTTATACAAGGTGAGATCGTCCGAAATAACCACCGTTTTAAACAGGAAGGGGACGAGTTTTTCCCGACAGAATGCTGGGGTGTGCGTGAGAAAAACTACACGTATATTATAAAGAATGTATTCGACCAAATGTGTCGGGACTGCAATTATAATGGAACCGCATTTTTAAAATGGGCAGACCTAAAAGGCTTGATCCAGTGCAACGAAGGGCGAAAAACCAAGAAAAAGAAAATCAACGGCGCCTCCGCATGGACAGTATGCTTAAAAAACATGCAGGAAATCGAGGGATTTAATGAGCTGGACGATGATTTTTAAAAAGTTTGAGTTCCCGGTTCTCAAAGTTCCCGTCGGAAATAAGGTTTATATATGGCTTAAAAAAAATATCAACCTTTTGCGAGTTTAAAAAATAACCCTCGCGTAAGGCAAAAAGCATGGGAACTTTGGGAACTTTGAGAACTATGCTCTAAAACATTGATAAATACTACGTTTCGGCGGTTCCCGGTTTTTGAAAGCCGGAGGGAACCCGCGAGAACTTATATCTATAAGTTTTTTAAATTAAAATTTAAATAAAATAATAGAATTTATAACAATTAAAAAATAAAACTATAAGTTGCAAGAAATTTATGAGACCTACGGGAGGATGAAATGACCAAAGAACAGAAAGCGGTCCTAAAAAGGGCACTTGACCATTACGGCATTGACAACCAGCTCACCAAGGCCGCGGAAGAGATGGCTGAATTGACAAAAGAGATCTGCAAGCTGAAGATCGCCGGACAAAACTTTAACGGCGCGGATCTGATCCGGGCTAAACAGCACATTCTGGAAGAAAAAGCCGACGTTTATATTATGCTGATGCAGTTAGACCTGTATTTCGGGGAATCCCTGGCATATATTGACGCTAAAATAGCACGATTGAAGGAGCGGATGGATGAAAGCAAAGATTAACAGCCGGCAGAAAGGCGCCCGGGGAGAACGCGAGCTGGCAAGACGATTCCGGGAGCAAGGCTATGACTGCCGCCGCGGACAGCAGTATAACGGGCTGGAAGGTGAGGACGTGGTCGGACTGCCGGGTGTCCATGTGGAGTGTAAGCGCGTTGAGCGGCTGAATCTTTACGACGCCGTCGACCAAGCCAAACGGGACGCCGATAAAAAGCTGCCAGCCGTGTTCCACCGAAAAAATAACTGTGAATGGCTGGTAACCATGCCGCTTGAGCAGTGGTTTGAAATTTACAGAGAATGGGAGGCAGGACAGGAGAAGGATGTTTGACCTAAAACAATGGGCCGCCACGAACAAAGTCTCCAACAGCCAGCTCCATCGACTATCTGGCGTCTCGGAATGTACCATTGCCAGCGTGATGCGTGGGTGCAGCTGTACGGAGCGGACCATCAAGAGAATCTGCCGGGGGATCGGGCGGCCGTATGATCCGGCAGAATGGAGAAATCCGATCAAAGCGTCGTTAAAGCCTGTTCCGGTTGTGGACTATGATCGGGTTAGGAATTATCGGGATCGGCGCTCTATGGAGGAATTGAAGCGAAATTTGGCCGTTGGCGAAATGGTTCGGGTGGCCTTTGACGGAAAGAATAAAATCCGGTGGGAATCTGGAGAGATTATTAGGATTTACGGCACACACGTCGGCGTGGATGTGCGGCTGCGGACGATTCGGGGGAATGAATTGATTCTGCGCAAGAGCTACATGATTGACGATGTGGTGAAGTGGAAGGGGAGCCATGCGAAAGATTGAGTTAATGCACTACCTGTTTGGCACAAAAACAGGTTTCTGTAAGGATTGTGAGCATTTCTATCGCAAGCAATATAGCGTCACTTATCGGAAGTGCGAGGTGTACGGCGATTCCAGTGGAGAAGGAACAGACTGGAAAGCGACGTATATGGCCTGCGGACTGTACCCAGATGTGCCTTATAAGGGCAGAGAGGTTGTCGAACTAGTTAAGCGTGGGAAAGCAAAGGAATTAGAAAGCCCTCTGGAGGGGCAGATCAAAATGGAGGTATAACAATGAGTAAAAACTACATGCCAGAAGTGGCCCGGATGCTGGGCGTGGAGATTAATGAGGAATTTGATCTTATCTATGAGACTGGACAAAAATCGGATTGGGGTCCCTACAAAATTACGCGTGATGGGCTTGTAGACGAAAGTGGAAACTGGACACTTCATGAAACCGCGCTACTTAACTTATTGAAAGGAAATTACAGACTCCAAAAACGCCCGTGGAGGCCGAAAGAGGGTGAGTTGTTTTGGACTATTAATGGTAAAGGTGATGTAGAAAAATACCATTTCAGTGATTACATGTATGACCTTGCCCTGCTTAACATGGGTAATTGCTTCCCAACAAAAAAGGCGGCCTTGGCAGCAGTGCCCGAAATGCTGGAGAAATTCGAGGAGATTAAGAAGGGGGTGCGGGAGTGATGGATGCAGAAAAATATTTAAAGGAGAGGGGACGTATGTCTAATGGGTGCAATACATATTCCTGTAAAGATTGTAAATTGGGATTATGTTATAACAGACACGAGCTCACTTGCACCGAATTAGAACATAGATATCCCGAAGAAGCCGTTGCCATCGTCGAAAACTGGGCAAAAGAACATCCGGTAAGGACGTACATGAGCGTGTTTTTGGAGAAGTTCCCAGATGCGGAAAAAGAGGATGGCGTTCCGGCGGCCTGTGTGGTAGCTGTTTTTGGTGAAAAGAAAAAGCCGGAGGGTTGTTACAACAGCATTAATTGTTCTGACTGCTGGAACCGGGAGGTAGAAGAATGAAAAAAGTAAAAATGATGGTATCAACCGGAATGGCAAATTCAAAAGTGAGCGAAACCGTGGAATTGGCAGATGACATGAGCAAGGAAGACATTGACTGCTATTTTGAAGAGTGGGTGTGGGATCAGATCAATGCACATTGGGAGGTAGAAGAATGAGTAAAGAATATATTATCGCGGAAGAAGAATTACGGGATTTGCTTGAAAACCGAGCTGAACTCTGGGCTTTAGAATGTGCCGGTGTTGATAATTTGGAATGGTATGATGAAGCCCGATCCAACATAGAAGAAACGCCGGAAGATTTAAGTACGCTTTACATGGAGGTAGAAGAATGACCAAGCTAAAGAGATGTCCCTTCTGCGGGGGAGAAGCAAAAACAGAGCAATGCGAAGATATAACATATAATGCAAAAGGAAAAGCAAGGATATATCCTTATACTGCTGTTTATTGTGTAGATTGTGGTGCAAAAATCGAAGAGCAAGACGAGGAAGAGTTGGTAGACATGTGGAACACCCGCACGCCGGAGATTGTGCGGTGCGGGGAGTGTGTTTACTGGGAGCCAGAAAATTGCAGAAACCCCAATATTCTTATGCGCGACCAGCAAATGACCTATGATGATTTTTGCAGTTGGGGAGAGCGGAGGGAAGAAAAATGAAACTTGAAACAAATAAAAATGTTTTAAAACTAAAACAAATTGGAATTGATCAGCACTCAAGGCCTGTATTTATTGATGCAGACGGGCGGCTATACAAAGACGTTAATTTAGGGATGGATGAATCCAAAATATGCACAGTGTGGGGTGGGTTTGATGGTGAACCGGACACACCCCTTGAATATTTTAAGCAAAGACCTACCGTTGAAATTGTAGAAAATTTGGAGGAAGAAAATGCCAGTACAGATTGATATGGAAATGCCCAGAAGCTGCGGAGTGTGTGACTGTTTATACAGACATCGCGATATGACTACAGGGTTTTGTCCGTTCACTGGACACTTCGTTAACTTTGGAGATGGGCGAGAGGTTGACTGTCCACTTGTGGAGGCAAAAGAACAGAAATGGCACGTTGTGGCTGAGGGGGATTTGCCGGAGGATGACAGGGAAGTTTTAATCACGTATAAAAGCAATATTGATGGAGAACTAAATGTTGACATAACGTCCTATTGTGAAGTGGCTCTTGGTGGACGCGGGATGGGATACAAAGAATGGGGTTCGCCTTTTCCATACTTTCATGTCTACAATGAAGTTCTCGCCTGGCGGGAGTTGCCGGAGCCGTGGGAAGGAGCGGAAGAATGAAATATGTTAAAAAGCAAATCCCAGTGGAGGCTTTCCAGTTTGGTGTAGACCCAACACCTGAATGGGCAAACTTTCTGCAATTTTCAACCGAGATAAAAACTTTGGAGGGCTCACTATTTGTCCAACCAGGAGATTACATTGTAAAGGGCATCTACGGGGAAGTATATCCTGTTCGGGCAGATATCTTTGAGTTGACTTATGAGCAGTATAAAGAAAATGACTAGTTGTCAAACCTGCATTCTCTACCAGTTCTGCACCTACGATCGAACGGGAATCTGTGAGGCGGAGAATTTTAAAGATATTATTCCGGACAAGTGCAAGTTCTGTGAAAAGCGGTGAGAGTGTCCGGTGGAGAAGAGTGGGGAGTGCGTGAAAGAAAAGGAGGACGCAAGCATTGCCAAATGTCAGACCATTAAACAAAAACAAATATCAGATCAGCAAGTACCGCTTTTTAGAAATTTATAACTTTTGCCTCCAGTACAATGAGTGGAAGGACGAATTGAAGTATAATACGCACACCGTTGGCGCGCAGGAACTAACGGGAATGCCTTTTGGTACGGGAAAATCGGATTCTACGGCCTATTTAGCGATGAAAAGAGCCGAGCTTGAGAGAAAGTGCCAGTTGATCGAACAGACGGCGATGGAAGCAGATTCTGAGATTTATCCGTATATTTTAAAGGCGGTTACGAATGAGCATGTCAGTTATCACTATTTAAAAACCGTTATGGATATTCCATGTGGAAAGAAGATGTATTATGACAGAAGAAGAAAGTTCTACTATTTGATGTCAAATAAAAAGTTTTAAAGAGGGGTACTCGCAGGACAGTTTTGTATGTTATTATGATAGTATGTAAAAATGTAATTAAGAGACATCGGGGAACCGGTGTCTTTTTTCGTGGAGGAAAGGAATGTTAGAAATTAATAAAATATACAACCAGAACTGCCTTGAAGGGATTAAAAAAATCGAGAATGAAGCAATCGACCTGATTATAACAGACCCTCCGTATTGTATTGGTACTACCAGCAACGGAAAGCAAGGGGCCTGGAACGACAACAACCTAATCGAACCATTTTTTGAGATTCTCTTTAGTGAGTTTAAGCGCGTCTTGAAAGATGGTGCAGCAATGTATATTAACACGGATTGGCGCACCTACCCATTTTTATATCCAATCTTAAAAAAGTATTTTGAAATTCCGAACTTAATCGTCTGGGATTATGAATGGATTAAATGCGGTGGGCAGTATCGTTTTTCTCATGAGTTTATCATCTATGCGATTAAGGGTAAACGGAAGCGTACTTTTCCGGCCAATGAACGCGATGTTTGGCGAATAAAGCCAATTAACTACACCCTGCCAACAAAGCTTCACAACGCACAAAAACCCGTTGCTTTGATTGAAAAAATGCTCTTAAATTCTTCTGTGGAAGGAGACGTCATTTTGGATACGTTCATGGGGTCCGGTACAACGGCGGAAGCCTGCATTCGAAACAATCGAAATTATCTCGGATTTGAAATTGACGAGCATTATTATAAAATCGCACAGAACAGAATTAACAATTTGTAGTGGACCACGACCTCGGTAAGCTCCGGCTCCGGGGTCTTTTTAGTACTGTGAAACGACGAATGAGAGGCACCTTATGTCAACATATCCAAACCCAAGAAGAACTAATGGGGCAAGGCGCGACGCCATAAGGCGTTGGGTTTTAGCCACGCAAGATCATTGCGCCCTGTGTGGCAAGCCAGTAGATAAGAGTTTAAAAACACCGCACCCAATGTCTGCGGAAGTAGACGAGATCATCCCCGTATCAAAGGGCGGAAGCCCGTACGATAAAGACAACGTACAATTGACACATCGATCTTGCAATCAAAGAAAGTCAAACAAGACACAGGTAACCCAGAGCATCAACCGGCCCATACCAAAATCGAGAAACTGGTAAAGCGTCTGAGCGTGACGGCATGGGGCGGTACACCCTCCCTACCTGGTGACTTCACCCCGGCGGCATAGGGCTTTTTTTCTTTTAGGAGGTGATCGTATCGTACGAAAAAGAAAGTTTACCATTAAAGAGGATGAATACATACGTATGAATTATCCGAAGTATTCTCTCAATGATATTGCAACGGAGTTGGGACGATCAAAATCGAGCGTCCAGAGTCGCGTGAAGGCATTGGGCCTAAAAGACGACAGGCCGGCAGCCGTCATGACCTCCGAGGCGTTGATCGAAAGCGCAAATCTTAATGACCGAGACAGTGACACGCTCAGGCGATTGATTGAGCTACGTGATATGCTGCATGACAACCTATTTTCTAAAGACACGCCAACAACAATCATCGCAAAGCTATCAAAAGAATATCGCGACACCATCCAAGCCATCCACGAAATGACCGAAACAAAAACTGACGAGGGCGGCGAATCGAAGCTTGAGGCTTTATTTGCTGAATTTGAGTCCGATGCGCGGTAGCAGAAAACCAAGGATACACATTAGCCAACCGTATGATGACACAGATTGCAAAAAAGCAATGCGCTTGTCGAGTGCGATGGGTATCACATTAGATGACTGGCAGGCGGATGTCTTGAGTGATTGGCTGGCGGTGGGAGTGAGTGGAAAATGGGTGCATATTCGAAATGGACTGTCCTGTCCAAGGCAAAACGGCAAAACGGCACTTTTGGAAAGCCGGATTAATTTTGGAACCCTGTTTCGGGGCGAGAAAATACTTTATACTGCGCACGATTATTCAACGGTCACGCAACTGTTTGACCGTGTCCAACACTTCTTTGGCGAAAAAAAAGATGATCCAGAGTGCAAATATCCGGAACTAAATGCCAGGGTGTCGTCGGTTCGGCGGGCAGCGGGAAAAGAGGCCATCTTCTTTAAGAATGGCGCGGGGATTTATTTTTCGACGCGAACCAAGTCCTCGCGGCGTGGTTTTACAGTCGATGTGGTCATCGTCGATGAGGCTCAGGAGCTTACGGATACACAACTAAAAGCTATCATGGCGACCGCGTCCAGCTCCCCCCTTAAGAACCCGCAATTTATCTTTACCGGCACACCGCCGGGGCCAGAAACATCTGGGGACGTATTCGCCCATATCCGGGAAGGGGCATTGACCGAAGAAGAAAAGGACGTATCATGGAATGAATGGAGCGTTGAGAGCGTCGGGGACACCCGCGATGAAAAGAGATGGTATGACACAAACCCGTCGCTTGGCATTCGCCTAGATGTGGACGTTGTCCGGGCGGAAATTTCGACCATGAACGAAGTATCCTTCGCGCAGGAGCGCCTTGGGTACTGGCTGCCAAAATACCAGTTTGCCGCCGTGATTGACCGTAAGGAATGGGAAAAATGTGCGACCGAAAGCCCGGCGAAAGATGGAAAGCTGGCCTATGCCGTTAAATTTTCGGCCGATGGCGCAACGGTGTCTCTGGCCGTGGCATTAAAGCCACAAAAAGGACTGACGCATGTGGAAATCATCGAAAATCGTTCCATGGCGGGCGGCATCTCTTGGTTGGCAGACTGGTTGATTAAGCGAAAAACCAAAGCGGCCACTATCGCGATTGACGGGCTCAACGCGTCGATGGTACTTGTCGAAAGGCTAAGAGAGGGTGGCATTACCGCCAAAGGGGCGATCACAATCCCGAAGTCCGGCGACGTTGTGGCTGCGGCCAGCATGTTACTAAACGCGATCCGGGAGGGCGCGGTGACGCACTTCAACCAGCCCGCCCTGAATGAATCAGCGTTAATGAGCGAAAAAAGATTGATCGGAAGCAATGGCGGGTGGTCTTTTGGCAGCAAGCAAGTAGACAGCACGCTAATAGAGGCGGCGGCACTGGCTTATTGGTCGGTGTGCACCACCAAACGAAACCCACAAAGAAAGCAGGTGTTGATATGACGGAAAAATGGGTGCCGATGAACAGCATTTTTAATTTTAAGCCCGGAAACATTCGCGGGCTATTGCCGCAAGACCAGACGGCGTTTAGCGAGCTAATCGAAGTGTGGCAGTGGAAACTGGGGAGAAACCAGCTAAAAAAGAAATACTACGACCAGAAAAATAAGCTCAAGGACTTGGGCATCGCGGTACCGCCAGTGCTAAAAAAAATGGAGTGCGCGCTTGGCTGGCCAGCGAAAGCGGTCGATATGTTATCTGCCAGAAGCCGCTTTGATGGGTTTGTACTGCCAGACGAAGCGGACGACTACGGCATCAACGATATTTTAAAACAAAATAATTTCCCGGTGCTCTACAGGCAGGCGACAACCAGCGAATTAATCCATTCGTGCTCTTTTATTACGGTGTCTAAAGGTGGTGCGGGCGATCCGCCGGTGGTGATGTCGGCTTACGATGCCGAAACAGCCGCCGCGCTGTGGGACAGCCGCCGGAAGAAAATAAAAAGCGGGCTGACGATTGTTGACGTCGACCCAAAAACGAGAGAGCCGACCCAGATAAACCTGTACACGAATAGCGCAATCATTGAGATAAGCAGAAATGGCAACACGTGGGATGCGGACTACAAGCCCCACAAGCAGGGGCGGCCACTAATGGAGCCCATGGTTTACAGGCCGTCACTTGACAGGCCTTTCGGAAAAAGCCGGGTGAGCCGGGCGGTGATGTCAATCACAGACAGCGCTATCCGTACGGCTGTAAGAACCGAGGTATCATCCGAATTTTTCACAAGCCCGCAAAAGTATCTTTTGGGGGCAGATCCGCAGCTCTTTAAGGAAAATTCGAAGTGGGAGGCGTACATCGGAAGTATCTTCGCGGTATCGAAGGACGAGGACGGGGATATCCCGAGTTTTGGGCAATTGCCCCAGGCTTCCATGCAGCCACACATGGACTACATGCGAAATTTGGCCGCCCAATTTGCCGGAGAAACAGGCATTCCGATATCATCGCTGGGCGTGATACACGATAACCCGGCGTCAGCAGAAGCGATCTATGCCGCAAAAGAGGATTTGATCATCGAGGCGGAAGGTCTAAACGAAACAAACGGGGCAGCCTTAAGAAATATCGGTTTGCTGGTGGCGGCGATATCGGCGAATACAACCATCGACGCCCTGCCGGATAACGCAAAGAAAATGCAGCCACGCTTTAGAAACCCGGCGATTCCATCGGTCGTTAGCCAATCCGATGCAATTATTAAGCAGGTGTCCGCGATTCCGTGGATTGCCGAAAGCCAGGTGGCATTAGAGGAGCTCGGATACACAGAAAGCCAGATTACAAGGCTCTTAAGCGATAAACGAAAGTTCCAGTCCCGAAAGGCGCTTGAAGCGCTTATGGCGAGCGGTAACGGTAACGGGGGTGAAGATAATACTGAGTAGTAGAGAACTGGAAAGCTACGGGCAAACCACTATTAAGCTGGCGGGGGAAGCGTCGGAGAAATTTAGTCGGTTTTTAAAAACGCTGAACATAAAAGACGGCAATTATTGGCCGTACAAAGACATGATCTTTGACGTTGCGGAGGGGCTGATACGCCAATACGGCGGCGCGGCTTCTCTGAACGCCGCTGAGTTCTTCGAGAAGCAGACCGGCATCAGTAACGCGCTGGCGTCGGAATGGATTGACCTTGATAGCTTAGACCGAACAATTCGGTATGCGATTGCGGCAAATCGATACGACGCGCTGGGCGCTGACCCACTGCCGGAGGTGAATAAAAATATTTCGCGGCAAACGAAAAACCATGCGCATCAAACAATGATTGACAATGCAAGAAAAAACAAAGTGAAGTTTGCGCGGGTTCCCGCTGGGGCAAAGACCTGCGCTTTTTGCATGATGCTGGCCAGCCGGGGGTTTGTGTATGTTTCTAAACAGACAGCCGGAGAGATGATGCAGTTTCACAACGACTGCGATTGCCAGATCATTGCGGGAGTGGAGGATGTAGAAGGGTATGACCCCGAATCTCTGCAAGATCAGTACCTCGAATCAAGGAAAAGGGTCGAAGAGGCAGATAAGGCAGATAAGGATGCGAATACCACAAAGGATATACTTGCGCAAATGCGAAAAGACTACAACGTCAAATAAAACAGTTTATATAGAGCTTAATAGCTCTTTTTTATTATAATTTACGCCGCGGTGAGCGGAAATCACCGATACGCCAAAAAGCGGGATAGGAGATAAAATGAGTGAAGAATTGATTAATGGGACTGAATCCACCGAAAGCAACCATCAAGAAAATACTTTTGAGCCCATAAGGTCCCAGGAAGATTTAGACAAAATTATCGGCGCACGCGTTGCCAGGGAGCGCAAAAAGTATGAAGGTTTTGAGGTTTATAAGGAGAAAGCGGAAAAGTATGATGCTTTTGAAGAGAGCCAAAAGACCGAGATGCAAAAGTTAAATGAACGCCTCGAAAACGCGGAAAAAGAAAACGCTGCTTATAAGCAACGAGAGCAGCTGGTAGGATGGGCAAAAGAAGTCTCCGACACATCGGGGGTTCCGGCTAATTTGCTGCGGGGCAGCACAAAAGAAGAATTAATGGCCCACGCTGATGAACTGAAAGCTTTTATTGGTGAACAACCAACAGCTCCGGTCGTGCCAAGCGACGGGCAAAAACCAAAGCACAAAACCGCAACAACAGCGGATTTATTTGCCGAGGCACTCGGCGACAAATTGTAGAAATGAGGTAAAGAAAACATGGCAATTGATATGAACAGAAAAACCACCGGCGTTGCGTTGCCGGAAGCAGTATCCACTGAAATCTGGGGGAAGGTTTTAGAAAGCTCTGCGGTTATGCAGTTGGCCCGAAAAATTGAATTACCGGGCCCTGGGATTAAAATTCAGACAATTACGGGCGAGCCTACGGCTGCCTGGGTAGGGGAAACGGATAAGAAACCCGTATCCAGACATACACTGGGAACCAAAACATTGGCGCCTTACACTATTGCAGTCATCGAACCTTTTAGCAACCAGTTTCGACGTGATGTCAGCGCACTTTACGCTGAGTTAATCCGACGCCTGCCCTATGCATTGGCAAAAACTTTTGACAGCACCGTGTTTGGTGGTACCACAAAGCCCGGGAGCGACTTCGACCAATTAAGTGACGTGACATCCGTCAACATTAAAACTGACCCTTGGGCTGGACTTGTGGCAGCAGACGCCGCGGTGTCTGCGGAAGGGCATGTGATTGGCGGTTATGCAATCTCCCCGCAGGCTAAGAGCATCCTGCTTAGCGCGAAGGATGGCAATGGACGACCACTGTTTATTAACAGCGTGGCCGACGGCGGCATCCCGGTTCTTCTTGGTAATCCCGTGCAGGTTGTAAAGGCAGCTTATTTGGCGGGCGCCAGTGATGGGGCTAATACGATTGGTTATGCTGGCGACTGGACGAAAGCGGTATATGGAACGGTCGAAGGCGTACAAATTGCGATCTCTGATCAGGCGACTTTGACCGATGGGGAAAACACAATCAACTTATTCCAGCAGAATATGTTTGCGGTTCGCGCCGAAATTGAGCTCGGCTTTAGACTGGCGGATACCACTGCCTTTGTTAAGCTGACCGACAAAGACGCATAAAAAGGGGGCACAATATGACCCCGATGATGTGTCCGATTACTGGTCAAACGGTTTTGGTTAACCCAGACAGTGTTGAAAATTTTTTGAAATTAGGATATGCAATCATAAAAGACAATCCTAAAGCTGTCAAAAAGACAAAAGCTAAAGAAACGGATGAAAAATAGGAGGTAGAAGCATGGTCGCGTTCGCAACATTAGTGGACTTGGAGAGACGATGGCGTCCTTTGTCAGACGTCGAAAAGGAACGGGCCGAGATGCTGTTGTCCGATGCCGCCACAAAAATAGCGCTTCTTTGTGAGCAAAGTGGGGTTGAGATCGACCCTGAGAATGACTTGCAAAGCGATGCGCTGGTTGGGATTAACTGTGAGATGGTTAAGCGGGCGATGCTGTCTCCGATTGATCTACCGCCTGTTTCAACCTTTGCGCAGACGGCAGGGAGTTACTCAGAATCTCAGACTTATGTCAACCCAACTGGGGACATCTATATGACGTTGGCCGAAAAAAAGCTGATAGGTATTGGCGCTCAACGCACGGGGAGCATCTCGCCAGCAATTGGAGGCATTAGATGATCACCGGTGAAAAAGTAACTCTTGAAATATACGCGGAAGGGCCACCAGATGCCATG